>NZ_JAKILC010000008.1 GCF_023283845.1 Shewanella marinintestina
TCCTCTAAAGAGCCGTTCGAGACTAGGACGTTGATAGGCAAGGTGTGTAAGCGTTGTGAGGCGTTGAGCTAACTTGTACTAATGACTCGTGAGGCTTAACCATACAACCCTGATGGGTTTTGTATGAGAGACTAATGTTTCTAAAGACAAAATTAGAATGAAGCACTTAATGTAGTGTGAACTCAAAACTTAATTTCGATTACTTGCGATAGCGAGTAACAGCTTTCTAAATTTACCGAATTTGTCTGGAAACCATAGAGTTGTGGCACCACCTGAATCCATTCCGAACTCAGAAGTGAAACGCAATATCGCCGATGGTAGTGTGGGGTCTCCCCATGTGAGAGTAGGTCATTTCCAGGCTTTAAATTAAGTGAAGAAGCCACCTTATTAAGGTGGCTTTTTTGCGTTTGGGCGTTTGTAAAATATTGAACGCTATCTTATCTGAATACAGCTACCCGTTAAGGTGGCAGCTTCACTTAAAGTAGGCATAAATGCCTACCCTCTACGTCAACCCGCCGCTGAGCGGGGCCCCCGGCTTCGAAGACAAGCTTCTCCCCGTTCAAGTCAGGCTGAATACTGTGTATTCAAAGCGCCCAACTTTCACCCCTATGTGTCCCCTTTGGGGATAATAAAGAGTAGGTCATTTCCAAGCGCCACTTTTATTTCACTTTTGTAAAAGTGAAGACAAAACAGGATTCTGGAAAGAGAAGCAAGAAAGCCCGCTACCTTGTAGCGGGCTTTCTTACGGCTGCAATTTATTGAGTGCCTCAACTATTTCGACCTGTTTCAGCTTTTTCCATGTTCAAACAAGAGCCAATATTTCTATTTTAAGGGCTTAATGTTCCTCTAATCTCGACACTTCGCGGTCGAGCCGCTGCTGAACTTGGCCAGAAAGTGCATCCCTGTGCCTTGCCCCCTGCTTGTAACAAGTTAATCCGCGTTCAAGGCTTCGTATTCAAAGCACCTCACTTCGCCCCAGGTGTTTGCTGCACGAACCTATAGTCATTTTCAGGCGTTAAATAGGAGACATGTTGTACAGCTATAGCTGAGTATCTATCCCGAACGAAACTAGAGCTTGAGTGCGCGCTATCATTACCAATGGTTCTTGTCACTTGTTATGCAGCTCAAGAGACAGTATTGGTAATGGGGTATGATTCGAGAGGAGAATGTTCTAACCCATAGATGCTTATGGCTTTTAGGGGGAAAAGGAATAAAACAAAATAGAAAGTTACTTATGTTGAGAACAAGAGTGCCTTACAGCTCACTTTTATACGCTTTATATCTTAGCGTTAGGATGTTTGAAGTGTTGTGAATTGCTTTGCTACAGAGCTTTCTATCGCTCCTAGTTAGTCCTTAGAGTTTAATATTGACGACTAGATATAAAAAAGCCAGAGAAGTTCTCCGGCTATTTCGTGTCTATATGGTGCAAGAAAAACTTATTTGTCTTCTTTTAGCCATTGAGCAGCACGTTTAGCAAAGTAAGTTAAAATACCATCTGCGCCTGCACGCTTAAAGCAAAGCAATGACTCCATAACGATAGCTTTTTCTGCTAACCAACCATTTTGAATCGCTGCCATATGCATTGCGTATTCGCCACTTACTTGGTATGCAAAAGTTGGTACTGCAAGTTCAGTTTTAACGCGATGAACGATATCTAGGTAAGGCATGCCAGGTTTAACCATGACCATGTCAGCGCCCTCTTGGATATCTAAAGCAACTTCATGTAGTGCTTCATCGCTATTTGCTGGATCCATTTGGTAGCTATGCTTGTTGCCACCTTTTAGATTGCCTGCAGAGCCAACAGCATCACGGAATGGGCCGTAGTAGTTTGAAGAGTATTTAGCTGAATAAGCCATGATCTGTGTATTCACATGACCTGCTTCTTCAAGTGCCTTACGAATAGCACCAATACGACCATCCATCATATCTGATGGAGCAACAATATCAGCTCCAGCTTCAGCGTGTGAAAGAGCCTGCTTAACAAGGATCTCTGTCGTGATGTCATTCATGATGTAGCCAGTTTCATCGATGATACCGTCTTGGCCATGAGTCGTGAATGGGTCAAGTGCTACGTCCGTCATGACGCCTAGCTGAGGGAATGCTTCTTTCAATGCGCGAACAGCACGTTGTGCTAATGCATCCGCATTGTATGCTTCCTCGGCCATCAAGGTTTTCTTCTCAGCTGGAGTTACTGGGAATAGTGCAATTAAAGGAATACCAAGCTCAACTAGCTCTTCTGCTTCTTTTAGTAGAAGATCGATTGATAAACGTTCTACACCAGGCATTGATGCCACTTGCTCTGTACGGTTATTGCCTTCAAGAACAAACATTGGGTAGATCAAGTCGTTTACGGTTAGCTGGTTTTCAGCCATTAGACGACGACTAAATTCATGTTTACGCATGCGGCGCATTCTACGTTGTGGGTAGGCACTAGTAATAATATTCACATTTGGCTCCAGACGATGGTGATATTAATTTTATATTGGGCTGTATAGTTTAGTACGATTACGCCCTTCATTTTTGGCTTGATAAAGTGCTTTATCAGCTTGTTCTAAAAGCAAGGTTGTATGCTCTTCTGAAGTGATAATCTCGCTATTCACACCGATACTTACTGTTAGCGGAAAGCTTTCTTCACCCCAGACTATAGGTTGTTCACTAATTGCTTTTCTTATAGTCTCTGCGACTTGCTGAGCACCAACTTGATCAGTGTTGGGTAATATAATAGCAAACTCCTCACCACCAAAACGTGATACTAGATCAGTTGGCCGCTTTAAGTTTTGCTTTAACATTTTAGCTACAATACGTAATGCTTGGTCGCCGGCAAGGTGCCCAAATGAATCGTTGATCGATTTAAAATGGTCCAAGTCTAGCATTAGTACTGCCATTGGAGTTTGCTGTCTACGACTTATTCTTCCTTCTGCAATTATGCGCTTATCGAATGAGCTTCTATTTTTAACTCCGGTTAAGCTATCTATTTTTGCTTGTTCGGTTAGCTTTTGGTTTGCATCATTAAGTTCGCGTAATGCAACCTCGAGCTCTAAAGTTCGCTCTTGAACCTTTTGGCTAAGTTGTTCGCTGCTACGAGCTTCAAGACGTAGCGCTTTATCTTTATGCTCTTTTGCCTTTTTCGCTTGTTCCAAAGCTTCCTGCTGTATTTTTAGTTTAGCCAAACGTTCATCGTTATAGCGTATCGCTAATAGTGCAGCCATAAATAGTACTTCAACACTAAGGCCTAACAGGAAAGGAGTTTTTGCATGCATATCCCACTCTATTAAGTCTAAGTAAAGTGCTCCAGATAACAGCGCACCTAGCATCATGCCTACCCAGCCTAAAGCAAATAGTTTTGCTAGCTTAAAACCTTTTAAAGCTTGAGTTGCAGACATATACATCAGCATGATACTCGCTATCATCACTGCATAAATTGTGATTCTTAGCGCTGCTGTGTAGCTTAGGAATAGGCCGATGATAAGAATTAGTGCTGATAATGCTGCACAAATACGACACAGCCGAAGCATCATCTGATTATGATATTTAAATAGCATCACTTTTTCTGAGAATAAAAAAGCGAACATCATTGATAAACTTAATAGTGCGGGTAAAGCGTACTGCTGAACAATAGGAAAACTTGGCCAGATAAACCTAAATGCGAGTCCGTGAAGTGTAGCGACAAAAAGCGTGATAGATAATACATAGGCAGAAAAGTAACTGTAACTATAAGAGTGCGAAGTTATCGCAATAAAGAGGCTAAAAAGGCCAATAGCAGCTAAGATCCCTAATTGAAAACCATAAAAAACTGATTGTTGCTCTGCGTTTTGATAATAGGCATCACTTGACCATAAGCTAAGAGGAATATTAGCTGCACCTGAGTTCTCTATTTTTAAATAAAAGTGATGCTCATCACCTTGGTTACTTGTAAAAGAGTATAGAAAATTAGCACTGACAATAGCCCTTTCCGTAAAAGGTAGTAGATCCCCCAAGCGTAAAGACTCGACTTTTTCGGCGTTTTTTACGTGATATAACTCTATAAAATCTAGGTGAGGGTTAGCTAGTGATAAAATTTGCTGTCTAGGCTGTTTTGCCGTTTGCGCTATGTTGAACTTAATCCAATATGTCCTTTTACTTATACTGCTACTTTGCGTTTCAATATAAGGTTGCCAGTCAATATTTGCGGTTGCTATGGTGACTAAGTCGGCGTCAATGGGCTGTTTTGTACTATAAAGTATAGATGTTAGTTGGACTTCACCAGACATTTCTTCGGTGATGATAAACTGCTCATTTGCACTAGTAAAACTAGAAAAAATAAAAGTAAATACCAGCAATAAGCGATGAAAGCTAAAGGCCATTAATTATCTAAACCAAAAAAAGTGCGACTATTAAAATAGGTTTGACCAGCAAAAAGCTCCAGTGGCTGCTGTTTAAGATCTGCAATGTATTGTGCAATGTAGGGTAGATATTTAGGTTCATTTTTACTGGATTTTGGTTTAGGTCGCATACTTCTTGGGATGAGATAAGGGCTGTCGGTTTCTATTAAAATACGCTCATTTGGAATAAGAGGTACTATTGATGCCAGCTCTTGGCCACGACGTTCATCACATACCCAACCTGTTACCCCAAGATATAGATCTTGTTCAATATATGCTTCTAAAGAAGCCTTATTGCCGGTAAAACAATGTAATAGTGCTGCAGGTAATTGTGGACGGTACTCTTTTAAAATTGCTAAAAAGTCTGCATGAGCATCACGTTCATGCATTAGTACTGGCATATTGAGCTCAACAGCTAACGCTAATTGATCTGCAAATACTTGGCGTTGAATGTCTCGTGGTGAGAAATCTCGGTTATAGTCTAATCCACATTCACCAATGGCCACAACGCAAGGTGCAGTGGCAAGTTGTCTAATAGCGTTTACGCTATCTAAGTTCCACTCGCTGGCATGGTGTGGGTGAACACCAGCGGTGCTAAACAGCTGTTCAGGGAATTGCTGGCAAAGGGTCATTGCGTGCTGGCTTTCTTCTAAGTGGCTTCCAATAACAACCATAGAAGTAACGTCATGTTGTTTGGCATCGTCAACAACACGCTGTATATCTTTTTCTAGAGAGCTGCCAATAAGATTGACAGCTATATCCATATATTGCGGCATTACTTTAAACGCTTCACTCTTATCGTGCTATTACGCCCATCGGTACCAAGGATAAAAGAACCAAGAGCAGCTTTTTCGATATAGACGATTTGATCGTCTTTTAGCTTAAACCTTGTAGTATCTGTTTGTTTCCAGACCTGTCCGTTAGTAAAAGATATTTTAAGTATCCCTCTAGGATCTTTAGTTACAGATTTTACTTGTAGCTGAACCTTTTCAATTGTCTCTTCTGTTTTATAAACACGGCCAAAATCTTCACTAGGATCGATTTTCGTTGCTGTGACTGTTGCTGAAGCAGCGGGAACAGTAAGCGTACTAGTCTGCGGTTTACTGGTTGTTTGGGGCCCGATAGACGAGGCCAGGTTGTCAAAACAAACTAGACGTTCAAGCTTATCTTGTATTGCTGCACACTGTGAAATTTGGTTTTCTAAAGAGGCATTTGCTGTAGCAGATACGAGTAGTGACGCTGTAGCGAGTAATAGAAAATGTGGCTTGATCATCAGTAACTTCCTTTTATTCTTATAAAGCAGGCTTGAGGCTGATTTTACATTGTATTGGGTCAATTGAAACCGCAAAGTTATCTAGTGTTAAATCTTATGAAAACAAAAAAGGTACTACCTATGCCAATGAAGGAGCAGGTAATACCTTTTTATAAGATGACGATTAGACTTTATTGAGACTCAGACTCTTTCTGTTCTTCTCCATCTTCACTTTCATCATCTTCGTTGTCTTTACTGTAGAAACGCGCTGCAATCAAACCGCCTTCAAACAAAATAAGCATTGGGATTGCTAACATCGTTTGAGAAATAATATCCGGTGGAGTTAGTAGCATACCGATAACGAATGCACCAACCACGATATAAGGACGCTTTGCTTTTAGGTCAGCAGGTGTTGTTACACCAGCCCAGCATAACAGTACAACTGCTACAGGGATTTCAAAAGCTAAACCAAAAGCGAAAAACAGTTTTAGAATAAAGCTTAGGTAACTACTAATGTCGGTAGCAACTTCTACTCCTTCTGGAGCAACGCTAGTAAAGAACCCAAAAACAACTGGGAACACAACATAGTAGGCAAAAGCGATACCTAGATAGAACAACAATGTACTACTGGCAAGCAGAGGCACAACCAAACGTTTTTCGTGCTTATATAGACCTGGCGCAACAAATGACCACACTTGATAAAGCACGTAAGGTACTGCAACGAAAAATGACAGCACTAACGTCAATTTAAATGGAGCAAAAAATGGCGCTGCAACATCGGTTGCAATCATACTGCTTGATTCAGGTAGGGCCTGCATCAAGGGCGTGGCCATGTAATGGTAGATATCGTTGGCCCAATACACCAAACAAATAAACACCAAAAGCACGCTACCAATTGCTCGTAATAACTTAGTACGTAACTCGAGCAAATGGCTGATTAATGGCTGCTGTTGTGACATGGACTACCCGTTAGGTTTGTCTGAATTAGCACTCGTTGTCGAGCTTTTCTCTGTAGTCGAGGTTTCTTGGGCTGGAGTTTCTTTCGCCGTAGGAACGTCTTCTACTTGATAAGGACGATTAACAGATTGAGCCGCTTCTTTTAGTTGATCGATTGAATCCTGTAACTCTGGAGAAAGGTTCTTTAAACCCTGACTCTCTGCATTTTTCAAATCAGAGTGCAGTTGCTCAATCTTAAGCTCCTGCTCTAATTCGTCTTTTACCGAGTTAGCCATTTTTTTCATGGCGCGGATCCAGCTAGAAATTGAGCGCACCGCGGTTGGGAGTCTTTCAGGGCCTAGTACGACAAGGCCCAAGATCCCAATCAGCAGCAACTCCATAAAGCCGATACCGTCGAACATAGTCGATTACGCCTGTTCTTTGCCCTTAGACTCAGCCTTTTTCTCGGCTGTCTCTGCAACTTTTGCAGTTTCTGTCACTTTTGCAGTGTCAGCAGCTGGTTTATCAGTTGCGTTATCTTCTAGTGCTTTCTTCTCTTCTTCAGAAGACATTGCGTTCTTGAAGCCTTTAACTGCACCACCTAAATCGCCGCCTAGTGAACGTAACTTCTTAGTTCCAAACAATAATACGACAATTAAAGCAATAATAAGAAGTTGCCAAATACTAATGCCACCCATGGATGAATCCTCTTAATTAGATACTGGTTCTATTATGAACCTTTGGTTATTTAGGTCTAGCTAAATTTTGCGATTCTTTGGTCTTGATCGCCATCCCAGCACCCACAGAGCGATGCCTATGCCAATACTGCCATAAGAGGGCCATAGTGTAGCGTCTTGGTTTAACAAAATAGTGCCGCAGATCACTAAAACAGCCGATGTAATCAAAAGATAGTTACTTTTATGAGCTTTTTGTTGATGTTTGAGATACCGATCTAACAAATTATTTTGATTTTTAGATAGGTTGCGGCCCATTTTAAGGTTGTCATAAATAAGTTCTGGTAGTTCAGGTAAGTGCTCCGCCCAATATGGTAACTGTTGCTTAACTTTTGCTGCCATTGCTTTAGGCCCAACTTGCTCGGCCATCCATTTTTCTAGGAATGGCTTTGCTGTTTGCCATAAATCGAGTTGTGGATATAACTGTCGGCCGAGGCCTTCGATATAGAGCAAGGTTTTCTCCAGTAGCACCAGTTGCGGCTGCACTACCATGTCAAATCGTCGAGCGGTTCTAAATAGTTCCAGTAAAACATGGCCAAAAGATATTTCGTCCAGTGGCTTATTGAACATTGGTTCGCATACAACCTTTACTGCTTGCTCAAAAGCAGCAACATCGGTATCGGGTGATACCCAACCCGACTCAATATACAACTGTGCAATACGTCGATAATCGCGATTAAAGAAAGCAAGAAAGTTCTCTGCTAAATAACGTTTATCTTCATCGGTTAACGTACCCATGATGCCGCAGTCTAACCCGATATAGAAAGGATCATTAGGGTGCTCGCGGCTAACAAAAATATTACCTGGATGCATATCTGCATGGAAAAAATTGTCACGGAAAACTTGAGTGAAAAACAGTTCTACACCGCGCTCTGCTAGCAACTTGAGGTTAGTGCCTTGGGCTTCAAGCGCAACTTTATCCGAAACCGGCACGCCGTCGATACGCTCCATTACAATTAAACGTGTGAAGCAAAGATCTTCATACATGTAAGGAATATAAAGAGAATTAGAATCGATAAAGTTATTCCGTAGCTTAATCGCGTTTAACGCTTCAAGTTTGAGATTTAACTCACCTTCAATAGTTGTTCGGTAATCTTCAATCACTTCGGCTGGACGTAGGCGATTATTAGCACCTAGTAAGCTTTCTAAAAAGTCAGCTGCCTGCGACATAAGTAAGATATCAGCATGTACTTTTTGCTCAACGTCAGGACGCAGCACTTTTAGTACAACTGCAGCACCATTAGATTTTAATGTCGCTGTGTGCACCTGGGAAATAGATGCTGAGGCTAATGGGATATCGTCAAAGTCATTAAAATAATCTTCAATAGGTGCGCCAAGCTCAGCTTCAATTGATGCTCGGGCGATGGCTGAGTCAAACGGGGGGACTCTGTCTTGAAGCATTGCCAGCTCTTCAGCCCACTCATCAGAGAGAAGATCCCGACGCGTCGATAGCATTTGACCAAACTTGATATAAACGGGGCCAAGTTCTTGCATTGCCAGCTTTAAACGCTCACCACCGACCTTATCTTTATGCTTATTACGTAGCCAGAAAAAGCAACCCCTTAACAATTTGAAGTACCAAGGCGTTAACTTAGAAGGAATTAAGTCATCCAAGCCGTAATGTAATGCAGTACGAATGACGTGATAAGCGCGCCTGATACTTTTTACTGTCATGGTTTCATTTTTACCCTGTTAATAAGCTGTTCTACTTGAGCTGTTATCACATTGACGTCTTTGACTAAGTCGTCAATATTATCGCTTAAGTGTATGTATTCGAGTTTATGGGGAGCGAGTCGATACTCTTCAGTCGTTAGCTGGCCGATATGCGAACGTGTTTTGCTAAACACTGCACTTAAATCGGTTTTGGCTTGCTTTAAGCCTTGGCTAATAAAGTGCGTAGGCACATCGCCAATATAACGTGAGAGAGGCTCAGAGAAGTCGACATCAATTTGTTGCATATAGTGGCTAAAAGTCTGTAATAGACCTAGATCACCTTCCAAGCTCAGTTTATCTTGTTTGATCAGCTCGGTTAGGTTTGCACCTTCTGTTAATTGATAAAGCGTTGTTATATCAGCGTTAATCTTAGTGGTCACTTCGCCTTCATAACGAGAGAATACTTGGATCTCATTGGCAAATAAAAAGTAAAAAGGCCAATTGAGTTGGGAAAGCTGAATGCATAACACTTTGCCATGCAGACTACGCTGTTTGGCGTAGTCTTCTGGAGATTGTGAGATCAGTTTGTTTAAACTGATCTCTATCGCGGCGCAGGCTATTAATGGCAGGTCACGAGACATAGTCAGTCCAATCAGAATTTGTAACCTTTATGAAGGGCTACGATGCCGTCAGTCATATTGGTGTAGTTGACTTGTTCAAAGCCTGCATCTTCCATCATCTGCTTTAGAGTGTCTTGATCTGGGTGCATGCGAATCGATTCAGCTAGGTATTCATAGCTGTCAGCATCTTTGGTAATTAAAGA
Source organism: Shewanella marinintestina (assembly GCF_023283845.1). GTDB lineage: Bacteria > Pseudomonadota > Gammaproteobacteria > Enterobacterales > Shewanellaceae > Shewanella > Shewanella marinintestina. The sequence continues at coordinate 9,760 of NZ_JAKILC010000008.1, forward strand.
GCCCATTTTTGGTAACACTTTAAAACTGTATAAATCGTACACTTTACGCATGATTTCATGCTGAGGCTTAGAAAACTCAAGCACAAGTAACTTTCCGCCAGGCTTTAACACTCTCAGCATTGAAGCTATTGCAGCATCTTTATTAGTTACATTTCGTAGACCAAAAGCGATGGTGATAATATCAAAGTGGTTGTCAGGAAAAGGCAGTGCTTCAGCGTTAGCCTGCACGTAATCTACATTGCCAACAATGCCTTTGTCTCTTAGCTTTTCACGGCCAACTTTAAGCATTGAATCGTTAATGTCGGCTAAGATCACTTGACCAGTGTCGCCAACAATACGAGAAAATTTTGCGGTTAAATCGCCAGTGCCGCCAGCTAAATCGAGTACTTTCATTCCTGGACGTGCACCCGCACTTTCGATAGTGAAGCGCTTCCACATGCGGTGGATACCGAAAGACATAACGTCATTCATAATGTCGTACTTAGCTGCGACAGAATGGAATACGCCAGCAACCATGTCGGCTTTCTTCTCTGCTTCAATTGTTTTGTAACCGAAGTGAGTGCTCTTTGGATTGTCGTCTGACATCTATGTGTTCCTATAACGTTAACGATTAAATTGTTGCGATTGTAAGCCATCAAAGACAATTGCTGAATCTTTCATCTATCAGTCTGTGATGAAGGTTAACTATCCGTATGAGGATAATAAAAAAATGCGTGATGGCGCAGTCTATCGCAAAATTGACAGCGCATTACACCACACTATTTACCAATGTTGAATAGTTATTACATGCTATAGAGCATTAATACGTCCGTTGATATATGAGTAGATCAATTCGCTGATACTTTGCCCTGTTTCACGGTGTCCGGCTGCGGCTCCAGCCACGTGACAGCTCGGTGCTGCTTCGGCCAAATGTAAGTATATGCTTGGGCAATGTTTCGCTATATAACTCACGTAGTGTAGGGCATCGAGCAGTGGAACTCCTGCAGCGGTTGAAGCGCTGCTAGGCATATTAGTAATGGCATCGAGATCAAGCTCTACAGCAACGGGTAATTGGGTATTATTAAGCTGTTTGCTTATCTGCTGAAGTGCGTCTTCAAGGCTGAGTTCACGGCGAGCCCAGATTTGTTGCAAGCTATGCCAATTACCACCAAAGGTTTCAAGCTGTTGCAGCGTAGTTTCACTATTCTTGAGTTCATGCAGCCCTAAGACGTGATAATAACCTAACGCACCAGACGAGGCGGCATAGCTAAAACCATTACCGCTGTGACGACCCTCTTTAGGTCTAAAGTCAGAGTGTGGATCTAGGTTGACAGCGGCAATAGGGTGCTTGAACGTAGCTTTAGCAGCCATCAGCAAACCGTACGCGTTATTGTGGCCACCGCCGATCACAATCGGTTCGAGTCCTGCGCTAAATACTGCTGATAGTACTTGGATGACGCGCTCATCGAGTTGATCAACATGGTTTCTTAATTGTGCTGTTTCGCTGTTTTCTGGCAATGCCAGATCTTCAGTTTTAATTTGGCCTAATACTAGGCACTCATTGCCGCTAAGAAAGCGATTCGATTGTAAATTCAAAAATTGAGCCATAGCACTGTCAAATGCATCCGTCGCACCGCCGCGCCCTAAATTAGCTCGTGGCCCAATATCTTCACCTATCCCTAAAATGACAAAGCGTACACCGCTTGCTTTGGCATGATTTAAGTTGCTGTCTAGCGCTAGGTTGACTTCCGGAAGCACCACGCGTTGACCAAGTTTGGTTTCGCCGTTACGGGTGTTGAGTAAGCTTTGGAGTTTATCTTGGGTGAAAGCAGTGAGATTCAGCATGATGTTATTCTTATTGTTAGCTTTGATGCGATCTAGTTTAAGCTGATAAATTTTGTCTGCAAGTCATACTAATTTTATCCAGTAAACAGATACAAAAAAGCCAGTCACTAGGACTGGCTTTAAAAGCATAATAGCAAAGGCTATATAACGAGATTTTCACTTAATCAATATCTAACGGCTCTGGCGATAGAATGATACCTGTGTTGTCAGCATATACATGGTCACCTGGTAAGAAAGTTACACCACCAAAGTTTACAGGGATCTCTAACTCACCTACCGCATTGCTGTCGGCACCTACAGGGATAGAAGCTAGCGCTTGAATACCGATGTCTAGATCTTCTAGTGCATCAACGTCGCGTACCGTACCGTATACGATAATACCTTCCCAGTTATTCTCTACTGCTTTTGCTGCAATCGTTGCATCAAGTAGCGCGCGGCGAAGTGAGCCACCGCCATCAATTAGTAGAACTTTACCTTCCCCATCTTCTTGAACAGCATCAATGATAAGACCATTGTCTTCGAAACACTTAATGGTGCTAATCGAGCCACCAAAAGAGTTACAACCACCATAATTACTGAACATGGGTTCGACAACATCAACAACATCGATATAAGTGTCACAAAGTTCTGAGGTGTTGTATTCCATAAGAACACTCCTGATAGATAGAGATGCTCAGTATTCCGAGCAAACAAGTAATTGCACTCAGTATATAAGGGATTCTTAAAAAGAAAAGCGTTATCAATCACGCAATTGTCCAATATCAAGCCGTTCGGTTGTGTTGTAGTAATATTTCTTCTTGTTGGCGAATAAGTAAGCTTAAATATGACCAAGGTCATTATATGACGTTTTTTTATTACTTTTTGTGAGTGATTTTGTTAGCATGTTGTCAGTTATTTTGATAAATACTTTAATTTGACCCGCTTTAGGGGCACGGAACCCCCAACTAGCTTAGGGAAGGCATAGGGCCTAAAAAAAGGTGCCTTATGGAAGCTGTAAACACGATTGAAATTATTGGCTATGCTGCATCAGTGATGGTTGCGATATCACTCATGATGAAAGACATTATTTGGTTGAGATGCCTTAACTTTACAGGATGTAGTCTGTTTGTTATTTATGGCGCGTCAATCGAAGCTTGGCCTGTAGCAGGTATGAATGCGTTTGTTGCGTGTATTAATATCTATCACTTATTAAAGCTGTATAGAAACCGCAATAACTCAGAGCTCGCCGCTGAATAACTAGCACAAGCTGAGGCAGCCTAGGATCTCTTGACTGGGCTGCTCAACTCTTCTATGTACATCATAACTTTACCCTACCAGTCTGTTAATGTTATCGCCTCTTAAATTTAAGTCTGTCATAAAAGTTTAGATAAGCTGTCACTTTGACGTCATGGAGTTTTCATAGCTTGCCAAGTATACCAAGCGTTGGAGAACATGATGGCTTCAATAACAGTATTAGACCAAAGGCTATACCACTACATAGTACAAACTGGCCAACAGCATGGGCTAAAACCGTTGGCGTTTACTTTGTCAGCTTCTGGAAATGGCCCTGCTTATTTATATCTGGCGGTAGCTTGTTTGTTGGTTGATAGGCAAGTTGATTCATTATTTAATGCTATGCTCGCTGCCTATTTGGTCGAGCTTCCTTTGTATTTCATCCTTAAGAATTTGATCCGTCGACCTCGCCCTTGTCATGCACTTGTTGGTGGTAGCGCAAGTTTAGAGCCTGCAGACAAGTTCAGTTTACCTTCAGGCCACACTGCAGCGGCATTTGTTATGGCAACAAGTATCTACTTTATTTATCCAGAGTTTATTTATTTTGCAGCTTTATGGGCGATTTCGGTTGGTTGTTCCCGCGTTATATTAGGCGTGCACTATCCTCTAGATATCCTAGCAGGCGCATTGCTTGGGATTGTCTCAGTCATACTCAGTCAGCCATTTCTTTAGGAGAATAACTTGCGAATTCTTTATGGAGTACAAGGTACCGGTAATGGTCATTTAAGCCGAGCTAGAGTGATGGCAAAGGCGCTACAAAAACAAGGTGCAAATGTCGATTTCTTTTTTTCCGGCCGCTCAGCAGAACAGTTTTTTGATATGCAATGTTTTGGTCACTATCAAGTTCAATCAGGTTTAACTTTTTCTACTGAAAATGGCCGAGTAAGCGTTGCTAAAACTGCAAAGCAAAATGCATGGCTAGGATTCATCAAGGATGTTAAAAGTTTAGATTTAAGCGGCTATGATTTAGTGCTTAATGACTTTGAGCCTGTTTCAGCGTGGGCTGCGAAAAATCAAGGGATCCCGTCAATTGGGATCAGTCATCAAGCTGCATTAAACTTTCCTGTACCTAAGATGGGTGATAGTTGGTTTAACGATATGATGTTGAGCTATTTTGCCCCTGTTGATATTGCGTTAGGTTGTCATTGGCACCATTTTGGTTTTCCAATTTTACCACCCTTTGTAGAAGTTGATGTTGTTGAGCAACAGCTTGCACATCAAATCTTAGTTTATCTGCCATTTGAGTCGCCAGATGAAATCGTTAAATTTCTAGCGCCTTTTAGTGATTATACTTTTTTGGTGTATCACGCAGCCAAACCAACTACCAAGCCTTCGGATCACATACGGTGGCACGGTTTTGATCGCGATGGTTTTAAAGCGGCGATGGCCAGTTGTGGTGGTGTGGTTGGCAATGCCGGATTTGAGTTGGCGAGTGAAGCTCTCACTTTAGGCAAAAAGTTGTTAATAAAGCCACTTCTAGGCCAATTTGAACAATTATCTAATGTGGCAGCATTGGAGTTACTTGGTGCTGCAGAGTGCATGAAAACTTGTCTTGACTCCAATGCTTTACGACGTTGGTTGAAAGCGCCGATGCCTGAGGCTATTGCTTACCCTGAGGTTGGCGATGCACTAGTAAACTGGCTACTAAAAGGTGACTGGAGTCAGCCAGAGCTATTATGCCAGTCGCTCTGGCAAGAGGTGAGTTTACCATTGAGCTGGCAGAAAAAAAGCCCTTAAGCCGATTGTACATAAATTGATATTCTTACCGAGTCTGCCGACTAAACAGGCTGTGGTATTAAAAGCTAGCTTTAAGGGCGTATAATTACATTATCTATCGCCTGGATCTTTATTAGATAAAACGATTATGCAGCTAAAACCACTGGCAAAGGGACGCTTTCATTCTTTATGGGAGCAAGAACATGATGCAATTGAGCTGATAATGCGCGAGTGCATAACTGAAACCAAAACCGTTGATGCGAACTACAAGTTAATGCAGCAAGGGCAGCAGGTTAATGCATTAATTTTAGTGCCTTATGGCCGGATCTCTATGGGGTATACCGCTAGAAACGGTCGTAGTTTTCAACTTGGTACCATGACTTGTGATTCGCAATTATTTGGCGAGATGGAGTTTTTCACCGACTATTTATGCCAGCTCGATATTATTGCTGAAGAGCCTATTGAGATATCCATTATTAATGGTGATAAGTTACAGCTTGCGTTAGCACGTACTCCAAAATTCGCATTGTTCTTCGCTAGTGCTATCGCCATTGATTACCAAGATACCGTCGATATTTTTACTCGTAGAATGCTGTATCCCATTGCTTACAATATTGCTTATGATCTTTATCACCAGTATCTCAAAGATCAACCTGTTGAAGGGTTTACTAAGTGTTACCTAGAAGCTGAACGCTTTGCTACAACAGATAGAGTGTACCGCAGAGCAGTGAAAAAGCTTGAAGAAATGGGGCTCATTAAGCGGGATAAAGAAGGCTTAATTATTGAAGACTTAGAAGGGCTTAAGGCGTTTATTGAATAGCTCCAAGCCTACGTGGGCTTGGAGCTATTTAGCACTTAAGCGACTTTTTGGGTTAATGAGATTTGCTGACGGCTAGAAAGAACTAGCATTGCCAGAATTAACGCGTAGATAACCGGAATGGCGTACATCACGGTCTGTAGACCTATAATGCTTTCAAATAGCGAGCTAATAGCAGGGCTAAACATAGCGCCAGCACTTCCACTAATTAAGATGTATGACACATTACGGCTGCTAGCGGTTTTCACAAACGATACACCGTAAGCGATAAAGGCGTTATACAGTGCTGCGCAGGCAAAGCCATAGCCATAAGTTAGGTAACCTATCCAGCTTAAGTTTTCAGTGGTTACGATAAGGCTAGTGATCACAAATGCTAGAGATATCACACCCACTAAAAAATGTTGGATCTTAACGCGAGTCACAATCATTGTAGAGACGAGCGCCCCCACAAGTGCCGCTGACCAATACTGAGTAATGATATTACCCGCGTCTTCGAATGGGATATCAAACTTGATTTTAACGAACATCGGTGCCCATGTTAGAAAGGTATACAAGGCAAGCATCCCAAGGAATAGACCTATACCGCCGCTAATGATACCAAAGTTCCACTCGGAGTTATCTTTACCTGAATCTTGCTGATCTTGAGCCTCACACAATTCAAAATTGGTCGCTAGCGCAATAGCCGCTGTCGCTAGTGCCACGATACCAACCGCAAGATAGCTGTAACTCCAAGATAATGCATTGCTAAGTGCATAAGTTGTGATTAGTGGAAACACCACGCCAGCGACATTAAATGTCGCATCCTGTACCACTAGCATGGTGCTTTGAATCTTGTCTTTCCAAACCGATACTACAATTGTACCTGCTATACAAAGGCCTACACCGCCACAAAGACCAATAATGGTCATTGCAATCATAACCACGCTAAGTGAACTGGTAAAATGCAAAGCTGCCGCACTAAGGGCAATACTAATATAGCTGAGTAATGTAATGCGTTTGACACCGATTTTTTCAATTAGAAAGAAGGCTGCAATCGTCCCTGCTAATGCACCACCATTTAGTAGTGAAAAGATAGAGGCGACTTCGTTAACGTTAGCCGAAAACTTTTGCGCTATAGGTTCAATCAGCATTCCGAATTGGGTTGCAAAGCCTGCCATCACGAAGTTGGCTAGAAAGCTTAGCAAGGTTAAAGAGATTTTGTTTTGCATCATTTGTTCCTATTCTTGCTATATCACAAGCTTAAATAAAAGCAAAACCGCTGGAAGCAGGGCTTGCAGCGGCTGAGTTGTCTTTACTGACAGGCTGTTTCTAATGCCAGCTCAATCATTTGGTTAAAGGTGAGTTGACGAGCCTCTGCACTGGTTTCTTCGCCCGTTAAGCAGTGGTCAGATACAGTGAGAATCGCTAAAGATTCAAAACCTTTGTGGTGGGCAAGCCCGTATAGGCCGGCGACCTCCATATCTACGCCAAGCACGCCAAAACGTTCAAGTGCTGGGATCATGTCTTCATCTGGGTCGTAGTACATATCACCGCTGAAAACGTTACCCACTTTGACGTTTATCTGTTTTTGTTGGGCAATCATGTATGCTTTGTGCAACAAGTCGAAGGTAGCTGATGTTGCCATTTGGTAGCCACTGCTGCGCTTAGTATTTGTAGGCGAATCTGTGCCGGCTGCTTGGGCTAAAATTACATCGTTTATTTTTACATTGTGCTGAGTTGCCCCAAGGCTACCGACACGAATGATGCGTTTAACACCAAAGTCTGCCACAAGTTCATGGGCATAAAGCACCATAGATGGGATCCCCATACCGTGACCCATAACCGAAATGCGCTGACCTTTATAAAAGCCGGTGTATCCAAGCATATTGCGAATATTCGTTACTTCTACCGCATCTTCTAAAAAGTTATCTGCTATGTATTTTGCGCGTAGTGGGTCACCAGGCATGATGATTGTTTCAGCGAAATCGCCAAGCTTACCGTTGATATGTGCAGTCATGAGCTATCCTCTTTTTGATTGCCGCTGATAGTAAGTCTCATTGTCACAAGGGGAGAGGACATAAGTCCGCATTGTTAGAAATTGGGGGAATTTTTTGTATTAGTTCACACTAATTGCTTAAGCGTTGTTCAGTTTGATGATAAAGGAGGTGTGCTAGGTAGCGAGATGAGATCACCTCAATAAACTTGATGATCTCATATTGAGCGGTATTGAGTATCGTTAATACTCTAGATGCGCCTATTTGTGATATTTAACTGCCATATCGATTAATGGCTCGCGGCTAGCCTTGGCTGCCCGCAGACGAGCAAGGTATTTTTCCCATAAATCGAGTTGGTGAGTGGCAAGATCGTGCAGCACCTTCCAAGAAAACAAACCTGTATTATGGCCATCATCAAAGGTGATTTTAACGGCGTAATTACCAACCGGGTCAATGGCACTGATATTGACGTTTTTCTTGTGGGTGACCAGTACTGGATTACCGTGACCATGCACTTCTGCTGATGGCGAGTATACGCGCAACATTTCACAGCTTAGCTGGTGGGTCTCACCATTATCGAAAGTCATCTCAAGTTGGCGAGATTTACGTTTTAGCTTAAGCGCTACCACATTAGGTGTGCTGTTATCTTGAGTCATCTATTAACCGACATGATTTTAACGAGTATTAGAAACAGAATAGCGGTTAAGGAGCATATTGTCCTTAACCGCTATCACTAATTTAGCCATTATTTGGCAAAGAGCTTAAGCTGAGCTTATAGGATAAAGCGGCTTAGATCTTCGTCTTGTACTAAGTTATCTAGGTGCGCTTTAACATAGTCTGCATCGATAACTGAAACAGAACCAGACTTGTCAGACGCTTCGTAAGAAAGCTCTTCCATCAAGCGTTCCATTACTGTGTGCAGGCGACGGGCACCGATGTTTTCAGTTCGCTCGTTGACCTGCCAAGCTGCTTCAGCAATGCTATCGATACCATCTTCAGTAAACTCGATGGTCACGCCTTCAGTGCCCATTAAAGCAATATATTGCTCAGTTAGTGATGCGTGTGGTTCAGTTAAGATACGCTTAAAGTCACCGGCTGTGAGTGCATCTAGCTCAACACGGATAGGCAGACGACCTTGAAGTTCAGGGATCAAGTCAGATGGCTTAGACATCTGGAACGCGCCCGATGCGATAAACAAGATATGGTCAGTTTTTACCATGCCGTGTTTAGTGTTAACCGTACAGCCTTCAACAAGAGGAAGTAGGTCACGCTGCACACCTTCACGAGATACATCAGGGCCTGACGATTCGCCACGCTTACAGATTTTATCGATCTCATCTAGGAATACGATACCGTGCTGCTCAACAAGCTCAATTGCTTGTTCTTTTAAGTCTTCTTGATTAACTAGCTTAGACGCTTCTTCTTCAATCAATAGCTTATAAGCTTCTTTGATTGGCATCTTGCGGCGCTTACTCGCACCCGGTCCCATATTTTGGAACATACTTTGTAGCTGGTTAGTCATCTCTTCCATACCAGGAGGAGACATAATCTCAATGCCGGCTTGTGGCGCGGCAATATCGATCTCAATTTCTTTGTCATCTAGCTGACCTTCGCGTAATTTCTTACGGAAGATTTGACGGGTTGCGTTGTCATCAGCTTTTTCGCTATCCCAATCTTCTTTCGGTTTAGGTAGCAATGCATCTAAAATACGCTCTTCTGCAGCTTCTTCTGCGCGGAATTTACACTTCTTAATTTGCTCTTCACGAGTCAATTTAATTGCCGAGTCGGTTAGATCGCGAATGATCTGCTCAACTTCTTTACCCACGTAGCCCACTTCAGTGAACTTGGTGGCTTCAACTTTAATGAAAGGGGCTTTTGCAAGACGTGCTAAGCGGCGAGCGATCTCAGTTTTACCTACACCAGTAGGACCAATCATAAGAATGTTCTTTGGCGTCACTTCTTGACGAAGATCTGCAGCAAGCTGCATACGGCGCCAGCGGTTACGCAGTGCAATGGCAACTGAACGCTTGGCTTTTTGTTGGCCGATAATGTGGCTATCTAGCTCGTGAACAATTTCACGTGGTGTCATTTCAGACATATTCTTTCCTCATGCTTTACAGCATTTTTTACTTAGCGCGTAGGCTTAGTACTTTAATTCTTCAATTGTCTTAAATTGGTTGGTGAATACACAGATGTCACCAGCAATTGTTAGCGATTTTTCAGCAATTTCGAGTGCACTCAAGTCAGTGTTTTCAAGTAGTGCAGTCGCAGCTGATTGGGCAAAGTTGCCACCAGAACCAATCGCGATAAGATCATTTTCAGGCTGAACCACATCACCATTACCGGTAATGATTAATGAAGATTCAGCATCGGCCACAGCAAGCAAAGCTTCAAGCTTGCGTAGCACTTTATCTGAGCGCCAGTCTTTAGCCATTTCAACGGCTGCGCGCATTAGGTGACCTTGGTGCATTTCAAGCTTAGCTTCGAAACGCTCAAATAGGGTGAATGCATCGGCTGTACCGCCAGCAAAGCCCGCAAGTACCTTGTTGTGGTACAGACGACGAACTTTTCTAGCATTGCCTTTCATAACGGTGTTACCGAGAGAAACTTGGCCATCACCGGCGATAACGACTTGGTTATTTCGGCGTACTGATACGATTGTGGTCACAATAAATCCTCTTCTCTAGCCAGCGGCATTATGCCTGCTGGTTGACGATAATAAAGATATGGGGGTGGTGAATTGAATATCAAGGGGAGCAAAGGTTTGTTGGCATAAAAAAACGCTGCACAGGGCAGCGTTTTTTCTAACAGGAATAGGCTTAACCTTCCCAGAACCAGATTTGGCAACCGTTAGTGCCAGCGTTTTGCAGCACATGGCGTTGTCTTTCAGCATCGCGCTTTTTGTCATAAGGACCTAATACGACCTTATACCAAACACCGCTACTACCTGTAGCCTTACGCACCTGCGCCTCTAAACCTTGAAAAGCGATAATCGCTTTTAGCTCATTGGCCTGTGACTCTTTTCTAAACGAACCACATTGCATTTGATAAGGACGTTTTGGCTTATTTGATACTTCAGGAAGATCGACTTCGACCTTCTTGTTTTCTAGCTCTTCAAGGTAAGTCCATTCCTCTTTAGGTACAGGAGGAAGTGCATCTGGATCTTTCTTAGCTGGCTTTTTCTTTGGTTGTTCAACCACTGCTGGAGCAGCAGTCGGTTTGTCATTGCTGCTTAATATCCACAGTAAATAACCAAAGCTAGCAATACCTACAAGCGTGATAAGCCCCAGCAAAATTGGAAAGCGTTTAGGTGCTTTTCCTTTTGAGCCCTTTTTGCGAGCGCTGTTCTTACCTTTTCGAGCAGGCTTACGGTTTGCATAATCACGATTTGTCATGAGCTGAAGGTTACATCCGTTCTAATGTTTCTAGACCAAGAAGGTTTAAGCCTTGTTTTAGTGTCTTAGCAGTAAGCTGTGACAATAATAGACGGCTCTTCTTTTGCTCTTCAGATTCAGCGGCTAACACTGGGCAAGCTTCGTAGAAACTTGAGAACGCACCGGCTAGCTCAAATAGGTAACCACAAAGGGCATGTGGTTGGCCTTTGCTAACCATACGTGCCATCACTTCGCCAAACTGAGCAAGCTTAGTGCCTAGGTCTTTCTCTTTTTCATGCTCTAGAATGATTTTCGCATCGCTTAAATCAACGTCTTGAGCACGTTTGAAGATCCCAGCAACACGCGTGTAAGCGTATAGTAGGTATGGCGCTGTGTTACCTTCAAAGCTAAGCATTTGCTCGAAGCTGAAGATGTAGTCACTTGCACGGTTTTTAGATAGATCAGCGTATTTAACTGATGCGATACCGACAACGCGAGCAATCTCAGCTAATTCAGCTTCATCCATATCTGGATTTTTGCTACGAACAAGCTCAAGAGCACGAGTATCGGCTTCCTTCAGTAGGTCAATAAGCTTAACTACGCCACCAGAACGAGTCTTAAATGGACGACCATCTTCGCCATTCATGGTGCCAAAGCCCATGTGTTCGAAGCTCATTTCTTCACGTACAAACTTAGCGGTTTTAGCTAGTTTGAATACTTGTTGAAAGTGCAGCGCCTGACGTAAATCGACAAAGTACAATGCACGGTCAGCATTAAGTACGTTTGAGCGGTAACGCATTGCCGCTAAATCGCTAGTTGCATATAGGTAACCGCCATCGGCTTTTTGGATAATAACCGGTAGTGGCTCGCCTTCTTTGTTTTTGAATTCGTCTTGGAAAACAACTTTTGCGCCGTTGCTTTCAGACAACAGACCTTGTGCATCAAGGTCGGCAACTACTTGAGCAAGATCGCTGTTGTAAGCACTTTCACCACGTACATCAGCGCGGGTTAGGCTTACACCTAAACGCTCATATAACTCATGGCAGTGACTTAGCGAGATATCGTTAAATTCACGCCATAGTTTGTTACAGTACTCGTCACCTGATTGCAGCTCAACAACCAATTTACGTGCACGAGTGGCAAATTCTTCTGACTCGTCAAAACGGACTTTAGCGGCGCGGTAGAATGTCTCTAGATCAGACAGTTCCATTTTAGCTTGCTCGCCGTTGGCAGCTTGCAGCTCTTCCATATAAGCAAGCAGCATACCGAACTGGGTACCCCAGTCGCCCACGTGGTTTTGACGAATAACTTTGTGGCCCATAAATTCTAGGGCGCGTACTACGCTGTCACCAATAATGGTTGAACGTAAGTGACCTACGTGCATCTCTTTAGCCAAGTTTGGCGAAGAGTAATCGACAACCACAGTTTGTGGCGCTGGTAGCTCAATACCAAAGGTGTCGCTGTTTAGCGCAGTCATTAACTGGTTTGCTAGCGCATTATCATCGATAAAGAAGTTAATGAAACCAGGGCCTGCAATCTCTACTTTTTCAACATGAGCTGATTCAGGCAGGTTATCGATAAGCAGTTGAGCGAGTTCACGTGGATTTTTGCCCGCAGCTTTAGTTAGCATCATTGCCAAGTTAGTTGCAAAATCACCGTGGCTTTTATCTTTCGTTCGGTCAACTTGAATACGAGCTTCGAAGTCAGCAGGAACAACCCCTTGTTGTTTAAGGGCATTTAAAGATTCAGCGAGTAAAGATTGAGTATGTGATTTCATTGGCGTTTAATCGACACTTACATAAAGAAAAATAATAGGGGGTAACCGACTATTTTAGCCGCTAGTGGCGGTGAATTACTATCCTCTAGCGAACTTTTTCTGCTTTGAAGTGAATAAAGTCGATTTAAAGCAAATCTTGTGGGTCTCTATCTATACTCCAGCGACACTTTTTAGCCAGAGGTAATTGCTCTATTTGCGGCAATGCACGTTCAAACTCTGCCTGTAATCGATTCCGGTTTTTTGTTTGAAATAATAACTGACGGCGATATTTACCGGCCTTTCTATCAAGCGGTGCTGGCATTGGGCCAATCACTTCGCACTCATCGTCTTGTGGTAGCAAAGCACCAATCTGATTTAATAGATTGTCGGCATCAATAGCTTGGTGCGCTTCGGCGCGGATTAATATCATGTGCCAAGCTGGTGGCAATAACGCTTGAGTGCGCTCAAATAGCTGATTACGAGCAAACTCACCATAACCTTTATGCATCAGCTCACGCAGCATGGCGTTATCGCTTTGATGAGTTTGCAGTAATACTGTGCCCGGTTTTGTGGCGCGGCCGGCGCGACCTGAAACTTGAGTATAAAGTTGGCCGAACCTTTCAGGCGCTCTAAAGTCTGCACTAAATAGTGCGCCATCAACATCAAGCAGGCCGACAAGCGTCACATCAGGAAAGTGGTGTCCTTTAGCCAACATTTGGGTGCCGACCAAAATCTTATACTCGCCTTTGTGAATGGCGTTGAGGTGCCCCTCAAGTGAACCTTTATTGCGAGTGGTATCTCTGTCGATACGCACCACCGGATGATTTGGAAACTCTTTCTCTAAAAATGAGGCTAATTGCTCGGTGCCGACGCCTTGACCGGCAAGCATGGTACTGCCGCAGCTGTGGCATTGTCTTGGAATGGCATATTGATTACTACAGTGGTGACAGCGAATCTCGCCCAAAGCTTGATGCACAGTAAAAAAAGCATCGCAGCGGTCACATTCATGCAGATGACCGCACTCATGGCAAATAAGCGCAGGGGCAAAGCCGCGGCGGTTCAAAAACAAAATTACCTGATTACCGGCATCAAGATGAATACGCATCTCGTTTAATAATGCGTGCGACATACCTGAGCGCAATGGCTGATTACGAATATCGACAATGCCCTGACGCACTTTTTCAGCCGCACCGGCGCGCTTGCCTAAATGTAGGTGCTGGTAACGACCATTTAGTGCATTTTGTAAGGTTTCTAGTGATGGTGTTGCGGTACCTAAAAGCACGGGGATATCTTCTAAGTGACCACGCATAACGGCTAAATCACGGGCATGATAGCCAACACCTTCTTGTTGCTTAAAGCTTGAGTCATGCTCTTCATCTAAGATGATAACGCCGGGATAAAGCATCGGGGTAAACAATGCCGAGCGGGTACCGATAATAATCGCAGCTTCGCCAGATTTTGCTTGGCGCCAAGCGTCTAATCTTTGATTGTCGGTTAGTCCTGAATGGATCACCGCCACCTTAACGTTGAACCTGCGACGAAAACGGTTAATGGTTTGCGGCGTTAGGCCAATTTCAGGCACCAATACTAAAGCTTGCTTGCCTTGCTTGAGTATTGTTTCAAGCATAGCGAGATAGACTTCGGTCTTGCCCGAACCCGTTACACCTTCTAGTAAAGTGCAGTGATAACCTGTTTGCTGGGTGAGTGTTGCAACAGCAATGGCTTGTTCAGGGTTGAGTCTATGAGGCTCTTCGGTCATCTCAAGCTCGCTACGCCAGCTTAAGTCGATATCGAGCGTACGGTTCTTCTTTTCAATCCAACCTTTATCATCTAAGGCTTTTACGGCGGCTTTACTTAACTCTAAGCTGGTTATTTCGCTCAGCTCTAGATCACGCTCTCGTAAACTATGCAGCAATTTACGCTGCGCTGGTGCGCGGTTTAACTGATTAATATCTACTTCTTTGCCCGCATCGGTTAGTGTCCAATAAGTAACGCTAGACGCTTTGACTTCGGCGCCTTTACGCAGCGCGACCGGAATAGCTTGCGACAACATTTGTCCCAAGCTGCAGAAGTAATATCGTGCGGCCCATGCGGTCAGCTTATACAGTGATTCAGGTAGCAATGGCTCATTATCTAAAATCGCCACTATCGGTTTTATTTGTTTAGGTGTGAGCGAGCAGCTGTCTGTTACAGCAGTAATTAGGCCTATGAGTTGTTGGCGACCAAAGGGCACTTGAACACGCATGCCTTTTTGAGGCGTAATAGTGATGTGTTCAGGGACTTGATAGCTAAAGTTTTGTCGCATTGGAACGGGAAGGGCGACTTCAACAAACAAAGGCATAGAGTTACAGGCTCGAAAGGATACTGTCTTTAAGTGTACCGAGGCTATTTAGTCAGAGCCAGCGACAATTGATTTAATTGCTGCTAAGCCAAGAGGTTGTTGTAAGTAAGTGAGCACTTTAACCTTAGATGTTGAAGGTTTATTTTTGCGGTATGCTCGCAAGACAACAATGGTTCATAACTTGAAATCATTAATAAAAATCTGCAGCGATAGTCTTTATATAAATGGTCTAAGATGAATAGGCAGCAGGTAAGTATCTGGTTATGTGGTTACTTGATAAAAGCTGATTTAATTGAATCAAGCCATTAAGCTGAACAAGTAAAAATAGCTTTGAATGACAAATAATAAACATCAAAAAACCGTACACAAAAATAACGATAATCTAGAAGTGAGCAAATCGGGATATATGAGATGAAGAAAACAATATTAACGCTAATTGGCTTATTAATGCTGACACCAGCTTATGCGCAGGTGTCTCATGTGAGTATTAATCAAAGTTTGTTTGAGCTTGGCGAAAATCCAAATTTGAAGCTGAATATCGTTTCATCTCATAACAATTTAAAAAAGGTCCAGTTTTCAGTTCGGCAAGCTGATGGGGAAGAGCGTCTAAGTACTCATCCGCTAAATAGCTTTAAAGTGCAAGTTGCTGGGGTGAGTAAGGTAACAGATAAAAATGCGGTACTAATTATTAAAGAGTACCGAGTCAGCCGCTGGTATCAGGTAAAGATCATTAACTTATTTAACCAAGGTTTGCCAGAGTCCGCTATGGATAGCTATTACACTGCCGACCGTTCAAAGGCGTCCGAGCAAGGTACCCAAGTATCTGAAGCTGTACTTGCTGACAATAAACTTGCTGTAGCATTAGGTTTTGGTGAAGAGCCAAGCATCCAAAAACCTCAGGTGATGGTTCCTGATAATTGTTCGATTACTTTTAATGGTAAAGAAAGCCTTTGGAGAGTTGCAAATCGTCAGGCTAAGTTGTGGGGGCTTAGCGCCTATGGCGCAATGTTAGCTATTTATGAAAGTAACCCTAATGCGTTTAACAAGCAAAGTATTCATGGGCTTAAAGCTGATGCTAAACTGAACTGCCCTTCTAAGGATATTCTAGAAAAACATCAGAATGCTAAGACCGCAGAACAAGAGTTTAGTGCCATGGAATAATGACTAAAGCTGTTTGCGCAAAAGGCGATGAGGCGGCCTTTTTAGCAAGGTTTTGGATTATTAATCTAAGGTGTATTTTGTTGCTTGAATCTAGCATTTAGATGCTGTAGTATTCGCCGCCTAAATAATTTTATTTTAACAGCATGTGGTGTCCGACTTCGGGTTGGAAGAGCGACATGGCCTTTTACTGAGGTAATTCCAATGAAACCAGGCATTCATCCTGATTATGCAGAAATCACTGCAACTTGTACTTGTGGTAACGTTATCAAGATTAACTCTACTGTAGGTAAAGATTTACACCTAGACGTATGTGGTGCATGTCACCCATTCTACACTGGTACCCAGAAAGTTATGGATACTGGCGGACGTATCGACAAGTTCAACAAGCGCTTTGGTGCACTTGGCAAGAAGTAATTATTACTTTTGCAATGAATTTAAAAAAGGCGCCTTTATGGCGCCTTTTTGCTGCCTGAAATAAAGCAAACTGGTTATTTCTTATTTATTATTCATTGTGTTAGTGTCGACATGTTCGTTTAGCCACAAGGGGCGAATAGTGAGTATTGGCTATCGACATTGAGCGGTATGAGGCGAAGCAAGGGGCGGGAAATGAAGTTAATAAAAGTATTAATGTTATTGACTGCTTTGCAGGCTTTTTCATTACAAGCTAGTCAATGTATGCCAACTCAATTTGATGAAACTGTTACCTTAGCGCACATTAATGATGGCGACACGATTACCTTAACCGATGGTCGTTTAGTTCGACTTATTGGTATAGATGCACCCGAAATCGATTTTCAATTCCCCAATCTTTCCCAACCTTATGCGAATAATGCTAAAGCGTTTTTGGCTACCACAGTAAAACCTGGTCAATTATTACAACTCGTATTTGATAAAAGACGCCTCGACCCTTATGGCCGTACTTTAGCTTACGTTTATACCGAGCAACAACAGCATCTACAAGAACTGATGCTAGCCAATGGTTATGCTAAAGCTCGGGTCTATAAAAATGATTACTTTTGGCAATGTTTGAGCACTATTGAGCAGGATGCTCGAGATAATAAAATAGGCTTATGGAGCTTAAAAGCATATCAACCGCTAGCAACTGAGCAGCTGAGCCGAAATGACATTAATCAATGGCTAGAGATCAGAGGAGTGGTCACTGGTTATGAAAGAAAAGGTCAAAATTTTGAGCTTAATATCGATAATAACTTGGTTTTGATGATATCTCAGCAAGATATTGGTAATTTTAGTAACATTCTGACGTTAAAGTTACTTGAAAGTCCGGTAATTGTGCGTGGTAGATTGTATTATTCTTACAGTAAATATCGGCTAAATGCCTCGCATCCATCGCAGATAACCTTAGAAAATCTACCTTAGGAATAATATATAGCGATAAAGTTAAAAAATGAGAGGAACTTATTTGAAATGATCTGAGATTCAAGTATCTTAGCGGCTATCAGCTAACTGTTTTTTGCTCAATTTAGAATTCTACTTAAAGGATCAGTATTGGGTATTAAGTAAACTTTTAGTTGCAGACCTTTCGCTTAGGATATTATTAGTCGCACTCAGGATTAGAAAAAATGGCAGATTTTCGTCAACAAGCCCTCGATTACCACGAATTCCCAGTACCAGGCAAAACAGCTGTTTGCCTAACTAAACCCGCTGAAACTAGCATGGATCTAGCATTAGCATACAGCCCAGGTGTTGCTGAGCCTGTGCGTGAAATTGCGGCTAATCCAGATAATGCTTATCGTTACACAGGTAAAGGTAACACTGTTGCGGTGATCTCTAACGGTACTGCCATCTTAGGCTTAGGTAACTTGGGCCCGCTGGCTTCTAAACCTGTCATGGAAGGTAAAGCTTTACTTTTCAAGCATTTTGCAAACATTGATGCAACAGATATCGAAGTCAAGCACAGAACATCAGAAGAGTTCATCAACACTGTAGAAGCGATTGCCGACACATTTGGTGGTATTAACCTTGAAGATATTAAAGCACCTGAGTGCTTTGAAATTGAAAAAGCTTTGATTGAACTTTGTAATGTTCCTGTATTCCATGACGACCAGCATGGTACTGCAATTGTTACTGCTGCCGGTATGATTAACGCCTTGGAAATTCAAGGCAAGTCTATCGAAGATGCTGTGTTTGTATGTATGGGCGCTGGTGCGGCGGCAATCGCATGTATGACAATGATTGTTAACTGTGGTGCGCAACGTGAAAACGTTTACATGCTCGACAGAAAAGGCGTTATTCATACTCGCCGTGATGATATCAATGAATACAAGGCACTCTTCGCTAACAATACTGACAAGCGTACTTTGCAAGATGTCATTAAAGGTGCAGACGTATTCCTAGGTCTTTCAGGCCCAGACGTATTAGCGGCTGAAGACGTTGCACTAATGGCTGATAAGCCTGTTATTTTTGCATGTTCAAATCCAGATCCAGAGATCAAGCCTGAGCTTGCTCACGATGTGCGCAAAGATCTGATTATGGGTACAGGACGCAGTGACTACCCGAACCAAGTTAACAACGTACTTTGCTTCCCGTTTATTTTCCGTGGCGCACTAGATGTTCGCGCTTCACAAATTAATGATGCAATGAAGATTGCCGCTGTACACGCAATTGCTGCTTTAGCAAAAGAGCCGGTACCAGCAGAAGTATTAGCAGCGTATCCAAATGTCGATTCATTAGAGTTTGGTGCAAACTACGTATTGCCAAAGCCAATTGACTCTCGTTTGCTGCCAAAAGTGGCGAAAGCGGTTGCATTAGCTGCAATTGAATCTGGCGTAGCGACAATAACTGAATTACCTGAAGGCTATATGGAGTCTTAAGGCTTATTTAGTCATAAAAAGGGGCCTAAGGCCCCTTTTTTGTTGCCGACAGTTTTTTGATTACGTATAAATGATATTAATTGAAAATCGCTTTATTGAGCTGCACTTCGCTAAAAACTAAGCAGTGCTAGCCGAATATTAATAAGATCTCGCGGGAAGCGGACAAATGAAATTGACTCGAATGCTAACTAAAAAACTTACTAGCTTTTGGCTTATGTCACTTGCTGGTGTTGCCTTTATCTGTTTTTTGACCGCTATGGTTAGCTTTGTCCAGCTCACGTATACCTTTCAACAGCAAAAAGTGACTGAATTAGAAACTTTAATAGAGCAGCAGTCGAGCCGTCCCGAACGTTGGGGGTACCAAGAATGGCTGCCACCATTATTAAATTCATATAGGGCCCATGCCTTTACGTTGTCTAAAGGTGGCCAGTTGCTCTTTGAATATAAGCCTGCGCAGCATCATAAAGGTGGCGTGAATTACAAAAGCGAATTGGCAAACGGCCAATTGGTGATGAGCCTAACCTTGCCACAGCCATTTAATAAAAGTGATATTGGCTGGTATGGCATATTGGTTATTTTTATTGGTTGCTTAGCCGTTTGTTTGTTTGTCCGTTTTGGCTTTCGCTGGTTTTCTGCAGAGTTAAATGGCATTGAACATTTAGCTCAACGTTCGAGTTTGATCTTATCTGGTCAACATGACAAAGCGCTGGCGGAAAAAGGTCAAGGCAAGCCGCGCTTGATCAACCGGGCATTAACACATTTACTATTAGAGTTAGATGATGCTCATAAAGAGCGAGCGCGCTTTGATCAGTTTATTCGCTCTAACACGTTTCTTGATGCAGAAACTGGGATCGGTAATAGCCTATTTTTAAAGAACCGTCTCGATGCGTTGAGCAGCAGTTCAGGCATGATTACCCCTGGGGTGTTATATCTGTTTGAAATGGAAGATTTTGACTTATTGGCTAAAGAACTCGCAGAGCACGAAGTTGATGAACTCTTGTTACAGCTGATTGGTGTCGTTAATCAAATCTTAGCAGATAAAGCTAACAGCATTTTTTCACGTCGCTCATACAATCAATTTGCGGTGGTAGTACCGCAAATATCCCAAGTTGAAGCAGATCAATTAGCGGCTAAGTTATTACGTCTTAGTTTAAGCCAGCTTAATTCTTTGGTGACTTTACCTGAGGACTTTCTACATTTAGGTGGCGCTTACTTTAAAGTGGGGGATGACAAAGACGCTTTGGTCGAGGAGGCTGAATTAGCGCTGCGTTCGGCGCAATTTCAGGGAGATAGCAGCTGGTTTATGTATGACAAAGGGGCAGTCGATGGTGATTTGTCAAAAGGTTCGGTGCGATGGCGCAGTTTTATCGAAAACGTATTGGTCAGCAAGCGAGTGTTTTTATTTTCTCAACCGGTTGTCGACAGTGACTTTAATGCGCATCATCAAGAAGTGACCAGTCGTCTGCGTGATACTCATGGAAACTTAGTACGTGCGACTCTATTTTTACCTATGGCGATAAAGTGCGGATTAACGCCGCAGATAGAGCGTCAAGTTGTTGAAATGGTAATGTTCGATGTACTGCCTAAGCATAAAGATAATAGCCTAAAGTTCAGCATTAATTTGAGCTTGGATACCTTAACCAGTCGTGCATTTGTTCGCTGGTTGAAAACCACATTGTTAGAATATCGTCATTTAGCGCCGAGACTAATCTTTGAGGTTAACGAAGATATTTTAGTGAATCATCAGCAGGAACTGAAAGAACCGCTTGATATGCTGACCAAAATGGGCGCAAAAATCTGTGTTGATCGGGTCGGGCAGCAGGTAGTTAGTACTGAATATATGCATCACTACCCAATCTCACTGATAAAGTTGCATCGTTCGATTGTGAATCAGATCCATCTACGCACAGAGAACCAATTATTTGTTCGCAGCTTGATAGCCGGCTTGTTTAGGACTGATGTACAGGTATGTGCTGAAGGTGTTGAACTGCTACAAGAGTGGCAAACATTGCAGATTTTAGGGGTAAGTGCAGGTCAAGGAAGCTTCTTTAGTGAGCCTATAGAAGAGGTATAGTCTGTTTCATATTTGAGTGAGTTTGTTAATTAGGATCTGTAAATTGGCATTTTATCTATAATAATCAGGGATAACTCGCTACACTAGTGGCATAATACGAGTGTTGCGCTATTTAGATAAGAACTCTTAGTGTTTTATAGATAACTTAACCGGTTCACCCTAGGGGAACGTGGGTAATTAGATTAGTTTTTGATAAATTTTAAGGCATGGATTAATGGAAGAGAGCCTACTCGGTAAACTTCAGTTTTGGCGTAAAGCTGCACCGACGCAAAACTTAGGTGTTTATATTTGCGCAGAAAAAATATCTGTCTTTCAAGCGGCTACCGGTGAGGTTGCGGCTAAATCTATGACGTTCTCTTTTAATCCCCATGACTGGGAGAATGCTTTCTCTCAGGTTTTAAAAGAGTTCGGTGTTGCCAAGCTTCAGCTAGTGTTAGCAGCTGATTTCTACCAATTGCTATTAGTCGACAAGCCTAATGTCCAAGACGAAGAACTTAACGCCGCTTTGCTTTGGTCTGTCAAAGATATTGTCACCCAGCCTGTTACTGATATCCATTTAGATTATTTCGAATCATCAAAACAAACCACTAATAAAGTGAATGTAGTTGTCACCGAGAAGCCTGTTTTACTGGCAATATTACTCGCGGCGAAAACCGCAGGTTTTGTGACGCAAGGTGTCTCTATTGAAGAGATGGCAATGAGTAATTTATTTGATGATAATCAAGCGCGATTAGTACTAAGTCATCGTGAAGGCCAAGAATTACTGTTAACCGTAGTTAGAAGCGGTGAAGTATTTATGCAGCGTCGAGTTCGTGGTTTCTTGCAAATTGATAAAGTATCAGCTGAAGATTTAGCTTATGGGGTTGCCGACAACTTAAGTTTAGAGCTGCAGCGTTCAATGGATTACTTTGAGAGCCAATTACGTGAAGCCCCGGTTTCTTCCATTGAGCTTGTAATGGATGGTGAGCGAACTCAACTAGCTAATCTGATTAGTGCGAACTTCAATCAAAAAGTTACGGCTTACAATGGGTCATCTGTTGAGGTTGCTTTTGCTCAACTGGCGCTAGCTGAAATCGCGCGAGGTGATGTGTAATGAAATTAAGAGTTAATCTCTATTCAGAGACGCTATTTCCGCCAGAGCTACGTTTATCATTTTCTAGACTCACTAAGGCTTCTGCAGCTCTAGTGGTGGGTTTATTGCTGGCGACCATGCTTGTATTTGCCCTAAACAGCAGTCTAGAGTCAGACAAAAAACAATTAATGGCTGAAAAGCAGCGCCTTGATTTACAAAAGCAAAATCTAGAGGCGGCTTTGGCGGCACGTGGCCCTAATAAAACTCTAGTTGCCGAAGTTGAATTAAAAGCGCAGCAATTGGAGCTAAAGCAGCAACTTTTTGGCAAATTGAGCCAGCAAGAAGTGCTTACAAGCTATGGCTACTCACCGTTAATGACTGATTTAGCGAGTGTAGCCAATAGTCAAATTTGGCTAAACCGAATACAAGTTAATGAAAACCGCTACATCTTTGAGGGCTTTACGGCTTCTCCTGAAAGTGTGCCACTTTGGGTGGAAAGACTTAAAACGACGACAACACTTAAAGGCCATGCGTTTGCCTCTATGACAATGAGTTTAGGTGAAGGTCAACCGTTAGGATTTAAGTTAACCAGCGATGCCAATAGCAGCGATGAGGGGCAAGCTAAATGAAGCAAAAATGGGCCCAATTAGCTGAAAAATTTGACGACTTAAGCCAACGCGAACGTGTATTGGTTGCATTTGTTGTACTGGTTATTGCAGGACTGTTGTTTTATCTACCGTTAGAGTCTGCGTTAAAAGAACACAATAAATTTACCCAGCAAAACCAAAGTATTGAAAGTGAAAATAAAATTTCGGTACAGCAAATAGATTTGTATGAGCAAAGCCTGAAACAGGATCCTGATACTGAATACAGGGAGCGGCTAGCTAATATTAATCATCAAAATGCTGAAATCGATAAGCAGTTATCTTTCCAAATGGTAGATATGGTACCGGCGGATCACATGCCAACGCTATTGGCTGGTTTGCTATCAAAAATTAAAGGCATTGAGCTCAAGTCTTTTAAATCTATAGCTCCGACTCCACTGTTAGAGGTAGGAGAAGAGAAAAAGATGAATCTTTATAGCCATGGTATTCGTTTTGAGTTTGTTGGTGACTATTTTGCTGTGTTGAGATTTGTTGAGGCGGTAGAAAATATGCCGAACAAGCTTTATTGGCGCAGTATGGATTATCGGGTTGATAGTTATCCTAAAGCGGCGGTTTCTTTAGAACTTTATACCTTGAGTATTAATAAGGACTTTATCAGTGTTGCCAAACAAGATTAGTGCGCTATTGATTGCTTTCCTCGCGAGTACTTTAGGTTTTAACCTTAATGCTGCGACGTTGCGAGATCCAACTTTGCCCGGTAACTGGTCGGCTAAAGCTGATGTTGATACAAATTCAGTCGATAACTCATTAGTGCTAAACAGTGTTGTCAAGAAAGACACTACAGCTTTTGCTGTGATAAATAATCAAATTTTCACCGTTGGTGAAAGAGTCAAAGGTGTCAAAATCGTCAAGATAGATGAAGACACTGTGTCGTTAGCTGACGGCCGTAAATTGACGATGTTTCAAGCCATTACAGATTTTAAGGGACAATAATTAAAATGCGCTCAATTACCTATATCACCCCTTTACTGTCATTGATGTTGGTGGCTTGTCAAACCGTTGACCGCCCAGATCCGGTAGAGTCAAAGCAAGCCTTGGCACAATCGCTTTCAGCGAAAGAAACAGCCTCAGCGACTCCGCCGCCAGCAGTGATGCCTGATGAAGTGCAACGTGAATTGTCATCAGATAACCTGTTAGCAGGCTACACTCCAGCACGTCCAACAGAGCGCCGCTTTGACGTATCGGCAAATGATGTTGACGCAAAAGTATTTTTCCCAAGTCTAGCTCAAGGCACGCCTTTAAGTGTTGCGGTACACCCAGATGTGACCGGTAAAATCTCATTATCACTAAAAAGCGTAACCTTGAAAGAAGCATTGCAGGTTGTAGAAGATATTTACGGGTATGAAGTCAGTCGTGAAGGCAGAATTTTAAGGATTTTCCCCGCGGGCATGCGTACTGAAACTTTCTCGCTAAATTATCTATATATGGAACGCCAAGGTTTATCGTTAACTTCGGTTAATTCAGGCCGAATTTCTGACAACAACGATTCCAATTCAAATAGTAGCAGTAACAATAATAATAGTAGCTCTAACAACTCATCTAGCAGCGACTCGAGTTCGAGTAACGGTGATAGCAATGAGCAAACTAACGGTACCTTTATTCGCTCGAAAACCAAGTCTGACTTTTGGGGCGAGCTAAAAGAAACCTTAGTATCAATTGTTGGTGATACAGGTGGTGGACGCCAAGTTGTTGTGACTCCGCAAGCAGGTTTAGTGACAATTCGCGCATACCCGAATGAAATTCGCCAAGTTCGTAATTTTATTAAGACCGCCGAAACTCATTTGCAGCGTCAAGTTATTTTAGAAGCAAAAGTGCTTGAAGTAACCTTGTCTGATGGTTATCAGCAAGGGATCCATTGGGAAAGTGTACTGGGCCACGCGGGGAGTACCGATATCTCGTTTGGTACTAGTCCGTCAGCAGGCTTAAGCGATAACATTACTAGCGTGTTAGGTGGTGTGACTTCGATTAAGTTAGCGGGTTCTGATTTTAGTACCATGATTAGTTTGCTCGACACCCAAGGTGATGTCGATGTGTTATCTAGCCCACGTGTAACGGCTTCTAATAACCAAAAAGCTGTGATTAAAGTGGGTACCGATGAATACTTTGTTACCGATGTATCTTCAACAACGGTTGCTGGTAATACGCCGGTAACGACTCCTGAAGTTGAGTTAACGCCTTTCTTCTCGGGTATTGCCTTGGATGTAACGCCACAGATTGATGAGAAAGGGGATGTTTTACTGCATATCCACCCGTCAGTTATCAATATTAAAGAGCAGACCAAGACGATTAAGATCTCTGATAGCACCCTTGAGCTGCCTCTAGCTCAAAGCGAGATCCGTGAATCTGATACTGTCATTAAAGCGGCTAGCGGTGATGTGGTTGTGATTGGTGGCTTGATGAAGAGTGAAAACATTGAGCTAGTGTCAAAAGTGCCGTTACTTGGTGATATCCCTTATCTAGGTGAAGCTTTTACCAACCGTGCAAATTCAACTGTGAAAACTGAACTAGTTATTTTGCTGAAGCCAGTCGTTGTTGGTGCAAACACTTGGGAAAGCGAATTAAAACGCTCTCAAGAGCTGCTTGAACGTTGGTACCCTGAGGAGCAATAAGCTTGTATCTGCAGCATTTTGGGTTAACAGAAACCCCGTTTTCTCTTACGCCGAATACGGGTTTTTTCTTTGGACTTGCACCACATGTCGAGGCCTTACAAGTACTGCAAACTGCGCTGCAAACAGGTGAAGGTTTTATCAAGGTAACAGGAGAGGTTGGAACAGGGAAAACGCTCATTTGCCGCAAACTAATGAACGAATTACCACAACGCTTCCATTGTGCTTACTTGCCTAACCCATACTTAACGCCAGATGAATTGCGTTGGGCTGTTGCATTGGAGCTTGGGTTAAAGCATTCAAGTAAGATTGACCAACAGCAGTTAACCAGCTTAATACAGCAACAACTACTAGCGCTTAGTGCTCATGGGCACTCTATTATTTTAGTCCTCGATGAAGCGCAGGCTCTGCCCGATGAAAGTTTGGAAGCACTGCGTTTATTTACTAACTTAGAGACTGAAAGCCGCAAGTTATTGCAAGTTGTACTATTTGCTCAGCCAGAGTTAGATGAGCGTTTGGCGCAAAATAAATTTAGACAACTAAGGCAAAGGATTACTTTTAGCTACTGCTTACGGGCACTTACCGAGAATGAGTCTGCTGCATATATCCAACATAGACTCAGTGTTGCAGGCAGTGAGAGTGGCCGGCTATTTAGCGAGGCAAATGCTAAACGCATCGCTAAAGCGGCAAGAGGTATTCCTAGATTGATTAATGTGTTGTCTCATAAAGCCTTAATGGTTAGTTTTGGTGAAGGCGCCCAGCAAGTTGAAAAACATCATATAGCTGCTTCGATTGCTGACACCAGTGATGCGCGAAGGCATCAATACGACACCGTTAAATGGCTCGTCGCTGCAGCAGTTATTGCAGTCTTTTTTAGTGGGCTTTATTGGTTTAAAGGAGGCGTTGCATGAGTGTCATCAATAAAATGCTCAAAGATTTAGACAAACGCCAGCAGCCACATGGTATTGAAAGTATGGCTGCACCACAAATGGCTGCGTCGGTTAAAACCTTCTCTAAAAAGTCTCTGTTTCTAGCGTGTTCACTGTCATTAATATTCGGTGGAGTTGCGGTCTTTTTTGTATCAAATCTAACGCAATCTAAAGATGCGGCAGGCGCTTTAGTCGCAAGCAATATTGTATCTGAATCACCAGTTGGTCCGCAGCCTGTTACCAAAGTTGATGTGCAATCAAAACCTGCAGGCGCAGAAAATCAAGCAAGTGTAGCGGCAGAAGATAAGCCCATAAAGAGTTCAAATACTGCTGAAAGAGCAGCTGAAGTTACTGTAGAACCTCAGTTAATAGCGACGAGTAACTCACTAGCGACAGAGTCAGTAAATACAGCTGATGTAGATATAGATAGTACTGCAATTGAGCAACTTGATACAAAACCTGAATCAGTGCCGCAGAAACCGGTTGTTGTAACTAATCAGGCACCAAAAGCAGAACGCACTCTAGTGGCTGAGCTGGCAGATAAAGCGCCTAGTATTAGCCGCCGTGAGTCAGAGTCTACGCTGAATATTTCTCATACGACTAAGCGTAGTAATGAATTGCATAGCAGTAGCAATATGGCTGTTACAGAAGTAAAGCTATCACCAGAACAGCTAGCGCAAAAGCAGATGCAAATGGCTATGGATGCACAGCAACAAGGATTGCATAGCGAAGCCTTGAACTACTATGAAGCGGCGCTAGCGTATTATCCTGCACAGCATAAAGCCAGAAGGCAGGCCGCTGCTTTATATTACGGACAGAACAAGTTAGCCAAAGCGGCAGATTTATTGGAACAAGGTCGATTATTGTTTCCACAGCAATATGAATTTTCGCTATTGTTAGCACGTGTTTTACAAGCAAGCGGCCAAAATGACCAAGCTTTACTTAGTTTAGATGCGATACCCGATACGAGTGATTTTGCTATTAAAAAGTGGCATCAACAAAGTGATTTAGCGCAAAAGCAAAAAGACTACCCTGTGGCAGAAAAGAGCTTTCGCCAACTAGCGCAACAAGAACCAAACCAAGGCCGTTGGTGGATGGGGTTAGGTTACGCCTTGGATGCACAGCAAAAATATGGCGATGCAAAGCTTGCTTATCATCAAGCATTGTTACAAGACAATTTATCCGCACAGGCAAAAGTATACGTCGATAATCGTTTGCTGCAGTTAGGAGCTTATTAGTGAAACCCAAGTTAAAAATGCGATTAGGTGATCTGCTAGTACAAGAGCACATCATTACTGAAGAGCAACTGCAGCAGGCATTAAGTGAGCAGCGTAACAGCGGTAAAAAGCTGGGACGCACCTTAATCGACTTATCTTGTATTACTGAGCAGCAATTACTGCAGTTTTTATCACAGCAGCTGAATATTCCGTTTCTTAATATTAGTAAGCGAGCCATCGACGCCAAAGTGGTAGGTTTGCTGCCTGAAGTTCAAGCTAGGCGTTATCGAGCCCTAGTTGTTGAAGACAATGGTGACAGCGTTCTTGTTGCTATGAGTGATCCAGCCGATCTGCAGGCGATGGATAACATCGAAATGCAGTTAGCGCCAAAGACGATTTCGATCGCTGTAGTGACCGAAGATCAGTTATTGGATGCTTTTGATAACCTTTATCGCCGTACCGACGAGATCGCACAGATCGCAGGTAAGCTTGAAGAGGAATATGCTGCTGATGAGATATTTGACCTAGGTAGCCTGACTGGCGGCGATAGCGATAACGAAACAACAGTTGTACGCCTGCTACAGTCGATTTTTGAAGACGCAGTGCAAATGCGTGCGTCGGATATTCATATTGAGCCTGGGGAAAAGTCACTACGTATTCGTCAGCGTATCGATGGCCAGCTGCATGAAAATATATTACCTGAGGTGAGTATTGCTGCGGCGCTAGTATTGCGCCTTAAGTTGATGGCAGGCCTAGATATATCAGAGAAGCGCTTACCGCAAGATGGCCGTTTCCATATGGAAATCAAAGGTCACAAGATCGACGTTCGTATGTCAACGATGCCGATTTATCACGGTGAGTCAGTGGTCATGCGTTTGCTCGATCAATCTGCAGGTCTATTAACGCTTAACGAAACCGGTATGCCTGCAGATATGTTGGCGCGGATCCGACGTCAGATCAAACGCCCTCACGGTATGCTATTGGTTACAGGTCCTACAGGTAGTGGTAAAACGACCACTCTTTACGGTGTGTTGAGCGAGCTTAATACTGCAGATCGTAAGATCATTACGGTAGAAGATCCTGTCGAATACCAGTTACCTCGTATTAACCAAGTTCAAGTTAACCATAAGATCGGTTTAGACTTTTCTCATGTTCTTCGTACTACGTTACGACAAGATCCCGACATTATCATGGTCGGTGAGATGCGTGACCAAGAAACTGTTGAAATTGGTCTTCGTGGTGCATTAACCGGTCACTTTGTATTATCGACGTTGCACACCAATGATGCCGTAACCAGTGCGCTACGTTTATTAGATATGGGCGCAGCGAGCTACCTGGTTGCTAGTGCGTTAAGAGTGATTATTGCTCAGCGACTCGTGCGTCGAGTTTGTCAAAACTGCGCTACGGATTATCACCTTAGTGCGCAAGACAAAGCTTGGTTGTCGAACGTAAGTCAACTTGATTATTCCAACGCTAGATTTAGAGTTGGCAGTGGTTGCCAAAGCTGTAATGGCAGTGGTTATCGTGGCCGTATTGGTGTTTTTGAAATCTTAGAGCTCGATGAACCAATGATTGAAGCAATGCGAACGGGGAATCCACAGGACTTTACTCGCGCAGCTTATCAAAGCCCTAATTTTACGCCATTAGCAGAATCTGCACTCAAGTATATGGCGCAGGGCATGACGACTATCGAAGAAGTAGCAAAATTAGTTGAAGATGTCAGTGAGATTACTTTAGAGAGTGAGGCTTAACCAT
Organism: Shewanella marinintestina; assembly: GCF_023283845.1. Classification (GTDB taxonomy): domain Bacteria; phylum Pseudomonadota; class Gammaproteobacteria; order Enterobacterales; family Shewanellaceae; genus Shewanella; species Shewanella marinintestina. Next base: position 39,143 of record NZ_JAKILC010000008.1, read on the forward strand.
GCCAGCTTATCAGTATCGTGGGCGTAGTGCTCAGGGTGAACAGATAAAAGGGGTACTTGATGCGAGCTCCGAGAGTGCTGCTGCGGATCAATTGATGTCTCGAGGCGTGATCCCGTTAGAGCTGACGCTGGCAAAAGAGGTTAAAGAATTTAGTTTAAAGACACTTTTTAAAGGCAAAGTAGCTTTAGATGAGTTGCAGATCTTCACTAGGCAAATGTATTCACTGACACGCTCTGGGATCCCAATATTAAGAGCGATCGCAGGGCTTTCTGAGACAACTCATTCACAGCGCATGAAAGAAGCGTTAGATGATATTTCAGAGCAGTTAACTTCCGGTCGCCCTTTGTCATCAGCGATGAACCAACATCCGGATGTGTTTGATGCCTTGTTTGTTTCTATGGTTCACGTTGGTGAGAACACGGGTAAGCTTGAAGATGCCTTTATTCAGTTATCTGGATACATAGAGCGCGAGCAGGAAACACGACGTCGTATTAAAGCTGCAATGCGTTACCCAATATTTGTATTGATCGCGATTGCTATCGCCATGGTGATCCTTAACATCATGGTGATCCCTAAATTTGCAGAAATGTTTTCAAGATTTGGTGCAGATCTACCATGGGCGACTAAGCTTTTGATTAATACATCAAATGTCTTTGTAAATTATTGGCCTGCGATGATTGTAGTATTAGTCGCGAGCTTCGTGGGTATTCGCTATTGGCACAGTACTGAAAAAGGTGAAAAACAGTGGGATAAATGGAAGTTAAATATCCCAGCTGTTGGCAGTATTATCGAGCGTTCAACGCTATCGCGCTATTGCCGCAGTTTTTCAATGATGCTCAGCGCTGGTGTCCCCATGACACAAGCATTAAGCCTCGTAGCTGATGCAGTTGATAACGCCTATATGCATGACAGTATTGTTGGTATGCGCCGCGGTATCGAGGCTGGCGAATCAATGCTAAGAGTATCGAATAACAGTAAGTTGTTTACGCCTCTGGTATTACAAATGGTGGCAGTAGGTGAAGAAACGGGTCAAATAGACCAGCTGTTAAATGACGCTGCTGACTTTTATGAGGGGGAGGTCGATTATGATCTTAAAAACCTTACAGCTAAGTTAGAGCCCATTTTAATCGGTTTTGTCGCCTGTATCGTGTTGGTTTTAGCGCTAGGTATCTATCTACCTATGTGGGACATGCTCAATGTGGTCAAAGGCGGTAGCTAATGCTTGCTGAGACTATTGATACGGCAGGTAAGTGAGATTGCTTAGTCAACAAAAGGCCGAGTCAGAGTTACTCGGTATATATGGCAAGTTGATTGCGTTGATTATTCTATTACTTGTAATGGCTTATATCAGTTTTCATTATTTCGGTAAAATTAATCAAACGGCGCAGCCAAGCATTCAAGTTGAGCATAGCCGTTTATTAAATGTACTAGGTGTAGTTCGCTCACAATGGTTGATGCGCAGTAAGCCAGATATTTTGCAATTAGATTGGTATTCAGACGATATCCATAGTGTTGCATCAACTGGTCAAGTCCGAATGTCTGCAGGCGGTTGGCCTATATTGAATGAGACAAGTGTTGCTGGCTGTCGGCAGTTATTGACTGAATTGTTGGGCCAAGGTTATATGCAACAAATTGAAACGCGATTCAACTCTGATACAGAAATTTGCCGATATATTGACGAGTCGGGCGAAAGTATTAGCTATCAGAACAGCTCTGGCCGGGTCATTTTTTTGACAGCGACGAACTGAGATAAGCTAAAGAGTGAAATTATCTGTTTTCTAATTTTAACAAACTGATAGAATAGCCACATACAACACTGGGGGTAAAATGAAACAACAGTATCAAAAGGGCTTCTCCCTTATCGAATTAGTCATCGTAATCGTTATTTTAGGCTTATTAGCTGCGACTGCTATTCCACGTTTTTTGAACGTAACAGATGATGCTGAAGACGCCAGTGTTGACGGTGTGGCTGGTGGCCTAAGCACTGCTGTGAGTTTTGTTCGCTCACAATGGGAAGTTGATGGTCGTCGTAACGATACCGTTTTACTTGATGGTACAACAGTCAGCTTAGATACCCGTTTTGGTTACCCAACTGGTGCAACTAATACTGATGCAACTTCGATGACCCAAGACTCTTGTCAGGAAGTATTTGATCTTGTTTTACAAAATCCGCCAAGAAGTGTGCTTCCTGGTGTCGATGCGCGTAAAGCGAGATATGTTGTAAGCCTTGCCGATGGTGCAGGTGGTAGCTCTAACACTATTGATGGTGTGCAAGTAGGTGGTCTAGATGTTTGTCTATATTACTTGGCGTCATCACTTAAGTTAGACGCCCAAACAGGTTTCCCTACAGAAACCTTAAATGATTTGAATAATCTTGCTGGTAAAGGGGTGACATACAACCCAGGCTCAGGCCAAGTAGCGAGCTTTATTGAATAAGCTTTATTGAAAAGTTTAGTTTAAATGTTTGGTTAAAAAATTTATTAAATTAATTGATAGCGTTTAGCTAACAACAAAGTTGTAAGTTGCCGCTGAATTCTATATGTGATCGAGGAAATTTCTATGCAAAAGCAAAATGGTTTTACCCTAATTGAATTAGTGGTTGTGATTATTATTTTGGGTATTCTTGCTGTTACTGCAGCTCCTAAGTTTATCAACCTACAAAGTGATGCTCGTGCATCTGCATTACAAGGTGTTAAAGGTGCTATTCAAGGCGCAAACGGTTTAGTTTTTGCTAAATCTGCTGTTGGTGGCGATGAGAAAAAAGCTAAAGGTTCTTGGACTAATGCGGACCCAACAAAGCCTACTGATGGCGTTGATATTGGTGCTGAATATCCAGCAGTTACAAACTTCGGTTATCTTCAAGCCACCGAAACTGAATTTAACAATGCAATCGATGCTGATTTTGGTACTACAGATACAAATGATTGGAAAGTTGATGCTTCAACAGGCCAATTAGTTATCACTCAAATTGGGGCACCAGTATCTGACTGTAAGCTAACCTATGTGGAAGCTACTGCAACTAAAGTTCCTGAATACACTATTGTTGATACTGGATGTTAATAGTACTTACTTAAGAGACATAGAAAATGCAAAAGCAAAATGGTTTTACGCTAATCGAATTAGTGGTTGTGATTATCATTCTAGGTATTTTGGCGGTAACTGCTGCACCTAAGTTTATTAACCTACAAAGTGATGCTCGTGGATCGACTCTTCAAGGTCTGAAAGGTTCTGTGCAAGGTGCTAACTCACTAGTATTCTCTAAAGCTGCTATAGCTGGTAAAGAAAAATTAGCTGATACAACTGTTCAAATTGGTGCCAATGCTGCTGATACTGTAAAAACTGCATATGGTTATCTGCAGAATGACAAGCAATCACTATTAGATGCTTTAGATATTAGTGAAGACGATTGGACTTTCGTTCCAGGCACTTTGAGTACCGCAACAGTGATTTATCAGGTTGGCTCTCCATATGATGCTTCAGCAAATTCACCTGTTGAGTGTCATTTTGAGTACACTCCTGCTCAAAGTTCTAGTGAAGCTCCAGTTTATGAAGTAAAGGATGGAGGCTGTTAATTCAGCCTAAGTTCAAAAGGCCTGCCTCGCAGGCCTTTTTTGTATCTAATGGATTAATAGCGGCTTTATTTGCCATACTTATTAAATTGTTAGACACTAACTCCAATGAGTTAGCGCTCCATCCCTTTTGTTTGATTAGCCATAGCGGCTAGTCTTAACACCGCAGTACTGTTCAGGACTGACAATGCACAGAACGCAGCGACACACAGGTTTTACCTTAGTAGAGCTTGTCACCACGATTATTCTTATCGCTATTCTAGCGGTGGTTGTCATTCCTCGGCTATTAACGACCTCAAGCTACAGCGCATTTACCTTACGTTCTGAGTTTATTAGTGAGTTACGTAAAGTGCAGATCATGGCTATGAATAACCAAGACCGCTGTTATCGTCTATCAGTGAGCGATACCGACTATCAAATCATTCGCCTTAGTGGTCGCTTCAATGGCGGTTGCTCTGGCAACATTTTACGCACGGATGCGCCGCAAGCATTTCAAGGTGGTGCAAGCTTAGCGCTAGTCAGCAATGGTAGTAATCGTTTTAATATTGAGTTTAATTTGCAGGGAGTGCCAATCGTTGCAGGCGTAAGCTGTAATGGGAATTGTATTAGCGTCATTGCTGACGAAACGTTATTTTTAGCGATAGAGTCGGAGGGGTATATCCATGAGGGCTAATCCGCTTGCTATCATGCAAATTAAAACCCAAAAAGCTTTCACCTTAGTCGAGCTAATAGTGGGAATGGTGGTTATTAGTATCGCCTTTGTACTATTAAGTACCATGTTATTTCCTCAAGCTGAACGCTCAGCTGATACCTTGCACCGAGTTCGTTCTGCAGAGCTAGCACATTCGATCTTGAATGAGATCTGGGGTAAACGATACGATCAAAATACCAATGCCAATGGTGGAGTACCGGCTTGTGGTGCTGCAGCCAAGCCTGCTTTTGGCCTACCAGCAGGAGCTAATTGCACTCCGTTGGCAGGTTTAGGCCCTGATACGATTAATGGCGTAACAGAAACGCGAAATGACTATAACGATGTTGATGACTATACCGGCTTAAATATCAATAGCGTGATGCTCAACAGTACGATGACTTACGCAGAACGCTATCGTAATTACCTATTATCAGTTTCAGTTGAATATAATAATCCCGCTAACTTAAATACTAAGCTAGTGACGATTAACGTCACCACACCTAACGGCGAAGTCATGACGTTTAACGCGATCAGGAGTAACTATTAATGCCTGCATCGGTATCTTCAACTGCTAAGTTGCAGTTAAGCACAATAAAGCAATTAAAAGGCAAGGGCTTTACCTTGGTTGAGTTGGTGACGGTTATCATTGTGCTTGGCGTGCTAGTGTTAGGTGTCAGTAGCTTTCTTATATTCGGCACTCGAATTTTTATCGATGCCACATCAGTCGATCAAGTGATGAGCCAAAGCCGTTTTGCAATAGAGCGAATGACCCGTGATATTCGCAATGCAGTGCCGAACAGTATTCGAATTAGTAATGGTGTACGCACTAACGGTACGGCCTGGCAGTGCATTGAAATGATGCCTATTCAGGCGAGTGCATCTTATATTGAATTACCAATAGTGCCAGCTGATAAATCAAGAGAGGCTAGAGTTATGCCTTCGCGTGCGACGGCTGCTTCATTAACCGCAGGGCAATTTTTACTGGTTTACCCATTGAGCCCTGCTGATGTTTATACCTCCATTGCTAACTCTAAGACAGATGGTAAGTTATTCCGTATTGATGTTGTCACCGAAAATGCAACTAATGATTTAACGGTTAACTTTGGCCGCCAAGTGCGTTTTGATGCCGCTTCACCGAGGCAGCGTTATTTTGCTGTTCAACAAGCGGTGAGTTACTGCTTTGAGCAGGTTACTGTAGAGCTGAGTTTGCTCAATCGTTATAGCGGATACAGCTTTAATAACCCTGTGAACCAACCATCACCAGATAATATGGGTGATGGGGTGTTAATGGCTGAGAATATTGTTAATACAATCGGTATTAATAGCCCGATGGCTTATACCCCCGGTACCTTACAAAATAATGCTATGGTGCATTTGAACCCATTGTTTGATGTGCAAGGTCAGAGCTTTCAATACCATCATCAAGTGCAGGTGATAAATGTTCCCTAGATTGCAAATTACCCATAATACTCGCAAGCAAGTTAGACCTGTAATGCTCAGTGGAAATTATAGGGCTAAGCAGCGCGGTAGCGCGTTGGTTATTGGCGTATTCATTATCACGGTAATGTTTTTATTAGCGGCAGCGCTGATAAATGTACTCAATGATGCTGACCAACAAATTAGTGTAGAAGTATGGGGCACAAGAGCTTTTGCTGCAGCGAATAGCGGCGCAGACCGCAGTTTGGCAACGCTATTTCCTCTAGATGGTAGTAATGGTAGCTGTGATGCTTCTGTGACTTGGGATATCGGTACAGACACTGGCTTGGTTGGTTTTCACGGCTGTACGGTTAGAATGGCATGCTCAACAGTTACCGTTAACTTGCTACCCAATAATATGACCCAATATTTGATAACTAGTACTGCGACTTGTAGTAGCGGCGAATGTAACGCTGGCGTTGAGAGTGATGCGAGTTGTATTCGGGTAAGCCGTCAGGTGGAGGTCGAAGCTCGTGATTAAATGTCGTTTATTTTTGCTTGGTTTATTCCTAAGTTTAAGTGTTCCGTTATGGCTACAGCCAGCTTTTGCTTCCGATTGGAACTCTGTCTTTCAAGAGGGAGTTAATGTTCATCATAAAAATGGCAAAATCGAATTTAAGCATGGCGCATACCTAGATAACGCACCTGTAGATGGTGTGTTACCAGCTAAAAGCGTGGATGATGCACAGGGACGGTCGTGTTATCCACGCTCGCCTAATTCGCGAGTGGAGTGTACAGCATCAGGTCAATCAGCTGATTTTCCCTCTGGCAGAGTTGGCTTTGAGCAATGTAAATCACATAGCAAAGTTGATATCAGTACTGAATACAACAATAGAGAGATAGATGTTGTAAGTGGTGAATATGGACATATTCATTTAGATGGCGGAAGTAACCGAAAAATTAGGTTTGTTACCAGCAATGGTATTTATAAAATGAAGCATTTGAAAGCAAGTAGCGGTACATTGCAATTTGCTCCAGGCCAATATTGGATAGAAGAGTTAGAAATTGAAAATGGCGTTAATGTCGTTTTTCCGCCTCTAGGGACAGGAACGGTTAGTCTATTTGTAAAGAAAGCTTATGAGCATGAAAACCAAAGCTTATCGCAAAGTGCTGAACAGTTGCTGCTATACAACTACGGCGACTTTACGTTAAATGGTTCGACTTACTTCCGCGGTTTTGTTTTTTCAGAAAAAGATATTGAACTCGAAGGCTCATCTTCTGTAGAGGGCGCTGTTTCGGGGAAAAATGAAGTTGAACTAGAAGGTACTAGTCGTGTGATTTTCACTGACACTGCAGGCTACCTAAATGTTACGCCTAATTGTGAAGTGGGTCCGCTTCCTAACCCGCCAGTGCCAACTCAATGCCCTAGTGGGCAAGATAATGTTGAAGGTCTCACATACCGTACCTACGATACTCGGACTTGGTATCCAGATAGTTATAGCCCTGCTAATTCGGCTGAATTTAGAGAGTTAGTTGAAGACTTTAGAAAAACTCGGTTTCAAATTGGTGAGTCTATTGAAAGCAACTTAGATCAAAAGGGGGACGGCATTAACCCGCACTCCAATTTGAATTCGGACCAAGACTTATATTTAGGTATTTTTGAGGGCTATATTGATGCCCCAGAAACGGGTGAGTATACATTTGCAATCGATGGTGATGATGCCATTGAATTACTGATTGATGGCGAGGTAATTACAGGATTTTATGGTACTCACTCAACCTGTGACTGTACGCGTTACCAAGGTACTGTTTCACTCGAAAAAGGTCCCCATCAAATAGAACTTAGGTTTCATGAAGCTTTTGGTTATGAGGCTTTTAGGCTCTACTGGAAGGCTCCATCAGCAAATAGTTTTACAATCGTACCAGCCGAAAAACTATTGACTTGTCCCGCGCCACAATTTGAGTTTGGTCGTGCTGAACTTGCTAATGACGGCACTGCAAATATTAAATTTAATAATAACTACTTAGCGCCTCCAGTGGTTGTAGTGATGCCAACTATTGATGGTAATGATGCCAATGCTGATCGTCCTTCAACACTACGAATTGATACTAGAACGTCTAGTGACGTAGAAGTAAAACAAATGAACTCTGGCAATAACTCTGCTTTGAACAAAAAAATGTCTGAAGTAGATTATTTTGTAATGGAGCCTGGTTATCGCTTTTTAGCAAGAGGAAAAGCTTTACAAGCAGGAACGGTTTCCACTGCTCTATATCAAGGAAAACGATTGCCTAGCGCTGGTCGAGGCTACGAAACGGTTGAGTTTGAGCATGACTTTGGTACACCTCCCGCAATTATCGGCCAAACGTTAACAAATAAAAATAGACGTTTCATTACGACTGCTATCAATAATGTCGATTCAGATGGTGAGGATTTTGATATTGCGATTGAGGCTTCAGAGATTTCAGGGGCAATTTTATTAGAGGAAACGCTTGGATATGTTGCCGGTTTAGGTAAAGGCTTTATGAATATTGGCGGTGAAAGCATTGCCTATGAATTCGCGAATGCTCTTAACCATGGTGCAGGTAACAGTACTCGGACATTAAGTCAGCAGTGTGGATTTAATAACACTTATAAACAAACATATAGCGCGCAACCGATAACCATTGCCACTAAAAACCAACGTAGAGGTGGTGATGGTGGCTGGGTTAGGCGCTGTACTAAAGATAACTTTACTAATCAAGTGAGCTTTGCTTTAGACGAAGATCGGGAACTTGATAATGACAGAAGTCACTTAGCAGAAAGCATCGGTTACTTTGCTTTTGAATATACAGCCGAGCCGCCAGCAGTGAATCATTATCGGATCCGCTTTGATTCTGGTGCGTTAAGTTGCGCAGCCAAATCCGTAACGGTACAAGCATGTGCTGATGACAATTGTAACTCGTTGCTGAGTGACCCAGCTTCTGTAACGCTAACTAAAAATAGTAGCGACTATACTAGTGCGAACTTTAATGGCAGCACAGCTCTTGAAGTGTGGCACCCACAGGGGGGCGTAGTAACCTTAGGCTTAGGTAATACAGTGCCAAGTGCTAGCTATCGTTGTTATATCGATGGTAATTTGGTGGCCAATAGTCAGTGTCAGCTTAATTTTGAAAATAGTGGCATTTACTTTGATATTGATGATTCAACCTCCTGTAAAAATACCAGTGACTTTGAGTTGTTTGCAGTTAAGAAAGATGAAACCACCCAACAGTGCGTGCCGTTATTTGCTAATCAGACTAAGCCCATTTCATTGGCATTTAATTACATCACGCCAGATGCTAGCGGGATAAATGCAGCGGCTAAACTCACTATTAATAGCCTCAACTCACCAACGGCAAGTAAAGAGATTGCTGGTGGAGCGACCCAAGAGTTGCAAGTGCACTTTGATGCTAATGGTAAGGCACTGCTCAATGTTAACTACCCAGAAGCGGGTAAAGTTGAGCTTGCTGCAACACTAACTGAAACGATTAAGTCTCCAGATGGCTCAACAAGTGAAACGTTAGTGCTTACTCATAGTGAGCAATTTGTGGCAAAGCCTGATGGCTTTCACTTCTTTAACCCATCGGGTAATAATGGCTGTACAGGAGCAAGTTGTACTAAGTTCGCTATGGCGGGTGATGATTTTGCTATGAGCGTAAAAGCGGTTTGTGGTGTTGATGATTCAACGCCTTATAAAGATCGCCAAGCGCTTAATAACTTTCAATTTACTGACTTAACAATCAAACCTGTATTGCAAGCTCCGTTAGTGAGTAATGGCGATCCCGAAGACGGCGGTCTTGGAGGCATAGGCCAGAACAAAATTAATTTTACTAAGACCAATAGTGCGCCTTTTGCAATAACTGACCAAACTTATTCAGAGGTGGGAGCGATTAGTTTTGCGCTAGATGGCGACATTAATTATCTTGGCGCAACCATTGCTGAGGCAAACTCGACCAGTGACCTATTTGGCCGGTTTACTCCTTATTTCTTAACGGTTGAAGCTAATACTCCACAGCTTCAAGCTCAGTGCTATAGCTTTACCTACATGGATCAGCCTTTTAGTTTCCAGTCAGGCTCTGAGCCTACTATCGCCGTAAAAGGCATGAACAAAGCTGGCGCTGAAACGGGTAATTATCAAATTGGTGAGTGGTGGCGTTACCGCGGTAATCAATGGACTAATCGCAGCTATAACGATACTTCCGGTGCGACCTCGGTGAATGGTGCTGCGCTTGCTGTACAAGATGTGTCGCCACTTTCAGAGCAAGTCGATTACTATCCAACTGACCCTGCGAACAGCATTCAGCGAGCTTATTTGAGTGGCACTCAACTTAGTTATCCGCGCACACAATCTTTGGCTGTTCCTTTTAACGGTAAGTTTGATTTAGAGCTGAATAAAGCAGATGTCACTGATAGCGATGGTATTTGTTACCGAGATCCTGCTACTGTTGGTAATGGTTGCAGCAATTTTTCGTTTAGTGATATCGGTGAAGCAGATATCAATAGTGGAACGAATGCGTTTGCATTACGTTATGGCCGAATGGTGTTGGCCAATGCCTATGGCCCATCGTCTGAAGAGCTGCGCCTTACGGTGAATACGCAATTTGTGAATAGCAGCGCAGAGTGGGAAAACAATAGCGCTGATAATTGCTCGGTATTTGATACCACTAGTGCGGCTGAGTCTGCAGATATTGGTTTGTACCTTAAACCAGATACAGGGCTTGAAGCGGTAGAAGGGTTTACCCAAACAGGTGGCACAAATAAGTCTGGTGCAATTGGACTTGGTAATAGCTTTATCTATTTTCCTGCGCCTAATGCTGACGGTGAAGTAGGCTTGCAGCACCATGTCGATAAATGGCTGCAATGGTATTGGCAATATGACTCTAGTAGCGTATTGCAAGACCCAAGAGCAACCGCTTATTTTGGCACCTACCGAGGCCATGACCGTATTATTTACTGGCGAGAAGTTAATTAAATGTCAGTATTTAGGGGCGAGACAAGTTATTGACTCGCTCTTTAGCGGTTATATCGCAAAAAATACAGTTTCATTAGCAATTGTTAACCTCTGCGGTCTTGTGGATTTTAAGAAGCGTGATAAAGTTACCTGATTTCTTTTTTCTACGATTCCACATAGACAGGCTGGTTACATGTTCAAGAAGCTACGCGGCATTTTTTCTAATGATCTTTCGATCGATTTGGGTACAGCAAATACGCTAATTTACGTCCGTGAAGAAGGCATTGTACTAAACGAACCATCAGTGGTTGCTATTCGTGGAGAGCGAAGCGGTTCTGGTCAGAAGTCGGTTGCGGCCGTCGGCACAGAAGCTAAGCAAATGCTTGGTCGTACACCAGGCAACATTCAAGCTATTCGTCCAATGAAAGACGGCGTTATTGCTGACTTTTATGTTACAGAAAAAATGCTACAGCATTTTATCAAGCAAGTTCACAACAACAGCGTATTCCGTCCAAGCCCACGCGTATTAGTTTGTGTGCCAGTAGGCGCAACACAAGTTGAGCGTCGTGCAATTCGCGAATCAGCAATGGGCGCAGGTGCACGTGAAGTGTACTTAATTGAAGAGCCTATGGCGGCAGCAATTGGTGCTGGCTTACCAGTATCTGAAGCAACAGGTTCTATGGTTGTTGATATCGGTGGTGGTACTACTGAAGTTGCTATCATCTCATTAAACGGTGTGGTTTATTCATCGTCAGTTCGTATCGGTGGTGACAAGTTTGATGATGCTATCATCAACTATGTGCGTCGTAACTACGGTAGCTTAATCGGTGAAGCAACAGCTGAACGTATCAAGCACACAATCGGTACAGCCTACCCAGGTGATGAAGTACTTGAAATTGAAGTACGCGGTCGTAACCTTGCAGAAGGTGTACCACGTAGCTTTACCCTAAACAGCAATGAAATTTTAGAAGCATTACAAGAGCCTCTTTCAGGTATTGTTAGTGCGGTTATGGTTGCGTTAGAGCAATCGCCTCCAGAGTTAGCGTCAGATATTTCTGAGCGCGGTATGGTACTTACTGGTGGTGGTGCATTAATTCGTGATCTAGATAGACTGTTAATGCAAGAAACTGGTATTCCAGTCATGATCGCTGAAGACCCACTAACGTGTGTGGCTCGCGGTGGTGGTAGAGCTTTAGAGATGATCGACATGCATGGCGGCGACCTGTTCTCAGAAGAAAACTAACCACGGTTAAAAAGGGCGGTTTATACCGCCCTAGTTTGTTATGAAGCCTATTTTTGCTCGCGGAATATCCAACCAATTTAGACTAACACTGGCAGTTATCATGTCAGTGATTTTGCTTGTCGCCAATGACAGGCTTGAGCCTGTGCGTAATTCCCTTTCTTCACTGTTAAGCCCGCTACAGTACGTTGCTAATATTCCCGGTGCGTTGTTGGATCTTTCTGCTGAAAGTTTAGCGACTCGCAATATGTTAGCTAAGCAAAATAAAGAGTTACTGCGTCACCAACTGTTGATGAGCGAACGTTTACAACGTTTCGAGCACCTGCGCCAAGAAAACGATCGTTTACGTGGCTTACTTGGATCGCCAGTCCATATGGACGCTAAGAAAGTCGTTGCTGAAGTCATGGAAGTGGCTAGCGATCCGTTTCGTCAATATGTTGTGCTCAACCATGGCACTCGCAGCGGTGTGTTTGTCGGCCAGCCGGTAGTTGATGCACAAGGTGTTGTAGGTCAAGTCGTGCAGGTTAGTGAGCTAACTAGCCGAGTATTGCTACTGTCAGATACGACTCATGGCATTCCGGTGAGGATTACCCGTAACGACGTGCGCTTATTAGCTGTCGGTACTGGAGTGTTGGACGAGCTAGAACTTAAACATGTGGCTAAGAGTACTGACGTACGTGTTGGTGATTTACTCGTATCATCAGGTTTAGGTAAGCGTTTTCCTGAAGGCTACCCAGTTGCACGTGTAATGAGTGTCGAGAAAGACGACGGTAAGAGTTACGCAACCGTAGTCGCTCAGCCTCTAGCGGCACTAGATAGAATTCGTTATTTATTGTTACTTTGGCCAGATATTGAGTCAGACGATGCAGAGCTCACGCCACCAGAAGGTGTTGAAGAAGCAGTGAAAGCGAGTCAAGAGGTCGCATCATGAGTTTACATGTGGCAAATGGTCGCTGGGTGGTTTGGCTAAGCCTATTAGCGGCAATGTTATTTCAAATCATGCCACTGCCAGATTTGGTAGAAGCTTGGCGTCCAGATTGGTTGTTGCTGGTTATTATTTATTGGGCGATGGCATTGCCCCATAGATACAATATTTTAACCGCCTGGGTGCTCGGGGTAATGCTCGATATATTGCTGGGAGCGACCTTAGGTATTCGTGCGTTTGCTATGTCAGTGGTGGTTTACGTTGTTGTGCTGCATTTTCAACGCCTACGTAACTTCCCTATGTGGCAACAAGCATTAGTTGTCGCCATGCAGGTTGCACTTTATAACTTGGTGGTTTTCTGGGTGCAGTTTGTTACCGACAGCGCTGTATTTGATATTAGTTTGTTCTATCCAGCGATTTCGAGCTTAGTGATGTGGCCATGGATCTTCTGGATTTTACGCAGAGTTAGACGCCTTTATAAAGTGCGATAACCAGTAATCTCAACATTTGTACAAACTTGTTTGGCTCGATGAATCAAGCCGTCAGTTAGTTTAGTTAAAATCGAAAGGTACTTATTATGAAGTTAGTCCTTGCCTCGGCTTCACCGCGCCGTAAAGAGTTATTAGGCCAGTTAGGTTTTTTAAATACCAATAGCCCTGCGCCGTTCGAGTTTGAGATTTTAGCGGCAGATATCGATGAAAGTCATCGGGCAGGTGAGTCTGCACAAGCCTTTGTAGAGCGATTAGCGCAAGAAAAGGCACTCGCTGGTTTAGCGTTATACGGCAATGATAAAAATGCTGTGGTGCTAGGTTCTGACACCATAGTCGTTCAAGGTGAGACGATTTTAGGCAAGCCAACAGATGAAGCTAATGCCGCTGAAATATTGGCAAGCTTATCAGGTAAACGTCATCAAGTGATGACAGCAGTCGCGCTAACTGATGGAACCAAAACGGTTAGTCGTTTAGTGACCACTCAAGTGCAGTTTTGCCGCTTGACTGAAGCTGATATTTTAGCCTATATCGCAACGGGCGAGCCAATGGATAAAGCCGGTGCATACGGGATCCAAGGTTTGGGTGGAAATTTTGTTGAAGCTATCGATGGCAGTTATTCCGCGGTAGTAGGGTTACCTTTGGTAGAAACCCGAGCGTTGTTGTGTGAGATGCAAGTTTTATAGCAATAAATAGAGTCATAAATAGGCCTTACCCGCCCAGCTATATAACACATTGAAAGCAGACTATTACTGATAAACGAATCAATATTGGCTCATTTATCAGATCACAATCTACGCCAAATCCTTTTTTAATTTAGTTTCCCTAAGTGGGGTGTGTTGTGAGTAGAAGTCGATTCGCGCAAAGCAGAGTGCAGAAAAAAATAGGCTCTGAACTCTTAATCAATGTAACACCTACAGAAGCTCGAGTGGCATTAGTGGAGCATGGTGTTTTACAAGAAGTCCATATTGAACGACGCATGAAGCGTGGTTTAGTGGGCAATATTTATAAAGGTAAAGTTAGCCGTGTACTGCCTGGTATGCAGGCTGCGTTTGTTGATATCGGTTTAGATAAAGCTGCATTTTTGCATGCTTCAGATATTGTGCCGCACACAGAGTGCGTTGCCGACGTAGAAAAAGGCAACTTTGTAGTGCGTGATATCGCTGAACTTGTTAGACAAGGCCAAGATATTATGGTGCAGGTGGTTAAAGACCCGCTTGGCACTAAAGGTGCGCGTTTAACCACTGACATCACTCTTCCATCTCGTTATTTAGTGTTTATGCCCGGCTCTAGCCATGTAGGTGTATCACAGCGTATTGAGTCTGAATCAGTGCGTGCTCGCTTGAAAAAAATTACCCAGCCATTTGTTGATGATGACGGCGGATTTATTATTCGCACCGCGGCAGAAAGTGCCGGTGAAGATGAACTGATCCAAGATGCTGGATTTTTAAGACGTGTATGGGCAAAAGTCAGTGAGCGCCGTAAGCGCCGTGGTGTATCTTTGTTATACCAAGACTTAGCGTTACCAGTACGAATTGTGCGTGATTTTGTTGGCACTGAGCTGGATCAAATTCAAGTTGATTCAGCGCAGACCTATGAAGAGTTGCAGCAATTTGCGCAAGAGTTTATGCCTGAGATCGCTGAAAAGCTTGAGCACTACAATGGTCCGATCCCTATTTTTGACCTATATGATGTTGAAAACGAAGTGCAACGCGCGCTTGGTCGTAAAGTTGAGCTTAAATCTGGCGGCTATTTGATCATAGATCAAACTGAAGCCATGACCACTGTTGATATCAATACTGGCGCTTTTGTTGGCCATCGTAATCTCGAAGAAACTATTTTTAACACCAACCTAGAAGCAACGCATGCGATTGCTCGTCAATTACGTTTGCGTAATTTGGGTGGCATTATCATTATCGACTTTATCGATATGCTCAATAATGATCATAAGAAACGTGTGCTTGCCAGCTTAGAAAGCGCTTTAGCTCACGATCGTGTTAAAACCAATATCAGTGGTTTCTCAGGTTTAGGTTTAGTCGAAATGACACGTAAGCGTACTCGAGAAAGCCTAGAGCATGTGCTTTGTGGCGAATGCCCTGCATGCCAAGGCACTGGCAATTTAAAGACTGTTGAAACCGTATCTTATGAGATTTTTAGAGAGATCATTCGATTAAATCGTGGCTACGATGCTGATGAGTTTCTAGTGTATTGCTCGCCAGCTGTTTACCAAAGCTTGAAAGGCGACGAAAGCCATCTATTGGGTGAGCTTGAAGTTTATATTGGTAAGCGAGTTAGGCTACAGAGTGAACCTATGTATGCGCAGAATAAATTTGATGTGGTGATAATGTAGTGCCATCGGATACCTGTGCGCCGAAAAAGCGCTCTTTTAGTTTCATACGTTTTAGCTGGCAATTTCTCGCCATTATTTTAGTGCTGTTTGCATTAATGGTGAGTTTATTCAGAGGCTTGTTGCCGCAGCTTGATCAGGTTCGTATGGAGCTGATTCATTTCGTAAAATCAGAATATAACGTAAAGGTCGAAGTCGGTCAGCTTGCGGCTGAGTGGCAGGCATATGGTCCTGCGTTAACGGTTAAACATTTTGTGTTGCCAGCGCAAGATAACCTCCCCGTGACTTTGCTGTTTAATCAAGTGCATGTGAAATTTGATTTTTGGCAGAGCATAGTCACTGCTTCACCACAAATTGAAAATGTGATTTTTGATGGTGTGAATGTGGCATTGGATTTAGATCATTTAAAAGTGATTGAGCCCTCTGCATCAAATACCGCAATGCAAACCGACTGGCTCTACAAATTGTTATTGGAGCAGCTCGATCGTTTTTCTATCACTGACGCTCGTTTTCAGTTGCTCAGTAGACAGCATGATTACCGTCCCATCTATATTAAAGATTTAAAGTGGCGAAATACTTCAGGGCTCCACCGAGCTGAAGGTAAAGTGTATCTGGATGAAGAAGCTTCAGAGGTCGAACAGCTAACTTTAAGTGTGGATATTAAGGGGAATGGTTACCGACCGGAGTCATTAAAAGGACAGTTCTATTTAGCTGCCAGTTCTCTGGATATTGGCGAATGGGCTTCAAGACAACCTAATCCTTTTGATAATAGTAAGCGACTACCACTCGAAGGGGTCGTTAATCTGCAAGCTTGGGCAGGTTTCTCAAATCGAGCTATTGATGGCGTAACGGTGCAGTTTCAGCCAAGCTGGTTAGAGTGGAGTTTAAATAAACAGCCACAGCGTTTTACGATTGAATCAGGGGCTATGGTTTGGCGTCCAAATCAACAAGGCTGGCTGCTTAATAGTCAAAACCTTGATTTTTCAACTAATGGCGAGTCTTGGCCTGCACTGCAGTTAATTGCACAAAAAAGTGATAGTGGCGTAGATGCTAATTTAAATCAATTGGCATTCGATAAACTGTTACCGTTATTGCCGTTGATCCCTGGCGTCGAACTGGCGGGATTGAAGACGTGGCAGTCATTAAATCCTAGTGGAGAAATCAGCGATGTGCGTGCGCATTGGGATAAATTATTAGCCCAACCAGAAGTGTCTTTTCACCTAGAACAAGTCGGTTGGAAACCTAACGATTCCATACTGGGAATTGCTGCGATTGATGCGCAGATTAGCCTTGTAGGCGATTCGCTAGTATTTGCTTTGCCTAAGCAAGATTACAATTTAGATTTTAATGGGGCATTTGCAGCACCTATAGCATTGCAAGCCGATGCCTTTAACGGTGAGTTCAACTTAGCCGATCAGGCTTTATCACTACCAAAAGTACATTTTAGTAATGCGGATTTAGATGTAAAAGCTGGGGTAAGGCTAGAATTTTCAGATGCGGTACACATGGCATTGCTGGCCAATGTGGAGCTGCATGATGTCGCCAATATACACGAGTATTTTCCATTAAATGGCATGAGTAGCTCTTTAGTTAGCTACTTAACTGAAGCGCTTCAAGCGGGTAACACCGATGATGCGGTAGTGTTGTGGCATGGTGCATTTACTGATTACCCCTATGCCAATCATGATGGCCTTTTTCAGGCGGGCTTCACCTTAGCGAATGCAACCTTTGAGTTTGAACCAAGTTGGCCTGCAGTTGATCAACTAAACCTTTCTGCACTATTTGAAAACGATGCAATGGATCTTTGGATCAATCAAGGTCAGCTGTTGGGGGTAAACGCTAGCGGCGCTTATATCGGCATTCCAGCTCTGGGAGAAAAGAGCTTATTGCAGGTTAAGCTAGATCTTGCAACTCAAGCTGAGGCGGCGAATGAAGTCATTCAAAAATCACCGCTAGTCGATTCCGTTGGTGCGACGTTAGATGTAGTACAGGTTTCTGGTGATATCACTGGCCAAATTGATCTGAGCATTCCACTCTATGATGGTGAGAGCGAAGTGATTAAAGGCACGGTTAATTTTAAAGATACACCTGTGTATATTACTGAACCGGGGATCCAGCTAGACAGGGTTAATGGGCAACTGCAATTTGTGAACGACGTAGTGAGTGGTTCAGGTTTTACTGCGGCAATGTACCAGCAACCGCTGCAATTTAGTTTTCACACCGAAAGTATGAATAAAAACTACGGTGTCACTGTTGAGCTAGATGGACAATGGCAATTAACAGATCTACCTGAAGAGCTGCAAAACCCCTTAAGCGATTATTATACCGGCCAAGCAGATTGGAGCGGTGATTTAAGGTTGATTTTTGATCCTATAGGCTATCGTATTCAAGCCAGAGTTGAGTCAGATCTATTAGGGGCAAACCTGCTGTTACCAGAGCCTTTTACCAAAGGCAAAGATGAGCCAAGAAAGTTAGTCGCAGAGCTTATTGGCGACAACAAACAGGCGTCGCTGGGTATAAAATTAGCTAATCAAATGGAGTTTTGGGGAGGCTTTGATGCTGACTCAGGTAACGCATTAGCCCATTATGATATTTTACTTGGGCGACTATTTAAGCCTGGTGATCAGTTACGTAAAAGCAAGGGGCACTTGCAAATCGATATTGATAATACCGAGTTTTCCCCTTGGTTACCGATAATCGAAGGCTTTGTGGCTCAGGGGAAGTCTGAGTTATCGGTATCAGATAGTGAACAGGCCAAGCCTGCGAGTTTTTTCCCAGCTCTAGCATCTATTGATGCTGACTTTAATGATCTTAATCTGATGGGGCAGCCTTTGGCTGATCTGCATTTTAGTGCTCAGCCAACAGAACATGCTTGGCGCTTTGATATTGCATCGAAAGAGTTTGATGGCCGTATTGATTTTTACCCTGACTGGGTCAATCAAGGTCTGAAAATTGTTGCATCTAAGTTCCATATGTCACCTGAGACGCGCACTGAAGAAACAGCGCATTATAAGTCTGATACGATTATGGCAAACCTGCCACCTCTGGCTGTCGACGTTGATGATTTTTCACTTTATGGTAAATCCTTAGGTCATTTAGTACTGCAAGGTACGCCGCAAGCAAGTTCGTATCAGATCCAAACGGTATCGATTACCACACCAAATGTGGTGCTAAAAGGTAAAGGCGATTGGGATATGACAGAAGGAAAGAATATGACTTCTTTCCAATTGAATCTCGACGCGACTAAGTTTGATTATCTATCACAGCAGTTAGGCATAGATCCCGGCCTAAAGGATGCGCCGACAGCAGTAAAAGCAGATATTTCATGGACGGGAGCGCCATATTCCTTCTCACTTGAGACATTAAATGGCGACGTTAGCTTTGATTTAGGTAAAGGGCATTTGTCGGAAGTGAGTGATAAAGGGGCACGAATCTTCTCATTGTTTAGTCTTGATTCTTTGTTACGTAAACTTTCGTTGGACTTCTCTGACGTATTTGGTAAAGGGCTATATTTTGACTCTTTCGGTGGTACGCTAAAGATTGATAACGGGGTAGTAAAAACCACTGATACTGAGATGAACGCGGTAGCGGGTAATATGAAAGTACGTGGTTATACTGACTTAATGAGCGAAAGCTTAAATTATGATATTCGTTTTGTACCGCAGTTGGCCTCAAGTGTACCGACAGTAGTATTACTCAGCACCGGTGGTTGGACATTTGGCTTAGGTGCGTTTGCGTTAACTAAGGTTTTGGAGCCTGTGATAGAAGTTATCTCAGAGATCCGCTTTAGATTAACTGGCACCATGTCAGAACCTAAACTCGAAGAGCTTGAGCGTAAGAGTAAAGAGATTGAAATCCCTGAATCTATCCTACCTAAAAAAGAGTTACCGCCAAACGGCCAGCCTCTGCAGACTCCAAGTGTGAAGGCGGACGATAGTGCTGGAGTTGAAGTGCAGGCCGTAACTCCGCAGTCTTCATTGCCAAAAGAGAGCCAAAAAGCCAGTATTAACGCTGATAATAAAGGTCTAAGTACTCATACCACAGACACTCAGACTGAAGATACTCGAGCATTAGCAGTTGAAATACTGGATACTCAAGTCAAAGATGTAAAAGCGGATGTAAAAACATTAGCTACGCCTGCAGCTTTGCCAAGCGTCTCGGTAGAAGATAATCATCAACAGGGAGAGTCTAATGCAAGTCAGCCTACTGCAATGTCAAAGCAGTCGCAGCGTACCCGACAATCTAGCGTTTATCGAGTCGCAGCTTAAACTGCTAACCAAAAAGGATTCAGCGCAACTTGTGGTACTGCCTGAATGCTGCCTGTTATTTGGTGGTCAAGAAAGCCAGCAGTTACAGTATGCAACTCGCGAACAAGACAGTAGCCTAAAACAAGACTTATCGCAGTTAGCGATTGAGTATCAAGTGGTTTTAGTTGCAGGCAGCATCCCTATATTGGCTGAAGATGGCCGCGTTTATAATCGCTGCTATGTTTTTGCTGCTGATGGTCGTGTTTTAGGTCAATACGATAAATTGCATCTGTTTGATGTGGAAGTGAGTGACGGCACTAAGCAGTATCGCGAAAGTGATGCATTTTGCCCAGGCGATCGTATTGTAGTTGTTGATACGCCAATGGGTAAACTGGGTCTGGCGATTTGTTATGACATTCGCTTTGCTGATCTCTTTCGCGCATTGCGCGAAGCTGGCGCTGAGATGATAGCGCTGCCGGCTGCATTTACTAAAGTCACTGGTGAAGCACACTGGCAAGTACTCTTGCAAGCGCGGGCGATTGAAAGCCAATGCTTTGTGTTTGGTGCTGCGCAATGGGGGCTGCACAATGGGGGGAGCCGTGAAACTTGGGGGCAAAGTATGGTCGTTAGTCCTTGGGGAGAAGTTGTTGCACAAAAGCGCGAAGGTACTGGCTGGCTTCAGGCTGATATTGATTTGCAAAGTGTACAAGATATTCGTGCAAGAATGCCGGTGATGACCCACAATCGATTTGTATCACCACAGCTTAAATAGACTAATAAATTTAAGGTAAATGTAAGCTCGCCCTGAGTGGGTTTAGATTTTCCAAAGTATTTTATCGAAATAATATTAAGAGAGAATAGATGTCACTTTTAACTCAAGTTGGACAAAGCCTATTACAAGATGGGCTAGCATTAGATGATCTACAGAGCTATTTAAAGCGTATCCATGAGCATCAAATTGACTTCTCTGATCTCTATTTTCAAGGCAGTCGCCATGAGTCTTGGGTATTGGAAGATGGCATTGTTAAAGACGGCAGCTTTCATATTGAACGCGGTGTTGGTGTTCGCGCTATCACTGGCGAGAAAACTGGCTTTGCTTACGCTGACGAAATTACACCAGTAGCATTAGAGGCAGCGGCGACAGCTGCACGTGGTATCGCAACTGCAGGTGGTAATGCGCAGGTTAATGCTTGGAAAAAGCAGGATAACAAGGCGCTTTACATCAGCTCGGATCCAATCGCTGCGATGGAAGAAGTGAAAAAGATTGAGCTATTGAAGCAGGCGGATGTTTATATTCGTAGCTTAGACAGCCGTATTATTCAGGTGGTTGTGAGCTTATCTGGCGTACATGAAGAAATTCTAGTAGCGGCAAGTGACGGCACATTAGCTGCCGATATTCGTCCGTTAGTGCGTTTTAACTGTAGCGTTATTCTAGAAGAAGACGGTAAGCGTGAACGTGGTGCATCAGGTGGCGGTGGTCGTCATGACTACAGTGTATTGCTTGAGGATGCCGATGATGGTCTCCCCTATTGCTTTGCCTTTGCTCGCGAAGCGGTGCGCCAAGCGCAAGTGAACTTACATGCGATTGATGCGCCAGCAGGTGAAATGCCGGTAGTACTTGGTGCGGGTTGGCCGGGCGTACTGCTACATGAAGCTGTGGGTCACGGTCTTGAGGGTGACTTTAACCGTAAGGGCAGCAGTGCATTTAGCGGTAAAGTGGGTCAAAAAGTGGCGTCAGAGTTAGTTACCGTTGTTGATGACGGCACCATGGCGAACCGCCGTGGCTCATTAACGATTGATGACGAAGGTGTACCAACGCAAAAGACGGTACTGATTGAAAACGGCATCTTAAAAGGCTACATGCAAGACAAGCTTAATGCTGGCTTGATGGGCGAGCAATCAACCGGTAATGGTCGCCGTGAGTCATATGCTCACCTGCCTATGCCGCGTATGACCAATACTTATATGGAAGCCGGTGAGTCAGATCCTGCCGAGATCATCAAGTCGGTTAAGAAAGGGATTTACGCGCCTAACTTCGGTGGTGGTCAAGTGGACATTACTTCTGGTAAGTTCGTGTTCTCTGCTTCTGAAGCTTATTTGATTGAAGATGGTGAAATTACCCAAGCGATTAAAGGTGCAACCTTAATCGGTAATGGTCCTGAGTCAATGAGTCAGATCTCAATGGTAGGTAATGATCTCGCCTTGGATAAAGGTGTTGGGGTTTGTGGTAAAGACGGTCAAAGCGTACCAGTAGGTGTCGGTCAGCCAACATTGAAGCTAGATAAGTTAACCGTTGGCGGTACCGCTTAATTTAGAGTGCTTTTTAGCAAACCCGTTCAAGTTTTATATTGAGCGGCGTAAAGCAAAAAATTCAGTGTAGTCTAGGATTTAGCGATAGGAGTTTCGCCTAAATCCTAGCTTGCTATATTTAGCAATGATAGTATTCACCAACGGAATTAGAGTAAAAACTCTAGAGGTGCTAATGAAACGTTTGCTGTGTGCGATTTTACTTACTTTGCCGTTAACTGCCCAAGCTAAGACTATGGCATTTGATGAGGCGTGGCAGCAGCTGATGAAAGTCAGCGATAAACTGCAGGCGGGGGCGCAAGAAGTTAACCGCGCAGAAGCTGAACGCGAAGCCGGTGAAGATATGAATCTACCGTCGATTAACTTGACTGGTAGCTACACTCGCTTAGAAAAACCGATTGAGTTGGATCTACGCGATCTCAATCCTTTAGCCTCACTTGATCCTGCTACATTGCCACCTGCACTTGGCGGAGCATTGGCCGGGATCCCAGGCTCCTTATTTGTTACCCCTTTCACTGAGCAAGATATTTTCCGCTCTAGCTTACAAGCTATGTGGCCGATTTATACCGGCGGCAAAATCTCTGCAGCTCAGGGGATCCATGAAGCTCACGTTGCCGAAAAAGAGCAGCAACTAAAACTCACTAGTCGTGAACTGTTTTTACAGCTTGTCGATCGCTACTACGCAGTTGCTGTAACTCAAGCACTCGCAAACACTCAAGCTGAGTTGGTTGATTCACTGACCTTACACGCATCGCATGCTCAAAAGCTGGAACAACAAGGGCAAATCGCTAAAGTTGAGCGCCTCAACGCCCAAGTCGCATTAGAAAATGCTCGCGTCAGTTACGGTAGTGCGAAACGTCAATCTGAAATGGCAATGATCGCATTATCACGCATGCTGCATGAAAGAGAAATCGACACTACATCGCCACTGTTTATGCTAAATAGCTCACCTTCGTTACCGCAGTTAGCCCAGCTAACGATGAAGCAACACCCTGCACTAAAGCTGCTTGAAGCAAAAGAAGCTCAAGCTCAAGGTCTAGTAGATGTTGAAAAGGGCAGTTATCTGCCAACAGTATTCCTCTACGGTAACTACACCTTGTATGAAGATGACAGCCTGTTTGCCCAAATTGAACCTGATTGGATGTTAGGGGTTGGCTTCACTATGCCGTTACTTAGCCGAGATGGCCGCAGTGGCAAAGTAGAAGCGGCGCAAAGTGCACTCCTACAAGCCAGATATACCAAAGCGCAGACTCAACAAGATCTGAACTTACTGCTTGATCAAAGTTATAGGCAGATGTTGCAAGCTCAAGAGGAAGTATTGTCGCTCAATACGTCTATGAGCTTAGCGGAAGAGAATAAACGTCTTAGAGATATCGCCTTTAAGCAGGGATTATCGACGTCAATTGAAAAGGTCGATGCTGAACTTAAATTGAATGCGGTAGCGACGCAGCAATTAGGCGCGCAGTATCGATATGTACAGGCATATGCAAGACTGATGGCGATTAGCGGTCAGCTAGATGAATTTATAGGTAGAAGTATCATGCAAGGGGAAGCGAATGCGTTCTAACCGTATTTTAGCCGCAGCGGCATTAATCATATTAGTTGGTGCCTTGGTATATGGATTAATCCTAGCTTACACGCCTAAGCCGCAGCTACTGCAAGGCCAAATTGAAGCGCGTGAATATAACGTCTCTTCTAAAGTACCAGGACGTGTAGAAGAAGTGCTGGTTAGACGTGGTGACAAGGTTAATGAGGGCGACCTACTTTATGCTATTTACAGCCCAGAGCTAAAAGCTAAGCTAATGCAAGCTGAAGGCGGCCGAGATGCGGCACTAGCAATGCAGCAAGAGGCAGACAACGGCGCGCGTAAGCAACAAATTGCAGCGTCTAAAGAGCAATGGCTCAAGGCGCAAGCGGCAGCAAAATTAGCGCGTACTACCTTTGACCGGGTAGAAGTCTTGTTTAACGAAGGCGTGCTAGCAAGACAGAAGCGTGATGAAGCCTTTACTCAGTGGCAAGCGGCTAAATACACCGAGCAAGCAGCACTGGCTATGTATCAAATGGCCGATGAAGGTGCACGAGTGGAAACCAAAGCCGCTGCTGCAGGTAATGCTCGCATGGCAGAAGGTGCAGTTAACGAAGTCACAGCGATTTTGGCTGATAGCCAAATGCGTTCACCTAAAACCGGTGAGATCAGCGAAGTATTGTTACAAGCTGGTGAGCTAGCACCAAGTGGTTTCCCTGTGGTGAGCTTAATTGATATGAGCGATGCTTGGGCGGTGTTCCAAGTACGTGAAGATCAATTAAAGCAGTTTAAGCAAGGTGATGTCCTCAAGCTGAATATTCCTGCACTTGAGCAGCAAGTCGAATTTACCGTAAGCCATATTTCGGTGATGGGTGATTTTGCGACTTGGCGTGCAACTGAAAGTGGTCATGACTTTGATATGCGTACTTTCCAGGTTGAGTTACGTCCTAATAAGCCTATTGCAGATTTACGTGTAGGCATGTCGGTGTTATTCACGCTTTAAGAGCTGAGAGGGCAAGGCTTTGATAAAGGCGCTCAAACGAGAGTTCACCGCCCTGCAAGACGATCCTTGGCAGCTGGCGTTAATAAGCTATATTCCGCTAATCAGCATTATTGCTCTTTGGTTACTTTTTAGTGCGGGGCTGCCGAGGCAGTTACCCGTGGCAGTGGTTGATTTAGATAACAGTCAAACCAGCCGCGCATTAGCGCGGCAGCTGCAAGCTAATCCGGTCACTAAACCAATTAGTTATACAGGGATCCCGAGCGCCGAGGCGGCAATGCAGCAAGGTGAAGTTTATGCTTTGCTAGTGCTGCCTTATGGTCTCAAACGTGATTTATTAACCTCAAAAACACCTACCATAGATATTCGATATAACAGCCAATTCTTGCTGGTGGGTAAGTTATTATCAAGCCAGTTACAGGCCAGTATGGCTGATGGCTTAAAGCCCTTAGGCGAACTTAAATTGCTTGCGGCAGGGGTGCCAATGCAAAGAGTGGCGGTTAATTTAAACCCGGTGAGCAGCCAAACCACCGCACTGTTTAACCGCAACAATAACTATGTGGGCTTTTTAGTGCCGCCGGTTCTCATTGCGCTGTTGCAGCTGGTGGCTATGATGGTGTTTGCCAATAGCCTAAACCGCGAACTTCGCTGGAACACCACTGCGCAGTGGTATGAATTAGGCGTATGGAAAGTGGTTGGCGCTAAAATATTATTTTACACGCCATTAGTCTTGCTCCATGGCGGCTTTATTCTCGCGCTTATTTACTTGTATCTTGGATTACCCATTGCTGGCAGTATCGCGGTACTTTTGATTGCTCAAACCGTCATGTTACTTGCGGTATGGTTAATGGTATTAGCCATCTTCTTTGCCCTTAAAGATAGCGCGCGAGTGATAAGTTTTTGTACTGCGATGTTTGCACCAGCCTTTGCGTTTATGGGTGTGACGTTTCCAACCCATGAAATGCCACAACTCGCCCAATGGTGGCGCGTGATTATGCCAACGAGTCATTATATTGAAACCCATATTGCGGTAGTCAGTTACGGCCAAAGCCTGATTGCTAGCCTGCCACACCTACTCAGTTATTGGGGCTTCCTGTTGTTACTAATACCTATCAGTATTTTTGCTAAAAAAGGTTTTCCAGCCGTTAATGAACAGGCTGAAATTAGCCCCATGATTAAGGGGCAATAACAATGAGCTTCTTACAACTTATTTGGGCTGAACTTAAAGCCGTATTAGCAGATAAAACAATCGTCATCACTGTATTTGGTGGCGTGTTATTTTATTCAATCTTGTATCCATTACCGTATTTGCATCAAGTTCCTACCGAGCAACAGTTAGTGGTGATTGATCATGATCACTCATCCCTTAGTCGCCAGCTGATCCGCCATGCAGATGCCAGCCCTAAGATTAAGGTGATTGCAGAGCTGGGTTCAATAGATGAAGCGAAGCGCTGGATTGAGACGGGTCGTGCTCACGGTTTGTTAGTGATCCCTGCAGACTTTAGACGCGATTTACTATTAGGTAGTGGCGTGACCTTAAGTTATGGCGGAGATGCCAGTTACTTTTTGATTTACTCGGCGGTGGCTGAAGGGCTTATTTCTGCAGGTATAGATGCGGGTAAGAATATCCAGCGGTTAGGCATGTTAGCTAAAGGCGAAAATGCAACTGCGGTAAAGCAAAGCCTTAATGTGGTTAAGCTCAATAGTATTCCAGCGTTTAACCCAAGCTTAGGCTATACACCGTATATTGTACCGGGGCTGTTTTTACTTATCCTGCACCAAACCTTGTTGATTGGTACTAGCATTCTTGGCGCAAGCCAGTGGCAGCATAAAGGCTATTGGCGTGAGGTAAGCCCGTTTAAACTAGTTTGTGGGCGTATGGCGGCGTTTATGGTGATTTATAGCCTGCTCAGCAGTTACTACGTGGGGTATTGTTACTATTGGTATGATGTTAGCTTGCAAGCAAGCATTGGCCAAGTTGCGCTATTGATGTTGCCATTCCTCTTGGCGACTACGGCAGCAGGGATCGCCTTTAGCAGCCTGTTTACCCGCCGTGATCTGCCCACCCAAGTATTACTGCTGGTATCTATGCCGATATTGTTTGTGTCGGGTTTTGTGTGGCCAACAGCGCTGATTCCTGAGGCTGTGGTGGCTGTTTCGCAAATTGTACCGGCAGTACCGGGGATTATGGCCATGTTAGAGCTAAATCAAATGGGCGCATCGTGGCAGAGCATTATGCCGCAATGGCTGCAATTGTGGGCGATGGTTATAGTGTTCTTTAGCTTGGCTTATTGGGGCACATCTAAGCGTTTAAAACCTGCAAGTTAACACTCCATTTAGCTAGCTGATACTGATGCGAATAGACAGGTATACGCTGAAGCTTGAGCTAAGGGTTTATCTGAGAATAATACTTTGATAAATCGGCAAGCTAAACCTGGTTAAATCTCGGTAGATAAACATTAAAAAGCCCGTGTTCATTATGTTGAACACGGGCTTTTTATTTTTTAGCGACTCAATCGCTTTAGCAATAGCAATTAAGGTTGTGGGGCTGATAGCTCCACGCTAAATGAAATGCCTGATTTTATCGCTTTCGGTGTTTCAACTTTTAGTGAGACTAAGCTAGTTTTAGTTGGTTCATCAGTACTGGTCGGGTCAATATCATTGGTCAATACAAAGCTTGTACTACTGCCACCATGGCTATTGCGGTTTTGCACTTCATAAGGGTCAGCATCAAGCTCACCTTTACTTGCTGTGGTGGTCAAGTTTGTGCCAGCAGGCATGATTTGGTTGGCGCTATCGAAGAAGCGCACATCAAAAATTGAAAAGCCTCCTGCTGGGATAGCTACTGTGGTGATTTCTTGCTGGCCATCGGTATAGATAAGTTTGCCATCTTGATGGATTTCAAAATGCGCAGTAGAGCCTGACATTGTCATGATAAGCGCTTTACGGATGTAGGTTTTATTGGCTTGCTCTTCCACTTTGCCACATAAACCATTTTCATAATCAGATGTTTGGCATTGAGGACCATTAAATTTGTTATCGCCACAGGTAGCATCAGTTGATTCATCTAAACAGATAAACTCAGAGCTGGAAGCTGTATTAAAGTAAGGCTCACCTTTGTCATATGTGCCACTTTCGTTGTCATCACGATAGGCATCGCTTAGATCGATAAAGCCTTCCGAATGATAAGTATCGATATCCATACCGTTACCTGAGCAGACTTTTGCTTTACCATCAGCGTCTAAACACGCTTCGACAATCTTACCTCCGTCATCAAGCTTAACTGGATCGGTGACCTTGTTATCAAAGATGTTATTACCGTTAGTATCGAAGAAGGTCTCATGGCCTAAAGCGTAAGCTAAAACAGTGATGCGGTGATCGGGTACGCGCGGATTCGCAGCTGTCCACTCAACGCTGCAAGTGCCTGCAACCGTTACACAACTAGGCTGAATTTGACCACCTTCTGAGGTGAAGTTTATGGTGGTGTCATCTGGCGCCGGGTTACCAAAACTGTCTGAAGCATAAGCCGTAATAGAGACTTTTTCACCATTGTGGTTGCCTGCTTCAGGATTAAATAAGCTGCTCGATAAGCTAAAACCTAGTTGTTGTGGTAAACCTGTATTGATTGTTAGCTGTTCAGACTGGGTGGTTACTGACTCGCCATCGCTGTTTGTCGCAGTTGCTAATACGCGCACCGGCGTTGGCATCGTGCCTGACAGTACGGTCGCGCTAACAAGACCTGCCGAGTTACTAGTATTGCTGCTAGTAATGCTGTCATTGGCGAATGTGATGCCGCCCACGGTAGTATCAAGCGAAAAATCAACCGTTTGCTGAGCAATCGGTTGACCATTGGCATCGGCCACTTTAAAGGTGATTAGAGATGACTCACTTGAACCTGTACCGCCAGCACCTTTAATGCGGATTGAAGTTGGCTCCGCTGACACAAAGCTTAAATTCGCTAAAGTTTGGCTTGCGAGTGAAAAATCTAAGGTCGCTGAAACGGTTTGGTTACCAGCAACCACAGACGCTGTAATTTGGTCATCGCGTTGACTATTACCACTGCAGCTAGTGTTTTGGAATGTCGAGCTTGCTGTACCTGAAAGGGTAGTGACTGGTGAGTCGATGCTCGCATCGTTGCTAAGCACGCAGCTAGAGCTGAAGCTCACGCTGGTTGGTGTTTGCAAGCGAGTATAGGTGCCATCATCATTCTTGGTGGCTAAGTCCGCAGTGACGCCAAATGTACCGCCTGCGCTAACGGTTTTGTCATCAGGTAAGGTGGTTGCAAGTAGGTTTTCAGTAAAGCTACCATCTGTTGAAAAGTGACCGATAACAATCACGCCATCGTCGCTAACTGCATCTTTAGCTAGTACTTCATATAAGCCAGAGCTTTGGTAGGTTTTACCATCACTTTCTAGGGTCACGGAAAAGTTTGCTGCGCCAAGTTCGGTTTCGCTAGCGGTATAGCTAACTTGAGCAATACCATTGTCTTTGGTTAGTGCTGAACTTGGATTTAAACTGGCGTTACCGGCTGTAAAGGTCGCCATTTTACCCGCGACGCCTTGGCCTTGTTCATCTAAAAAGGTTGCCTGTAGCTGTACGGTTTCTTCTGCTTTAAACTGGGTAACGACAGTTGTGCCGTTGATAATAGCGCTATTTAAAGTGAATTTAGGCTCTGACGGAGAAGTGGTCGCAGTGAATTCAAAATTGCGAGTCGCACTAGCGTTGTTTTCGCCTTCAGAAAAACTTGCGGTTAAGGTTCCTGCGCCTTCTGCACCAGAAGAGTTACTCACAATAACTTCAGCTTGGCCATTTGAATTCGTTAGTTTATCGGTGACTGATAGCTCACCAAACGTTGTTGCAAAGTTGATTATCTTGCCACTGCGATTGCTGTTGTCTTGCTTAAGGTGAGCAACAGCACAAAAAGTACCATTGGCGTCAAAGCTGAGTGAGTTAGTTGGCTCTGCACATTTTCCATCAACAACAGTTTTATAGCTTAACGACAGGCTATAAGTGCCGCCGTTGTCGGTATCACTGTTGTCATCTGATGCGCCATTACAGCCACCTAATATTGATAGACAAAATAAAAATAAAAATAAAGATAAAGGCAGGCTAGCCAATTTTGAGGGCAGGCGCATGTGCATATTCCTTGTGCTACAAATTTGTACAGGATTTGAGAAAAGAACCATAGAATGGCTGATTAATAGCCATAAAAAAGCTCCCTAAGCCTGTTAAAGACTTAGGGAGCTATTGTGTAGTTATATAGCGTTGATGTCTATATATGTAACGATTAATCTTTGATCTCGTTACGTAAATATTTACTTAATTCTTTAGCTGTCTTAGACGCTTCAATATCAGCATTTTTAGAAAGCTCTTTTTTAGTTTGACGGACTAACTGACGTAGCTTTTGTCTGTCAAATTCAGGGTGCTGCTCAATAAGCGCTTGTACAGCAGAGTCGCCTTCAGCAATTAACTGATCGCGAGTCTTATCTGCAACGTTAGTTTTAGCACTTTCATTACTGTTTTGGTTCAGTACGTTCTTAATCGCGACCTCAAGTTCTTCGAGATCTACGTAACGCATTAGCTTGCCAATGTACTGAATATGACGACGGTGCGCTTCGGTATTAATCTTGATTGTTTTAGCTTTCAAGACATTATCGTAAAGCGTTTCGTCAAGATTTAGCTTTTCTACTTGGCTCTTACTAAGTGCTACTAATCTATTGCCATATTCTTGATAGATGGCGATTTCGCGTTTAGCGTCCGCTCTACTTTCGTAGTTGTCATCTTTGTCATAAGGCTGGTGGAAGTGTTCTGAGTCACCGACAATCTTCATATCTACAATCTCTTACAAATTCTGTGCTAATAATAACATCTAAACTTGGTTATTTCCTTTCCTATTTTTGACCCTAGCACGCTTTCTTATGAGTTTTAGCGCTTGTTTAGCGGTTATTTTTCTAGCAATTGCTAAAGTCCTTATGCTTGCTATAGCGGGATTATTTAATGTGATTGGCATTTGGGTTTGTTATGCTAACGCCATTGCCGACAATTAAAGAGTAGAGCTGTGTCTTCACCTAGCATTGATATTGAATTGGATTCCTTGAAAGACGCTGTGTCAATGGCGCTGGAATACGCAAAAACATTGGGCACTTCTGGTGCCGAAGTAGCCATTAGCAAGCAGCAAGGCTTGTCAGTTTCAACTCGAATGAAAGAAGTTGAAACTGTTGAATTTAACAAAGATGGTGCCTTAGGTATTACCGTTTTCAGGGATGGCTGCAAAGGTAGTTCATCGACTTCTGATTTAAGCAAGGCCGCTATTGAACTCGCAGTTAAAGCGGCTGATGATATTGCGCGCTTTACCTCTGCCGATGAATTTAATGGTCTGGCAGACAAATCATTGATGGCGACTCAGTTTCCTGATCTTGACCTGTATCACCCACAAGACATCTCGCCAGAAGAGTTAACTCGCCTTGCTATATTAGCTGAAGAAGCGGCGCTAGATACTGACAAACGTGTACAAACCTCTGATGGTGCCAGTGCGAATGCCCACACTAGTGTTAAGGTTTATGGTAATAGCCATGGTTTCTTAAATGGTTTTTGTAGTTCTCGTTACAGCCTTAGTTGCGTCGCAATTGGTGAGCACGAAGGCGGTATGCAACGTGACTATGACTATACCGTTGCGCGTAAATTTAATGAGATGTGTGCACCAGAG
This sequence comes from Shewanella marinintestina, assembly GCF_023283845.1. Taxonomy (GTDB): domain Bacteria; phylum Pseudomonadota; class Gammaproteobacteria; order Enterobacterales; family Shewanellaceae; genus Shewanella; species Shewanella marinintestina. Next base: position 70,574 of record NZ_JAKILC010000008.1, read on the forward strand.
TTAATTGGTCGTAAAGCGGCAGAGAAAACAGCGGGTCGACTCGGTGGACGTAAGATCGCCACAACTCAGCTACCTGTGCTGTTTTCGCCTGAAATTGCTACCGGTTTAATGGGTCATTTAGTCGGTGCGATCAGTGGTGGTAGCCTGTATCGTAAGTCGAGCTTCCTACTGGATGCGATTGACACTCAGGTTTTCCCAGACTGGTTCAGCATCCATGAAGATCCATTACTTGTAGGTGCATTGGCAAGTGCGGCTTACGACAGTGAAGGTGTCGCGACTCAAGCGCGTGACATTATCGATAATGGTCGTTTGGCGACGTATTTAACAACCAGCTATTCTGCACGTAAACTTGGCATCGCTAATACTGGTCATGCGGGCGGAATTTATAACTGGACGCTATCTACAACAGGGCAAACCTTTGATCAGTTAGTTAAAGAGATGGGCACTGGCTTGATTGTGACTGAAGTAATGGGCCAAGGCGTTAACACTGTAACTGGTGATTACTCTCGTGGTGCAGCGGGTTTCTATGTTGAAAATGGTGTGATTTTGTACCCAGTAGAAGAGATCACCATCGCCGGTAATCTTAAAGATATGTACAAGAATATCGTTGCTGTGGCTAAAGATAGAGATCTGCGTTCATCAATTCGTACTGGTGGGATCTTAATGGATAAGATGAAGATCGCTGGTAACTAAGTAGCTTCATGCTGATAGTTAAATGCAGATAAAGGCTTCCTTCGGGAAGCCTTTTTTATTGGCTAAAATTTAGGTTTGATAATTTTATTCTGATTGGCATTAAAGGCCATAAGTAATTGGATCTTAAATGTTTGGCTAGGATCCTTGTTATGAGCAATGGGATCTTTTACTTAGAAAATTAAATTAACACTTGAACATACGAAAAATCATATATATTATTTTTCGTATATACGATATTTCGTACATTTAATATATCGAGAAATTGAGATGACACCTTTAACGTTTTTTAAGGCGCTGGCCGATGACACACGACTACGCAGTTTATTGCTGATCCAGGCTGAGTCAGAACTGTGTGTTTGTGAGCTAATGACGGCCCTTGACGAGATCCAACCAAAGATCTCACGCCATTTAGCGCAATTGCGCAAACTAGGTTTGCTGGTTGATAGACGCCAGGGTCAGTGGATTTTTTACTGCATTAATCCACAGTTGCCTAGTTGGGCTAGTGAGATTATGCAAACTTTGGCTAAGGAGCAGGCCAATCTTATTAGCGAAAATTTAACTAACTTACAGCAGATGGGTGACCGTCCTGAAAGAGTTAAAAACTGCTGCTAACTGCTAAGCACTCATGTTGTAACTGAGTGCCACCATCATTGTAATAGGCCAAAGATTATGGGTATTTTCGAACGTTATTTAAGTGTGTGGGTGGGCTTAGCCATCCTCGCTGGTGTGTTTCTGGGTAATTTATCTCCAGATACGTTTGCGGTGGTTGCTGGGCTCGAATACGCCCACGTTAACCTAGTGATAGCTGTACTGATCTGGGTAATGATCTATCCAATGATGGTGCAAATTGACTTTTCAGCAGTCAAAGATGTGGGTAAAAGCCCCAAAGGCTTAGTGCTGACTTTAGTGCTTAATTGGTTAATTAAGCCTTTTACAATGGCGGCATTAGGTTGGTTATTCTTCAGGGTTTTCTTTGTTGATTTAGTTGACCCTGCCACGGCCAGTGAATATATCGCCGGTATGATCTTGCTTGGCGTTGCACCTTGTACTGCAATGGTCTTTGTCTGGAGCCAACTTACCAAGGGCGATCCGAATTACACCTTAGTGCAAGTGTCGGTCAACGACTTAATTATGGTCGTCGCTTTTGCGCCAATTACCGCTTTACTGCTAGGTGTTAGCGACATTCAGGTACCTTGGGCCACCTTGTTATCTTCTGTGGGCTTATACGTTGTTCTGCCACTGGTTGCAGGTGCGGTTACTCGCCACTTATTACAGAAAAAGGGCGATGAGACTCAGATAAATGTATTTGTTGCTAAGCTAAAGCCTTGGTCTATGGTGGGCTTATTGGCCACTGTGGTGCTGTTATTTGGCTTTCAAGCAGAAACCATTATTGCTCAGCCGCAAAATATCGCTTTGATAGCGATCCCGTTACTAATCCAGACCTACGGTATTTTCTTCATTGCATTTTATGCTGCTAAGAAAATGAAACTGACTCATAAAGTGGCTGCACCAGCTTGCATGATTGCCACATCTAACTTTTTTGAACTAGCGGTAGCAGTAGCTATTTCATTGTTTGGTCTGCACTCAGGTGCGGCGCTTGCCACTGTAGTCGGTGTGTTAGTTGAAGTACCGGTAATGTTGTCATTGGTGGCGATCGCTAACCGCAGTCGTCATCTGTTTGCCGAAGACGAAGCAAGCAGTTAATTAAGAGCTAAGCAATCAGCTCGGGTCATAACGCTGCGAGCTGGTTGAATAACAGAGTTTATTTACATCCTTTAAAATTAGGTTGAGAGATAATTATGACAATCAAAATTGGTATCAATGGCTTCGGTAGAATGGGGCGTTTAGCATTAAGATCGGCTTGGCATAATAGCGATGTTGAATTTGTACAGATCAACGATCCAGCCGGTGATGCAAATACATTAGCACACCTATTAACCTTTGACTCAGTACATGGTCGTTGGTCAGAAGAAGCAACGGCAGACGGCTCTGATATCGTAATTGGAAGTCAGCGTATTACCACTACGCGCAATAAAGCGATCGCAGAGACTGATTGGTCTAGCTGCGATGTGGTGATTGAAGCTTCTGGCGTGATGAAAACCAAAGCCTTACTGCAAGCTTACTTAGATCAAGGTGTTAAAAGAGTCGTTGTTACCGCGCCAGTAAAAGAAGACGGGGTGCTTAATGTCGTGATGGGCGTGAATCACGATCTTTATGATAAGGCGATTCACCCGATCGTGACGGCAGCTTCTTGCACCACTAACTGTTTGGCACCTGTGGTAAAAGTGATCCACGAGAAGATCGGTATCAAGCACGGTTCAATGACCACTATCCATGACATCACCAATACCCAGACGATCCTTGATGCGCCGCATAAAGATCTACGTCGTGCCCGTGCCTGTGGCTTAAGTTTGATCCCAACAACGACTGGTAGCGCAACGGCGATTACCCATATTTTTCCTGAGCTAAAAGGCAAGCTAAATGGCCATGCAGTGCGTGTGCCGCTGGCGAATGCCTCGATTACCGACTGCGTGTTTGAGCTACATCGTGATACTACGGAAGCAGAGGTGAATCAATTGCTACGTGAAGCTGCTGAGGGCGAGTTAAAAGGCATTTTAGGTTATGAAGAGCGCCCATTGGTGTCGGTTGATTATAAAACCGATCCGCGCTCCAGTATTATCGATGCACCTTCGACTATGGTTGTTAACGGCACACAAGTGAAGTTGTATGTTTGGTACGACAACGAGTGGGGCTATGCTAACCGTACTGCCGAGCTTGCCATTATGGTAGGTAAGATGGATCAGGCTTAAATAGAAGGTCCTAGGAAGAGCAGGTTCTAGATCCTAGAAAAAATAACAAAAGCCAATACGGTGCAAGCTGGGAGATAGCGTTCTAGTCGTGACTAAGCTATCTCCTCTTATCCTGTATAGCAAAATCGTAAGTAATTGGTTTAGTTGGTTTGATCGTGCTAACAAAACTTCGTTTATTGCCTGAGAGTATTAAGCAGTAGTTGATTGTTACGGGGGCCCTATTTGAGGGGGCATTGCTCTAAATGCTCTAATTTTAAAATCGTAAGTAATTGGTTTAGGTGGTTTGATCGTGCTAACAAAACTTCGTTCATTGCCTCAGAGTATTAAGCAGTAGTTGATTGTTACGGGGAGCTATTTGAGAGGGCATTGCTCTAAACGCTCTAATTTTAAAATCGTAAGTAATTGGTTTAGTTGGTTTGATCGTGCTAACAAAACTTCGTTCATTGCCGGATAGCATTAAGTAGTAGTTGATTGTTACGGGGGCCCTATTTGAGGGGGCATTGCATCCGTTATTTTAATATTTTTATATAGAGAATAAGCCGTGCTAACAAAACTTCGTTCATTGCCTGATAGTATTAAGCAGTATTTAATCGTTACAGGGAACTACTGGGCATTCACTCTTACTGACGGCGCGCTGCGCATGTTGGTAGTGCTGCACTTTTACGACTTAGGTTATCAACCGTTAGCCATTGCCATGTTGTTTTTGTTCTATGAGATCTTTGGCGTGATCACTAATTTAGTCGGCGGCTGGCTTGGAGCACGACTAGGCCTTAACCGAACCATGAACATAGGCCTAGGATTACAGATCCTTGCGCTTTCGATGCTGTTGCTACCAAGCGCGATACTTACCGTCCCTTGGGTGATGGCGGCGCAGGCACTATCAGGGATCGCTAAAGATCTTAATAAAATGAGTGCCAAAAGTGCGATTAAAACCTTAGTACCTAAAGATGCTGAAGATAAGCTTTATCGCTGGGTGGCCATGCTTACCGGCTCTAAAAATGCCTTAAAAGGTGCGGGCTTTTTCTTAGGAGGGCTATTACTATCAATTGCAGGTTTTACTGGTGCGGTTGCGATTATGGCCGCGGCTTTGTTGTTGGTGTGGATCTGCAGTATTTTTAGTTTAAAAGCCGATTTAGGCAAAGCTAAATCTAAGCCAAAATTCACTGAGATATTTTCTAAAAGCCAGAAAGTGAATATCCTTTCGGCGGCGCGATTATTCTTATTTGCAGCCAGAGATGTTTGGTTTGTGATTGCTTTGCCAGTATTTTTAGCTAGCCAGCTTGGCTGGGAGCATAGCAGTGTTGGCGCATTTTTAGCGCTATGGGTTATCGCTTACGGCATAGTGCAATCAGTGGCGCCAAAGATAACCTCGCGTAAAAGTGCTCCAGACGGCAAGGTTGCGACACTCTGGGTTGGTGTGCTTACCGCTGTTACTGCGGCGTTAGCGTTAGTCATGTTTACGGGGTGGGTTGCACCAGAGGTTGCCTTGATTGTCGGGCTAATGGTATTTGGCGCGGTGTTTGCCATTAACTCCTCGCTGCATAGCTACTTAATCGTGAGCTACGCTGGTGATGATGGTGTGTCATTAGATATTGGCTTTTACTATATGGCGAATGCCATGGGCCGATTAATTGGTACCATACTGTCAGGTTGGGTATATCAACAAGCGGGACTCGCGGCTTGTTTGTTTATATCGGCGGGCATGTTATTTCTGACCTTTATCATTTCTTTTAAACTTCCGCGCCACCCTGTTAGCTAAGTTGCGCACGCAGCAAAATTAACTTTGCTGAAAGCCTGCTGTCATAATTGTCATGGCGCTACAAACGCCATGACAACTTTTCATCTGCCTACTTTAGTTTGTTTTCTAGCCTTTCCAAAGGTTAACAATTCGTTGTACTCTGTTTGCTAAGTTTGAGTGTTTTTAGCTCGATGAGCTAACCGCTGACTTAGATAGGACCTTTTGATCTTGCAAGCCAATGACAGATCAAAAAGCCCTAAATACATGATTATAAATATAAGTATAAATATAAATAATAACGAAAAATTATCTGTATCGACGAGGTTTGAATGGAAGCTATTACGAATTTTGTAAGCATGATCAATGGGGTGGTTTGGGGAACACCTATGTTGGTTATGATCTTGGGAGTGGGCTTATTTCTCACTGTCGGATTACGTTTAATGCCAATTGTGAAATTGGGCACCGGCTTTAAATTACTATGGTCTGGCAGGATCCCTGATAAAGATAAAAACATGAAAGGGGAAATTAGCCCTTTTAATGCCTTAATGACATCACTGTCTGCCACTATTGGTACCGGTAATATTGCTGGTGTTGCTACGGCGATTTTTATTGGTGGTCCTGGTGCACTGTTTTGGATGTGGTGTACTGCGTTGGTGGGCATGGCGACTAAGTTCGCCGAGGCAGTACTTGCAGTTAAGTACCGTGAAGTTGATGACAATGGTAACCACGTTGGTGGACCAATGTATTACATTAAAAATGGTCTTGGTTCTAAGTGGGCTTGGCTCGGGACCGCATTTGCGCTATTTGGCTCTTTGGCAGGTTTTGGTATTGGTAATACCGTGCAGGCTAACTCTGTTGCTGATGCGCTTAGCAGTAATTTTGGCGTGCCCAACTGGGTTACAGGTGTAGTGTTAATGGTGCTGGTTGGTGCTGTGCTTATGGGCGGTATTAAGCGTATTGCTGATGTGGCCGGTAAGCTAGTCCCTATGATGACGGTATTTTATATTGCTGCGGGTATTGCAGTATTAGTGGTTTACGCAGCAGAAATTCCAGCAGCAATTGAGTTGATTTTGCATAGCGCATTTAACCCTGTTGCGGCGCAAGGCGGTTTTGCTGGCGCAGCGGTTTGGGCGGCAATTCGTTTTGGTGTTGCACGTGGTGTGTTCTCTAACGAAGCAGGTCTTGGTAGTGCGCCAATTGCACATGCTGCAGCGCAGACCAATAACCCTGTGGCTCAAGGTCTAGTGGCGATGCTAGGTACTTTTATCGATACCTTAATCGTTTGTAGCATTACAGGCCTAGCGATTATCGTCTCTGGTGCATGGACTTCGGGAGAAAATGGTGCGGCATTAACTTCGTTTGCTTTTTCACATGCCTTCCCGTTAGGTAATTATGTAGTGGCAATAGCGCTGACGGTATTTGCGTTTACGACGATTCTGGGCTGGAGCTTTTACTGTGAAAAGTGTGTGCAGTTCTTGTTTGGGGTTAAGGCGATTAAGCCTTTTAGAGTGATTTGGACCTTAGTGGTGCCACTCGGTGCGGTGAGCTCACTTGAGTTTATTTGGTTACTGGCTGATACGCTGAATGCCATGATGGCTATTCCAAACTTAATTGCCTTAGCACTATTAAGCCCAGTGGTGTTTGCGTTGACCCGAGAATACTTCTTAAACAAGCGTGAGGCCGATGCGAAGACGCAAAAGAGTTAAGTTCGCTTGCTGTTTATAAAACTAAAAAAGCTCCTGCATATGATGTCAGGAGCTTTTTTTATTTATCTGAGTAAGCTGATGCTTGTCAAATATTTGCTAGCACGTACTTTGGGTTATGCCCAGAAGTCATCTTCGCTTAAATCACGCTTCAATTGCGCTTGTTCAAGGTATGCTTCAAGACGTTTTTTAACGGCTTTCTTGTGTGCTAACTCGTCAGCAGCTTGCTGAGTTTTAGGCGCTGTATACGCCTCCATTTCTACATCGTTGGGCACCAAATCAAAAGTCTGAGCCATCACGAATTCCTCTTAGCTAGGTATCCATGTTCCGAATCGCTTACTTAGCGTTAAAAGGAAATACTTTGATACCATCGGTTAATAACTAAACAATGTCTGCGCCCGGTGACTTACTTAATTAAGCCTATTAGGGAGCGCTTAATTTGGAATTTAGCAGGAAGTGATTTAAAAATATGCGATCTATGTAACAAAATTACATTTATCGTTCATTTTTTATTGTTTATGATGTTTTTTAGTAATTTAGTGAAACTATGCAACAAAAAAACGTGTGGGAAGGGTTTGGCTATTTATCCTGATTCATAGGACAAATAGCCAATTTTTTAGGAACTTATAATGAAAAACTATAGCTGTAGCCGAGTAAAATCTTGGCATCATCATTTTTCAGATCTGTGTCACTGACGGTGAAAGATACGCTGCCCAAATCGGTATCTTTACTGAGTGACAAGGAGTAATCAGCATAATCATCACGACCATACCAAGCTGTCACTACATCACCGCTAGAATAGCCATAATGGGCACTAACAGAAAGCGTATCAGAGATAGGGTAAGTTAGTGTGGTTTGCAAATAACTCATATCTTTATTATCGAGTGGCTCGCTGGCGACATCACTCCCGGCATTGACTAAGTGTGAGTAACTGACTGCAATCCACTTCCAGCTGAGAGCTGCTGTGACTTCGCCTAAATCGATACTGTCGTCAGCATCTGGATAGGCGTAGTAAAGATAATAGAGATCATACTCAAAGCTATCGCCAAAGCTGCCAGCAAAACCCGCGTAGACATCAAGCTCGTAACTCGTATTGTCACCAAAATCGACATTAGAAGCCCAAGTACCCGCATAAAAGCCTGACTCGTGACTGTAGTCGATACCACCTTGTACTGCGGCCGCATCATCCGTTTGGGTCACGCCGCGCCATAGGTAGTTTGAGGTCACGCCTATATTGGCTTCAACTGCAGCATGGGCGGTACCTGCTAACATTGATGTAAGTAAAATAGCTGTGGTTTTGATTAGTTGCTTGTTCATCTCATTCCCCTTATTGCAATATTTACTGCTTTTTATAGTGACTAATTAAGTAGCAAACTCTGAGCCAAAAATAACTTTTAATTAAAACAGTTGCTTACAATGTTATTGAGCTTGAGGGGAAAGTGAATTGATTCAAACTAGGGCAATGAGCACCGAGATAGGGCAGAATTAACAGATATAAAAAAACCTCCGTATGGGAGGTTTAGTTATCAACTGTAGAAACAGTGATTTAGTTAACGCTATCTTTAAGCGTCTTACCTGCTTTAAACTTAGGTACTGTAGCCGCAGGGATCTGGATTTCTTTACCAGTCTGTGGGTTACGACCTGTACGGGCTGCGCGTTGTGTAGTTTCAAAAGAACCAAAACCAACGATAGAGATCTTGTCTCCATTCTTCATTGCTTCTGCAACAGTTTCTTCAAAAGATTTTAATGCACGCGCGGCTTCAGCTTTAGTCAGTTCTGCAGATTCAGCCATTTTTGCAACAAGTTCAGTCTTATTCATTTGAATAGTCTCTTCTTTCCGTAGATTTAATTGTTAGTAGCGTTATGTAACATGCCACAAGCTTTTGCATTTGAAAAGCGCTTTAACCCTATGAAATGGGCATTAAAGTCAAAAATAGGGGCGATTTCTCAATTTTTTACTCTTCTAACAGCTGATAAAGGATCTGTTTCACCACATTTGGCTCAAACGGCTTGTCGCATAGCGCATTGACGCCCGCTTGTGAGACATTGCTCAAATGAGTTTCATTGGCTTCTGATGACACCATTAAAATCGGAATATGCGATTGTTGACTATCGTTACGGATAAACTGAGTCAGGGCTAAGCCATCAACACTGGGCATGTTGTAGTCTGTGATCACTAAGTCGAACATCTGTTGCTGCATGAGCTCAATCGCTTGCTGGCCGTCCTGTGCCTCGGTGATCATGCGCAGTCCCAAATTAGTAATGGTGCGCTTAATAATATTACGCGCCATCTTGCTGTCATCAACCACTAAGACTCGTAGATCTTGCACATCAAAGTGGGTTAGATCCAACTCATCGTGGGTTAGCAGATCAATGGTGGCATTGAGCGCTTTCCCCAAATGTTCTGCGCTAAAAGGCTTCGGTAAAATAGCTACTACACCCGATTGTCTAAATTGTTCCAGCTGCTCACGGCGGCATTCGCTTGAAACTAGCATAAATTGGATATCGCTGAAGTGAGCTGATGACTTGATTTGCTGTAGCAACTCTAAAGCAGTGCCGTCGGCATAATGCATGGCGCTAGCAACTAAGTCTGGTTGGTGGCGATTAATTATTTGCATGGCTTCTGCAAGATTTGTCGCTGTCTGAATAAGCTTTACACCTTCTTGCTCTAGGCGTTGGCAAATAATCTTTCGTTGCGTATCTGAGGGCTCTACCAATAGGATGGACAATTCGCTGGGCTGTAAATGGCTCATAAATATATTACCGTTTTATAAGTATTGTTATGGCGCTACGGTACGTTAAGCCGTGCTGCTTATCAAGTTAGCGGCACGGACTTTAGTGGTGAGATAAATAGAGGCTATCTAGTTAATGTTACTAGTGGTTTTGCTGTTTAAGTATTCTCGAGTCTTGTGACTAAAGGCGATCCAATATTGAAAGCTCATTACAATAACCGCGGTAACGACAATGCCACTAATAGGGATATTTCGGCCTTGATAAATCACTTTTACATCTTCAGGAGTGATTTGATAGGCGATAACGGCAGCCGTTGCTAGTGCTAACAGTGCCACCGTTTGGATTGCTAAGTAGATTTTTAGTACCACTGCAGCCCAAAATTGACGAGTGATTAACCCATAAAGAACCGGAAAGACACCTAAGGTGAGTAGATCGAAGGTCTGCATGGTAAATGTGCGCCAAAGCGCGGCAACTGCTAGTAAAGCATAAATAAACATAAAGATAGCTAACAGTGGATGTGGTTTGCTCATGAGGTACTTAACGCCGCTTTATATAAAAGTGTGATGTGGAGTGTAAAAAAAACCAGTAGTTACGTCTACATCAGTATTAAGTGCTTAAACTGACTAATTGATATTGTTTAGCTATAGAGCTGACTAATACGTTAGAATAGCGCCAATAAAACCGTACGATTAGAGGATCCGATGACAGAGTCTGAGTTTTGGGAATTAGTAACCCGAACATCCCCACAACAAGATCAAACTGAACTTGCTGAAGCTTTAAAGCAAAAGCTAAGTCCGTTAAGCAATGAAGAGTTGCGCGATTTTGATAAAATATTTGGGCAGCAGATGCGTCGAACATACTCTTGGTCTGTTTGGGGCGCGGCTTATATAGTCACTGGTTGTGATTCAGAATATGCCTTTGCAGAGTTTCGCTGTTTCTTAATTTCATTAGGTCAAGACTGGTACGATAAAGTCGTCGAATCACCTGATGAGCTAGGCAAGCTTGAGCTTTGGCCTGAAAAAGATGGTTATGCGTATCCGTTTCTTGATGAGTACGATTTAATCGCTGGCCAGCTATATGAAGAGCGTGGAGACGATGAGTTACCTTATGTGCCTTCTGGTCAGGCTACACCTGCAGGCAAAAAGTTTTCTCATAAGAAGAAGCAGCTAAAAGCGACATATCCGCTACTCAGTGCAGCTTTCCCTTTCTAAAATAAAGCGTTAGACAAGAGCGAATAAAAACGAGGCATTAGCCTCGTTTTTTGTATCTTTACGGTTGTTGATATTGGCTTTATTCAAAGCACACCTCGGTAGTTTCATCAAACTCTAAGCCGTGTGCTGTACACGCAAGTTGCATAAATTCTTGCTCAGATTCTTCTATTTGTTGATCAAACTCTGACTGCAGGTCTGACTCAATAGATTGTTCAGATTTAGTAAGCTGCCTATCTATAATTTCGTGGTGTTCCGCAATCGCCGCTTTTTCTTTAGCTGTAAATTCTTCAGCATTGGCTTGGCCGATAAAAACAAAAGTACTTACAAGTAGCGCCACAATAGCCATTCGACCTGAAAATGGAATGCGGGTAATAGTTGAATTGTGCATAGTAAACTCCAAACAATTAAATCAATGACATTTTTGATGTGTTGGCTATTAGCGGACTCTTTAACGCTTGTTGAGTAGGCTAATGCACACTTCAATCAGGTGCTTGTTAACTTGGAGGCTATATTAACGGATACAACTTGTATCAAAGCTGAACAAAAAATCGACAGGGCGGGGTGGGGTTAGAGGTTAGCTTGAATCTAGCTTGTGAAGCATTAGATTAACGCTAGCGGTTAACTTATGTGATCAACCAGAATAGTTTGGCATGAGCGTTTGATATCTATGGGCTTACAGAGGCTTTAGTCATTGGCTGTAATGAACTATCAATCGTTGACCATGGTTTCGCAATGAAAACCTTGGCGCATAGAGTCGAATCGACAGTTCAGGCCACATTCCCAGGTTACACCATCAAACTTAGCTGACTCTTGTTGTGCGTACGTTTTGCAACTGGGGTAATCAGTAAAGTCATGCTTCATCTCATACTTGCCAGAGTTATAACCATTTTTATAGATAAATGCTGACCAAGTCTCTGGCCCTGAAGAGGTCTCTGACTGTTGAATACTATAAATTGCAGCGGCGAGACCGACAAAGAGTAGGCTGACAAACAGAACAGGAATGAACTTTTGCATGATAGGTAACTTTAACGACAATAGGACTATTGTTTTAGCTTAAAGCCTGAGTTTGAGAAAGCAAATCTAAAGGTGAGTACGAGATCTAGATAGAATATTGATGCAATTTGATGCAACTAGTTCGGCTATTGTATGGTCTACTTATATTAGGATTTATTGATTATTTAACGGTATAACTTGTCGAAACAAACTTTAAATTAAGCAATGATACAGGTTTAGTATTGTACAGTTTAATGAGTTAATGAGTTAATGAGTTAATGAGTTAATGAGTTAATGAGTTAATGAGTTAATGAGTTAATGACGGTGATGTTAAGCGGTGGAGGCACTGATGAAAAGAAAACATATTTTAGTTGCGAGCATATTCGCATCTAGCGCTGTTTGGGCAGCTGATGACGTAGTTGAAAACCCTGTTACCGAAAGCGGTGTTGTTAAAGTTGAGTGGCAAGATCCCAGTAGTTTTCGTGATATTCGAGCCGCCAGTGATATCCAGTCTCGCTTTGAAAAGCGCACTTTTGACCAAATAACTAAAAACTTAAATAAAGAAGCCAGTCGTATTCTTGAACCTGAGCAGAAACTTGAGTTGGTGGTGACAGACTTAGATTTGGCTGGCGATGTTAGGCCTACATTTGGTGCTACGCCAAATGATTTACGAGTAGTAAAAGATATTTATCCGCCACGTATTACCTTCAGCTATAAAGTGCTTGAAGGCGATAAGGTGATAATGGCAGGAGATGAAAAGCTGACTGATATGGGCTTTATGTATTCAATTAATAAAATGAATGATAAACCATATCGCTATGAAAACGCATTGCTGACATCTTGGCTTAAAAAGACGGTTGCACCAAAGCTATAAGTGCTGCGATTTAGGCCACATGACTAGTCTCTAGCTGAAACAGGCTAAGTGAGTTTGACGCTTGCTTAGCCTGTTTTTTTGCTTTGGCACTGTAGAGTGATAATTGGTGCTCATTACAATTTATGGTGATTTCTGGCGGCAATATGCCGGCGCTGAGAGAGATAAGCTCATGATAACAATGCACTCCCTTCCTATCTTCCGCTAGCATTTGTTTCTCTTGCCAATGTTTTTTCGAATAGAACAGTGATTTATTGGTTTCAAAATCGGCAATCACTTGCTCTGCTTGCTGGGTTATTTCCGTGCTGGTACTGATGATGACAAAATCATCTCCGCCAACATGACCAATAAAGTTGTCACTACTTTGCTGACGTTGCAGTAAACGAGAAACTTCCATTATCACTTCATCGCCACGGCAGAACCCGTAAATATCGTTATAAGGTTTAAAGTGCGACAAATCGAAATAGGCGAGGTAAAAGGGCTTTTTTTGTAGCCGTAATCGTTGTAGTTCTTCTTGAATCGGAATATTTCCTGCTAGCCCAGTTAAGGGATTTGCGTGGCGTGCGACCGCAATCTTTTGTTCGGTAATTTTTGCCAATAGATCTTTGGTGTGGCCAATGCCTAATAGTTGACCATGTTTTAAGATAATAAATTGCTGCACGACAAGGTCGGTTGAATCATCGGTGAGTCGCAGGCTCACTTGTGAAATAGGCATATCGGCTTCAATGCGAATAAGTTCAGCAGTGATGACTTCATTTACCGCTCTGTGCTCATGAAGAGCGCGGCCATAGGGTGTGCTAAATAATTCAATTACTTGGCTTCTTAATACCATACCTATCACTGCATCATTACGCATCACTACAATGGCCTGTAGATTAGGATGCTGATTAAATATGTCTCCTATCAACTTAAGCTTGCTATCAAATTGGCAAGTTATGGCTTTAGTGCATAGGCTTTCTGCTGACTCGGCAAAGCGAACTCTAGGGCTAACGGGGTCAAGGATAGGGCTAAAAGGAATATGTCGGTCAGGAGAGGTTTTTGGTCGACCCAGTAAAAAACCTTGGCAATAGATAATGCCTAATTGCTTAAGAACCGCCAATTCAGCCTGTGTTTCTATCCCTTCAGCAATGACTTTGCAGCTTAGGTTTTGGCATAGAGCAATGATTGAGCGAACAAATTCCTGCTTTACCGATGAAGTATCAATTGATTCTATAAAATGGCGGTCGATTTTTACATAATCTGGAGCGAGCTCAGACCATAAACGTAAGCCTGAATATCCTGCACCCAAGTCATCAATAGCCGTTAAGAAGCCTTGGCTTCGGTAGTGATTTAAACATGATTTTAATAGGTCAATGTCATCAGCTGGATATTGTTCAGATAGTTCAATGACCACTTGAGATGGTTGTAATCCCAGTTCTTGCACTAAGCTTAGGGTCAGCCCCTTGGCATGATTAGGTTCTAGTAATGCTTTAGGTGAAATATTTAAGAATAATTTGCCGGGTAATTGGGTATTTTTGAACTGTTGAATCGAGATCCGTCGACACAAGTTTTCTAGTTCAGATAAACGTCCTTCATAAGCGGCTGTCTTAAATAATGGAACAGGTGAAAACAGTGGACTATGCTCAGGGCCACGGCTGAGTGCTTCAAAGCCATGAATTTGATGAGTTGAGATATTACAAATGGGCTGGAAAACCGCTTTAATTCTTTCCTTATCGATGATTTTGTCGAGTTCAAGAGCAAGATTGATAGCGGGCATTATTTCCAACCAAATATGAGTGAGGCCGAAAATTCTATGACACAGGTGTGACAGTTAGATGACAGATATCAATCCGTTACACATATAACGGATTGATATATAGAATATAATATCGTTCATTACAAAACGTTGGTTTGCTCAGAGGGATTTTTACAAACTAAATTCAAGCGGAATAGCTGAAAGAATGGTTATCCCTTTGAAAAGCGTCTTCAACGATTGAAGTCGGTAGCTAAAAACACGCCGACTGGCGAGTTTTAGCGACTATGACGCCGTGTTAACGAGCTTAACCTTAGTTCAGTTATGCTCTTTGCCTTGTTTCAAAGCTGCTAAACTCTCGCTGAGGACTATATCTTTGTACTGAATTGGTATTACTTAGCGTTAGATTTAAATGCCTGCATGGTTTGCAGTAATAAACCAAGCTTAGGAATATAACTTTCTAATGCAGCAGCAAGTGACTCTGGATCTTGAGTAAAGCTTTCCATATCAATAGCAAGCTCTTGCACGTATGGCGTGAAGCGATTGCTCTTCGTGGTAAAGCCTTCAGACTCTTGAAAAATAGTATCAAATTTCACGTGACCAGCTTTTTTAAGCTCGTCGAGTCTAGTGTCTGCATCAATAGCTTGGCGGTAGGCGGTTTGCAAACTGGCTTTTAGTTGCTCAATAACCTGTGTGTGTGGCATAACAGCCTCTCAAATAGAAATTTTGCTGAATTATAAGGGGCGAGGATGATAGCAACAAGTGCCGTTAGGCGTTTATTCAGTTTAGTTTGGTTAAGCTTAATTTCAATTTCTATGGCGGTGAGTGCTGCGCCAAACGATAAACCTCCTTTTTATCAAATAGATTACCTAGGACAAACCGCATATTTGCTAGGTTCAATTCATGTTGGGGATGCCAGCTTTTATCCATTGCCTAAACCTATTGAGCGTGCTTTTACGCAATCGGCAGGTTTGGTTGTTGAAGCTGACGTAAGAGGTGCTAACGTGGCTGAGTTACTTGCCAAGTATGGTACGGGCAAACTCGCAATGGATCAGCAAACTAAAAATGTCATGACAGCTTATTGCCAAGATAAACAACGACAGTGCGCTGCATTAGAGAATTATGCGCCTTGGTTGCAGTCGATGCAGCTCAGTGTTGGGCGGTACGCTGCTCTAGGCTACAGCGGAGAATATGGTATTGACGCTGTACTGGTTAGCCAAGCAGGCTCTAAGCCAGTGTACGAACTAGAAAGCACCGAGTTTCAATTTAAACTATTGGCGTCTTTTGATACTAAGACTCAATGGCAAATGGTAACTGAAGCTATTGAAGCACCAGATTCAGATATGCTGAAGTTAATAACTGCGTGGCGCAGCGGCAATGAAGCAGAGCTTGCCGATTTAATGGAAGGTGAGATGTTGCGTAATGGCGAAACGCAAATGGTTGAGAAGATGCTGTGGGGGCGTAATGAAACCATGGCTCAAGGGATTATCGATTTAATGCAATCATCCTCTACGGCTAAGCCTCTATTTGTGGTCGTTGGCGCAGGCCATTTAGTGGGACAAAAGAGTGTGCAATATTATTTGCAACCTTTTGGAATAAAAGCTAAAAATTGCTGGAAGCAGTCTTGCCTATAGAGGTTAAAAGGTCATCTTGTGATAGTGCGATTATCGGGTTTGCGGGTTTTGATGTATAATACGCCGCTTAATTTTTGTTTCCCGTGTTATTTTGAAGGGTCTTATTGGTTTGAATAAAGAATACAGTATCGATTTAAAGGCGTTGCCGTCACTATTTACGCTTTATCGCAAAATATTTTTTGGGCGTAAGCCTGGCTGGGATGAACTGCCGCTGCCAATGATTAAGATCACCAGCCCGAATGTGACGCTAACGGCTGATAAAGTGACTCAGTACGCTAAAGTGTGTGGCTTTGAGTTTGATGGCAAAACTCTTCCGCCAACTTACTTATATGTAATGGCGTTTAGGTTGCACGCGGTGATTTTTACCCATGAGGCAATAACATTCCCATTGCTAGGAATGATCCATTTAAAGAACAGCATCACCATGTACCGTAGTTGCCAAGTGGATGAGAAGTTCGATATTCAATGTGCGTTAACCACTAGCCGTATGACAGACTCTGGCTTGGAATTTGAACTTGTTTCTAAAGCTTATGTTGAAGGTGAGTTAGTGTGGGAGTCGTTATCGACTTATCTTTACCGTATCGAAGGGAAAACTAAGCGAGTGCGCCCACCTAAAGGCACTGATATGGCATGGGAAGAGCCTGTAAGTTGGAGCTTAGCTGAAGATTTGGGGCGCCGTTATGCTAAGGCTTCTGGTGACTATAACCTGATCCATTTACATCCAGTGATGTCGAAGCGCTTTGGCTTTGATCGTGTACTTGCTCATGGCATGTGGTCGAAAGGACGCTGTATTGCACAGCTAATGCCGAGCATTAGCGACAAACCATGTAAAATTGATGTTGCTTTTAAACTGCCATTATTTATGCCAAGCAATGTGACCTTTGCTGCTGACCAACTTGAAGATAAAACCGTGTTTGAGCTGAGAGATCAAAAAGGTCGACGACCACATTTGAGTGGCGAGATCACTTATCTTTAAAGTGGCTTAGGGTCAAATGAGTTAAGGAAAGGCGCTATTAGCGCCTTTTTTGATCTAAATTTAGCAGTAAGTGTTAACTGTAATTTTAAGGGACACCGTGACCTGTCGATGCTTGCCAAATACTAAACCACTGTTGACGAGTTAAGCTAAGCTCACGTGCTTTCACCGCTGAGATGATGCGTTCAATATTACCACTCCCAATAATAGGGTGAGGCTTACTTGGTAAGGCACGAACCCAAGCATAAATGACTTGGCTTATATTCTCGGCGCCAATTTCATCGGCTATTGTAGCTAAGGTTGCGCGCAGTCTAAGTGATTGTGGATCCTTGGCTGTAAATATATTACCACCACCTAAACATGACCAAGCCATTGGTGCTAGTTGATGTTGCTGGCAATGATCGAGCGTACCGTCATGCAGTGCACTCATATTACTCGGCGATATTTCCACTTGGTTACAAACTAATTTTTGATCGACTCGTGACTGCAGCAGATCAAATTGCTGTGGTGTAAAGTTAGATACACCAAAGTGTCGTACCTTGCCATCTTGTTGCAACTGGTTAAAAGCGGCAGCAACGGCATCAGCATCCATAAGAGGATCAGGTCGGTGAATAAGCAATAAGTCTAGGTAATCAGTCTTTAGCCTTTTAAGCGATGTTTCAGCGCTCGCGACAATATGTTCTGTAGTGGTGTTGTAGTGATTAAGGTAAACATTGGGATTGTTATCTGTGGCTAAACAGATGCCACACTTACTGACTATCTGTATTTTATCGCGCAGCGCAGGAGCTAATGCCAAGGCTTCACCGAATAAGCTTTCACATTGGTAGCCACCATAAATATCGGCATGATCCATAGTGTAAACCCCAAGCTCTAAATAACCTTGGATCAATGCTAAGCGTTGCTGGGGATTCATGTCCCAATCGGCGGTTCGCCAAAAGCCCGCGATAAAATCCGATAGCGGCATTATGCTTTGTTGCATGGTGTTTCCTTACTGACTTTGTTGACGTAGATTCCAAAACGCTAAAATAGCGTTAGCTGACTATTTAACCTATGAGGGAGATCAACTATATTGCCCCCGAAAAGCCTACCCTACATAAAAACAGAACGTGGAACCATTCGAATGCTGTCAGATATTGAAATTTCGCGCCAACATGCTTGTTTACCCATAGTCCAAATTGCTACCGAGTTAGGCTTAAAGCCAGACGAACTCTCTTTACATGGCGCTAATAAAGCCAAAGTATCGTTAAATGTGGCTAAGCGGCTTGCCGATAAAAAAAATGCCAAGCTAGTGATTGTTACGGCGGTAACACCAACTCCTTTTGGTGAGGGTAAAACAGTAACCACTATCGGTTTAACACAGGCGTTAAATTATAACGGTGTTAAAGCATGTGCTTGTATTCGTCAGCCGAGTCTTGGTCCGGTTTTTGGTACTAAAGGGGGCGCTGCTGGTGGCGGTTTTGCTCAAGTAGTACCAATGGAAGAACTTAATTTACACCTCACTGGTGACATTCATGCTGTGAGCAGTGCTCATAACTTGGCAGCAGCAGCAATTGATGCTCGTTTGTTCCATGAGCATCGTTTAGGTGCCGAGACTTTCACCCAAGAGTCTGGCTTAGCAGCGTTAAATATCGACGCTAATAATATTCTTTGGCGTCGTGTAGTTGATCATAATGAGCGCAGTCTTAGAGAAATTAAAGTCGGCTATGGCGCATTTAATGGGCCGGTTCATGATTCCGGTTTTGATATTACTGCAGCATCAGAATTGATGGCGATCTTGGCGTTAAGTCGAGATCTTCACGATCTACGATTACGTATCGGCCGTTTAGTATTGGCACTTAATACACAAGGTGAGCCGATCACCGCTGAAGATCTAGGTGTCGCAGGCGCGATGACTGTGATTATGGCTGATGCGATCGAACCGACGCTAATGCAAACTCTCTCTGGTGACCCGTGCTTTATTCATGCAGGGCCTTTTGCCAACATTGCTCATGGTAACTCGTCAATAATTGCCGATACCATCGCTGCCAAATTGGCTGATGTTGTAGTTACAGAAGCTGGGTTTGGCTCTGATATGGGCTTTGAGAAGTTCAGTAATATCAAAGTTAGAGAATCGGGTTATTCCCCTAGTGCGGCAGTTGTGGTTGTAACGTTAAAGGCGCTAAAAGCCAATAGCGGCATTGAGTCTACAAATGACATTAACCAAGCAGATAGTGCAAGACTAGAGGCTGGTTTTGCGAATTTAGAGTGGCATATTAACAATGTCAGCCAGTATGGCGCACCTGTTGTTGTGGCGATTAACCGCTTCCCAACAGATACCGATGCCGAACTTGAGTGGCTAACTCAGCGTATAGGGCAAACAAAGGCGTTTGGCTGTGAAGTCAGTGAAGCGTTTGCTAAAGGTGCTGAAGGTGCTGCTAAGCTGGCTGATTTGGTTTACCGAGCTACCGAAACCGCATCTGACTTTAAATTGCTTTATAACAATGAGTCGAGCTTAGAAGCTAAGCTTATGACATTAGCCGAAGTCGGTTATGGTGCATCAGGTGTGACATTGTCTGATAAAGCTAAGTCACAGCTAGCTTGGTTAACTGAGCATAACTATAGTGCTCTACCAATTTGTGTTGCTAAAACCCCGATGTCGATTAGTCATGATCCTGATATTAAAGGGATCCCTACAGACTTTGAATTACCGATCACCGAGCTAAGATTAAACGCTGGTGCGGGTTTTGTTACTGCTTTAGTCGGGCAGGTGATGACTATGCCGGGATTGGGAATCAAGCCTGGTTATTTAAACATTGATATTAACGATAACGGCGATATTGTTGGCCTAGCTTAGCTGGGATAGACACTGATACAAAAAAGCCCCGACAACCTAAGTTTTCGGGGCTTTTTTGTTAGCCTAGAATTACTTTTCTAGTGCTGTTTGGTAAATATGTACATCGCGCTGTGGGAACGGAATACTAATACCTTCAGCGTCAAAGCGCATTTTAACGGTACGAGTAATATCCCAGTAAACATCCCAATAATCTTCAGGCTTAGTCCAAGGGCGAACGATAAAGTCGACAGAAGATTCACCAAGCGTGTGAAGCTTGATAGTTGGCTCCGGATCTTTTAGCACTAATGGATGCGCCATTACGATATCACGTAACACTTTTTCAGCGTGCTCGATATCATCGCCATAACCAATACCAAAAGTCAGATCCACACGACGTTGATGCTCAACAGTGATGTTGTTGATTGTATCGCCCCAAATCTTGTTGTTTGGCACAATCAGTCTTTGGTTATCCAGAGTCTTAATTGTGGTTGAAACTAAGCTCATGTGGCTTACACGCCCTGTAACACCACCTGCATTGATCAGATCGCCAACGTCGAATGGACGGTAGACTAAAATCATCATGCCAGATGCGAAGTTAGATAGTGTATCTTGCAATGCAAAACCAATGATCACACCGGCAATACCGAAACCGGCTAGTAACGGTGCAAGTTCAAAACCAAGCTGCGATAAGGCAATCAACAGACCAAGTGCGAATACCACTTTGCCAGATAGCGAGATAAAGAAGTCTTGTAACAGCATGCTAAATTTAAGCTTAGAGTTACTTACAGCCTTTTGAACTACGCGCTTGGCGACTTTACCAATCAAGCTTGAAAGGAATAAGATCAAGCAGAAAATGATCAGCTTGAACATAATACCTGCGCCATTTTCCATAGCCTGCGTTTTAGCAATCGTCATCCATTCAGTCAGCAAGTTACTTGCAACGTCAAAGTTTAATACGTCTTGGGTGATATCACCTGACACACTAAACAATGTTTGCTTGTAAAGGGCTGTGTTTTGACCGTAAGCGTCTAAGATCTCAATAGTTGAGTTTAGGCTGCTTGAGCTTTGATCTAAACGCTCTTTAAGTTCAACAACTAAAGACTTTTGATCTGCGCTAACATCAGCGCCAGCAATTTGCACATCGGCCACAGCTTGGCTTAGACGTTCTTGGTTATAGTAAACAAAGCTATTTAAGTCATCTGCACGAGAAGTTAGTGCCGCAATAAAAGCTTGGGTTTCAGCGTCTACATTGATCCCAGCAGTTTTTGCCCAGGTTAGTAGTTCGTGTTCTGAAGTGAATAATTTGTCTTGCTCACGCTGGATCTGCATTAAACCAAGCATGATCTTGCGATCGCTACCTGGTCCCGCTTCACCCATTAACTCTGCTTTTTGCTTGGCAAAATAAGCTTCTACAGCATTAGTAAAGGCAAGTTGTTTAACAATGTATGGCTTTAAAAAAGCAATATCTGGATTTGTTGTATCCATTTGCTCTTTTAGGGTTTCTTGCAGCAAGCTCGCATTGCGACCAATACGGTACTCAAGAAAGTTCTTAATTTCGCCTTTTGTGCTAGGCAGCGCTTTAACGTCATTATCAATTAATGACTGTATTTTATTCAGGTTATTCGCTAACTCAGTATTCTCTGCTGATGATGCAAAAGAGCAAAAGCACAAAATAATAAGTAAAAGTTTGGGGAGCAAATTTTGCATTTGGTGTTTCCGTTAGTTCCCAGGATCTAGTAATAATATTACGGCTTTTGAAAACTGTCGATTTGTTATTGCTAAACCGAGAAACAAAAGCGTGAATAGCCTGCTAAATCTGCTAAACTTTTGCGCCCCGCTATTGGGTCCCAACATTTTTATAAAGCTGAAAAGAGAGATCTCTAGTGATATGTGCCCATTGTTCTAAATCATTTGCGATAGATAAAATTGAAAACCAAAGAGGCAAAGGCTTGAGTACTGAGATTGAATGTCCTTTTTGTCAGGCGTGGTTAGGCAAAAGTGTCATGTTATCTTGGGTTAAAATTATCAGCTTTTATGCCGCGGTGATTTTATTTGCGTGGAGCTACTTTGATGAGGGTGCTAGAACTGTTGGTGTGCCAGTCGCTATCTTCTCTTCTATGTTGATGCTGGTTGTTCACTTAGTGGATAACTTGAAAGTGACCCAAGCACCAGAAGTTGAAATTGTCGATAATAGCGAGCATTTAAAAAAATACCGCGACTAAAGCTTATTGGTTAGTGTTTTTGGCTGGTAGTTCTGGTGAGTTAAGTTTTGAAATGCAGTAAAGCCTGCAAGTTAGCGTTTAGCATGGCTTAGATTTATGTAAGCAAGCTTAGTCTGTGAGTGGTACTCAGATAACTTTCAGGTAATACAATCTCTGATGGCATAGGGCCATCAGAGAATTAAACTATTAGCTTAATCAATAACTTGAACTTGGGCTTCAAGTGCTGCTTCTACGTAATAAATTCCACCCAGTATTGCAACAAAAAACAGCGTAGTCATGATGATAAGCTTTAGGTTTGAGCGAATAAATTCAAGCATGATAATTGCGCCTTTTAATAGATAAACTCTTGTCAAATATCGCTATGATACCTGTTCATGCTAGCAATATTAGTGTTTAGAGCTTAAGTCAGTATTAAATGCCATTCAAGTTTCAGTGATCCTAATCACAAACACTTTGTAACGCTTTGAGTCGATGCTTTAACACGATCAGGACTTGACTTCATTTGTCAGCCCAATACACTTGTCGACGTTTTAACACATAAGGTTAACACTGTGATTCGAATGAGTAGCGTAAAGCAGAAACTGGTAATGGGGCTTCTAGCCGTATTCCTGTGCCTGTCATTTGCAGCGTCCGCTCATAGTCTGAGTCATTTGGACGATGGCGCTAAAAACCATTGTACTCTGTGTTATCACCAACACCAGGTCAATAACCTGTTGCCTAGTTGTGATTTAACCATTGCTATTGAGCGTCAGGAAGTTGAGAGACAAGAGTACATCCTCCCAACGTCTTACTCACGTCATGTGAGTTTTTTCAATAGCCGCGCCCCTCCAGCATCAGCGTAACTCTTCATACCAAACAATAATTAAGAATTTTTTAAAGTATTCCCATGGGGAAGGCTTAGCTGTATTTCGGAGAAAAAAATGACTATTTCAACTATGCGTCTTTCTGGCGTAGCAGCGGCGTGCGCACTTATTTCAACTCAGGCGTTAGCGAGTGATCCTACATTAACTAACCCGGCAATTAGTGCGGTGTTAGATGGCTACTATCAAAGTGGTGAACGACCGATGTCAGAACGAGTTGAAGGATTTGGTCTAGGCCATACTGAACTTGCGTTAAGTGCCAATATTGATGACATGTTTTACGGTAAGTTAACTGCTGTTGTGGAGATGCATGATGGTGAAACTGAGATTGGATTAGAAGAAGCCTTTATTCAAACTTTAGCCATGCCTGGTGGGTTGTCTATACGTGCCGGTCGTTTCTTGTCAGATATTGGTTACCTAAATAACCAACATGTACATACAGACTCATTTTCAGACCGCCCTGCAGCATACCGTGCCTTTTTAGGTAGCCATTACTTTGATGATGGTGTGCGTTTTAGCTATGTCGCACCAACGGATCTATATTGGACCATGGGTGTAGAAGCCTTTAAAGGTGACAACATGCGTGCAGCAGATGAGCACGGTGAGCGCGATTATGAAAATATTGGCGTGTATACCGCATTTACTAAGCTAGGTGGTGATGTAGGTGATAATGGTTCATGGCAGGCAGGCTTAAGTTACTTGCGTAACGAAAATGGCCGAATGACTGCAGATGAGCACGATCATTCTGAGCCAGAAGGCCATGAAGATCATGGTCACGACCATAGTCACAGTGCACAGTACACAGGTGAAAATACCTATGTAGCTGACTTTGTTTATAAGTGGGCACCTAATGGTAATTACAAATACCAACACCTAACCTTAAGCGGTGAATATTTTCGTGTGACAGACTTTCAGCCACTGGAAGAGCACCATGATGAACATGAAGAACATGGCCATGATGAAGAGGGTAAAGATTACCAAGACGGTTGGTACTTAAGCAGTGTTTATCAGTTCTCACCACATTGGTCTGCAGGTGTTCGCTATGGTCAAGTTGATACCCAAATGATGCATGGCGATCATTTTGATCCACAAAAGTTGAAAGAGACTGAAGTGAGTCTTGCTTGGCACCACAGTCACTTTTCTACTGTGCGTCTGCAATACACCAATCAGCAGGGTACGAACTTTGATGGCTTCGAAGATGACAACATCATCACTCTACAATATGTCATGACTCTGGGGGCTCACGGTGCGCATCAATTCTAAGCAGTTTTTATCAAAAGGCGTTAAGGCGTTAACATTAGCGTTAACCATGGGCGTGGCTAATAACGCCGCAGCCGAGTTAAACATTTTTGCTTGTGAACCGGAATATGCGGCATTGGCAAAAGAGTTGGCTCCTGATGCGAAGATCTATTCGGCTACTACTGCGATGCAAGATCCGCATCAAGTCCAGGCTCGTCCGAGTCTTATTGCTAAGATGCGCCAAGCGGATCTAGCTATTTGTGCGGGTGCAGACTTAGAGGTGGGTTGGTTGCCAATGTTACAGATGAAGTCTGCTAACGCTAAAGTGCGCTCAACCGACCAAGGTTTATTTTTTGCAGCAGAGCAAATTGAAACGTTAGATCAATTAACTTCAGTTGACCGCTCTATGGGTGATGTACACGCAAAGGGTAACCCGCATCTACACTTCGATCCGGTTCGCATGTTAGATGTTGCTAAGGCGCTAACAAATAAGATGATCCAGTTAGATCCACAAGCTGAATCTGAATATGAAGCGGCTTTGGTAAGCTTTAGTCAGCGTTGGCAAGCAGCGATCCCTAACTGGGAAGCGAAAGCTAAGCCGCTACAAGGTAGCAAGGTGATTGCGTATCATTCTAGCTTTAAATATCTCTTTAATTGGATAGGCATAGAGCAAGTTGCTGATCTAGAGCCAAAGCCTGGGATCCCACCAAGCAGCTCACATTTAGCCAGCTTATTGAGCCGGACTAAGCAAGGAGATATTTTAGCGATTGTCATCGCCTCGTATCAAAGTGAACGTGGTGCAGAGTGGCTAGCTGAGCGCTCAGATCTACCTGTGTTGGTATTGCCAATGTCTGTAGGAGGAAACGATCAGAGCGTTGATCTATTTAGCCTATATGATAGTGCAATCGATATGCTGTTGAGCGCTAAAAACTAGCTTTTGCTACTCATGTAATCTGGCCTTAAATGTCAGATTACATGCCCCTAGGACGGAGCCAATGGACGGGCTTCGTCCTGGTTTTCTTCATTTTGATAAGAGTCTAGTTATGTTTGATCTCGATCTGCTGTCTATCTTGTTTCCTGCTTTTGTAGCGGGCGTCCTAGTGCTATCGACTCATGTGGTTCTTGGGCAACAGGTATTAAAGCGCGGTATTATTTTTATCGATTTAGCCATTGCGCAAGTTGCTGCATTGGGCGCCATCGTTGGTCATTTGAATCATGATATTGAAGCTTTGCCATTTTCAAATGTGTGGATGCCTGCAATATTTGCTATAGCAGGTGCTGGTTTTATTGCTTGGTTATCCAAACGTATGGCTGATGAGTTAGAGGCGATCATTGGTTGCTTCTATGTACTTGCTGCTGTGGCCGCTATGTTATTACTGTCTAATGATCCCCATGGCGCAGAAATGCTCAAAGAGCTGATGTCTGGGCAAATCTTATGGGTGAGTTGGAGCCAGTTAATTTTACCTGCTTGTCTTTATATCGCGATTTTGGCGGCATTGATTTATAAGCCTGAGCTACTTAGCGGTCGCGCTTTTTATCTGATCTTTGCCATTGTCATTACCTTATCGGTAGAGCTCGTAGGTGTGTATTTAGTATTTAGTAGCTTGATTCTCCCAGCATTGGCCGTAAATCATTTTTATGGACGCTATAAATTGTTTTGGGCCTATGCAGTTGGTTTGGTTGGTTATATTGCAGGTTTGGTGTTGTCGGCGAGTTTAGATTTGCCAAGCGGAGCCGCAATTGTGTCGACTTTAGCTTTAAGTGCCATCGGCTTTAGGTTTATTTTGAGTCTAAATAAGCAATCAGTGAAGACTCATGGCGCTATAAGTAAGCAAAGTCCGCCGCAGGTCTGACCTTGCGTCGATAGGAACTACGCTAAAATCTCCCAAAATTTGTAAGTGTTTAAAGTTCATTTAAGTCACTTGGGCTAAAGTTGCGCGGAATTAGGTTTGTTTGGCTTATATTCAGGCTACACGTGTAAACTAATGTTCATTGACATAAGTCGTATTTATATTGAGTCGCACTTACTTGGTGGCTATACTGGCGCCAATTAAATCGCGGGAGATTATTGTGCTGTTAATCCTTAGATGTTTGATCCTGTCAGTTATGCTGATATTAGCCTTTTTTATTGGTGGCTTAGCTTGTATTTTACGTCCTCGTCATCGCGATAACGTACATATGTTCGCCAAAGTATTTTCTTGGGCGGCGCCAGTGTTAGGCATAAAAGTTATTGTGCGTAACTCGGAAAAGCAAACGGGTAAACCTTGTGTGTTTTTGGCTAATCACCAAAACAACTTTGATATGTTTACTCATACTGCTGCAGTGCCAAAAGGAACCGTTAGTTTAGGTAAAAAGAGCCTAGCGTGGATGCCTTTATTTGGGCAGATTTATTGGTTGTCGGGTAACATCCTGATTGATCGTAAAAATCGTAGCAAAGCTTTTGATACCATGGCCGCTACGGCGCGCAAGATTAAAGATAAATGCCTGTCAGTGTGGATTTTCCCAGAGGGAACGCGTTCACGCGGTAAAGGTTTATTACCGTTTAAAGCGGGTGCCTTCTATACTGCGATAGCAGCTGGAGTTCCTATGGTGCCAGTGCTTGCTTCAAATCAAGGTCATATTAAGCTAAACCGTTGGAACAACGGAGTAGTGATTATTGAAATGATGGAGCCAATTGACACAACGGGTATCGATAAAACGCAGGTGAAAGAGCTTTCTAAGCGAATTCATAGCATGATGTCGGAAAAATTATCTCAGTTGAACCAAGAAGCTTCTGCATTAATGACTAAAGCGGTATAATCGGTCGCGAAATTTTTGAGGAGTCATCGATGTCTATTGAACGTCAGTTAAACGAACAGAAACAAGAAAACAGTGAAATCGTTGAAGCGATTCTTGCGGATGGTTCATTACCAGATGCCGAGTATACGATTGAGCATCACTTTTCATCGACCAACTTTGATCGTTTAGAAAAGGCGGCTGTAGATGCATTTAAGCTTGGCTATGAAGTCAATGATGCAGAAGAGATGGAGCTAGAAGATGGCTCAGTGATCTACTGTTTTGATGCTGTTGCAAGCCATCAGCTAGATACAGCTTTGCTAGATGAAGCGTGTGAAAAAATGATCACACTTGCTGCTAAGCAAAAGATTGATTACGACGGTTGGGGCACATATTTCATCGACGAAAATGGCGAAGAAGTCAGAGATGACGATGAATATGATGACGAAGAGCCGCTACACTAATACTAATTGCTAGTGTCTGATATTCATAAAAATGCCCATCAATAGATGGGCATTTTTATATGGATTATACTGTTGGCTACTGTTGAGTCACACTGCAGTTACGGCCAGATTCTTTAGCTTGGTATAGCGCCTGGTCGGCTTGAGCTAACCAAATATCACTATCTGTCATATCAGGTTTTATATCGCAGATCCCCAAACTGATAGTCACTTTAATCAACTGCTCTTCATACATAATCTCAGATTGTTCAATCTTCTTACGTAAGCGCTCAGCAAAGAACAAGGCATTAGCTGCAGGCGTATTCGCGAGTATCACTCCAAACTCTTCACCGCCATAACGTCCAGCACAATCGGTTTCACGCAGTGACTTTTTAATAATGTGTGATACATTTTGAATGACCCTGTCACCAGCCTGATGACCATAGGTGTCGTTTATTGCTTTAAAGTGATCGATATCGAGCATAACTAAGCTGGTTTCACTGCCATAGCGGGCATAGCGGTCAAACTCTTTTTGTAAGCAGTGTTCCCAGTGGCGGCGATTATAGAGCTGACTTAATCCATCGACTTGGCTCAGGTATTCTAAGCGTTCGTTTGCTGATTTTAGTTGGAGCTTATTGATAGCTACATCAGTTACATCATACACAATCATGCTGATATGAGTGATCTCACCCGTTAGCGATGATAACGGCAATAAGGTGACATTTTGGTACATGAAGTCCGCTCTACCGGTTATTGGACGGTAGTTTTTAAACTGGAAAATAAAAGGTCGTTGTTCCCAGCTAATAAAAGCACGGTTTTCCAGTAGGTAGACCGACTCCATTTTTTGTTTTAGCCATTTAGCAGGTAGATAATCAAACTGTTCAAACAGATTTTTACCCTTAATTGAATTTGGGCTTACACCACTGTGGTTTTCCATAAAACCATTCCACAGCTGAATGTTAAAGTCACGATCGAGTACCACTAAACCTACTTCTATGGTCTGTACCATATCGATTAGCCAGTGGAGTTCGTTCATCGCACTGTTGTCTGCTGCTTTCTGATCTGTTGCCATCCTAATATCCATTTTAATCTAGCAAGTAGCCGAGTTTGTTGTT
The DNA here is from genome assembly GCF_023283845.1 of Shewanella marinintestina. Lineage (GTDB taxonomy): Bacteria > Pseudomonadota > Gammaproteobacteria > Enterobacterales > Shewanellaceae > Shewanella > Shewanella marinintestina. The sequence goes on from NZ_JAKILC010000008.1 coordinate 99,128, forward strand.
GAGTGTAGGCAAAGAATCTTCTGTAAATAGCAGCAAAAGATCGCACTGAATATCGTGATCCTCAATGCTGTAGTTGATCTCCATCGCCAGTGTACGACTCCATTTATCAGAGTTCTCGCTGATCAGGTGATTGACACTGCAGTGCCTACCTAAAATCACTGGATGGCTCTGGCTAAACTTCATATGAAGTTGTTCAGAGATCCCATTGAGAAAGGCGCCAATAAGCACATTGGCTGTATCGATCATCACTTCTAGTTCAGTTTCTTCATCTTCAGGGTTTTCAAGCTTCATCAGCTTAGCCATATCCTGAAATGATGAGTCATGGAACAAGAGTAGCGCTTCACCAGCAACGCCTGCACCAATAAAGCCTTGGCAAAGTGCCGATACGGTACCGTAATCCTCGGTGGCTTTAAGGGTCATCGTTAGCTCGCTGACTTCGAGCACATTGACGTTAGGAATAGGAAGTTTAACAAAAACGTTTAAGAGTTTAGCTAGCAGGTCTGCAGCGCGACCCATGGCAACGTTAGCCACTTCTTGGCAAGCATCACGTAGGTCGACTTCAATCATAGGTGCTTGTTGCTCTAAGCCACCAAGCGCTAATTCTAAGATGCCGTATTCTTGTAAAATGTGACTAATGGCGTCGGCACTGACAGGCTTTTGAATAAAGTCGAGTGCACCTAGGCCTTTTACTCGCTCATGAGCTTTAATTTGAATATCGCCAGACACCACAATAACCAGAGCGGGAAGATCTTCTCTTTGAATGGCTTCAAGAACTTGGTAACCGTCCATAACTGGCATATTTAGGTCCAGAAACACCACTTCGCCTTTACCTTCGCGAATTGCTTCTATTCCTTCGAGGCCATTGGTAGCGTATGTGATCTCAACATCCCAATCTTTAGGGAGCGTGCGCGCCATCTGTTTTCTGGCTAGCGCCGAATCATCACAAATTAATATCGGGAGCGGCATTATTGTTGTTCTTTCCTATTATCCATCAATTTCTTTATTTTCAGGACCATATAATTAGCGCTTAATTACATGGTCATTGAAGTCCTTATCACCATTTTTAACCAGCAGCTCGCCGCTGCAATACATTAAGATGAATTGCAGTCGAGAATCCTTGGCTAATGCCTTCGAAAAGAGATCGTTCTAGGTAGCTTCCATGACGTCATCCTTATGAGAAGGTGACGCGCTACGGCCCGATTATTAATTATCATCTAACTAATAGAAAGGCATATTTTGTGACAGTAAAATGACGATCGTCATTAATCCCGCACATGTTATAGGTATTAACCAAATATTCCAAATGTGTTAACTTGCAATCTGGACAGACCACTTGGCAAGAAAGGATGCGAAAATGACTGATGATTTAGTTGCTGTAACCCAAAAAAATGGTATTGCTTATGTAAGTCTAAATCGACCTAAAAAGTATAATGCACTGAATTATAAACTTTTTAAGAAGATCGACCTTTGCATAAAAAACTTGGCCAAAGATAAATCTTTGACTGCAGTGGTGCTTTTCGGTGCAGGCGGTAATTTTAGCTCAGGTTTAGACGTAAAAAGTGTGATGAGTTCGCCATTAGACGCAGTCAATCTATTATTTAAGTGGCTGCCGGGCAACGCAAATCTTGCACAGCGTGTGTCTATTGGTTGGCGACGATTACCTGTTCCAGTTATCGCTGTAATGGAAGGGATTTGTTATGGCGGTGGCATGCAGATTGTTTTGGGAGCCGACTTTAGAATCGCCTCCCCAGATTGCAAAATGTCGATTATGGAAGCCAAATGGGGGCTGGTACCTGATATGGCAGGTTTAGCCGGATTAAGGGAGTTAATGCCAAAGGATCAGGCGCTTATGCTAACTATGTCTGCAGATATTTTATCTGCAGATCAAGCTTTAAGACTTAATTTAATCACGGCTATCGAGCAAGATCCGATGGCAGCAGCAACGGCTCTCGCGACTAAGTTATCGCAAACATCCCCAGATGCTAATGCAGCAATTAAAGCGAGCATTAACAAAAACTGGTCCGCATCTATTAGGCAGTTACTCAGGCGTGAGTCTTGGTATCAAGTGCGTTTATTACTTGGAAAAAATCGTGTTATCGCGGCTATACGCCAAGCTAAAAATGCTGAAAAATCTTATAAAAAAAGACAATCTGGTTGGTAATTTAAGCGAAACGGTTAAAGTGTGAGCTGCGTCACAAAGGCTTGTTATTTATATGTGGTTGGGCAGCGCTTCTTTTACACTCCGCTCCATTCTAAAAAATCGGTAGCAGCACTCTGATCTTGCTAGCGATTATTACTATATCAACTAAAACTTAATTAATGGGACCCCTGATACTCATGCGTGAACTTTTTGAACGTTTTCTCTGGAGCAGCCGTTTATCGGTAATGTTTGGTGTGTTGTCTTGCATCGTTGCCGCTTTTGTTGTCTTTGCTATGGGGCTCAGAGATGTCGTGCATATGATTGAGTTGATCATGGGCTATATATTCAGCGGCAGCCATGCTGTACGTAATGATCTGGTTATGGTAGTGGTTGAGATCTTAGATACCTTTTTATTAGGTGCTGTATTACTTATTTTTGCATTTGGTTTATATGAACTGTTTATTAATAATCTGAAAGGCGCGAGTAAGAGCGATGCTGGCGGTAAGATTTTGATTATTAGTAGTATTGACTCGCTAAAGAGTAAGCTTGGTAAAGTGATTCTAATGATGCTGATCATCAAGGTGTTTTCTTTCTTCACTGAAATGAAGCCTACTTCGATGTTAGAGCTGCTTTATATGGGGATTACTGTTGTGCTCATTGCTGGTGCGTTGAAGCTTAGTAAAGATTAGTCTGTAGTTGCTGAACTGACTTAGCTGCATGCTCGTAATATGAAGCCTATCCATTCGGATAGGCTTTATTGATCCTAGCGGCAAAGCCTTTAATTAGATAAAGCGTGTTATCCCAAGACATCGGCTGTGATAGGTCTAGTGCTAAAATCTGCTGGCTATAGCGGTTAGGAGCATTTTTAGGCGCTAAGTTCAACCTTTGAGGTTGAGTTGCAAGTGACTCACTGCTGCCATCACTTGATTGTAGATCCAGCACTGGCATGGTTAAGCTGGTTAGTTTCTTAGCCAGTTGTTTATTGATTGTGTCGATATCACTGTAAGGATTGATGACCACAAATACGTTAGGCGAGGGAAGGCGGTTTTCCTTAAGTAATCCGGCAACTAAATTAGCGCTCTCCCCAAAGGCGATAATCATTCGTTTACCACTATAGTCTTTGCCCAAACTGTCTAGTTGCATCATGGAGTTGAGCATAAAATCGTGCTGCTTTTGCTGGATTTTAGCCAGTTCTTCATCACTATAATCTGGTGTTTCTTGGTCAGCCAACAGAGTGTGCTCTTGCTCACCGGCTTTAGTTATTTCATCAGCTTTAGTCGCAAAATAAGCGGGCTGACTTAAACTCGCAGGAGTTAATGCTAGCGTTGCCCAACCGGAATGGTTGAGTTGATGGCGTAGATAGTTTGCTGCGCCTGGCGCATCGGCGCGCTGAGAGAAGTCAGGAACGATGATCGCTAACCCATGTTTGGCTTTGCCTAGCCATGGTCTGAGTAAAGCAGGGATCTCTTGGCCATTAACTTGTAGTTGTTTGATTTCGTTTGCTGGTAAATAGTGGTAATTATCCGTGGTCAGCTCTGCAGTGAAAGCGCTCGTGGAGTAGAAGATAGCCCCTGCAAATGCACTCATACTTAATGTCATTAAAGCAAAGCGCTGGAATAAAAAAATAGAAAACTTCATCTTGGCAAACAACCTTTTATACCTACGACATAGATGACGGTAAGCGCAACAGTATATACGTTTAGCAGGTATAAAAAAGCCCTGACAAGTCAGGGCTTTTCGATTTGTATCAGCTTAATTAAGCGTGGCTAACTAATACCAATCTAATTGCATCAAGCTGTAGCTTGCTGCTGTCTAAATAACGGTTTAGCTCACCCATCTGCTCGCTTAAGTGACTAAGTTCTTCCTCACGAATGTTAGGGTTAACCGCTTTAAGTGCTTTTAAGCGCTCAAGCTCGCCTGACAGCTGGCTAGTCATCTTTTCACGTGCGCATTCAGTAAGCGTATGTAGCTCTGCATTGGCAAAGGCTTCAGCTTTAGAGAATAACGGATGCAAGATTGCTTGCGAGGCATTAACTAGCTTACTCGCGATATGACGGTTCACCGCACTCAACTGCTTGTTAAAGCTCTCGTAAGTCACGTTGTCAGATAGGTTATTACCGTTCTTATCTAGCAACACACGAATAGGTGTTGGTGGTAAGTAGCGGTATAGCTGACTTGACTTAGGTGCAGATGCATCGGCTAGGTAAATAAGCTCTAAGAACACAGTACCAGCAGGTAATGCCTTATTCTTCAGTACCGCAACGCTTGTCGTACCGGTTTCAGATGAGGTGATTAAGTCTAGACCCGTTTGTACCAATGGATGCTCTTGGGTGATCAACGCGATATCATCACGAGACAATGCCATGTCACGGTCAAATGTTACGGTAATACCGTCTTCTGGTAACCCTGGGTATGTTGGGAACATCATGTGTTCGCTTGGATGCAAGACAATCGCGTTTTCGCCGCTATCTTCTTGCTCAACACCAATAATGTCCCATAGGCGAATCACCGAGCCAATTAGCTGAGTATCTTCATCTTTTTCCGCCAGGCTTTGTACTAGCTTGTTAGCACGCTCACCACCGTGAGAATTGATCTCAAGCAGTTTGTCACGGCCTTGCTCCATCGCCAGTTTAAGCTCTTGATAACGGGTCTTAGTATTATCAAGTAAGCTCGCTAGGGTCTCTTCATCATTATTCAACAAGGTTTCTAGTAATTCACCAGAAAACTCGTTAAATAGAATGTGACCACTTGGGCAAGTACATTCAAAGGCGTTTAAGCCTTGGTGATACCACTCAGTTAATCTTTCTTGTGCGGTATTAGCCAAGTAAGGCAGGTGGATCTCAACATCGTTCTTCTGACCGATACGATCCAAACGACCAATACGTTGCTCTAGAAGATCTGGGTTTAACGGTAGATCGAACAATACTAGGTTACTAGCAAACTGGAAGTTACGACCTTCTGAGCCGATTTCACTACAGATCAGCGCCTGTGCTCCACCGGTTTCTTGAGCAAAGTAAGCGCCAGCTTTATCGCGCTCGATAATCGACATGCCTTCGTGGAAAACAGTCGCTTGAATACCTTCACGGGTGCGTAGTGCTTCTTCTAGGCTTAGAGCCGTTTCAGCTTGGCTCGCAATAATCAGCACTTTCTTGCTGCGGTTGTTCTTTAGGAAATCAATTAGCCAGTCAACACGTGGATCGAACTTCCACCATGCAGCACTGCCGCTATCGAAATCTTGGTAGATCTTCTCTGGGCTAAGCACTTGGCGAACTTTAGCATTAGTATCTAAATGCTTGTTCATCATCGAGCTAACGCGGTAAGCAGTCACATACTGCTCAGGCATTTTTTGCGGATGTGTGTGCAAAATACGCTGCGGGAAGCCTTTTACAGATGCACGACTATTACGGTATAGCACGCGGCCAGTACCATGGCGATCAAGCAAGTCTTGCAATAAGCCATCGCGGGCTTGGAAGCGGCTGTCGGCATCCGCAGACTCATCTTGAATTAATTCAATGTTAGCGCTGATGTCTTTTTCAGATAAAAGACCCGTTAAGCTAGCAATTGCTTCAGCAGATAACTGCTCACCTGAGGCTAGGGCGTCCGCAGCAGTTGCAACGTCTTTGTAGCTGTCTTCTTCTTTTAAGAAAGCTTCATAGTCGTAGAAACGATCTGGATCCAGTAGTCGCAGACGCGCAAAGTGGCTCTGGTGACCTAATTGATCTGGGGTTGCAGTAAGCAATAGTACGCCAGGGATCTCTTCACTCAATGCTTCAACAATTTGGTAAGCACGGCTTGGCGCTTCTTCAGACCATTCTAAGTGGTGCGCTTCATCAACAACCATTAGATCCCAATCAGCATCTAAGGCTTGATCTAAACGGCGTTTTTTACGCAGTAGATCTAATGAACAAATCACTAGCTGCTCAGTATAGAATGGGTTGTCATGATCAGCATAAGCTTCAACACAACGGTCTTCATCGAATACTGAGAAGCGCAGGTTAAAGCGGCGTAGCATTTCGACTAACCACTGGTGGCGAAGTGTGTCTGGCACGATAACCAAAATACGCTCAGCACGGCCCGTTAGTAGCTGCTGGTGGATAATCAAACCGGCTTCGATAGTTTTACCTAAACCCACTTCATCGGCTAGCAATACGCGCGGTGCAAAACGCTGACCTACTTCGTGAGCAATCCACTGCTGATGCGGGATCAGTCCTACTCGTGGCCCTTGCAGTCCTAACAAGTCTGATGTGGCTAGCTTATTGCGAAGCTGCTGACATTGGTAACGCACATTAAATCTATCTAGACGATCGATTTGACCGGCAAATAAACGGTCTTGTGGTTTATTGAAACGAATGTTGTGATTAAGCAAAGTTTCGCGCAGGCTAACTTGCTCACCGGTTTCGTTATGAGTGCCGTGGTAAATAATCAGTGAATCTTTTTCTTCAACTTCAGTGACTGTAAGACTCCACTCTTCGTGGCTCTCGATACTGTCGCCTGGATTGTAGATAACACGTGTAAGCGGGGCTTCGGTGCGAGAAAACAATCTATTTTCGCCAGTGGCTGGGAAAAGTACGGTCACCATGCGACCTTCAACTCCAACAACGGTACCTAAACCTAATTCTGATTCAGTGTCACTGATCCAACGTTGACCTAAGGAAAACGGCATTTAAAACTCTCATATACTGGGTGAATCACAAGGGGCGCGTATGTTATACCAATCGCGAGCATATTGAAAATTGAACCCGCTAATATTCGCCTTAATCTGAAATAATAGTGTACTAAATAATCAGTTGCTCTGAAGTATTTTTTTGTGTCATGCCTTTGTCATATCGCCGCTATATCAATGGTTGTCTGTTGAAGATACAAAAACAGGTTTAAAAAATTACATAGAACATTGAAGCGTACGGTTATTGGTGGCAGTATAAAGTTAACGTTAACAAATTTATAACCAATAAAAGGAGCTGGGCATATCTTGTAATTGACTACTAATGCACAATTGGAGGCGCCATGGAACAAAACGACAGAAAGTTGTTTGTACTGGATACCAACGTATTACTGCATGAACCTTTAGCGATTTATTCCTTTAAGGAACATGACGTAGTCGTACCAATGACAGTTCTTGAAGAACTGGACCTGATTAAAGATAGAAAACGAGACGTCAGCCGTGATGCTCGAGTCGCGATTAGAGCATTAGAAGATATATTGGGTGGCCAAACTACCCCTGAGCAAATTGTCCAAGGCGTGCCACTACCGAGTCGAGAAGGTCAAGGCGAGGTATCGGGTTCACTCTCTATTTTCCCCGACCATCAAATCGAATTCACCATCGGCAGCATGCCTGGTGACAATAACGATAACCGCATTATTAACACCGCGTTACACCTGCAGCAATTGCACCAACCTCGTAGAGTCGTACTTGTTACTAAAGATATTAATATGCGCCTAAAAGCTAAAGGTGCGGGTATCGAGCAAGTTGAAGACTATCGAACCGATCAGTTAATCGATGATATTCGCTTTCTGACCAAAGGTTTTCATCGTATCGAAGGTGACTTTTGGGCACATACCGATGACGTAACGACTGAAAGTGATGGTCGTCATACAGTGCATAGTGTGCCACTCGAAAAGCTTGGCGATGATATGTTCTACACCAATCAATACCTGTTGGATGAAGGTAGTGAGTTCTGTGGTCGTATTATTGAAAAAACGCCGACAGAGCTTAAGTTTCTAGATTTAGGCCAAGAACGATTGCTCAATCTTGAGGCTTGGGGGATTAGGCCAAAGAATATTTATCAGGGTATGGCAATGCAAGCGCTGTTGGATCCAGACATTGATCTGGTTATTTTAACTGGCCCCGCAGGTTGTGGTAAAACTTTGCTCGCGATGGCCGCGGCGCTTGAATTGGTGGTTGAGCAAGGTAAGTATGAAAAAGTCATCGTTACCCGTAATACCCCTGAGATTGCCGAGTCGATTGGTTTCTTGCCGGGTACCGAAGAGGAGAAGATGGCACCTTGGTTAGCAGCGATTACCGATACCCTTGAAGTGCTGCATAAGAATGACGTCAATCCTAGTGGTAGCATGAACTACATTATGGATAAGGCTAACATTCAGTTTAAGTCGATTAACTTTATGCGTGGTCGTTCGATTCAAAACTCAGTTGTATTGCTCGATGAGTGCCAAAACTTAACCGCGTCACAGATCAAAACCATGATCACGCGTATGGGTGAGGGCACTAAGTTGATTTGTAGTGGTAACTTGGCGCAAATTGACTCCAACTACCTCACCGCAGTGACCTCTGGATTGACCTATATTGTCGAACGTTTTAAAGATTTTGATGGCAGTGCAAATGTCTATTTAAATGGAGTTGTACGTTCACGTTTAGCTGAGTTTGCAGAAGAAAACCTTTAAGCCATTCTGTTTAAATTAACAAAATATTTAGGCCTCACTTAGTATGAGGCCTTTTTTAACTTTTAAGTTACATTTTTAAGCTATTATTGAAAGCTATCTTACTGATATTATTAACTCCAAAGGCCTGCTTTAAGGCGTTGCGCATTTGAATAATCTCAAAAGAGTATTACCAAGGGTTGTAAATGAAACGGATTGAACCGACGCTTCAGTTAAAGTCAACGATTCAAAAAAACTATAATCGAGCCGTTTTTTACACCTACATTGGCGTAATCATCATGGCGTCGCTTACCGCATGGATGTCATTTGACCGACAAAAAGCGCAGCTGATCCAGCAAACTGAAGAGTTAGTTGAACGTCATGTGCTGCAGGTCGATTTACTACTTGAGTCGAGTATTCGCGCGGTTAAAAGTCTGCGTAACGTGGCGGTTGATCATCTGCGTTTAGGTGAATTAGTCCGTAAAGAACGTTTACCCCAGTATGAAAAGTTTAACGAAAGCGGCCAGTTTTTTACCTTAGAGCCGAGCTATGCGAAAAGTGGCGAGCCATTTACCAATATGGGACGTATCACGGGTGCGGGCTCACTTAATGGCCGTAGCGACAAGTTTTATCAAGAACTAGAGATGCTATTTGAGCTGTCTCTATCTTTTCCTGTCGCCAATGAAGCGGCGCCTAAAGCCTCGTCTATCTACTACATCTCTAAACGCCGCATCATGTCGTATTATCCGTGGCCGTCTGATGAGCAACGATTTCGTGATGAACTGCTTAATAAGAAGCAGTTTCAACTAGTAACACCATCAAATAATCCGCAGCGCAGTATTGCCTGGAGCCCTGCATACGTAGAAGCCACAGGTAAAGGTTTGCTGACTACCTTAGGTGTGCCTATCTATTTAGAAGATGAGTTTATTGGCTCGATCAATTTAGATATGACACTTGCATCGCTGCGTAAGCAAATCCGCTTGTATTTTAAAATGCCGGGTACGGTTATTTTGCTGGATCAAAATAACAATATTTTGACCCACAGCGATATCGACACTTCTGATGTAAACCGGGTTTATCACATCAGCCAGAAGATCCCGTCTGAGCTGCACTCAATTCCTGAATCAGAGTTGTTTGATGCCCATGAAGGCATTATTCGTAATGGTTACTACATTCACTCGGTGGCTCTGCACAATGCACCGTGGCGTCTATTGTATCTACAAGATGTTGACGACCTATTTAAAGATTCGTGGGAAAAACTTGAGCTTACATTCCTATTAGTGGTGTTGGCGCTATCGATTTTGGTGACAATTGTTCACTGGCAAACACGTCGCTCGTTCGTTAATCCAGCATCGCGTTTATTGACTCATTTAGAAGAGTGTTCGGCTGAGCCAATCAAGCCTCCAGAAAAGATCACCGTAGGCTGGGCTCCATGGTTCCAGCTAGTGAGCCGAATTTTTGAAGAAAACAAACAGTACACACGGCATTTGGCTGAGCAAAACCGCCGGCTCGATAAGCTGGTGGCACAACGTACTGAAAGGCTAAAAGACACCACAGAGCGTCGCGAGCAAGAGTATGCACTATTGCGATCGCTACTCGACTCAATCCCTGAAGCGATTGTGTTTAAAGACAAAGAAGGCCGTTATTTAGGTTGTAATAAGTCGGCAGAGCGCATGTTAGGTTTCAGTGAGAGCGAAATGATCGGCCAGTTCTCAGATGCCTTAACGCCAGATGAGCAGGCGATACGTATTCGCGCTGAAGATGAACGCGTTTTAACGGATAGAACACCACTGCGTTATCAAGAAAAAGTCGATATTGCCGGTAAACCAGTATTGCTCGATGCACTTAAAATCCCATTTTATAACCGCCGTGGTGAACTACTCGGTTTGATTGCCGTATGGCGTGACGTAACCCGAGAATATGAATCAGCTGAGCAGCTACGTCTGTCTGAAGAACGTTATCACTTAGCCATGGATGCGGTAGAAGATGGTCTTTGGGATTGGTATTTAGATTCAGAGCAGATTATCTGTAACCCTGCGTATTACTCAATGTTGGGGTATAAGGTTAACGAATTCCCGGCACTCGTTTCGACTATAGACGAGCTTATTCACCCAGACGATCTGATTCGAGTACAAGAGTACCGCGAGCAATACCTAAGCGATCCTATTGGTGCTTACGACATCGAGTTTAGAATGTTAGGTAAGAGCGGTGAGTATCATTGGTTGCTATCTCGTGGGCGTATGGTGGAGTTTACTCCGAGCAATCAGCCAAAGCGTATGGTGGGTACCCATAAAGATATTACTCGTCATAAGCGTAACGAAGTGGCTATGCTGGAAGCCAAGCAAGATGCGGAAATGGCTAACCTGTACAAGAGTGAGTTCTTGGCCAATATGAGTCATGAAATCCGTACACCAATGAATGCCATTATCGGCATGTTACAGCTGGCGCAGCGCACCTCACTCACAGCACAGCAAAAAGATTACCTTGAAAAAGCTGGATTCTCGGCGCATTCATTACTACGAATTATCAACGATATTCTTGATTTTTCTAAAATTGAAGCCGGTAAACTGGAGCTTGAACGCGTGGGATTCCCACTGGATAAAGTACTAGAACATGCGCTAGATCTAAACGCACTTAAAGCACAAGAAAAAGGCGTTGAGTTACTGTTGTATGCACCGGTTACTGCTGGTTTGATCTTAGAAGGCGATCCGCTGCGTTTAGGTCAAGTACTGATTAACTTACTATCAAATGCCGTTAAATTTACTCAGTCGGGTGAAATCGAGCTCGGTTGTGAAGATGTTGGTGAGCGCGATCATCGCATCACGCTTAAGTTCTGGATCCGCGACACCGGTATCGGTATCACTAAAGAGCAGCAGGCGACTTTGTTTGATGCCTTTGCTCAAGCTGATGGTTCTACTACCCGTAAATATGGCGGCACCGGCTTAGGTTTGTCTATCAGTAAGCACTTAGTGTCAATGATGGGCGGCAAAATGCAGGTTGAAAGTGAAGTTGGTGAGGGAAGTACCTTTAGCTTCACCATTAGCTTTGAGATTGCCGAAGAAGCTGAGGTATTGCCATTAATCGTACCTGAAACCTTAGGTAACCTGAGAACGCTGGTTATTGACGACAATCCTACGGCATTACAGATCTATTCGAGTGTGATGCGAGACTTCCATTTCCATGTTGATACAGCGGCAAGTGGCCCTGAAGGCCTTTATAAGCTTGAGAATAATCCGGTCGATCTGATCTTGTTGGACTGGATGATGCCTGAAATGGATGGTATTGAAGTCATTAATAAGATCGATGAAATGGTTGCAGACGGTCGTTTAGCAAAAAGACCCGTTATTATGATGATGACGGCATATGCCGCTGAGCCGATGCAAAAAGATGTTGCTGAAGCTAATGTCTATGCTTTGCTGCAAAAGCCGTTTAAGGCTTCATCTTTGTTTGATGAGATTATTTCAGCCTTTGCCGACGAGCCAAGTTTGAACCCTCTGCCAGAGGTGATGGAAGAAGTCGAAGATAAAGATGCGGGTTATATCTTGCTTGTAGAAGATAACTTTATTAACCAGCAAGTGGCGACCGAGCTTCTTAAGAGCGCGGGTTACACCGTCGACGTGGCTGAAAATGGTCAAATTGCTCTTGATATGATTGATAAAGCAACTTATGACGCCGTATTAATGGATATTCAAATGCCAGTAATGGATGGTCTTACGGCTGCTAAAGAGCTACGTAAGCGCTATTCAACTGAACAACTTCCAGTTATTGCGATGACGGCTCATGCTATGTCAGGCGATAGAGAAAAGAGTTTAGCTGCAGGCATGAACGCGCATATCACTAAGCCGATTGTACTGACTGAGCTGTTTGACACCTTAAGTCACTGGATCACTAAATGCGGTAGAAAGTCTTAAGTAAACATTTGATCGCGATAGTTGTTCAAATAGACCAAGATAGGCTTGCTAAAGTGCAAGCCTATTTATTAAGCTGATCCAATGACTGATTAATAATAAAGACAATCGAGCTAAATACGATTGCGACCAACAAGATCAAGGAGATTGAATGAGACCCTACAAGCTCGCGCTGGCAATAGCACTTGCGGTTGTGCCCATGACCAGCGCCGTGGCTGCCACCACAAACACAGCAACGATTATAAAGAAAAGTCAGGCAGCAACAGGTTTCATTAATCTGTTTTATGAACAAGCTTCTGGTGAGTTATATCTTGAAGCCAATAAGCTTAACCAACCTTTTTTAATGCTCACCAGCCTGCCTCATGGCGTGGGATCCAATGATATTGGCTTAGACCGTGGCCAACTTGGCCGTACTCGAATGGTGCAATTTGAACGTCACGGTCCTTACCTTATTTTAAAACAGCTCAATACCGACTATCGCGCTAATACTGAAAATGCAGCAGAGCAGCGTGCAGTTAAAGAGGCGTTTGCTGAATCAGTATTATGGCGTGGCAAGTTGGTCACAGGTAAGCGCAACCTTGTAGCGATCAACGATCTAGTGGTGAATGATTTTCACGGGATCAGCGATGCTCTAGAGCGAAGTAAGCAAGGGAGTTATCACCTCGATAAGAGCAAGTCACTGATTTTGCCTGAAGGAGTAAAATCGTTTGAGCGCAATAGCGATATCGATGTGTTATTGACCTTTGACGCAGCTAAAGCCGGTAACTATGTGGCTCAGGTCACGCCAGATGCTAAACACTTGTCGGTTCGTTTACGCTATTCATTTATTGCCTTACCAGAAGAGGGCTATCAAGCTCGTGCTTATCACCCATTAAGCGGCTACCTGTCGGATGAATATCTAGATTATGGTACTCGCGTTGATGAAGATATTCGTCAGCGTTTTTTATTGCGCCACCGTTTAGAAAAAGTTACTCCGGGTAGCGCATCTAGCCAAGTGGTTAAACCTATTACTTACTATCTCGATCCGGGTGTACCAGAGCCTATCCGCAGTGCACTCCTAGAAGGTGCTAGCTGGTGGGAAGATGCCTTTACTGATGCGGGTTTTATTAACGGTTTTAAAGTTGAGTTATTACCAGAAGATGCCGATCCTCAGGATGTACGCTACAACGTGATCCAATGGGTACATCGCGCCACTCGTGGTTGGTCATATGGTGCAGCGGTTACCGATCCACGTACCGGTGAGATTATTAAAGGCCATGTGACGCTCGGTAGTCAGCGAGTGCGCCAAGATCATTTGATCGCCCGTGGCTTAACCGCAGGTTGGCAAGATCGCGCTGCTGCCGATGAAGCTTCTATGCAGTTAGCGTTAGCACGTATTCGTCAGTTATCTGCCCATGAGATTGGCCACACCTTAGGCCTAGATCATAATTTTGCCGCATCGAGCAATAACAATGCTTCAGTGATGGATTACCCACACCCAATGGTAAGTATTAATGGCGATAAAATTGATATCAGTAAGCCCTACGATGAAGGCATTGGTGCTTGGGACAAATACACTGTGGCTTATGGTTACGGTGAATACGCTGATCCACAGGCTGAGGCTGCAGGTTTAGCTCAATTGCGTGATGATGTAGCAAAGCAAGGGCTGCGCTATATCGGTGAGGCTGATTCTCGTTCGGCAGCAGCGAGTAATGCCTATGCTAGCCTTTGGGATAATGGCAATGATCCCGTTGCAGAGCTGACTCGCTTAGCTGAAGTTAGAGCTAAGGCAATCAATGACTTTTCTGCAGACGCTTTATTGGCAGAGCAACCTCAAGGTGAGCTACAAGACGCTTTTGTGCCAATTTACCTGCTCACACGTTTTCAAATAGCAGCTGCGGCCAAAATGATAGGTGGCACTACTTATAGCTACAGTGATGGTGTTGACGGTAAAACTTGGCACTATGTAGCGCCAGCGATTCAACAACAAGCGCTTGAAACGTTACTCACTACACTATCGGCAGAGCAGTTAGTTGTGCCAGAAAAGCTACAAGAGATCTTAGTGCCCAAAGCGGGGAATTATTACAAAACACGTGAAAGCTTTGATTCGGCACTTGGCGTCGTAACAGATCCTTTAGCAATGGCAGAAGGGTTAAGTCGTCTCACCTTGTCACAAATCTATGCACCAGCGCGGATCAATCGTGTCAATCAAGCATACCTAAGTGATAAAGAGCAGTTATCTGTGGCAAAGCTGACCGATAAGGTGTTTGCCCATACCGTATTTAGCGATATTCCTACTGGACATGAGTTGGGCGTGTGGATGCGAGTTAATGCGGTAACCCTTGATAGCATATTAGCGAGTTTCCATAACGAGCAAACACGTCCTGAAGTTAAAGCGCAGTTAGCGGAGCGTCTACATTATTTGGTTAAACAGCTAAAACGCAAAGTGAAGCGCGTCAGTGCATATGAAGCTGCGCACTTTGCTTGGTTGCAGCAGGGGGTCGAAAAAGGCCTAAAGGACGCAGACGCTAAGTTAATCGCTAAGCCTTTGGCATTGCCACCAGGTTCACCGATTTAACCTTTAGCTAATGAGCTGCTCACTAAAAGGCATGATGTATTCATGCCTTTTTTATTGCACAAAATCTCCCTACATGACGAGAAGTACTTCGACAATAGTTAATAATATTCACATAATTTGTGACCTTATGAGGTGATTTTTACCACTTGTCACTTGCAACAAACGTGGCAGTTGCAGTGATAATTTGGATTCATTTGTTATTTTGTTGCTACAAACAGACATTATTTCTTATGTTATAAAACAACTTTCAATTAACAATAAAAGCACCTTAACTCAGTTGCTTACAGCATCTCTCTAGCACGTAAATTACAAATTGCACTTAGTTTTTTGTGTTTTAAATTGTATCAAAATGCAATATTTGCCTCTTTTTTATTCTCTAAAACGAACAAATAACTTATGCTGTTTGTTAAGCGAATGTAGGCAAATAAGATTGGAGTTGTATATGAATAAGTTAACCAGCGTAGCCTTAACACTAGCGATTGGCTGTATCTCTACTTCAGCAATGGCAGAACGACCTGATTTTTCGAAGACTGCTGCAGCACATGCAGATTATGATTTTTCTAAAAATGTCTCGGCTGCTGACCAGCCAAATCAAATTCAGCGCGTGTCGACACGCCATGATTTTTCAAAAACATTAGCAGCAACTAGCGACTATGATTTTGTAAAAAATCCACAGGCGCAAATGAGCGTCTATAATAAGCCAGCTAGCCAACATGATTTCTCTAAGACAGAGGCGTTGCGTAATAGCGGTATGTAAAGTTCGAGCGAGTTTAATAAAAAGGGCTACTGACGAGTAGCCCTTTTTTATGGCTGGTTATTTAATTCGCTCATCGACTCGCTTGCCTAGACGGTAGGCATCGATAGCTGCAATTGCCCAAGATAACACAAACCCTGCAGTGGCAAGATTGACATAAAGCGCCTCGTTGCCAACAGGCGCTTGGGTCACTGCGCTGTAGATCGCATTGAGCTCTAACGGGATCTGACCATTCAATATTTGCTGTGAAATAAGCTGCGCACGCTCATAAGCATGCCACAGCAGATAAGAGAGTCCGCCCAATGAGCTGATTAAAAATACAGTCCCCATAAGTGGTTTTTTTAGATAAAAATGACCAGCGCCCGGACAAGCAAGGGCTGATAACAGTAAAGCTTTCATTGATGTTTTCATGGATTGTGGCTTTTAATAAAGGCTGTGATCATTCGAGATCGATACGGCGGATCGCTTGTGTGAGAAAGTCACTCTTAGCTTGAAGGCGAGCTTTTATCTCATCATCACTTCGGTAGGTATTTAGTTGGCTGTTTACGCCTTGGAGCTCTTGTACTAACCAGCCACGGATCATCACGTAGTAGCGCGAATCCGTGCCATAATGGCTAATCAATTCTAGCGAATTTTTAGAGGGTTTCTTTATGGCGTTATCAAGCGCTTTCACCATCACGCCAATAGTATATTCTTCAGATTGCTCAGCTGTATTAGCTTGAGCAGGCAGGGTAAACATCGCGCTTAGTAGTCCCGCGCTTAAAAGCACTGTACTTAAAAGAAGTGCGCTAGTGGTCAGTTTGTTGCGGTAGTTAAACTTCATTTACGCCCCCAATCTACAAATTGATTAGGCTAGATTAGCAGCCATACAGGGCAAATACTCTTTAATTTTTGTTTATCTAATATCAAGCTGTAAACAAAAGTTCGCTACTGAAAGTAGAACCTAGAAATGAAAAACCCTGATTAAGCGAACTTAATCAGGGGCGCCGGGAAGCAAATTTTCGGGGTTGACGATTACTTGGCTGAAGACCTCCTTAATGACAATTCATTATGCAAATACCTTATCGACAGTAGGTTGCGATCCGCTTAAGCGCTCTGCTTATGTGGATAAGCAATTCTGAACGCTAAGGTGTAGGTCACCGGCAAAACAATTAATGTAAGTACTGACGCAAAGCCCAGACCAAAAATGATGGTGATAGCCATTGAGCCAAAGAAAGCGTCTGACAATAACGGGATCATACCTAGCATAGTGGTGATCGCCGCCATCAATACCGGTCTAACGCGACTCACCGCCGAGTCAACCACGGCTTGATAAGCTTCTTTTCCTTGAGATAACTCAAGGTTGATCTGATCCACTAATACAATGCCATTCTTGATGATCATACCGGTCAAGCTGAGTAAGCCTAACAGCGCCATAAAGCTAAAGGGGGCATCAAATAACAGTAAGCCCGATACCACACCAATTAACGATAAAGGCACGGTGAACCAAATCACCAATGGCTGCCTGACGGAGTTAAACAGCAGCACAGTGATTAAAAACATTGCTAGATAACCCAGTGGAATAGAACTAAATACCGATTCCTGTGCCTCCATTGAGGTTTCATACTCGCCGCCCCATTCAAGCTCGTAACCAGCAGGTAGTGAGATCGCTTCAATATCGGTTTTGATCTTTCTAAATACCGAGTCAGCGGTTTCACCTGTGCCGTTAACGGGATCGGCGAGTACTGAGATCACTCGTTTACGATCGCGGCGCATGATCAAAGGATCTTCCCACTCAGTGGTAAAGTCTGAGACCACTTGGGTTACCGGTACAAAGGTATTGTTCTCACTGCTCCAGATTTGCAGTTTCCAAATACTTTCAGCATCGAGTCGCTCTTGCGCTGGTGCACGAGCAATAATCGGCAGTAGATGACTGTTCTCGCGATAGGTACCCACTTGCTGGCCACTAAAGTTCGTCAGCAGGGCATTGTCGAGATCTTGCTTGCTGATCCCGGTTTCTCTTGCCTGTGCCAGTGCCAATTGTGGGCGCACTAAAGTCACTTGGTTACGCCAGTTATGACGCACGCCTACCGCAGTTGGTTCGTCTTTTAATATGGTTTCGGCCTGGGCCGCGAGTTGGCGCAGTACTTGTGGATCTTCACCATAAAAACGCGCTTCGATTTTTGCCGCAGGGCTAGGGCCATTTTCCATATACTTAAAACGGTACTGGGCTTCTGGATACTTAAGGCTTAGCTCGCGTTCCAGTACGCGCATATATTTATTTAGCGTCTCAAGATCGGTCATTTCCAATAAGATCTGACCATAGGCCTTGTAGCCTTTTTCTGGCACATAAGACAACACAAAACGCTGGGCACCTTGGCCGATCACTGTGGTTAAGTTAACCAAACCGGTATCTTGGATCTTTTGCTGCTCAAGCAGATCGGTTTCGATACGGCTAATCAAACGTTCGGTGGCTTTAATATCTGAGCCTTCAGGCATCCACACATCGACAAAGAACATTGGTGTGTTAGAAGCAGGGAAGAACACGTTCTTCACATGGCCAAAACCCACTACCGATGAGATCAATGCGGCAATCACCAGCAGTAAAGTCACCGCCCTAAAGCGCATTGCGAGGTTTAGCGTTTGACGGTAAAGCTGGAATAACCAACCCTTGTACGGATCGTCATTTTCATCTTCAGAGATCACCCCATCTTTAAACATTAAGTTGCAGAAGAAAGGCGTAAGTGTCATGGCGGTGATCCAGCTGATAAACAGTGAGATCAACAACACTTGGAACAAGGAAATACAGAACTCACCAGTGGCATTGTCTGACAGTCCAATAGGCGCAAAGGCGATAATCGCAATAATGGTTGCGCCTAGCAGCGGCCACTGGGTTTGCGAGATCACTTGTTTGGCAGTTTCTAAGCGGCTTTGCCCGCGCTTAATGCCAATCAAAATGCCTTCGGTAACCACAATGGCGTTATCAACCAACATACCGAGTGCGATGATCAGTGCGCCCAAAGAGATGATCTGCAACTCAATGTTGAGTATGTTCATCACCACAAAGGTGCCCAAAATCGTCAGCAGCAGTACTAAGCCCATTAGTAGGCCAGAACGAACACCCATAAAGATAAGTAGTACGCCAATAACGATCGCAATTGACTCGGCCAAGTTAACCAGAAAGCCATTGACCGTCTGGTCCACCATCTTACTTTGATCGTAAACCGTATCGAGTGACATGCCGATAGGCAGTTCACTGTTAAGCTCAAGCATGCGCTCATTCACGGCTTCGCCGACTTTAACTACGTTGACGCCACTTGAAAACGAGATCCCGATAGACAAGGCCTTGTTGCCATCTGCATGGTAAATACTATCTGGGGTCTCTTCGGTATCTTTATAGATCTTAGCAATGTCACCTAAGTAAATTAATTTGGCGCTGCCCGGTGTGCTAATCACCAGGCGTTCCATCTGGCTGACATTATTAAACTCGCCCGTAGGGTGGATACGAATACGGTTATCACCCACCAAAATACTGCCGGCGTTAGATACTACGTTTTGGCTGTTAACCAATGAATAGATGTAGTTCTGATCTAAGCCTAACCCGTTAAGCTTTTGCTGTGAGATCTCAACCACCACTTGTTCGTTAACAATACCGGCAATAGTGACTTTCTTAATACCGTCAACCAGCACCAATTCACGGCGTAAAAAGTCGGCATAGTTTTGTAATTCACGATCGGTATAACCTTCACCGGAGACATTTAATAAAATGCCGTACACATCACCAAAGTCATCGATTACCGATGGCGTCATCACCCCTGGTGGTAGCTCTACCGCTTTATCATTTATTTTGCGGCGTACTTCGTCCCACATTTGGGGTAATTCACTGGCGTCATAGTTTTCTTTAACTTCAATTTCAATCTGCGACAGGCCTGCACTGTTTACTGAAATGATATGTTTAATACCATCAAGTTGCTGCAAGGCATCTTCGAGCGGCAGGGTCACTTCTTCTTCAACCTGCTCAGGTGACGCGCCGGGGTAGGCGGTAACCACTAAGGCTTGCTTGATAGTAAACTCAGGAAACTCCAACTGGCCTAAGCTTAGGAATGAAATACTACCGCCAACCAGTAGCAGTAAAGCAAACATCCAGCTTATGACTTTATGGGTTATGGAATATTCAGCAAAATTCATGTGCTAATCTCTTGTAAAGCGTGCTCGAAATCGTCCCAGCTTTGATAACTGAGAAAGCTTAGATAACTAAAATTGTCGAGAACTAAAAATTGTCGATAAGTGAAAGTATCTATATTAGAGGGGGGCGTTTACACGCCACGTTGCCAGCGTAGTGGCTTAACTTGTAGATCTTCAGACAGATACTGTACGCCCGCCACCACGATTTGGTCGCCTACGCTAATACCATCAACAATCTCAATGCCATCAGTGGTGACTTTACCTAAAGTCACAATATGTTGGTTCACTTTGCCAAGCTCTGAGTTGTAGGCCCAAACGACATGTTGACCGTCCAGATCGCGTTTGCTGATAGCCGCAGCTGGTAAAACAGCATTGACGCTTTTAGCGCTATGGTTAGCAATATCAACAGTGAGTTCAGCGCTCATGCCCGGCAGTACCGTCATGTTGCTAGGGCGAGGCAGAGTAAATACCACCTCATAACTCTGAGTACCTGGGGTGACTTGGGTCGCGTGCTCTTTCAATGACGCGTTAAAAGTAAGGCTCGGATTATTAGCAAAGCGCACCACAGGTTGAGTCACGGCATTAGGGTTAAATTGCGTCACGCTGCTGGTTAGCGATTCAGGTACTTGAATAACAACATCAATATTGCTGTCCTTTTGCAATACCAATACTGACTGATTAGCTTGGATCATCTGGTAGTTATCAATCGCAATCTTAGCAACAGTGCCATTGTAAGGAGCGGTAAGCTCGGTGTAACTTAGCTGATCTTGCGCGCTAGCAAGATTGGCTTTAGATGACTTTAACTGCGCCGAGGCCAAGTCATAGTCTGCTTGAGAGATAAGCTCACGGCGCAGTAGTTCGCCCTTACGCTTAAAGTCCGCTTTAGCCAGTTCATAGTCAGCTTCACGGTTAAGCAAGGTGTTACGGGCATCACGGCTATCGAGACGCGCAAGAACATCGCCTTTTTCAACCTGTTGACCTTCAACCAAGTCAAAATCGACTAAGTGGCCAGACAGTCTAAACGACAGTTCTGCTTGCTTAGTGGCGGCCACTTTAGCCGGAAAAGCACGCATTGAGCCTGCATTAACATCGGTAACCTCAAAAAGTTTTACTGGTCGAATGCTGCTAGGCACGACTTCAGTCGATTCTGCACTGCAGCCAGAAATAACGGCAGCCAAAATGAGGAGAGAAAGAGAAGTCGTTAACTTATTCATAACGCGAATTCCATTGATTGTGACAAAATGTAATTTAGAGGTTGGTAAAGATAACAGGGCTTATCGTTGAGTAAAATGGAATTATATGGAATCATGGGTTCCGAAAAATGAAACCGTTAAAGCTTGATTTGACGTGGCGACTGTGAACAAAGTAATAGTGAAAAACGATGTGTAGTTAGCATTTAGTTTGCAACTCGATACCAATATGGCGATTGGTGCAGAGCTTTTAGCCGTGATTAACCTCGTAAGCAGAGTAGAACCTTGTTATGAAAACCGAAGATATTGCCTTATTCCACCGGATCGTTGAAACCGGTAGCTTAGTTGAGGCCGCAGATATATTAAACCTGCCTAAATCAACCTTAAGCCGCCGCTTACATGCGCTTGAAGAGGAGCTGAATGTAAAACTGTTTCATCGCCAGAGTAGGGCGATGACACTGACGGCGTCGGGCAGCCATTTCTACGATAAAACCACAGGCATGCTAGCCACGCTTGAGCAAACCTTATCTGAGCTTAATGGCCAAGATGCTGAGGTGTCTGGTCATCTGCGTATTTTGATCTTCCCGATCCCTGAGCTGATGCATATTACCCATGCCATTTTTGAGTTTATGGATCTGCATCCAGAGCTAACGGTAGAAATTATTGTTAGCACTGAGCCGCAAGATATGATTCGCAATAACATTGACTTAGCGTTTATGCTCGAAGATGCCTTTAACGAAAATGAGATGGTCGCGCGGCATATCATTAGCGAAACCGTGCACTTTTTTGCAAGCCCTGACTACTTAGCTAAAGCTGGTCATCCACGAAGCCCAGAAGAGCTACCCCAGCATAATTCAATTTTATTCCGTTACCCTAATGGGCGTATTTTTAACGATGTGCCTTTTGGTAAAGACCGTACTCTGTCGGTAAAAGGTAACTTGTGTGTCAACAGTTTAGCGACCTGCTTAGAAGCCACCTTAATGGGGCGGGGGATCTCTATGATGCCACTGCCTTTTGCTAAAGAGCACATTGAAAGTGGCGAGTTAGTGATGCTGTTTGAAGATGTCGAACCTTATGAGGGCAAGTGCTTTTTGGTGTATCCATCGAGACGCTTTATTAGCTTGGCGAGTCAACGTTTTATCGATTTTATGATGTTAGCTATGGAAGAGTGTATGCAAAATGGCAGCGGCCGCTGTGACCGCGAGATCAGACTCAGAGGTGCAATCAAGTCGATGATCTAATTTGCTCTAAAGTCGTTTTAACTTGTTTAGGCAGCTTGTTAATACAGATTAATCTGGCGTGACGATTAGCCCGAGCGGCGCCAGCAGTTGCTCTTGCTGCCACTGGTTAATCATTACTCCTTCAAGACTGACCACTCTCGGATCGAGCCCATCAAGCTCAATTCGAGTGATATTGGCTCCTTGTAACTCAAAGGTGCCCCATTGCTCTGCTGAAAACTCACCACCACTTAAATCGCTGCCTTTGAGAGAGCTAGCGGTTAAGTTGGCGCCGCGCCAACGGTTGTCGAACAGCTCGCATTCTTCAAGCAACAGACCACCTAAATCGGCATAAGCTAAGTTACAAGCCGTGATATAAGCTGAGCAAAAGTAGCTTTTAGCGGTAATGTAATTAGCAAAGCTAGCGCGGCTAAAGTCGCTGCCTTGCAAGTTGCTATCTCGCAGTTCAAGGCCATAACAGCGTGCGCCTTTAAATAGCGCCATGCTCAAGTTACAGTGCTTAAAACTAGCGCTGGTGAGTGTGGTGTAGCTGAAGTCACAGCCTTCATCTTCGCCAGGCACAATAAATTTGCAGCGAATAAACTGGGCATCGGTTAAATCACTGTGGTTAAAGCGGCAATGGTAAAAACTGCAGTTTTCAAAGCGGGCATCTTGCAAGTCTTGATCGCTAAAATCTTCATCATTAAAGATCTGGTCAATTGCGTGCATAGTGCCGCTCCTTGGAGAAATGTTTGGCAAGGGGATTATGTTTGGCTGACAACAATGGCGGTTTTATCAGGTTCAGAGATCCGTGTCGCCAAAATATAACAAGCAATACCCATAATGGCGTTAGTGATTGGCAGCGCAAGCAGTAAGCCCTTAACTCCACCAAGATATGAACCTAACGCAGCCAGTGGCAGCATGATTAAAAACAAGCGGCACACATTCAAGATGAGTGAGCTCATTGGTCTGTGATAGGCATTGAGTGACGTCGCTACTAAGATCACAATCCCCAGCGGGCCGTAGGCTGCAGGCAGCACTAGAATGTAAAAGGTCAGCCACTCAATCACTTGTGGATCGCTACTAAATAGCTCAGCCAGAGGCTGGGCTAAAAACAGCAGTGGCAAATACAATAAGGTTTGAAACACCAGTACAAACTTAAGTGACAGCATGAGTGCGCCGCGAGCACGAGCTTTTTGACCCGCACCTAAATTTTGCGCCACAAACGGCACTAAGCTCGATGACAATGCCATGACCGCAATCAACATCACCGACTCCAGTCGAGTGCCCGCACCAAAGGCCGCCACTGCGCTGTGATCAATTCGCGCCAGCATCGCCATAATAATCGCGTTAGCCAACGGGTTAAGTAGATTCATTACTGCGGCAGGCTGAGCAATATGCGCCAGTTGCTTCCAATTACACTTTAAGCGCTCAATATTAGGCTCAACAAACTCAACCAGATGACGCTTAAATATCAAAAGATGAGTCGATAAAGAGAGTGCTACCACCCAAGAGATAACGGTCGCAATAGCAGCGCCTTCAATTTCTAAGCGCGGGAATGGCCCGATACCAAAGATAAGCAGTGGGTCGAGAATAAGGTTAATCAATGCGGCCAGCATCATGATTTTAGCCGGTGATTTAGTATCGCCAGTCGCGCGTAGACCTTGGTTACCCACCATTAATAACACCAATAACGGTGCACCTAAGTACCAGATAAACATGTACTCATGGATCAGCGGTAAGCTTGAATCGTTGGCCCCAAGTAGGCTAAATAACGGGTCGATGCACAAGCTGCCGAGCAGGGCTATTGCCGCAATAAGCAAGAAGGTCAGCATTAAGGCGTCGTGTAAAAACACTTTGGCTTTATCGGCATGACCGCCGCCAATTAAACGCCCAAGATTGGTCGATACTCCAGCGCCAATGCCGATGGCAATGCTAGAGATAATCAGGGTCACCGGAAAGGTAAAGCTAATCGCAGCTAAGGCTTCAGTGCCTAACTGGCTGATAAAAAAAGTGTCAACGAGGCTGAACCCGAGAATGGTTAGAATACCAATCAGGTTTGGAAGGCTCATATTTAGCAGTACACGACCAATTGGCTGAGTAAGCAGCCCGTGTCTGTCTCGCATAGGGAAGTCTTGCCTCGTCTTTACTCGGAGGGCGATTCTATCAGGATTGCCGCAAATTTTATCCGCGTGAGTTAAAAAAAACGGATTTATTTTGTAAATAGGCCTTGGATCTAACGACATTAACCCCCATGTATCGAACATCAAGCGACAGTTTTGATTTTACTTAAGTGAAATCGAGTAAAGTCGTTACTAACTTTAAAAGCCTGCAGATAAGTTTAGGCATAAATACAATTGGAGCATCCATCGATGAATATTCGTCCATTACATGATCGTGTCATTGTTAAGCGTTCAGAAGTTGAATCAAAGTCAGCGGGTGGCATCGTGCTAACAGGTAGTGCTGCTGAGCAGTCTAGCCGCGGTGAAGTTCTTGCTGTAGGCAACGGACGTATTCTTGAAAACGGTACTGTACAGCCACTAGACGTTAAAGTTGGCGACATCGTTATTTTCAACGAAGGTTACGGCGTAAAGAAAGAAAAAATCGATGGTGAAGAAGTACTAATCCTGTCTGAATCAGATCTAATGGCTGTAGTGAGCTAATTCACTCCATTTAGAACATTTTCCAATACTGACGAGCGAGCCCAAACGGCAGCTCGTCAGGCATTTCAAAAGAATTTAAAGGACATAAAAATGGCAGCTAAAGAAGTATTATTCGGCAATGACGCTCGCGTAAAAATGCTAGCAGGCGTAAACGTTCTAGCTAACGCAGTTAAAGTAACGCTAGGCCCTAAAGGTCGTAACGTAGTACTAGACAAGAGCTTCGGTGCTCCACTAATCACTAAAGATGGTGTGTCGGTAGCGAAAGAGATCGAACTAGAAGACAAGTTCGAAAACATGGGCGCACAAATGGTGAAAGAAGTTGCTTCTAAAGCCAACGATGCAGCCGGTGACGGTACTACTACAGCAACAGTTCTTGCACAAGCAATCGTAACTGAAGGCCTAAAAGCCGTTGCTGCTGGCATGAACCCAATGGATCTTAAGCGCGGTATCGACAAAGCCGTTGTTGCTGCAGTTGCTGAACTTAAAAACCTTTCTCAAGAATGTGCTGACACTAAAGCTATTGCTCAAGTAGGTACCATCTCTGCTAACTCTGACGAGTCAATTGGTGAAATCATCGCGACTGCGATGGAGCGCGTGGGTAAAGAAGGCGTTATCACAGTTGAAGAAGGTCAAGCACTAGAAAACGAGCTAGACGTAGTTGAAGGTATGCAGTTCGACCGCGGTTACCTATCTCCATACTTCATCAACAAGCCAGAAACTGGCAGCGTTGAACTAGAAAGCCCATTCATCCTTCTAGTAGACAAGAAAGTATCAAACATCCGTGAATTGCTACCAATCCTTGAAGGTCTAGCTAAAACCGGTAAGCCATTGCTTATCGTTGCAGAAGACGTTGAAGGTGAAGCACTAGCAACACTAGTCGTGAACAACATGCGCGGTATCGTTAAAGTTGCTGCTGTTAAGGCGCCAGGCTTTGGTGACCGTCGTAAGGCAATGCTACAAGATATCGCTATCCTAACTGGCGGTACTGTTATTGCTGAAGAGATTGGTCTAGAGCTAGAAAAAGCGACCCTAGAAGATCTAGGTACTGCTAAGCGCGTTGTTATCACTAAAGATGACACGACTATCATCGACGGTACTGGTGAAGAGACTCAGATCAAAGCACGCGTTGCCCAGATCAAGATCCAAGCTGAAGAATCAACTTCAGACTACGACAAAGAGAAGCTTCAAGAGCGTATGGCTAAACTTGCCGGCGGCGTAGCCGTAATCAAGGTTGGCGCAGCGACTGAAATCGAAATGAAAGAGAAAAAGTTACGCGTAGAAGACGCACTACACGCAACTCGCGCAGCGGTTGAAGAAGGTGTGGTTGCTGGTGGTGGTGTTGCACTAGTACGCGTAGCAAGCAAAATTGGCGAAGTTGAAGTGATCAACGAAGATCAAAAGCACGGTGTTGTAATTGCACTACGTGCAATGGAAGCGCCACTACGTCAAATCGCGACTAACGCCGGTGAAGAAGGTTCAGTTGTTGCTAACAACGTTAAGAACGGCACTGGTAACTACGGTTACAACGCTGGTAACGATACATACGGCGACATGCTAGAGATGGGTATCCTAGACCCAACTAAAGTAACGCGTAGCGCACTACAGTTCGCAGCATCAGTAGCAGGTCTAATGATCACTACAGAATGTATGGTTGGCGAAGTGAAGGAAGATGCTCCTGATATGGGTGGCATGGGCGGTATGGGTGGTATGGGCGGTATGGGCGGTATGATGTAATTTTTACTTTTTTGCTGGTCTAAATCGGTGATTACGGCGTTGCGGCTCGCTCGTGTAGGTGAACTACACGTCGCTCACAGCGCCTTGTACTAACCCGATTTATCCGGCGCAAAAATAGCAAAAATACTCTGCTGGTCTATAGCTCAAAAGCTTAAAACCACTTCTTGTAGAAGAATAGAAAAACCCGAGACTGGAAACAGTGTCGGGTTTTTTAATGAGAAAAATTAGTAAAAATATTCTGTAGGTTTAAAGCTGAGCTTCTTGTACAAAGAGGAAAAAGTCTCAGTATCTGATGATGTAGGGGGCTTCTTCATTTGAGTGGAGCAAGTTACCTTAGTTAAACTTACTCCGAAACAATTATTGATTACGCAGCAGCATTTTGTTCTTCTGTCATTTTAACTTGAGTTTCTTCTATACCCATCATCATATTGTAATGAGCAATATGACCTGAATGTTTAAATACATCTTTAAAAACATTACGATAAATATCAACAGTATCATTTTGGCTTTGAATGAATAGATCATCAGGTAGGCAATGTGAACCATCATTGATCCAGTACAATAATGAACGGCAAACTTGTTGTTCTTGTTGATTTTGAAACTTTGCCTCAAAGTCATCATCACTAAACTTGCCTAAAATCTTAAAGTAGTTCTCTAGGATTCTTCGCATGGTATTTTGAATAGTGATACACGAGTTATTGCCTTGCTCTTTGATCTCACGCCAAAGTAATTCGTAGGATGATTCAATAGGATTATTCTGATTATAAGGCTGTATGGTGGTGATATTATTTGCCTTACGTAAAATCCAAAAGTGGGTCTGATTACAGCCGTTGGATCTACCACCTTGGAATGAGGCTTCTTTATGGAAGTAAACATTATGTGTGAACAATAATAGTTGTTTTATAGAAGAGCCATCTTTAACTTCTTTAATCAATTGTTTAACAATAGCACTGACGATATAAAGCACATTGCTATCTAAGCTTGAAATTGGATCATCGATTACAACTACACGGTTTTCTGTTACAGCGTCCTGAGTTAATGCACCATTAGCCAGTTGTACAAAATATAAAAAGGTAATAAATGTAACTTCGCCTTCACTCAAGGTATCTAAGGCAAGTGTTCCATCTTGTCGTTGTATAACATAGTGGTTTGCTAACTGCTTAGAAGGCACTATTTCAAAATTTAAGAAACCGTATGCCTTTAATAAGCGGTTAATTTCATCTACCGCTGGTTGAACACTGGTATTATTTTTACTTAACACTGCTAATTCGGCTTTTAAACTTGTAGCTTTTTCAGTTCGTTCTACTACAGTTTTACCAAGCCCCGAAACTGCTTTTTCTAAACCCCTAGCTTTTTTGAAGTATCGCTTGAAATCATCGTTTATTTCATCAGCCAAAAACTGCCACACTTGAGCTTTAAACTTCGAAGTTTCATTATCAAAGTCTGTCGCTAGTTGATTGTGTTTCTGAATTTCACTGTTGGCCTTATCTATTAAAGATTTCAATTCGCTTAAGGCATCAATCGTATAGGATACCTCAAGCTGTAAACTGGCCTTTTCAGCTTTATCAGCAAACCCAAGGTTATTTGACTTAATTGCACTTTCTAATGAGTAAAAATAAGGAATAAAAGCTTCGAGATCCAATTTGCTATTTGGATTATGCTTTTCATTTTCTATTAGTTTAGAGAGTGAACTTATAACTTCTTTAGAGTTAAAACTATAAGTTTGCTTCAAAGACGACACTCTTTCTGTTTGTACTAAAAAGTCGTCGTCAAAATAACCTTCTAGCTGCGCTTTGAAAGCATCATTAATTGTGTCTTGTTGGCAGAAAGGGCAAGAATCATTACTAATATACTTTCTCCCTTGGTTAACCCAATCATGTGAGCCCAAAGCGTCCATCATAGCAGCTATATTTACATCACTTTTACCAACAATAACCTTTTGCCATATCTCATCTTGCTCGATAATTGACAGTGAATGGGTAATATTAAATGATATTTCAGGATAAACTTCTGGTCGCTCGCCAAGTAAAGTTTTCCCCTTTTCGATTAATAGTTCATATTCTAGTACTTGTTCTTTGTCAGTCGCAGATACTGAGAATTGGAGAATTTTGTCCTTAAATAGCTTTTTCTTCAATGAGCCTTGTAAAGCCTCTTTAAAGTCACTTTCATACTTTTTATACTGAGACCAGCACTGCTCAGTAAACTCATTTTCAGCTGTATTTAACTCACCATTTTTTTGCGTTAGAATTTTCTGATAGCTCTTAAGCTGAGATTCTTCGTTATCATACTCTGCTTTTTTTAAACGAATCTGCTCGACTTGTTCGGTAGTTGCTTCTCCAATTGTAAAGACTCCAGCAATATCACTACCACCAAAGTTCTTTTCCCGAAACGCTTTGTTATACACTAAGGTTTTTAATGGTTGTCCGCCTTGCCATTGAACTGCACATTCATTGAATTTTTCAATACTCGTGTCAGTTAAATAGTTTGTAGCTGTAGTTTTTCCGCAGCCGTTTGCGCCGTAGAAGAAGTTAATTTTTTTAAGGTCATTAACTTCTATGCCATCAGGTTTGTAGGTTGCAACACCTTTAAGCTTAAATGATTCGATCATTTAGTATTCCTTGTTTTTATTCTTACGGAATAAGTGGGGTCTTACGGAATAAGTGGGATCAGAGTAAACTTTCTCTCCTCACTCAAACCACTCGCTGTCCACAACCACAGTCTTGGCAGTTCAAGCTGTAGGTTTCTTGTCGTTTTTGAATTCTTGTATTCTTGCTGCTGCACTGAGGGCAGGCTTGTTTCATTGGCGTGTTTTTAGTGCACTTTTGGCAGTTAATGTAATAGCCAAATTTGCCATACATTGGGCTGTAATTTGTTGATTCTCCGCAATGTTTGCAGCGTAAAACTATCTGAATTATTTGGCTTTTCTCTGTTTCTGTTTCTGTAAGTGGTGCGGATTCTGTTGCTATTGCTTGAGCGGGTATGCGTTGTACCGGCACTGTGCTAGCTGCTGGTATTGGTGTGTTTGTTAGTGGTGCAGTGCTTTGCTCTGTTACTGCTTGGCTTGCACCTGTTGCTGTGTCTGCTGTCGTATTCGGTGCGATATGTTGCTTGATAAGAAATGAAGCGACAGATTCAAGCTCTTGTTGGTTGAAGTCTGGGCGTGTATCGCTTGCATGCATAAATCTGGCAAACTTAGTTTTTAGGTTCATCACCTTGTCTAGCTTTTCTACCAGAAATTCAGATTTTATCAGCTTGTCTGATACGACCTTGGGCATCGACTTTCTATCAATAATGGCGTCACTGGATACTGCACACAAAATAAGTGGGGTAAATAAGTGGGGTCAGAGTAAACTTTTCTCTCCTCACTCAAACCACTCGCTGTCCACAAGCACACTCTTGGCAGTTTAGTGTGTAAGTCTCTTTGCTTTTCTTAACTCTTGTATTCTTGCTGCTGCACTGAGGGCAGGCTTGTTTCATTGGCGTGTTTTTAGTGCACTTTTGGCAGTTAATGTAATAGCCGAATTTGCCATATATTGGGGTGTAATTCGTTGATTCTCCACAATGTTTGCAGCGTAAAACTATCTGAATTGTTTGGGTCTTCTCTATTTCTGTATGTAATGCGGGTTCTGCTGGTATTGGTTGAGCTGGCATTTGTTGAACAGGTGCTGTGCTAGCGGCTGCAGTTACTGGTGTTGCTAGCGGCACGCTGTTTTGCTCGGTCGCTATTTGGCTTGTTTCTGCTGCCGCCGTCTTCGGTGCGATATGTTGTTTGATAAGAAATGAGCCGATTGATTCGAGTTCTTCTTGGTTGAAGAAAGGGCGAGTGTCAGTAATGTAGGCTAGGCGTAAATATTTGCCTCTTAAGTTCATAATTTTATCGAGCTTTTCTACCAGAAACTCAGACTTTATTAACTTGTCTGATACGGTTTGAGGCATAGAGTCTCTGTCGATTATTGCGTCACTGGATACTGCACATAGATGATCCCAGCATCGACCGCCAAAGGCTTGTTTGATTCCAAACATCTTATCTAAAATATCAGCGCGATTATGGTCTAGCACCCCGTGTAACAAGTCCTGTTGTAGCTCTACTTGCTTGATGGGCGAGGGCATACCTTGCCATTTTGCACCAACACTGCGCGTCCATTCCTGTTGCTGGTTGACCTTTATCTGACCTCTGATGCTCTTCGATTCAATGAGAATAAAACCGTAGCTATACACGATGAGGTGGTCTATTTGCGCGACTTCGTCGTTAAAGCGGAATTTGAAGTCGTTGATCACCAGCACTTGTGGGTGGTCTTTGTAAGCGCGGCGCAGAAAAAATGCCACGTTTTGCTCTTGTTGCTGGCCTGCAATCGCTTGCGCTGATTGCACATTTTGCGGGGATTTTGTTTTCAGAATCATTTATCAATAGCGTCCGTTCTACTACCTAGCTATAAACGATTAGCTAGCTGTTTGATAATAAAAGTTGTGCAGTTTGCTGTTAGTTACTCATCACTACCAGTTGCAATGTTGTCTCTCACAAGGAATGCCATCTCCATCACCGTCCATTTTTGTGCCGGGGCAGTTTTTAATATAAAACTTAGCTTCATCGCATGAGCTCATTTGGCTGCAATGGGTTTTGCCGGTTTCACATTGAAACTCTGGCTGGCTGACACTCGTTGTTGATGATTTTGGCGGTAAGTCAAAGCGCATGTTTGCAATATCGTCGTTAGCTAGCACTATGGTTTTATTGATTTGTTGGTACTTGCCGTAACCAACGACAGCCATAACGATAATTAATGGGATAGCGAGCTTAGCCAAAAAGCTGGATTTAACTGGGCGTTGATTGTGGTGTGTCGAATGATTTTTGCGTGGCTTATTGATTCGTTTAGTTGTTGATTGAATAGCTACAACTGCCACACCTTCAATACTGGCTTTGCTGGCTCTGAGTTTGCCATCGGTTTGGCGCTCGGTAACAAACAGAATTTGGTCGCCAACAATGGGCTTTCGAGCCATCTGTTTAAGTGTCGAGATATGAATAAACACATCTTGAGTATTGGCGGCCTCAGGCTTAATAAAACCGAAGCCTTTGTCTGCGTTCCAACGAACAAGGGTGCCTCTTTCCATGAGCATCTTGTGTGACTTCCTGTTTACATCAAGTTAATAGCTACCAAGATACTACCAGTTATTCTATTTGTCAGCTCTGATCATGTTCAAATTAATAGGTTAATTTTCAAGCTAATCAATTGCTAAGCTTTATTTTACGCTTTACTTAGCTTTAGCTAAATGCAATATACATATCAGCCTGCCCACGACTCGTTAAAAGTTTCAATTGGCACGAATTCTATGCCTGTTGGTGAGTGGCGCATGATCTGATCGACAATATCTTTATGAAAAAACGTATGAAAGCCCCATGAGCTATCGCGAAACACCTGTCTTTTGTATAGCGGGATCTGCGCCAGTTTATCGGAGTCGATAACCAGTGTTTTCATGCCACTAATGTAGCCACGTTTAAAGCGTTTAAATTCGCTTTTTTCATGGCAAATGACATCGATTTCATGGGCGAGTTGCAGCATCATGAAATCATGTTCGCCTTGATCAAGTAACTTGAGTGGGATCCAGTTACTGCCATATAGCGACTCGATTTTTAGTGAATCGAATAGATGTTGAGATAACGCGAATTCTGGCTCAAGCAGAATATCGGCAATTGCATACTCTTGTTCTGGTTTATGGGTGGCGATAACTGGCACTGGCGCACTTGGGTTGGTAAATGGAGTGCGCAGCGCTGCCTCTTCAAACTCTTCTGCGACTTCATAGATTGGCGTCGGCTGGTTCTCTCTTATAAAAAAATAGTCACTCATGTTGTTGCCTTTAACCTCCAAAATCCGAATAGCCTTCAGCTGGGATAAACTCCACGCCAGTTAACTTGAGCTTAGTTAGTTGCTCGACCACTGATTTGTGGAAAAACACCTGTTTGTACCAAGCTGGATCAATAAATATCAGTCGTTGTGCTAATTCGACTTCTGCCAATACTTTAGGGTCAATGCGTAACTGGCGGATACCGCTCATCATCTCATCGCCATCGTCGTCCTTTCGGTAGCGCTTTATATTACTATTCACTCTATCGATCGCTTTGATTTGATTGGTAACTTGCAGCATGACAAACTCATGATGGCCGTTATGGACTAAATCAATATCAACCCAGTTAGTGCCTGCGATAGCTTGCAGGTCGATCGTGTTAAAAATGCTTTTTCGTATTGAAAATGCAGGCATCTCAAATATGTCGGGCACGCTACAGCCTACTTCAGAATCATATTGGATGACTAAAGGGACTGGTGCGGTAGGATAAGTAAACGAGTAGCCTGGTACGGTATCGATGTGCTCATCAGGAAAAACATAACAGGCAATGTCGACGTTCTCTCTGGCAAAGAAGTATTCGCTCAAGGTTAACTCCATGTTTTAAATATTTAAGCGGTTATGGATCTTTGGAAGAATATCTTACTACGGCTAATAAGCTCACTCTAAATAAATCTCTCAACTCTGCTGTTTGAGGTTGTTTGGCAGCTAATGCAAAAAATCCCTACTTATTGCTAAGTAGGGATTTTTGTTTGCGCTGTAACTGACTTAGTTTAAGCGCTTTAACTCA
This sequence comes from Shewanella marinintestina, assembly GCF_023283845.1. Classification (GTDB taxonomy): domain Bacteria; phylum Pseudomonadota; class Gammaproteobacteria; order Enterobacterales; family Shewanellaceae; genus Shewanella; species Shewanella marinintestina. Next base: position 132,455 of record NZ_JAKILC010000008.1, read on the forward strand.
TTTAGTTTGAGTTACTTAGCTTTAGCCGCACAGTTGAACTCACCGTCGTAGTCAAAGTTAAAGTGGAACTTTGTAAAGCCTTCAGTTCCAGCTTTAGTTTCTTCTTCTTGAGTCGTAGAAAGACCTGTGATGCCACTATCAACACAGCGGAATGCTTCATCAAGCGTTGCTGATGCAAACCAAACGCTATCTGTGTTTGGCGCTACAAGCTGGAACACTTCAGCATTCGGGAATGCCAATGATGCCTCACCTTCGTTCTCTGCTAGCGAGTCTTCTAGGTAGTATTGTACTAATTCGCGGTTGTTAAATGCGGCTTCTTCTTTAACAAGCACGGCTTTATCAACACCAGGCATTTTCACGTTAGATGCGCGGTAGTTGTTAGTAATAACATAGATTTCTGCGTCATTAGCAATTTCAACGCCGTTATAAGTTAGGCTGTCGATCTGCTTATTTTCAGTCTCTGTGTATTCAAAACCGTTAATGTCGATGTACTTTGACTCATTCTCAACGTTCACAGTGTACTTAAGTAAGCCTTCACCAGCTTGGTTGAAACCACCAAAGAATACATCGAAGTTGTAACCTGGGAATGATTCATTTAGGAAGCGCTCACCAGCCGCTAAAGGTAGGCTGTTGTATGCATTTGAGTTAACCCACTCAATCCAGTTCTTCATATCTGAACCAGTCATCTTCAATACTGCTGGTGTATTGTTATCAAATACATAGATATCAGCAACAGAAGCGTTAGTTAGCTCGCCTTCTTGGATGTTGGTAAAGTCTTGTGGACCGTTACGGCCAGACTTGAATGGTGCTGAAACTGACAAGAAGATTGCGTCGTCAGCAGCATCTTTAAATTCACCGGCTTCTTTCCACTTCATTAACTGGTGCAGTTGCGCTTCGTTAACCACCTGAATAGATAAATCAGGTACTACTTGTGGGAAGAAACTGTTCATGTTCACATCGATTGCTGCAATAGTTGTAGACATGTAATCAATCGTGCCTTGATGCTCATCTGCAACTAAGTCTTCGATGATTGGGTCTGAGCTATTTGGCACTAATGAACGTAGCTCTGAAGTTGACTGAGTATGGTCAACACTCCAGCTTTCGCCGTTATCTTTAGTTGTTAGGGTTAAGTCAATAACACCTAGCTTAGCGCCCCAGAAACCAGGCATAACAGCTGGTACACCATTAATTAGACCCAGTTCTGCATCAACACCTTCGATTTCGCCGTACTCACCCGTAGTATTTGGGAATTCACGATGATCGTGACCAAACATGATGGCATCGATGTCATCAACATAAGCAAGGTGCAATGTTGCGTTCTCTGCAAACTCATTATCGTTGTCATTTAGACCTGAGTGAGGAATAGCAACAATAATGTCTGCGCCTTCTGCTTTCATCTTCGGAACATAATGTTCAGCAGTTTTCTTGATGTCAGACACCATCACATTACATTTTAGTAATGATGCATCCCAGCCCATAATATTTGGTGGGGTAAAGCCGATTACACCGACTTTAACTAAGTAAGACTCACCTGTGCTGCTCTTAAATTCACGATCTAAGATCACGTATGGCTGATATTGATGTTCAGCTGTCTCATAGAACTCTTCAGTAATGCGAACTTCACACTCTTCAGCGGCGTTGCTTACTTTTTCTAGTGAGTTATCAAACTTCCAAACGTTAGCGCTTACGTATGGGAACTTAGAGCCTTTAAGAGACTCTTCTAGGTAATCTAAACCGTAGTTAAACTCATGGTTACCTAAGTTAGCCGCATCGTACTGCAATTCGTTCATTGCTTTATAAACAGGGTGAGTATTGTCTTTAACGTGGTCAGTACCCAGTGACGCCATATAGTCGCCCATTGGGCTGCCTTGGATTAAGTCACCGTTATCAAACAGCATGCTGTTTTGGACTTCGTCACGTGTTGCAGCGATAACCAAAGAGGTACGTGCTAAGCCCCATTCAGGTAACTTAGTTTCGTTTACTTCTTGGCTAACAAAGTAGTTGTATGGCATTACGTTGGTGTGGATGTCTGTGGTTTCCATCAGGCGAACGCTGATGGTGCTATCGTTCACGTTTTTATTGTCGTCATCTGAACTGTTACAACCCACTAATGCTGCTGCAATGCTTGAAACAAGCAGAAGCTTTTTAGTACTTAATTTCATGTTCACTCCAAAAACTATTATATTATTTTTAATTAAACTAATAACCACCACTCAATAATTGCTTTATGAATTATAAAATGGGGTAGAAACATCAACCGATAACACTAAATTCGGAGTGAAATTAAATAAAAAATGTGGCTAAGTAAAGTAAATAATAGAGTTGTTAAATCAAGATCTTATAATTAATAAGAACAAGTGTTCATCCTGGTTCTTAAATTGAGTAATAAAATTAAAAATGTAAAAAATAGAACAATACAGTAAATAATAAAGCGCGCTATTTAGGTATTTAAATCAGTGTTTGATTGATTACAAATTGATTCGTTTTTCGCTGTGCAGTTGCGCTGTTGTTTGAAATTTGTTGGTTGCAGACTATTGGTGTACAAATTATTGTTCAAATATAATCCTTAAAATAAAACAGTGGATTTTAACTGGCATTTAAGTTTTTTATAAACAACACTCTAGCTTGTAACGATATTTTGGCTTTGGTGAGGAAAGACTCTTTGGTCCAATTAACAAGTTTGGCCAGTCATTTTTTTGTGCGACTTTGCTTAGTGAGAAAATAATCATTTTCTCTGTCGATGTGTAATGATCAAAAAAGAACAGCTTTGATTAATATCTAAAATTTTATTGATATTTTATACCTAAAAAAAATTTGCACTAAAAAGGGTTAAAACACTAAAAGTTAATGTGATTAAAACAAATAAAATAAAAATAAATCATCTGTAACTGCTAGTGATACATTGCTTGTAATAAGTCAATTTAATCAGGCGCTTAACCCTTGGTGTTGTTGCTTTCATCTTGTTTTCGATATTCTGAATTTCTTCGCTTTGGTCATATTTTATAATTGCTATGCTTTGGCAGATTAAATGCTTGAAATTACTTTTAAATTGAAATGATTCACTAGTTTCTAATATAGACTGCAACTTTCCTGTTAATTGCGTTGATTTTATTCCTACTTTCGTATGTGTTAAAATATCGCCCCTTTTACAGCCTCAACCTTTACAAAGTCGTTATAAGTCTTTGCAATAGCCGAGGAAAATTCACCGAATCAGCTTAAAATTAGTCGCTCTAAACTGACTTATTTAATGGCTGACGATGACAAAAGCGAATATTTAATGTCGAATTTGACACAATCTGTTGAGCGTAAATCAACTGATGAAAATTACCTTGCGGCGCATCCGCCAGAGCGAAGTAATACCTCAACCACTAACGCCTTTGCCAGTCCTGTACTCTGGTTAAGTGGCGGTTTTCTCGTTCTCTTTGTACTGCTTGCTGTTTTCGATACTTCCGCTTTATCCAACGTTATTCAGGTTGGATTCTCTAAAGTGACCCTATGGTTTGGCCCTTTTTGGCAGGTTTTGCTGCTGGCTAACTTTATTATTGGTCTCTACTTAGCCTTTGCCAGAACGGGTGACGTTATCTTGGGTAACCTTAAAGCACCGGAAATGGATACCTTTAAATGGTTGGCTATCATTCTCTGTACCTTATTAGCAGGTGGTGGCGTATTTTGGGCCGCTGCTGAACCGATTGCTCACTTTGTTTCTTCGCCACCATTTTATGGTGAAGCCGAAGGTCGCCGCTTGGCAATTAATGCATTATCGCAGTCATTCCTGCATTGGGGCTTTTTAGCTTGGGCGATACTCGGTACCTTAGCTGCTATCGTATTGATGCACTTACACTATGACAAAGGCTTGCCATTACAGCCACGCACTTTGTTATATCCTGTGTTTGGCGATAAAGCACTAACTGGCTGGATTGGTACCTTAACGGATACTTTTTGTATTATTGCTGTTGCCGCCGGTACCATTGGGCCTATTGGCTTCCTTGGTCTGCAGATTAGCTACGCGCTCAATGCTTTATTTGGTGTGCAAGATACCTTGATGACCCAGAGTTTAGTGGTGCTGTTTGCTATTGCTATGTATACCTTGTCGGCACTAAGTGGTTTGAGTCGCGGCATTCAGTTGGTGAGCCGTTACAACATTATTTTAGCGGCAGCGTTAATTATCTTTATTCTACTGTTTGGCCCAACAAGTTTTATTGTTGATGGCTATTTGCAGGGGATGGCGAGAATGGTGAATAACTTTGTGCCTATGTCGTTATACCGTGGCGATGCTGACTGGTTAAGTTGGTGGACAGTATTCTTCTGGGGCTGGTTCCTCGGTTATGGCCCGATGATGGCTATCTTCATTGCGCGTATTTCGCGTGGCCGTAGTATTCGTCAATTGATCTTGTCGATTTCAATCATTGCTCCGTTGATCACCTGCTTCTGGTTTAGTGTTGTTGGTGGTTCTGGCCTTGCGTTTGAACTTGCTAACCCTGGTGTTATGGCTAATGCATTTGAAGGCTTTAACTTACCAGGCGTATTGCTAGCGATTACTTCACAGCTGCCAATGCCGACACTGATTGCGATACTGTTTTTGATCTTAACCACCACCTTTATTGTCACTACGGGTGATTCGATGACCTATACCATTAGTGTGGTGGTGTCGGGGTCTACTGAGCCGAGTGGTGCGATGCGTGCGTTTTGGGGGGTATTAATGGGCTTAGTTGCTATCGCGTTGATAGCAATGGGGTCTGGTGGTATTTCAGCTTTGCAGTCGTTTATTGTGATCACCGCTGTGCCAGTATCATTTGTGTTGCTGCCGTCACTTTGGCAAGCGCCGAAAATCGCTAAGGCGATGGCTGATAAACAGTTTGGTAAAGCTTCGCTGCAACAGGTTAAGCAACAAAAAGATAGTTTATAAATAGCATAGCCCTATCGGCTCTCTATTTAGCTTGTATTTAAGCCTCGTTACTGCAAAGTCGCGGGGCTTTTTATTGTCTACGGTTATTAAATGCTTGGCTGTATTTGAACAGGCAACACTTGCAGCCATCTTGCGTGGCTTTTTAAGTGCGCGAGTAGAGCTAATTAAGCTGCTAGGGCCGAGATGTAACAGTTTGCACGGTTTACATCTCTTCGGTGACAGTGCACATGCCGGTAAATGCCGGCTGGTCGGCAACTTGTACAGTAGCAAGTAACTCGTGATCAGCTAGTGGGTATTGGGTGTAAGCAATGTAAGTCGGGGTTTCACTAATATCTTGGCCATCAACGCCGTCGATTCTGTAAATGTTTCCCATTACTGGCGATCTATAGCTACCGTCGATGCTGACGATTGACTGATTAGAGCGCAAAATTTCGATGTTCTTCATAATGACATCGTCACTGCCTTTGACCTTACAAATAAGATCGCTAGCTTGTGCCGCGCCGCCTAGTGCTGCGATGCTGATGGTTGAGCTGATTAATAGTTTACTCATTGTATTCATTCAATCTTGCCTCATTAGTTTGTTCATTGTCTGCACTCACACTTTTTGGGAATCGATATTGCTAAGTTGAGCGCCTAGATTGTTTTGGTTAATAACTGCATTTAAAATACTTCTTTAGGCAGGGTAACTAATATGAGCGCCCTATGGCAATAATAGTTCGCACTTATGTGCTGTCAATTTGGCTTGTTCACGAGCAAAGTTAAAAAATGAGACTTGAGTGCGTTTTTTGTCAGTAAACAAAGAGGGTCAATGAGCATTCGCTATTTATTATGAGTTGTTTTGCCTTGCCATTATCGGTTGTGTCGAACATTCAGTTGAGTTTCTTTGTTGCGAAATGAATTGAGTTTTTTTATTTGTTGGTTTTTGAATAGGTTAGAAGGTGCTACTATTTTCAGCGCTCAAAATGAGTAGAGCATGGATGTAAAGGGACTGGATCACTATGGCTGTAATTTCAAATATCAAATCAATGGTAATCAATCCGGATGCGCATATTCAGGTATTACACTTGCCTGACTCTGAGCATTTAATTTGGGTTATTGATGACTTTATTGCAGATTTTGAATCTTTAGTTGATTACAGCAATACCAAAGCTTATTTCAATCCGCAGGGCTCTGACGGCACGCTGTTTCCTGGTGTTCGTGATGAAATGCCCGATAGCTATTATCAAACCTTATCTGCTTTGATTGAGCTATTAGGATTACAGCCGCAAGGCAAATGCTTTAAGCATCACAGGATTGCTAAATGCTGGTTATCTAAAGTGACTTTAGCCCCTGGAGACTTATCGCCAAAGCAAAAGATGCCGCATTTTGATTCGTTGGCAGACCACTCTATGGCGGCGGTTCACTACCTTAATGGTGAGCGCTTAGGTGGCACTAGCTTTTATCGCTATAAGCATGCCGAAAAGTTAGCCCTCTCATTTGATGATAAAGAGATGATTTTAGATATGGTTGATAAGGTGGAGCAATCGGCGACTTCACGTTCGGGTTATATCAATGATAGTGATGAACTGTTTGAAAAGGTTTTTTCAGTTGAAGCAAAACCGAACCGAGTAGTGATCTACTCTGGCAATATCCTTCATAGCGCCAACATTACCTCTCAAGTTGATTTTGATAAAAACTCGTGCAATAGCCGTACTTCTGTTAATTCATTTTTTAGTGTGCAATAGCATAGTTCTTGGTTATTGCTGGCTTTAATTGAGGTTAGCAATATAGACATTGGGCTAGTGTTTTTGGTTATCTTATAAAAACGCTATACGTTATTAGCTGAGTATATTTATGCGTACATTGTTACCTATTTTTATTCCCATTATCACTTTATTAGGCTGCAGTAGCCAACTACTTGAGAATGAGGTTTCCTCTCAGATATTTGACTCATGGTGTGACTATGCGGTGGCTGGGCAAGCCGACAATGTGACTCAAGATTGTATCGACAACGCTAACCAGGGCGACGAGGATGCAGCCACTAATTTGGCTTACTTGTACGCCAAAGGCATGCTGGTTGAGCAAGATATTCACCGTGCCATGGATTTGTACCGAGTCGCGGCTGAAAAAGGTATGCCGGAAGCGCAATACTCATTAGCTGAGATGTATCGCAGCGGCAAAGTGGGTAAGGCTAACCCGAAATTAGCTCGCTATTGGTATCAACAGTTGGCGAGTCAGCCTATTGATATGCAATTCTCAAGGTATCAAGTTGATGCGCAGTTTATGTTGGGGCTGATGTATTTCGAGGGGCAAGGTGGTGCTGTGGACTTGAACAGTGCTGAGCATTGGTTAAAGCAAAGCAGTGATAACGGCCACAAAGAGGCACCGTACATATTAGGTCAGCTCTATTTAGAGCAGTACCATAATCCACAGCAAGCCCTTGATTGGTACAAAGTGAGTGCCGACCGCAAGTTTGCTCCAGCAATGCATCAAATTGGCATGATCTATGTGAATGGACAGCTTGGTGAAGTTGAGGTTGTAAAAGCTGACTTTTGGCTTCAACAAGCGGCAGCACTTGGTTTGGCTGAAGCCCAAGTTGATCTAGCAACCCTTGAATATAATCATCGAGATGACGAAGCTGATTTGATCAAAATCTATATTTGGCTCGCCGCAGCTAAACATCAGGGTAATGAGATCGCTGCGAATCGACTCCAAATGATTAGCCAAAAACTCAGTCAACCACAGCTAAACCAAGCGCAAGCGTTAAGTTTGCATTGTATTCAAAGCCTGTTTCAACAGTGCCAAGCTGCTACTTTGTTACCATAGCGGCCAATTTTAACTTTTAAATTTTAATCTAGGCCTCAGGTTCACTAAGTAGTATGGGGCGATTTGCTATCTATTTTTGTTATTTAAGAGGGTATGACACCTTGGATACACATAATTCAAACTCATCTCGCCGTAAGCCGTTGATTGCTCTTGGAGTCGTGGCAGCTATTGTGGCGTTATTCGCAGCTTTAGTGATGGTAATGCCTAAAGGTTTTAAGGCGACTCATGAAGAGATTGGTACGGGTAAGCCCGCGATTGTTTTTGTCTATGATAATGGCTTAGCTATGAGTAATAGCCAGACTGAGCAGATGAATGAAGCGCGCGATTATCTTGGTGATGCAGTCCATTTTCTTATTGCCACAACGGGCACGCCAGAGGGTGATAAGCTGATCCGCCAACATCGTGCAGATTCTGCTGAGCTATTGTTGTTTGATGCGTCAGGTACATTGACTAAAAGACAATATGGCTTAAAAACAGCGGGTGAGTTAGTGATGTGGGTTGATCAGTAAGTAATCACTAGCCAAAAAGCTAATCATTGAAAACCATCCACTTAGAGTCTACTTTCGGCTGTTAGTGGATGGTTCACTTGTTTTACATCTAAGGCATCTAAGTGCTTATTAGCCGTAAATGCAAAGGTAAGCGGTTTGAGTCGCTACTTTTACTTGAAACTTTGCATCGCCGATAACGTTAAACTGTTCACCTGCGTTAAAGGTTTGCCACTCAGTTTGGCCTGGTAATAGTACCGTAAGTGCGCCAGAGATCACTTGCATCACTTCTGGTGCTGCTGTACCAAACTCATAATCACCTGCTTCCATTACGCCTACTGATGCTGGTTTGTCTGCACCCTCAAAAGAAATAGACTTAACCTGACCTTCAAAATATTCATTAACAGCTAACATTATAATTCCTCGTGATAAGAGTGTTGAGCATGGCAAAACAGACTTAGTTTAGGGCTCATGAATCAACGCCGCGATATTATCACTAAACAATAAAATACGCTGGCTCTATTCATCTCAATAGTCGTGATTAATTGCACAAAAAAGACGTTATCTAGAGCGTTATAACCTTAGTCTTATTCTACAAATATAAAGATATAAATAATTAAAAAATGGCTGTGGATAAGGGGAAGGTAAGCCGCAACTACTTATAGCGCTAACAAACGATTTTATTTGAGGTTAAAACGCTTATTTTACTGGAAAATTCAACGACTAATGCTATTGGGTTTGGTTGACATGTTATGACCTTGTTATAAGATGAGTCTTTCAAGGATGGAATGATCAATTAGGGGTTTTATGAGTGGCCTAGTCAGGTTGAGCAACAAGCGGTATACCATTCGGGTAACTGTTGTCGGGATCTTTATTCTAGCTACCGTATTAACCGCGGCAATCGCAATTGGCTTGCAATACTATTTCAGTAAAGCCATGGCAACAGATGCAGCGGTAACGCTCTACAGCCATACGGCAAAAAATACCAGTAATTATCTGACTCAAGTCGATAGTCAAGCTGTGAATGCTGTTCAGCTACTTTCGCACTTTGACGAGTTGATGATTGGTGGAACGGTGAATGTTGAAACTCGGCAAGCCTTTGCTGAAATCATGCGCAATAATTCGCTGTTTTATGCTATTTATATTGGCATGCCTAACGGCGACTTTTATGAGCTTATCAACCTCGATGCTCACCCTATTGTACGAGAACAACTTAATGCTTCTCATCTAGATCGATGGGTGATTATTGCTATTACAGGGAACGGCTCGTTACGCCAACGGCAACAATCTTATCTAGATGATCAATTTAACCTACGTGTTAGCCAGTCAGAACCAAGCGAATACGATGCTCGTATTAGGCCTTGGTTTGTCAACGCAGATTATAAAAACGTATCAAAAACTGAACCATATTTATTTCAACATTTGCAGTCACCAGGGCAAACTTATTCGATAAAACTGCCTGATTCTGGTGCCGTACTAGCCTTAGATATCGCACTTTCTACCTTATCTGATTACCTTGTGATGCAAGACGAAGAAGATGCGAGCAGTGACAAGAAAATTTACCTTTATAAGAAAAGTGGTGAATTGATTGCGTCGAATCAAGATAAACAAGTGGGCGTGCAAATCCCCCTGTCTAACCCGCTTACCCTGACAGCTAAACAGCGCAACCTAGTGGCTGCAACTGAGCCATTGAAAGTCTCTAACGAGACTGATTGGGCGCCGATTGATTTTGCCATATCGGGTATGCCCCAAGGCTATAGTGTCGATTTGCTTAACCTAATTGCGGATATGACAGGCTTACAACTGAGGTACATCAATGGTTTTAGCTGGTTTGAACTAACCGAAAAGTTTAAAAAACAAGAGCTTGCAATGTTGCATTCAGTGATTAAAACTGATGAAACACAACTGCTTGGTGAGTTTAGCGAGCCTTTTCTGGAGCTGCCTTATGCCTTGGTAACTCAGCAAGGTATTGACCCTATTACCCATATCAAGCAGTTGTTTGGTAAACAGTTAGCCATTCCTACTGGCTGGTCAATAGTCGATGTGGTTAAACGAAATTACCCCGAGATTGAGATTATTGAAATGCCTTCTACTCACGCTATATTGCATGCCGTAGAGGAAGGAGAGGTGTTTGCCGCACTCGATAGCAGCATCATATTGCATTACACGGCGAATCAGTTTTTTGTAGATAAAATTCAGTACCATGAGCAATTGGATTTCTCACCATTAAAGGTCGATACCGGCCTGCACATTATACTTTCTAAGAAAAATGCCGACTTAATTGAGATTATCAATTTAGCTTTAGCTAATATCACGCCAGAGCAAAAGCAGGCTTTGCAAGCCAAATGGTTTGGTGAAGGAGAAAAGCAGAACTTAACGACGAAAGGCACCGTTCCTTTCGCTGAGCTTATCGATTTAGCTAAAAACCCCAGTGACCAACAGCGCCTAGTACAGCGTGAATTTAATGGTGTTACAGAGTTTATTTACGTCACGCCTTTTGGCGATACTTCCGCTGGTGATGAAGAATATTTTGCCATTGTGGTACCAGCTAAAGAGTTGTTGGCGAGTAGCGTTGAAAGAGTGCAGCAGTCTATCTTACTGACGTGTATGTGCTTATTGTTAATCTTGCCTGTGTCGTGGATCTTCTCTTCACCGATTATTAGGCCGATTAAGTTATTAGCTAAAGAAAACGAAAAGATAAAAAATCGCCAATATGATGATGTTATAAAAGTTGAGACCAATATTACTGAACTAGATGAACTGGCACACTCGATGATGGATATGTCTTGCTCAATTAAAGAGTATGAAGAAAACCAAAAAGAGTTAATGGAGTCGTTTATCAAGCTTATTGCACAAGCAATTGATGATAAGTCGCCGTATACCGCTGGGCATTGTAATCGTGTACCTGAGCTTGGCTTGATGTTGGCAGAGGCGGCTGAAAAGTCACAGCTTGCTCCCTTTAAAGACTTTAAGTTTGAATCACTAGATGCACACCGAGAGTTTAGGATCGCCGCTTGGCTGCATGATTGCGGAAAAATCACCACTCCAGAATATATTGTCGATAAAGGCACAAAACTCGAAGCGGTTTATAACCGGATCCATGAGATTAGAATGCGCTTTGAGGTGCTGTGGCGTGATGCAGAGATCCATTATCTGAAGCAGGTTGCGTTAGACGAAAGCGCTAAAGAGCTTTACCTTAAAGAATTGACTCAACAACAAAAGCAGCTATCAGAGGATTTTAGCTTTATCGCGACGGCTAATATTGGTGGCGAGTTTATGGGGCAAGAATCTAAAGATCGTTTAGCACAGCTAGCGAATACTACTTGGCAGCGCCACTTTGACGATCGAATTGGTTTATCGCCTATTGAGGAACTCAATCTAAGCCAAAGAGACACTAAAGAAAGTTACCCCGTAACAGAGCCATTGCTGCGTGATAAACCTGAGCATATTATCAAGCGGATCAATAAGGTGGAGTTTGATCCTAAGTTTGGCATTAAAATGGCGATCCCAGAAGATCAATATAACCTTGGCGAGCTATATAACTTATCGATCTCACGAGGCACGTTAACCACCGAGGACAGGTTTAAAATTAATGAGCACGTGACGAGTACGATTAAGATGTTGGAGAATCTGCCGTTCCCACCAGAACTTGCTCGGGTACCGCGTTATGCATCAACTCACCATGAAACTCTAAAAGGCACCGGTTACCCGCGAAAACTTAGCGCTGAAGACTTATCGATCCCCGAGCGGATCTTAGTGGTAGCCGATATTTTTGAAGCGTTAACCGCAGCCGATAGACCCTATAAAAAGGCTAAGCCATTAAGCGTTGCGATTGATATCTTGTATAAGATGGCGCTTGATGAACACTTGGATATGGATATCTTTAAGCTATTTTTATCGAGCGGTATTTACTTGGAGTATGCCAACAAATTCCTCGATAAAGAGCAGATAAATGAAGTAGATACTGCTAAGTATTTGGACGATGCACAGCAAAGTAAAAACACATAATCACTTCATAGCAGCTATTATGACTATTTGCTAAATAACCTAATGACTGCTTGCTCTTGAGTTTGGATGACGGCGACTGCTTTTTTGGTACAAACAAAGGCCGAATGTGGCGGCTAACAAATAGAACTGTTGTAAGCGCTCTACAATGGGGAACTGTGCAAACTCGGTGGTACTAGTGATGCTTAATATGGCTAAAAGTACTAGCAGGGTGGTTAGGATAATCAGTTGTAGCTGTTTGTCTAACAACGATGGCTTGCAAAGTATTGATGCGAGATAAATACTGCCCCACCCAATTATTGCGCCTAGGGCGATATCAATAGGCCAGTGTGCGCCAACGGCAATACGTGAGAGGCCGACAATGACTGCGAGTGAGACAAGAACAATACGACTCAACAGTCGTGTCGACGATAAAAAAGCTGTTCCTGCTAGCAAGAAGATTGTTGCAGTATGTCCTGAGGGGAAGCTTTTGCTATAGCGTGCATCACCAATAATATTGATCTGCTCTAAAATGGCTGCAGGGCGTAGCTCTGCAAAATAGCTTTTTAATAAATGGGTTGAGATTAAGCAAATTACTGCAGCTAAAAGGACTCGTAATATCCAAGTCGGTTTAAAACATAAAATCAGTACCATAATACTGCCAGTTACTATGCCATTTCCCATATCTGTAATACTGGCTAAAAGCTCTGGGTTAAAATAGTCGCTAGTTTGGTTGATATACCAAAAATAAGCGTTATTGACGCTGGGTTTCATCATTAGTAAAAAGACACTAATTAATACAAATAGTACCCATAGAAATGCTGTGTTATGGCTTAAGGGTGAGCTAACAGGCTTAACTTTATGGAACGGTTGTAGAGTAAAATCTTGGTTTAGCTTATTCATCGTTTGTCACGCATCAGCAAATTTTTAGCAAGTCTATTAATGCTGAAGTGAAAGAAATGTCATCGACATTGCCACAGTCAAATGTGATTAATTCTTAATCGAAAAAAGTCATTGTTGAATATTTTTGTGATGGTAGAATGCGCGCTCGGCGAAATTTATTGCTGTGTTTATTTTGAGCTAAATGATTGCTGTTATTTTTATAATCTGTATTTCAATAGCGATAAATTAGCAATTTAGCACTAAAAATCAGGCATGGCATTTCTTCACTATTAATTCGAGTACTTATGAAACGGATTTTGTTGTTAACTCTATTGGCTTTATCCAACCAAGCTGCGGCTGTTGAACCACTTTTTGAAACTCCTAAAGATATGCAGCCGACATGGGTTGATGACATCTTGTCTGTATTTGGTGCTGATGGTGAGTTTGATGAAACTAAGCCTATCGATATGAGCTACCTGCCAACGGCGTATTACACACCGGAAAAAAAATTTGGTGTGGGGCTACTTATGGTTGGTCTATATAAAACCGATGGTTCATCGAGTGATGAACAGCCATCATCGCTGGTATTAAATTCGTTTGTATCAATGAACAACTCTTACGGTGTTGAAGTCGAAAACATGACTTTCTTCAACGGCGGTAAGCAGCGCTTACAGCTTGGTCTCGAGCTACATAACGAAGCGGCCGTTTATTATGGGCAAGGTATAGAACAAGGCAATATTGACGCTAATCATCATGAGTTTGAAGAGCAGGTTTATAGCTTTAAGCCACGCTTTATGACTGAAGTTGCCGATAACTATTTTCTAGGTATCGGTGCTGATTTTACTTATGCTAGTGCCGATAAGTTAGAGCTAGTTGAAACCGGTGTGCCAGTGGATACTGATACAGTATTGCCAAACAACTTTAGCTCTGGTTTGGTAGTGACTAGTATCTATGATTCTCGTGATTACCGCTTAAATGCCACCAAAGGTTGGTTATTTCAAATTGATGCTGGCTTGTATCAAAATGACGAGTACTCATCGTTCTCGACTTATGATCTTGAGTTAGCAAATTATATCGACCTGAGCTCAACGTCTTTATTAAGTCATGCGCCGGGCCTTATTGCTTGGCAAGTTCAAGGCCATTTTACCGATGGCGATGTGCCATGGAATATGTTGCCTGATCTAGGCGGTTCAGGTGCAATGCGTGGTTACATTAAAGGTCGCTACCGTGACAAGCAGATGATGATGGGCCAAGTGGAGTATCGACTACCTATCTTCCAGCGTTACGGCATGGTTTTTTGGGGCGGAGTGGGCAGTGTAGCCTCTAAAGTGAGCGATCTTAACGAAGAGCTGTTAACCTCTTACGGTACTGGGTTCCGCTTTAAAATCAAAGATAACATTAACTTACGTCTAGATATCGGTGTGGGTGAAAATGAGACTAACTTCTACCTTAACGTGAACGAAGTCTTCTAATCATGACTGCTATGTACGTTGTTAATGTGAGCCTAATGGGGCTGGCGCTAGCCTTTAGTTTTACTAGTTTGGCATCGACGGATCCAGTAATGTCACAGGCTGTGGTGTCTAAATCTATAACGTCTAAAACTTTAACGTCTAAATCTGTAACGTCTAAGCATATAACATCAAAGCCAAGCGTCGATCAGTGTCGTCGTAATGGCAAATACGATATTTATTTAAGTGGGATCCATACCGGCACTATGGATCGCACCGAGATCTGGCAAGGCCAATCTGCAGTTGTGACCACCAAGAGCGAAGCCAGCATTTTGGGGATTGGCACTCAATATCATCAAACAGCTACGCTTGCTTGGTCAGATGATAGCAATCAGTGGCTAACTAACCACTTTCACCAAGAAGTAACTGGGTTTCGAGCGCGCGATATGCATGCTAGTTTTAGTGCTAATGGCCTTGAGTCTGAGGTCGAGATTGATGGTGATCTCGAGCACTATCGCTCTGATGATATCCCGCTGCGTGATGTGGATACCTTGGCGATTCAAATGCGTGAGTTTTTAATGCAAGGGCGGCAGCAATTTCGCTTAATTAGGCAAGCGTCAGATGCTATTGAACCTTACCAGTATTATGTAAAACAACCGATTAGCAAGAACATTGCCCCTTGGGGAGAGTTAACTCTTATTCCTGTTGAGCAAAGCGGCGCTGAAGAGGTGACCTATTATTTTGCTGCTGAAATGGATTACCAGCTGATCCAAGCACGTTATCACGGCATTATTATACGCGGACTCATAGAGTTAAATGACTACAGTTCATCTTGTGGTTAAAAGCTGAGTTATTTCTGTAAAAAATAATGCTGCTTAATCCATAGCAGTAAGTCGCAACTTCGTAGAGTTAGTGCTTATCTAATATTTTGTTAGTGATCACTTACTCTGTGTGTCATTGTTTATTTGATTATTCCTGTTAAATTCTAGATTACCTTCACTTATACCACTCAACCGTTATTGCTCTCTTTCTCTATTAAACGATGGATTAAAATAGCGGTAAATTCATCGCTTTGGCGTAATTTTTTCAAAGTTAAAATTTAATTAATTATGGCTTTTATGAATTCTCCAATATAAATGCGTTTAACTTTTATTAATGCGTTATATTTTGGAGCTATTGACCAAGCTGATATTAACAATATCGGTATTTGGAAAATGAAAAAATACGATGGAATTTCTGCTTGAACCCCAAATATGGATTGGTTTAATTACCTTAATTATTATTGAGATCGTACTGGGTATCGATAATTTAGTCTTTATTGCAATTTTAGTTAAAAAACTCCCACCAGAGCAGCGAGACAAAGCTAGAACCATCGGATTGTCGCTCGCACTTATTATGCGATTAGGCTTGCTGAGTATTGTGTCTTGGTTAGTCACCTTGACTCAGCCTTTATTCAGTATTTATGACCTTAGTTTCTCTACTCGCGACCTGATTCTAATTACTGGCGGTTTATTCTTACTATTTAAAGCGACTCATGAATTGCATGAGCGATTTGAAGGCGATCTGAATCAACAGCAAGGCACTAACGTTTATGCCAGTTTTGGCGTGATCATCGCGCAGATCTTAGCGCTTGATGCAGTATTCTCACTCGATTCAATTATTACCGCTGTGGGTATGGTCGATAGTTTAACTGTGATGATGATTGCGGTTATCGTGTCTATGATTGTGATGCTATTAGCGTCGAAGGCGATCACTAACTTCGTTAACGCGCACCCAACGGTTATCGTATTGTGCTTAAGCTTCTTGTTGATGATCGGCTTTATTTTGGTGGCAGAAGGCTTTGGTGTACATATCCCTAAAGGCTACTTGTACGCTGCTATTGGTTTCTCTATTTTGATTGAAATGTTTAACCAAATGATTAGCTCAAGCCATGCTAAGCATGCAGAGCGAGTGCCACTGCGTCAGCGCACGACAGAAGCCATCTTCCGCTTGATGGGCAATAAACATTACAACGTCCATGATGACGAAGACACTGAGCCAGCGCCAGTCAGTTTTGGTGATGTTGAGCGTGAGATGGTCACTGGTGTTCTATCATTGTCAGAACGTAATGTGCGCACAGTAATGACCCAAAGAAGTGAAACCGTTTGGCTTAATACTGAAGACAGTAACGACAAGGTTAAGCAGACAATTAAAAATAGCTGTCACCAGCTGTTCCCTGTGTGTAGTGGCTCACTTGATAATTTAGTCGGCATTGTTCGCAGTAAAGATTTGTTGTTAGGTATCGAAATGGGCGAAAAGTTAGCGGATATCGCTGCGGCTTTCCCTGCCTACATAGTACCAGATAGCATTAATGTGATTCGTTTGCTTGATGGTTTTAGAGAGTCGAGAGCCGGCATGGCAGTACTTGCCGATGAGTTTGGTAGCATTCAAGGTATCGTGACCTTACACGACTTGCTTGAGTCTATTGTCGGTGAGTTCCCTGATATTGGTGAAGTACCTGAGATCAGCATATGTAACGACGGCTGGTTAGTAAAAGGTTCCACTTCACTGCATGATCTGGAATCGCGTTTAGAAACGATAGGTTTGATTGATAAGCAACAAGAATACATTACCGTAGCGGGTCTATTGTTAGCGGTGAACTCTACCATTCCTAAGGTGAGTGATGTGGTTGAATTTGCCAAGCTTAAATTTGAAATTGTCGAAGCAGATGATTTTAAAGTGTCGCTAGTTAAGGTAAGCCACATAGCAAGCTAAGTGGTTTTATCGACAGAAAGGGTCTGCATTGCAGACCCTTTTTATTAATACTTTAAGTCGTAATTACAGCATCAGTAAGTAAGCGATAAAAATCAGTGATAACGCGTAGATAATCGGGTGCACTTCACGCCCTTTACCGGCAACAACCATAGCAAACGCGTAGCTAATAAAGCCCATTGCCATACCGTTAGCAGGTGAGAAGCTTAAAATGGTGAACATCACGGTAAAGAAGGCGGCAATACATGAAGGCTTATGATCCCAGTTGATATGACCTAAGCGGCCAACCATATAAATGCCGACAACTATCATTGCAGGTGCAACGATGGCGGTAGAGAACATCGAAAATACGGGATAGCAAAACAGTGCCAGCAGGAATAAACACGCTGTTGCTACTGCTGCAAGACCAGTTTTAGCGCCTTGGGCTGACGCAATACCTGATTCAGAAAAAGCGGTAATCGAGGTGGTGCCCAATACGCTACCAATAACCGTACCGCCTGCATCAGCGACTAACGCTGAGCGTGCGTTTGGTACCTTGCCATCTTTATCGATGATCCCAGCATCTTTACCTACACCAACAATAGTTGATAAGCCGTCGAAGAAGTCGACGATAAAGAAAATGATCACGATAAACAGCAGGTCAAATAGCTTATCGACGGTGAGAAACTCAAAGTTAAATACCTTACCAAAACTTGGCTCAATACTTGGTGGCACACTAAACCAATTTTCAGGGATAGGTGCGTATTGAGTTCCCAGTACTGCATCGCTTATTAACGTTAAGGTAATCGAAGTCATAAAGGCGATAAAAGTGGCCAGCTTAATATTACGCACCATGCAACCTACCGCGACAAATAGACTGATAAAGGCAATGGCAACTTGCGGTTGGCTAATATCGCCCATGCTAACCAGCACCACTGGGTTAGCCACAATAATCCCTGCATTTTTTAAACCTAGAAAGGCGATAAACAAGCCTAAAGACACTGTGATAGCGAGTTTAAGATCTTCTGGGATCGACTCAATCATCTGCTTGCGAATTTTGGTCATTGAAAAAATTAAATACACGATACCCGACAAGAAGATGCCGAATAGTGCCTCGTGCCAAATCAGCGCCACAGAGCTTGATGCTAGCATGCCTTTAAAAAAGCCATTCATGCTCATGCCTGGGGCTAACATCACTGGGTAGTTGCCAAAAAAGCCCATAATCAAGGTGGCGAGTGCGGCGGCTAATGCTGTGGCGGTAAAGATAGCGCCTTTATCCATGCCATCAATGCTACCTAAAATCGCCGGGTTCACGGCCAAAATATAACTCATGGCTAAAAAAGTAATAAAGCCTGCGTAAAGCTCGGTGCCAACATTGGCATTGCGCTTAGAAAGTTGGAAAGTGTTTTCCATAAAGCGGGACTGTCCCGCACGTCGAAGTAAGCTAGAGATTGCCACAGTGATGCCTTATTAATGTTTATTGATGCGCTTATTTTAAGCGCAGAGAATTCAATAAATTTATTGGCAGATACCACTGGGAGGCCAAGTGCTGTAGACGTTTGGCGACGGACGGTGATTGGGCTGTAGTCACAAGATTAGGTCTTGTGGTAGAGACTTCTGGACCAAATTTCCAGCGATATACAGCACAATAAATTGTTGGCGCGGATTGTACGCAAGCAGAGACGTTGCGCAAACAATTACAAGCAAAGTGTGCGATTGATCAATTTTTTCAGCATATAGAAAGTCGCTAAAAATTAGCTCAGTATTAGGTTTTAGTACTCACTGGTTTTGCCAGCTTTTGCCTTAGCATTTGAATTAACGCAGGTGACACTGAGGCTAGGATCATACTGACCATTAAGATGTATTGCGCTGGAGTATAAGATTCTCCCACCAGTAACATACCGCTAAGGATCCCCGCTATAGGGTTAGCAATACTTCCGAAAGTAAAATCAACTACGCTCATTCTTTGCAGCAGCCATACATACAAACCATAGCCTAGCACTGTATTGAGGATCACTATCCAGCCTATGCCGAATGTGTTCATTAGGCTAAGTTCTGTCGCAAGATGGATATACTTTTCTGGCGCATATAAGGCTTGCCCTAGCGCAATAAACAGCAAAATACTGCCGCCAATAATTAATTGCCAAGTGAGCACCGTCCACCAATGTATACGCGAACCTAGCTCTTTAGTTATTGTGCTACCGACAATAATACAGCTAATGGCAGCCAGCATAGCGATCAAACCCACAGGATTTAAACTGATAGAGCTGGGATCAAATAACTGCCAAGCGAGTATGACTATGATTGCGCCGGATATCGCTTGGATTGGATTAGGTAATTTGCGGTTCATTAGCCAATGGAAAAGCATGGCAAAGACTGGAACCGATACCATCCCCACACCCGATATGGCAGAGGGTAACGTCAGCGCCATGACAAAGATAAGACTGAAGAAGATCGCGATGTTGATTGCACCGAGTTTAATTAAAATTGGCCAGTCGGCTTTATTCGGTAAGCTAGGCTTGATCGCCAGTAAGATTAACCCTGCAGGTAAAGCCCTAATCGCACCCAATAATAACGGTGGCCAGTCAGGTAAACTGAACTGAGTCATGGCATAGGTGGTGCCCCAAAAAAAGGCTGGGATCATAGCAAGGAAAATATTCATCAACTACCTTTGTGTTAAGTATCTTTACGTGAAGATATTATTTATTGTGTGCCGATAACTTAGTTTTGTAAAGTATCTTTTTATAAAGTATCTTTGCGTGAAGATTTAAATGTGCCGTATGAAGTGCTGAGTTAAAGGTGATAAATGGAAGATATCGATAAGGTCCGCGCGCAGTGGGAGCAAGAAAAGCCTCATTTAGATACGCTGCCAATGGCTATTTTTGGACGCATTATGCGTTTGCAGAAACATATCGAGGCTGAAGTTGCCGCTTGTCATAAGCAATATGGGCTGACGATGGGTGAGTTTGATGTTCTCGCTACGCTTAGGCGGTCAGGTGAGCCATTTAACCTGACACCATCTGCTTTGTTGTCATCTATGATGCTAACTTCTGGTGCCATGACTAATCGCTTAGACAAACTTGAATCTAAAGGTTTGATTGAGCGCGTGCACAGTAAAGAAGACCGCCGTAGTGTATCGGTAGGTCTAACTGCAAAAGGTTTCGACACCATAGACAAGGCGATTGAAGATCATGTTGCTGTTCAGCATCAGTTAGTCGAGCGGTTATCTGATGCACAAAAGCCTGAGCTCAACCAGTTACTCAAGACTTGGTTAACGGGTTTTGAAGGCACTAACGATAGTAACGTCTAACCGTATAAAGTGAATTGAACCAAAGCCAGCATAACTGCTGGCTTTTTTATTGGTTTAACTAAGTGGTTCTAATTAGCGGATTGGGCCTAACGCGAGCTAATTAACTGTTGCAGTCAATATCACTACTGATTTTGCGATAAGCTAGTTCAGTAATCTTAAATGTGTCACATTTTTAGCGTCTTAGTGGTTCTTTCTCCTGCCTTCAGCTGTTTCTGTGCTAAGTCAATCACGGTTTGGAATGTATTCCAGGTGTATAACCGTCGCCATAAACTCATCCTCATTGAATTGATACAGAATGTTCGCAGAGGATCGCTGCACCATTAAAATAAGGATATTCCCAAGCCATGAAAGCTATTGGATTTAAACAAACCATGACATTTGCCATTATGTTACTGGTTTCTTGCTGTTTATTAGTGGCTAATTGGATTTCATACCAAGCCTTAAAACAAGACACTATCCAATATGTAGAAAATAGTTCGCAAGCGATGACCCATTATGAAGCTGATGCGATCTCTCAATGGTTTAAGCGTAAAGCTACCGCCATTATAGCCATGGCAGATCAATATAAACGGGGAGATATACAGCAATATGTCGACTTTGCCCGTCTTGGTAAAACGTCAAATAGCCTATATTCGGTTTTTTGGGGTTTTGATGATGGTAGCTCTTACGCCAGTGTTGCGGATAATGCTATTTGGCGTGATGGCGTTGCCGATCCCAGTCAATATGATCCGCGCCCTCGTGGTTGGTATCAGCTAGCAAAAGCTAATCAGGCACCTGTGTTGACCGATATCTATACCGATATGGTAACTAAACAACCTGTTATCTCTATTGTCACGAATCTAGGCGATGGTGTGCTTTCTGGGGATATTGGTTTAGAAATTTTAGCTAACACCGTAAAAGATATTGATTTTCCTGGTGCGCAAACCACGATTATTGATAGTAATGGTAAGGTATTAGCTACGTCATCGGACGATCTGAAGGTAGGTCAATCTTTGGCTGATGCAGGGCTTGGTCTGTTAAGCCGTGCGATTACATCTCAAGACTCTTATAGCGGCGATTACATTCAGAATAAGGATCTGAAATTAGTTTTTAGTGAGTCAATCAGTCTACTAGCAGATCAAAATTGGTATCTATTCATTAGCGTTGATGAATCAGTTGCCTATGTGGGCTTAAACCAAAGCTTACGCAACTCTATGTTTATGTCCGCGATTATGTTGCTGATCAGTATTGGCTTAGTGCTGGCTATTTTAAACTGGTTGTATCGGCCAATTTTAAATTTGAAAGAGATGGTGATTGCCCTGTCTCATGGTCATGCTGATTTGACTCGCCGTTTACCTGTGACACGTGAAGATGATCTAGGAGAGATCGCTTCGGGAATTAATCGTTTCGTTGCTAACCTACAAAGTTTGCTTAAAGAGGTGGCGTCAGGCTCAAAAGAGATAGGTTCTAGTATTAGTAAGCTCAATCAGCAAACAAATGAAAATACTCAGGTGCTACAAAAGCATGTATTGGAAACTGAGCAAGTGGTTACCGCAGTAGAAGAAATGAGCGCGACTGCTATGGATGTGGCTAACAATACTTCTCAGGCGTCTAATGCTGCAGTAGTCACTAGCGATCAAGTTAGTAATACCAATCGTATCGTGGCAAATACAAAGCAAACTGTCGATCGCCTAATTCAAGATGTCGAAGATAGTGAAACGAATATTGCTCATGTGGCACAAGATGCCGTCAGCATTACAAAGGTGTTGCAAGTGATAGGTGATATCGCAGAGCAGACAAATTTGTTGGCGTTAAATGCTGCTATTGAAGCCGCAAGAGCCGGCGAGCAAGGCCGAGGTTTTGCCGTGGTTGCCGATGAGGTTAGGGCGCTCGCAGCGAGAACCCAAGTAAGTACCACTGAGATTGAGCAAACTTTAGATAAGCTACAACAAGGGATTAATAATGCCGTTGGTGCAATGAAGCAGACAAAGCTAACTTGCGAGCAGGCTAGTGAAGCAACCTTAGATGTCAGCGACAATCTTGAGAAAGTGGTGCGTTCAATTGCCGATGTAAATGACTTAAACACCCAAATTGCCACAGCAGCTGAAGAGCAAAGTGCTGTGTCTGATGAGATAAGCCGCAACATGAATGCGATCCGCGATATGGTGGTAGTACTTGATGATAATGGTCAGTCTACAGATCTTGAAACCAACAAGCTTACTGCAGCTAATGACAAGCTAATTGCAGTAGTGGACAAGTTTACCATCGAATAATAGGTGAATAACGGACCTCGACTAATCTGCTTTATAATCGAGGTCATTTGCTTTAGCATGCCTAACACTTAGCCAGCCATCTTGCTTAATCTAATGAAAAAAATACTAATTGCCGCCAGTGTAATAGCTGCTTTCACTCTATCTGCTTGCAGCAAAAAAACGGCTCAGATTGAATGTGAGACGTTCGAGCGTTGCTATGTATTGAGTTTGATAGCAGGGCAAAAAGCGCTGCAAAGCCATACTGAATTTAGCCAATTAAAAGTCGTTATTGGCATAGACTATGACGCTAAAAAAAGTACTGAAGTGCAAACTAAGGTTAAAGAGTCGAGCGGCTCTGCAGAGTTTGATGTACTTGCTAAGCAGGCATTACAAGATTCAATGGAAGCATTACTACCTGTTTTGGCGACATTGTCAGAAGAGGAGCAAGACAAAGGCGAGTCATTCAGTACAGACTTGATTATGAAAACGGCTGATTTCCCCATTGAGCCAAAAGTCGAACGAGAGCCTGAGTTAGTTGAACAATTTCATGATAATGGTCAATTGAAAGTTCGCGGCTACGAGCTAGGATTTGATAGAGTAGGTCATTGGCAGACCTTTTATGCGGACGGCACGCTGCGTTATGACGAGCACTATCCTGCAGGAATAAGAAAGCGTTTCTATGAAAATGGTCAACTCGCACAAGAGGGCTATTTTGACGAAGGTATAGAGCAGGGCGAGTTTACAGATTATCACGACAACGGCAGTCTAAGAGCAAAGCGTCACTTTCAAGATGGCCAGATAGTTGGTTTCGCTGAATCCTATTCAGAAGATGGCACGCTGGAGCAGCAGGCCAATTTCGATGCTGAAGGTAACGGCACATTGCGAGAGTTTTGGCCTAACGGACAATTGAAGTGGGACACTGCAGTTATTAGCGGCCAGCCAACTGGTCAGCAGGAATATTACGACCAGCAAGGTCAGCGGCTCGTTGAAAAGGCGCTTGCAGCCGCCAAGGTGTTTCAGCAAAGTATTGCTGATAATGATATTGATACCTTTATGCACTTTATTGTTGATGAAGAAATCCTGTTTGAAGGCACTAGAGTTAGTTATCAACGCATCATTTGGCAGTTCACCGAAAAGATGAAAGCGGGCGTTTTTAGTCAAGACTCGGTGGCATTTACCGAGGCCACACAAATGTTTATTGATGCTGATGAGTTTTATGCTTACTTGCCAATGACAATTAGCACTCCAAGCAAACAAGGTATGCAGACTCGAGATTCAGCCTTAGTCGGTTACTCTACCGATATTGGTAAAACATGGAAGTTTGTCGATGCTAGCGATGGATACAATGTGGTTGATGCTGTGTTACTGAGTTTACCTAATGAGCTGAAGATCCCTAAGTTTGCAGAGCCTAAGATAATGGCGCGTGACTAAAGCTAGGGGGTTAAAAGCTTTGGGAAAACAGAGGATTACAATTGGTTTGATATAAGCATTTTCATCTGTATCTGATTGTAGAAACGCCTATATACCGTTGCTATAAAGAGGCCTTATAGTTATCTGTAAGACCTTGTTACTTATACTAGGTTTAGCACCCAGCCCATAATGGTGAATGACACCAGCAGTAAGCTAAATAGAATCGCCAGTAAGCGCCATTGCATCACTTGTTTTAGCATCACAAACTCAGGAAAGCTTGCGGCTACTGTACTCATACAAAATGCTAGCGTGGTGCCGAGTGGTACACCTTGCAAGAGTAAGCTTTCCATTACAGGGATCACGCCTGTTGCGTTAGCATATAAAGGGATCCCCATTAACACGGCTAGCGGCACAGACCACCACTGACCGTCACCTAGGTTAGCTTCGAGCCAGCCAGCAGGCACAAAGCCATGTAACGAGGCGCCTAAACCCACACCAATAATGACCCACTTCCACACTCTGCCAAAAATCTCAGTGGTTTCAGATTTGGCAAACTGGTGGCGTTGCAGCCAACTAATCGCTGTGGCTTCTGGCATTGCTTGGTTGGCTTGTTGTGATGATTCACGCCCCATCGCATAAGCTTTAGCTGCTAACGGTTGCAGCCAGCGTTCGGCTTTTAGAAGATCCAGTAAAGCGCCGCCAATGATGCCAATACCAATACCGGTAACGACATAAAGCAAGGTGATCTCAAAGCCCAATAAGCTAAACAGCAGCAAGATGGCTACTTCATTGATAAGCGGCGAAGTGAGTAAAAATGCCATTGTGATGCCGATCGGGATCCCAGCTGAAGTAAAGCCCAAAAACACCGGAATACTCGAGCATGAGCAAAACGGTGTGATCGCACCAAAGCCCGATCCTAGGCCGTAGCCAACCAGTTTTGGTTTGCCGGCCAAATAGCCGCGAACTCGCTCAATATTAAGTGACGCTCTAAGCCAGGCAATGCTGTAGATCATCACGATCAGTAGTGCAAAGATCTTACTGACGTCTTCAACAAAAAAGTGAATTGCTTGTCCAACTTGGGTTTGACTAGACAAGCCGAAGCAATCGTAAACTAGCCAATCAGCCAATTGCGTAAACCATGCAAACATTGACCTACTCCAGAAGTGGAATTAAATAAAACCAGCAATAATAAATACCTGCGGCAATAAAGATCACGCCAGAGAGTATTCGTGCAAATCGTTCGATCGCTGTGATCTTGTTGAACACATTGCCGATTTGCACAGTGCCGACAGCTAATAGCAGACTTAAGATCAATACTGGCATTGCGGTGCCGATCCCATAAGCCGCTGGGATCCAAAAGCTAGATTGCTGCGCGACCGCCAGTGGCAGCAATGAAGCGAAAAACAGCGCCGCGGAGGTTGGGCAAAACGACAGGGCAAACAAAGCACCTAACGAAAATGCACCTAGCTGGCCTTTTTTAGCTAACTTTTGTTGCAGCTGGTTTGAGATAGACCATTTGCTGCTAGGCAAGCGGATCCAGCCCAGCAAACAAGCACCAACGAACAATAAAACAGGCCCAAGAAACATATTCATTTGGGTCTGCAAAAAGTTTGATAACTTAGGTGCAGACATGGCGCTATGTAGTAAAATTGCCGCCAGTAAAATGTAACTCAGCATACGACCAACGCTGTATGCAGCGCCCATCATCATCGACTTCGATGGCCTATCGACTTGTTTACTAAGAAAAGATACTGCCGCCACATTGGTTGCCAAGGGGCAGGGTGAAATGGAGGTGAGTACCCCAAACCATAACGCGCTAGAGAGAATAAGCAGCCATTCAACCATGGTAAACAGGCTCGCGCGCTGCTTGCATTGCGACTTTGTTGTTAGTGATTAAGCCAATTTCACGATAGATGTAATTAGTGAATTTTTGCTCGTCAGTAAACAGTTGCCAAACACCGTCTAAGCGGCGGTACTCAATGACTTTGCCATTTTGCTCTACCGCCAATACTACTGAGCGTGTAATTAGTTGAAAATCATCAATATAGTGATCGTTACCTTTAGACTCTAAGTTGACCATTTGTAGGTCGACTAAGCCTTGTTGCAGTGGTTGCTGGTAACCTTGCTCAATGGCGGCCTTAGTGTACTTTTCTATCAGCTTGCAAGAAGTGCAGCGAGCATTACCATGGAAGTAGTACACTTTTAGCACTTGGTTATCGCTGAGCTTTACCGCTGGTGGCGGCACAGCAAGTTCGCTTTTGGCCTGTGATGGAGCTGACGCTAAACAGAGTAATATGGCAAGTGGCATCAACCACTTAGAAACACTATTAACGATATTCACTGGAAATTCCTTCTCTTGAGTACGCTTAATTAAGTTTGGACTTTTAGGTCATGATTACTTGTCGCTTAGTAGCTGTTGGATCTCGGTTTTAGAAGGCACGTTACCTGCTGTGATCACAGCGCCATTAATTACGATCGCAGGAGTCGACATCACGCCATAGTCTAAGATTGCCGCCATATCGGTGACTTTCTCAACGCTAAATTCAAGTGCCATTTCAGTTGCCACTTGTTCTACCTCTGCGGCTAGATTGGTGCATTTTTTACAGCCGCTACCTAGAATTTCAATTTTCATCTTGTTACCTCATTAATTGCTCTATTGTTTAACACGTTTTGTGGATCATACTAGCGCTGCATGTTTGGCGGCGTTTTTTTCAATGACGCTTTCAAGGCAGCTTAATGTTTTTAATAAACAAGGGGTTTCTAAGCGATAGAAGATCTGTTTTCCGTCACGGCGGCTGCTCACGATGCCAGCTTGGCGTAGCAGTGATAAGTGCTTAGAAACAGTGGAAATGTCGGCATTGACGCCATCGGTGAGTTCGCAAACACAACGTTCTTGTTGCTGTAATTGCTCAACTAGCCACAAACGAGTTGGGTGGGCTAGTGCTTTGAGTATGGCGGCGCGAGCATTGAATTTTTGTTGTTCTTGTTCAGTCATGGCAGTGTCGTTTTCCGTGCGTATATATGAAATATCATATTTGTATATTTGGCAAAGTAACCAAATGTTTTTTGTGGAACAAGAAATTTGCTCAAATGCTGTTCAGAATCGTGATCTATGAGTCATTTCGGTTGGCTTTGTGAACAAGGGGCGAGTTGTAGCGTAGGGTTGAGTGTTAGCAACAAAAAACGCCTTGTAGCAAGACAGCACAAGGCGTTTAGAGTGATTTTGGTTGCCGCTGTTTAGCTATGAGCTAGAAGGCTATTTACAACCAGAGCGATTACTTTTGCAGCTGGGCTTTTGCCGCTTCAACTTTTGCAAAGTCTAAACCTAGCTCTTCAACCGCTTCTTTAATCAAAGCCGGGTTTTGCATAACAAGACCCATAAGTTGCTGTAGCTTTTCTGGTGGAATACCTAGCTGACCAATCACTGCCATGGCCATCATTGGGTTTTCAGTTAGTGTTTGGAACAGCTCTTTAGCTTGCTCATCACTGACGTTATGTTCTTTTAAGATCGCAAGAATCGGGTTCATTGCCTTACCTTTATGTTGGCTAAAATCAATAGGCCTAGATTTTAACACTCATCGGGGTTTTTATACCAAGCTAAATCGACAGTATGCCAAGTTTTACCTATTTCGATTTTGGTAAAGCGCCCTGTAGCAGCGCTGAAGCATTAACAGCGCTGGTGATAATCATGCTTATAAAGCCTGAAATTGCGCCTTGGTGATGCCGTAATGCACGCGATCGTCAAAGCCATTCGCTAGCTTGTAGTAATCTTTTTGGCGGCCTTCATGGACAAAGCCGCACTTTTGCATGGTTTTATATGAGCCGGTGTTACTAATGTGGCAATCGGCAGTCACTTTATGGGCATCGAGCTCACTAAAGGCAAGATGAGTTAAAAACTGACACGCCGCAGTGGCAATACCTTGACCCCAAGCGTGCACTGGCAGCTGGTAGCCAACTTCAAAGTTACCCAGCATAAACATCACCGCAGGCAAGCCAGCCATTCCCATATATTGACCATTAAGATCGCGAATAACGACAGTGATGTTTTCTGGCCATTGGCCTTTGCTAATCGCTTCGGCGGTGTTTGCAATAATCGGGTTAAAGAAGCCCTGGTAAACCTCAACTGGCGATGGCGCGAAAAACAAATACTCTGCGACCTCAGGATCGTCCAGCATGGTGATGATCTCACTCAGATCTCTCGCCTTAATTAACTCAATCGTTAGTGAGTCTGTTAATGGGATTGCTTGGCCTAATTTAAACTGTGTAATCGACAATGTTGCTTACCTAAATAATGAATATGCGCCCATCATAGCGTGGCCAATAAGCTAGCGATTGAACATTTGCGACAAGTTTCAGCTAACGTTTGCTCAAACCAATTGCTGCAAACAGCTTTAGCGGAACAGCCTTATTATTCAAAGTCGCCATAAATATCGATAACGAGATCCCGTGCGCTGATGTATCCGGCTGGGGTTACGCCTAAGATCTTTTTCATCTGGCGGATCAAATGTGGCTGATCGCTAAAGCCATACTGATCGGCTAGAGCAGCCCAGTCAGGATTTAACGGATGCTGGTATAGATGGGTAAACAATGCCTCAAACTTCACTATGGTTTGATATTGCTTAATGCTCAAGCCAACCACTTTGCTAAAGGCACGCTCTAAGGTGCGTTTGGTACAAAAACACTGCTTGGCTAAATGCTCGCTGCTGAGCATGCCATTGCTTTGCTCGATAAGCAGTAAGGATTTTTCAACCAAGGCCACTGTTAGATCTGGCTTAACCAGTGTTAGAAGCGGCGTAAGATCATGCTCGACTTGCTCAAGCAGACTCGCCCTATCAGCTTGCACTATTAAGGATTGATAACGCTCAGGCTGCAATAAGTCATCTAACCAATCAATTTTAATGCATTGATCAATAACTCCAGCTTGCTGCTGTTTGAGTTGATACAGCGCCGTTGGGGTAAAGCGAAAACCTAAACGGGTCAGTGGCGGTTTATCATCAAGGATCAAAGTCTGAGTATTGGCGGTGAGTAAGTAACTGCCATGGCCTGAAAACTGAGCTTTAGCACTGGTGTATTGATAGGGCTGTTGGCTAGGGGAGATTATATAGTGGGCATTTACATTAGGCACCAACTGCGGCATGGCATCGATGTTGTCGTCTGCAGAAACATCGAGGTACCACACCCAATCAATTAGGTGCTTTAGTGAGTCAATTTGATGTTTCCAAGTGATCATAGCGAGCTCGATAAAAGGCCGTATATGAATAATAACAGGCTTTAGAGATTAGCCTAGGAGGATTCGAGGTGAAGAATGATGATTTTTGTATATGTCTTATACAGTTAAGGTTTTGTTTGTTGATATATTCTGCAAAAGTTACTCGCCGCTATATAGCTATGCTGCCGCCTTGGTTAAGCTACGCCAAATTTATAAGGTTCTCTTGGTGTTAGTTAAAAGGTAGTCGGCATGCAAAGGTCAGAAGTCAATATGAATCGGTATTTATCAGGCGTTTTTTTAGAAGATAGGCCTGTCAGCAAGCGAGTATTTAACTTAGTGATTGGCTTAGTGCTAATTTGGGGTTTTAGCATTAACTATCTTGCTGTTGCGTATTTTCCGGTTGAAATACTGCAATGGATAAATCCTTGGGTGTTACTGGTAGTTGTGTTTGTTTCATTAATGGCAGGCTGCTTGATTATGCTCAAGTATCCGGTGCCCTTGGTTAGTTTTTTAGGCTACAACCTGATGACTTTGAGTATCAGTATTACCTTGAGCCTATTTTTACAAGGATTTACTGCTGCAGAGGTCGCGTTAGCTGTCGAGTATACTGCAGGTATTACCTTGCTAATGATCATTACCGCAACGATTGCACCTAAGCTCTTTGTTAGTTTTGGTAAAGTATTGTGCGTGGTAGGTGGTTGGATAGTGTCAGTCGAGCTGACTTGGTTGCTTTTCTTTGGTCACAGTCACGATATGATCCATTTGATCGCTGCACTGAGCATGTGTGGTTACATTGGCTACACTTGGGCTGTAGCTTGCGAGTGTGGTGAAACCTTAGATGAAGCGATAGATTTTGGTGGCATGCTGTATGTGCACATTATTAATTTATTTATGCGTATTTTGCATCTGATTTCCTCGTTGCGACCTTAATCTATACGCTAAATAAGTTGTACAAAGAAACACAGCCTAGGCTGTGTTTCTTTCGTTTAAGTATTCGCACTTAGTTATTAGGACTCAGTTATTAGCATTTAGCTGTTAACTAAAACGCTACCCCTAAAAAGTTATAGCGGATTAAGGTAGGCTTTCACTGCGGTCAATCGTACTGTTGCGCCGCCAATAATGTCGAGAAAGCCTAATATCGACAGTGGTTTATCGGCACTTATCCAAGCAGAACCTGTTGCACCAATAGGTAACATAGCCATAGTGGCCTCATCAATCTCTAACACGACAGTGCGCCCAACAGGCATAGAACCTAAGTTGATATGACGCGACACCATTTGCTCGCGGGGTAAGATATCGCCCTGAGCTTCACCTGTAGCTTCGACTTTACTGTGCACTCTGGCTCTAAAAATCTGCCCGGGGTAAGCATCAATATAAAACTCGGCAAATTGACCCGGTTGAATATAGGCAAATGACTGATCAGGAATACGCATCTCGACAAATTTGCGCTTGATATCCCATAGGTGCATGGCACCGACACGTGAGCCATCGGCGATATAAACATGGGTTACCATGCCGTCAAACGGGGCACGCACTTCAAGGCGCTTGAGTTCAAATTGTTGCTTACGTAGTTGGGCATATTGCACCTCAAGTTGTGCATGTTGCACCTTGAGTTCGGCTTTGATTATCTCAACATTGTCCTCGGCATTTTCTAAGTCACGTTCACTGACGTGTTGGCCAAGCTCGGCTTTACGTTTATGGGTGCGCTTAGCTTGGGCGAGCTTAACTTCAGTTGCCTCGATGCTGCGCTCAACCTCGTTGATCCGCGCGTTGATTTCATCAATGGCACTACTGACCTTGTCATCTACTAAGGTGTAGATCAATTCCCCTTTTTTGACTCGTTGATTGTGATCGACTTCGATCGATTCTATCTGCTGACCAATGGCAGGGGACAAAATCGCATGGGGAGCTCTAACTGTCGTTGAGTTGGTTAAATCGGCTGGTGAATAAAAGCGGTGAGCCAAAAATAGCGCACTAGCAATTAAACAACCGACAAATACGCTAATAAAATAATTGCGCGGTCTGGTTTTTATCACTTTGAATTTAAACAGTAACCAAACGATAAAAATGTACGGCAGCATGATCTCTTTCATTAGCGTGTCCCCCTAATCCATTCTTGTGCTCTGTCCCAGTCGGTGACGATGGCGATAACGGCCAGCACCCATAAAGGTTTCCATAATAGGCCTAGCATACATAGCCAAAACACCAGTTTTGCTTGCTGCATGCCTTGTTCTTTAGCGAGGTACTTAGGCAAAGAGTGCAGGTGCCAAAGTTTTAGAGCGACCCAACTGAAGATGCCGATAGTGATTAAGGTGACGACCCACATAAAGGCCACGGAATCGAGCAGTACCATCACACTAGGTAAGTGTTCATAAACTAGGTCTGTATTGTGGATTTTCATTCAACTCTCTTAATCAATGTTTGATCGGTTAAGGCTTAATACGCATGCAATATTAGCGTTTGCTAGCTGAACCAAAGTTGAACTCCTTATCCAGTTATTTGTTAGATAGCGTCAATAAACTGAGTTTTGAGACAAGCACTGCAAAAAGTCGACGAATTTGATTTTATGTAAGTTTTTTGGCATTTCTTTTTAAAAATATATTTTGTTGGTTATTTTTATTGGTTAGAACAGGGTTTTATTGGTCTTGGTGCTAGTTAGATTTTAATTTTGTTTATTTTTATCTGTTTTTTATCAATATGTTGGTTGTCAATATTTTGTCTTTGATGGTTTTATGGTTTTTATAGTTATAAGTTGGTGATTAATCGATATATTTCGATTTACAATATTAGGGTTAAAGATAATAATCCGCCAGATCTTACAAGTTGCACTATGTGCACTTGATGATAAAGGCAAAGCCTGTGAAAGCAGGTGACGCAAAGCATCCAGTCTAAGGGGCAACCTATGGCAGTGGCGCTACCACAAGTGACACAGGCGGCATTGGATGCCTGTTTGTTGCTTTTCTATATCTAATGAAAAGGGATAAATACATGAAATCACTAAAAATCAACCTATTAGGTGCTAGTGTTGCGTTAGCTATGGGGGCGTTATCTACTCCAGCTATGGCTAACGGTAGCGATATGGTTAATCCACAAGCGGGTGTTGTTGTGGGCTATTGGCATAACTGGTGTGCTGGTGGTGGTTACAAAGGTGGCATAGCGCCATGTGTGACATTAGAAGAAGTTGATCCGCAATATAACGTTGTTGATGTGTCATTTATGAAGGTTTATGGCGCTGTAGGCACAATTCCTACCTTTAAATTAGATCCTGCAGTGGGCTTGTCGGAAGCACAGTTTATTGAGCAAATCAGTGAGCTAAACCGTCAAGGACGTTCTGTATTAATCGCATTGGGCGGCGCAGATGCGCACATTGAGCTGCGTAATGGTCAAGAGCAAGCATTGGCTGATGAAATCATTCGTTTAGTCGAAATATATGGCTTTGATGGTTTGGATATCGACCTTGAGCAAGCGGCTGTTACCGCTGCAGACAACCAAACCGTTATTCCTGCTGCGCTGCGTATTGTTAAAGATTACTACCGTGAGCAAGGTAAAAACTTCTTGATCACTATGGCGCCTGAATTCCCATACCTAACAACCGGTGGCAAGTACGTGCCTTATATCACGGCACTAGAAGGCTACTACGATTGGATTAACCCACAGTTTTATAACCAAGGCGGTGACGGTATTTATATCGAAGGCCTAGGTTGGATTGCCCAAAACAACGATAACTTAAAGCAAGAGTTTATTTATCATATCGCTGACGCACTAGCGAACGGCAACAATGGTTTTACTAAGATCCCCCACGATAAACTTGTGTTTGGTATTCCTACTAACATCGATGCCGCAGCAACGGGCTATGTTAAAGACCCACAAAAACTGTACGCTGCTTTTGAACAATTAAAAGCACAAGGTCAGCCACTACGTGGTGTGATGACTTGGTCAGTTAACTGGGATATGGGGAAAAACTCAGCGGGTCAGGCGTACAATGAGTCATTCATTAAGGCATATGGTCCGTTTATTCATGGCCAAGATATTTTGCCGCCAGAGCCTGATAACGGTAAACCTATTTTTAGTGGGATCAGTAATACTCGCGTTAAGTTAGGCGGCGACTTTAACTCACTAGCTGGCGTAACCGCCAACGATATGGAAGATGGTGACTTAACATCGTCAATTGAAGTCGAAGGTAACGTAAACACTGACGCACTAGGTTTGTATGCACTAACCTACCGCGTGTCTGATAGCGATGATAATCTGACTGAACAAGTGCGTAGTGTTGAAGTGTATAACACTAAACCAGAAATCAAAGGCGTAACTAATGCCAGTGTATTCGTTGGTAGTGAGTTTTACCCTATGGCAGGTGTTAGCGCACTTGATGCCGAAGACGGTGACTTAACTGACCATATCGTTATTGAAGGTGATGTTGATACGGATACATTAGGTCAGTATTCACTCACTTACCGCGTAACAGACAGTGCGGGACAACAAACTGTTGTATTGCGTACTGTTACAGTGAAAGAGCAAGGCGCTGTGTGTGAAAACGCATGGGATAAAGCCAAGGTTTACCTTGGCGGTGACACAGTTAGCCATTCTAGTAAGAGCTGGTTAGCTGGCTGGTGGACTCAAGGTGATGAGCCGGGTACTACTGGCGAGTGGGGCGTTTGGAAAGCACAAGGCGATAGCGACTGTGACGGTGGCTTGCCACCAGTGGTTAAACCTACTCTTGATGTAACAGGTATTGCACCACGTTATGTGCTTGATCAAGGTAGTGTCACTATCGAATTTAGCGCTAGCGTTAACCAAACTATGGTGATTAAAGCTAGCTTAGTGCAAGGCAATAACGTATTTGCTAGCACTGAAGTTAATAGCGCAAGCACTGCAGCTCTGACTCTGTCTGCGACAGATTTAGCCGCGGGTAGCTATGAAGTTGTGGTTAGCGCTCCAGAGCAAGAGCTAACTCGCCGTACTAGCGTGAGCTTAGTTGAAGAAGACGAAGGTGGTGACTACCCAGCGTACGCTGCAGGCACTCAGTACCAAGCTGGTGATGTTGTGACTAACGCCGGCGGTGTTTATGAGTGTCTACCATGGCCAAACAGCGGCTGGTGTAGCGGTTCAGCAAGTCATTATGCTCCAGGTGTGGGCAGCGCTTGGGCTGATGCTTGGTTCGCTCGTTAATGTTCTCGATACAGTAAGCTAATCGGCTAACCTTATATCGACAAGCTTTAAAGCCCTATCAATTTGATAGGGCTTTTTTGTATCTGTTGTCTGGTGTTTGAGCTCAATTGCCTCTAGGCTAATTTATACTTTATTTATATACGCTTACGGCTAGATTTAAATGTGATCTAGCTAGCAAATTACTCTTGAATCACTAGCGGGAATGAGTAATTAATATGAATATCGCTATATATATTAATTCAATAATAATAACTAACTATGCACGCATCTACTTTCAAGTTAAGCCGTCGTCAGTTTCTATATGCAGGCGCAGCCGCATCGAGTTTAGCCACTCTAGGTTGTAGCTCAAGCTCTGTTTCTACGCAAACTCCTTCTACTGCAACAGTGAATACTGCTGAAGCGATACCGCTTAACTTTAACGAAAATCCATTAGGGCTAGCGCCTAAGGCACAGCAAGCGGTACTTGAAGCATTGCCTAATGCATGGCGTTATCCAGATGCTGCGCGCAGTGATTTGATGGCAACGATTGCCAGCAATTTGTCACTTGAAACCTCGCAGCTTATCTACGGCAATGGTTCATCTGAAGTGTTGAAGATGGCATTGGATGCACTGGTGCAAACTAATACCCAGTTAGTGATGCCAGATCCAAGCTACGGTGTGATTATTGATTACGCTATGGCGCGTGGTGTACCCGTGGTGAAGGTAAAGCTTGATGGCGATTGGCAAACTGATCTTGGCGCGATGAAAGCCAAAGTGGCAGCGCATAATGGTCCGTCGATTGTGTATTTATGCAATCCCAATAACCCAACAGGCTTGTTATTACCCCAAAGCGAACTTAATCAATGGTTAGATCAAGCATCGAGCCAATTAAGCTTTATTGTTGATGAGGCGTACGTGGAATATGTAGCACAGCCGGGATTTGTCTCTGCTATTGAGCGAGTTAAACAAGGGCAAAAGCATATTGTTGTGTGCCGTACTTTCTCAAAGATCTATGCCCTAGCGGGTTTACGTGTCGGCTATGGTGTTGCTCATGGCGAGTTGATTAAAGCGATGCAAGCTCAGGCGAGTATTGATAACGCCAACTTAATTGGTTGTGTTGCGGCAAAAGCTAGTCTTAGAAGTCAGCAATGGCTGGAGCTGAGTCTTAAATCAAACAGCCAAGCTAAAGAGTTAGTCTATAAACAGCTCGAAGCGCTAGGTTTAGATTATCTACCAAGTGAAACCAACTTTATCTTCCATAAAGTGAATGGCGATAGTGAGCTGTATATGCAACGTATGAGCAAGGCTGGGATTTTGGTTGGTCGTCCGTTCAATCACGGCGAAGGTTGGAACCGTCTTTCAATCGGCACGCCAGCACAGATGCAATACTTCTGCAAGACTTTGGCAAAGTTCCGCGAGCTAGGCTGGGTGTAATCTTAGTTTATATGGCCAAGTTCAGCAGTTTGATGAACTTGGCTTTAGGCATTTCTATGGCTAGTATGGTAATAACTCATATTGTAAAAATTAAGACCATAAAGAGTCCTTCTTATGCCTACTGCATCTAAATCCGATTCAAGCGTTTCAACAACCCCTCCGGTTATTTCTAACAATATCACCGATCTTATTGGTAACACGGATCTACTTAGGATCAATAGCCTAAGTGAGCTCACAGGCTGTGAGATTTTGCTTAAGTGCGAGCAACAAAATCCAGGTGGTTCAATTAAAGATCGTGCAGCGCTGCAGATGGTGAAAGATGCGATCGCCAGCGGAAAATTAAAGGCAGGCATGACGATCGTTGAGGGGACTGCAGGTAATACCGGCATAGGTTTAGCCTTAGTGGCTAAAGCATTAGGTTTTAAGATGCTGGTGGTGATGCCTAAAGGCCAAGCGCCAGAGAAAGAGCAGATGATCAGCTTGTTTGATGCCGAGCTTAAGTTGGTCGATGCCTGCCCGTTTGCTAACCCAGATCATTTCTATCACACCGCTAAACGATTAGGTGAGGCCAACAGCGATTATTGGTGGGCCGATCAATTTGAAAATACCAGTAATTTTAGGGCCCATTATCTCAATACCGCTCCTGAGATCTGGCAGCAAACTAAAGGAATGATCGATGCGCTAGTCTCTGTCGCTGGTACTGGCGGCACTATTGCCGGTAACTCGCGTTATTTATCTGAGCAAAATCCACAGTTACAAACTTGGTTGGTGGATCCGGATGGCTCTGGGATCTATTCATATTTGAAAGACGGTGAATATCAATCAACTGGCAGTTCATTCACTGAAGGTATTGGAATCATGCGCTTAGTTGAGAACTTCCGCCAAGCTAACATCAACAAAGCCATTACTTTGTCGGATGTTGATTTGATTGCCATTGCACGTCATGTCAGAGAGTATGACGGTATTACACTTGGCAGTAGCGCGGCACTCAATGTTGCTGGGGCGCTTTATGCCGCAGCTAAAATGGGCCAGGGTAAAACCATAGTGACCTTTTGGTGTGATATTGCCGAGCGCTCTTCATCAAAGCTTTATAATGAACAATTTCTTAGCGATAAAGGTTTTAGTGGCAGCAGTGAGGCCGTCGCAGATATGTTTGCTCGTTATCAAGCTGAAGCTGATAGCGCTGTGGTTACTCTAGAGTAGATTGGGAGCTGGGTTTAGTTTTTACTGCACATTTATTGATAATTAGTTTTTGGTGTTAGATAGTCCGCTAAAGTAGTTATCCGTATAGCCCTAAGCCTAAATTTTATTGGGTTTAGGGAATGTGGCAGGGTAGGAATTAAGTTGATGCACAGTGTTCCCAATGTTGAATTTAGAGCGCCTCATATTAATAAATCTGGCGTCGAAATATTAGATTTAGACCTTTTTTATAGCAAATTGGCTAAGTGTAAATTTTGCCCATCTCAACCTCATCGGATTAATTACTTCTGTTTTATTTATATCACTGATGGACAAGGTGGTCATTTTGTTGATTTTAAATATCATCCATTTAAAAGCGGCAGTTTTATATTTATCAATAAACATCAAGTGCATGCTTTTGATTTAGAGAGTCGGCCTAAAGGTAAGATGATTAATATTACCGAAGACTTTTTAAATACGATTTTAACCAATATCCGTATTCCATTTTTTACTCCTACTCATCTGGTGAGCTCACAGCAACCGCTTTTAAGTTTAAGCCAATCTTTGATAGAAACTTGTGAACATTTATTGTACGAAATTAATAAGGTTCAAGAAGGCACTGCAGACTCTAAATTGCTGGTGCAACTTTTATTCTCGTCATTACTCGTAGCTTTAGCGGCGGAGAGGAAGACTGAAGCCTTGCATTTAAATGAGGCGCAAGCATATCGTTTTCAGCAATTTTTACTGCTAATAGAGAGCAAGGCTGCAAGCACCCGTGAGGCATCGGAGTATGCGCAGATGCTGCATGTATCCTATAAGTCACTTAATTTACTGTGTAAGCAAGCTTGTGGCCAAACAGCAAAGCAGTTGATTGATGCGCATGCGATTCTTGAAATCAAACGCAGACTCATTATTGGTAGCGCCAAAATACAAGAAATTGCTTATCAGCTAGGCTTTGACGATGTGACTTATTTTGTGAAGTTCTTTAAACGCCATACTCAGCTTACACCATCCCAATTCAAAGATACTCACCCAATATCTTAACCACTAAATAAGCAGATGGTTTTATGCCATCATTTTGCTTATTAAATACCTGCGAAGTTCACATAGTTGCTACTAGGTACGAAAAACACCATTTTCGGGATGATAAGTCCATTACTGATTATCGCTTAATTGACTATTTTCATATTTGTAGAATATAGAAGATTAAGTAAATCTTTAGCCTATTAATTACTCGAGAACTTAAATTTTTATGCAGTATTGATCCTAATTAAATTAAACATGCTTAAGAGCTTGTTAATTTAATCTAGTCATATTTTCTCATCTTTATTCTATATAAAAGTCATTTCTGTTTCGTTAAGCGGTGATGGTTTTTAACCGTAGCTAGATAAAAATCAAATAAAAATAGTGATACTTTTGCAGGGAATATCATGATGAACAATGTAAATGCTTCATATAGAAAAGTGTTGATAGCAAGTATGGCAACATTACTCGTTGCTTGTGGCTCTGACAGCGATGATGTTATGCCGCCTCCACCTCCAAGTGATAATAACCCACCTATAGCCATGGCAACTACAGCGACGGCGATTATTGGTACGCCAGTGATGATTGATGCGTTAGCTAATGATAGCGATCCTGA
This sequence comes from Shewanella marinintestina, assembly GCF_023283845.1. Taxonomy (GTDB): domain Bacteria; phylum Pseudomonadota; class Gammaproteobacteria; order Enterobacterales; family Shewanellaceae; genus Shewanella; species Shewanella marinintestina. The sequence goes on from NZ_JAKILC010000008.1 coordinate 171,255, forward strand.
TGGTGATGAACTCACACTTAGCCAGATTGCTCTTATTGAAGGAAGTGGCGAAGGTCTGATTAAGGATAATCAACTATTATTTACCCCGACTCACGTTGGTACAGTAGTGTTTAGTTACACGATTGCTGATCCTGAAGGGGCTACCGATAGTGCTACAGTGACAATTATAGTGAGCGAAAGTCTTGAAACTCGGAGCTATGTGGGCAGCCAAACTTGCTTAAGCTGCCATACCGATAAGGATAGTTTCCTAGAAACAGGTCATAACTTTAAGTTGAGCAAAATTGAAAGTGGCGCAGCACCGCAGTTTCCATTTAGTTCGTTAGAAGGCTCGGTTGAATTACTATACGGAGCAGATAATACAGCGGGTACACCAAATAGTTGGGAAGAAGTGAGCTACGTAATTGGTGGATACTACCGTACTGCAATGTACCTAGATAAAAATGGCTATATCCTTTCAGGTACTGGTGTCCGTGCCATTCTGCCTGAAAATGGCGAAGACTTTACGATTGATCATATTTCAGCTTATGCCCCGGGCGGTGAAGCTGATTCCCATTCATTTGATTGTGGTCATTGTCACACTACTGGCTGGAAAGATCATACTCCTGGTTCTGACTTAAATCCAAATCATCAAGATGGCCTTGTTGGTATAGAAGGGACTTTTGAGATGACGGGAATTCAATGTGAAGCGTGTCATGGTGCCGGTGATAAGCATGTTAAAACCCAGTCAGCAGACGATATTGATCGTATTGCAAAGGGGCGTTATACCTCTGATCTAATGCAAGAGGATATGGGCTTTGGTAAGGCTGTAACTTGTTCTGAATGTCATAGTAAAAAGACTAATCGTAAGTTTCCAAGTTTTGTCAGTGAACATAACCAAGATTTTGGCGGCGATAGCATAGGCGGCCGTACTATTCCTTACGACTTAGGTGGTCGAGTGGCTGGTGATGCGCTACTGGGAATGGACGCTAATACTGGTAAAATTACCGGTAAGAAAGCGGATATGGCTTGTCATACATGTCATAACCCGCATCAGTCTAAGGTGAATGAGGACCAGCCTGGTCATGAAAATGCAATGCTGAAACAGTGTATCGATTGTCATTACGACAAGCCGTTTACTCCAGAACTTGAGGTACATAGTTTTGTCGCTAAATGTGAAAGCTGCCATATGCCTAACGAAAAGCATTTCTTCAGAATTAACTTAGATTACCCTGCGGATAGCACCGAGAACTTTTCTAAAGACGGCAAGTATGTACAGCCTTGGAATACGTCAAAAGACAGTTGTTCAAGCTGCCATAAAGACGATTACGATGTACGTGCAGCTTTGATTAAAAATATGCACCTGTAAACTTGCTCTAGCTGAATAAGTTCAACGAGTTCCACCTTTGATTAGACTTAGCCTTAAGTATTTTACTTGAGGCTTTTTTATGGGTTAACGATTGTCGCTGTCGTAGCTACAAGCTGTGGGATCTTGGCTGAAAAGGCTGTGGTAAGTCGCTATGGATTTATTTTCTCGGTTATGGCTTAGGCTACATATATTGCAGCCTGAAATTTTGCAGCATTAAGTTTGTAGATCTTAACTATAAGAGTTCAATGCAATATGTTATCGGTGGTGTCATATCGACAATTAATTATCATTTTGACACTTAATCATGATATCAAAAAGACACTCTTAAATTGAGTTTATCCCTGTTAAATCTTTAAAATCAATGAAATAAAATGTTGGCACGTTCGCTGCTATTACAGCTTCAGGTTTAGTGTTAATGCACTATTTGAATTTTAGTAATAGGTGGCAATATGACAATCCATGTCAAAAACAACATTCATTGGGTAGGACAACGCGACTGGGAAGTACAGGACTTCCATGGTACCGAGTATAAAATGACTAAAGGGACGAGCTACAACAGTTACCTTATTCGTGAGCAAAAGACGGTATTGATCGATACCGTTGATCATCGTTTTAGTCAGCAGTTTATCCAAAATCTTGAGATGGAGATCGACCTTAATGAGATCGACTACATCGTTATAAATCATGCCGAAGAAGATCATTCTGGCGCCTTAGTTGCGCTAATGGCCAAGATCCCCAATACCCCAATCTACTGCACTGAAAATGCAGTTGATTCGATCGTTGGTCACCACCATCACCCTGAATGGAACTTCAATGTGGTAAAAACCGGTGACACGCTAGACATTGGTAACGGCAAGCAATTGATCTTTATCGAAGCGCCTATGCTGCATTGGCCAGATAGCATGATGACTTATCAGACTGGTGACGCTGTACTGTATAGCAACGACGCCTTTGGTCAGCATTATTGCGATGAACGCCTATTTAACGATGAAGTCGATCAAACTGAATTGATGGATCAATGCCTGCGCTACTACTCGAATATTTTAACGCCTTTTAGTGCTTTGGTGACCGCTAAGATCCATGAAGTACTTAGCTTTAATGTTCCGGTTGATATGATCGCAACGTCACACGGTATTGTATGGCGCGATAATCCCACGCAGATCATCCACCAATATCTTGAGTGGGCTAATGATTACCAAGAAGATCGCATTACTCTATTTTATGATTCGATGTCGAATAACACCCGTATGATGGCCGATGCGATTGCTCAGGGGATCCATGATGTCGATCCAGCCGTTGCAGTGAAAGTCTTTAACGTATCGCGCCAGGATAAGAATGACATTCTTGCCAGTATCTTTAGATCGAAAGGGATCTTAGTCGGTTCATCAACCATGAACAATGTGATGATGCCTAAAGTGGCTGGTATGCTAGAAGAGATCACCGGTCTGCGCTTTAAGAATAAGAAAGCGGCAGCTTTTGGTAGCTTTGGCTGGAATGGCGGCGCGGTCGATCGCATTCATACTCGCTTAACCGATGCTGGCTTTGAAACAACTTATGGGATGAAAACTAAGTGGCGCCCAGACGGTAAAGCCATGCGTGAATGCCGTGAGTATGGCCAACATGTAGCTAAGCAGTGGGCGCTTAAGGACTTGTCTGAACCATTAAAGCAAAACATAGTTAACCGTGAGCCAGCTACAACAGATAGCAGTGTTGAGTCGTTTACGCCTGTGGCTCAAAGTGATGCAAGCGTTGCTATGGTTGATAGCCAAAAGATGCTATGCACCGTATGTAATTGGGTTTATGACCCCGCTATTGGTGAGCCGAATCAAGATGTCGCCCCAGGTACTACTTGGTCTGATGTGGCTGAAGATTTTCTTTGCCCTGAATGCGGTATTGGTAAAGAAGTGTTTCAACCAATAGCTGGAGCATAACTTGATGAGCGAACAACTTGATGCGCCAATCGTCATTATTGGTAGTGGCTTTGCCGCCTATCAGCTTATTAAGGCTATTCGCCGCAGCGATCAAACGGTAACGATCCAGGTTTTTACTGCTGATAATGGCGATGATTACAATAAGCCAGATCTAAGCCATGTGATGTCTAAGCAGCAGTTAGCAAGCGATCTTGTGCGTGCATCTGGGATGGAGATCGCGCGCGAGCTTAACTTTGAACTGCACGCTAATAGTTATGTGGACTCGATTGATCCGGAGCAACATAAGATCAAAGTTGTAGGTAAGGCGTACCCATACGCAAAGTTAGTTGTTGCCACCGGATCTAAGGCCTTTGTGCCGCCGATGTCAGGTAAGGCCATAGATCGCATTGTGACGCTCAATAGTTTGCAAGAGTACCAAGCTGCTGAACAAGAGTTGGCGTTGGCCAAACGTGTGTTAGTGATAGGTGGCGGTTTGATCGGCACCGAGTTATCTATGGATCTCGCAACAGCGGGTAAGCAAGTAATTACAGTTGATCCTTGTGATCAACTGATGGCCAATTTATTACCCGAATACATAGCGACTCAGCTACGTAAGCAGATGCAGCAATTAGGCGTGCAATTTGCGATGAGTAATAAAGTGAGTAGCATTAACTCCAGTGAAGATTGCCGCGCTTTGCAGGTAGAGTTAGCAAATGGTGAGTCGCTTATTGTTGATACTGTTATTTCTGCTGCAGGACTTCTGGCTAATACGCAGTTAGCGCAGCAAGCGGGTTTAGCGGTCAATCGAGGCATAGTGGTGGATAACCAGCTGCAAACCTCGGTAACGGATGTATATGCCTTGGGCGACTGCGCCGAGATTGGTGGCAAGGTGTCAGCGTATTTGCAGCCAGCTTTAGTTTGCGCCAATGCATTAGCTAAAACCTTATTAGGCCATGAGACGGCCGTAGTATTGCCCGCCATGTTGGTGAAGGTTAAAACGCCGCATTATCCCATTCAGTTGGCAGGGCAAGCAGTGCATCAGGTTAATCGTTGGCAATTAGATATCGATGCTGATGGGATGAGTGTGCAAGCTTTTGATAGTCGTGATGATCTACAAGGTTTTGTGGTGGCTGAGCAGCATATGAATAAGGCTTTTGGCTTGCTTAAGCGTTTAGGCAAAGCGGCAGTCTAGGAGTAAAAGAGACAATCGGTACAGTAGTTTAGTTTTGCTATAAATAGTGGTGAGATAGCGACAAGTATTTTACTCGATAGCGTAAAAATGGTCGAATTAGGCAAGTGTTAATCTGTCATTATAGAACAATAAAAAAGCCAGCTCTGCTGGTTTTTTTATTGTCTTTTTTAGCCGATATTTTTTACTGACACTAGCCATTTATTTGACAGTAATTTACGCTATTTAGTTGTAATTAATTAGTTGTTAAATAGTATTTATGTGCTTGTTTTAATGTGCTAATTTTATACTTTGTCGTGATAAGTAAATAAATGCCATCGCGATTGCTAAAATTGCTGCCTATGTCGCGAATTTTACATCGACTATAGGTATACTCCGTGAACTCAAATTTTACCTAAACGATCCTTAAGTGGTCAGGCTTTTATGAAGGTGTTTCAAATGCAATCAAGATTCATCATTCAGTTAGTCGTAATGTTAGTTTTAGGCTTATCTAGCCTGCAAGTTTTAGCAAGAGATTTAGCCGAGATTAAAGCTGAAGGCGTACTTCGTCATTTAGGCGTACCCTATGCAAACTTTGTTTCTCAATTTGAAGAGGGTAATAAAGTAAACCATAGCGGTCTTGATATTGAATTGATGCAAAACTTTGCCAAGCATCTAGGTGTGGAATATCAATTTGTTCCTGCTCAGTGGGCGACTGTATTTGGCAAGTTAACCGGTCGCAATGGCCAGTTTGTTAATAATAAAGTGGTCTATAGCCCAGAACAACCTATCGTTGGCGACGTTATTGCTAATGGCTTAACTGTACTCGATTGGCGCCGAGAGATAGTCGACTTTTCAGATGATTATTTTCCATCGGCTGTGTGGCTAGTGGCACGCACGACTTCAGAACTTAACCCTATAAAACCTAGCGGTTCAATTTTTGACGACATTACCATGGTGAGAAGTTTGCTCAAGGAGCGCGATATTCTGGCGATGAAACAATCTTGCTTGGATCCCGATCTTTATAACTTATACGCCACTGAAGCCAATGTTATTTTGCCGACTAAAGAATTACAACTTAATGAAATGGTGCCTTTTCTATTGAGTATCGATGCGGAAGCGACATTGCTGGATGTAGCCGACTCGCTCATTGCCATCGATAAGTGGCCTAATTCTATTAAGATTATTGGCCCAATTTCTGAAGAGCAAAGAATGGCGATGGGTTTCCGTAAAGACTCTCCTGAGCTCAGAGAAGCATTTAATCAATATCTTAAACAGATCCGTGCTGATGGTAGTTACCGAAAATTGGTTAAAAAGTACTACCCAACAGTATTCCATTATTACCAAGATTATTTTGATCAAGCGGTAGCTGATACTCATAAGTAACATGAAACACTTTAAATGGTTTAATAGCAAAACGACGATTATCATCGCCGGTATTTTATTGAGTGGCTATCTGATCCTCATTCTAACGGTAACCAATTTGGGACAAAGCCGTTTAAAGGAGTCACAAAATAGTGCACTTAATTTAAGAGTGAGTAATTACGTTGAAAACCTTAGTTTTTTCTTCGATGCTAGTGAAAAAAACATCGCTAACTTAAGTGAAAAGCGCGACGTTAATACTTACTTCTCCAACTTAGCTGCTGGCATGTCGATGCAGTATGGTTTGAGTTCAAGCTTGTTCAGCCTTAGTAGAACCATAGAGCATTTTACTCAATCAAATAAAATGGATAGCCAGTTTATTTACTCTAGGGTCACGATTGTAGGGCTTGGCGGTACTGTTATTGCGGACTCTGAATCTGAATCGGAATTTGATATTAGCAAATTGCCATTCAAGCTTATGGAGCAAGTTAGCCATAAGGTGCATTTGGTTGATACGGCAGACGGCTTACAGATCTTGTTACTGCAGACGATTTACCATCAGAATAAACCTGTGGCGATTTTGGTTGCGAGCCTAAATACTGAGTTGATTATCGGCATGTTATCGACTCAGGAGCATGTTGATAGTGGCAGTTGTTTAACCTTGGTCTCTCCAGCAGGAAATGTCTTGGTATGGAACTCTTTGACCGACTGTGGAACCAACATTCAGCAGCAAGGATCTAAATACTCGGCCAATAGTCCTGGGATTATCTATTTCAACAAGGACGTAAAGTCCACGCCGTTTATACTTGAAAGCTGGTTTGAGCCGGTGAGTGAAGAAGACATTTTTACGTCAGGTTGGTTTATTGCTGCCATTTCACTCTTAGCTTTACCTGTCTTTTTAGGTCTGATCTATTTAATGCGAGTGAATAACACTAATTTAGTGCTGCAGACTCAAGTTGAATTGTCATCGGAGCAACAGCAAAAGTTAGCCAAACAAAACACGTTACTGCATGAAGAGATCTCTAAACGGAAAAACTCAGAGAGCAAGCTTGCTTACCAAGCGAGCCACGATGAGCTGACCAATCTTGCTAACCGAAACTATGGTATGACAAGTTTAGAGCGAGCTATTTGCACCGCTCATGCTCGAAAGACTCAAATATTATTGCTATTTATCGATCTCGATAACTTTAAGCAGATTAACGACACTATTGGCCATCACGCTGGCGATGAGTTATTGAAGCAAACCAGTGCGCGTTTGCTTCAATCGGTACGCAGCACTGACACTGTCGCGCGTTTAGGTGGTGATGAGTTTTTAGTGATTGTGCCGGATATTAAACACCAAGATGCGGCAAAGTTGGTTGCGAGCAGTATTTTATCGATATTTGAAAAGCCGTTTCATATTGAGCAACAAGAGTTTTTTGTTTCGACTAGCATTGGTATGTCGACTTACCCGAAAGATGGCAATACTGCAGCGACACTGCTGAAAAGAGCTGATACGGCACTGTATCGAGTTAAAGATATGGGGCGTAATGGCTTTAGTTTTTATGATGCCAGCATGAACTTAGATGTGCAACGAAATCTAATGCTTAACATGCGCTTACATCAAGCGATTCAGCAAGGCGATATTGAGATTTACTATCAACCCATTTTGGATTTAAGCACTCGTAAGATTGTTGCTGCAGAGGCGTTAATGCGTTGGAATGACAGTGAACTCGGCTTTGTATCACCTGAAGACTTTATTCCGTTGGCTGAGAAAAATGGCTTGATCCACAAGCTTGGCGGGATGGTATTGTCTGAAGCATGTAGTAAAGCTGCCGGCTGGCAAGCTATTTGCCCGATCACGATTGCGATTAACTTCTCGAGTGTACAGTTCCGTTATTGTGAGCAGCTACAAGCAAAGATTGTAGATGTATTACAAGAAACGGGCTTACCCGCGAATAAGCTCGATATGGAAGTGACTGAAAGCTTGCTTATTGATCAAGGCCATAGTTTGATGAAGATGTTGTCGTACCTTAAACAGCTTGGGGTTGGGCTTTCAATTGATGATTTTGGTACTGGGTATTCAGCATTAAGTTATTTGCAAAAATTTCCATTTACCAAGCTTAAAATCGATCGGGCTTTTATTAATAAAATGACCACTAGTTCGTCTGATGAATCATTGGTATCGGCAATTTTAGCAATGGCAAAATCGTTAAAACTAGCTGTAGTGGCTGAAGGTATTGAAGATGAGCAGCAAGCAAATTTCTTGCAGCAACATAACTGTGAATATGGCCAAGGATACCTATTCAGTAGACCTATTCCCGCAGCAGAGTTTACTCGGTTATTACTTGATGAACAGGGCAAACTATCCGCTAACGTTCAGCAGCAAGCGTGACGTATTTTAAAGACTAATAAAAAGGCCGCTCACTTGTTTTAAAGGAGCGGCTTTTTTGTGAGTTAGCGCTATATCTAGCGGTAACTCACCTATTAAGTCAGGTAGTATTTAGCTTGTGTGCTTACTTCATCTCGCGATAAAGCTGTTTCATTGCCTTCACTAAGCCCTTTACGTCATCATGGTCATGGAATAAGTGAGTTGAGATACGTAGCGTGTAGGTCTTAAACATATCATTTGGGTCAATCTTGAAAGAGGTGGTTCTTACAATATAACCGTACTCTTCATGCAAACGGTCACGGAACTGGGTAAGTAGTTCAATATCATGTAGATCTTCAAATGGATTAAAGGTTGTTAGACCACTAGAAAGCTGACGAACATTAGGGGCAAAGATCATTGCATTAGGGAACTTTTTAGCCAGTTCACGCTTACATAGAGCGCTTAAGTCAAGAATACGTTCTTCAATAGCATCACGACCAATCTCATCCCACAGGGTACAAGCATCTGCTAATGCACGTTTTGCAGGGTAGTTATCTTGGCCAACAGATTGCAGTCTAGACTGTATGGCTGTAGCTGAAGAAGAACTATTGATAAACCAAAGCGGAGTTGCTCTGTCACTCCAAAATTCATATAAACGGCTGGCGTTGTCTCGAACATATAAGAAGCCAGTTGCTCCTGGACCACACTGCCATTTATGACCCGCACCAGAGTAAAAGTCACAGTCGATATCGTGGAAGTCTAAATTGAACATACCTGGGGTATGGGCACCATCAATTAAGGTCACAATACCGTTTGGAATCGCGACTTTCTTACAAATTTTCTTAGCAGGTAATGTGGTGCCGGTTGTGTAAGTTACATGTGAGAAAGCGATTAAACGTACACGATTACCATAGAGGTTTACCGCATCGTTGAACACTTTTACAAAATCATCAGCACAGACTTCATTATCAGGTGTATAAACAGGAAGAGTTAACTCTATGACTTCTGCACCATAACGTTCGGCAACATGCTTTAACGGCACGGTGATCGCTGGGTGCTCGTGGTTGGTTGTTAAGATGACATCGCCGTATTCAAACTGTAGGCCATTAATAATGGTACAAACACCATCAGTAGTGTTGCGTGACAAGACTAATTCGTGTTCGTCAGCACCAAAGCTTGGTGCTATTTGTCTAGCATAATCTAATGTTGGAACGTTGCTGTTCCAAGGGTTGATAGAAATTTGCTCATTAGCTTTATTATATTCTTTAAGTACTCTTTTTGGCATGCTACCAGAGGTACCGATATTCATATAGGTGGTGCGCTTGTTTAATACAAACTCTTTACGCACTTTATTCCAAAAGCCATGATCAGAATGATTACCGTGAAAAGCTTCAGTAAACTCGGCATTACCCGCCTGGGCACTGGCTGGTAATAGGCTGGCACCAGCAGCTGTAATAGCAAGACCTGTAGTAGTTTTTAGAAAGCGGCGACGATCGTTATTTTGTAAATTGTTATTGTGTTGATTGGTCATGGTTCGTTCTCTAATTAAGACTAAAAATAGTCAAAGTTGTTGTTTTTGTTTCTTTGTTGATAAAAGCCTGTTCTATAACTTATTTTATAAGCTAAAGAAGCCATATAACGTGACTAATAGCTCATAAGTTTATTGTGTGTAGTGACATAAAAACTTTAAAATCAATGGTTAAGTCATTTATTTGACGATATTTGTTATCAGTTGGTTTTTTGTTGATTAACAGCTGTCATATTCAGTTATATTGCGAATTTTAGGCGCTTGTTCGCCTGCTGACTGAATATTGGCGTTTATTAGCTCAACTCAACTAGACTGAATATGAACAGAGAGTCGTGAGGCCGGGTAAAGTTGAATGACCTGCTCAGATTGATTTAGCCTCGGACACTGATTTTTACAGTCAACAGCGGCTAAAGGTGGTACCTTCGCGATAAATTTTGATAAGGGTTATTCGGCCATGATTATATTTACCACTAATCTAGGTGACATTGAGATCACACTGGATTTTGATAAGGCGCCAGTTAGTGCCAAGAATTTTCTGAAGTACTGCCAAGATGGTTTTTTTGAAGGCACTATTTTTCACCGCGTGATTAAAGGTTTTATGATCCAAGGCGGTGGTTTTACAGCTGAGATGGAAGAGAAGCCGACACGAGCAGCGATTGTTAACGAAGCCAATCGTGGCCTTAAGAATGTGCGTGGCAGTATTGCTATGGCACGCACTGATGCGCCGCATTCTGCGACGGGTCAGTTCTTTATCAACTTGGCTGATAATAGTTTTTTAGATCATACAGCAACAACTAATGCTGGTTGGGGTTATGCTGTATTTGGCCAAGTGACTAGCGGTATGGATGTGGTGACTAAAATTGGCCGTGCTAAAACAGCATCTCAAGGCGATCATGATGATGTGCCAAGAGAGGCTATCGTGATTGAGAAAGTGACGATTAATTTATAATGCAGTAGCCAAAATAGATAAGTGATCAAATCACTTATCTATATACCAAATCACTCATTTTAGGCTTTCTTTTTGGCGTGTGTGGATTTTGTAGAAGCGATAGCTCATGGCGAGCGCGATACAAATAGCCGCAGGTGCTAATAGCGCGAAAAATGCCAATTTGGCAAAAAGAACAGCGCCTAAGGCACCGCCAGAGATAAAACCTGCAATGATAAGCAAAAATAGTATGGCTTTACGCTTATCAAATTTTTCACCTTTAAAAGTGCCACCGAGCATGATGCCTAAATCTGTAAATATGCCGGTAACGTGTGTGGTGCGAACAATTGCACCACTATAGGTGGTTGCTAAGGCATTTTGCAGTCCGCAAGCCGCAGAGGCCATGTAATGCCCGTAATAAGTCCCATCTTGCAGAAGATATATTGCCACTAGCAGAAAGCCTGCTTCAATTAACAATAAGGTGTCGTAATGGCGGCCAAGCTTAACGCTACTCCCCGACAAGAATGCCCCTGAAAGTGTCGCGCCAAACATAAAGCTAATTAAAATACCCAGCAGATGAAACAGTGCAGTTGGCGACGAGCTTAATAATTGAGTCCCCACAAGGGTGGCTGTTCCTGATAGATGAGAAACAGATTGATGCTCAAATCCGAGTAGTCCAATCGCATTAACACTACCGGCAGTGAAAGCCAGAATGAAAGCCCCGTATTCTACCCATTTTGGAAGTTTAGAGATCACTGTAAAGCCTTAGTTGTGCCCAATAGATAGTACGTCTTAGAAGACGTAAAGTTGGTCATCTATTGAGCCATTGAGTTATGGGTAATTTGGAAGCTTAAACCGCTTGCTGAATGCATTTGGCTTAAGCGGTATATTTTGCCTTTGTTCAACATACTAAAATGCCATGTTGATCGCAAAAGTACTGCGATGTTGTTTATCTGCATAGCCACTGGCAAGGTTAGCCGCAACGAGTCATATCCAGTAGAATAGGTTTATCGCTTTTTGAGACCAAGCACAGTGCAAACTAGTGCACTAATCAATAAGAGTAAGGCGAGGTTATGACTGATTGCAGCTAAGGCTAAGCCAGCTCCCAGTAACAGATAGTAAGTTAATCCAAATAGCGCGCCTGCAGTACCTGCCGCTTCTTTATAGTTAAGTAGCGCTTGACTTAAAATATTGGGAATAGCGATACCAAACCCGAATACTATTAAGCTCATTGGCAGCAAGAATAGTAAGCTAGATTGAGTTAGATATACGCCTATAGCCCCCACAAGTGCTGTAATACCAGCTAAAGAAATCAAGGTTTCAATTTGCCAGTTCCTGCTGAGTAAATACTTATTACAGACACTTCCCATTAATACGCCAGTTGCGAGTATGATCCCGCTCGCGCCAAACTGTTTCTGGCTCAATCCTAGCTGGCTGAATACAAAAGGTGCGAGTGAGTAATAGCCAAATAGCATTAAGTTAAAGCTCGCAACCAAAACAGCGTCGCGCCAAAGCATAATATCTCGGCACATTCTTAGTGCTAAAGGTTTTATCGCTGTCGCTTTTTGGCTTGTGGTCTGGGTTTCTGGTAGTCGCCAAATGCATAAGGTTATTAAGGTAGCCGCAAGCGCCCCGAGTGCCAAAAATACACCCTTATGGCCAGACTCACTGGCGAGAATACTGCCTAAGAGTAGTCCCAAGGCCGGGCTAACGCCTATTCCCATGCCCATAATTGAGAAGACTTTACTGAGCTCTCGCCCCTGAAAGCTGTCGCGCAGCATAGTTTGAGTGACAATTGAGCCTACGGCTGCGCCAAATGCGCTTAAACTGCGTGCCAGTAGCAGGTATTCAAATGCAGTGCTCTGTATCGCAATAATTGAGCCTAGAGCGTAACTCAACAGGCCAAGTAACATTGCAGGTCTGCGGCCCATAACATCGGCTAGGCGGCCCCAAACGATGACACCTAGCGCAAATGCAATAAAGTAAATTGATAGCGTTTGTGAGGCCGCATGTGGGCTAACATCAAAAGCTTTAGCTATGTTAGGTAGTACAGGGCTGTATACGGTCTCCACGATTTGTGGAAACATCATTAGGCTGGTGATTAGCCAGATCTCAGGTCTGTTTTTCATGGTTATTCCATTATATTTATTGCTGGAAACAGTGATGCGGTTGATGGTGCGGGAGAGAGTGTAGTGATTTAGCTTGCTGTCTATTACAATAATAAAGACTAAAAACAGCTGAAATCGGACAAACTAGTTAATGGCAATAATTGAGCATGACGCAAGATTTGATGCTGATAGCATAGAGGTAAATGTGCTTGGTATTGCTGCAGATGTCGGGCAGCATGATTCGGGAATGCATACCCATCAAAAAGCACAGCTGTTGTATGCACCGCGTGGATGCATGTCGATCACCTTAAGTGACACTCAGTTTGGTAAACGCGAGTGCGTGTTGCCTCCGACAAAGGCTGCATGGATCCCTGCTGGAGTCGAGCACTGCGCTAAAATGCGCAATGTAGTGGCTTACCGTTCAATTTACTTTGATATTCAATTTTTCAATGATTTACCTAGTTCAGTTAAGATTCTCGGAGTTAATTCGTTACTTGGTGCCTTGATAGAGCGAATGGCAATGTGGGCTTGGGATATGCCGAGTGAGCAACAAACTGCATTGGTGGCACTATTCATTGAAGAGCTTAAGCTCGCTGAAGAGTTAAAGTTATCATTGCCAATTCCTAGCGATAAGCGTTTACAAGCTTGGCTGCAAGGTCTGCGAAGCGGCAAATATCAAGCGGAGCAACTTAACAAAATAGTTGGTGAAATCGGCGCTAGCGACAAGACAATTTCGCGGATTTTTAGTCAACAAACCGGTATGAGCTATCAAGCTTGGCGGCAACAGTGGCGCATACATGCAGCAATAGAGCGGCTAGCTGAAGGGGCAAGTGTATCTGCAGTGGCATTTTCATTAGGTTTTGCCAGTGACAGCGCTTTTATTAGTTTTTTTAAGCAGCATATCGGTAATACACCTAGCCAGTATTTCAAAGTACGTTTGTAAGATTTGTATCCAGCAGAATTCAATTAATGCTTCTTTATGCTTTATAAGCGTCTTTTCTGCTATATAGAGATTTATCTGACCTTAGGATAATCGTCTTGCTATTAATACCAATCAGTATAAACATTTAGTCACTCAGCGAGAGTTTAGCGGTTTTGAGGCAAGGCAACGAGTGAAGAGCATAGTTGCTCTACGTTCAAGCTCGTTAACACAGCATCAGAATCGCTAAAACTCGCCATTCTGGAGCGTTTTTAGCTGCCTACTTCTACGTTGAATAGCTTGATAAGGGAATAACCATTATTGCAGCTATTCGTCTTGAATTAGTTTGCCAAAAACCGCTCTGAGTAGATCAAATTCTTATACTGATTGGTATACCCCCTATGAGCAAACCATATTTATACAGATTGCTATTACTGTAGTTGGCGATTATTTAGGCTTTGCGAATATTTTTCAGTGTGATTTTTCTCCCAGTTTACCCGTTGAGCATACTTAATAATGGTAGTTATTGGCGTAAGCCAATAACTTGCTAGCAGCCTAATCGTTGCAAATGCTTGTTGATACACCATTAAGTAACTAAGGGCTATTAACATGTCTAGACCTAAAAAGTGTCGCCATTTATCCAGCTGTGTGCCGTGCAGCTTATTCAAACCTAATGGCATTCCATCTCATCTGTTAGAAAAGATCCAGTTAGATGCGGATGAATTTGAAGCGTTAAATTTAGGTGATGTAAAAAAAATGAGTCAGTTAGATGCAGCGGCATCGATGGGGATTTCAAGACAAACTTTTGGTTACTTATTAGCGAGCGCCCGTAAAAAAGTGGCCACTGCGGTGACGCAAGGCCAGGCACTTTTACTACCTCAAAATATGAATAAGGAATGATGATGATTATTGCTATCCCTATGAGCCGTGACCGTTTGGCGACTCACTTTACCAAGGCGCCTGAAATTGCTTTTTATGATGAGCATCAGCAATTAATCAGCCGAGTAGCCAATCCTGCACAGGATGGTGGCTGTAGCGCAAAAAAAGCCATGCTAAACCTGATCACTGAGCATAATGCTAACATCGTAATCGTGCAGTTTATTGGTGAGCGTATGCTAGGTAAATTACTTGATGCCGGAGTGAGTGTTAGTCAGGCTGATAACTCTTTAACTATTGCTGAGTTAATGACAAATGCGAAAGATTTAAGTTGTCGTTTAGTTGACGCTAGCCAAGGCCGTAGATCAATTAATCATGAGAAAAAGGGGGGATGTTGCGGTGGCTCTAGTGGCGGCTGTGGCTGCAGCGGTAAAAAGCAAACATCGAGTGTATTAGAGCCGAGGTTACTGCATGTACCTCAGCAAGCATTATCGAATGATGCACCAATACAATATGCAGGGTTTAGAAGCCTTAAGTAAGCGGACTAGCTTAAGCTTTATAATTGAGGGTGAGGCTTTACATTTTTTGCTAAATATTTCATGTTAGTACATGAGTGTATAAAAAAACGTCAACGGAGGACGTCGTGGCAGTATTAGCAATGGGAGCTGGATTGATACTTTTAGGTTTAGCCTTTATGGGGCTGCCAAAGCTTAATAATACGCTAAAACAACATGATAGAGCACAATGGGAAGTGCTAGCTAGGCAAAGAGGACGTTTAACACTACCTTTTGAACGAATGAGTTTATTTGCTTGGACCTTGAACAGAGGCTTCGAGAACTCTGAGAACATTGATATCCAATACGCAGGCCTGATTGCTTACAAGCATGCAACGCGGGTTAAGTACCTTATCCTGTTAGGCGTATCTTTGGTTATTATTGGTTCGGTTATGTTCTTAGTTAAGGGTTGAACCTTTACCTCGACATATGAAAACAAAAAAGCCGCAAGCACTTAAGTGTTTGCGGCTTTTTTATTAAGCATATGCTTAGTCTACAGCAACCATAACGTTGCTTGCTTTGATGATCGCGTAAGCTTGACCACCAACAACTAGACCTAGTTGCTCGCAAGATTTTTTAGTTACAACAGAAGTGATTTCAACACCAGGTGCTAGTTCGATAACAACTTCGTTGTTTACTGAACCTTCGTCGATTGACTTGATAGTACCGTTTAGAGTGTTGCG
The DNA here is from genome assembly GCF_023283845.1 of Shewanella marinintestina. GTDB lineage: Bacteria > Pseudomonadota > Gammaproteobacteria > Enterobacterales > Shewanellaceae > Shewanella > Shewanella marinintestina. The sequence goes on from NZ_JAKILC010000008.1 coordinate 186,983, forward strand.
TGCGCTGATTTTCATAAGTATATCCTTAATAGTTAAGTCATTATTATAATTGGCTTATTTATATAATGATATCTACTGAAGGACAATGTGTCGCATTATTTTGGTTGTGATCACATTTGCTTATCCCAAGACTATGTTTTTGTGACTTTAATCGCAATTTAATGACTGGTTATTCATATGTTACTAATTTAAAAGGTGTTAATGATACTGAATTTTAAGCTTATTGAGCAGTATGTGAGCAGATGAATCGCGTGGAGTTAAGTTAGGTTGCTACGGAGGGGGCTAAATTGGTACTTAGGCTTAGCTTCAAAGTTGAAGTAAGCCTGTAGGATTGATGATTACGAATGGCCAGTTATTGTTTAATTAGCATCACTAACACTTCAAAATGATCGGTATGCGGGAACATATCAAATAGCTGTACTTTTTGGATTCGATAGCCCTGAATATTAGCTAAATCTTTAGCCAATGTGTATGGGTTACAGCTTGAATACAAAATGGCTTTAGGGGCAAATGCTGCTAGCGACTCACAAAGCTCTTTGCCTATGCCGCGACGAGGTGGATTAACAATCACTACATCTGGTTTATTGGTTGCGTCACAGCCTTGGGCAAATCCCGTCGAATCAAGCGCAGTAAAATCAACCTGAGTCAGCCCCATAGTCTCTGCCGAGATCTTAGCGCAGGCAATTGCTTCGCTTGAAATTTCTATTCCAGTTAATGGAATGGATTTAGAGGCACAATGAAGGCCAAAACCACCCACACCACAGAAAAGATCCCATAAGGAGCTTGGCTTTAGCTCAGCCACCCATTCGCGAGCCGTTTGGTAAAGTTTAGCTGCGATCTCTGGGTGAGTTTGAAAGAAGCTCTTGGGGCGAATAAACAGTGGCACATCGTTAAACTGCTCTGATAAGCGTGTTTCTTCACTTAAGAACAACTCTTCTTCACCTTCTAGAATTGCCATATGCACGGGCTGGATGTTGACCGACACTACTTTGATTTTTGGGTATTCGCTTAACAGCTGTGGTAACTCGCGCTCAATGCGTGCAATCGACTTATGCGACTTGAGTACAAAGCGTAATAGATATTCCCCTTTAATCTGACTGCGGGTTAACAGGATAAATTTAAGTTCACCTTTAGCCTTCTCGACATTGTATGGCGGGATACCAGCTTGACGTACAAACAATTCTAATCGATGCAATAGTTGCTGCATATCAGCTGGGTATAGCTGGCAATCACATAAGCTTACTGGCTCACCAGTGGGCGATACTATGCCTAAAGTCGGTTGATGTGCTGCACCAAGTACTACCATTTTTGCTTTGTTTCTAAAGCCGCTATTAGGGCCAAAAACCGGCGAATGCCATTGCTCAACGCTGAATTCACTAAGCAGTTGGGTTAATACTTGTGACTTGGTATCGACTTGTTCAGGCATGGGTTGCTGGATATGACGACAAGAAAGACATTGCTGCTGATCAAAGTAGGCACATTTCACGAATTGGGTTCTCTAAAGCGTTGGCTGGATAATTGTTGGCGACCATTTCTACTAACTTATTATTTTAGAAGTGGTGCTGATTGGCGTTAAAGCAAATCACCTTGGTATATTTTAGTGGTTTTTTTATAAAAAATCGCCTTTAAAAGGCGTTATGGTTATTTTACTGTCGTGCAAAAAATAAAAGCGCAGCTATTGCTGCGCTTTTATTGTATGAATTCTGCAGAATTGATTAACCAATCGCTGGTGTGTGGCCACTGCGAGTGTTTTGTAGACTTTTAATCAACATATAAATAGATGTTGTGGTTAATACTACTGCTAAGTAGGTGATAAGAGAATGTGCAGATGTACTGCTATGCTCAGCTATCACCGGGCCAAATACGGATCCAACGCTATAGCTAAGTAGCATAAGCTCTGTAGCGGCTACAATCTTCTCTAGTGCCATGGTCTCGCAAGCCAGAGTAATGGCAATAGGATAAAGCGCAAAGCAACTCGCACCTAATAAGAAATAGCAAGTCGTTACAAAAGGTACAGAAGTACCATCAGCAATACCTACGATACCAATTGTGCCTAACAAGCAAAATAGTGCCATAAGTAAGCTTTTGCTAATGCGAGTCGATAAATAGCTCACTAAAGGCTGCACTAGCATACCGCCTAGAATAATAATCGCCATTAAAAATGCTGTACGCTCATTACTGGCAAATTGTCCATTAATATAGCTCGGCATTAGGCCATAAATGGGGCCCAGTAACATACCTGACACAAGGCAGCCAATCACGGCTGGTAAGCTAATCTTCTTAACTTCTTTCAAGCTAATCTTTTGGTGTGCTAATGCTTCCGGCTGACCTTTCTTCACTAATAATGGTGGTAAGATGGCTAACATTAACAAGCCAATTACCCAGTAAAATGGGCCATTACCGTCAACACCTAACGGGCCAATAGCTAATTGGCCTAATGCACTGCCACCATAAAGCGACGTCATGTATAGGCCTAAACGTTTCGCTCTTTGCTTAGCGTTGTCAGCCATGAGAAGCCATGACTCAACCACAACGAATACACCTGCAACCGCAAAGCCTGCCATAAAACGGGCAATAAGCCAGACCGTGGCTGTTGGTACAGCAAGCATTGCCACAATCGTCAGGGCTAGCATGCCTAAAAACAGCATCAAAGAGAATCGGTGACCAACTCTGGTCACAATTGATTGAATACAGGTGGTACCAACTAAAATGCCTAAATAGAAGATGCTAGCTAACCATGCTACTAATGAACTATCCATGCCAAATGATGCCAATGACAATGGAATTAGACTCATTAAAAAGCCTGATGCAATTGCAAAAAACGATAAACCAGCCACAGGTACGAACGTACTGTTTTTGTGTGGTTTGCAGGCAGAAATGTCCACCTTTATCTCCTATAGATTGATACTTATTAAAGTTTGAGTGTTAACTTGAGGAGGCGGATTTTATGCTTTTAATATAGAAAGTAAAGCTTAATTTATGTACGCAGAAATAAAAATCTATTTTTTAGAATTTTTTGTTTTTATCTTGCTGATTTTAATGCTTAAAACTTTTATTCTTCTTTGCTTATTTTTATTTGTTTTTAGTGTTTTTTATAGGGTTTTCTGGAAAGGGGGTTAGCGCTGGTAGCTTCTGATTTTATTTGTTTGTTAATGCTTATTATGGTTGCTTGGTTTGGTATGGGTTAATAGATGGTTAAAAATGCAAGTTTTCCTTATGCATTTTTAACCATATATAAGAAGCTATTAGCTAAGCTGTAGCGCTACAATCTTTAGCGGATGGTTACCGTCAAATGATGGGAAATCATCGTGGCAATCTAACCAGGTGTGTTGAGTCACCTCACGACCTTGCTTTTCAACACAACGCACTAAACTGTTAAACCATTCATCGCGATCGACTTTAGCTACGTTATTACAGCAAACAATAGTGCCGCCAGCTTTTGTGGTTAATAACGCGGGCTTAAATAGGCTTTGATAGTCGTTAATTAAGTCGACAATACCAAATGGGCTCTTGGCATATCTTGGTGGGTCTAGAAACACCATATCAAACTGGGTTGCTGCTAGTTTTGGATAAGCCGGTAGCTTTTGGTTACGACGGCCGCCAACTTTTAGTCCTGCCAATTGCCGCAAGGCTGGGAAAGCGTCACTTTGAATAAACTCACAGATATTCTCTGCTTGGTTAAGTGCGGCATTCTTACGCCCAGCTGCTAAAGCAAACGAAGAAAAATCGACATTCACCACACGCGTTGCACCGCCAACCGCTGCAGCAGTACCAATACCACAAGTATAAGAGAACAGATTGAGTACGCTTTTGCCTTGGCTATTAGCTGCTACATATTCACGGCCAATGCGCATATCTAAAAATAATAGTGGGTCTTGACCTTCATGGCGCAGTTTACTGGTGAAGTTAATGCCATTCTCCTGCATCAACTGCTCGCTAGTCGCAAAGGCTTGTAACTCTTCAGTAAGCTGATTGAGGACTCGTGAGTTTTTGTCTGAGCGGTCGTTATAGATCACTGGTAGTTCGGCAAGTTGATTTAGTTGCTCAGTGATATCTTTTAACTCTGTTTCAGTTAACGATTGGTGAAAGCTTTGGATAAGCCAAGCATTTCCGTAACGATCTATATTGAGCCCATTGCAGCCTTCAACAGTGCCATGGAATATACGGTAGCAATCTGTTTGCTGTATTTTTGCTTGTTGCAGAAACTCTGCACGCTTGGCAATAGCTTGGCTTAATGCTTCTGAAACAGCTAAAGCAGTTGGGTTCGATGGTAAGGTCGACATAAATATGGGCTCATTTGAAAGATTGTCAGAGGTGACGGGCTAATGATAGCAAAAAAGGCTAAATAAATACCTTCATTCTTACTGCAAACAGTCTGTCTATGCGAACCCTGTTAGCCTCTGTTTTGGTGAGCCGGAGCATAAATGATTTGCTTTGCAGGCAATAATCATTGGGGGGAAGACTAAAGCTGTGTATTGTTAATTAAAAGATTATCTGAGGGAGCAGGCGTATGAAAGTGGTGTTAGTTCATGGCATATTTAACACAGGCCATGTCATGGGCATATTGAAAAGGCGACTGCAACGAGCGGGCCATCAATGTTTTTCACCCACAGTCGCTCCTTTCGATGGTCGTCATGGTATTGAGGTTGCGGCCAAAAGTTTGCGTGAGCAGATTGATGCAGAATTTGGAGCTGACGATGATATTGTATTGGTGGGTTTTAGCATGGGCGGCATTGTTGGCCGTTACTATTTACAATACTTAGGTGGTGCTGAGCGGGTGAGCCAATTTTTTAGTTTGTCTGCACCGCATAACGGAAGTTATTGGGCTTACTTACCTTATCCCTCAAAAGGCGTTAGACAATTAAGACCTAATAGTGAGTTTCTGCTTGAACTTGCCCAATCAGAAGCCGTTTTAGACAAGGTAAAACTGTATTCTTTTTGGACTCCTTTTGATTTTACTATTGTGCCGAGTTCTAGCTCAGTATGGCAGATTGCCGAAAATCGGCGTTTTATGGTTTTCCTACATTTATCGATAATATTTAGCCGTCGTATCGCAAACGAAATTAGCCATAGATTAGATTTAGCTGTTTAAACATTCTGGTTCAGCTGTTGTTGTAGCTTTTTAAACTCTGACTTAGCATCATCAAGTCGTTGTAACAACTCTTTGTTTTCGCTAACTAGCTGAGCTTGCTGATAGACTTTATTGAGGTCAGTTTCTATGATGTTGTGGAATCGCCTTAGTAGTTGTTTAGTTGGATTATCAAATTGCTGCGGCTGATTATCTAGCATACAGATGGTGCCAAATATATCGCCATTGGGCCAATGCAAAGGCATACCGAAATACGCCACCATTCCAAGCTTAATGTCGGGGTTATTACACCATTGTGGATCACTAAGTGCATTGTTGATGATGAGCTCTTTTTTACCGTTGATCACTGCCTCACAGTATAAGCCGAACCCTAACAGCTCACGCTCTTTTGCGGTGTAAGGGTTATTTGGGCAATGGCAACGGGTAAAAACTTCAAGCTCTTGCTTATGCAGGCGCATGATTAATGTTGCTGGGATCGCTGATATTTCAGATATGAGGTTGACGATCTCTTGCCAACTTTGGCCAATATCGTCTTGGATATTAATATTTCCAGTGTCTATGTTATCCATTGTGGCTTCCTTATCTTGTTTCTCTTGCCTAAAGCTGCAAATGAACACTCCCTGATTTCTTAAAACTTAATAGGTTTTTGTTATTAACGCTAACTTTCAATTGAAAATACTTAGTTAAGCTTAATTGAATCAATATTTTATACAATTTCAGCTGTCTTGTTGTTAGCAGGTGTTCTCTTTAATGGTGCAAGATAACGGATAATAGCCAGAATGAAGCATAGTTTTAGTTATCTTGAGTAAGGCCAATCCCATGAGCAGTTTTAGCCTTAGAGTGGCCAAAACATAATAGTTAAAGCTTCTCAGCGGGAAAGGTTAGGAGTGCACAACATCCCCGCGGCTCAATATCTGTCAGGCTAAACTGCCATTGGTAGCGCTGGCATAAGCTATCGACGATTAAAAGCCCTAAGCCGTGGCCATTATCATTACTGTTTTCGGACGAATTGAGCCCACGGCCTTTATCGGTTATCGATATTTGGCTTTGCTCAACATTGACAACGATTTCGCCTGAGTCGCTGGCATTGATGGCGTTAGTAATGATGTTACTCAGCAGCATTCTTAATACTGCGGGGCTAGGCTTGATAACCGGAGCTTGGTTAAAGTTAACTATAAGCTTGATTTTTTTAGACTGCGCCAGTAAAGACAGCGGCGTAGTAGTTTGTTCAAGCTCACTTTTCGATAAGGTTCTAAACTCTTGGCTATCAGTGCCTTTTTCCTGCTTTACTATGCTGAGTAATGCATCGACTGTGTGCTGCATTTCATGGGCGGCGCGTTGAATTCTGTCACGTTGTCGAGCTTGAAATTCAGCACTATCGTTTTGTTCTTGCAGCTTAGCTGCGCCGCTAATAACGGTAATGGGGGTACGTAACTCGTGGCTAGCGTAACGGGCAAAGGCTTGCTCTTGCTTTATCATACGTTCATTTTGCTGGCGATAGTCATTAAGACTGTTAGCTAGAGCGCTAAACTCTGCCGCAGATTGAGGAGGCACGTTAAAAATTTTGTGTTCATTTGGCGTTTGTAACTGTTTTCCGAGTTGTAAAACGGGCTCAACGAGACGGCGGCTAAGTTTGTTAATCGCAAAACCAAATAACAGAAATAGTAAGCCAATAAAGCTCATTACAAATAGATTAATTGATTGCCACTCTTGATCGCTTAGCTCAACATTTTCCGCTGGCATAATTAGGTATAACGACTCCATGTTGCCATCAAGCTCAAACTCTTTACGGTATAAAAAGATCTCTTTTTGTTCACTTAAAGAGTCATCTTCAAATAGTTTAAAACTGACGATTTCGTGCAACATACCACTTGAACCACGATCAACGACTTCGCCAGAAAAACCCACTGGAAACTTGGTTAAGTCGCCATATTTTTCTGGGATAAGTTCATGGGAGTAAAAAGCTTGGACGTGCAGACCTATTTGCAGCGGCTGCCTTGCTCCTTGCTGAAACAGACTGATTGCAAAGGGAGCACTTGCCTCGAGTTCGTGCTTGTTAACTTCATCTTCAATCCACTGCATTAAGCTTAGCGTGATAATATAAATGGTTAAGCCAATCATGAGCGCAATAATACTAAAATAGAGAAGTAGTTTGTGCGGCAGGCTCGAAACGGAAGAGCGTTTGCTTATTAAGCGCTTTAGCAACAGTCTTCTCCTAGTTGAAGCCTAAAGCCAACTTTTGGAACCGTTGCTAGCATTGGCTGCTTAAAAGGCTTATCGAGCTGATTACGTAATTGGTACATATGGCTGCGCAGAATATCGCTGCTCGGTGGAGATTGTCCCCAGATCTCGTCAATAATGTGTTCGCGCTTAACAATGTTAGGGGCATTTTTAATTAACAGTAGCAAGATCTGATAAGTGATTGGCGTGAGTGCTAGTTGCATATTTTGTCTTGATGCCTGATGCCTAGCGATATTAATTTCGATATCACCAAACTTTAGCGTACCTTGGGCGACTTGACCCCTATGGCGCTTTATCAGTGCTTGAATGCGAGCGTCTACAACATCTAAGTCAAAGGGTTTGCCAAGATAGTCGTCAGCTCCGCTATCAAAACCCGTTAGCAAGTCGGTTTTATTATCGAGAGCCGTTAGCATTAAGATCGGCGTACTACAGCCGAGTGAGCGCAGGGTTTTGCATAAGCTTAAGCCGTCTAATTTTGGCAGCATTAAGTCTAAAATGATGGCATCAAAATCAAATGCCTGTGCTAGTGACAATCCTAATTCGCCATTATCGGCAAAATCGAGCTCCATACCTTTGGCCTCAAAATAATCACCAAGGATCCCAGCAACATCGATGTTATCTTCAATAATCAGTAATTTAATTGTCATTACGTCGGCACCGCCAGTCAATTTTATTGGATTATTTTAGCATTTTTTTTGTGGAAAAAATGTCAATGACATTTTGTTCACTTCGGCAAGAGCATGCTAGTTGTAATTCAGTCGTAGTGGGACAAACATATGCCTTATTCTTCGTTCAGTCAAAGCGCTAATCATACAGAGATCTGCTTGTCAGTTGTGGTGCCGTTATTCAATGAATCACTGATGATTAAACCACTAATTGAGCGGCTAACCAAAGTGCTATCTCAGCTTGATGAGCGCTGTGAAATTGTGTTTGTTGATGATGGCAGTAGTGATGACTCATGGCTGCAAGTAAGTCAGTTGCCTCTGGTTGATAATGAGTACCAATGCATCAAGCTCAGCCGTAATTTTGGTAAAGAAGCGGCTATGTCTGCGGGGCTTGAACATGCTCGAGGGTTAGCCGTTATTATGTTGGACGCTGATTTACAAGATCCGCCAGAGTTAATCCCAGATATGCTGGCACAGTGGCGTGCAGGCTACGATATCGTCAATATGAAGCGTAAAAAGCGCTTAGGTGAGACTTGGTTTAAACGTTTTTCCGCAAGTTGTTTTTATAAGTTGATGAATTGGGTATCTGACTCTCCCGTACCTGAAAACGTGGGAGATTTTCGTCTAATGAGCCGGCAGGTTGTCGACAGTATTAAAGCCTTACCAGAGCGTAATCGCTTTATGAAAGGCCTATTTAGCTGGCCAGGTTTTTCACAGAAAACCCTTGAATTCGATAGGGACCCACGCTTTGTTGGTGAAACTAAGTGGAACTACGGCAAACTATTTGGCTTAGCAATGGACGGTATCACTTCCTTTAGCTTTAAACCCTTAAGATTGGCGACTTGGTGTGGTGTTATCACGGCCATGAGCGCATTTGCTTACGGTGGTTGGATTGTTGCTAACACCCTCATTTTTGGTGGCAGTGTTGCTGGTTACCCTTCCTTGATGGTAGTGCAACTGGCGTTGGCTGGCATTCAGTTACTAGCCTTAGGTTTAATTGGCGAATATTTAGGTCGTGTTTTTGTCGAGGTAAAACAGCGTCCAATCTATTTGATTGAAGAAGTTGCCTATAGGGAATCTTTAGCTCAGGTACAAAAACGAACCAGTAGTACAGTTGATTTCGCTGAAGCGACTCAAGGTAATGTTAGTTACTTGGGGGCGAAATAATGCTCCAAGCTGTAAATAGACCAAAAGGATTAGTGGTTCTGTTAGTCGTAGTATTGGTTAGAGCACTGCTTTTACCTTGGTACCCGTTGATGGATACCACAGAGGCGCGTTATGGAGAAATGGCGCGTTTAATGGTTGAAACGGGTAATTGGGTTACGCCATTGTTTGATTATGGGGTGCCGTTTTGGGGTAAGCCACCACTTCATACATGGATGAGTGCGAGTTCTATTTTAGCATTTGGCAGCAATGAATTTGCGGTGCGCCTCCCTCATTGGCTGGCGGCAGTCTTAGTGCTCGCTTGTGTTGGATATTTTGCGAAGCGTTTACGTTTACCGATTGTACCGATATTGATTATCTTAGCTTCGACCGTGGTATTTACTATTAGTGCTGGTGCAGTAATGACTGATATGGCTTTAACGCTGGGCCTGACTCTGGCCATGGTCGGTTTTTATTTATGTTGGCAAGGCGACAAACCATGGGGGTATGCCGGATTTGTCGGCCTTGCGATAGGCCTGTTAGCTAAAGGGCCGGTTGCTTTGGTGTTATTTGGTATAGGCTCTGGGTTATGGCTTTTATGGCAGTACGGTCCAATTAAAGTGTGGCGGCAATTATGGCAACGAGTGCCATTACTCGGCGGCGTAGGATTAATGTTAGCTATTGCATTACCTTGGTATGCCATTGCTGAACGAGCAACTCCAGGGTTTATAAATTATTTTATTGTTGGAGAGCATTGGTCACGATTTGTTGATAGTGGCTGGCAGGGTGATTTGTATGGCTCTGCCCATGATGAAGTTAGGGGCACTATTTGGTGGTATTTTGTTATTGCGGCTTTGCCTTGGTCGTTGTTTTTGCCTCGCGCCCTATACAAGATAATTAACGAACCAAAGCAAGCTGAAGCGATAGAGGAGCTGCCTAAAGGCTTAGCGAGTTACTTAGTGTGTTGGATGATAGCACCAATGGTGCTGTTTACTTTTGCAGGTAATATATTGCCTGCTTACGTGTTACCGGGGATCCCAGGGGTTGCGCTTTTGTTAGGTTTTGCATGGCGTAATAGTCGGTTACCTGGGCTACACGCTATCGCTTTAAGCATACCGCTATTGTTAATCGCGACCGTTATTGTGCTGAACTTTGGCCCAGACAAAGATAAAAGTGAGCGCTGGTTATTAGCGCAGCGAAGTGAATCGTTACCAACCTATTACTGGCAACATCAGCCATTTTCAGCGCGATTTTATAGTGCTGGTCAGGCTGATAAGATTCAGAGCCTGACTGAAGTGAAGTCCGGAGATTTCTATTTAGTTGCCAATAACAGGCTTGTGAAAACTGAGTTTGCTGATTGCGAAGCTTTAGCTAACAACAAATATCGAGGTTTGCTCAAGTGTCGTCGCAACTAGGTATTGTCCAAAAGCGCGCTTGTGAGTTAAAGGCTAAAACATTAAAGCGTTTTTCTCTGCAGCAGTTCAAAAATAAATTTACTGCTGAAATTCGATTCTTAACAGTAGGGGCGGGCGTCTTTGTGTTTGATGCAGGCGTGTTTTATTTACTGCTTAGCTTAACCCCTTTGACATTGATGTCGGCTAGAGTGCTCGCTTTTGCTGCGGCGGTAGTGTTGTCTTGGTATGTGAATCGCCATTGGACTTTTAAAGGCCGTAAACACCGCGCTAAAGCAAAGCAATTTAGTATGTCTTTAGTGGTTGCGAGTATTGCCGCTATAATGAATCTGTCAGTATTTTACGTCGTTAATCATTTGCTTAAAGAGCAACTTGTTAATCAGCCTATATTAGCAAGCCTTGGCTTTGCACTAGGAGTATTAGCCGGATTGATAGTGAATTGGTTAGGTGCCAATTATTGGACCTTTTCTAATAAACACGCCATATAAAATATGTTCAAAAGCTTTGTTTGAGAGGCCCCTTAAAGTCGTTATCGTAGCAGTGGAGTATCACTCATAGCGCATCCTTGTGTTACAAACTGTTAACGAATGGTTTCGTTCACAGTTAAAAACCGTTAGTTTCAATACCTCTGCTGATATTAGGCAAAGTTAGGATTGATGGGTGACACAAGGAGTATATTGATGAAATTGACACTTAAAGGCTTGATAGGTACTTGCGCGATTGTGGCTAGTGGCGTGTCATTATCTGCCCAGGCAAAATCTGACTCGGGATTAAACTTTACCGAATCTGTTATTAATGCACCTTTTGAATTAACTCACCCAATTATTGCGGCAGATCTATTATCGCAGCCAGGAAAGGAGCTTATCGCTTTTGGTATTGATGACTTAAACCAACGCTGGATGGCAATCTACCTACTTCAGCAAGGCCAGTATCAATTGTCTCATAAGCAAGCGTTACCTCAAGAGTTACACAGTTTTGATATTACGGAACCCACAGATACAGAACTGCAAAAGTTGTACTTTTTATCACAAGACAAATTACAACTGTTGGTTAATCCCGCGAATACTCAAGAGTGGCAGATTGAAACTGTTGCTAAGATAAACTCATTATCTTTTAAAGATCGCCCGGATTTTATTAGTCGCGGTGAATTCATTCAAGATCTTAATGGCGACAAACGTGATGATATTTTGATTCATGACTTCTACCAAGTGCATCTGCTATTAGCGACAGACCAAGGTTTTCAACCTCAAGAGCTGCCGATAAAACCACAGTCTAGATTATTTGAAGATGGTGCTACTTACACCCAGTCTAAACTTTACATTAGCGACGTTAACCTTGATGGCTTGATGGACATTGTTAAGATTGGTGAGGGCGAGCTTGAAGTTTATAAACAGAATAAACCTGAACTTGCGTTAGCTAATATTGAGCAAGCTGAAGCAAATACTGATAAAGATAGTCATAAGGAGACGCTTACCTTTAACCCTATCGCCGAGTTTATCTCAGTGCGCCAGCCTATAAGCGGCATTGATTGGTGGAATAAGCGTGATGCTTATGGTGAGCAATTAGATCAAAGCAAGCTGGTGTATCGCAAGGTTGAGGAGCTTAAAGATCTCAATAATGATGGCATTACCGATATGGTGATCCGTTATACCAAAAGTTCCGGCGTTTTCGATAGAGTTAACGATTACGAAATTTACTTAGGTGAGAGTCAACAAGGGAAATTGCATTTTCCTAAACAGGCGAGCAGCGTGGTTAGAGCGGAAGGGACGTTAACGGGTTTAGAGTTTGTTGATATCGATAACGACAATAAAGATGAAGTTTTAGTCGCAGGTTTTGATATTGGTGTGTCGCAAATTATCGGTGCGTTGCTATCTGGCAGCATTGATCAAGATGTACATCTATTTAAGATGGACGCTAACGGACGCTTTAGTGAAGACTCGAATGTTAGTAAAGAAGTTGAACTTAATTTTAGCCTGAGCTCGGGGCAAGCTGGCAGCCCAGTGGTAAAGCTTGCAGATCTTAATGGTGATGGTTTTAAAGACCTTATTTTGTCGGATGATGAGTCGAGTCTGAAAATTTATTTAGGCCAAGATGGTGACGATCTATTTAGCCGAGATGCACAAAAGCATGAGCTGCAGTTACCTATTGAAGGTGGCATGCTAAAGACTGAAGATCTCAATGGTGATGGACGTGAAGACTTACTGATTAAGTATGGCCGCCAAGATGATGATGATTTATCGAATCAATTTAGAGTATTGCTTGCTAGTTAGTTACTAGCCTTGATTGACGCCAATATGATGATTAACTGCTAATAGAAATGGAGCCTAAGGCTTCATTTTTTTATTGATTTATTTGGTCTATTAACACCAGAACGAGGACTTGGAGCGGTAAATCGGCTGTTATTAATTAAATACGATTTTGGGGTAGCAGAGGCGAAAACCACATTAAGCGTTATATTATTTTATTGAGTTAGCGCGTTAATTTTGATTTCGTTGCGGCGAAAGTCATGCTTCTTCGCCTCTGCTTAACAGGGTACAGCCTGTTATTTAGCGTTGACGCAATAACTGTTTTATACGTACTGCTAGCAGCTTAGTCTGCTGCATAATTGGCAGTGAACCTCTAGTCGATTTTTGCTCACTTTCATGCACTATTTGATAAACCTTTTTTGTCGAGAGTCCGTAGTCTTTGGCTACGTCTGACAATAAGCGGCCTTTATTTTTAACTTCATTGATAACGTTAAGGTTTAAGTTGATAGCGTCCATGGGCATTCTCTTTTAAATTCTAATGATTAATACGGCTAAACATCAGTGGTTTGTACGTCTTTGAGCGTGGTGACGGAGATCCCTAGGCAAGGCTGTTGTGCTAGGCTTTGCCGTTATTCTCTGAGCATTGTTATTATTTATTTTTGTTGTCAGTGAGTACTCAATAATGAGTATGCTTAAGCTGTGCCAATACTGAATTTTATTTTAATTCATTACAATTCATATGGTTAAAATTTAATGCACAAGACTAGGTCATCTGTTTTAGTTATTTTTGCACTTTACTGGTGCATTGCTGCATGATTTTGGTGCAACCCTGAAGGTTGGATAAAAAACCGAGTTGTTCACTTTTAACCCACTTAATTGCCTAGCCATTGTCTAATCAATTCTGTTTTATATACTGCTAAAAATAATACATCTTATAAGCGGTCGTTTTTGCATAACAGCAAAAGCAGTTAGGAGTGGTAAAAATGAACATAAAACGCAGTTCAATTATTGTGGGTGGCTTAGTGGCTGCGATGATGGTCTCTGGTTGCCAAACAACTAATCCATACACTAATGAATCTCAAAATGGCAAAGCGACAAATGGCGCATTGATTGGAGCTATTGCGGGGGCTGCAATTGGCGTAGCGTCTTCAAGTAAAAGTGATCGCGGTAAAGGCGCATTGATTGGTGCTGCATCGGGTGCAGCGTTAGGTGGTGGTATTGGCTACTACATGGATGTGCAAGAAGCTGAGTTACGTAAGCAATTACAGTCATCAGGTGTGAGTGTTACTCGCAGCGGCGATAATATTATTCTTAATATGCCTAATGATGTCACTTTCGGAGTTGACCAAACAGATTTGAGCCAGCGAGCGCAGCAAGTGCTTAATAGTGTTGTGCTTGTAGCACTAGAATACGACGAAACTAAGCTAAATGTGATGGGGCATACAGATAGTTCTGGTGCGGAATCATATAACTTAAGATTATCGCAAGTGCGTGCGAGTGAAGTGGCAAATTACTTAACTCAGCATAAGGTGCCAGCAGTACGTGTTGCGTCTCATGGTATGGGGGAGTCAAAACCGATTGCAGACAATAAGACTAAACAAGGCCGTGCTGAAAACCGTCGAGTTGAGATTATCTTAAGCCCAATGCCAAAGGCATAAACTTAATTTTAGTCGATTAAGTTATTTGAATTAAGCCACCGTTAGGTGGCTTTTTTGATCATAGCTACAGATAGCAAAGCCTTTTAAATATTGATAGTCTGCTGGGACTTTTTGTCTGCTGTTAGCTTAAAGGCTGTGACGATACTCGCGTGGTTAAATACTTAAGCAGTGCTAGACGGCTCAGGCATTGTGATTTGATATTAGATGTTTTCTCATTAGCTTAATGCAATGTGTTTGCACATAAATCAACGTTAAAAAAGACAAAATGAACGGAAAGAAATGATGAGAAAATGGATCTTAGTTTCACTGTTAAGCCTACCTTTTGCTGTTAATGCTAATCCTATTGAATTACGAGCTGCGGGCAGTTTAAAAAATGCCATGAAGGACATTGTGATGGCGTACCAGCAAACAGATGATCAAAAGGTTGCTACTGATTTCGGTCCATCAGGGCTGCTGAGAAAGCGCATTGAAAATGGCGAACAGGTGGATCTATTTGCTTCTGCAAATATGAAGCACCCACAGACATTGGAAGCGGCCGGTAAAGGTGGCAATGTGGTAATGTTTGCCCGTAACCAGATGTGTGCATTGGCTCAGCCCAACGTTAACATTAATAGCGAAGGCTTATTAGCTGTCATGCTTGATCCGAAAGTTCGAGTGGGCACTTCAACACCTAAAGCCGATCCATCAGGTGACTACGCGTGGAAAATTTTTGCTAAAGCGGACGATGTAAAAGCAGGGGCAAAGACCAAGCTTGAACAAAAAGCACTGCAGCTTACCGGTGGTGAGAACAGCGCGAAGGCACCTAAAGGCCGTAATACTTATGGTTGGGTAATGGAAAATAAGCGCGCGGATGTGTTTTTAACTTATTGTACGAATGCAGTATTGGCGCAAAAAGAAGTGAATGATTTACAAATCGTGCAGATGCCAGCACCACTAGCTGTTGGTGCAAATTATGGTTTGATTGTGCTTGATGATGCACAAAAGGATACTTGGAAATTAGCGATGTTTATCCTGTCTGAGCCCGGACAAACGATTCTTGCTGACTACGGTTTCGATGCGCCGTTAAAGCAGTAATAGCCATTAAGCTTAAACCCAAAAGGCCGCAATTGCGGCCTTTTTGTTAAATCGGCTCTAACTCATCAAGAATAGCGTTGCCAAACCCAGGAAGGCAAAGAGGCCAATAACGTCAGTTACTGTGGTTAACACCATACCGCCGGCTAGAGCCGGATCAATGTTCATTCGTTTCAACATTAACGGAATAGTCGCTCCTGCAAGGCCCGCTACCGTCATATTGATAAGCATAGCGCCCGCTATTAAGCCACCTAAGGCGATATCACCTTTCCAGACCCACACAGCCGCAAAAACCAAAATAGACCACAGCAAGCCGTTCAGGAAGCCAATGGCAAGCTCTTTACCAATTAACCAACGTGAGTTACTTTGACCAATTTGTCCTAAGGCAATACCACGAATAACCAAAGCTAAGGTTTGGTTACCAGCAACACCGCCCATACTCGGGACGATGGTCATTAAAATCGCAATCGTTGCGAACTGTTCAATCGTGCCTTCAAACATGTTGCTGACTGACGCTGCCAGCAGCGCGGCAAACAAATTAACAGTTAGCCAGAGTGAGCGACGGAAAGTACTCTTAAGCACGGGGCCAAAGGTATCTGTATCGTCATCCATACCTGCCATACCCATCATTGAGTGTTCGGCATCTTCACGAATAACATCGACTACATCATCAATGGTGATACGACCCAGTAGCTTGTCGTTCTCATCGATAACGGGGGCTGACATCCAGTCATGTCGTTCAAAAAGTTGTGCGACTTCGCTATCTGACATACCGACAGGGATCGCTTCGAGATCTGACATCATGATTTCACGCACAGATGCATTCGGATCGCAGGTCAGAAGATCTGCAATTCTTACACCACCTAAAACACGATCATGTTTATCGACCACATAAAGCATGTCTGTGGCATCAGGCAGTTCACCGCGAATTCTTAAGTAACGCAAAATCACGTCAATGTTGACGTCGGGTCTTAAGGTGACGGTGTCGGTATTCATTAAGCTACCGGCTGTATCATCAGGGTAAGACAGCGCTTGTTCGACACGAACCCGGTCTTGCTTACTCATCGATTGCAGTACTTGCTTAAAGACGCTGTCTGGCAAGCTACGTAGGATGTAAGCCAAGTCATCGGTGTCCATATTCTCGGCCGCTTTAGCAACGCGTTCAGGACTCATCTGAGTGATCAGACTATCTTTAAGCTCTTCACCAAGCTCATCGAGGATTTCACCGGTATGCTCTTGATCAATTAATTGCCACAGTACTTGGCGTGTTCGTGGCGGGGACGATTCGAGAATAAAAGCGATGTCTGATGCTGCCATGTCTTGCAACATATTCCGCACATGGACAAACATACCGCTGCCCAAGGCTTTTGTTAGCTGATTGAGGCGTTGATCTGTTGTTTCATTGTCTAAGACTTCAATCGGCATGATTCCCTCACAGGGTCTTTAAAAAGGCGCTTATGTTAACTTAAGTGCTGGTGGATCGGGTGATAATTAAGACGGTCGAGCCAATATCGGTAGTTAACTATCTTCGTCAAACTTGGCATCGATGAGCTGACAAACAGCATCGAGTGCTGTTTGAGCATCTGGGCCCGTTGCCAGTAGTTGAACGGTTTTCCCCATACCCGTCTCTAACATCAATAAGCCTAGTACACTGGTAGCAGAAGCTTGTTTTTCGCCTTGAATGATAGTGATTTTGGCATCGAATTTCGACGCCAAAACTACCAACTTAGTGGCCGCTCTTGCATGAAGTCCCAATTTATTACATAGGGTGATTTCACGCTCAATGGTCGGCATTTTTTAACTCGCGGTGACGGGCTTGTACCTTGTGTTTGCCATGTTTGAAGTGTGCAGCAAGACGCTCAGTAATATACACAGAGCGATGTTGTCCACCAGTACAGCCAATAGCAATTGTTAAATAGCTACGGTTGTTACGCTCAAGGTCAGGTAGACAGTTTTCAAGTAGATCTTCTATCTGCTTGATAAACTCATTAACTCGTGGACGCTCGTTCAAGAAGTCTTGAACGGGTTTATCGAGTCCAGTCATTGGACGTAAATCAGGCTCCCAATGAGGGTTTGGTAAAAAGCGTACATCAAACATAAAGTCTGCTTCGGTCGGCATACCATGCTTGAAACCAAATGATTCAAAATTGATCATCAACTGTTTATCAACATTGCCTATTAATATTTCACGCACTTGATCGTTTAGATCGTAAATATTAAGACTTGAAGTATCAATGTAGTGATCAACGATATTAGCCAAAGGCTCAAGTAAACGCGCTTCTAATGCAATCGCTTCTTTCAAAGATACATTGTCGTGAGAGAGCGGGTGAAGGCGTCGTGTTTCATTGTAGCGCTTGAGCAGTACTTCATCGCTAGAGTTTAAGAAAAAGCTCAGTAACTCTATGCCTTTAGGCAAAAAGGTAAGATGTTTGACGAGTTCGTCTTTGCTTTCTGGCAAGTTACGGATGTCGACACTGATAGCAACAAACTTAGTATTACCTGATAGTTCGTTAAGTAGTGTGCCCATCATAGGCAATGGGAGATTGTCGACACAGTAGTAGCCGAGATCTTCGAGCATTCTTAGTAAAACAGATTTGCCTGAACCTGAACGACCAGAGACTAAAACAAGCTTCATCGTATGGGTACCTGATTGAAAATTAACTAAATGTTTGAATATGGTAATAATCTTGTATCTATGGATATAGATTAACTTTTTTAAGCTTTAAAGCAAGAAATTAAGCAGATGATGAAGAAGAATAATATAACTGTAATAATTACTTAGGTCTTTAAATTACTGCTGCAAGCTTACGCTATGCGACGAATTTAAAGACCCCAGTAAGATATTATTGGGTAATGACTTGATATAGTTCTGATTCGTTACTGGTTTTTCTCAACTGTTTTAACACTGCTTTGTCATTAAGCTTTTCTGCCATTGAAGACAAAGTTGCTAAATGCTGTTCACACTGGTCAGATGGCACCAATAGGGCAAATAGAATATCAACGGGCTTTTTATCGATTGAGTCAAATGCAATTGGATCTTCGCATTTGACTAAGACCGCCACAGGTCGCTCGATATTAGCCAGCCTTCCGTGAGGGATCGCTATACCGTTACCTATACCCGTGCTACCCATTTTCTCTCTCGCCAATAGACTTTCAAAGATCTCTTGTGAAGACAGGGTAGGGTACTGGACAGCGGCAATATCACTGATTAACTCCAGTACCTTTTTCTTACTGCCCGGAGTGGCGCAGGTAGTGCACTCCGGCTGCAGGATGGTACTTAGTTCCATCGTTAGTGTTTAGTTAGCTTCTCTTTGTGTTTAAGAACCTGACGATCTAGCTTATCTATCAGGGAGTCTATTGCAGCATACATATCTGCATGCTCCGAAGTGGCAAATACTTCCCCTTTTTTCAGGTGGATTTTTGCTTCGGCAATCTGCTGCATTTTTTGTACATTCAAAATAACGTGCACATTATTGATCTGATCGAAATGTCGTTCAAGCTTTGTGAATTTTTCTTGCACGTAGCCGCGCAAAGATTCAGTAATTTCGATGTGATGTCCTGTCAGGTTGATTTGCATATATCGATCCTCCAAGTGCCTAATTTGAGTTATAAACTCTTACGTTGGTTTGAGGGGGGGATCAGCATCGCTTCTCGATATTTTGCGATCGTACGTCTAGCAACTTTAATCCCTTGTTCTGCCAAAAGTTGTGCCATTTTGCTGTCGCTTAATGGTTTCTTTTGGTTTTCAGCTGCGACTAACTTCTTAATAAACGCTCTAATTGCTGTCGATGAACATTCTCCGCCATCGTCAGTACCGACGTGGCTAGAGAAGAAATATTTCAGTTCAAAGATACCTCGTGGGGTATGCATATATTTCTGTGTGGTTACTCGTGAAATGGTTGATTCATGCATTTCAACCGCTTCCGCGATATCATTTAACACCATGGGTTTCATGGCTTCTTCGCCGTATTCGAAAAATCCTTGCTGGAACTTAACGATACAGTTAGTCACTTTTAATAAAGTGTCGTTACGGCTTTCAAGGCTTTTGATAAACCACTTTGCTTCTTGCAGATGTCCTCGAATAAACTGTCCGTCTGCCTGATTAGTCGTACTACGCGCCATCGAGGCATAATGTTGGTTTACGTTAATTTTAGGCATGTAATCAGGGTTTAGCTCAACAACCCAGCGACCTTTTTTCTTGCTAACCGAGACATCAGGAATAACATATTCGTCTTTACTGCGCGCAATCGCCAGCCCAGGCCTTGGGTTTAGGGTTTGGATCAGTGTAATTGCTTCGCGAAGATCATCTTCTTTAAGCTTTGTTTTGCGCATTAATTGCCTGAAATCTCTACCAGCAATTAAGTCTAAATAGTCTTTGATAAGTAATCTTGCGTTGTCGATATGCGGGGTATCTGCCGCATATTGCGCTAATTGGATCAGTAAACACTCACTCAGATTACGCGCTGCAACTCCAATAGGATCAAAGTGTTGTACTCGTTTTAATACGGCTTCAACTTCATCTAGTTCAGTTTCTGGGTCGCCCATCGCCTCTAAGATATCTTCACAGCTTTGGGTTAAGTAGCCGCGCTCATCAATAGCGTCGATAATAGCGGTGGCGATTGCAAGATCGTTATCTGAAAATGGGGTGAGGTTTTTTTGCCATTCAAGGTGTTCGTACAAGCCTTCGCTGGTTTCACCTTGAAAGGGCATATCATCTTCGCGACTAACGCCTGAGCTGGAGTTAGACGATACTGTGTAGACTTCGTCCCATGTTGTATCCATTGGCAGGTCATCTGGCATGGAATCTTGGGTTAATGCATCAGAGGTTTCAACCGTAGCGCTGTCGCGCTCTAGGCTATTAGAATCGTTTGAAGATGGGTCGTCACTATTATCCATGTCGCCATCTGATTGCTCTTCGTCTAACTCGAGTAGTGGGTTAGATTCTAATGCTTGTTGGATCTCTTGTTGCAGCTCTAAAGAAGATAGTTGCAATAGGCGAATAGCCTGTTGCAATTGAGGAGTCATGGTGAGCTGTTGACCCATTTTGAGCTGGAGTGACGCTTTCATCGTACCGCTATTCCCTACACTGTAGTTAAACGTTAAAGCTCGCTGATTGGCGAAGAAAGCTTAAAAACTCAATACATTGATTTTATTTGGAATTGTATTCCGTATTAAGTTTTTAACTTCCAAATGGTGAATTAACTATAGCCTGAATTGTTCACCTAAGTACACTGCTCGAACTTGCTGGTTGTCTAAGATTTCAGCAGGTGTACCTTCGGCAATAAGATTTCCGTGACTCACGATATACGCATGCTCACAAACATCGAGTGTTTCACGCACATTGTGGTCGGTAATTAGTACGCCTAAACCGCGGTTTTTGAGCTGTTCAATAATCTTTTTAATATCAATTACAGAAATAGGGTCAACACCGGCAAAAGGTTCATCTAATAGGATGAATTTGGGGTTGGCTGCTAATGCTCTGGCAATTTCAACACGGCGTCGTTCACCGCCTGATAGTGCCATACCTTGGCTATCGCGAATGTGAGTAATATGGAACTCTTCTAACAGATGTTCGAGTTGTTCTTCACGTTGTTCATTATTGATGTCACTGCGGGTTTGTAGCACCGCCATAATGTTGTCACGTACAGACAGTTTTCTGAAAATACTCGCTTCTTGCGGTAAGTAGCCAATACCTTTACGAGCACGTAAGTGCATCGGGTCTAAAGTAAGATCGTCATCGTCGATAAAAATCTTACCTTTATCGCTTTGAACCAGACCAACAACCATATAGAAAGTGGTTGTTTTACCCGCACCATTTGGTCCAAGCAAGCCAACAATTTGGCCCGTTTTTACGGTTAAGCTAACATCCTGCACAACAGCACGGCTCTTATAGCTTTTAGCAAGATTGGCTGCTTTTAAGGTGATTTGGCTCATTATTGTTCCTGCTGTTGTACTGGTGCTTCAGGCTTTTCTTCCTGATAGGTTTCAGGCTGAATAATGGTGATAACTCTGTCATCTCCTTGGCCAGTACTTTCTGCGATTAGTTGCTGCTTACTGATATTATACTTGATGCGGTTACCTGTAACTTGGCTACCGTCTTGCTCAAGTGTTGCCTCACCCACTAAAGTCAGTGTGCGTGTGGCTAATTCATAACGGATCTCTTTGGCGCTAGCTGTTGCAGGACGGCCATCATCCATAGTTTGGGTATAGGTTGCTGGCGCGCCTGTAGCGACTAATGTTTTACCGCTTTTATCTTCTTTCGAGAATACACGCAGCTCGTCGGCTTTCATCTTAATAGAGCCTTGCGTAACTTCTACTGGACCGAAGAAAATAACTTGGTTATTTTTTATATCAGCTTCTTGGCTCGCCGCGGCGATTTTTACTTCTTGCTGCAGATCATCGACCTTAGCAATAGTGTTAAAACTTAACAGACAAAATAGGCCTGCAAGGATAGATTGATTGTATTTCATAATGTCCTTCATACTCGGCTATAGCGTATTGCTGATGCAGCCCAAGTGTTGTTCAATATTGGCGTATTACTTAGCTTCGTAGATCCCTTCTACTTGGCTAACAAGTTTTACGCTCTGGGCATTCAAGTCGGCATATAGCCCCATTCCTTGAATAACAAATTCGTTGCCAGTGACGTGGATCATATCGTCAGAGGTCATGATCATCGTATTGAGATCAAGCTCTAGATAATCAGTTGTTAACGTCTGGATAGGCTCTTCTGGACTAATAGAGTCGATAATAACATTGTTTTCTAAAGTTACCTTACCAGTCACTTTATTTAGACTACCTTGAGTACCTTTGAGCTGCCATTGAGCTTGGCCATCGTCAGGATAAATAAGATAAACAGGTTCGGTAAAATAAGTCATGCTGACACTATCGAAATGCTCCATATGCTTGGCGGTTACTTCGCTATTGATCAGTCCTAATTCGTTGTATTCGATACTACGAAGATCATCAATAATGTAGTCAGGACGTTGACTGACATCAATATCTAGCTGTTGCTCGCTTTTTTTAGACTGCACTTGCCAGTAAAGCAGTAGTGCTGTGCCAAAAAACAAGATAATCGCTAGGGTAACGCGGTTCATATACTCATCCCGTGGGCCGATTCAAACTTGTCTTGGCTTAAGAGTAGTAAGTCTGTGAGTTCACGTAATGCGCCATGTCCGCCTTTAATTTGAGTGGTCATTTTGGCATGTTGCTTTACATACGGATGGCCGTCTGCAACACATACAGATAAACCTACTTGTTGCATTACAGGAAGATCTACCATGTCGTCGCCAATGTAAGCCACTTCTTCAGGGCTTACGTTATAAAGCGATAGTAATTCATGATAAGGGCTTAACTTATCATCCACGCCTTGATATATGTGTGTTACGCCAAGAGCGGTAAATCTATCTTCAACAATTTGTGATTTACGGCCAGTGATGATGGCAACTTGAATGCCGCTGGACAGCACAGATCGCACGCCATAGCCGTCACGAGTGTGAAAGGTTTTAAGCTCTTCGCCACTGTTGCTCATATAGACTAAGCCATCAGAAAACACACCATCAACATCACAGATGAGTAGTTTGACTTTGCTTGCCGCAAGCCAGATATCATCGCTGACAGGACCATAAAAACCTTGTTTTGCCATCTTTAGATAACTCCTGCTTTAACCATATCTAGCATGTTTAATGCGCCGACAGGTTGTTGTTTTTCGTTGATCACAACAAGGCCATTGATGCTTTTAGTATCCATCACTTTCAGTGCTTCTGCGGCCAATACATTGTCAGTAATTGTTACGCAGCCTTTTGTCATCACATCTGCAATGGACGTGGTTCTTAAGTTGACATCGGCATCGATAACACGGCGTAAATCGCCATCGGTAAATATACCCACTAAGGTATTGTTGTTATCGACAACAGCAGTCATACCTAAGCCTTTTTTAGATATTTCGTATAGAGCATCTGTAATACAGATATCATCTCTAACGCTTGGTAGCTCGTCACCTTTGTGCATTACGTCGCTAACCTTTAACAGCAGTTTACGACCTAAGCTTCCACCCGGATGAGATAGCGCAAAATCATCTTGGGTAAAGCCGCGAGCTTGCAACAATGCCACTGCTAGAGCGTCACCCATCACTAGCGTTGCTGTTGTGCTAGATGTTGGCGCAAGTCCAAGGGGGCAAGCTTCTTCTGGTACTTCAATACAAAGGTGTAATTGTGCCAATTTTGCCATATTCGAATCTGGCTTGCCGGTTACCGAAATCATCGGTAATCCCATACGCTTAATAACAGGCATTAGGGTTAGGATTTCACTCGATTCGCCCGAATTAGATATTGCGAGAACGATATCGTTTTCACTTAATACGCCTAAATCACCGTGGCTAGCTTCACCAGGGTGAACGAAAAATGCAGGCGTACCTGTACTCGCAAGAGTGGCTGAAATCTTATTACCAATATGGCCTGATTTACCCATGCCCATCACGATAACTTTGCCTGTGCATTGCAATATTAATTGGCAAGCTTGGGCAAATTCAGAAGAGTCTACGTACTGATAAAGGTTATCAAGAGCTTGTTTCTCGATATCGATAACCTTAGTACCCCATTGGCGTAGTTGATTTTCATCTACCATTTCTTAGTCTCTCTTTAAATTTCAGCTTAACGTACCGCACCCATGGCTAAGATAGGAAAAGTAATGCTTGGTATGCGATAAACGTTATAAGTAATACTACGCCGTGCCAAGGCTTTAATTGTCTAGCACGGCCAGATAATAAGATCAGTATTGCCAGCGCACTACTTGTGGCTAGCACCATGTAAAAATCTCGAGTACTCGCAGCGGCGTCTACTGCGCCAGGGGCGATTATGCCAGGTATAGCAAGTACAGCTAAAATATTGAATAAGTTTGAACCAACTATGTTACCTATAGCAAGGTCGTCTTCTTTTTTTAAGACTCCGGCAACACAGGCTGCAAGTTCGGGGAGACTGGTTCCCACAGCGATAATGGTTAAACCAATCACTAAGTCTGATAGGTGATAAGCTTTAGCGATACCCACTGCGCCTTGCACCATCCAGTCTGCCGATAATGGCAACAATACCATGCCAACAACTAGCCATAAAATTGCTTTTGCCGTTGGCACATCTGCTGGTATTTCGCTTTCAGCTTCCTCAGCAAGAGCGTCACGGTTTTTGCTGTGTAGGCCATGCCAAATAAGGTAACCCATTAAGCCAATAAATAGCACCAATAAGCTAATACCTTCAATACGCGTTAAGAAACCATCGTAAAGGAAGTAACCTACAATTAAGGTGGCAATTAGCATCATTGGGATTTCACGTTTCAGCGTTTGCGAGCTCACTGAAATAGCACCAAGTAATGCAGTAATACCCAAAATCAAGGTAATGTTGGCGATGTTAGAGCCAAGGACATTTCCAATCGCAGTGTCAGTCATGCCTTCAAGTGATGCGGTTGCAGCAACAAACATTTCAGGGGCAGAGCTGCCCATAGCGACAATCGTCAAACCAATTAACATTGGCGGCAACCCTAGGTTGCGAGCAAAAGCAGCTGCGCCAAAAACAAACTTATCAGCACTCCAGACTAAGGCGCCTAAGCCTGCGATCAGCATGAAAATATTAAATAACATCGATTCTTAGTATTTGTGGGTATAACGGCGTATTTTCGCTGGAATTGAACAAAAATGAAAGTATTGCGGTGAGATAGTCGTGATTTGGTTGTACCTGTTAGGCCAATTACGTACAATTTCTCCCTTTCCGGTACGGAAAATGGAAGTTTCGATTACTAGTAGCAGGGTGCTTGTATGACTCAAAACCAAAAAACATTGGTTGAAATCCATAACATGGCTTTTAGCCGCGGCAAGCATGTCATCTACGAAGATGTCAGTCTGTCGATACCTCAGGGTAAAGTGACGGCGATTATGGGGCCCAGTGGTATCGGAAAAACTACGCTGTTGAAGTTAATTGGTGGCCAATTGACGCCCGATAGCGGCTCAGTGCTATTTGATGGCGTTGATGTGCATAAGTGTAATCGCAGTGAGCTTTATGCCTTACGTAAACGTATGAGTATGTTGTTTCAAAGTGGTGCGCTTTTTACCGATATGAACGTATTCGATAATGTCGCTTTTGCACTAAGAGAGCACTCTGGATTGCCCGAAGAAATTATTGGTAAAATTGTGTTGATGAAGCTTGAGGCTGTTGGCTTAAGGGGAGCAGCACAATTGATGCCAACTGAGTTGTCTGGCGGTATGCAGCGCAGAGCCGCGCTAGCACGAGCGATTGCATTAGAACCTGAAATGATTCTTTATGATGAGCCGTTTACTGGTCAGGACCCTATTTCTATGGGGGTGCTAGTTAAGCTTATTCGTGAGCTTTCTGATGCATTAAACCTCACATCAGTCGTAGTATCTCATGATGTAACAGAGGTGCTTGGAATTGCGGACTATGTTTATGTACTGGCTGATAAACGTATTATTGCTCATGGCACCCCAAAAGATCTGCGCCTAGCGGATAACCCGCAGTTAAAACAGTTTATCGGCGGAGAGCCTGACGGCCCCGTGCCGTTTCATTACCCTGCAGACGATTATAAAAAGGAATTACTTCGTGAGCTTGATTGATCAGGTTGCTCGACTTGGCAGCGCGGCTATTGATTTAGTCACGGGTCTCGGTAAAGCGGGTTTAATGTTATGGGGCGCCATCGCCCATCGTCCACGCATACGTAAAGGCACCCCGCTGTTAATAAAGCAGCTTTATGTCGTCGGCGTACAGTCGATGGTGATTATCTTAGTCTCAGGCTTGTTTATCGGCATGGTACTGGCCCTCCAAGGCTACAATATTTTAGTCGGCTTTGGCACAGAAGAAAGCTTGGGGCCTATGGTTGCACTTAGCTTACTGCGCGAACTGGGCCCTGTAGTGACGGCACTATTATTTGCTGGACGCGCAGGGTCTGCGTTGACGGCAGAGCTTGGATTGATGAAAAGTACCGAGCAGCTTTCTAGTCTTGAAATGATGGCTATTGATCCGTTGAGACAAATTATTGCGCCACGTTTTTGGGCTGGCGTTATTAGCTTGCCCTTATTGGCGTTAATGTTCACGGCGGTGGGGATTTACGGCGGACACCTCGTGGGTGTTGAATGGAAAGGTATTGATAGCGGTAGTTTTTGGTCTATTTTGCAAGCTTCTGTTGAGTGGCGCCAAGATATCGTTAATTGCATGATTAAGAGTTTCTTATTCGCCATAGTGGTAACTTGGATTGCTCTTTATCGTGGTTATCATGTGACCCCAAATCCAGAAGGGATTAGCCGAGCAACAACGCAGACTGTGGTGCAGTCGAGCTTAGCTGTTTTGGCGCTGGATTTCTTACTGACAGCAATGATGTTTGGTCAGTAATTGTAATAATGCCGCAAACAAGAATTGCGGGTTAATTATTGTTTAGATTTATTGAATAGAGTGGTAAATGAGTTATGTTGACAAGGAAAATTGAGATTCTAGTCGGTCTATTTTTATTGTCCGGATTGGCAGCCTTTTTAGTGTTAGTGTTTAACGTTGCCAATGTAGAGGTCAAGTCAGGTGATAGCAGTTATACGCTATATGCTAAATTTAGTAATATTGGTGGCCTTAAAGTTCGCTCGCCTGTAAAAGTTGGCGGTGTAGTTGTTGGTCGCGTTAGTGCAATTAATTTAGACCCTGAAAAACTAGTGCCAGTCGTCACCATAGCGATGGATAAGCGTTACCATTACTTTCCTGAAACCAGTACTTTGTCTATTTTGACGTCGGGCTTGTTAGGGGAGCAGTTTTTAGGTTTAACGCCAGGCTTTATGGACGATGATATCGAAATCTTAGCTGATGGCGACAGTATTCATGATACTCATTCAGCTTTGGTATTAGAGGAGTTGATAGGGCAGTTCTTGTATAGCATGGGTTCAAAGGATTAACCTTTTAGAACAAGTAGTTGGAGTATAGAGATATGTTTAAAGGTTTTTATCGTAGTGCCGTTTTGGCAATCATGGCGTTTGTCAGCATAGGTGTACAAGCTGCTGATACTGCTTCGAGTGCGGAAATCGACCAGACCAATCCGTTTACACTTGTTGAGCAAGTCGCGAACCAAACATTTGCTCGTTTTCATCAAGATGAAAAGTTGATTGCAGCTGACCCTGATCATTTAAAAGTGATTGTGACGGAAGAGCTGATGCCTTATGTCGACTATAAATATGCATCTTATAAAGTATTAGGCCAATACTTACGTGATACAACCAAAGATCAGCGTAAGCGGTTCGTTGAAGCATTTAAAGGTTACTTGATCTCTACCTATGCTCAAGCCTTTACTGAATACACAGATCAAACTGTTGAATATGCCAAACCTGAAAATTTTGCTGGCGAAAAGTTTGTCAACGTAAATGTGCAGATTGTTGAGCAAGGACGGCCAGCAATTAAATTGCAGTTTAAGGCACGTCGTCTAAAAGACGGCACTTGGAAAGCGTTTGACTTAATTGCAGAAGGCGTTAGCTTGTTATCTTCCAAGCAGTCTGAAATTACTAACCTTGTGCGTCAACAAGGTATTGAGTCTGTGATTAACATGCTTAATGAACGCACACAAAAACACATTGATCTGCAAGCGAAAGAGAAGCAGAGCTAGTGATCGAATTTAATCAACAAGGGATTAATTGTGCTGTGCTAGGTCGTCTAGACCAACAAGCAGTGCGCAGTCTATGGAATGGCCGAAGCAGTATTTTGCATCCTGAAACTCAGCTATTACAGTTGTCGGGGATTGAATATTGTGACAGTGCTGGTGTGGCATTTTTGCTTGAGTTAGTCAGCATGTTTGCCGCCAAGGGCGTTAGCCTTAAGTTAGTCTCACCTTCAGAGCAGCTTAAGAAATTTATAATATTATATGATTTAAATGACTTCTTCGTTGAAGAAGCTAAGTAAGGTGAATAGTTCCATGGAATGTAAAGAAATTGAAACCATCCTTTTAGAAGCTCTTTCTTTAGAGGAAGTTAAAGTAACTCAAGAAGGAACTCACTATAAAATTATTGCTGTAGGTGACTGTTTTGACGGTATGGGACGCGTTAAGCAACAACAGACCATCTATGGCCCATTAATGGCTCACATTACCAGTGGCGAGCTACACGCTATTACGATTAATGCATTTACGCCTACACAATGGAAGCGTGAAAAAGTCTTTAATATGTAATCGCGGATTTAGAGAGCTAAAGTGGATAAATTAAAAATTGAAGCAAGTGGTGCACTTGCTGGAAACGTGGTTATCTCTGGCGCTAAGAATGCTGCTTTGCCTATATTAATGGCAGGTGTGTTAGCCGAGACTGACTTCAATGTTTCGAACGTACCAAACCTAAGAGATGTAAACACTAGCTGTGAGCTGCTGCGTTGCCTAGGTGCAGAAGTTACTCGTTCAGGCACAGATAAAGTGTGTATCTCAACAACCAATCTTAATGAGTTTTGTGCGCCGTATGAGTTAGTTAAAACTATGCGTGCCTCGATCCTTATTTTAGGCCCGTTATTGGCTCGTTACGGTAAGGCTGATGTGTCTTTACCAGGCGGTTGTGCTATCGGTGCGCGTCCAGTGAACTTGCATTTGCAAGGTCTTGAACAAATGGGCGCTAAGATTGAAGTTAAAGAAGGTTACATTAAAGCGCGAGTTGACGGCCGTTTGAAAGGCGCGCATATCTTTATGGATATGATTAGCGTAGGTGCAACTGAAAACTTGCTGATGGCTGCAGCGCTTGCTGATGGCGAAACAGTTATTGAAAACGCCGCTCGTGAACCTGAAGTGGTTGATTTAGCAAACTGCTTAATTGCAATGGGCGCTAAAATTGAAGGTGCCGGTACTGATACCGTGCGCATTCAAGGTGTTGAATCACTTCAAGGCTGTGATTATCAAGTTATGCCAGATCGCATTGAGACCGGTAGTTTCTTAGTTGCAGCTGCAGTGACTCGCGGTAAAATTCGCTGTACTAAAGCCGATCCAAAATCGCTTGAAGCGGTATTGGCGAAACTTGAAGATGCGGGTGCAAACATCACGACTGGTGATGATTGGATTGAGCTTGATATGCAAGGCAACCGCCCTAAAGCCGTTAATATCAAGACGGTAGCATACCCAGGTTTTCCAACAGATATGCAGGCACAGTTCTGCGTGCTAAATGCGTTGGCAGAAGGGACAGCGACCATTACAGAAACGATTTTTGAAAATCGTTTTATGCATGTACCAGAGTTAAGCCGTATGGGCGCAACTATGGAGCTTGAAGGTAATACTTGTATTATTCACGGTATTGAAAAGCTAAATGGCGCACAGGTGATGGCAACTGATCTTCGCGCTTCAGCGAGCCTTGTGATTGCAGGTCTTGTAGCTGATGGTACAACTACTGTTGACCGCATTTATCACTTAGACCGTGGTTACGAACACATTGAAGACAAGTTTAAAGGTTTGGGTGGACACGTAGTACGTGTGAAGTCTTAATCTTTAAGTTAGTCGTAAAGAGCCATTTAAGTTAACACTTAAGTGGCTTTTTTGTTTTATGAGCTAGCGCAACTTCTTCCCTGGTGTAATTAGAAGTAGATCAAGTCATACACAATAGGTAAATGTTAACGTTTACCCATGCCTGTTTTTGTTACATTTAATATTTATCTTTTTTATGGCCTAGTGTTTTTCTCTATGGGCTGTGCGGTGCTGTTTCGAAATTTCCGTTATAGTCAGTTAAAGATAGCTCCCACCTTATGGGCACTGGCTATTTTTGGTTTTTCCCACGCCTTCCATGAATGGTCTGAGTTATACGTACTGATTTTTACTGAGCATATCTCCGCTGAATATAAGCTACTGACGCAATGGTTGTGCCTAGTGAAATTATTCTTGTCTTACGCGGCATTGATGGTTTTTGCTTGGCAAATTCTGACAATAAACCATAAGCGGATTGCTTATATCGGGCACAGTCTAATTATTGCTTTGGTGTTCGTTTATTTTTATTTAATTATTCCTGATCTGCATCACTTAGCTATTAACCGCAGTGGTTTTGTTGAAGCTAGTCAGTACACGCGCATTTTGATCGGATTTGGTAGCGCACTTTTAGCCGGATTAGGCATGGTTATCTATGGCGTTAACCTCAGACAAGAGCAGCATAGTTATGGAAATTACTTTGCACTTTGTGGTGTAGGCTTAGTGCTCTATGGTGGGCTTTCAGGCCTTGTGCCTACTGAATACCACTACAGTGTACCCATTTATCGTACTCTGGCTGGTGCATTGATCTTAATAGCATTATTTAAAGCGCTCAAAATCTTTGATTTAGAAAAAGAACAAGCAACTGCTGCCAAGCTGAAGCGGGCTATTGAGGCTGATAAATATAAAGCGATAGGCCAGCTTGCGATGGGCGTTGCCCACGAGATAAACAACCCTTTAGCATCCTCGATGCTGGCGCTTGATTTATTAGAGCGTAAGCATGCCAATTTATGTGATTCGCAAAGCAATTATTTAGCACGGATACGCTTAGGCATAGAACGTGCTTCCTCCATTAGTAAGGAGCTACTTAGCTATGCAAGACCCGCGACGGGTAAGCGAAGCTTTGTTGCAGTTAAAGACATACTTAGCTCTGCCGTAAAGCTATTGTCGCATCGTACTAAGCTGCACCAAATTGAACTCAACTGCAGAGACAGTATCGTTTTATATGCAGAAAAAATTAAGCTAGAAGAACTGTTTATTAACTTGCTGTGTAATGCTATTGATGCCTGCGAACCAAGCGATAAGATTAGAGTTAACGCGCAGCAAGACGAAAAAATGGTACGTATAACGGTAGTTGATTCAGGCTCAGGTATGACAAGCACACAACTAGAACGTGCCACAGAATTGTTTTATTCAACCAAGGCTGTAGGACAAGGTACGGGTCTAGGCTTAGCGATTTGCGAGCAAATAGTCGCTTTGCATAATGGCAAGATGCATATTGCAAGCAGTGAAGGGCAGGGTACCTGCATTACGCTGACATTTTATCGAGGGTACGACTAATGATACGGGTATTATTGGCTGAAGATGATGTAGAGCTCAGTATGAACATAGTCGAAATACTTGAGCTAGAAGGTTTTGATGTCACTGCGGTTAGTAGTGCAGAACAGGCTATTGAGGCTAGTGGACGTGAGCACTTCGATATTGCTTTACTCGACTTACTGATGTCGGGAATGACTGGTGTTGAGGCCATTTCTAACCTAAGGCAGAATCAACCTTTCCTTGCTGTAGTCATTATAACGGCTTATGCCACTGTGGATACAGCGGTAGATGCAATGAAAAAAGGTGCTGACAGTGTAATGACCAAGCCATTTAAAGGCGATGAGTTAATTGTGACTGTTAAACGTAGCTTGGCCGAAAAGCAGTTGTTAAAGAGCCGAGCAGATCTAGATCCTGACCTAGTCTATAGTGCTTTGGCTAATCCGTATCGACGTAAAGCGCTGAGGATTCTCGCTGGCCACAAATCGCTTAAGTTTATGGATCTATGCCGTTTAGTTGAAATTGATGATCACACTAAGTTTAATTTTCATATTCGGCAGTTAAAGAAAGCAGGTCTTGTTATGCAAAATGAGAACAAGCTCTACATTTTGACAAATACTGGTCAATTCGTATTAACAAATCACAATCTTTCTGGTGATTAAATATTCTATAAAAACATGGGTTTAAAGTTTTTTTGATAACTAAAGTTCACAACTTAGTGAGCGCTGTGAATTCTAGTCATCTATCCCTTAAGTAGTAAGTTGCTGATACTTGTTTCATGCCCAAAGAGGCATATCAGTCGCCATTCCCTGCAATGTTGGCGATATGAAAAGCAATGTTGAGGATGAACTTATGAACGCAAAAATTCCATATAAAAAGCTTCTTCTTGCCAGCATGATAACCATGCTGGTTGCGTGCGGAAGCGACAATGATAACGATGATAATGGAGGTATTACCCCACCTCCAGCCAATACTCCTCCTGTCGCAGCAGATACTGCCCGAGTAGCAGACAGTAATCAGGTGATAATAATTAATCCTATGCTACATGCTAGCGATGAAGATGAAGGCGACGAACTTCGACTTGTAGCAGCAACATCTGAGCAAGGTTCGGTTCTGCTACTAAGTGAGAATCGAATTGAATTTGATCCCGATGGCTTTGTCGGCAGCGCTGAGATTAACTATACAGTGAGTGACGGTATTGACGAAGCAAGCGCAAAAATTACAGTTACAACATCAGAAGCAATCTACGCTGGAACTCAAGCTTGTTTACAATGCCATAATGATGAGACGAGTAGTATAGGTGGTGCACCAAGCCACCAGTTTCATGGGCATAACTTTAAAATTAGTAAGGTTGGTAACGATGAAACGCCTAGCTTTCCCTATAGCAGCGTAGACGGTGCTATAGCACTAATTGATAACGACGGTAACCCAACAGATAACGCTTTAGGTGCACCGCAAAGCTATGCTGATGTGTCATACACTTCTGGTGGGTTTGCATGGAAATATCGCTGGTTAGATAAAGACGGCTATATCGTTACGGGTAAGCAAGCGCAGCACAATATTAACGCCATTATGGAAGGGCGTGATGACCAACATATGAGCAATTACAATGCGGGTTCTGTGAACAAGCCTTATAACTGTGGTAATTGTCATAACACAGGCTGGAAGCCGACAAGTGAAGATTTCCACCCGCAGCATCAAGATGATCTTCCAGGTATCGAGGGTACATTTATCGCTGCAGGCGTTCAATGTGAGGCTTGTCATGGTGCGGGGCTAGCGCATGTGAAGTCACCAAGTAACACTAATATTGTTAAGAAGGCAACGCCGCGTCTAACTGCATCTTTACAGAGCGAAACCATGGGATACGGTGAAGCTATGCATTGTGCAGAATGTCATACACGAGATGGTGACCGTAATGTGCGTAATGATTATGTCAGTAGCTTTAATAAGGCTTACCCAGATGGGCCTGAATATGGAGCGCGTGTTGCTGTAAGAAGTGGTTTACCGCGTCATCATCAAAGCCATGATGAATTTATAGGAGTCGATCCAGACTCTGGCGAGATTATGGGTAAACACTATCTTGCTGGCATGACTTGCTCTAATTGTCATGATAGCCACAAGTCAGCTGTTTATATGGATCAGCCTGAACATGTTGGGGCATTCAAAAAACAATGTACTACTTGTCACGCGGATAAAGTTAACTTAAACGCTGGCCATGGGTCTGGTGACGACGGTTTCTATGCTAAAGAGTGTGTTGATTGTCATATGCCTGATGTTGTAAAAAATGCGACTTCAGCGACCAACGAACACGGCAATAAGGTCGGGGATATCCGCATTCATACTTTTGCGATTGATCTCTACAATGAAAAAGGCCAGTTCCAAGACTCTGAGGCTAAAGATACCTTTATGTATCCTTACCTGACTGATGAATTTGCATGTGGAGAGTGCCACAGTAAAGGCGAGAAATTGTTTATCTTAAAAGACAGATACAACGGAAAAATGCATAAATAAGAATAGAATTATCATTATTTAGTCCCTCCCGACAAGCCACGCTAAGCATATTTAGCGTGGCTTTTTTTGTGGGCGAAGCACTGAAAACTCATAGCGAAAGTGAATAAATTTTAATCTTAAATAGATGAGTGATTTCCTACAGTTTGTTAGGTTTAGGCTTAAGTTTAAACCTTGGTTTTATGGAAAGTAGAAAAGGAAAGCATTATGCCATTATGGATAAGAGGGGTTATTTTAGTCGCCTTGATTAGCGCTGCGATAGGGTGTTATGCGGCAGGAATAGTACAAGGGGCGACGGGATTAGTTGTGATAGGCGTAATATTTGAGTTGGCATTTTGGGTCGGCCTGTTCAAGCAAGATCGCAGGTGTTAGGTAAGGCTAAGACGGTGAAGCGGGTAACAGAGGCCGTCGTTTTAGCAAGAAAGTCGAATGAAATGGAAAAGGCAAAACAACTGATACTGATACTGTTTCGCCTTTTCGCCTTTTCGCGTTTTATGTTGTGCTAGAACCTAGAACCTAGAACCTAGAACCTAGAACCTAGAACCTAGAACCTAGAACCTAGAACCTAGAACCTAGAACCTAGAACCTAGAACCTAGAACCTAGAACCTAG
>NZ_JAKILC010000009.1 GCF_023283845.1 Shewanella marinintestina
GTGGTGGGTCGTGAAGGATTCGAACCTTCGACCAATTGGTTAAAAGCCAACTGCTCTACCGACTGAGCTAACGACCCATCTAGTATTGCTTTCTACTTCTTTAGCCACTTGTAGAAAAGTGGTGGGTCGTGAAGGATTCGAACCTTCGACCAATTGGTTAAAAGCCAACTGCTCTACCGACTGAGCTAACGACCCATCTGGTATTACTAACATCTTCACCTTATAAGCTAGATTAACCAACTTAGAGGGTTAAGATGCCCTCAAACGACTGTGTCGCTCTGAGGGCGCCTATAATACCTTTTTCAGATTCGCATGCAAGCGCAAATTTCCCATTTTTCTTTGTTTGCCTGAAAAACAATCTAAGAGATTGTTTTCTGAATAAATCAGCATCAAAGTGATGAAAGTTGCTGCAACGCAATTCTCGCTGCTGCGCTATTTGCATATTCATTGGTAACTTTTTGGTAATAAGCCTTTGCCTTTGCCTTATCACCGGTTTTTTCGGCAATCATACCCAGCTTGACTAAACTTTCACCACGTTTACCTGAATCGGTGTATTTTTCAACAACTGTGGTAAAAGCTTTTGCAGCACCAACAAACTCACTCTTATTATAAAGAAGTTGGCCCAACCAATAATTAGCATTAGGTGCATAGCTTGAATTTGGATAGTTTTGAATAAACTGAGCAAAAGCAGGAATTGCAGCTTCATACTTTTTATCTTTTAGTACCAAGTTAACCGCTTGCTCATAGCTTGCCGTTTCACCAAGACTTGAAGGTGCAGTTGTAGGCGACGCTGAAGTATTAACAACAACGGGAACTGCAGGCTTAGCTGAAAGGTTAGCAATATCCTCATATAACTGGCGCTGTCTTTGCAGCATCTGTTCAATCTGATAAGACTGTTGTTCACTTAAGCCACGAAGATCGAGTACTTCTTGCTGTAATGTCTCCAAACGCTGCTGCATTTGAAATTCGTTTTGTTGCTTAGCTTTAATAACTCGTTCTAAACGAGAGACTCTATCATCAGTAGAGCCACCAGCAATATCTGAAACAGGTGCAGGTGCTGCGTAAACAGAACCTGCAACTAAGATGATTGCCGCTGATAAAACAGCGTGTTTCATGAGGTAAACCTTTTACCAGTAAAAATTAGTAAACAAGTACAGCACGACGGTTCTTAGCAAAACCTTCGTCGTTACGAGAAAAATCCATTGGCTTTTCTTCGCCATAACTAACAATACTCATTTGGCTTGGCTGAACGCCCATGCCTTGCAAATATTTAGCAACGGCTTTAGCACGGCGCTCACCTAGTGCAATGTTGTATTCCGGTGTTCCACGCTCATCGGCATGGCCTTCAATCATTACACGAACATTTGGATGTTCAACTAAGTAGTCACCATGAGCATCTAATACTTCAGCAAACTGTTGTGATACTGAGCTGCGGTCAAAATCAAAATAGATAATGTGCTCTTTTCTCAACTCTTGATATTTAAGGCGTTGCTGCTCTTCCGGGGTCAATACAGGCGCTACACCACCAGTTTCTACACCATTATTCGCATATTCACTTGATGAAGATGACTCAGTTGAACTCGTTGCATCTGTTTCAGACTCAGAAGTCGAGCTACATGCGCTGATAGCCATAATTGGAAGTACGACTAGCATCGCTTTAAATAGCTTATTCAGATCCATTTTAAAATCCTTAATCTTTATAGTTAGAGAAATGGTGACCAAGACGGTGATTTAACTTCACCCTGCCCGACTGGCAGTCTTGCTTTAAAACGTCCATCCATAGAAACCGCAGCTAACACTTGCTTGCCTTGGTAGGTAGTTCCGTAAATAACCATGGTGCCATTAGGTGCCACGCTTGGTGATTCATCTAATCGCGTACTGGTTAGCACTTGCATAAAGCGAGTTTCTAAATCCATACGGGCAATATTAAACTTACCGTTTGTTCGATTAACAAAAATAATGCTGCGTCCATCCGGTGCGATAGAACCACCAAGGTTCCATTCGCCTTCGAAGGTTAAACGCGAAATCTTACCTGAATCTAAGAAAACACGATATAGCTGCGGACGGCCGCCTCTCTCTGACGTAATAAGTAATGACTTACCATCAGGGAACCAAGATGGCTCAGTATCAATAGCATAGTGATTCGTTACACGTTTAATTGCTTTTGTGTCGATATCAACAACGTAAACTTCAGGTTGACCATCTTTAGATAATGTTACAGCCAATTTTTTACCGTCAGGCGAAAATACTGGCGCGCCATTAATACCATCAAAGCTTGTTACTTTAGTACGCTGTTGAGTATAAATGTTTTGCACATAAACTTCTGCTTTACGGTTTTCAAAGCTTACATAAGCAAGGCGTTGCCCATCAGGAGACCAAGAAGGTGACATTAATGGCTCTGGCGAACGCAATAACATCTGTTCGTTATAGCCATCATAATCAGCAATCATTAATTTATAAGGTGATTTTTCACCATGATTAACTACCACATAAGCAATGCGGGTTAAGAACGCACCGCGAATACCGGTAAGCTTTTCATACACAACATCACTGATTCGGTGACCGTATTGGCGGAACTGTGCTGCACTAATAATCGTTTCACGGCTATCGATAACCAAATCTTGCTTTGATGCAGAGTCGGGCTGCAATTGCGCTTTAACTAAATCAATCAATTCAAAAGTGACTAAGTACTTATCACCTGGGTATGGCTTGATAGACCCCATAACAACTGCTTCTGCAGGCTGGGCCATCCAAGCTTTAGCGTCAAACTGCGCTAAAGTACTAATATTACGCTGAGGCAAACTCAGTTCATCAGCCGGACTAAAAGTACCGCTTCGTGCTAAGTCTGACATCACAACATCAGAGATCTGTGATGGCATAGGGCCTGTACCTTGCCAAACAAAAGGTATAACAGCTATCGGTCTAGCGGCATCAACACCTTCAGTAATGACAATATCTAACGCAGCCTTTACCGGCATACTGCAAATAAGCAGGCTCGCGAGCAACCATTTCCCAAAAATTTTCATACGGTTCCTTTAATTGAACTCAGGTTGAACAGTTAAATTAATTTCTTTTAGCTTGTTATAAACATCAGGCTCATTCGAGACAGGCAATCTTCCCGCTTTATTAATAGCGGCTTTGGCTGCTCGGCAAACAACGCTGTCACCATCAAGTGTTTGACTTGCAGTAACAAAACCGTCGTTAGCAAGTCGAATAAACACTCGACAACTCTTACCTCGCATAGACTCATCAACAACCAAGTTGCGTTGAATCGTTGCTTTGATCATAGAGGTGTAGCGTTGAACTTCGGTCATGACTTGCTTATTACGGGTTTGAGACAGTGCTGCCTGTTCAGCAGCTAATGCATCTTGCATCATTTGCTCTTGCTCACGTCGAGCTTGCTCTTCTGCTTTTCGCTTACGTTCAGCCTCTGCTTTACGTTTTCGCTCGTCTTCCGCCTTTTTAGCAGCAGCTTCTTCAGCTTTACGTTTTTCAGCCGCTTTACGTGCCGCTTCTTCAGATGCTTTACGCTCAGCTTCTTTCTGTTTACGTTCAGCTTCAGCCTTGGCTGCTTTCTCTTTCTCTTGCTTTTGCTTCAACTGCGCAGCTTTTGCCGCATCTGCTGCATTTTTGGTTTCTATCTCTTTCTGTTTACGCTCTTGCTCAAGTCGCTTAATCTGCGCTTGCTCACGTTCACGCTCTTTCCTCGCTTCACGTACGCGTCTATCCGCTTCATCCTGACGCGCTTTCTCTTTACGTTCTGCTTCACGTTTATCCGCTTTTAACCTTTCAACATGCTCGGCGACCTTTTTTTGGTCAACAACAACAGCTTGTACTGCGGGTGCACTAGCTTGTGGTTGCGGTTTCGGTTTTTCCGAGAAATCAACACCTAAGGCAAGAATAACTATCACGCCAATATGAATTCCAGCTGAAATCGCAACTGGTAGCGTTAAATCAGATTTAGCCGCCACTTTAGTTAGCCTCCGGCGAATCGGTCATTAAGCCCACAGAAGGCACCCCTGCCCCTTGAAGAGTCACCATTAACTGGATCACTTTTTCATAAGGGATTGAACGGTCAGCTTTTACAACAACAGGACGTTCAGGCTCTAGCTGAATAATGGCACCAACTCGTACTGCAACTTCTTCAAGATCCAATACTTCTTTGCTGCTCGAACTCCCTACATCCAAATAGTACTCACCCATAGCATCTATCGATGCAACCACTGGAGGCTTGCTGTCAGATGGCAGAGGCTCTGCTTGACCTTGAGGTAAATCAACTTTTACCCCTTGGCTAACAATCGGTGCCGTTACCATAAAAATAATCAGCAGTACCAACATCACATCGATATAGGGCACCACGTTAATTTCAGCAACCGGACGGCGGCGCTTCCTTTGGTAGCCTTGATGCATTATGCCTGTTCCTTCTCGCTATATGCTTGACGATGCAGGATGCTAGAAAACTCTTCCATAAAGTTAGCGTAAGACATTTCTATCTTTTCTACTTGAGTAGAAAAACGGTTATAGGCAATTACTGCTGGAATAGCGGCGAATAGACCCATAGCAGTTGCAATCAAGGCTTCAGCAATACCCGGAGCAACCATGGCGAGTGTGGCATTTTCAACTGCACCCAATGCGATAAAGGAGTTCATGATCCCCCAAACCGTACCAAACAGGCCAATATAAGGGCTAGTTGAACCAATGGTGGCTAATAAAGGGAGATGAGTTTCAAGCTTCTCTAATTCACGTGACAACGACACGCGCATTGCACGGTAGCTGCCATCCATCACGGCTTCTGGCACGCGGCCATTTAGCTTGTTTAAACGCGCATACTCTTTAAAGCCAGTAACAAATAGCGCTTCGAGGCCTGTATTGCTATCTTGTCTTGCTGATAACTCTTGATACAGTTTATTGAGGTCTACACCTGACCAAAACTTATCCTCAAACTTTAAAGCTTCGGTTCTCGCTGCGGTAAGTAACTTTCGACGCTGTAAAATAACAGCCCAAGAGGCAATTGATAAAGCAAGCAAGGTCAGCATTACAAATTTAACTAAAAGACTTGCCTGTAAAAATAATCCAATAAAAGAAATATCAGCTTCCACCTTTAAACTCCTGCGCAATATTTTGGGGAATGGCTATGGGTCTCATGCGGGATAAAGCGATGCAAGCAACAAGTATTTCTGCCTCACAATACACCACACCATGCTCATCGATAAGGCGTTGCTCGAACACCATTGATGCTTTCTTAAGTTGTATGACCTTGGTTTCTACAATAAGGTTCTGTTCAAATCGTGCGGCTTTACAAAAATCTAATTCTGCACGTTTAACGACAAAGGCTACGTCATCAGCAAGAAGCGCGGTTTGACTCACGCCTATAGCGCGTAACCATTCCGTGCGTGCCCGCTCAAAAAAGTTTAAGTAATTTGAGTGGTAAACAACGCCACCTGCATCTGTATCTTCATAATAAACCGAAATAGGCCAACGAAACATAAACGATAATCGCCAATCGATAAGATAAAATAGAGGCCTACTATACCTAGCCAGTATGCAATTGTGAATCGCGATATGTGATATGCAATGCCCTTCTTCATAAAATTTTGTTAATCATCTTAAATGATTGTTGCATAAGCGTCCAAACTGACGTCCCCTGCAGCAGTCGAGTACTCTGGCGTTTTTCAGCCACAAAAAAAGGAAGCCGAAGCTTCCTTTAAAATCACATTTTAAAAATAGCTTTACTGTCCAATTTTGGCCGGTACTTGCAAACCAAAGTTGTGCCAAAGGAAGCTATAGATATCGGCAAACTCATCAATCTTCATTGAAGTTGGCTTACCTGCGCCATGACCTGCTTTTGATTCTATACGCATAATGACCGGCGCATCACCTTGCTGCATCTCTTGCATCAAGGCACCAAACTTAAAGCTATGCAAAGGTACAACGCGATCATCATGATCAGCAGTCATCACCATAGTTGCAGGATAAGCTCGTTCTTTAAGGTTATGATATGGCGAGTAAGCATATAATGCAGGGAACTGTTCAGCATTGTCGGCACTACCGTATTCACTGGTCCATGCCCAACCTATAGTAAACTTTTGGAAGCGAAGCATATCGAGTACACCTACCGCAGGCAAAACTGCGGCAAAAAGCTCTGGACGCTGGGTGATTGCCGCTCCCATTAATAGACCGCCATTACTACGACCATACGCACCTAACTTTGAAGAGTTTGTATAATTTTCATCAATTAAGTACTCGGCTGCAGCATAGTAATCATCAAATACATTTTGCTTTTTATCGAACATACCCGCTTTATGCCAGCTGTCACCGTACTCTGCACCACCACGAAGGTTAGGTACTGCGTAGACCCCACCCATATCCATCCACGCAATATTTGCTGGACTAAAACGCGGCGTCATAGAGATAGCGAAACCACCATAGGCATAAAGCAATGTTGGGTTTTGACCGTCCTTTTTCATCCCCTTTTTATAAGAGATCAGCATAGGCACTTTAGTACCGTCTTTACTGGTATAAAATACTTGCTCTGAAGCGTAGTCATTTGGATCAAATGAGATATCTGGTTTTGAGTAAACGCTTGACTCACCAGTTTTAAAGTCGAACTTATAAGTTGTTTGCGGCTGGATGTAACTATTAAATACATAATAGAAGTAATCTTTACTGCGCTTGCCATATGGACCAGCAATCTTGCCTTTACCAGGAAGCGTCACATCTTGGCGTTTATCACCATTCATGTTGTAAATGGTGAGTTTCCCCAATACATCATGCAAGTAACTCACCACGAGATGATCGTTCACAATTACCACATTGCTAATAGGATCACTCAGTTCAGGAATAATCGTCTGCCAGTTCTGTTTGTCAATATTATTCACATCAACGGCGATGACTTTGCCATTCGGAGCGTTGTAATCGGTTTTGAAATAGAAAACCGAATCGTCATTGCCAATAAAGCTATATTCAGCCTCTAGATCAGGAATAAGCTCTACAACTTCAGCTTTTGGATCCTTAAGCGACTTATAAAAGAAGCGGTTACGGCTGTCGGTACCTTGGGAAATATACAGCAGCAGGTAGTCACCTTTTTCTGATACTTCAATGCCAAAGCCCCAATCTTTATTTTGCGGGCGCTCATAGACTAACGTGTCAGCACTTTGCGGCGTACCAATTTTATGAAAATACACCTTTTGATTAAAGTTAACATCAGCTAGAGCATTGCCACCTTCAGGAGCATCATAACGTGCATAATAAACACCGCTATTGTCACTATTCCACACTGCACTAGAGAATTTAATCCAATCTAACTCGTCGGCTAATTTCTTTCCGCTAGCAACATCGACAAAATGCCAAGCCTGCCAATCAGAGCCTGATTTTGAAACTCCATAAGCTAACGTCTTACCGTCATCACTCACCGATACACCCGATAAGGCGACTGTACCGTCATCAGAAAAACTATTAGGATCAAGTGCTATCTTTTCTTGGCCTTGTGCATTTTTTACATAAAGAACAGATTGTGCCTGCAAGCCATTATTACGGTAATAAAAGGTGTTTGTGCCTTTTTCAAAAGGTGCTGAAATTTTTTCGAAATTCCATAATTCAGTAATACGGTCAACAATTACCTGTTTGTTCTCAATATTTGCTAAATAAGCATTACCGGCCTTTTGTTGTTCACTGACCCACTTTTTGGTTCTGTCTGACTCAACTTCAAGGTAACGATACGGGTCGGATACTTGCACTCCATGAATAGTCTCTACTACGCCACCATTATTTTCGCTAATAACACTTTCACCGCTGTCTACGCTAGGTTGTGACTGGCAACCTACAATCGCAAGACCTAATCCCACCGCTAATAAATGCTTTTTAGTGAGTATCGATTTAATTCGCATAATTTATCCCTGATTAACTGACTCTTTTATCATTAAGAGTTCTGTTGATACCGCTAAGCAGTCATACAATTAGATAATCTTATTGTTATCTTGAGTTACTTAACGTCCGGCTTCTGGGGCACTATACAAACTAAAAAATTACATCGCAAAGATTGTTTATTTAATATTGATAATGATTATGCGCAGCAACTGTTAATAATTTAGTAACATAGATAAATAAAATATCATGCGAAACCTCAAGCTAAATGTGACCAACACCACAACAATAGGGGGTAACGCAGATTTTTGCAGCAAGCCTGCACACCACATTCATTAGCAAAACTAATGGTAAACTCTAATAATTCTAGTTTGTCACTTAAGCTCTACAACTCTATAATTCGTCTTGTTTTCAGGAAGTGTCTGCCTAGTAGATTCGAAAACAAGAACTCTTAAACTTTGGTGGTTATCCACGGAAGTTATATCCCTGGTTCTTATGCTTGACTTCCTTCCTTCAATTTGTTGATTGCAATGATTTATTTTTGCGGCCCGCTTACATGTAAGCGGGCTTTTTTTTGTCTAAAATTTAAATAACATCATTAACAACCAAATTTTACCCAATAAAAAGCCCAACATCTCTGTTAGGCTAATGACTACAAATTTAGACGTCTTTATTTAGCTAAAGTGGCTTACTAATCCTAATCACTACTCGGCGGTTTCGAGAACGTTCTTCAATCGTTTGATTCGATGCAACATGTCTTTTCTCGCCATGGCCCATTGTATGAATACGGCCTTGACCAATACCACTGGCGACAAAAAACTCTTTGACTGAGTCCGCACGTTGCTCAGACACTCGCATATTGGCACTACGCCCACCATAACTATCTGTATAAGCATCAATTAAAACTAAGTCGACGTTTTTATCATAAGCTAAGTACTCTTGCACTCGTGCTATTTGCGACTTTGAATAACGTGTTAACTCTGTACCACCCGACTCGTAAGTTAATACCGTCAAAGCGATATCTTCAAATGAGTAAGGTAATAATGAAGATAAACACGACTTAAACTCAGAATACTGACGTCTAAAGTTAACAGCTGAAAGCCCAACAGCTATCTTGTTCGATTCGTTATACCAATCGGCATAATAAAATGTCGGCTGCATGCCGCTTTCAAGTTCGGCCAACATGGACCAAGCAGCATTACGCGGTACTTCGCCGCTAAAGTACTTTTGATAAGTCAGCTCAGTAATATCTTTTGATACCACACCAGGTCGCCACGCCGGTGCCATACTCACCAATTTAGCTTGAGTCACTTGGTCCGGTTTAACCCACATATCCAAACTAAAATTAAGGTTATGATCTTTACCCGCATAGCTAGTAAACACGGCTTTACCGTATGATGGTATATCATGCTCTAAGCGGCACATAACAGGATTATTACCACTCAAACGCCACTGCGACTCCTCTAATGAAGCTACATATTGCCTTAGATCTGCCTGTGCAGATAAAGGGAGCAACAATAATGATGTTAAAATTAACCAATGCCGCATAAATTAACTCTCTAAATTTGTATGACTACTCTCTATCGGCAAAGATTTATCTTTCTTTAGCTTATAAATTCAGCAAACGCACATGACAGTGATCATCAGTTGCCGCATAATAGTCACTTGCACTCTTTTGGGAAATTTTAATGACTGACACTTTAGACCCTAATTTATTGAAAAACCGCTTTAGAGGGTACTTCCCAGTGGTCATTGACGTTGAAACTGCTGGTTTCAACTCAAAAACAGACGCGCTTTTAGAGATTGCCGTCACTATGCTTAAAATGGATGAAGACGGTGTTCTAGCGCTCGATAAAACATTACATTTCCATATAGAACCTTTCGAAGGCGCAAACCTTGAGCCTGAAG
The DNA here is from genome assembly GCF_023283845.1 of Shewanella marinintestina. Classification (GTDB taxonomy): domain Bacteria; phylum Pseudomonadota; class Gammaproteobacteria; order Enterobacterales; family Shewanellaceae; genus Shewanella; species Shewanella marinintestina. Next base: position 9,772 of record NZ_JAKILC010000009.1, read on the forward strand.
CATTAGCATTTACAGGTATCGATCCAACAAACCCGCTGCGCGGTGCCGTTAGTGAAAAAGAAGCATTCTTAGAAATATTTAAAGAAGTGAAAAAGGCGCAAAAAGCCGTAGGTTGTCATCGCAGTATTATTGTGGCTCACAACGCTGCTTTTGATCATGGCTTTGTTACCCAAGCGATTGAACGAAATGGGCTTAAACGCACACCGTTTCATCCATTCGCCACATTCGACACTGCAGCACTTGCAGGTTTAGCTATTGGCCAAACCGTTTTAGCTAAAGCTTGCGCTATGGCAGGGATCCCGTTTGATAATCGTGAAGCACATTCAGCACTCTATGATACTGAACGTACAGCAGAGCTATTTTGCTTAATTGTAAACCGCTGGAAAGCTTTAGGTGGTTGGCCGTTTATTACAGATGAAACTGAAGGTAAAGCTGAGCAAATCGCAGAGTCTTAAGCGAAAACAGATTTTTATAAACCTATAATTTAAAACAAAAAAGCTGCGATAATCGCAGCTTTTTTTATGCTTTAGCAACTTACAATTTTTTAGAAATTATAGTGCGTCAGCATTGTCAGTTAGGTAAGAAGCAACACCTTCTGGGCTTGCATCCATACCTTTGTCGCCTTTTTCCCAGCCTGCTGGGCAAACGTCACCGTGATCTTCGTGGAATTGAAGTGCATCAACCATACGGATCATTTCGTCAACGTTACGACCTAGTGGTAGATCGTTAACCACTTGGTGGCGAACTTGACCTTCTTTGTCGATAAGGAATGAACCACGGAATGCAACACCCGCTTCTGGATGCTCAACATCGTATGCTTTACAGATCTCATGTTTAACGTCAGCAACTAGCGTGTATTGAACTTGGCCAATACCACCCTTGTCTATTGGCGTGTTACGCCATGCATTGTGAGTAAACTGAGAATCGATTGAAACACCGATTACTTCAACGCCACGCTTCTTGAACTCATCCATGCGGTGATCAAAAGCAATTAGCTCTGATGGACACACGAAAGTGAAATCTAGTGGGTAGAAGAATACTACGGCTGTCTTTCCTTTAATTGCTTCAGATAGGTTAAAGGTATCAACAATTTCACCATTACCTAGTACTGCAGCAGCAGTAAAATCAGGGGCCGGACGGCCGACTAATACGCTCATTTTATTTCTCCATCTATGGATTGCTAAAAACGCTGTTTCGTTTTAAATCTAAAAGCATTATATGCAGTGTTTTACTCTATACAAGCTATTTGCGAGCAATATCACTTTTTTAAATGATTATTCTGTTAACTGACCACTATCCCATCAGCTTAGCCCTGTTTTTAATGCAGCTATTCACACTTTGTTTGCATATTAAGGTACAGCTAATTCACAACTCTGTTTGAATTCAAGATATCCAGCATAGTTACTGGACATCATGCGTATTAACAGGCAAAAATGGTCGCAACTTCAAATATAAGAAATAGATTAATCATATTATGAATGCTGTTGTCATCGCTGTATGCCTAATGTTAGGCCTCAGTTTAGCTAGAGTTAATATCGTCATTGCGCTTACCATTTCCGCTTTAGTTGCCGGTCTTGTTGGTGGCATGGATCTGCATCAAACGGTCGCAGCTTTTAATACTGGCCTTGGTGGTGGCGCACAAATCGCATTGAGCTATGCTCTATTGGGCGCTTTTGCTGTTGCCTTGTCGCATTCAGGTTTAACAACGCTAATTTCAAGCAAGGTCATTAGCTTGCTTGGTAAAGAGCAAAATAGTACCAACAATAACTTCGTGCGCTGGGTGTTACTATTAACCATTCTTGCAATGGCTATTTCTTCACAGAATATTCTTCCTATCCATATAGCCTTTATTCCTATTTTAATTCCACCATTACTACACGTAATGTCAAAATTAAAAATGGATCGCCGCTTAGTCGCTTGTGTGCTGACTTTTGGCTTAGTGACGACTTATATGGTATTGCCTGTTGGCTTTGGCGGCATCTTTTTATATGACATTTTACTTACCAATCTAAACAGTAATGATTTGCAAGCTGTTCAAGCTCAAGTAGCCCCAGCGATGCTTATTCCTGCTCTCGGTATGGTATTTGGTTTATTGGTCGCTATTTTCATTAGCTACCGTAAGCCTCGTGAATATAAAGAAGAGCAAATTCTAGCTGTAGAGCCAGAAGAAGGCTTAAACCAGCGTAATATTGTGATTGCCGTGATTGCCGTGATTTCAACCTTGGTAGTGCAGCTCTATACCGGCTCAATGATTTTCGGTGCTTTGATTGGCTTTATTGTATTTAGTTTTTCTGGCGCACTTAAGCACGTTGCCGACCAAGACATCTTTAACCAAGGCGTGCGCATGATGGCTAATATTGGCTTTATCATGATTTCTGCCGCAGGTTTTGCAGCGGTAATAAAAGGTACTGGAGATGTAGGCAGCTTAGTAGAAATGATGAATACAGCAATTGGCGATAATAAAGCCTTGGCTGCATTTTTGATGTTACTTGTAGGCTTGCTAATCACTATGGGCATTGGATCATCGTTTTCAACAATTCCAATTATTGCAGCTATCTATGTTCCTTTAGCCATGAGCTTTGGTTTCTCTGTTGAAGCAACTATTGCGCTAGTCGGCACTGCAGCAGCGCTTGGTGATGCAGGCTCACCTGCGTCTGAATCAACTCTAGGCCCAACCGCGGGTCTTAATGCCGATGGTCAACATGACCATATGAAGGACAGCGTTATTCCAACCTTTATTCACTACAACATTCCTTTACTCGTGTTTGGCTGGATTGCGGCAATGGTGCTGTAGGCCTAGGCTTGGGTATTTAAGGTCCTAGGTCCTAGGTCCTAGAAAAATGAGAACAAAAAAGGAGCCATTAGGCTCCTTTTTTTGTTAAGTGATTTAGTTAGATAACCTTCAAACCAACTTAACCTATGACAAAACTTTAATACTTATTTAGTACCAAAAATCTTATCGCCTGCATCACCAAGACCTGGCAAGATATAACCTTGCTCATTTAGGCAGTCATCAATAGACGCAGTGAAAAGCTCAATATCTGGGTGTGCTTTCTCAAGTGCAGCAATACCTTCTGGCGCAGCAACTAATACAAGCGCTTTAATCGCTGTACAGCCACGATCTTTTAATAGGTCGATAGTCGCAATCATTGAGCCGCCAGTTGCAAGCATTGGGTCAACCACAAGTGCGATACGTGATGGCATGTCGCTAGCAAGTTTTTCAAAATAAGGTACTGGCTCAAGCGTTTCTTCGTCACGGTAAATACCGACAACAGAGATACGTGCACTTGGAACGTGCTCAAGAACGCCGTCCATCATACCTAGACCAGCACGTAAGATAGGCACAACTGTCACCTTCTTACCTTTGATCTGATCAATTTCAACCGGACCATTCCAACCATCAATCGTTACTTTTTCAGTTTCAAAATCAGCCGTTGCTTCGTATGTTAGTAGACTGCCTACTTCTGCCGCTAATTCGCGAAAACGCTTTGTGCTAATGTCACCTTCGCGCATTAATCCAATTTTATGACGGACTAAAGGATGCTTAACTTCAACGACTTTCATTTTGTTCTCCTGATTTTCTAACGTATTTTTCACGGTAAATTTTAACGATTCTAGTAGATTTGTTCGTACAGGAAAACTTAAAGTTTCAAAAAGGCGGTAAATCGTGACCTCTGTCGCTAAGTTAATTGAAAAACTTACCTTTCGACGCTACTCACAAGCTGATAGAATAGCGCCGCGTAAAATCCAATAATAATCGATACCCGTACCCGAGAGGATCTCCGTGAGCACTCCTACTACCCCACTAAGCTATAAAGATGCAGGCGTTGATATTGATGCCGGAAATGCACTAGTTAACAACATCAAGTCAGCAGTAAAACGTACCCGCCGTCCAGAAGTTATGGGCAATCTAGGTGGTTTTGGTGCACTTTGTGAGCTACCAACTAAGTATAAGCATCCAGTACTGGTTTCAGGCACTGATGGTGTTGGCACTAAGTTACGTCTTGCTATCGACTTTAAAAAGCACGACAACGTCGGTATCGACTTAGTCGCCATGTGTTCAAATGACCTTATCGTTGCTGGTGCAGAGCCACTGTTCTTCCTTGACTACTATGCGACAGGCAAACTTGATGTTGAAGTTGCAACCTCTGTAGTAAAAGGCATTGCAGAAGGCTGTGTACAATCAGGCTGTGCACTTATCGGCGGTGAAACTGCTGAAATGCCAGGCATGTACGAAGGCGATGACTACGACCTAGCAGGTTTCTGCGTTGGCGTAGTTGAAAAAGAAGACATCATCGACGGCACTAAAGTGCAAGACGGTGATGCCCTTATCGCATTAGCTTCAAGCGGTCCTCATTCAAATGGTTTCTCACTTATCCGTAAGGTATTAGAAGTGAGCAAGGCAGATCCAGAGCAAGAACTTGCTGGTAAGCCACTAATAGATCATTTATTAGAGCCAACAAAAATTTACGTTAAATCACTGCTTAAATTGCTTGAACAGCACGATGTTCACGCAATGTCACATATCACTGGTGGTGGCTTCTGGGAAAACATCCCACGCGTACTACCTGAAGATTGCAAAGCAGTGGTAAACAGCGACTCATGGCAATGGCCAGTCGTATTTAACTGGTTGATGGAAAACGGTAATATTTCACAATTTGAAATGTACCGCACCTTCAACTGCGGTGTTGGTATGGTTGTCGCCCTACCAGCAGACAAAGTCGATTCAGCCTTAACATTGCTAAATGCAGAGGGCGAGAACGCATGGTTAATTGGTAGCATTGCCAAGCGTAACGGCGAAGAAGAGCAAGTGGAGATCCTGTAATGCCCCAGAGTTGTCGCGTTTTAGTATTAATTTCAGGTAACGGCAGTAATTTACAAGCCATTATCGATGGTTGTGACGATAATCTTCAAGCTGACGTTGTTGGCGTCATAAGCAATAAACCAGACGCTTACGGATTAGTTCGCGCCCACCACAATGAGATTGATACCAGCTGCGTGATAGCTCACACAGGCGAAACTAGGCAAGAGTACGATGCACGTCTGCTTAGCGCGATTGAAAAGTATCAGCCAGACCTTGTGGTTTTAGCTGGCTTTATGCGTATTTTAAGCGACGAATTTGTGCAACGTTTTGAAGGTAAGATGGTCAACATCCACCCTTCTCTTTTGCCTAAATATACAGGTTTACACACCCATCAACGTGCTATCGACGCTAAAGACACTGAACATGGCGCAAGCGTGCACTTTGTCACGCCAGAGCTTGATGCCGGCCCCGTTATCTTACAAGCTAAAGTGCCTGTTTATGAAGATGATACTGCCGAGGTTTTAGCAGAGCGTGTACATGAGCAAGAGCATGCTATTTACCCTCTAGTGGTTAAATGGTTCAGCCAAAACCGTTTAACCATGGTTGATGGTGTAGCGCAATTGGATAATCAAGCACTGCCAATTAATGGTTATGCTGCTGACTAAGCATTAAAAATCATAGTATGGCAAAAAGGCACCTTTCGGTGCCTTTTTATTTGGAACTATTGTTGCTTTTTTAGCTTTCAAGTACTCAAGTCCTCCCTTTTTTCAGTGTGTTAGCTAGGATATTTTTGATACTCTATAGCTGCATAACAATGCCAACATAAGCAATTAAAAAAGTAACGGTACCAAATATGATTACACCTAAAGAATTAGAAAAATTATATGCTCAGGGGCAAAATATCAGTGCCTTGTTACGAAAAGAACTCAATATCGATCATAATACTCCGGAAATCATTGAGATCTCCTATGACATGCAAACAGGCTCGTATACTGAAGCTATGAAAAATGAAGCAATGGCGAAGCATAAAGCTGAATATTCTGCTGAAATAGCCAATGTCATACTTTCTTTGTGTGAGCCTAAATCAATACTAGAAGCAGGTGTTGGTGAAGCGACAACCCTTTCAGGAGTTATTAAAAGTTTAAACAAACCAACAAAAAGCTATGGCTTTGATTTGAGCTGGTCGAGAGTCGCCTATGCTAAAGAATGGTTGCTAAGCCAAGGTGTAACTAACACCACATTATGTACTGGCGACCTTTTTAATATGCCATTTATCGATAATGCTATTGATATCGTTTATACATCACACTCAATTGAGCCAAATGGTGGAAACGAAGAAGCGATCCTTAAAGAGCTCTATCGTGTTACCAATAAATACCTAATTTTACTTGAACCTGGTTACGAATTATCAAACGAAGAAATACGCCAACGAATGGATTCCCATGGTTACTGTAAAAACTTACCTGCAATAGCTAAATCATTGGGTTACGATGTTTTAAAACATCAGCTATTCTCATCTTCTGCAAATCCACTAAACCCTACTGCTTTGACAATCATATCTAAACAAAGCAATACAGATTTACCAGAAAATGTGTTTGCTTGCCCTAAATTCAAAACGCCAATAACACTAATCAATAATGCTTTTTATAGTCCAGAGGCGTTAGTCGCCTACCCTATTATTGGTGATATCCCATGTTTAAGAATCGAAAACGGGATTTTTGCTAGTAAGTTCCCAGAAATAGCAAAAAACTAAAGTTAAGCGCTATAAAAATGGCCGCTTGTTAAAAAAGTAACAAGCGGCCATTTACTTTTGAAAGTGACTAGATGCCCCAATCAACAACTAAGTAAACTAGTAATTAATACTGTACTCTAGTGCTAAGCGGCGTCCATAACCTGAAAACTGGCTACGGTAAGTTTCCCAAATAACTTCTTTATTCATCTGTGAAACCAGTGGTTGGTAGTCTTCATTGAGCAGGTTATCAATACCAAAAGTAAAACGGCCATAATCTGTATCAAACGTTGATACCAAATCCACTAAGGTATATCCGTCATAAGGCGACTCATAGAAACTATAACCGGCATCGCTTTCGCGATCATGCTTATCTCTATCGCCTACGTAGTTTGCTTGCAGACGCAATGAGGCTATATCGTTAAAGCGGTAATCACCGTAAATGGATGCTTTAATCGGCGTGATCCGAGTGCCATTAATCCAGTAATCATCACCCGTTTCGCTATTGATACGCTTACCTTCTGACATTGATACGCTAGTACCAAACTTAATTTCACGGTTAATCTGATAATCTAGCGTCGCCTCAAATCCCCAAATTTGTTCATCAGCAACGATGACTGCCGCTACGCGCTTATCCGCTTGTGAATCCACATTATAATCATAGGCATAACCATCTTTTATATCTGAGTAGAAGAAAGATAAACTCCCTTGCAGGCTGTCATCGCTATAACGCAAGCCCGTTTCATAATAGTTTGTTTGGGTGGCAGGGATATCAGCCGCGAACTCTGCAACACTGTCGACAGGCATATCTCTAAGCATACGCATATCTGCGTGAGAGTAGCCCTGAGAGTAACTGGCAAAAATGTCAGTGCTATCGGCAATATTATAAACGAGACCTAAGTTCACCAAAGGCTTATCGTACTTTAGTGTATCTCCTTGTTTGGCGCTAAGAACACCGCGCTTATAACGCATATAATCTGGCACTTCGATTTCAAAGTTCTCATAGCGTAAACCCGCTTGTAGCGTCAAATCATCAGTCACTTGATTCCAATATTGTGCAAATGGGCTTAATTTAGTTTCAGTTAAATCACATACCGAGCAAATATATTGAGACTGAGTAGTAGGATTACCATCCGCATCGATACCAGTAAGCACGTCACGATCTCGGCCTTGTTCGGTATTATCTTTGCCGTATTCAAAGCCATAAGCTAAACGACTTCTATCATTAATCGTCCACTGCATAGCCGCTTTAAAACCACTGCGGGTAGACACAATCTCAGATGCTGATTCATAACCCACGTTTACTTTGCTGTAATAGGCAGACAGGCTTAATTGTTGGCTGAAGAAGTCATCTTGATCGTAAGTAAGCTGCACAGTGCTAAGTTTGGTTGACGGATTAGGTCCTACATACGGCTCACTTTTGTCAATTTCAATAAGACCATTTTCTTCATTAACATTACGCTTATAGTGCAGCTTATTTTCAATATAGTAATGGTGAGCAAGCATAGCTAAACGACTAGATTCAAACTCTTGCTCAAGCTTAAACAATACGTCGTACTCATCGGCATCCCCCATACCGCCTTGATTATTCGGTGCGCCAGGTAATTGCTCGCCATCAGCATCGTAAAGGTTACCGCGATCTTTACCTGATAAGTTAAGTAAGTAGCCTAGGTCTGAATCGGTTGTACCGGAAAAGCTCTGAGAAATACTGTAACCCGCATCAGAAAGCTCATCAGCAAACGCTTCAACACCCACTCGAGTCTGCATTTCAAAATTTACGCTCGGCTTTTTGGTGATTACGTTGATGATAGCGCCCGCTTCACCATTGCCATACATAGCGCTTGCACCTTTGATCACCTCAATGCTTTCAATGACATCTACAGAGATAGATTGTAGATCGCGTCCACCAGCACGAAGTGTGGTTGAAATAAGTACGCCATCAATCATCACTATCGCTTTACCGCCACGAAAGTTTTGACCAAATGTAGACATGGTTTCGGTACTTGGAGAAAATCCTGGTACTAAATTGGAGATCATCTCAGACAGATTACGTGCAACCACACGCTGCATGTCCAAATCTTCCTCTGATACAATAAAAACTGAATTGGGTGTATCACTTAGCTTTTGCGCAAATGGTGAAGCAGTAACAACAATGTGTTCCATATCTTCAGATTGATTTGATGCGTTATTACCTTGCTCGGCCATAGCTAATTGGCTTGCTAAAGCACTCAATACTGCTAATCCTAAAATACTTAACTTCACTTGTCTTTCCATAAATAAATGAGAACGACTATTATTAACATTTACCAATGGATAGCAACGAACTTACATAACATTTACAATCGCATCAACTTAATATACATATAGAAATAACAGGACATGAGCGCTGGCGGCAAGTGAAGTGCATGGCACTGCGATTATTTGAATGACTTTTTAAACCTAAAAGCCATTCAATGTTACGTGCTCACTTCATCTGAAAAGTTACAGGTAAACATTACCTTAGAGTGGGAATTAAGATTTTCTGTCGATATTTTTAAACTGTTCAACCAGCACAACTTTATCACGTCCTTGTGCCTTTGCTCGGTACAATGCTTTATCAGCGCCTTCTAGCACACCTTGCCAGCAATCTTTTAATAATGACGCATTTAAACGCTTCCCTACACCGATTGAAACCGTCAGATTGAGCACCTGTTTACCCGCAGAAATCGGCGTATTGGCAATCGCTTTACGCACGCGCTCAAAACGCCTCTGCAGCTCAATAACCGTTACTACACAGCTAGACGCCGACCAACTAAGAGACAGAACAAACTCCTCTCCGCCCCATCGAACTAATAGATCCTGTTCGCGAATATTCTTTTGAATAATTTGACCCACTTTAATTAAGACCTCATCACCGATATCATGCCCGTATGTGTCATTTACGACTTTAAAATGGTCGATATCAATAATCGCTAAACACATTTGCGTGTTCACGCCCGCGGTTTGCTGTTGAGCTAAGAAGTCCAAAAAATAGCGACGATTATAAAGTCCGGTTAAAGCATCGACATTAGATTGCTTATACAACTCCAAGTTAGATGTTTGCAGATTTTTGTTATCGTTTTCTAACCAGTAACGCTTTTTAATTAATAATGATATTGAAATAACAGCAACTAGAATAAAAAAACACAGAAACTTTTCTCGAATTGTTTGTTCAGCTAAACGCGCTTCATGAGCATCATTTTCAGCCTTTAACAATGCAACTTCTTGCTCACGATATTTCTCTTTATAACTTTCAGTCAGGTTTAATAACATTTTTCCGCGTTTATCAAACAACAAACTTTTACTTTCTTCATTCGATCTTCGTTGGTGAGCCAGCGCAGTTTCAAAATCTCCTAAAGCCTCGTAAGCCAAGGCATAAGTATTAAACATATCGGCTAAACCGGATTGATTGTTTATCTCTTGGTAATACGATTTACAGACATCTAATGCTGATAATCCTTCTGCAATCTTCCCTTGATTAACCAAAGATTTAGCTAACATGCGGCTACAATCAGCCTCAAATACCTTGTATTGATATTCAGAAGCATTCGCCACACATTGACGCGAAATCTTCCCAGCAAACAAATATTGTTCGGTCGCTAGATAATAATTAATCCATGCAATCTGCACATTAAGCTGTACGCGTAAGTTCCCACTCAAGGCTGCATTTTCTCTTGCAGCAATAAGGTAAGGCTCACTTTCATCAACTCTATCAAGCCTTTCTAAAATGAACGCTGAATTATTGTTAAATACACTGAGCTGTTCATAACTGCCGCCATACTTATCGACATGCTCTAGCGCGTTCATATTGGCTTGCCATGCTTTATCCCATTCTTCTATTTCAAGATAGATAAGCGACACATTAGACAAAACCTTACTGACGTATGGATCTTCAGGCTGCAAAATAAAGATATCAAGAGCACTAAGATAATACTCAAGCGCTGAGTAGTATTGTGATTGGAAGAAAAACAGTGCCGCTTTAACGTTATAAGCGCGGCCAGTTAAATGGGTAAAATTCGCTTCTTTAGACAGCTCTATCGCATCATCTATTAACGTAAAGCCATCTTCAACCCTACTTTCTTTAGCCGCAAAAGTAGCCTGCCACATCTTAGCTTCAGCAATCAACCAAGCCTGATCATGTATTTTAGCCACTGTTGCCAAGTTCTCAATTGCACGCTCAGCCAACTTGGGCGCACCATTCGACAACTCGATATCATGTAGGATCCTATAGTAAGCGAACGCATAATAAGGTGATGTTTTTGCCTGTTTGACAGTAATAAGTTCTGCTAACTTTCTGCGCTTATCTTCAGCCTCAATGGTTTTACTATTGAGAAGCTCGATAATCTCGTCACCTTGAGTGAGTTTAGAAAGGGGATTTAGTGGCGAAAATTCAACAGATATAGCGGCATGTGAATAGAGCATCATCCCTACAAAAATAATCAATGCGGTGATTTTATTCATATACAAATCGCTGAATAGGCAGAAAGCATTTGGAGTGAAAAGTTGTTCATTTACGTGATAATTAATCGTGAAAACAAGTCGTTACAGCCTGCGTCACTTATGATTTATGAGGTTCGTCACACAATATCTGAAAACAAGATAAGGTCAACATAAATGTCACCAAAAGTTAAAAGATGTGAACACGGTTTGAAAGCATAGGTAACACAATCGCTAAAAGCTGTTACCTAAACAAGTTTCAAGCAGAGGCTTTTTGAGCTAAATAGAAAATAAATCTACAAATATTATTGTTTTTAGGGGCAAGTTGGCATTAGATAAAGGCTAATTATTCGGCAAACTAATGTGAAGTAAGAGAGTCAGATGAAAAATATTATTTGCGATATTGATGGAGTGTTACTGCACAACAACCAGCTTATTCCCGGAAGTGATAAGTTTATTAACCGCATAGTAGAGCAAGGTAACCCGCTCGTTATACTGACTAACTACCCGGTACAAACGGGTAAAGATCTACAAAACCGATTAGGCTCCGCAGGTCTCAACATCCCTGAAGAGTGTTTTTATACGTCCGCCATGGCCACTGCAGATTTTTTAAAGCATCAGCAAGGGACCAAGGCCTATGTGATTGGTGAGGGCGCACTAACCCATGAATTGTACAAAGCTGGCTTTACCATTACCGATATCAACCCCGACTTTGTGATTGTTGGTGAGACACGCTCTTATAACTGGGATATGATCCATAAGGCTGCAAAATTTGTGAGTGAAGGTGCACGTTTTATTGCCACCAATCCTGATACCCACGGGCCCTCATTCAGCCCCGCTTGTGGCGCCTTATGTGCACCTATTGAACGTATTAGCGGTAAAAAGCCGTTTTATGTTGGTAAACCAAGCTCATGGATTATTCGTTCAGCGCTTAACCACATAGGCGGACACTCAGAAAATACGGTGATTATTGGTGACAATATGCGCACTGATATTCTGGCAGGTTTTCAAGCGGGTCTTGAGACAATATTAGTCACCAGCGGCGTTAGCTCCATTGCCGATATTGAAAAAGAGCCCTTTAGGCCTAACCATATCTTTGATTGTGCGGGTGATATCGACGTGGTCTAAATATTATCCTAGAAATGTCCCTTTATAACCTTGGCTTTATAACTAGCTAAGGTCATTCGATTGTATAACCACGATTCTTGGGCAGCACTATTACGTTAGTGCTGCTATCTATATTTCCGCTTTGCTATCATAATTTTCTAACAGGACTCTTAACCTGTCACCACTCAGTGCAATATTAAGTAACATTTTAGTCATTAGATTATCAGCCTCATCGCTTGCCAATTGGCGTCTTTTTCCGCCATCATCCTCGTAATAAAAAAGTCTAAAACAACAATAATAAGGCCTTTACATGCGTTCAATTTTACCTGTTTGCGCACTCACCATACTGACAGCCTGCAGCCAACATCCAACAAATATTACCAATGTCACAGATGTATCTTTTGATGAAAAGCGTTTTCGTCAAGATATCAAAACCCTTTCATCAGACGAATTTGAGGGACGTGCGCCAACCACTAAAGGCGAGCAATTAACTTTAGACTATTTAAGTAACGCCTTTGCAGAAATGGGCCTCAATAAGCCAAATGGCAAAAATTATTTGCAAGCCGTACCTATGGTTACCTACACCGCATCCGATGAGCAAACAATCCGCTTAGGTGACTTGCCGTTAAAGCATCGCCAAGATGTGGTACTAGGCAGCCGTCATGATGTAGAAAATATTGATATCAATAGTGCACCGCTTGTTTTTGTTGGGTACGGCATTAACGCTCCAGAGTATCAATGGAACGATTATCAAGACCTCGATATGAGTGGCAAAATTGCGGTCATTTTGGTTAATGATCCCGGCTTTGCTTTACCTAACTCTGGAAAGTTTAATGGTAAAGCCATGACCTACTACGGCCGTTGGAGCTACAAGTTTGAAGAAGCGAGCCGACAAGGCGCATTAGGAGCCATCATCATTCACGACACCAAACCAGCCTCTTATCCTTGGTCGGTGGTGGAAAACAGCTGGACCGGTGCCCAACAAGACCTTGTCAGAAGCCAACAACAGCAAGCACAACGTGTGAAAGTCGAAGGTTGGATCACTTACAATATCGCGGAGCAACTCTTTGACAATGCAGGCTTATCATTAGCCACTGTGTCTGACCGCGCAGCAGCAAGCCCTATCAACTTACCATTAAATCAAACGGCTTCAATTGAGTTCGCCAATCAAGCTCAATACGCTAATAGTTACAACGTCGTGGCGACATTACCCGGTAATAGCCGTCCTGACGAACAGATCTTATTTACAGCACATTGGGATCATATCGGTATAGATAGCAGTAAAGAAGGCGATCAGATTTATAACGGTGCCTTGGATAACGCCTCTGGCACCGCAGGCATTTTAGAAATTGCCCGCCAACTTGCTAACCAAGCCAAAAATGGTAACCCTCTAGCCCGTTCAGTCACTTTTGTGGCAACAACAGGTGAAGAACAGGGTTTACTCGGCTCTCGCTATTACGCTACAAACCCTATTTATCCATTAGATAAGACCGTAGCGGTATTTAATCTAGACAGTACCAACATTTATGGACGTACTAGCGATTACACCATAATAGGTAAAGGCAAATCAGAGCTTGAAAACTATCTTATTGAGGCGCTTACAAGCCAAAATCGCACAGCTAAAAGCGAAAAGTATCCAGAGTCAGGCGGATTTTTCCGCTCAGACCATTTCAGCTTCGCTAAAGAAGGCGTTCCAGCAGTATTTGCTGGTGGTGGTAGTGAGCCAATCGATGACGCAACGGCTCAATATAAAGCAGCAATGAAACTTAAAATGAAAGGTTGCTATCACAATGTTTGCGACGAGTATCGAGAAGACTGGGACCTATCTGGTGCTTTAGAAGATTTAGCCGTTTACTATCAAGCAGCCACAGCGTTAGGTAACAATAGTGATTGGCCCGGCTATTTTAAGGGCACTGAATTTAACGCTCTACGCCCGGCTAACGACACCTTAGAGCAAGCCAGTAAATAAAGCAGCACTTGAGTGATTAGCCACAAAAGGGATCACCACTTTTTCTAATAAAGTATCCAGTAACATTTTACCTATTTGAAGGTTTTCAACCAGCCGACTTGCCACCCACTTGTCGGCTTTTTTTTATCACTCTAGCAGCCACTTTTATTAAATTTAAATATGAGCTTTAGTCACATCCAGCTAAAACCGAGCAGATAATCAGCAAAAAATATGGATTTTTCAATTAATTTTCACAATTCATTTTAATTGAAGCCACATTACGATATGTCCAATCAAACTGAGCAATCCCCCCCTACAAATTACCGATACAGTACAATTACAACCGTTAAACTATAGAATTATCATTTTAATGATTCAAAAATCTAAATTTAACTAGGTAAAAAGCCACATTTAACAGTTATTATTCAAAAACGGATTTGTATTCTTCAATTTTCAATGGCAGATTAATACTCAATTACGTTTAAGACAGAATTTTTGGAGTGACACATGTGTTCAATTTTTGCAATTTTAGATATCCAGTCAGACGCAACACCACTGCGTCAAGTCGCTCTTGAAATGTCTAAACTACTGCGCCACCGCGGCCCAGATTGGTCAGGGATCTACAGCAGTGATAAAGCGATTTTAGCCCACGAGCGTTTAGCTATCGTCGATATTGAACACGGTGCACAGCCGTTACTTAGCCAAGATGGTTCTATCGTGTTGGCCGTTAACGGTGAGATCTACAACCACAAGGAGCTGAAAGCAGAGCTAGGTGACAAGTACAGCTACCAAACTAACTCTGATTGTGAAGTTATTTTGGCGCTATATCAGGAATACGGTACTGAGTTTTTAGATAAGTTAAACGGCATCTTTGCTTTTGTACTTTACGACAAAACCAAAGACACTTATCTGGTTGGTCGTGACCATATGGGGATCATCCCTCTTTACACAGGCCATGACGCTGAAGGTAACTTCTATATTGCCTCTGAAATGAAAGCATTAATGCCAGTATGTAAAACGGTAGAAACCTTTACTCCTGGCCACTACCTATCAAGCGAGAAAGGGGAATTAACCCATTACTACCAACGAGACTGGCGTGAGTTTGTCGCTGTTCAAGATAACCCTGCTAGCGCAGAAGATGTACGTGATGCATTAGAAGCAGCCGTGAAACGCCAGCTTATGTCAGACGTCCCATACGGTGTGCTGCTATCAGGTGGACTGGATTCATCAGTGATTTCAGCCATCACCCAAACATTTGCCAAACATCGCATTGAAGACGACGGAGAAAGCAGTGCTTGGTGGCCTCAACTGCACTCATTTGCCGTTGGACTTGAAGGTGCACCAGACTTAATTGCGGCGCAGAAAGTTGCCGATGCCATTGGTACCATTCACCATGAAATCACCTTTACCTTCCAAGATGGTATTGATGCTATTAAAGACGTGATTTACCACTTAGAAACCTATGATGTCACCACCATTCGCGCTGCAACGCCAATGTATTTAATGGCAAGAAAAATCAAGGCCATGGGCATTAAGATGGTGTTATCAGGCGAAGGGGCCGATGAGTTGTTCGGCGGTTACCTCTACTTCCATAAAGCGCCAAACGCACAAGCCTTCCATGAAGAGCTAGTCCGTAAACTCGATAAGCTACACCTATTCGATTGCCTACGCGCTAACAAAGCGATGGCGGCATGGGGACTTGAAGCTCGCGTTCCTTTCTTAGACAAAGAGTTTATGGATGTCGCGATGCGCACTAACCCAGAAGCTAAAATGTCGAAGAACGGTAAAATTGAGAAACACATTTTGCGTGAAGCCTTTGAGCACAAGTTGCCTAAGGAAGTGGCATGGCGTCAAAAGGAGCAATTCAGTGACGGCGTAGGTTACTCTTGGATTGACGGACTTAAAGATCACGCAGCTGAAAAAGTTGATGATTTAAAACTGGCTAACGCCAAGTTTAGATTCCCATATAACACACCTGAAACCAAAGAAGCCTATTTCTACCGTACTTTCTTTGAAGAGCTATTCCCATTGCCAAGTGCAGCGGAAACGGTACCAGGTGGTAAATCGGTTGCCTGCTCAACGCCAGAGGCGCTAGCGTGGGATGAAAGCCTACAAGGGATCATCGATCCATCAGGACGTGCAGTGCAATCAGTGCACGACAGCGCTTACTAAAACTACCAATACCCAATAAAAAACCACTCACTTGAGTGGTTTTTTATTGGGTATATTTTTTGCTAACGCACTTATTCTAGAACGTGTAAATAGCTCACTTTATTCGCTAATTTAACACTTTAAAGTAATGCTTATGCTGTATATCAACGACTTCTATCGTAACGCTACTGACTGCAGAGGTAATAAGAGCAATAGCATCGTATACTCGTTCAAGCAGCAGCGATTTTTGCTCATCAGTGCGGCCTGGCATAATCGCAATATTGAGATGAATAAAACTGCCGCTTTCATCTTCACCAACTTGAAAATAGTCACAGCGCAGTGCACGAGTTTTAATAGCACTTGGTTCAAACAGCTGAGACTCAATTAATCCTCTATGACACGCAGTCACTAAAGCTTCTACCGACAATACATCGGCTAACGGGGCGGCATACTCAATGGTGCAGTGCGGCATAATTAACTCTTCTTATATTTAATATTAGCTCATACTTTGGTTTGCAATAAAGCGCTTTGATAAGTGTTACTCAGACCAAACAGCATATTCATTGCCATTAGGATCGATAAAGTGAAAACGCCTACCACCAGGAAAGGAAAAAATGCTGTGGCTTATCTCGCCGCCTGCGGCAGTTATTTTATCTTGGGTAACTTCAAGCTGTGCAGAA
Organism: Shewanella marinintestina; assembly: GCF_023283845.1. GTDB lineage: Bacteria > Pseudomonadota > Gammaproteobacteria > Enterobacterales > Shewanellaceae > Shewanella > Shewanella marinintestina. The sequence continues at coordinate 26,646 of NZ_JAKILC010000009.1, forward strand.
TAAATAACAATAAGTGGAGAGCCGTTCGCGCAGGTAAAGGACTTATCACTAACAAAAAATCCACCTGTAATACCGACGTCAATAAAACAGCTATATTCGGGCCCATAATCAACAAACTGCCAAGCAAAAACCTGGCTAAAAAATGCTTTAGCCTTATCCAAATCGTGTACAGGGATCTCTAAATAATTAATACTATGATGTTGATTACGATGTTGCATATCCGGCTCCTTTTCAAACCTATTTAATGATTAAAACATAATCAGCGTCGAATAACAGCCTCCAACATTAGCAGCTTTCTCATCAATTCACCGCAATAAAAAAGGGAGCCTTAGCTCCCTTAATATGGTTTTAATTATTTAGCTGTTAACCTTGGATCAAGGCAGCCGCTAAACCTATCAAGCCGCCAAATACCCCGCCCCAAACCACAAGCCAACCAAGATGCTCTCGGATCATCTCTTGTACAATCTCTTTAACAAGCTGTGGCGTCAGTTCATCGAGTCGCTGCGTCACAATCTCTTCAACTTTTGCGCGCATATCGGCAATCATATCCGGCTGTTCAAGCTCGGCTTTTACCAACGCATAGAAATCGTCACTTTGGGCAATTTCGCTTAATGAACTTTTCATTTTTTCAATAAAAGGCTCACGTAATGGTGTAATAGCATCACTGCCACCAAACATTGCCAACATGCCACCGAGTGACGATTGCTCAACCGTTTTAACTAACGCATCAAAGGCCGGTGACAAATCAATTTTATCAATCACAGGCTGTAGGTTAAGTTGCTTCTCGACTCCGCCCTCGCCAGAAAGAAATCGGTCAATGTTCTCTTCAGTAAAAAACTGTTTCATCATCAAATTGGCTATTGCAGCTTTAAACTCTTCAAAGCGTGACGGAATAACACCTGAACCGTATAAGCCTGGCACTTTTTCAAACAGCATATGAATCGCAAGCCAATTGGTTACCGCGCCAGAAAGCGCAAACAAACCAACAGTTAATACAATCGGCAGAGCAAACAAATAACCCACTGCAACCAAAATGGCCGCTAGCAGATTAGTAATAACACTTTTATTCAAGCTAATTCCCCAAAGCAAGATCGAAAACGCGCTATGGTATCAATCAAGAAAGACCCGAAGCAATAGTCAGCATCACGCTTATTTCATTCCACTAAGATCAATTAACGCCAACTCATGGATTTGTGTAGTTAACTCCCCTATCTCCATGGATAAATCGCTCACAACAAAAGTGCGTTTGTAACAACTGTTTTCATACGTTAATAATTTAAAGGGATTTAATAGAAAATATTATGATCCAAGAGTCGTTTACCTGATAATGAAGCTAAAATTAGTAGGGCAAGTATCAGGCTTTAACAAACAGCACTTTTAACGTCGCTGTTAGCATGACAAGCACTCCGCCATAAACGAATCGACAAAGGTTAGTATGTCTTTTATCAATAAGTTGCTTAAACCACTCCTTAATAGCTATCGCCAACGTCCAAAATATCAGCGTCTGCTCATTATATTGAGTGCTATTTACTTTAGTTTTACCGTAATTCTTGGCCTTTTGGTTCCCTATGTACTAGTGAAACAAGCTCCAAAACAATTGTCATCGTTGTTGCAGCGCCCTGTTACCCTTGAAAGCGTTAAGATAAACCCATTTACACTTGAAGTAGCCATTGATAAATTCAAAATCAAAGAAACTGATAATCAAGACTTTATCGGTTTTGACCAGCTAAGCTTCGAATACCAATTCTGGAATTCTCTGTATAACACCGCCTTTAGTATCGCCGATGTTACGCTAACAGCTCCCAGTGCGAATATTGAGCGCCTTGCTACTCAGCAGGCATTACGCTTTAACTTTTCCGACATCATAGATACCTTCGCAAATCGGGCTAAAGAGCAGGCTGAAACCGATAACTTAGAGGCCAATTCCGAGCAAAAATCTGCCAGTATTCCGCATTTTATTGTCAGCAACTTAAGCATAGTGAGTGCCGACCTTAACTTTGTTGATAAGGTGACCAATAGCCAGTTGCACTACCCGCAGCTCAATCTCAACGTTGCATTTTTTGACTCAAAGCATGCCATTGCAACTTCGCTTAATAATCTCGGCAACGAGCAACAAACCAACCACTATGCTATCCATATTACTGGCCGTAAAGGCGGAGAGATTGCGACGCAAGGTTTGGTACAACTGTCTCCTCTTAACATCGTTGGCGATCTGCAGCTGACCAAAATACAGCTTCCTCAGTTTTGGTCATTTATTGCTGAGCAATTCTCGCCTGCACTGACATCTGGTTATGTCAGCTTATCGAGTCACTACCAATTAAAGCTGCAAGATGAACAACTGAAATTAACCACCAATCAAGGCGAAATACAATTTGGCGATATTAATTTTGACTACCAAAAACAATCAATAATTAAGCTACCTATGATTGCTTTAAAAGGCATTGATTTTGATCTTAATCAGCAATCTGTTAGTGCTGAGTTACTCGATACTCAAGGGCTTATTGTCAATGCGAAGCTAAATAACAACGGCGTCGATTTAGTTAAGCTATTTACGCCAGTTGCATCGAACAAGTCGCAAGCATCGACAAACAGTACAAGTCAACAGCCTAAAGTGAGTGCCGAGGAAGCAGCTACTCCTCAAGCGTTATCAGCAACAGTGCCTAGCCGTTGGCATGCTGTTTTAAATGCTATCGAGCTTAAAGGTTATCAAGTTAATATCAGTGAGCAATTACTGACTAAAAATACTCAATGGCAATTAGATGATATCGCCTTTAGCACTGGTAGTATTAACGCCAATCTTGAAACCCCTATCGACTACCAGCTGTCCCTCAATATCAATCAACAGGGGAAAATCAAATCAAGTGGCAATCTCGATGCTATCAAGCAAACGCTCAACGCTAAGCTTGCCGTCTTAGACTTTGCATTACCACAACTGCAAGATTACTTAAGTCCTTATATCAATATCAGCCTTAAAAAAGGTGAGTTCAGCACCCAAGGAGCTGTTACGTTTGATGCAAAATCAGAGCAAGCGACGTATTCTGGCACCTTAGATGTTAATGATTTACTGATAAAAGACACAGTACAGAAAAAAGAGCTCCTAAAGTGGCAAGCATTAACAATCAACCAGCTTACCTTTGACCGAGCAGCTAATAGCCTCAGTATTGACCATGTTGCGCTTAATAAGCCTTTTGGGCGCATTATTATTGCCAAAGATAAAACAACCAATATCGGTGACTTAATTGTCACAGAGCAAACAGCTGGTGAACAAACAACGACGAGTCACGCTAAACAAACACCAACTGTAGCAGCTAAGGTATCGAGCAAACAAAATGAATCAGCCTCGCCTTTAGCGCTTACAATCAACAAAATAAGCTTCAAAGATGGTTCGACTTTCTTTGCTGATAATTCATTAACGCCAAACTTTGCTGCCAGTATTGAGCATTTAGATGGTGAGATCAGTAAACTATCTTCTAGCAGCGAACAAACTGCTTCAGTTGATATTAAAGGGAAAATTGATCGTTATGCCCCAGTTAGCTTAAAAGGCGATATTAATCCATTACTTGCGCAGCCCTATCTCGATCTCGCCCTAAGTTTTAAGCATGTCGAGCTGACATCAGTCAATCCATACTCAGGCACCTATGCAGGCTACTACATAGACAAAGGTTTACTGTCGTTAGATCTCAATTATAAACTGGATAAAAACCAACTTGTGGGTGATAACCACTTAGTGGTCGACCAATTAAAACTAGGTAAGCCAAGCGATAGCAGCCTTGCTACAACATTACCTGTCACCTTAGCCATTGCCTTACTGCAAGACCGACATGGCGTTATAGACTTAGGCCTGCAAGTATCTGGTGACGTAGAAGATCCAAGCTTTAGTATCGGCAGTATCGTGATGACAGCCTTTACCAATGTGATCACCAAAGCCGTTACCGCACCGTTTAGCTTACTTGCGGGTTTACTTGGTGCTGATGACGATGAATTGGACAAAATCAGTTTTGCCGCGGGCGCTGCTAGTCTTGATACTAAGCAAGTCGATACACTAGATAAGCTCGCAAAAGGCTTAGGCGATAGACCTATGCTAACGTTAAATGTTGAAGGCGGCGTTAGTATGATTGACGACAGTCAAGCATTAAGCGAGCAGCAACTACAAAGCAAATTAGCGCAGCTCGCCAAAATGGAGACCTCAGCATTGCCAAAAGCTCTATCAGCCAGTCGTTACCCTACTGATGGGGCTTTATCTGCAGCGCTGATTTCGTTATATGAAACTGAAATTGGAAGCTCAGCTGAATTAGTGAAAGATAAAATTGAAGCTGAGCACCAAGACGAGCAAAAACTCAATGACGAGCAAGTCACTGAACGCTGGCACATCGCGCTGTATAATCTCTGCTTAGCTAAACAGCGTGTCAGCGAGGAAGCTTTAGGTCTGCTAGCACAGTCTCGTGCAGCAGCAGTAAAAGGGTATTTAATCGAACAAAAAAGTATCGCGCCAGAGCGTGTATTCCTGCTTGATAGTCGAGTAGAACTTAATACAGGCGCAAGCCAAGCACTATTAACGCTCGGAGCAAATTAGCTAGACAAGTTATTGTTAAACACTAAAGCACGCTTAATAGCGTGCTTTTTTCTATAAATTAAGGACTTTCGATTCAATCGTCTTAACAATAGCGGTTCTTAACGCTAAGTTAGTCTTATATACACGTTTATAAGCTCAAAGGATTGAAGATGAAGCTCGCCTTTTTAAGTGACCCCAATAGCGAAAATGCCCACAAGGCAATCAAATCTATACTCAATGAAATCATAACTACCGATGCAGAAAACAACGGCGGCACCATCAAAATAGGCTATATCGCCTCACAGCCAGATCCTACGCGAGAGTATTATCAACAAACTCAGCTGCTATATAAACGGCTTGGCGCTGACCTATCAGTCTACCTTGAATTGGAATCGGGCTTTTTGCAAAGCAGCCTAATGGCTTTACTGGAATGTGATGCTATTCATCTGTCTGGCGGCGATACTTTTCGCTTTTTAGCCGCCCTTAAGCAAAAAGGCTTATTACCGTTATTACGACAATTTGTGGTTAATGGCGGCGCGGTTATTGGCGTCAGTGCTGGCGCAATGATTATGACTCCTAATATTAGCAGTGCTGTACTTTGTGGTGATAGCAACCATTGTGACCTAACAGATCTAACGGCATTAAATCTTGTCGACTTTCTATTTGCTCCACATATCTCAGCCCAACTTTTACAAAAAGGTGACTTCAAACAACAGGTTTCATCTTTTAGCCAACAACTTTGCTTATGTGCCGATAACGAAGCGCTAGCGGTTATCGATAATAGGGTCCTTTCATATGGGCAACCTCATTGGGCTATAGCGTAAAACAGCTGTAAAGTTCTCTAATCAATACTTTCAACCCTGTAACGCTTGAGTTAAAATCGGCGCGAGTATCAATACATCAGAGGTAGTTAATGTTTATCATTCGTTGGGTATTAGGCCGTATCATTTTGTTTTTAAACTTTGTTTTTGCGCCTAAGAAACTAAAGCGTCCGGCAGAAGAACAACAAAAAATCGACAACGCCACCAGCAACATGACTATTTACGAATACAAAGCATGCCCATTTTGCGTAAAAGTACGTCGCTCATTACGTCGTCAAGGTTTGAACATAGTAACCTTAGATGCCAAGCAAGAGCCACATAAGAGCACGTTGCTAAATGGCGGTGGCAAACTACAAGTACCATGCATGAAAATTGAAGAAAACGGTCAATCAACTTGGATGTATGAATCATCTGAGATCATCGGTTTTCTTGATAAAAAGTTCGCTTAAGCAACTTAATTATTCAAATTTTATAACGCGAAAGGCAGCATTAATATGCTGCCTTTTTATTTCAAGACTGATTAATGCTTAAAATATGCCGTCAACTCGACCTATTTATCATACCTTTGAGCACAATATCGTGATAACTCACAAGTCCAGCAATCTTGCCGTTTTCAACAACTGGTGCTTTAGTAATACCAAATCGGTCAAATAAACGTGCGCTATAGCGTACATCCATAGTGCCAGGCACACATAGCACTGGCTTAACCATGATTTCATACACATTAACTCGTTCAGGCGATCTGTCTTGGGCCAACACTTTTTTAGCAATATCACTCATTAGCACCATGCCATATTCATCATCGTCATTGCGCTTATTCACAAATAGCACATTTACTTTGTTTTCAAGTGCAAGCTCAATGGCCTCAGCAACAGTTTGTAAGCCATCAACCATTGCATATTCTTGGCTCATTACTGTATGGTTTTTGATAGGGTGACGATTATTCATATTTGGTCCTCAATATCACGGCTCAGCTTTTGCACCTGATGCGCAACGCCGACGGCATCCTCTACATCAATCTGAATAGCAATGCCTTTTCCTGAATCACTATCAAACTCCCCTACTTTGCTTACCGTTTCTAAAATGGCTCGGCAAAGATGTTCTTCGACCAGCAACAACACGACATCTCGCTGAATATCTAACGATAACCCCATAAAGGTTTTCTGCTTTTTTAACCCTTCACCACGAGCGTGGTTGATCACTGTGGCGCCAGTAGCCCCTTTGCTGCGCGCAGCTTCTAGAATCGAATCGGTGCAGGCATCGTCAATAAACACCAGAATCAGTTTAAAGCGCATTATCTCGCTCCTTTTGGGTTCGTTTTTTTAATTCCACTAATTGGGCGTAGCCCATCACAGTGATCATTGGAAATAAACTAGCAAAGGCAATAAGCCCGAAGCCATCAATCAACGGATTACGTCCCTCGACATTTGTCGCTAAACCTAGCCCTAAAGCCGCGACTAATGGCACAGTCACCGTTGAAGTTGTCACACCGCCAGAATCATAAGCCAGAGGTACAATTGTCTTTGGGGCATAAAAAGTTTGAATAACTACCAACACATAGCCAGCCATTATGTAGTAATGGATAGGATCGCCGACCACAATACGAAAACAACCTAGCGCAATTCCAAAAGCGACCCCAATAGCCACTGAGATCCGCAAACCTTGAATACTGATAGTGCCACCAGACACTTGATTGGCTTTTATCGCAACCGCAATAAGCGATGGTTCAGCAATTGTAGTACTAAAGCCTATCGCGGCAGCAAAAATATAAACCCAGTAATAGTCCTGCCAAACATTTACAGTATTGTGTAAGTCATCTTTGTGAATAAATTCATGAGAGGTGAGCTGTTCGGCCATACTTTCCCCAATAGGAAACAGCGCCATCTCTAGCCCTACGAGAAAAAAACTTAAGCCTAAAATCACATATACAAAGCCTGCGGCAACCCTGCGCCAGTTGGCCACAGGCCTCTTAAGCACACCAAGTTGGAAACCAAATAGGATAACAGCAATAGGCACCACGTCGCGTATGGTTACCAGCAGCGTATCGATGACTTGCTGAAGCAGTTCCATTTAAAGCACCACCATCCCGTAAACCAGCACAAAAATCATCGGCATTAAGCTGGCAAAAGCAATAAGTCCGAACCCATCTAACATTGGATTTCTGCCTTTAATTACCGTAGCAAGGCCCACACCTAGCGCAGTTACCAAAGGCACGGTAATAGTCGATGTTGTTACTCCACCAGAGTCATAAGCAATACCGATAATGTTTTCTGGCGCAAATGAAGTCAGGATCATGACAATGATATAACCTGAAATAATCAGATAATGGATTGGCCAACCCTTTAAGATCCGCACTACACCAAGCAAAATAGCCAAGCCAACCGATAACGCTACCGTTAACCTTAGACCCATAGCATAACTATCCATCGACTCCTCTGAGGTTTTAATCGCCCCAGCTTCAGCAGCAACTTCTGCAGCTTCGTTAGCCACAGCTGTTAAAGCAGGTTCAGCTAATGTGGTACCAAATCCCAAGGAAAATGAAAAAACCACCAGCCAAAAGATACTTCCTTTACGAGCTAACGCTTGCGCTAGTGACTCACCAATAGGAAACAATCCCATTTCCAAACCGAATACAAAGAAAGTCAATCCGACTACAATAAAAATTAGGCCAATTAAAATAGAAAATAGATTGTCAGGAGCTTGTTGAAGCACAAAAAGTTCAAAAAAACATACGACGAGTATGATAGGAATTAAATCTTTAAAGCTACTAAATAGCGCTTTAAATAATTGATGAATTGAAGCCATACTCACTCCTTGTGGGCGACAATTTCAGTGTGCCAAACCCAGCAAAGAACTCAACAAGTAATTAACAACCATTATACTAAGCATGCGCTAGATCAAATTTTCCGACTTAAAAACCAAGCTCCTGCCATACATACAGAAAAATATGTCACTAAAATGCACGAATATATTCGACTAACATCCTAAACAACTAATTTATGCACCAGTTCCTCATTAACTAACAAAGATGTAGAACGTTTTCGCCTCAATCAAAGCTGCTTTTTGCTGCAGATGTACATTTAGTTAATATCAATAACTCTATTTATTAGCAGAATTCACTCACAAGGTATTAAATTCAGCTGATTCCAAGCGCTATTTGTAGAAGTTTTCATCTATTTGATAAATATCAGCCAAAAACAGAAATATTCAATTGACAGCTTTCACCTGCAAATGTTTCTATATAGTCACTGAAACAAACAAGATGAATTTTAAATGACACAGTTTACAACTTTCCAAAACATTAATTGGTGGTGGCACTTCCCAACTTAGCGGGTGGTGTGAAACTGTGTGCTCAAAACATTGAGCCAAGATTCAACAAGAAAGCCCGCAGACTCTGCGGGCTTTCTTGTATCTAAACGAAAGTAAATCGGCAAGAAGAGAGAAATCCCAGAGCAGCAGGCTTAAGATAAACTGAGATAAAACAATGAATAATGCGTTACCCTACAAGGCAGGAGCATAAGCATGACAACTGATACTATCGCTAAAGTCGTCACTCAAAAACAGCAGTTGGCCTATCACGATGATCCGCTGCGCTTATACCAGCATGTGACTCAAAACGCCCCTCATACTATGCTGCTGGAATCTGCTGAAATTGACAGTAAAGACCACTTAAAGAGTATCTTACTGACTCACGCGGCCATGAAAATTCGCTGTGACGGTTACCAGCTCAAGTTTAACGCGTTAACAGATAACGGTAAGACACTGCTTTCCCCAATAAAGTCGTTCTTTGAAAAAGACTTTCCAGCCACTGAAATTAATCATTGCGATGAATCAAGCTTAAGCCTTACCTTACAGAAAGACGCTAACCAACTCGATGAGGATGCACGTTTAAAGTCGACCTCTCCCCTTGATGGCTTAAGAATGTTGGTTAAGCATATCCGCTGCGATGAAAGACCTGAGTTTGAAGACATGTTTTTAGGCGGCGTGCTTGCTTATGACTTAATCGATACCGTTGAACCACTGCCAAGTGTGCCTGAAGGTGACAACACCTGCCCTGATTACCTATTTTATCTAGCCGAAACCTTAATCCTTGTAGATCATCAGCAACAAAGCGCTGAAATCGTCACTCACCAGTTTATTCAGCCAGCACAAAGCCCACTTGAAAGCGTTAGCCTGTCACTGGCTAAACGTATGACTGAGCTCCAACAAGCTTGCCACTCATTGGCGCCGGTAGCTGAGTTACAAGCCGTTGAAGCCCAAACTCAAGTCAATATCTCTGATGACGACTTTAAAGATACCGTTAATGGTCTTAAAGAACACATCATCGCCGGAGATATTTTTCAAGTAGTGCCATCACGCAGCTTCAGCCTACCTTGTCCAAATACATTAGGCGCTTATCGCGCTTTAAGACTGACAAACCCAAGCCCATACATGTTCTACTTTCGCGGCGACGACTTTACCCTATTTGGCGCCTCGCCAGAAAGTGCGCTCAAATACGAAGCACAAACCAATCAAGTCGAGATCTACCCGATTGCCGGCACCCGCAAGCGCGGAAAAACTGCCAGCGGTGAAATCGATTTCGATCTCGATAGCCGCAATGAGCTTGAGCTACGCCTTGATAAGAAAGAGCTATCAGAGCACATAATGCTTGTAGACTTGGCTCGTAACGATATCGCCCGCATCAGCCAAAGCGGAACTCGTAAAGTACCTGAGCTATTAAAAGTCGATAGATACAGCCATGTTATGCACCTTGTAAGCCGCGTTACCGGTCAACTTCGCACAGATTTAGATGCACTGCACGCCTACCAAGCTTGCATGAATATGGGCACCTTAACTGGCGCGCCAAAGGTCAGCGCAGCCCAGCTTATTCGCGGCGCAGAGAAAACTCGCCGCGGCAGCTATGGCGGCGCTGTGGGTTACTTAAACGGCCTAGGCGATATGGATACCTGTATTGTTATCCGCTCCGCTTTTGTCAAAGAGGGTACCGCCTTTATTCAAGCGGGTGCAGGCGTGGTGTTCGACTCAGATCCACAAGCAGAAGCCGATGAAACGCGTCAAAAGGCTCAAGCCGTTATTTCAGCAATTAAAATGGGAGGTGGACTATGAAAATCTATCTACTCGATAACTTCGACTCATTCACCTACAACCTAGTGGATCAGTTCAGAAGCCTAGGCTATGAAGTCGTGATCTACCGTAACAATGTTGATGCAGACTTTATTGCCAGCAAGCTATTAAACGAAACTGAACCTGCAGCATTAGTGTTGTCACCGGGACCTGGTGCCCCCCATGAAGCAGGCTCATTAATGGCCTTAATTGAATGTGTCGCTGGCAAAGTGCCTATGCTAGGAATTTGCCTTGGCCACCAAGCTTTAGTTGAGCATTACGGCGGTAAAGTTGAGCGTGCAGCCCAAGTGGTGCATGGTAAAGCCAGCCCAACATTTCATAACGGTGAGGATATCTTTAGCGGCTTACCCTCGCCGCTTCCTGTAGCTCGTTATCACAGCTTAGTCGCAACCCAAGTGCCAGATTGTTTAGAAGTCATTGCCACAACTGAAGAGATGCCAATGGCGATTATTCACCGCCAAGATAAAGCGGTTGGGTTCCAGTTTCATCCAGAGTCAATTTTAACGACTTTAGGTAGCCAGTTATTAGTACAAAGCTTAGATTATTTATCACGCGCATTGAATGAAAACAGCCAAGATAAAGACAGAGGATAAGATAATGACTCAAATAGAAATCAAACCGACAGCAGCCCTTATCGAAACACTTTATCAGGGTGACAGCTTGACTCGCGCAGAAGCTAAAGCGCTATTTAGCCAAATAATTCAAGGCGAAATGAACGAAGTCACTATGGCGGGCATGCTCGTTGCCATGAAAATGCGTGGTGAAACCATTGATGAAATATCCGGTGCCGCCGATGCTCTGCGCGCTGCGGCTAAAGCTTTTCCAACGCCGAGCGAATCGACTGTAAATCAAGGTATCGTCGATATTGTTGGTACAGGCGGCGACGGTCATAACACCATTAATATCTCAACGACTGCAGCCTTTGTCGCAGCGGCTGCTGGTGCTAAGGTTGCTAAACACGGTAACCGCAGTGTATCGAGCAAATCCGGTTCATCTGATTTACTGGCGCAATTTGGTATCGATTTAACCATGGCACCCGAAACAGCGCGTGACTGCTTAGATGAGCTAGGTCTGTGCTTCTTATTTGCGCCCCATTATCACGGCGGCGTGGCTCATGCAGTGCCTGTACGCCAAGCACTTAAAACCCGCACGCTATTTAATGTACTAGGGCCGCTGATTAACCCATCTCGCCCTGACTTTATGTTACTTGGTGTATATAGCCCTGAACTGGTTGCACCTATTGCTGAGGTCGTAAAAGCCCTTGGCATTAAACGCGCCATGGTGGTTCACGGCAGTGGTCTTGATGAAGTGGCGCTGCACGGTGAGACCTTAGTCAATGAACTAAAAGATGGCGCAATCAAAGAGTACCGCATTACTCCAGCGATGCTTGGTGTACCAGAAGCGCAACTAACCGATTTAGAAGGCGGCGCACCAGAAGAGAATGCCGAGTACACCCGCGCCATATTACAAGGCACAGGTAAAAGCGCCCATATGAATGCCGTTGCCATCAATGCTGGCTGCGCCCTTTATGTGGCAGGTGTTTGCGAAGACATTAAGTCAGGTACCGCGTTAGCATTAGACACCATTAACAGCGGTAAAGCCTACCAACTATTAACTCAACTTAGCGACGCTAGCCAAGCCAGTAAAGGAGCTTAATGTGAGCACCGATTTAAGAGACGCACCCACAATAAAAGAAAGCAATGTATTGACTAAAATTGTCGATACCAAAGCTGCGCATATAGCCTCACTCAAGCAACGCTTTGCTGAAAATGACTTATCGCCCAAAGTGTCTGACAGAAGCTTATTTGATGCCCTTAAAGCGCCAAATGCAGGCTTTATTTTAGAATGTAAGAAAGCCAGCCCATCGAAAGGGCTGATCCGTGATGTGTTTGATGTCGACGCTATCGCCGACGTCTATAACCACTACGCAGCGGGTATTTCGGTATTAACCGACGAGCAGTTCTTCCAAGGTGATATAGATTATATCCCAAGGGTTCGTGCTCGCGTCACTCAGCCAATTTTGTGTAAAGACTTTTTCGTTGATGAATACCAAGTCAAATTGGCCGCACATCAAGGTGCTGATGCCATTTTATTAATGCTATCGGTACTCGATGACAGCCGTTATCAAGCCTTAGCCACCGAAGCAGCTAAATATCAACTCGATATTTTAACTGAAGTCAGCAATGAAGCTGAGCTGACTCGCGCCATTGCGCTAAATGCCAAGATCATTGGGATTAATAACCGTAACCTGCGCGACCTGTCTACCGATCTGGCAACAACTGAAGAGCTTGCACCGCATATTCCCGCCGACAGAGTGGTGATTAGCGAATCAGGTATTTATAACCAAGCCCAAGTTCGCCGTTTAGCACCTTTAGTGGATGGCTTCTTAGTTGGCAGCTCATTAATGGCAGAAGATGATTTAGACCTTGCTTGCCGGACATTAACCTTTGGCCATAACAAGGTGTGCGGTTTAACTCGCCTTGAAGATATGCTGGCAGCGGCAAAAGCCGGTGCCATTTATGGCGGCCTTATCTTTGCGCAAAAATCACCACGTGCAGTAACCGCCGAGCAGGCCAAAGAGCTAGTTGAACAGTTGACGCAAAGTGGCGCTAAACTCAATTTAGTTGGCGTGTTTGTTAATGAAGCAGCTGACATGATTGCCAAACTCGCAGTTGAATTAAATCTATTTGCCGTGCAACTGCACGGTAAAGAAACCGCCCTCGAAATTGATGCCTTAAAAGCAATCTTAGCCACACACAACAGCCACACTCAAATATGGAAAGCAGTTGCGGTCGATGTAGCAAGTGACAATCAATTAGACATTCCTGCAGGTATTGACCGCGTTGTGTTTGATAGTAAATCTGATGGTCAATTTGGCGGAACAGGCCAAAGCTTCGATTGGCAAAAGACACTCCCGAGTAAAGAGCTAGCACTTCTGGCAGGTGGACTTAGTCCAGAAAATGCAGCGTTAGCCGCTAGCCAAGGATTTTATGGCTTAGATTTTAACTCAGGCCTTGAGCAAAGCCCTGGCATTAAAGATCCTAGCAAAATTAGCGCAGCATTTAAGCTTTTGCGTCAGTACTAAACTGAGCAGAACTGAAGCAAACTAAACCAAACAAAATTATCGTCATATGCCCCAAGCGCCTGTGACCACAAATTGAAAAGAAATAGGATAAGAATATGAGTAAGTTAAACCCATACTTTGGGGAATACGGTGGTATGTACGTACCGCAGATTTTAATGCCAGCGCTTAAGCAACTTGAAAGCGCTTTTATTGAAGCCCAAGAAGATGAAAGTTTTCAGCAGGAATTTACCGAGCTATTAAAGAACTATGCCGGTCGTCCAACCGCGTTGACCTTAACGCGCAATTTAAGCCCTAACCCGCTAACTAAAATCTATCTAAAGCGTGAAGATTTGCTACACGGCGGCGCTCACAAGACTAACCAGGTACTAGGTCAGGCATTACTCGCTAAGCGCATGGGCAAAAAAGAGATCATTGCTGAAACAGGTGCGGGGCAACACGGCGTAGCTACCGCCCTAGCCTGCGCTTTACTGGGGCTTAAATGTAAAGTGTACATGGGCGCCAAAGATGTTGAGCGTCAATCACCAAACGTATTTAGAATGAAACTCATGGGCGCAGAGGTTATTCCGGTAACATCGGGGTCAGCTACCCTAAAAGATGCCTGTAACGAAGCGATGCGCGACTGGTCTGGTAGCTACGATAAAGCCCACTACCTACTTGGTACGGCAGCAGGTCCACACCCATTCCCAACAATTGTGCGTGAATTCCAGCGTATGATTGGTGAAGAAACTAAGTGTCAAATTCTTGAGCGTGAGGGTCGTTTGCCGGATGCGGTTATCGCCTGTGTTGGCGGTGGTTCAAACGCAATTGGTATGTTTGCCGACTTTATTGACGAAGAAGAGGTCGCTTTGATTGGTGTTGAGCCTGCCGGTAAAGGCATTGATACCCCTATGCATGGCGCGCCGCTAAAACACGGTAAAACCGGTATTTTCTTTGGTATGAAAGCGCCGCTAATGCAAGACAGTGAAGGCCAAATCGAGGAATCTTACTCAGTGTCAGCCGGTCTTGACTTCCCATCGGTTGGGCCGCAGCACGCGCACCTTGCCGCAACAGGCCGCGCGACTTACGAATCGGCTACCGATGATGAAGCACTAGAAGCATTCCAGTTATTGGCACGCAGTGAAGGCATTATCCCAGCACTTGAATCTGCTCATGCCTTAGCTTATGCAGTAAAACTTGCCAAAGAGGCGACCAAAGAAACCATTTTAGTGGTTAACCTGTCTGGCCGCGGCGACAAAGATATCTTCACTGTTGCGGACATCCTTGAAGAGCAACAAACTAACAAGCAAAACAACTAGGAGAGTGGCAATGAGTCAACGTTACCAGGCAGCCTTTGCCGCCCTAAATGAAAAAAACCAAGGCGCATTTGTGCCATTCGTTACCTTAGGTGATCCATCGCCTGAACTATCGCTTAAAATCATCGACACCTTAGTCGAAAACGGTGCCGATGCCCTAGAACTCGGCTTCCCGTTTTCAGACCCACTCGCCGACGGCCCTGTTATCCAAGGCGCTAATTTACGCTCTTTGGATGCTGGTACCACACCAAGTCAGTGTTTTGAGATGTTAGCCAGCATCCGTGCTAAGTACCCAGACTTACCAATTGGTCTGCTACTGTACGCTAACCTAGTGTTCGCGAATGGCGTCGATACCTTTTACGCCAAATGCCAAGCTGCTGGTGTTGATTCAGTATTGATTGCTGATGTACCAGTTGAAGAAGCTGCGCCATTTATCGAGTCAGCAAAAGCTCACGGCGTATGTCCAATTTTTATCGCGCCGCCAAATGCTAATAGCGATACGCTTAAGCAAGTTAGCGAGAAAGGTGAAGGTTATACTTACCTATTATCGCGCGCAGGTGTAACAGGCACAGAGTCAAAAGCGGGTATGCCTATTACCGATATTCTCAATCGCCTAAAAGAGTTTAATGGCGCGCCGCCACTACTCGGTTTTGGTATTGCCGAACCCGCTCAAGTAAAAGCTGCTATTGATGCGGGCGCTGCTGGCGCTATTTCAGGTTCTGCGGTAGTAAAAATCATTGAAGCGAATAAAGACAACGAGTCTGCGCTGTTAAGCGCCCTTGCTGAATTTACACGCAATATGAAAGCGGCAACAGCTCGTTAATTTATAATCGAACAATCCCTAGCGAAGAGTTACAGATATAAAAATAGCGCCTTATGGCGCTATTTTTATTTGTCAGCTCGATTCTGTAACCGATTAATTCAGCATTGAATCATTTAAGCATTTCACTGTTATTTCAAAATCTCACTCTTATTTCAACATCTCATTAGCGCGAATAACCTGAGCGCGGTAACCGGTCGCAAACATATCATGGCTGTCGATATTGATGCGAACAGCAGGCTTAGTTTCGCCGTATCTGTGCTCAACCAAGATAGATTGCACCTTACCTGTGGTGTCATCCATCTTTAAGTTACCGTAACCACCACCTAAACCAAACAGGCCGGCAGAAGCGAAGTAGCTCATCATGCTATCTTTATCCGCTTGGTATTTAACGATAGATGTCACCGGTGAGTAGCCTTCATAACCCAGCTCATCTTTACCGTATTCCCAGACTTGCTGAACCGTCATGTTTTGCTCATCGATTTTATACTCAACTGAGCGAGAGTACTTTTCGTTGGCAAACATCGGCTGACCTAAGTCACGACCATCGCCATTATCAAACACGGTCAAGGTACCCTTTTCTGGGACTAAATAAGCTGTGTGTGATGTCCAACTAAAGTCAAAGTCTTTGTCCTGACATGCCCCTTTCTCGTTACACCAAATTGGTTCACCGTCAGCGGTAATAGGCTTTAGTAATTTATCTTGAAACTTTTCGCTCCAGCCCTTGCTGGCACTTAAGATCCATTTCACTTGCTTGTCACGACCAATTTTAATCACCGCCGACTGATGACGTGAGCTGATAATAATGCTGTCATCTGTTGGATCATATTCAATCGAGTTTACATGGGCCCAGTTACGACCTGTCTCAACGCCGTGAATATCGCCATACGGCGCCTTGGCTAAGTCTTCTTCTGTGGTTTGGTGCCCGGCATCGTCAAGGTTAATGTTCAAACAAACCGCACCAGCATCAAGCGATAACAGCGCTGCATCACGCATAGGATCTAAGATGGTGTTCAGATCCCAGTAATCCACCAGCTTACCTGTGTTATCTACTTCTATAATCTGATCGCGCACAGTATTAACTAGGCGACCATCAGCGGTGCGGTAATCTTTGGCTGCTGCGCGGATAAACACGTTACCGTTAGCGCCTTCGAGACCTTCATGAGAGGCATCGATAAAGTTACCCGGTAGACTATGCTCAGAGATCATCCGTCCCATGATCGACATTTTCTTCCAGCCTTGGCCCTGTACCCACACCATATTGCCGTCTTTAGTGACGTTCATACCCATAGCATAACCTGCGTTATCGTAGGTCTTAGCGTCATGAGTGGTATAAGGGTTCATATACCAGCGAATATCACCCGCGGTATCGATAATAAAGAAGCCTGGCTTACCGTCCCAAGAAAAAGCGCCTGGTGCATCAGAGTTATTGTGCATCAGTGGCGCAGCTTTACCGTCGGCATTGGTCCAGTTAACAAAATACAGTCTATCTTTAAAGTCGGCATCTACGTGCTCAACCTCGACAAGTGGCGCTTTTGCCCACTGGCTTTCAGAAAAGCCCATGTCGATATCAGGTGTCAGCATTTGATAATCATGAGATTTTTGCTCACCGTTCTCGGTCCACTTCACGGTAAACTTATTCATAAATGCTGGGTAAAGACCAAAAATAGGCACGCCACCTTCATCCATCACCCGCATATCATCGACCTGATAAGTCAGGCTTACACCGTCTGCATCATTAGCATGCACAGTGACTTCTACGCCCGAAATAGTATGCCCCGCTAAAGTGACGAGAGCGGTAAGTGGCGCATTTTCATAAGGGTTATGAATGATATAACCTAAAGGCGCCCCTTCGACAGGTTTAGGCTTCATACCATCGATAGAAGCAAAGGTTTGTGCTGAGCACAAACTTAAAGACAAGGCTAACGCCGAAAGAAGCAAAGCTGGTTTAGACATTGAAAATTAACTCAACAGTACGGAAACTGAAGCAGATTATAATCAGCTAATGCAAAAAAAACTGTCAGAGAATTAACACTATAGTGAGTATATTTTGAGTTTGATTAGCCGATCACGGTTTAAGGCTTTTGTTTGCACTGGTTGCAACTTTTACAGCTGCTAGCGGTCTTCACCCGTGCCGTCTTGCCGACAAAGTCTTGGTTTACTGGCGTTGACAGCAAAATGACGGCAAGTAAAAAATAGAGAGGAAAGTAAGAAGAAGTATTGAGTAAGACTTTAAATAGAGCATTCAAAACCTGTGAATCCCCAAATAGCCCTTAGCTAAGACTCATCATTTGCAACTGACGCTACAATTATTCTTCATCGTTAATCGCAACACCATATTTTTTGAAATACCAAATAGCTAAAGGGATCTCAATTAAGGCATAAATAATCAAAGTGAACCAAAACCAGTTTGTGCTAAAAAGGAGTAGACTGAACTCATAACCTGAACCCCAATATTGAGTCCCAACGAGCGTAAATACAAATGCAGAACACACTAGATCGCACATTGAAATTTTATTGAAATTATTACCTGCAACTTTAGGATAAATCGACAAGTAACCAAGAGCTAAAGCTGCTGCAACCAAAGCTATAATCAAAAATTCAGCTGTTCCCATTTACTCTTTCCTACCAATAAATAATGAATATGCTGTATCATATATTGTTAGTAATGAATGAACAAACCAATAAAATAGAATCATGATATCTTGAACTTAAATAATGTCAGGAAATAAACAATTAATAGTTACCCAGTTCTTGACGTCTAGCAACAACATAGCACTATCATTGACTCTATGGTTCACACCACACTTAACCAGTAGCAAACTATAATAGAGTTCTATATAAGGCATTACACAGATTTAACTCTGAGCATAATTTATACCATTCAAAAAAATGAATAAAATAACACATCTACAATAACCAATTAATATAGCCTCAATTTGAAACAACCATATAAACTTAATGGAATTTAAAGACTAATGATAAATTTTGGACTAGAAATAAATAGAATTAATTCATCTATAAAATAACCATAAAAATATGATATTTAAATAGAAAAATATAAACTAGTTCGATGTTATAAAAGTATTGGATTTGACTTCCAATTGAATAAATGAACGTTCTCTACCGTTCATTATTTGCTCTAGAACAACTACGCTCTGATCATGGTTTACGCCAATCCAAAGCATACCAACACATTCGCCTTGCAAGATACACTGATAGGATGATAGCTCGCTTTGTCTAAACTCCCTCGTTTCGTAGCCATCATTAATTAAATAATCTTGAATTTCTACATAATCACTTTGAAAGCTATCACTAAAGGCTGAATACTCGTAACTCGTCATCAAGATTTTGACTAAGCCATTATCAGGCTTTTGTACTAGTTCATAATTTTTGGCTATTGAAAGCGGCTCTGGCACACTATTTGTTACTACTTTATAATAATCGTTTAGCTTAGTTAACTCGCCATACTTATCAATACTTTCACCCCAATCAACACCAAAAAGTGCCGCAGGCGCATAAAATGGTACCAATACAAGTATTAGAATAAATACTCTCATTAAAACTCCATGTAATGATTTAAAAACAAAAAAATAGCTAAGCGCACTCAAACCACACTCCTAAAATAAATTTAAAGACGTAATTTAAATAATCGCTAGATAAGTAAAAATAAATATAAACTCGGTGAGTGCTCATTAAGATACAAACAAATGCATTATTAATAGATGATTTATTTAGATCAGAATTATTAAACCCTTAACTTTTCTGTTCAACTATATCGATACATTATAATTAGAACTGATTTAATATATAGCAAATGGAATTTAATGCTCTTATTTACCCAATAAGTCATACAGTGAATAAAGCTAATTTGGAAATCATCTCTTCAAGAGAGGTTTGACCACTGATACGACCTAAATGAGGCGCAATTGTAACCTGCACTGATACAAAATTAAACAGATTTAAGCAAAAGTTTACAATGCTAGTGAAAATCTCTTTTCGCGACCTAAAACAGCAAAGGTATCCAACAAGTAAATGAAATCAATCTATGACTGCGATTCGATAGCCTCACTCATGGACAATCACTGGCTCAATGATATAAAGCGCAGCCATCAGCTACGCTTTGACATCCAAAGTAACTTAGAAACGACCTACTAGGCCTAAGCCTAGGCCAACACCGTCGTAATCTGAATCTAATACTTTAGAAATTTGGAAGTTAGCTGAAATGCCATCGGTAATACGTAACCAATAAGCTGTACGCACATCAAAAGCATCATCATTATCACTATCTGTGTAACCTGCGCCAACAGACCAAGCATTATTGATATACCAATCAGCGCCTACATTTAGCACATCATCAAATTCGTTATGTGCCCAGCTAGCATTCAAATCGATGCCAGCTGTAGATTGCAGAGCGATGTAGCTACGTACCTTTAGACCGTATGTTTCGGTGAAGTTATCATCACCATCTTGATAAAATGCAGAAACTGCAGAGCTATCATTAAAGTAATAACCCACTTCAGCACCATAGGTGTTGAAGTCATAACTTGCTACATCAAATTTTTGATAATTAGCACCAACGAACCAGTTAGATCCAAGCACAAATGTGCCATCAACACCGTAACTATCGCTATCTGCTGGATCGAAATTTTGGTAATTTGCACCGATATTTGATTCTTGTGCTAAAAAGCCGTTCAGTGCGTAAGGTGCTTTACTTTGCTCTACACTTTCAAAGTAATAACGATAATTCGCGTTCCAAAGACCGTCGCTCACTTCTTCTGAATTAGTTGTATAACTAAGACCTGCTTCGTGTTGATAATTATTATCTTGAGCTGCTACAGCGCTTAGGCTTGTAAGACTTAAAAGAATGGCTAAAGCAGTGGTTGTTTGTCTCATCAATTTATTCCCTTATATTGTTTGTAATGCTAAGAGATAAAGATGTGCAGGTATATGATAAGCATGAGCAGGTACTATGCCATCCTTGATATAATTCAGTGATTAAATCTCATAAACACTGCAGCTCTCCTAGCTGCGCAAACAATAATCCAATCGATGACAAAATGAAACACTAAAACACAAAAAAACCAACAATTACAATGCATTTTACACTGATTAAAAACCACAAAAACAAATTGACAACAAACCAATCACACTTCAGATACAAATCAAGCAAGAAATAATAAAACACAACAAACAGATGATCTCGATATATGTTTTTCAATATAAAAAAACGCAGCCATTAAGCTGCGCCTTTTATGTTTTTATAGCAATTGAAAATCTATTGCTCATTGATTAGGTACGACCACATATTTGTGACCCTACTCTAGTCACTCTAGATTGAAAACCATCTAATAAGAACTAGTCACCAAAGTCATCTAATAAGATATTCTCTGGCTCAACACCAAGACTTTCAAGCATCGCGATAACTGATGAATTCATGATAGGAGGTCCACACATATAGAACTCACAATCTTCTGGCGCTTTATGATTTTTAAGATAATTCTCATAAAGTACATTATGAATAAAGCCTGTGTAACCATCCCAGTTATCTTCCGGTAATGGATCAGACAATGCCACATGCCAAACAAAGTTATCGTTTTCTGCCGCTAACGTATCAAAGTCTTCTTGATAAAATACTTCGCGAGTTGAACGCGCGCCGTACCAGAAGCTCATCTTACGTTTGGTTTTAACACCTTTAAGCTGATTAAAGATATGTGAACGCATTGGTGCCATACCGGCACCACCACCAATAAACACCATTTCAGCGTCAGTCTCTTTTACAAAGAATTCGCCAAATGGGCCAGAGATAGTGACTTTGTCACCCGCTTTTAGGTTGAAGATGTACGATGACATCTTACCTGGAGCTATATTGTCGCTTGGCGGCGTAGCAATACGCACGTTCAGCATGATACGGCCTTTCTCGTCTGGATAGTTCGCCATTGAGTATGCACGCAATACGTCTTCGTCAACTTTTGAAACCAACTTGAATAGGTCGTACTTTTCCCAATCGTCACGGTACTCTGCAGGAATATCAAAATCTGCATATTTGACTTCGTGAGCTGGTGCTTCAATCTGAATATAACCACCGGCTTTAAACAGTACGTCTTCACCTTCCGGTAATTTAAGCAGTAACTCTTTAATAAAGGTCGCTTGGTTATTGTTAGAAATAACTTCACATTGCCACTTCTTAACGCCGAAGATCTCTTCTTCAACTTCAAGTTCCATATCGGTTTTCACCGATACCTGACACGCTAAGCGACAACCTTCTTTAGCTTCTTTCTTATTTATATGGTCACGCTCTGTGGCTAAGATCTCGCCGCCGCCAGATTTTACTTTAACGCGGCATTGACCACATGTACCACCGCCACCACAGGCTGACGGAATAAAGATATTTTTACCCGCTAACGCGCCTAAAAGCTTGTCACCCGCTTGGGTTGAAATACTTTTTTCAGGGTCGTCGTTAATACGGATATTCACATCACCCGTAGACACCAGTTTGCTCTTGGCGAATAAAATCACCATTACCAATATACTCACCACAAACGTGAACATACCGATACCAATTGCCATTTCCATCGAATCTACCTTTTGTTTAATTCGTTTTCATTAAGGTTTAAAAACTCAAACAGCCTTAAATAGAAATACCGGAGAAAGCCATAAAGCCTAACGCCATCAAGCCCGTGGTAATAAATACAATACCAATGCCTTGTAAGCCTTCAGGAATAGCATGGAACTTCATGCGCTCACGCAGACCCGCTAGCATCACAATCGCCATTGCCCAACCAAAGCCTGAACCCATAGCAAATACCGTTGACTCTGCAAGGTTATAGTCGCGGTTTGCCATAAAGATAACCCCTGCGAAAATCGCGCAGTTAACGGTTAGCAAAGGTAAGAAAATACCTAACGAGTCATACAGTGCAGGAATGTATTTATCTAAAAACATTTCCAAGATCTGCACTAAGGCTGCGATCACACCAATAAAGGTAATTAGCTGCAGGTAGCTTAAATCCAATGCAGGGTAACCCGCCCAAGCGAGTGCGCCTGGCGCCAGAATATTGGCGTAAATCAACTGGTTAAGCGGTACAGCCAAGGTCATTACCACAATAACGGCGACACCTAGGCCAAAAGAGGTTGATACCTTTTTTGATACCGCTAAGAAGGTACACATGCCCATAAAGAAAGACAGCGCCATGTTGTCGATAAACGCGGCTTGTACAAACAGATTAATATAATGTTCCATCAGCCCTTAGCCTCGCTTACGTTGAATGACGTTGATTGACCAAATCATTAAGCCAATTAAGAAGAAGGCACTTGGAGGTAACTTGAACATTTCGTTCGCAAGGTACCAACCGCCATTCTCAACCGTCTTTAGGATTTCATGACCAAATAGTGTGCCACTGCCCAGTAATTCACGAACAAACGCCACACCTAATAAAATTACGCCATAACCTAACGCGTTACCGACGGCATCTACCACGGCTAAATGCGGCGGGTTTTTCATGGCAAATGCTTCTGCACGGCCCATGATGATACAGTTGGTAATAATCAAACCAACGAATACCGATAACTGACGTGATAGTTCATAGGCTACGTCTTGTAGCACCATATCAACCACAATCACCAGTGATGCAATCACTGTCATTTGCGCGATAATACGCACGCTATTTGGGATAAGTGAACGTATGCTTGAAATAATCAAGTTCGAGAACACCAGTACAAAGGTCACCGCTAGCGTCATCACCAATGCAGTTTGCATTGAGTTACTTACCGCCAAAGCCGAACAAACACCCAACACCTGCATTGCTACTGGGTTATTAGCAAAAATTGGCCCTGTTAGCATTTCGCGAGTCGAAATAGATTGAGTACTCATCCGTTATACCTCCGACGCTTTTAATTTTTTGAAGAAAGCTTCGAAACCTTCGCTACCAAACCAGAACTGAATTGAACGTTGTACGCCGCGTCCAGTCATGGTTGCACCACTCACAGCGTCAATACCATGAATATCGCCTTCTTTAGCTCCACCTTTAACCACTTTAAAAGCAACCTTGCCTTTGTCGTCAAAAATCTGCTTGTTATGCCATTGATTGGTCCACTCGGCATCATTAAGAAAGTCACCAATACCTGGAGTTTCACCGTGCTCATAAAACACGACGTTTTCAATAGTATTTAAATCAGGTTTGAGCGCCACAAAGCCGTATACCATCGACCATAAGCCTTTACCGTAAATCGGTAAAACGACGCTGGTTAACTCGCCGCTGTCATTAAAGACTTTAAACACGCGCACTTGATTTGCGCGGGTTTTGATCTTGGCTTTATCTTGCTTTTTCTCAAGTTTGATTGACGTTTCTGGATTAATTGATGCCATGCGCGGATCAAAATCCATCACTGTTGCATCGCTAACGGCTTCACCCGTGTCGATTGACACTAAAAGCGGCTTAACGTCTTTTTTGAACAAGGCTCTGAAATCTTGACCGCTAAGATCGACATCAGCTGCAATCAACACGTTACGCATCAATTCATCGCGCTTTTTCACTAGCTTGCGCTCTTTAAGTACTTCAGCAGTACCTGTGATCATAAATGAGCACAATAGACATAAGGTCACCGTGAAAATCATGGTGCCTACAAAAGAATCTTTCTTAATTGCCATGGCGTTTTAGTCTCCGCTTGATGTTTGCTTTCGCCACCAGGTAATCGAAAATAGGTGCCCATAGGTTGGCAAATAAAATCGCCAACATGATGCCTTCTGGCATTTTCGGGTTAACTACACGAATAAGTACGGTCATAAAACCAATCAACAAGCCGTAAGCCACTTTGCCTTTACGGGTGTATGAAGTGGTTACCGGATCGGTTGCCATAAACATCATACCCAGAGCAAAACCACCGGTGACCAAGTGCCATGTCCAAGGCATTGCGAACATATCGTTTTTGCTTGAACCAATCACATTGAACATTGTGGCAGTTAAGATCATGCCAAACAGCACGCCAGCAACAATGCGCCAGTCAGCTAAACGAGTAAGAATAAGGAAGCCACCACCAATCAATAATGCCAACGTACTGGTTTCACCAATCGCACCCACGGTAAAACCAAAGAACGCGTTCCACCAGTTAGGGTCGCTAAAGGCATTAAACCAAGCGTAATCAGCAAAGCTGACCTTGCCCGCCGCCGTTTGCATTAAGGTGGTTGCACCTGAGAATCCGTCAACCGCAACTAACTGACTTACCGTTGTCACCTGTGACGGGTAAGCAAAGTAGATAAAGGCTAAACCGGCTAACGCAGGGTTTAAGAAGTTGTAGCCCATGCCACCAAATACTTCTTTTGCCATGATCACGCCAAAGGTAATACCCATAGCCACCAGCCACAGCGGCGTTGATACAGGTAAAATCAGGGTGAATAATAGTGCAGTAACAAAGAAACCTTCATGCAACTCTTGGCCACGCACCTTGGCAAATACCATTTCCCAAAACAGGCTCACCGCCAACGCAGTTAGGTAGATAGGTGCATAAAAGCTCAGACCATAAGCAAATAAACCCACAATACCGGTTTGTTCACTCAAGCCACCAAAGACAAAGTTAAAAATCGCTAGCTGCCAAACATCAGCGGTAGCTAAACCTGAAGCCACGGCAATTTGTGCTTGCAGGCCGATGTTGTACATACCAAACAAAATGGCTGGCAATAAACATAAGCCGACAATAGTCATGGTACGTTTAACATCAATGGCGTCACGAATATGGACTTTGCCTTGAGTGCTGCGGCCACGAGCAATCAGTAATGAACTTAAATAGCCCTTAACTGAACTGCCCGGCGCATAATAATCTTCTTGGATATCAGGCTTTTTATCTTGCTGACTCATTACCCTTCCCTCTCAATAATCTCTAAACAAGCACGTAACTCTTTACCGAAGTCGTACTTGCCAGGGCAAACAAACGTACACAGTGCTAAATCTTCTTCATCTAGCTCAAGTGCACCAAGTTGCTGCGCCTCATCCGTATCACGAACCACTAAGTCCCTAACGAGTAAGGTCGGTAAGATATCAAGTGGCATCACGCGATCAAGCTGACCAAATGCCATCATGGCGCGAGCTGAACCACCGGTGTGAGTGGTAAAATCAAATAGCTGCTTAGCGCCTTTTAAACGTGACGTTACCGCACGCGTAATAGAGAACTTTTGCGAACCACCACGTACCCAAGGAAGCACTTGATGTTTAGCATCTTCTTGCAGCACACTGATTTGGTTATTAAAGCGACCTAAGAAATCATGAGGCCCTTTTGCGGTGTGACCCGATAATACTGAACCAGACACCACACGTGAATTGCCCTCATTTAACTCGCCAGCAACCACTTCTGATAGCTTTGCCCCCGCTTGAACGCGGATAAGACGTGGATTAATTACATCAGGACCAGCTAACGCCACAACACGGTCGGTATAAAGCTCACCAGTTAAAAAGAGTTTGCCGTAGGCAATAACGTCTTGATAGCCAAGGTGCCACACTGGGCGCTCTAGACTTGCAGGTAAGACGAAATGAATATGGGTACCAACGATGCCTGCAGGATGCACACCCGCAAAGAAATGGTTGCTCACTTTAGCAAGATCGTGGCCAGGCAAAGACTCACCAGCCTCCTGACATAAATGTACTTTACCGTCGGTCAGTAGGCTTAGAATTTGTAAACCAGCGGCAAATGCTTCAGTTTGCTCAGCAATAATCAATCTAGGCTCAGCCGCCAATGGATTGGTATCCATTGCGCTTACAAAGATGCCAGCAGGCGATGTATTTAATTGAGGCACTTTAGAGAAAGGACGCGTACGTAATGCTGTCCAAAGGCCACTTTCTACTAACTTGGCTTGAACATCTTCTCGGCTTAACTCGTTAAACGCTTTGCAAGGTGCAAAGGTTTTAGGCGCATCATCATTGCATTCAATAACGATTGATTGGAATAGTCTGCGTTCGCCGCGGTTAATAGCAACGATCTTGCCACTCGCGGGAGCGGTATAAATGACACCGGGGGTTTTCTTGTCTTCAAAAAGCGCTTGGCCCTTTTGGACAATGTCACCCTCTTCAACCAGCATAGTTGGCTTTAAGCCAATATATTCTTCACCCAATAAGGCAACATGTGTCGATGACTTAGTGTCATTAATCACTTGTTTAGGTGCGCCGGCTATGGGCACATTTAAGCCCTTTTTGATTGTTATAACTTGGTTTGAGAAACCTGCCATCACTAAAATCAACCGTTAAAAGTTTGGATACCCAATAGTAAATCTTTGTTAACTAATATTCCGAGTTGAACTTCACACTTTCCGGTCAAATTTGTAAGTTACCGACAAAAAATCAGGTTTTCGAGGTAATTAGTGTGACGCAACGCCTGAACTGGTTGAATAAATAACGCTTTATGTAGTTTTAATACGTAAAAATCGACGTTAAACAACTTTTGACATACCAACAAGTCACCAACAGAATTTCATTAAGTTAATTCTATATTCAACAATAACTTAAGATAAAAGTCAGACGTAAAACTGAAGTCACATCCCACAAACTGATGAAATATGACACAGTTCAAACAACACAACAAAGACCATTTGTCATACAGTTAGCAGACCTTAAGCACTTATTTCGATCAAAGCTGTTTTTTTTTGATATAAAACAAAGAACAACTAAACCGACGACATTCATGAAGAATATTTACTCACTAAGCGCAATCAATCGCTCTTTCCACAAAAATAATCGACATTAGCTCGCAGAAACCATGTTTACAAGCAGGGGAATGGTCACACTTTAGCTATTACTGAATGAGACTTTATAAAATGTTGCTACGGCAATTCTAGCTCGAACAGATATTGTTCTGGCTAGTCTTGCCAACTATTCGCCGCTGCAGTTTAAGCGCACGTTCAGCGTCAGATATATTGGGTTTATAGCTTAATCACCGAGCATGACCAAATAGGAAATCCGAATAGCTAGGACACTGATTAAGGTTATCACTGTAGAGGAGCTTTCACTCTAAAAATCAATAGCTCCAGCAACTTTAGCAAGCTAGATTAAATGAAATTCTTAGGTTACACGTTGATTAATCAGGCAGCAAAATCGACTAAAAAAAATCCCCCATTCAAACTTATTGAATAGAGGATTTAGTATTGTTGCTAATGTTCTACTGCTAATTTTTTTGTTTTGCTAACTAACCGTTTCTAAACGGTGTCGAGCCTAGCAATTAAAACAATTTCTCATCAACTCTAAGATTAACTTTTAGCTGTAGCTTCTACACTTTCAACAACAGCCTCAGTCTCTGGATTGAACTTATCAATTACCACAGCACAAACTGCATCACCAGTAATGTTGAGTGTTGTTCTGATCATGTCAAACACACGGTCTAAAGCAAACAATAGTGGTAGACCTTCAATTGGAATACCTGCCGCCACTAATACCGCAATAACCAGGAATGATGGACCCGGCACACCAGCTTGACCAATTGCGCCTAATGTCGAGGTGAAGATGATCGCCACATAAGCCGCAAGACCTAATTCAACATTGAACATTTGCGCAAAGAATACCGCTACTAAACCATAATAAATCGCGTTGCCACTCATGTTAATCGTAGCGCCTAATGGCAATACGAATGCAGCAGTCGACTTAGAAACGCCTAGCTCTTTCTCACACACTTCGATGTTAACTGGCAGCGCAGCCATAGATGAAGCGGTAGACATAGCTAGCGCTTGTGGCTTCTTCATTGCCGATAGGAATTTACCAACCGGTACATTAGAGAAGAACTTCACCATCAGTGGGAAGAAGATAAAGCCATAAATCAAGATTGCAGCAACATAAACCACGAATAGGTTTAGCACCACTGTCAGTGACTGGAAACCGAAAGTACCAACAGAATCAGCCATCAAACCAAATACACCAATAGGGGCAATTAGCATTACGATGTTGATCATCCAAATGAAGGCTTCAACGATTGTATTCAGTGCAGAAGTAATTGGCTTAGCCGCTTCTTGATTCACTTTAGTCAGTGCGATACCAAAGAAGATACAGAATACTAAGATCTGTAAAATATTGCCGCCTGTCAGTGCTTCAAATACGTTAGTTGGGATCATACCAATAATGGTGTCAGCCACACCTGGCAGTGCGCCCTGCTCAGCCGTTACCGCAGCGAGACCAGCAGTATGCTGTGAAAAGTCCATGCCCACACCTGGCTGGAAAAATTCGCCCATCACTAGTGCTAAGGTCACAGCCAATGCTGACGTCGCCATAAAGAAAGCGATAGTACCAATACCGACCTTACCTGCTGACGGGCCCGCACCTAAGCTTGCTGCACCGGCAATAATTGAAACGGCAACTAACGGGATCACTAACATTTTAATTAAGTGAATGAAAAATGTCCCTAGCGGAGCAAATATAGAGGCATCATGTCCCATCACCATACCAACGATTGCGCCTAAAACCATGGCTACAACCACTTGGAATCCGATATTTTTATAAAACTTTTTCTTTTTGTTCAACACCCTAGCTCCATCCCAGACTTTTTATATTAAGTGGAATAACGACCACTTTGATTCTTTGCAGCACAATAACACCCAGTTGAGTCAATTAATGTGATTAACGAAGGACTTATCACTGTTTTAGAGAAATGGTGATAATTAGCGCTTATTAACTAAATAATCATCAAAAAATAGACCGATAAAAAGTAGAAACCTCAATTTAAAAAAGTAAGTGTTAGAAAAGAGTAACACCTAAGAAGACAAGAAGTAACTCAAACCCAATTGACCAACATTAAATTATCTATTTATTAATAAATTCAGGGATTCACGCTGCTCTAAAACATTAAAACAGCTGATAATTTAAGCTTTGTAAAAAAACACACGAATTTGAGTTAGTTTTTTATTTGATTTAGGAGTTTAGTTCAGATCTATATTTAGCTTTGGAGTGTTAGCTTTCTTCGCCCACGACTGCGAACTGAGCTTACAGCAACTGATTTAGCTCAAGGCTGTTAACAACGCTTAAACCTGTTTAAGGCTCATGTTGGTACAAGCCTTTAGCCTTTTACCAGGCTGCAACATGCTAAGCACTTCTTTGGCGACAAAGGTCTTTTTATCAAAAAGAATGCCTTTATCTTCTAATACACAATCCAATTTTCTTTCAACAATTGATGGTTTGCTGCGGGTACTACGAAGTTCGTTATACAAATAACACACTGCAATAAGCATTAAGATTGCAATCGCTTGGTCCATCGTGGACTCCAAGTCCTAGCTGTTATGAGTAGCATGATGAATAGCTGCTTTGAATAAATATTATGCCCAGTTCAAACTAACGGTTATTGGCTAAAAACCACTTGAACATGCTAAATTTATATCAATGACTTATAGCAAAACAAATGCATATCAATTTTACTTAAAACAGGAGCCAACATGCTACCCCTACTCAACGGCAGCTGTCTTTGCGGTGCAATTCGATATCGAGTTAATGCGATGCCGTTTGATGCAGACTTGTGCCATTGCCGCCAATGTCAAAAAAGTACGGGTTCCGTAGTGGGAGCTTGGATGGACTTTAAACGTGAACAAGTTAATTGGCTTAATCAACAGCCAAAAGAATATGCCTCATCTGAACATGTAAGGCGGGGGTTTTGCCAGCACTGCGGCACTCAAATCAGCTTTCGTGATTTACGCTACCCAGACTACCTCACATTAAGCATTACTAGCCTTGATGACCCAAGCTCAATTAGCCCGAATTATCATATCTATACAGATAGTCAGTTAAAGTGGTTAACAATTGCTGATGAATGCCCTAAATACAGGGCTGGGCGCAGCTAAATTAAGTGTCACTTCTTCCAAAGGTAGGTTCTATCAGAATAGTCATATAACCAGTCGGGGCGATACACCACTAACAAAGTTATCGCCATGCCGTTAAGCAACGCCTCGGGAAACCCAAGTAAGGGAATAAGCACTAAGTAATTATCGCTTAAGAACTCCCAACTATAGTCCGTCGATACCGATAACCAAGCTGCCCAAGCTAATATATGAAACACAATAGACAGGAAGCCATTAAGGAAAGAGCCACAAAATATATAGATAAATAGTTGATGTGGTAGATACTTAAACATTTGGCTATACAGTAAAAAACAGCCAAAAATTGGTAAACACACACCAAGTAA
Source organism: Shewanella marinintestina (assembly GCF_023283845.1). Lineage (GTDB taxonomy): Bacteria > Pseudomonadota > Gammaproteobacteria > Enterobacterales > Shewanellaceae > Shewanella > Shewanella marinintestina. The sequence continues at coordinate 57,475 of NZ_JAKILC010000009.1, forward strand.
TGCATATACAGCAAACTCTGCAGGTAGCTTAAATACAAAAAGACTAAAAAACAGCGTGGGAGGTAATGCAATCAAAGTCGCCAGTCTCCAGCCAAACATTAGCATTAATACAACAAGGCCTAAGAAATGAATATGGATCCCTGCAGTGACATTTGCATTGAGCAGCCACAGGCCTGTTAAACTGACTGTTGCAATCAGGATTTGAGATTGTCTTGGTGGATTTTTTAATAACCTTGCCAACTCTGCTGTAGGCCATAAAACCCAAAGCCACAAAACTAGCAAAAATAACGCTGCAAAATCTCCAGCCGTAAATATCCAATCAATATTGTTAACCCTTTCAAACCAAAATTGAGTAACACTTGCATCCATTGGCGGTAAAATCCTGTAATCATACTGCTAACTTACTTCAATATACGTTATGCTGATGACTAATAATAAAAATTAGCCTAAAAACTAGAATAAAAATATGACAGCTAACTTACCAAATTTAATCATTTCCCCTCGTAAAAGAGGCGCTTGTTTACCTCATAAGGCTACTAAACACCTTAGCGCACTTGCCTTTACCCTATTACTCAGTGCATGCAGTAGTAGCAAGCCTGAAATTAATCCGGAGGAGTTTGCAGGCTTGGTGACCGACTCTTTTAGAACTGATATCAAAAGTAATGGCCTTAAGCTATTTACCTATCGCGCCTTATTGTCGTTACCAAAATCACAAACAGCGGCTTTACCTCACGAAGTTCGCTCAAATCAGAAAAAGCGTTCACGCTCTAAAAAGCGCTATCAAGGGCCCGACTTAAGTGGCTGGACTGCGCAAATTGAACATGGTTTGCAGCAAACAATAAAGATGAATGGTTATTGCCGCGATGGCTATATCGAACTTTATCGAAGTATTCAGTATGATCGCGGCACAATCCGCGGAGAATGCAATGATGGTGCTAATGAAGCGGATCTCACTAAATTTGATTCTTAAAAAATAAAAGCCCATGGGAAAACCGTGGGCTTTATTATCTAGGTAAGTCCATTTAGGTAAAGAGCCTAAATTCAGTGAAGCGACAATACTTATTCCAACTTTATCAGCTATTTAAACAACTCAGTGTTATGCCCCCTTAAAAGGCGTTAACAGAGCTTAATGCACTAAGAGCAACCATCAAACTTCTCCTTTAACGACGGCGCAAACACAGTATTAAAAAGTTTTTGTATTTTGGCTTTTGTTGCTTCTTTCCTACTCGGAGGAACATTTATACTCCCTGACTGAGAAAATTTAATAAGCGTGTAATCAACAGGTTTATCTATAAAGGTAACTTTTTCCAATGTGACTTTCGTCGTCCATGGCATCAGAGGTAAGGTCGAGCGATTAAATGTTGTCACCAATTGATAATTATAATCGGAAAGTACAATCAGTCGCTCTTCACTCTGACCAGTTGCATTTTCCTGTCCAGTCCCTGTATCAACTTCATAATTAACAATAGTTTCTAGCTCTCTGTTTCCTCCAGTGACTTTAATGCTAACCAAAAAATCACCTAATACCGATTCAAACCAGCTTTTTACATTGTCGACAGTTTTCCATGTTTTATCTATTGGACACTGAACAATAACACTGCCAAATGTTTGCATATCAGAATATTTATTGACTGTAGGGAGAGAGTCCACTGATGCTGATGCTGATGCTGATGCGCACAATAAAACATAAGTTAAAAGATATATAACTCTTTTCATAACCATACTCCTTCGGTGCTTGTGAGTGTTAGATTTTACTTTTGTGTGAGCCTATCAAAACCTAGATCTATTTAGCCCAACAATGAAGGGCACATTCTTTAACTCTATGGAGCAAACACCGCTATTCAAGCCTTAGCGTAACCAATCAACGTCTGGATAGGCATCATCTAACATAAGCTCTTTAACTATTATTTCGAAATTAAAATCAATTACTTAACTATTATATACTTTTGCCTACATTGCCTTAATTGAACATTCAGATTCGATCAGATGTATGGTTGGCATGATTTTAAAATATCTTGCTTGATACCTATAATTGCGAAACGGCCCCATACCAATGTTTAATTAAATTGGATGATGACTATGCCTTAGTCACTTCACGTTAAGAGAATATAAGCGTGCCCCACATTTACTCTCTCAAACGATGTGATTATGATGCGCGCATCTAAACTCTCTGGAATCCCACTAAGATGCGCACCGCTGCTGTTATTATCACGCTACTTTCATCACTTATGACTATTAATACTCAAGCAAAACCTGCAGATACCGCTACTAGCTCACAACCCATCGCGATTTTAGGCGCAATGGATGCTGAAATTGAAAAGCTGCTACCTGAAATTAATCAGCGCCAAACTCATACTGTAGCCAAAAATACTTATTACACAGGCTTTATCCAAGGTAAACCTGTGGTTGTGGCTCGCTCTGGTGTGGGCAAAGTCAATGCCGCGATCACCACTTATGTGCTGATTAACCAGTTTGATGTAAACAGTATTATTTTCACGGGTATTGCTGGCGCAGCGGGAGCGGAACTCAATGTCGCCGATGTTGTAATTTCAACGGCACTGGTACAGCACGACGTCGACTTAACCGCCTTTGGCGCGCCAAAAGGTCAGCTTGATGGCTATGATGACCGCTTATTCTATGCCGATAAAAAGTTACAAGCGTTAGCACTTAACGCTGCAGAGGAGTCTGTGGGTAAAACGCGTGTTCACTCAGGCATTATCGCAACGGGCGATCAGTTTATTGCAGACAAAGCTGTGGTTAACATGCTACTTAAGGAATTCAATGCTATCGCCGTTGAGATGGAAGGCGCTGCGGTTGCGCAAGTGACCGATATGTTCAACATTCCGCTAGTCGTTATTCGCACCATCTCAGATAAAGCTGATGGTTCTGCGCATTTAACCTACGAAGATGCGAAACAAACCACCGCAGATAACTCTGTCGCTATTACACTCAATATGCTCAGCAAAATGTAATAAAGCACTAAAATATAATAAAGCAACAGCGGTCACGTAGCTAAAATCCGCTGATTGCAGATTAACGATAAAAAAGGCGCTAACTTTTGCAGTTAGCGCCTTTGTTCTATCTATCGGCTTACTCAGGATAATACTCAGTGAGTACTCAAGATTAAGCTTTTATTGCTTCGTCTTTTTTACTAAAACTCACCTTGCCAAAGTCTTCTAAAATTGCGTAGCAGGCGGGCACCATAAACAGTACTAGTGCGGTTGATGCGAAAATACCGAACACCATAGACACCACAAGAGGTTGCAGTACCTGCGCTTGAATACTGGTTTCAAGTAACAGTGGTAACATACCGGCGGCCGTGGTTAAGGACGTAATAAATACCGCTCTAAAACGCTCTTTGCTAGCACTCACTACCGCCTCATGCACCGATTGGCCCTCTTCCACATGGTAACGAATATATTGCACCAACAAAATCGAATCGTTAACCACTACCCCTGCCAACGCAACAAAACCAAGTATTGATGGCATACTCATTGAGTAACCTAGCAATAAGTGGCCCCAGAGTACGCCAATCAAACCAAGCGGAATAACCGCCATCACCACTAAGGGTTCGATATAGCTCTTAAACTGCAAGCTTAAGATGGCAAATACCGCTAATAGGCCAACAATAAAGCCACTCGCCATTGAGTTTTGGGTGGTTGCACTCTCTTTGACTTCACCTTCATAGCTTACTCTGATCCCAGGGTAGCGCTGTTTAAGCTCTGGTAATAACTCGTCCCTAAAGGCCTTATTAATCTCGCTGGCATTGGCTAAGTGAGTATCCACTTCGCCGGTAATGGTGACAAAGCGCATACCGTCTAGACGTGAAATTTTGACGTAATTTCGCTGCCATTTAAAATCAGCCACCGCCGATAATGGCACCTGCTCACCAGCACTGCCAATAGTGATAGGGAAATTAGCCAAGTTTTCAAGTTTAGCGGCATCGACTTTATCCAGCTGCACATCAATTTGAATGCTCTCTGGCCCCACTTGAATGTTATCAGCAGTTTGATGGAAATACGCACCGCGAAGCTGACTGGCGAGCATCATACCGTTAACCCCAAAAGCTTCCGCTCCCGGTTTTAAGGTCATCAAGATTTCGGCTTTACCCGGACGCATGCTGTCCATCACACCCGACACACCATTAAAGCCCTGCAAATATTGCTGCACTTCAATTGACGCAGATTTTAGCTCGCCTAAATCGTCACCGCGTACCCGAATTTCAATCGCGCGGCCAGCAGGGCCCATTGCACCTTGCTTGTAAACAATCGCAATTGGATCAACCAGTTCCCCCACGCCTTGCTGCCATTCGCGGATAAAGGTATTGATTAGCGTCTGGCGGATCTCCGCGCTCAATAAATCAATCTTAACCGTTGCCACGTGAGCGCCGCTTTCTCCAGCATCAGCGTTAAAGTTAAACCGCTCGGTAATATGTTGAATCAGTCTTTGATTGTCTTCTTTTTGGCTGTATTTATCATCCAGCTCGCGTGCAACACTCACTACCCGATTAACCACAAATTCAGTTTGTTCAAGCGTTGATCCTGGCGGCAATATAATTCGCGCTTCAGCAACATCGCCATCAAGCTCTGGGAAACCGATAAATTTAACCGCGCCACCCGCGGCTAACGAAATTGAGATAAGTAGCAGGCTTATCACTGAGCCCATAAATACATAACGCCAGTTAATCACCCACTCAACTGCTGCTACCAATTGCACCGTTCTAAAATACTCAAACTTTTGATTAAACTTTTGTTTAAAGCGGCTGGTTTTGCGCGCTTTACCTTTAGCGGCATGAGCTAAGTGATTTGGTAAAATTAAGAAGGCTTCCACTAAACTTACGGTTAAAATAAGCAGCAAAGTTTGCGGGATCACTCTAAGTACTTTACCCATATCGCCTTCCATAAAAGCGATACTGGAAAAGATGAAAACTGTGGTTAAAAACGATGACACTACCCCAGGCAATACACGTTTTACTCCTTGAATAACGGCATCAGCCTTATTCATACCCCGCTCAATGTGCGCCGCAATCGATTCGGCAATCACAATCGCATCATCCATCATGATGCCGATAGCCATTAAGAATGCCACCAGCGTCATAATGTTTATGGTTAATCCAACTTGCGCCATAAAGAACAAGCTACCCATAAAGGCAACAGGTAAACCCATTGCCACCCAGAATGAGTAACGCAAACTAAAAAATAACCACATGCATAAAAAGACTAACACTACACCTTGCCAGCCATTTTTAATCAGCATGGTTAAGCGATCCCACAATAGTGAGCTCAAATCATTAGAGGTACTGATGGTGATACCGTTTGGCGTGCGCAGTTTCTCAGCGTCTAAGAAGCCGATCACCTCCTCTTTAAGGCGCAGTGAATCTTGCGATTTATTCTTAAACACGGTCAAAATAGCCGCTTGCTCACCATCAAAGCGAATACTTTCTTCATCTAGCTCAAATCTATCAGTGATAGTGGCAATATCCCGTAGCCGCACTACCCCGCCTTGGGCATTTGAGCGGATAACGATATTACCAAGGCGCTCTGGTTCAACTTCACGTTGATCGAACCGAATTAATATATTCTTACTGGCCGTTTCAACAGTTCCGCTCGGTAGCTGCACGTTTTGTTGCTCAATTTGATTAGCTACATCAGCAACGCTCATACCTAAGCGCTTGATTGCACCGAGTGAGACTTCTACCAATAATTGATGTTGAGAAAAGCCAGCAATCTCAACTTGGCTAATACTGGTATCTAACTTTAAGCGACGTTTTAAGTCCTCGGCATAAGCTTTAAGCTCTGGTTTGCTGGTAGAGGCTGATACGGCTATGTCGATAATGCGTTCGTTAAAGTCTAGCTCCTCAACAATTGGCGGCTCAATTTCAGCCGGGAAATCTTTAATCGCCGAAATTTTAGTTTGCACGTCAACCAAGCTACGCCCAAGGTCGGCATTATCTTCAAGCTTTAATGTCATGCGTGCCACGCCTTCTAGCGCGTCACATTTGGTTTCAGTAATGCTGCCGAGACTGTCTACCGCATCTTCCATTCTCAGGCAGAGGTTTTCTTCTACATCTTGCGGCGACGCACCTGGAAGTACGACTTGAGCACTAATGTAGTTTTTTGAAAACTCGGGAAATGTTTCACGTTTAAGCTCGGGTAACGCCTTAATACCTAGCACAATAAACGCTAACATCAATAACGTTGTTGCGGTTGGATGGCGAACAAAAAAACCGATCACGGCTGCGTCTCCTCATTTGCAGGCTCAGATCCGCTAACATCATTACTTTTAGTGCGCAGCGCCATGCCATTAACTGCTGGAATAAGATCGGTCAGTACTAACTGCATGCCTTCAACTAACGCACCTTGTACAGCAGCTTGGCCTTCTTGACGAAATAGCACTTGTACATCAATAATTTGCAATCGGTTATCTTGATTCATGATATAAAGTTTATCGCCATGTAATGCACGCTCAGGCACCATCCAGTAGTTACGCTCGCCGCCTTTGATCCGAGCGCTAACAAACATGCCATTAACCAGCGGTGGTGACTGACCAATTTTAAGCTCGCGATACTCTTGCTCTACCTGCAAAACCACACTTACCGTCGCAAGCGTTGGATCAACGGTTTCGCCAATACGATTAATTGCTGCCGGCCAGTTAAATGAATATGTCGCGCCTTTCAGGGTGATCTCGGCCGTTAGTCCTAACGCTTCAGCGCGAGGCAGTTGTCCCTTTTCTACTTTGGGTTGATTAACGGTTTTCATTAATGTCATCACATCGCCTAACGAGACCTGCGCTTCAACTTCCATGGTCTCAATGCCATTAATACGCGCAAGAATTTGCTGTGGCGACACCACTTGGCTGGCTTCAACATTCACTTCGGCCACACGGCCTTCAAAAGGTAATCTAATTTCTGTCTTAGTTAGCTGACTCTGGGCTTCTTGTTCTCGGGCAATAGCTTGCTGTAACTGCGCCTTCAGAATGTCAGTTTCATTCGGCATTAGATTTAAGCTGTTATCTAATTCTTGCAGTTTTTGCTGCTGCGCTAAAAGGTTTTGCCTTTCACCATCAAGTTCTGATTGCGAAATCAAATTTTGCTTACGTAATGTCTCTTTACGCTTTAAATCTGATTTAACTAAGTCGTAGCGATTATTTTCGATTTGTAGTGATAGCTGTAGATTTTTAAGTTGCAACGCTTTACCGGCAAGCTGACCTTCAAGGGCTTTACGGTCTGCTTGTGCTTGAGACAGGCGAATTTGGTAATCAAGTGGGTCAATAGATAATAATAAGGTGTCTTTAGCGAGGATTTTACCCACTGCGAGATCAGGATGCTTATACACCACACGTCCGCCCACTTCAGGTAATAACTGCCACTGAATTTTAGGACTAACCCGACCAAACGCATCAACTTGAGCAATAACCGGGACTTGCTTAAGTGTGGTCACTTCAACTAATTTTCTCGGCTCAGACTGCAACTCTAGTGGCGGATGACTACGTAACTTAACCACTAAAATCAGCACCACAAAGCCAACTGCCAATGCAGGGAAAAAATACCAGCGCTTACCTTTAAAGCTAGACATTAGCGCTTTCCTCCACAGATCCCGTTTTCGAGCAGCGCAATATTGTGTTTGGCCAATTGTTGATAAAATTCTTCATTAAGTTGATAACCATGTAGTTTTGCCATTGGAATTGGCATGACAAAGGGGAAAATCATTAAGCTCAGTAACGACATTTTCAGCATTTGTGGATCAAGCTCTCCCCATCCTTCTAATAATTTATGTGGCATGGGAGTCAGTTCAGCGATTGGCTCAAACAATTTAAAAATGACCCCTTTAGCCTCGACAGAGTGCTCCGAGTTCATCAACTGAAACAGAAAACGCGGAAACTCAGGATTGGGGATCATTGTTTGGTAAAACTCCCCCATGATATCTGCCAAGGTCGGTTTATCATGGGATTGTTGTAAGGCTTTAGCGCGGCGATGAATCGGCTGTATATGCTCGCTCACCATCGCTTCAAATAAACCCAGCTTACTACCAAAGTAATAACGGATCATCGCCATATTAACGCCAGCTAACTCGCTAATTTGTCGAATGCTAACCTTGTCATAATCAGAGGCTGTGAAACACGTATAGGCGGCGCAAATAAGATTCGCACGTACGTCTGCTTGCTCTGCTTTTTTAGAGGGCTCAGTTGTCATCAGCGACATAGACCGTATTATTCAGTTGAATAACACAAGTCTACTGTCTGCTTTGGGATTTTGCATGAACTATCGTTATTCAAAAACCAGAGTTTTGAATAACCGCACACTAAAATAATTTAGTGAAAAAATAACGACTAAGAAGTTGAACTAAACGAGTTTACAAAGAATTAAACCCATTTAAATTGCATCAAACTAACTTAAAGTGAATTAAGTACAGCGCTTCAATACCAGGATAAATTTGCCTAATTAAGGTTTTAAGCTCAGCTAAACTCATATTTTCTTGCTCTGCGTGGGTGTAATTTAAGTCATCAAAAGCCACGCGGCTAACAGAGAGGATATCAAGCTCACCATAACAGCGACCATCTTCTAAGTTAGACACGCTCACACGCTGGCCCGCTTGATAGAAAGACTCAGACTCATCACGCAGGGTAATGGTTTTTTTACCGGCTAAAATATCGGCTTCAAATCGGCTGAAAAAAGTAATACTGTTTGGTGGATTCATACTGCAATAACTCATGGCTGCACCACTATTGATGCTTTGAAGCCATTTTAATCTGTTAGTAATCTGCGGTACATCATTTTTACGCTAACCTCACTCCTTAAAAAGTAATCAAGTTGTAATAAACACGACGGTAGCGATAGCGGCGCGTTTAGGGTAAAATCCGCATCCGATTTCTAGCTTGGCGCCTAATGTGCCACAATTGTCATACTATAGACGACATATCGTAGAGAACTCATGAACAGAAAACAGAAGATGATCAAAAAGACCGCTAAACGTGCCAAGGCTCGCCTTAATAAGCACACTGCGCCTACGATCAAAAAATATGTGTCTAAAGCAGAGCGTGCTGAACAGCAAGCGAAACTAGAGGCTGAAGCCGCTGAGCAAGCATTACTTGCAACAGAAGGCACCGCAGAAGCTGACCTTTCAGCTGCTGATACAGCAGAAACAAACGAAGAAAAAGCAAAACCTGCAAGCTAGCCCATTTTACGGTTAGCGAGTTGACCTCAAGCCAACTCACTCTTTTGCATCACTATGCGCTTCGTTAGATTGAGCTTACTTGGTTGACGCTTTCTCGTCTGTACCAATAAGCTCAGCCACTTTATTACTCGCAACGCAATCTTGCTCTTCATTCACCATTGCCATGTTAGCGCATGATGATGACATGGGATTTTGACTACTTAAGCTTAATTCCTCATCAAACTCTGTCTTATCTTCCGCTTGTGTGACGCTCTCGCGCAACTCACTCGCAGACACACTACCTGTCGCCATATTTTGCACTTTATCGACTAGTCGATAAGCCACCACGACACCCAATACACCAAAGATAATCGAGCCTATTGCTTGGCCAACAAGCACTCCATATACTCCACCCCATTGGGCGCCAAAATACACAAAAGGGATAGTGCCCACAGTGGCTTTACCCACGTTAAATAAGGTTGAATATTTGGCCTTGCCTAAATTGTTAAAGGAAGCATTAGCGACAAATAAAATCCCTGAAAAAACAAAAAACACTGCGATATACGAACAGAAGAATAAGATTAACTCTGCCGCATCACCTTTCATATCAAACACACTGACAATTTGATGGCGAGTAAGAAACAGCAGTAAAGACACTGCGATGACGTATACAGCACAAAATTGAATGGCTCGGGTGAGCGACTCTTTCACTCGCTCAAATTCCAACGCGCCAAAGTTTTGCCCAACAATAGGACCCACTGCGCCAGATAAGGCGAAAATCATCCCAAATGACACCGGAATTAATCGGCCAAGTACCGCCCAACCAGCCACGTAACTGTCACCAAAATCGGCAATAGCGCGGGTAACCACCGCATTACCAATTGGTGTTGCCACGTTAGTTAGCATTGCAGGGCCTGCAATTGCAAAAATGGGTTTTAAGTCTTCCACAAAGTGATCAAAGTTAAAACGGCCAAGTAAATTGTGCTTAACCACCACCCCTTTTGCAGCGACAGCGAATACCGCAAAACGCGCCATCACCGACGCAACCGCAGCCCCTTCAATACCCATAGCGAACATAAAGATAAATATCGGGTCAAATACAGCGTTAACACCGCCACCGATTAAGGTCGATACCATAGACAATTTGGCATCGCCCACAGCCCTTAGTGCGCTGCCTAACGCCATTGCTAAGCAAATAAGCGGTAGTGATGGCACCAAGATATTAAGATAACTTTCAGCCAGCTCAGCAGTTTTCCCCGTGGCGCCGACTAACTTTAATAAATCAGGGATAAAAAGATAAACGGTAATCGCAACTAAAATGCTCATCAGTAAGGTCACCACCAAACTGTTAAGCAGTAATCGTTTCGCTTTTTTCGTTTCTTTAGCGCCAATAGAGCGAGACACTAAAGCCCCTAGCGCAATAGATAACCCGATACCAATTGAGGTGGTGAAAAATGAAATCGTGCCCGCATAACCGACCGCAGCCGCGAGCTCTAACTCACCTAATAAACTAAGGAAAAAAATATCTAATAAGTCGACCACGAACAGCGCAGAGATCCCCACTGCCGCTGTTGAGCTCATAACTAAAATATGTCGTAAAATCGATCCCTGTACAAACTTGGCTACCGCCATAACACCTCTCAGCCTTTGGCTAGTCCTTTAACTGAATACATTCAAAACATGTAAGTGATTTACAATTCACTCTCTAATTCGCTGCCGCAATGATCGCAATACAATGCGTTGTTTTCATGACCAACTTTTAAACAGTTACTGCAACGTCTTAAATCTCTTGTACGGCCAATTTCTTGCGATATTTCTGCGGTCAAAATACCGGTTGGTATCGCAATAATTGAATACCCCAGTAGCATAGTAAATGCTGCGATGGCCTGACCTAATGGCGTACCCGGTGTGATATCACCATACCCTACTGTGGTAATGGTCACGATTGTCCAATAAATAGACTTGGGGATTGAAGTAAAACCATTATTCGGCCCTTCAACCACATACATTACGGCGCTCAGAACAACCACGATCAGGCTAACAGAGAAAAAGAAGATAAACACCTTACGCCCTGATTGCAGCATGGCTCGCAATAACAGATTACCTTCACTTAAATAACGCAGCAGCTTTAATACTCTAAAGATCCTGAATAAGCGCAAGATCCTAATAACCATAGTGAAGTTAGCACCCGGGAACAGCAGTGCCAAATACGTTGGTAATACCGATAAAAGGTCAACTACGCCATAAAAACTTCTCGCGTAACTGAGCGGCTTAGCCGAACAATAGAGCCTAAGAATGTACTCTATCGTAAAAATAAAGGTAAAGCCCCACTCCAGCATCACGATAATATCGCCATATTTCGCGTGAACACGCGCCACTGTATCAAGAAAAACTAACGCCACACTTAATACAATGCACACCATCAAACTGAGGTCAAAGTAGCGCCCTGCGGGAGTATCAGTACCGAAAATTACCCGACGTAACTTAAGTTTAAATTGGCTTTCTAAATCTTTCTCTGTTGCCATTATTGCAGCAACTCCTTACAAAAAAGTGATGTTTGCTCTCGTCGACTTAAGTCGACGGATCAATGTTTTAAAATCAATAATGCTAATAGTGTGACACGCAAAAGATCAGAGCTCAAAAATAATCTTAGCCTTTGCCGTCAACACGGGCAGTATTTTAAGGTAATATGCCATTATTCATTTATCGCTAATTCGTCTGTCTGCAAGGTTTTCTAATGCGTTTTTTAGCTCTATCACTTAGCTTAGTTCTATTGGCCGTCAGCGGTTTCTTATCCAATTTTGCTTGGGCAGCCCCAAAGATAGATTTAGTCGTTGTGACAAAGTCAGAATCCAGCATGAAGGTATTACGTCAAGGTAAAGTGCTAAAAACCTACCGCATTGCTATGGGCGATAGCCCTGTAGGCCATAAGCTCACCGAAGGTGACCAACGAACTCCAGAAGGTCGCTACATATTAGATTATAAAAAATCTGATAGCGCATATTACCGGGCGATCCATATCTCTTACCCTAACGATGAAGACAGATTACGTGCCAATGCGTTAGGCATTAGCCCTGGTGGACAGATTATGATCCACGGCGAGAATCCCAATTCCAGCCTGTCACCAGAAGAAGCACAAATGTATAACTGGACCGACGGTTGTATCGCTGTGACTAACGCCGAAATGGATGAACTTTGGCAAATGATTGATGCAGGCACACCTATTGAAATCTGGCCATAATAGGCCTCTTTGCAAGTCATATTTATCGGATTTTTTAATATTTTACCATCACTCTCCACGCCCTTTTAGCATTAAGGCTCACCCATGACATACCAAGAATTAATCAATAGCTGGCCGGTATTTAGCCAGCGTATACAAGCGTTTACTCAAGAGTTAGGCTTAGATAAGCTAACACTAGAATGTGATCATAGCGCCTTAAGAGTGAATACGAATGCAAGCGCTGACCAGCTTAGACAAGACTTCGCTAACGTCGGCACGATTATTTCAGACAACATGATTAATGGCCGCCCAATTTTAATTATTGAGCTAAACACGCCACTTTTGATGGGTACCAATACTATTGAATGTGTTGAACTGCCTTACCCTGGCGAAAAAGCTTATCCAAAGGAGGGCTGGGAGCATATAGAGCTTGTGCTCGATTGCGGCGCTAATAATTGCGACATGCTAACCCAATCCATGCTTGAACAAGCACCACAGCTAGCACCTGTATTAGCGGGACAAACTGATATCAAAGTGAAGCTAAGCTCACCACAAGGGGATAAAGAGCGCTTGCCCAATCCTACTATCGCCTTCAAGAAAGATGGCCTATGCGTAAAGGTTCACTCTCACGGTATTAAAGCTGTTATCGCCTCAGAAGCAGAGTAACCACTTAATCAATAAAAGTGCCCCACCAGCGCGTAAAGTTATCAGCCATTCAAGTACATCATGGAGACTGAGTTGATCCCTCAGCCTCCAATACCCGTATTTCTTTAAAGTCACGACATCGGTAACTTTGTAAGGACAACAAACGTGAATGTATTGATAGTAGGCGGCTCTGGTGGCATAGGCTTGGCACTGGTAGAACATTATTTAGCGACAAATACAGCAACCGTATTTGCCACCTATCGCACAAATAAGCCTGCACTTAATCACCCAAAACTGATTTGGTACAAGGTAAATGTCACGGTAGAAAGTGACATTGAAGAACTTGCTAAGCTTTTACCAAAGCTAAACTTATTAATTAATGCAGTAGGTATGCTGCATGATGGCGAACATAACCCAGAGAAAAGCGTTAAAGAGTTTGATAGCAACTTTTTCAATAAAAATATTGTTATTAATGTCACTCCGAGTTTATTACTCGCTAGTCATTTTGCAGAGCACTTGAAATCGAAAGCCACAAGCCACTTTGTGACTGTTTCCGCCAAAATTGGCAGTATCGAAGATAATCGTCTTGGGGGCTGGGTAAGCTATAGAAGCTCAAAGGCGGCGCTCAACATGGCAATGAAAACCATCAGTATCGAGTGGCGCTTTAAGCAGACTAATACCTGCGTATTGGTGTTTCACCCTGGGACCACTGACACAAAGTTATCAAAACGATTTCAGCGTAATGTGCCTGAAGGAAAACTGTTTACTGCTGAATATGTGGCCGACTGTTTAAGCAGCATCGTCCGTAATACCAGTGCGAGTGATACAGGAAAATTCTATAGTTATGACGGCTCGATTTTACCTTGGTAAGTAAACACTGAATATTAAATTTACCGAATCGAAGATTTGAAAATACGCGCTAATCAAGATTTAAACTAGCGGTACCGGAAAGCTTGGCTTTGCCATGCCTGATAGAACGTAAAAACTCAGAAATAGCACAAATAGCTAAACTCAGTGTTATCACTAACTCAATACCTACATGGCTAGTTAAACTTTGAGTAAATGGTTGCTCGCTATATATCAATAATCCCATTATACGACCTGCGTTAAATACGCTCACGATAATAATAACGGGGCAAATAATCAAACCGAACCAAAACCAGAATCCTTTGAAAAATCTCAACGCTATATCCCTTAACTATTTGGTTGTTATAAAAAGCCCGAACTTCATTTCAGGCTTTTTTGCTTTCGCGCTCCTCAATACCTGATGATTTACAAGCTCAGCAAGTAGTCTAAACCACCTGTGATTGCCGCTACTTGGGCGACAATGCAGTTTTCATCATCAGATAATGGGCTGTCTGGGTACACTTCTGTCGTCGTTACATATTTAGCATCCGTTACACCGGCACATAAACCAAGGGCTTTAGTGGCGTAATTAATCACGCCAAACTGCGCTAAATCAACGCCAATTAGCTTGCCGTCATCATCGGCTGGGGCAATATGGGTGACTTGCTCTACTGATTTGATAATCGCAGTTTGAAATTCATCTTGCGGATGAATGGTGTCACCAACAAGATAAAAACCATCCGGGATATTCCAGTTAGTATGCTCAACAGCATCACGTGCCGACAATGCAGGTCTAAATTCGCTGTTATCGGTATCAGTGGTTTCATGTAGGTCAATATGAGCAAATATCTCAACATCTAAATCCGCTAATAGCTTAATTAACGCTGCCGACTCCTCAGCAGGGCTATCAGCATAGAAAGAGCGGTTCGGGTCGATTGCTTTTGGGTTCCAGCGGTTAATGGTTTCATATCCCCAAGGGCTGATACACGGCGCCACTAGAATATTAAAATGCTTGGCATAATCAGCGGCTTTAGTTTCAGCAAAACGGATGGCGCCTTGTACGCCACTTGTTTCATAACCGTGCACGCCACCAGTTACCAAAATCGTCGCTTTATTGGCATCCCAATTTTTTGATTTAACCGCCAACAATGGATAACGCTCAACATCATAAGAAAGAGCGCCATACTGCTCAACATCAAATAGGTCTTTTAACGCCTGTACCTTAACGAGTACTTCATCTTGATAAGAGCGCTTAATCGACTGAACATTGATCCACTGAGCTTTTTCAGCGTCGCCCCATTTCTGACCTTTTACGCCTATTGCGTACACTTGCTGATCCATTTTTGATTCCTTTTGGCTTGGTTTTGTCTCCAAGCTCTTCTATACCTAATACAGTAAAAAGACTAACCTGATCCCAGCGCCTTTTAACTCCAGCGCTAAATTACTCGAGAGCATAAACGTGATATAGATTGATATCAATGTCGTTATCCGTAATAGTTTTCAATCAGGTAGTTAGAGCTGCCAACCTATTCTTCATTTTACAAGGATGAATTTTATGAATGCATTAAGACATGGATTTTCAATTGGAATAGAAAGAGTTGAGGATGAGTTTTTCCTCACACTCAAAGCAAAGGGTAAATTAACTCACAGTGACTATCTTGCTATCACACCGGTCATTGATTCCGCATTAGCCGAAGTTAAGCAGCCAAAAATTAAAGCCTTGTTTGATGCTACTGAACTTGAAGGCTGGGAGCTTAGCGCTGCTTGGGATGACCTTAAACTGGGGCTTAAACATGGCAATCAATTTATAAAAATTGCACTTTATGGCAATAAAGGCTGGCAAGAAACCGCGACTAAAATAGGTCGCTGGTTTGTCGCGGGTGAAATGAAATACTTTGACAATGAAGCCGATGCATTTGCGTGGCTAAATGAATAATACCAATTAATTAATAAGCCCTTTAATCAAATAAAAAACGCCAGCAAATGCTGGCGTTTTTTATTTTAATCCACAATGTTAAGCAAGATTAATCACCTACCTGCCAAGGCTCTTGCTGGCGGTGTCTGGCTTGCCTTCCACGCAGGGTAAAGCGTGGCTATCACGCTCATCACAAACGCTAAACACACCACAGTAATGACATCATTCACTTGTAACTGTGAAGGTAAGAAGTCAATAAAGTACACATCCGCCGATAACAACTGAATACCTAATATTGATTCAATACCACGGGCAATAGCGCTTAGGTTTATTGAGATTGTCACACCTAACACCGCGCCGATTACGCAACCTAAAACACCGTTAAAGGCGCCCTGCACCACAAATATCAGCATCACAGAGGCCTTTCTCATGCCCATAGTCAGCAAAATAGCAATCTCAGATTGTTTATCTCGTACAGCCATAACCAAGGTTGAAACGATATTAAAACATGCCACAGCAATAACCAATGCCAGTACTAAATACATCACCATACGCACTAATTGAATATCTTGGTATAAATGCCCTTGGGTGCGAGTCCAGTCGGAAATATACACATATTGCTGCTGGCTATAGCCCAAATCACGAATTAACCGCGGCGCAGCAAACACATCATCAGCCTTAATCCGCACGCCTGAAACGCTATCACCTAAATTTAATGTTTTAGCGGCATATTGCATCGGAATATAAGCGGTGCTCATATCGAGTTCACCGCCCAGCTCAAAAATGCCCGACACCACAAAACGGTGACTCTTAGCTGCACCGATTTTGTTTTGTGACTTGCCATTCAGATTGGGCATATAGAGGTTGAGTGACTGACCGACGGTTAAATCTAAACTCTTAGCAAGCCCCTTACCTAACACAATGTTATTGCTGTTATGTTCACTGAGGCTTTGCCAGCTCTTAGGTGACATAAATTGCTGGATGTTAGACACTTTGGCTTCATTGCCAATATCTATGCCCATCACGGTGAGGCCCTGAAAACCGCCCACCTTTTGTACTAAACCTTGCATACGCACAAATGGCGCAGCAGCAACAATACCAGGCACTTGGCTGGCATCATCCACAATTGATTGCCACTGATGAATAGGCTCATTCACCCCAACTAGTTCACCATGCGACACCACGCCCAATAAGCGTTGCTCTAACTCTTTTTCAAAACCATTCATTGCCGATAGCACAACAATGAGCACCATCACGCCAAGGGCAATACCCGCCGTTGAAGCAAACGAGATAAAGTTAATAAATCGGTTTGATTGGCGCGCAAGATAAAAGCGCCAACCGACCCACATGGCTAACAAACTTCTCATGCAGTCAATTCCTCCGCTTTAACTAAGCGGCCATCTTTCATGTGCAGTTGTCTATCCATTCGCGCGGCTAGCTTTTGATCATGAGTCACCACCACAAAAGCTGTGCCTAGCTGCGCCGCAAGCTCGGTAATGAGCTCATACACGGCTTCACCGCTATTGGCATCCAGGTTACCTGTTGGCTCATCAGCGAGGACCAATTTAGGATCATTAATTAACGCCCTTGCAATCGCCACTCGTTGACGCTCACCACCAGACATTTCAGCCGGGGTGTGAGTTAAACGGTGACCTAAACCAACCCGCTCAAGCAGCACCTTCGCTTTAGGCTCCACCAGTTTACGACGCTGACCTTGAATAAGTGCGGGCATAGACACATTTTCAAGCGCTGTAAACTCAGGCAGTAAATGATGAAATTGATAAATAAAGCCAACGTTCTCATTGCGGACTTTAGCTTGACGCTGACTCGATAACTGATACAGATCTTCGCCCAACATAGTAACGGTACCGCTTGTAGGGCTATCGAGTGTCCCCATAATATGCAGTAAGGTACTTTTACCTGAGCCAGAGCTACCCACTATCGCTAATTGCTCACCTTTAAATACTTGCAGGTCAACATTGTGTAGCACCTGAGTGTCTACCGACCCTTCTTGGTAACGTTTACTAACATTACTCACTTGTAGCAATAATTCTTGCGTCATTGTTAACTCGCTATTCATCTAAATCTACTCGTATCATCGCTTCTTGGTGTCTAGGCTTATTCATATCTAAGCGCAGTAGCTGGCTGCACATTAGCAGCGCGAATCGCAGGGTAAATGGTGGCTAATAACGTCATCACTAACGTGCCGACCACAATCCAAGTTAATTGGCTAAGCTCTAATTGCACAGGTAAGTTCTGCCCTGCGCCTAAAATAGAGATCCCTAAAAAGTGGGTAATACTATTTAAGTTAAAGGTTAACAACACGCCAACTGTAACGCCGGAAATCAAGCCAAGAATAGCGTTGAGCGAACCTTGAATAAGGAAAACCCCCATCACATTAGGCGTTGTCAGCCCTTGGGTTTTTAACACAGCAACATCGGTGGTTTTGTCGACCACCATCATCACTAATGCAGAAACAATATTAAAAGCAGCAACCGCAATGATAAGACTCAACATTAAGCTCATCATATTTTTTTCCATTTTTACCGCGCCAAAAAGATGACCATAGGTATCACGCCAATCCGTTGTGGTAACAGGCGTTGCAAATTGTGCGGTTACTTTTGGAGCAATTTTAGCGGCGTTAAATGGATCATCTAGATACAAACGCAGCTGCTTAATTTCGCCTGGTGTTTGTCTCATCAGACGCTGCGCATCATCATGATGAACATAAGCAAGCGTGCCATCAACTTGCGAGCCCATTTCAAATATGCCAACAACGGTAAATTTACGCTGACTTGGCACAGGGCCTAACGGCGTATATACCACGCCGTCACCACTTAATACGCGAATTTTATCGCCCGGAGCTACATCCAGAACGCGCGCTAATTCTGCGCCTAAGATAATTCGATACTTACCGGCTTCAAGTAAATCGAAATTGCCGGAATATACATTCTGGGTGGTTTTTAATAAGCTTTTTTCTTGGTCTGGGTAGATCCCATAAACCTGCGCCGCGCCAATATTACTGGCTGACTGCAGCATAGCTTGGGTCGAAATACTTGGCGTAGCGCCCACAACGCCAGGAAGCAGGCTAAGCTTTTCAACTTGCTTTTGCCAGTCCGCTATAGAGCTAGAAGCATGCACGGTTAATTGCGGCACCGCGCCCAAGATACGCTGCTTAAGTTGGCCTTCTAAACCATTCATCACCGAGCTCACAACAATTAATGCCGCCACACCCAATAAAATGCCAGAAACGGAAAATAAGGTAATAAAGGATGCAAATGCATTGGTTTTCTTTGCGCGCCAGTAGCGATAACCTATGTAAAACGATAATGAAAAATTCATTAAAAAACCCAAATAAAATCGACTGATGCTGAAGCCTCAGAGCCAGAATTTAGTCACCCACTAATGCCCCGTTTGCACGAAGAATCATTGCATAACTAGTAATAAGAACTGTAGAACTCAGCGCCAAAGCAAGACATTTTAATGTCTAACCTTGCTAAATCATAAAGATGCGCACGATAATAGGGGTATTAGCCCCCTAAAAACAAGAGGCAACTCCCTTGTTATCCGACTCTACCGCCTATTTTAGTATTATTCACCCATTTGATGCCTATTTGAGTCCTTGGGACAGCGCTAAACCTTTACCAACCGCTGAGCAGTTAAGCATGTTATTACCCACCAGTTTACAGCTGATCAGCGATGTAAAAGCGTTAGAGTCAGATTGTTTATTGCAATTGCGTCATTTAGACGATGATGCAAAAACAGTGGTGGAATTTTTAAAACTGCAATCACGCAAAATCGATATGGTTTTGCAGCATATTATGGCCAAAGAACAGTACGAAGGTACTCGTTATCAAGGCAGTCATTTTGGCGGCAGTGGATTAGCCATTACTAGCCCTATCGCGCTTGAACTTGGGCAAACGTTTCAAGTGACCTTGCATATCAAAGAAGAGCTGATTGCTATTTTATGTGTTGCTACAGTGCAAAGCTGCCAGCAAAAAGCCCTTGAGTCGTCAACGACTCAATTAGTAGAAGCTGCGCCTTATGTCTGTGAACTCAGTTTTAGCGTGATCCAAGAAAATGATGTCGAGCAATTGGTCAAAGCCAGTTTAAGTTTGCAACAAAAGCAACTCAAATTACGCCAACAGGCTCGCTAGCACAAAAAGATTTTTCGCTGGCATGAGTTGAAACAAGCCTCTACAATACTTAGCAACTTTACTGCAAATGGACTTGTTTCCTCGCCTTAATGAATGCTTTCTCTGTATTGACTCCGCCAGCTGTCAAAAGTGCCAAATTGGCACAAACGCTGTGTACACTCGGCGGCGCTGACCAAGCGCTAACCATCGCAAATATTGCTAAGCAACATCAAGGGATCACCCTAGTTGTTACCGCCGACACCCCAACGGCTATAGCGCTCGATACCGAGCTTAGTTATCTGCTTAGTGAACAATCAATATCGATTTGGCTATTTCCAGATAGAGAAACTCTGCCCTACGACAGTTTCTCACCGCATCAAGATCTGGTCTCGCAACGCTTAGAGGCATTATCGCGTATTCCCCAAGCCCAACAAGCTGTGGTCATTGTGCCAATCACCACCTTGATGGTGCGCCTACCACCGCAATCATTCTTAACTGGCAATGTGTTAATGCTAGAAAAAGGCGATAAATATCGCCTGTTAGATGTGCGCGAGCAGCTCATCAATACCGGCTACCATGTGGTTGAGCAGGTCTATGAGCACGGCGAGTTTGCAGTACGCGGCTCGATTATCGATATTTTTCCTATGGGCTCTAGCCAACCTTATCGAATTGAGCTGTTTGATGATGAAGTGGAAACCATTCGACATTTCGACCCGGAAACCCAACGCTCAAGTAAAGAGATAGATTCAATCCGCCTGTTACCGGCTAAAGAATTCCCAACTGATGACGCTGCGATTGAAGGCTTTAGACAAAGATACCGCCGCCGCTTTGAAGTCTTAGTCAAAGAACCGGGCTCTATCTACCAAATGGTCAGTAAAAAGACCATGCCGGCCGGTATTGAAAATTACCTGCCATTGTTTTTCGACGAAACGGCAACGCTATTTGACTATCTGCCTGACTCAACTCAGCTTGTTAGCGTTGGCGATATTGAAGCCGCGACTCAGTCGCACCTTAAAGAAGTTGAAACACGCTATGAAGATAGACGCGTCGACCCATTAAGACCTTTATTAGCGCCGCAAGAGCTGTATTTACTGACGGAGCAAATTTTTGCTAACTTTAAAGCCTTACCTCGCTTTGGGCTTAAAGATCTCAGTTATACCGGTACAGCAATACCGGCAAAGGTCAGCAAGCTGCCGGATATCACAGCTAACCATAAGCTTAAACAGCCACTTGCAGAGTTAGAGCAGTATGCAACGCTGGGTGAGCGTATGCTATTTAGCGCCGAATCTGAAGGTCGTAGAGAAGCGCTATTAGAGCTGCTCGGCAAGATTAATATCAAGCCTAAGCTATTTGCACATTTTGATGAATTTGCCAGCAGCAAAACCAAAATAGGTTTAATCGTATCGCCGCTGGCACAAGGCTGCGTGATTGAGAAGAAAACCGGCGGTAAGTTTAGCTTAATCTGTGAAACCGAACTATTTGGTCAGCGGATCTCCCAGCGCCGTCGCCGTGATAAGCAACGCCAAATTAGCTCTGACGCATTAGTTAAAAACCTTGCCGAGCTTAAAGTCGGCCAACCTATAGTGCATTTAGATCATGGTGTTGCCCGTTACCAAGGATTAGAGACCTTAGATACTGGAGGCTTAGTTGCAGAGTACTTAGTATTAGAATACTCAGGCGGCGATAAACTTTATGTACCGGTTTCATCTCTGCATCTTATTAGCCGTTACAGCGTTGGGCCAGATGAGGAAGCAACGCTTAATAAACTCGGTAATGAAAGCTGGGCTAAGGCGAAGAAAAAAGCCGTTGAAAAAATTCGTGATGTAGCAGCAGAGCTGCTCGATGTTTATGCGCGCAGACAAGCCCGTCCAGGTGAAGCTTGCCGTATCGACCAAGAAGAATACGCCCAGTTTG
This sequence comes from Shewanella marinintestina, assembly GCF_023283845.1. Taxonomy (GTDB): domain Bacteria; phylum Pseudomonadota; class Gammaproteobacteria; order Enterobacterales; family Shewanellaceae; genus Shewanella; species Shewanella marinintestina. The sequence goes on from NZ_JAKILC010000009.1 coordinate 79,303, forward strand.
CCAATAGCTTCCCTTATGAAGAAACCGTTGACCAAGAAACGGCTATTGAGGCGGTTCTTGAAGATATGCGTAACCCAACAGCCATGGACCGACTCGTTTGTGGTGATGTGGGCTTTGGTAAAACAGAAGTGGCAATGCGCGCCGCTTTTGTTGCGGTGAACGATGGCAAGCAAGTCGCGATATTGGTGCCCACCACCCTCCTTGCTCAACAACATTATGAAAACTTCAAAGACCGTTTTGCCGATTGGCCATTTAAGATTGAAGTGATGTCGCGTTTTAAAACCGCCAAAGAGCAAACCCAAGTTATGAAAGACTTGCTCGACGGTAAAGTCGATATCGTGATTGGTACGCATAAACTGCTGCAATCTGAGGCTAAGTTTGAGAATTTAGGTTTACTCGTTATTGATGAAGAACACCGTTTTGGTGTCAGACAAAAAGAGAAAATTAAAGCGCTACGCGCCAATGTGGATATTTTAACGCTTACGGCTACGCCAATCCCACGTACTTTGAATATGGCGATGTCGGGTATGCGTGACTTATCGATTATTGCTACGCCCCCTGCAAAACGCCTTGCAGTTAAGACCTTTGTTAGAGAGTACGATGAAGCGACAATTCGCGAAGCTTTGCTGCGTGAAATATTAAGGGGCGGCCAAGTTTACTTCTTGCATAACAGTGTTGAAACCATTGAAAAACGCGCTGCTGAAATCAGTGAATTGCTACCTGAAGCGCGTGTAGTTACTGCCCATGGTCAAATGCGTGAGCGTGAACTTGAACGAGTCATGTCTGATTTTTACCATCAGCGCTTTAATGTGCTGGTGTGTACTACCATTATTGAAACTGGTATTGATGTACCATCAGCCAATACGATTGTGATTGAACGCGCCGATAACTTTGGTCTTGCGCAGCTGCATCAGCTACGTGGCCGCGTTGGTCGCTCGCATCACCAAGCTTATGCTTATCTCATGACGCCTCATCCAAAGCGAATGACCAAAGATGCTCGTAAGCGCCTTGAAGCCATTGGCGCGTTAGAAGATCTCGGTGCAGGCTTTATGCTTGCCACTCAAGACCTTGAGATCCGCGGCGCCGGTGAGTTACTCGGTGATGAACAAAGTGGTCATATTTCGAAAATCGGTTTCACTCTCTATATGGAAATGCTCGAAGATGCAGTGAAATCGTTAAAGCAAGGCAAAGAGCCTTCGCTTAACCAGATGCTGCGCCATCAGTGTGAAATAGAGCTAAGAATCCCAGCACTTTTACCCGAAGATTATGTTGCCGATGTGAATATGCGCCTATCTTTATATAAGCGCATTGCAAACTGTGAAACAGCCAAGGCTTTGGATGAATTGAAAGTCGAGCTAATCGATCGCTTCGGTATGTTGCCTGACGCCACCAAAAACTTGATGGAAATGACACTTTATAAGCACTTAGCCACGCAGTTAGGCTTAAGAAAAATCGAAATGCACGCTAAAGGTGGTAGTATAGAGTTTGGTGAAAATAATAAGGTTGATCCAACCTTTATCATCGGCTTACTGCAAACTCAGCCCCAAGTATATCGAATGGACGGGCCCAATAAGCTAAAATTTGCTATGCCGTCTGAAACAGCAAAAGACAGGCTTGCACTACTAAAACTGTTAATTGAGCAGTTGTTTCAACATCGTCTTGGAGAATGATCGTGTTAAGACTATCTAAAAACAAGCTAAGCGCAGCTTTAGCTGTTAGCCTTTTATCTAGCCTATCTGCCAGTGCCGTTGCTGCAGCTGAACGCTGGTTTGAGGTCGAAGTCTATATCTTTGAACGGGATACTCCAACGACCGAACAATGGCCAACAACGGCGGCGACTAAGCAGAATCGTAAGACTGTCGATTTTATTACACCTATGATCAGCACTGATTTAACTGCGCTAAATATGGGTCTCAACGGTTGTACCTCAACTGATTGGGCAACCGATAGCGTGAACTGTAATGAACAACTAAGCAGCGCTAACCATAAAGCGATGGCCGATGTTCCAATGCAAATTTCTGCGTCGACGCCAGCGGTTGCTCATTTAGGCGATGGTGCCGTGCTACTTGCCGAGAGCCAAAGTCAATTTAAAGATATTATGGCAACCATTTCACGTGAAAAAGGTACTTCAAGCCTGTTACACATGACATGGCAACAGTCGATGTTACCGCGAAACCGTGCCGTACCCGTTAAATTATTCTCTGGTCATGACTATTCTGAAGAGTTTGAATTTAATGGCCAGCCTATTGAGGCAAGCTCAACGACCTCAGAGTTCGGTAACTTTGATTTTATGGGCAGTCAGTTTGCAACTGATAACAACAAGCCTGTTTGGAAGTTTGACGGAACGATAAATATTTATTTGCAGCACTATCTGTTTATCGAAACAGACTTTAGATTACGTGAAGCGGGCAGTAAAACCGTGTTACTCGCTAACAACGAGTTAAGAGCTAATCCTAATACGTTGGAAAACACTGGGGAAAATGCAGAATCACAAGCGGTCACAACACCGTACCTGTACTCTATTCCGATGACGCAAAATCGCCGGGTACGCAGTGATGAAGTCCATTATTTTGACCATCCTAAAATGGGCATGATTATCCAGATCCGTAAAATGGAACAACCAACAGCTAAAGTCGTTGAACCAACAAAGGACGTTGCTGAATTACCTGCAACAACACTTTAAAGCTGAATGATTGAAAAATCGAGGTAGATATCATCTGCCTCGTCTTCTTCTACAAAGACCTCATCAACCAGTGATGATGGCGAACCGATATGGCACCAACTAATCAGCTTATCGACTGCGGGTTGCCCACCTTGCGCTAAAATCTGCACCGAACCATCACTTAGATTACTGACATACCCCGTAACTCCTAAAGTGTTTGCTTGAGCGAGTGTATTTTGCCGGTAGGAAACGCCCTGAACCCTACCTTTCACTTTTATAACCACACGTTTCATCACGTATTCCTTTTAAGAATCACTCAACTTAGACACTGCCTACAATAGTCATTACTGATCTCAAACAAATATCTGTTTGTATAATACCAATTAGTATAAGAAGTTGATCTACTCAGAGCGTTTTTGGCAAACTAATTCAAGGCGAATAACTGAAAGAATGGTTGTTCCCTTGTGAAGTTATTCAACGTAGAAGTAGGCAGCCAAAAATGCTCCAGAATGGCGAGTTTTAGCGGCTCTGATACTGCGTTAACAAGTTTGAACGTAGAATAACTATGCTCTTCACTCGTTGCCTTGTCTCAGTGCCGCTAAATTCTCGCTGAGCGACCAAATCTTAATACTAATTGGTATAAGAAATAACATAGCCTAAAGCACACAGTTCAGCAAAGTAAGCTAAACCATTAACCTGCCGACTGCTGCTATCTAGCGATTGTTGTGTTTCATACTTTAAAAGTCTTCAGTCTGCATATAAAAAAGCCGCCACAAGCGTCAATTGCTTGTGGCGGCTCTATTTATATTTACGACAAAATAGTTAGCTTGCTTTAAATGCCTTAATAAGTTGTAACTGACTCGCAAGCGAAACAAACTTGTGCTTCTGATCTTCATCCCACTCTATCGAGTAATACTCTTTAAGTGTAGATTCAACTTTCGCGTTATCATTCACATCATCTTGACGAGCCAAAATACACAATGCTTTACCAGCATTTAGCGCCCGAAAATCTTTAACGCATTTATTAGCGATATCAGCATATTCTTCAGGACGGTCAATATGTTCAGCCATATTGTCTTCAGGCTTTAAATTAGGATTAATCAGGACCGACTTAATACCGTTTAAGAAACCAATCCGTTCAGCCCAAAAACCACCTAGCCCGACACCTAAAATCAACGGCGCTTCATCATCAGAAGAAGCAATTTGTTTACTGACCTCATTCAACAAATACTGCATATCATTTTTAGGGTGTTGCGTACTGTAGCTGATTAAACGCACATCATCGTCGATAAATTGCAGCTGACGCATTTTATCGTGATTACCCGGGCTCGTTGCGTCAAACCCATGAAGATAAAGGATCATTTTGTCCCCCAGACAATAAATACAACGGTAATTATGACTTAACCTATCAAGCTGCGCCTGTTTTTATGTTGCGCTAAGTCAAACTTTTCGCGATTGCTTTAGCACGTTCCCAGCGGGCGTTGTCTTCCAGCGCCTTAGCGACTTTTTTGGCGTCTGGCTTTAATAAGTTAGCGCTTAAGCCTTTGTCATCAGTTGGCCAGTTAACCGTGTTTAACACCTCGGTGGCGCCAGCGCTATCGTTACACACTAAGATCATATTACAACCAGCATCCAGTGCAGCTTGTGCTCGAGCTGCATATCCACCAGCCACGGCAGCGCCTTTCATACCTAAGTCATCGGAGAATATTACGCCATTAAATGACAACTGCTTGCGGAGTACTTCTTGTAACCAATAGGGAGAAAAGCCGGCTGGCTGACTGTCTACTTTGGGATATATGACATGCGCTGGCATAATGCCTTGTAAGCGCTCTTTTCCAATCAAGTTAACAAATGGCTGCATATCTTCTGCAAAAATCTGATCTTTGCTACGCTCATCAACAGGTTTAGCAATATGAGAGTCCGCCTCTACACTGCCGTGTCCGGGGAAGTGTTTACCAACAGCGCACATTCCTGCTTGCTCCATACCATCAATAAAAGCACTAGCAAGCTCAATCACTTCGTCTTTTTCAGAGCTAAAACTACGAGTGCCAATAACCTGACTGATGCCGTTTAAATCAAGCACAGGTGCAAAGCTTAAATCAATATCAACAGCTAATAATTCAATAGCCATTAAGTAACCTAGCTCTGTAGCCCAAGCTTTGGCTTGGCTCATGTCACCTTTCGCTGCCGGTAAAATATCGCCCATTGCTGGCAATACGGTAAAACCGTCGCGAAAACGCTGCACTCTGCCGCCTTCATGATCAACAGCAATTATAATATCGGGGCGAATCGCCCGTATCGATTTTATCAGCTCAACTAATTGTGTACGGTCAGCATAATTGCGACTAAATAATATTAATCCGCCTATCATAGGGTGAGTTAACTGCGACGATTCAGCAACATTTAGCGTCGTGGACTCAATATCTAACATCAAATAACTCATATAACCCTCTAAATTTTTAATCAATATGTAGATAATATCTACATCCGCTATAGCAAGACTCACACCTTGCTATAAGCAAAAATACTCTATAAATACATGTTAAATCGTCACTAATATAAAACTCGTCTAGTAAAAAAACATAATAACAGCGACTGGTTTACAATTAGTTTATCTAATGCCTGAAAATTGGATACAAAAAAACTAATGCTAGAGAAAAAGCTAAAGTATGGGATACTTTTTTACACCAATTAATTCAAGCGACTAAGATTAACAGCAGGCGTTGTTTTAACACGCTGGATAGACGAAATATACCAAGAATAGCGTCATTCCTCCATCCAGTAATTTCTTAGTGATTGGTTATAACTATAACGACTAGAGCAATAAAGGTTTAGCATGATTAGTGTATTCGACATGTTCAAAATCGGCATCGGGCCGTCAAGTTCGCACACTGTTGGCCCAATGAAAGCCGGCAATATCTTCATCAATCAATTACAAACTCTAGGCCATCTAGATAGCATTGATGAATTACGTTCTGAATTGTTTGGCTCTTTAGGCCAAACAGGCAAAGGTCACGGAACAGGTAAAGCGGTAATTTTAGGCCTGATGGGCGAAGCGCCTGATACGGTTGATACTGACACCATTGATGATATTTTACAGCAAGTGAGTGATTCAGAGCGTCTCAAACTTACCGATGGTCGTGAGGTACTCTTTAGCCGCGCTAACGGTATTACTTACCATAGACGAAAAAGCTTACCTGCTCATGCCAATGCCATGACGCTATATGCTTACAGTGAGGGGAAATGCATATATGAGCGCACCTATTACTCCGTAGGTGGTGGCTTCATACTTGATGAAGATGAAATTCAAGCGCAGGATGCATCGCCAGCAACCCCCATTAAAGCTGCTCCTTACGATTTTAACTCGGCGCAACAACTACTCGAACTTTGCACGACTAACGGCTTTAGCATTTCATCATTAATGATGGCTAATGAGCTAAGTATCGCAAATGCGGATGAGATCAACGAGCAGCTATGGCAGATCTGGCAAACCATGAAAAACTGTGTTGAACGTGGTTATCAGAAAGAAGGCATTTTACCAGGCGGCTTAAAACTAAGACGCCGCGCACCTTCACTGTATCGCCGCCTAAAAGCCGAAGGCAAAAACTGTGTTGATCCATTAACCGCCATGGACTGGGTCGACTTATTCGCTCTTTCCGTTAATGAGCAAAATGCCGCTGGCGATCGTGTTGTAACAGCCCCGACCAACGGCGCTGCGGGTATTATCCCTGCCGTATTGTGCTATTACGATATGTTCGTACAAGAAGTCGATATGGACGTTTGTTGTCGCTACTTATTGACCGCGGCAGCTATCGGTATTCTTTATAAAAAGAACGCGTCTATTTCAGGTGCTGAAGTCGGATGCCAAGGTGAAGTGGGTGTAGCTTGTTCTATGGCTGCGGCAGCACTCACCGAAATTATGGGTGGTACTGTCGAGCACGTAGAAAATGCAGCAGAGATTGGTATGGAGCATAATCTAGGATTAACCTGTGACCCTGTCGGCGGCCTTGTACAGGTACCTTGTATCGAACGTAATGCCATGGGTGCTGTAAAAGCGATTAATGCCTCACGCATGGCAATGCGCGGCGATGGTAATCACAAGGTTTCACTCGATAAAGTGATCAAGACAATGATGGATACAGGTAAAGATATGCGCAGCAAATATAAAGAAACCGCTAAAGGTGGCTTAGCTGTAAATATTGTCGAGTGTTAAACCAAAGTCTCATCTGTCATTAAAATGATTTAGTACACCATAAAAAAACCTCGCTATGGCGAGGTTTTTTTTGGTTTAAAGTGCAAGGCTATCTAACTGGCAATTCAACATCTTTAAACATAGCTTCAATCTGTTGCGCATCTCTTAGAGCCACAGCCTGCTCAACCACTGTGCGTGTCAAATGTGGGGCGAAATGTTCGATAAAATCGTACATATAAGTACGTAAGAAGTTACCTTTTCTAAAACCAATTTTGGTGGTGCTATGGGCAAATAAGTGACTTGCATCAATTGCGACTAAATCCTTATCCATATGCTCATCAATCGCCATTGAAGCAATAACCCCAACTCCTAAGCCTAATCTCACATAGGTTTTAAGTACATCAGCACTCGTTGCACTAAATACGACTCTTGGTTCTAATCCTGCACGATTAAAGGATTTTTCAATTTCTGATGCGCGGTCAAAACCAAAGACATATGTCACCAATGGGAAACGGGCTAAATCTTCAATGCTAATATTGCTTCTTGCAGCTAACGGATGGTCCCGAGTAACGACTATTGAGCGATTCCAGTGATAACAAGGCAACATGATCAAATCGCTGTAAAGGTGCATAGCTTCAGTAGCAATAGCAAAATCGGCATCACCTCTAGCCGCAAGCTCGCTGATCTGTGATGGCGTACCTTGATGCATATGTAAATTAACTTTAGGGTAGCGATCGATAAAGCCTTGAATGATATGCGGCAACGCATAACGTGCCTGAGTGTCAGTAGTGGCAATATTTAGCTCACCTTGATCAGGCTTGGTGTACTCTTCAGCGACTTTTTTAATACTCTCAACTTTCCCAAGAATATCATTCGCTATGCTAATCACTTGTTGACCCGCTGGGGTCACATGAGTTAAATGCTTACCACTGCGACCAAAAATCTGGATCCCAAGTTCGTCTTCTAGCATACGCACTTGTTTACTTATACCAGGTTGAGATGTATACAGGTTTTCCGCAGTGGCGGAAACATTGAGGTTGTGATTGACGACCTCTGCTATGTATCTAAGTTGCTGCAACTTCATCTTTTATCCTTCCTATGGGCAGGCTTGTTACCTGTCTAATAAATAAGTAATGACGCATTTAAGTATAATTATTGGTTATAGTACATCTCAATATTTATATCAAATGGAATATAGCATAATAGTCATTCTCAACGAAACACTTATCGAGAAAGCATAGTGAAGATTACTACCCTAGAATGTTGATTTATAGTAGCATTAGCCGAATTGTGAAATTATTGGTTCTGCTATGATATTTGCTTCAGTCTTAGTTTTAATCGGCGTGCTCTTACTTCTAGTAATTGGCATTAGCATCATTCAGCAACAAAAAGCCCGTGCTGAAGCTGAAAGGCGGACAGAGCTTGCCCGTCACCGCGCTATTATCGATGAAACTGAAGAAGTGTTATCAAACACAGGACTTATTCCCTGCTCTTCGAATATCATTTTAGTGCTTTACAAGCGAGTAGAAGAAGCTCTTACTGGTGCACTGCCACTTGCAGGTAATCAAAGTAACGACTACCAACGTCGTTTAGGTGATCTTAGCGCCCAAATACAAGCCCTGCAATCAGGTACTAAGTCTGCACCAGCGATTGAGTCATTTCGTTTACCAGATAATGACCGACAAGTGCTAAATCTAGTCAAAACTCTTAAAAAAATGAAAGCCATTCTTCGTGCAGAGCACAATAAAGGCAAAGTAGAGCCCACTATATTTAGTGAAGAAGAGCTGCGTATTGATAGCTTACAGCTACGTATTAACGTCGATTCGATGCTAGCAAGAGGACGAGCAGCCTGTTTTATGAAGCAATACGGGTCTGCAAAGCAGATGGTCACTAAAGCGCTGGCAACCTTACACACGATAAAATCGCAAACACCAAACGACCCTTTCATTACTCGTAAGGTAGATGAAGCGAAAACAATGCTAGAAGAGATCACTGGGGCACAAAAAAATGCCCAGCCTTCCGTTACTAAAACCAAGACGGAAGACGACGATATCGATGTGCTATTTCAGCCTAAGAAGAAGTGGTAGTAAGTTATCAATAGTCTTACTTTGAACTTTTAGTACGTACAGCCATATTGTTTTACTCATTTAAGCTTCTATCGTTTATACCGACCACAAAAAAGCCCCGTTAATACGGGGCTTTTTAATGCGTAATAAAAGCTAATTACTCAGCTTTTTTCGCTTTAGCTTTAGGCTTTGCCTTGGCTTTAGGCTTAGCTTTTGCCTTCGCCTCTGTCACCCATTTACCGTCGATAAACTTAGATGACCAACCAGTAGCTTTACCATCAACATCAGTAGCAACATACTGCTCTTTTGTCTTACGACTAAAACGCACTGACGCCAAGTTACCATCATCATCTGCAACGGGTGCATCTGCTAGGTACTGGTACTTTGGCCATAATTGCTCACGGTACTTAATTAGCTCCTCCACTAACGGACCACGCGTCTCACGTGATTTAGGGAAAGTGCTAGCCGCAAGGAAAATACCTGCAGCGCCATCACGCAATACAAAGTATGCATCAGATTTAGTACACTTAAGTTCAGGAAGATGAATTGGATCTTCTTTTGGTGGCGCAGCTTCACCGCTCTTAAGCAGTTTACGGGTATTCTTACACTCAGAATTAGTACAACCAAAGTACTTACCGAAGCGACCATTTTTAAGTTCCATATCGTTACCACAACGATCGCACTCAATAATTGGGCCTTCGTAGCCTTTGATCTTAAACTGACCCGCTTCGACTTCATAACCATTACAGGTAGGGTTATTACCACAAACATGTAATTTACGCTTTTCGTCGATTAAATAGCTGTCCATCGCGGTACCACAAACCCCACAGCGATGCTTAGCACGTAATGCTTCAGTTTCTGCGTCTTCACCACTTTCACTTATCGCTTCTTCACCTGGCGTTAAGTTTAGTGTGGTTTTACAGCGCTCTTTTGGTGGTAATGCATAGCCTGAACACCCTAAGAATACCCCTGTCGTCCCAGTACGGATCCCCATAGGACGACCACAAGTAGGGCACTTAATGTCATCGGTTATCACCATTTCGTTAGGGCGCATACCGCCTTCTTCTGGCGGTAACTCGGCAACTTCTAACTGCTTAGTGAAGTCTTTATAGAATCCATCGAGGACTTTTTTCCAGTCAAGCTTACCATGAGCAACATCATCTAATGTTTGTTCCATGCTTGCTGTAAAATCGTAGCTCATTAAATCTTCGAAACTACCAACTAAACTATCACTAACAATTTCGCCCATCTTTTCAGCAAAGAAACGACGGTTTTCAACTTTTACATAACCACGGTCTTGAATTGTTGAAATGATCGTTGCGTAAGTCGACGGGCGACCAATGCCACGCTTCTCTAGTTCTTTAACTAAAGAGGCTTCGCTATAACGCGGCGCTGGCTTAGTGAAGTGTTGCTTAGGTAGCAGCTCTTTTAGGGTAACTGAGTCACCTTGCGCTACGTATGGCAGAGTATTATCTTCTTCGTTTTTCTTTTTGATGGCAGTTTGAACGCGAGTCCAACCATCGAAACGAAGAGTACGGCCCGTCGCTTTTAATTCATAATCACCCGCGTTTACAGTCAAACGCGTGGCATCATATTTAGCAGGTGTCATCTGACAAGACACAAACTGGCGCCAAATAAGCTCATACAAGCGCTGAGCGTCGCGCTCCATGTCTGAAAGCGAAGCCGCACTAACTTTTACATTAGAAGGACGAATCGCTTCGTGAGCCTCCTGAGCGCCTTCTTTGCTACCGTAGCGAATTGGCGATTCTGGCAGATATTTATCACCATACTCATTGCCAATCATTTCACGCACGCTATCAAGAGCTTCTTGACTCAAATTAGTCGAGTCAGTACGCATATAGGTAATATGACCCGCTTCGTATAAACGCTGCGCCATCATCATGGTTTTCTTCACACCGAAACCTAAGCGAGTACTTGCCGCTTGTTGCAGTGTTGAAGTGATATAAGGTGCAGATGGCTTACTTGAGGTTGCTCTGTCTTCACGAGCAGCAACAACAAAGCTAGACTGAGAGAGTTGGCTAACCGCAGTTTGCGCTTCAGTTTCGTTTACTGGGCTAAATGCTTTACCTTGAAACTTCACTACCTGCATTTTTAGCAAGTCGTCTGTTAAAGTATTTAGCTCAGCGTGCACGTCCCAAAACTCTTCAGGCACAAACGCTTTAATTTCGCTTTCACGTTCAACAACTAGACGCACAGCAACCGATTGCACACGGCCAGCAGATAACCCACGAGCGACTTTTTTCCACAATAATGGTGATGCCATAAAGCCAACAACGCGGTCGAGAAAACGACGGGCTTGCTGAGCATTAACCATATTGGTATCAAGTACCGAAGGCTGACTAAAGGCATCTTGAATCGCAGTTTTAGTGATCTCGTTAAACACCACGCGCTGATAACGAGATTCATCACCACCAATTACTTGCTGTAAATGCCAAGCAATCGCCTCTCCCTCTCTATCCAAATCGGTTGCGAGATAGATATGGTCAGCATTTGCTGCCAGAGTTTGAAGTTCTTTAACGACTTTTTCTTTGCCCGGTAAAGTTTGATATTTAGCTTTCCAGCCTTTTTCTGGGTCAACCCCCATGCGCGCAACTAATGCTTGCTTCGCTTTTAAGCTCTTATATTCAGCCTTCTCCTCTGGAGACATCTTCTTCACTTCAGCAGCTGTTTTACTGACAACTTTAGCTTCTGAAGTCGACGATGTAGGCAAGTCACGGATGTGACCTACGCTCGACTTAACGATGAAATCTTTGCCTAGATATTTATTAATAGTCTTGGCTTTGGCCGGTGATTCGACGATTACTAGCGATTTACCCATAGATTAATTTGCGCCAACGAGTCTCAAAAATCGGAAATTTGGCTCCATATATAGAGGGTTGTGTACAGAGTTTCAAGCTAATCCCTCTTTTATTTGTACTGGAGTACCAATTTTTAACCGTTTTTTAAATAAATGTGAAAAAAAAATAGTGCGTATTTAAAAACTAATATTTCATTATTAGTCAGCAAGCAAGTAATAGTTGTGCATTTCGATGCAAATTTAGTGTTTTTACCGATTTTAGTTCGCTTGTACAGCACTCACGCTTAAGTATACTGACCACAATAATTACAACTCAGAAAAGATATAACAACCTGAGATACCCTTAAGGATAAAGAAGAATGAAGCATTTTGAAGCGAACTTCGACGGACTCGTTGGGCCAACGCATAATTACGCTGGTTTATCATTTGGTAACGTCGCCTCATTAAATAACGCTGCCGCAACCTCAAGCCCTAAAGATGCTGCGAAACAAGGACTCAAAAAAGCCAAAGCGCTCGCTGATCTTGGTTTAGTGCAAGGTGTACTCGCACCACAAGAACGCCCAGACTTACATTCTCTACGCAGAATCGGTTTTAGTGGCACAGACGCTGAAGTTCTTAATAAAGCCGCCAAAGAAGCACCAGCCCTATTACGCGCCTGCTGCAGTGCGTCAAGTATGTGGACAGCAAACGCCGCAACGGTGTCTCCTAGTGCTGATACCCACGATGGAAAACTACACTTTACCCCAGCAAACCTTGTCGACAAACTACATCGCAGTATTGAACCAATCACAACTAGCAATATACTCCAAGCTACATTTAACGATAGCCGCTATTTCAAACATCACCAACATTTACCTGAACATAGCAGTTTTGGTGACGAAGGGGCAGCAAACCATACTCGTCTTTGCAGTGAATATGGACACGCTGGTGTTGAACTATTCGTTTATGGGCAAGAAGCTACCAATCCAAGTGCACCACGCCCACAGAAATTTCCAGCACGCCAAACATTAGAAGCATCACAAGCAGTTGCTCGCTTGCATCAGCTTGACGATGACGGCACTGTTTATATACAGCAAAACCCCGATGTGATTGATCAAGGCGTTTTTCACAATGACGTGATTGCAGTAGGTAACCAAAACGTACTCTTCTACCACGAGCAAGCATTTTTAAACACCCAAGCAAAACTGACAGAGATCAAACGTAAATTTGGCGAATCAGCACTACATTTTGTTGAAGTCCCAACGTCAAAAGTCGCTATTCAAGATGCAGTTAAGAGTTACCTATTTAATACTCAAGTAGTGACCTTACCTTCTGGCGAAATGGCAATTATTGCGCCAACTAACTGCCAAGAGAATCCAGCCGTTTATGCTTACCTTAACGAGCTAGTCACGTTAGACACACCGATTAAGCAAGTACTTTACTTTGACGTGAAACAAAGCATGCAAAATGGTGGAGGGCCTGCTTGTCTTCGCTTACGTGTGGCAATGAATCAAGATGAAGTTGCAGCAGTAAACCAACACACTTTAATGAATGATGCATTATTTACTCGCTTAAACCTGTGGGTGGACAAGCACTACCGAGATCGTTTATTGGTGGAAGATTTAGCCGACCCTCAGTTAATAATTGAATCGCGTACAGCTCTTGATGAACTGACCCAGATCATGCATTTAGGTAGCGTGTATCAGTTCCAGAGATAACAGATAAAGTATTACAAATAGAGCTGCACTGTTATCCAATATAAAAAAGCCCCGCTATTGCGGGGCTTTTTCTTTTCATTAATTATTTAATGGATATTGGTAAAGAAAGTACCTGAGTTTTTACGCCACTTGGCGTTTCGACCGTAACAAGGAAGGTACCAGAGTTTGGTTCGTCCTCTCCTTTTAACGTTACACTAAACTCACGACCACCATTATAGTTGGTGCTAGGCCATACATATTCTGAACCACTTACTACAGAGCCGGCACTTGCAGTAAAGCTGACCTTTGAACCTGCTGGCATTTGCTGGTTATGAAGATCTGAAATAGTAAAATAGACCGTTCCGGTTGCCTTACCAATTATATCAATACTTTGGTCATACGAGCCATCAGTACCACTATAGCTATCAACTATTAACACACGCGAACGTTCGGTAGCTAAAGCTGTACTGCCTGACATAACGATCACTAAGCTTCCACGAACATATAATGACTTAGAGTCGGTAATGCCGTCAGCACATGCGTCATGAACAGGATCAGAACATAGCACGCCATTATATTTACCATCTTTAAGATCAAATACACCGTTAGAATTAAAATCAACTAATTCCTCTAACTCACCACCTAGTTGACCATTGGCTTGTTGCGGGTTAAAGCGACCATCTTCATTGTAGTCATTAAACACATCGTCTAAGTCAAATGACATACCACTTACATCGGTTTGCGTTTTAAATGCTTCAACTTCGCTCGCATCAAATCGACCATTGCCATTTAAGTCAGGAAATGACTCTTCTCCAATAGCCGTTGCAGTAATCGTTGCTCGTCCACCATACTTTTGACCGTAATGGTTGCCATAGATACTCAATGCAGAGTCAAAAGATAACTCAGCACTAGGATCATCAACCATTAAACCTGCACCATTTATTAATTGATAGCCCTCAGGTCTTGCTTGCTGACTTGTCCAAACGACGCTACACGCACCTTTACTTGTTTGACATGCGTCTTCAATTGCACCACCTTCGGTTGTAAATGATATTGTTGTACCGTCTGGAACAGGGTTGTTAAATGCATCGGCTAAACGCGCCGTAACTGTCACTTCAGTTCCATCCACATCCCAGCCTTCGGCATTTAATACCGTTGCAGACAAGGAAAAACTATCCTGATCTGGAATACCTGTTGATATAACTAACTCACTCGACTGACTTGAGATTACAGGGCTAGAGCCATCAACAGTAGCTGTTACACGCACAGATGTAGCCACCGTACCCGTTCTAACTACTGTTTGAGCAACACCTTGATTGTTTGTTGTTGCGGTAGCAGGATCCAAACTAATTCCGCCTACTTCAGTATTTAAAGCAAAAGATACCGACTGATTGCTTACAGGGTTACTATTTGTGTCTAGAACTTTAAACTGAACCACTGAAGACTCAACACCACCGGTGCCAAGAATACTAATATTTTGAGGTGTAGCAGACAAGAATACGATACTACCAACATCTGCTGGTAATACATTAATTGTTGCTGTTGCAGCTAAGTTCAAACCACCAGCATTAGCTGTAACATTAATTGCATCGTCCCCTTTACAACCTTTAGCTAAATAGGTCGTTGTCGCAACGCCATTAACCGACGGCACCGGAGAACTGATCTCAGCTTCTGGACTTGTCTTAGTCGAGCAAGTTGAAGAAAAATTAACATCTACGGGCTGAGTAAAAGGATTTCCACTATCATCTTGAATTGCAACCGAGATAGTTGCAGTGCCTCCTGCAGTTAACTCATCGACACTGACACTCGCAACGCCCTCTTCAAATGGTGTACCACTTCCCATTAGAACGTTTGTAGCTCCAATCACAACAACGACTTTACCTTCTTCACCACTCGATAAAGATGCCGTCACTTCCCCTGCACCTAAAGAACTACCCGCATAAATATCGACAGTGGCTTTACCATTAGCATCGGTAACCGCCGATTTAATAGGAAGATCTCCTATCGTAGTATCAAATGTCACAATAGAAGGCTTATTAATACCACTAACGGTCGCTGTGACCTTACCTGGTTTAGTTGTTGTAATTGCATCGATGGATTCACCATTAGTGCCTGTTAACGCTACAACAATTGATGCTCCATTACTAACTTCGCCACCATCGCCTTCCATGACAAAAACTAGCGGCTCTACAGTAATATCACTGTACCCAGCAACATCTACGGTAAGAGATCCTGCACCAGGGATATTAGAAGTTGCGAGCAGAACTTTGGCAGTACCATTTCCATCGGTCTTATCAGTACCGATTCCCGGAACAAATGTACCTATAGCGCTATTATCCAGCTTAAAAGTCACAAGTTTTCCAGCTAAAGCACCATGAAGAGAGCTTGTTACCACAGCTGTCACTTCAGCAGGGGCTTCAGCTTTAATAGATTCTGTATTAGAAATAGAAAGAGCAACGGTAACGACTTCTGTCGGCTCTGGTGTACCGCCACCATCAGGATCGGTTGAAATACTCCCCCCACCACCACAACCAATGAGAAAAAACGACCATATAAAAGCAATAAAAATGCTATAAGCTGACTTCATTGTCAGACTCCCTGTTACTGAGTTTATTATTTTTGGCAATTACTTGATTACCTAGGGTATAACATTACACAATTTCAGCATAACCTTTCCACAACAAAAGGCTTTATTTTCCAACAAATCACGGAAACTTTAACTTTTAAAGCATTTCCTCAGTCTGACTTTCTTGCTAGGCTTTAATGCGCAAATTGAAAAGCATAAAAATTATACAGGAAGCACTATGTCTGCTACGAAAACCAAAAAACTCGGCCTCACGAGTAAGATTATAATCGGTATGTTTACCGGTATTATTCTAGGACTACTATTACGCAATCTGTTTCCAGAGAGTGATTTTATTAAAGAGTACATTACCGAAGGCGTACTCAATGTTATTGGCACCATCTTCATCTCCAGCTTAAAAATGCTAGTTGTTCCACTGGTATTTGTATCACTTGTCTGCGGTACCTGTTCGCTAAGCGAGCCTTCTAAAGTTGGTCGTTTAGGCGGTAAAACCATTGCGTTCTATCTATTCACCACGGCTATTGCGCTTTCAATGGCGATTCTTGTCGCGGTTGCGGTTCACCCAGGAAACGCCAGCATGGTGGTCGAAGGCATGCAGTTTGATGCCAAACAAGCACCTAGCCTTTCAGATGTGTTAATCAACTTAGTACCGACTAACCCTCTGCATGCAATGAGTGAAGGTAACATGCTGCAAATCATCATTTTCGCGGTGATTTTTGGTTTTGCTATATCACACATCGGCGAACGTGGTGCACGCGTAGCAGCGCTGTTTAATGACCTAAACGAAGTCATTATGCGTGTTGTAACGCTTATCATGCAGCTTGCACCTTATGGTGTATTTGCCTTGATGGCGAAACTTGCGCTAACTCTGGGCATGGAAACATTTGGTAGCGTGGTTAAGTACTTCTTCGTTGTACTCGGCGTATTACTTATTCATGCTTTTGTTGTTTACCCTACTTTACTTAAACTGTTCTCTGGGCTAAACCCATTCACCTTTATCCGTAAAATCCGCGATGTTCAATTGTTTGCTTTTAGCACTGCTAGTTCGAATGCAACGCTACCAGTAACCATTGAGACAGCTGAACACCGCATGGGCGTAGACAACAAGATTGCCTCATTTACCTTACCGCTTGGCGCCACCATTAACATGGACGGCACCGCGATTATGCAAGGTGTGGCAACGGTGTTTATTGCGCAAGTGTTTGGTATTGAACTAACAATTACTGATTATGCGATGGTGGTTATCACTGCAACTTTAGCGTCAATCGGAACAGCAGGTGTACCAGGCGTTGGTCTTATCATGCTTGCTATGGTACTTAACCAAGTGGGTCTGCCAGTTGAAGGTATCGCGCTGATTATTGGTGTCGATAGACTGCTTGATATGGTCCGAACTGCAGTTAACGTAACCGGTGATACCGTTGCTACTGTTGTGATTGCAAAATCTGAAGGCGAGTTTGATGAAGCTCTCTTCAACGATACTCAAGCAGGTAAAGTCGCTCCAGGCTTTAATGCACAGGTGCATGCTGAAGAGCATAAGTTAAATCGATAAAAACAACGCGATTTAACTAAAAAGGCATCCAAGTGGATGCCTTTTTTATCGCTGATGCTTACAGAAGCTTTTTAATATTGCTGCATAATTTAAGAAACTAATTAATTAGCTGAACTCAGCTGCTTTAATACTCTAGCAGGCACGCCGCCCACCATAGTATCGGGTGCAACATCTTTATTGACTACGGCACCAGCAGCAATAACCGAACGCGCACCAATAGTCACACCTTGATTAATCACCACGTTACCACCAATCCAAACATCATCTTCAATGGTGATCGGTAAGCAAAATGTTTCCCAGCGGCGTCGACTCATATGATCAACGCTGTGAGAGGCGGTATAAAACTGGCAATTAGGACCTATCATCACATGGTTACCAATAGTAATATGGGCACCATCGAGCATCACTGCGCCCATATTGATAAAACTGCCGTTACCAATGGTAATTTGTTTACCAAACTCGCAATTAAATGGCTCACGCACAATCGAACCTTCACCGATATTAAGTAACTGCTTCATCAAGCACTGAGTTTCACTAAAGCCTAAGCTATTATTAATTTGCTTTTGCAATAAATAGGCATTGTCTCGTACAGCTGAAATCTCAGCATCAGCGCCAGCAAACACTTCACCATTGAGCATTTTTTGGTATTCGGTCATCGCTTTATTTTTCTTATATTATTTAGAGTAGATTCAAAAAAGGCATAACTCAGAATGCTAAGTTATGCCTTTCAAAATTATGTCACTGCAAGCCTTCAGCGGCTTCTCAGCTTATCTTTCCCAGTATGACTCTTCCAAGCTATCTTCACGCTCTGGTAAGCCACGTGAAAGTCTTGGGCTATGCTGTGCAAGTACTTCATAAGCAACGCGGTTAGCGTACTTACAAATTTGCGAGAATGATGAATAGCATAAGCCATCGCGCTTATGCTTACTTGAACCCGGCACGTTGGTTTTATGGAAAGTGTTTGAAGCCAAGTCATGTAATAGCGCAGCTAACGCACCGTCACCAGCACCATTAGTATTACGGATGATTTCAGGACCGCCCATATAAGGAGAAATATGCGCGTATACCTTTAGTGGCGACTCACAATCAATCTTTAATTTAGGGCGAGAGAATTCATAACGGTTAAACTCAGGAATAGAACCTGGTAATAGCGTATGGCTAGTTTCACGCTTTTCTGAGTCTTCAGTGTAACCCGCTGTATATAGCCCTAAAGGACCTGCGGTAGTTAGCACCATATCGCACCACTCAAGTGCAGCTTCACTCGCTAGTAAAGGATCGCTAAAACCAGTTAATGCTTCACCTTCATCTTCATTCATCGCAAGAATGGTCACATGTTCTTTAATGAACTCTTGCCACCATTTTGGATCTTCTTCGATTAAAAAACGGGTGCCAAGTGTTAGTACCACTGGCACTTCAGCTTCTTTAGCGTAGTTAATCGCTGTCATTGCCGCATCAGTGATCTGATCGCCACCGCTAGCACGCATCAAGTAAGCTGTTAAAATCAGCGCTGAGCCGCCCTGAACCACGTCTTTGTCAATATAGGTAGGCGTTAGTTGATCCATTGAGCCTTTACTGATCGCAAAAGTACGCTCGCCGCACTCAGAGATCAAGGTAAAGCAACGGCCAATAGGACCCGCTACCGGTTGCAGGTAGTTCAAATCCACTTTAGATGAGGTGTTACATAGATAACGGTAAGCATAGCTACCGACTTCAATATTTTTGCTCATGACGCCAAATAGTACAGAACGGTCATCCGCTAAAATAGAGTAATTGTGTACTGTGTTACCAATTGTGCCACCAGCAAATTCATCGCTGATCAGCTCTTTGGTTTTAAGCTCAGTATAAAGTGCATGGGCCTTGTCATCGTCAATCAAGGTTGAGTTACCTTTTGGTAGCTCATATCGAGTCAATAATTCATCTTCCACTTTCGCTTCAATATCCACTAAAGTCTGGTCAATACCAGAAATATAAGTAGAGATTGGTAAAGGCTGCTGGATCAATTGCGCTAGCAATGGATCGCGATTTTTAACAGGAAAATAATGTTTAGACTTACGCTGACCTGGAAACTTCATATAGAGCTCTCTTTCATTCGGCATCCATGCAAAATATCAATTTAAACGGGTAAGTTATCTCAACCTGTTTATACAAATATGCATAAACAGACACAACACTTCTCAACGGCTGACCATAATAGAAATTCAGACTCCGTCATTTGTTTATCTTTGTCACAAGTTAAACAAAATAGTGAGTTAAAGGACCTAGCTACGCAAAAAGGTGGGGGATTTTACCACACGCCACCTCTTTCGCTAGCTGAAATCACTACAGAAGTCAGAAAAATTAATTCCAACCTTTTGTTTGTTGCTCAACAATTTTAGCCAATAACTCGATATGAGGCTCAGAATCATTTAAACAATCAATAAATTCATAACGCTCACCGCCAGCCGATAAGAAGTCTTCTTTGCCTTCTTGAGAGATTTCCTCGAGTGTTTCTAAACAGTCACAAGAGAACGCTGGGCACATGATATCAACTGACTTAATTCCGTCTTTTGGTAACGACTCAAGCAGTGCATCTGTTGCCGGGCCAATCCACTGCTCTTTCCCAAATTGCGACTGAAAACAGATGCGCCATTGCTGCTGAGTTAAACCAAGCTCGGCAGCTAACAATTCAGCTGTAGCTTGGCACTGGGCTTGGTAAGGATCGCCCTCGGTGATATAACGCAGCGGGACGCCATGAAACGACATTAATAAAACCTCGGCCTGACCTTTGGCTTGCCAATGTTTTTTTACCGACTCGGTTAGCGCCTTAATATAATCCGCATGGTCAAAATATTGCTTATTGAAACGCAGTTCTGGAATATTACGTTCTGCTTTTAAAAGCTCTGCTATTGCGTCATAAACTGGAGCAACAGTAGAGCAAGAATATTGCGCATAAAGCGGCAGTACAAAGATCCTTTCCGCGCCTTGCGCTTTTAAACTATCGAGGCCTGACTGCAATGACGGGTTTCCATAGCTCATACCAAGCTCAACAGGAATACTCTGCCCTAGAGTTTGTTGTAATTGGATTTTAAGCTTATCGCGCTGCTTTTGGCTTATCACCATCAGTGGTGAACCTTCATCCCACCAGATAGACTGATACAGCTTGGCCACTTTTGCTGGACGAGTATTAAGAATGATGCCGTTTAAGATCGGCTTCCAGATCCATGGCGAAAGGTCAACAACACGAGGGTCGCTTAAAAACTGTTTTAGGAATTTTTTTACATCAGGAGCAGTCGGTGAGTCAGGCGTACCTAGGTTAACGAGTAAGACACCGAATGGAGGGACAGATTTGCTCACATGAATTCTCTTTTTAGCAAGATATTCAGCTCAGGCTATCACCGCAAAACGCATAAAAAAAGCCCATTTGCATGGGCTTTTTAAAATATGAGAACTAGCTCATAAACACATATTCACTCGGGTATTTTTTATACTCGGTGACTATGAAATTAGTTATGCATATTAGCTAAGAACAGTCACGATTTCTTCGCTAACAGTTGCAACTGATTTAGTGCCGTCAAACTTGTTGTAAGTTACGTCACCTTTAGCTGCAACTGCGCCGTAGTATTCTACTAGTGGCTTAGTTTGCTCATGGTAAATATCAAGACGCTTGCGTACAGTTGACTCTTCGTCATCTGGACGGATTGCTAGGTCTTCACCAGTTACGTCATCTTTACCTTCAACCTTTGGTTGGTTGAATACGATGTGGTAAACACGGCCAGAACCTGGGTGAACACGACGACCGCTCATACGCTTTACGATTTCTTCGTCTGGCACGTCGATTTCAATCACGTGATCAAGAGCAATACCACTTGAAGCCATAGCGTCTGCTTGTGGAATAGTGCGTGGGAAACCATCTAATAGGAAACCTGCAGCGCAATCATCTTGAGCAACACGCTCTTTAACTAGACCGATGATTAGCTCATCAGATACCAATTGACCAGCATCCATCACTTTCTTAGCTTCTAAGCCAAGTGGTGTACCCGCTTTAACGGCTGCACGTAACATGTCGCCTGTTGAAATTTGAGGAATACCGTACTTTTCCATGATGAATTGGGCTTGAGTACCTTTACCGGCACCTGGGGCACCTAATAGCATAATGCGCATCTGAATCTTCCTCTTAATTTCGCACTGTGATACCCACATCGTCTATAAACGAGCAAAAAGCCGTCAGCGTGATGGGTATTGTATGTTTAGGGCGGCGATCTTCGCATAAATGGCCGCCATTTTGAAGCAATTTGTCGTTCGACTTTAGCATCACAACTAACAAATATCCTTGATGCGAATCAGTAAAGTAAAGTGTAAAGCTTACGTCGGTATTGATTAGCCAAAGCGTTGCCTTGGCCGAGCGCCGTTAAGATCTCTAAGAATGACTGTTTCACTTTGCCATCTTGTGCCGAAATATCTTTTTGCAGCGGTGCAAAAAGCAATTCTAGTGCTTCATCATTGCGCCCTGCTTGATGCAATGCTTTGGCAAGCTCAATCACTAACTCTAAGTTAGATGGATCATTTTCAACATCTTGCTGTAGCTTTCTAATTTCTGGCGTGTCTGCTGCATCAAGCGCTAACGCAAGCTTGGCTTTTAAACTTTGGTAATAACTATCTTGATCGGCAAGACCAACTGAATCTAACAAGGTCTGAGCATCTTCCAGCACATTTAGCGATAAATACACATCGGCTAAGGCTAAAGCGATTTCAGCAAGCTGTTTTTCGTTGTAAGCATCTTTTAGCAGTGGCAATGCGGCAATAGCATTGTTTTCAGCTAAAAACACTCGTGCTTGATTAAGCTTTAACTGCCACTGGGCTGGTAAATGCTTATCAAGCATCTCAGTAATTTGCGGAGCCTCTTGCACACCTGCAAAACCGTCTACCGGTTTACCTTCGTGTAAAACCAAGGTTGTAGGCAAACTCTGGATCTGGAAGTAATTGGCAATTTCCATTTCCGTTTCACAATTAACCTTAGCTAATACAAAGCGGCCATTTTGCTGCTGGGCGATACTTTCAAGGGTTTGCATTAAGCTTAAGCTTTCAGGGCTTTGACTTGCCCAAAACGCCATCACTACGACCTTCTCCATCGAAGCGTCGACCACTTGCTGTATATTTTCTTTTGTCAGCTCTAGAATCGATTGCATAACATTTCCTTCGCTTTTAGCGAGTGACCATAAAAAAGAGGCAGTATAACTGCCTCTTTAATCATAGCTGTTGTTTACTTAACGCTAGCTAGTAGCATTTGGTTCATTAGCTTAATGAAGGCAGATGGATCAGCAAGGCTACCTTTTTCAGACAACAATGCTTGTTGCAGTAAAAGCTCTGACCACTGCGCAAATTGCTGTTCATCTTGCTCGTCATTTAAACGGGCAACTAACGGATGCTCTGGGTTTAGCTCAAATGTCGGCTTAGACTCAGGTACGTCTTGTCCAGCAGCTTGCATCAACTTGATCATCTGCGTTGACATTTCGCCTTCACCGGCAACCACACATGCAGGCGTATCAGTTAGACGCGTTGTCACCTTAACCTCAGAAACCTTATCACCTAAGCTGTCTTTAACACGCTTAACTAGGCCTTCTGATTCAGTTTGCAGTTTCTCTTGTGCTTCTTTTTCGCCAGCATCTTCAAGCTCACCTAGCTCAAGATCGCCACGGGTAACAGAGTGCAGTTTCTTGCCATCAAACTCAGTTAAGTGGTTAATTAGCCACTCATCGATACGCTCAGACATTAATAACACTTCAATGCCTTTCTTACGTAACACTTCAAGATGTGGGCTGTTAGCTGCCGCTTCATGGCTATCGGCAACAATGTAGTAGATCTTAGACTGACCTTCTTTCATGCGCTCAATGTAATCTGCTAGTGATACGTTAGCCGTAGCTTCACCTGTGTGAGTCGATGCGAAACGCAGTAGACCAGCTACACGCTCTTTGTTAGCAAAATCTTCAGCAGGGCCTTCTTTTAGCACTTGGCCAAATTCTGTCCAGAAAGACTGGTACTTTTCAGCATCATTCTTAGCAAGCTTTTCAAGCATGCCTAATACACGCTTAGTCACAGCAGTGCGCAGCGCCGTGGTAACCTTGTTATCTTGCAAGATTTCACGCGATACGTTTAGTGGTAAGTCATTTGAGTCAATCAAACCTTGCACAAAACGCAGGTAGCTAGGCATAAACTGCTCTGCGTCATCCATTACGAATACGCGTTGTACAAATAGTTTTAGGCCATGCTTGCGGTCACGGTTCCACATATCCCAAGGCGCTTTAGCCGGGATATACAAAAGGCTTGTGTACTCCTGCTTACCTTCAACACGGTTGTGGCTCCACAAAAGTGGGTCTGCGAAGTCATGGGAAATATGCTTATAAAATTCTTGGTACTCTTCATCCGACACATCACTCTTGTTACGTGTCCAAAGTGCTGTAGCCTTATTCATTGGCTTCCAGCTACCTTCTGTAGCAGCTACAGCTTCTGTATCGTCGGTCGCTTCAACCGCTGGCGTGCCTGCTTCAAACATCTCTACAGGAACTGAGATATGGTCAGAGTATTTAGTAATAATTGAGCGCAGACGATAGTCATCAGCAAACTCTTTCTCGTCATCACGTAAGTGAAGCGTAATTTCAGTACCACGAGTTTGCTTAGAGATTGTCTCAACTGTAAAGTCACCTTCACCAGCTGACTCCCACAGCACAGCTTCATCAGCGCTATGGCCAGCAGCGCGAGTGCGCACAGTTACACGGTCTGCCACAATAAAGGCTGAGTAAAAACCAACACCGAACTGACCAATTAGCTGTGAATCTTTTGACTCATCGCCTGATAGGTTTTTAAAGAAGTCAGCCGTACCTGATTTAGCAATCGTACCTAGGTGCTCAATTACACCGTCACGAGTCATACCGATACCGTTATCTTCAATAGTAACAGTACCCTTCTCTTTATCCGCGCTAATGCGAACACGCAGTTCACCATCGCCTTCATAAAGATCGTTATTAGTTAGGGCTTCATAGCGTAACTTATCTGCAGCATCGGCAGCGTTAGATACCAATTCACGTAAAAAGATCTCTTTGTTTGAGTACAAAGAATGGATCATCAAATGTAATAGTTGTTTGACTTCAGTTTGAAAGCCATGCGTCTCTTGTTGTGACATGAAATGTTCCCTTTAAAAATCAGTTTAAATAAAGCTTACAAATAAGATGGGGCTATAAAATCGCTTTTCAAGGGAAAGAGTGCGCATTGATTTCAATTGCACAAAAAAAATCCAGTTTGTGATAATCACAAACTGGATTTGGATAGCATTTAACTTGTAAACAGCTATTTATAGTCGCTTAAAGTAAATTACTACTGAGATTAAATCGGTAAACGACCATTAAAAGACAGGGCCAGTGTGGTGCTATCAACATATTCAAGCTCACCACCAACCGGCACGCCATGAGCGATGCGGCTAACTGTCAATTGATGGCGCTTTGCCATATCGGCAATATAGTGCGCAGTGGCATCACCTTCAACGGTTGGATTGGTCGCTAAAATAAGCTCACTGACATCGCCCGACGCTAAATGCTGCTCAAGTAAATCAAGCCCCAGTTCATCAGGACCAACACCATCAAGCGGTGACAAATGTCCAAGTAAGACAAAATAGCGACCAGTAAAATGCCCACCCGCTTCAATCGCAAGCACGTCCGCAGGAGTTTCTACTACACAAATTACTTCAGAGTGACCACGCTTAGTGCTGACACAAATCGGACAATAAGTTTCTTCAGTAAAAGTACGACATGACTGACAATGACCCACATCAGACATAGCTTTGCCTAGCGACTCTGCCAATTTAGCGCCCGCTTTACGGTCACGCTCTAATAGCTGAAATGCCATTCTTTGAGCCGATTTAGGGCCAACGCCCGGTAAACAACGAAGTGACTGGATGAGCTCATCAACGAGTGGACTAAATTTCATTTAAGGTTCCGCTTAGAAAGGCCTAGATATGCCTTATAAAATATAACGATAGCTTGTACAACACCCGAGGAAATACCCAGTGGATACAAGTCATCATAAAATTAGCGCCAAATACTAGCATAGAATAAGGAAGTTTTATCCCTATCTTGTCACCCATAAAACATAACATTAGCCAAATGCGATTAATAAAGCTCGATAGCTTTCACATCAAAAGCGATTGCAGATGAGTCACCTTGTACGGTGGCGTGCATTCCAGGGCTGATAACCTGCCAATAGGCTTTATCCTCTAAGCAAACGGCGCCAAAGAAGTGCTCAAAGTTAACGCCGCCCTTGCAGTTTTTACCCCAATAATCTCGATGTTTATCGCTAAAAGTAACATCCATTTCTACCGACTTTGCAGTAACCTTGTGTAGTAAATGACAACCACCTAAAATGACCGCACAACTCAAAATAACGTTACCAACCAGTATCGCTATGATTTGTCTACTCGTGCTTTGCCCCACCAGCGCAGCCCGCTCTTTTCCTTCTTGAGACAAAGCCTTAAATAACAATACCGGTAAAGTCATGATGTAAGTAACGCCTGCAGCGATAAATGCGCTTTGAAAAAAATCATCGCGCCAAATCAAATCAGCAAAAAATACTAATGAAAGAAGCCCAAAACAAGCTGCACAAATATAAGCAATGCCAGCATATTTAAGCGCTTGGCTAACTCGAGTTTGCTTAGGAAAATAGTATTCAACAAACTTACTCTCACTCTCTCTCAAGAGTCTCTGCAAATGTTGTTCTAGTTCGGCAAAACTCACAAAGCCAAATTCCTTTTGCCGCTGTTTGCCTTTTTTAGCATTGGTGTAATACAACGCCAATAAACCTTCCTCTTTACTGAGCAAGTCGTAAGTAAAGGTTATTTCAACCTGTTTAATCTTTGCCTGCACAATCAGCATAGGCATAGTAAGCGCATCACCACTGGCATCAACTGCAAGCTCTTCAAAGACCACACTATCAAGGATCTCTTTAAGTCGAACCTTTAGCCCGGTCAGGCTAGTTACTCCACCAAACTGCTGAGTTTCGCCTGATACTAACTCCAATGAAAGCGTGCTTATCTTCATAATTAAAATACCTGATCTAACAATGAGCTGATCTGTTCATCATCCCAGCGATGTTTGGCTTTAGTGTTTCTGTAAGTTTGGTCAGCATTGGCTTTTTCAGCTAGCGATAAGTGTTCGCCAGCTTGTTTCACTAGACTTCGTGACTGTGAGAAATCATTCCCTCTCGCATACATAGCCCAAAGATAGGCCTCTCGATAATCGCTTAGGTTAAAATAGTAAACAGCCAAATTATGCTGAGCGGCAGGGAAAGACTGCGCTGCTGATTTTTCAAGCCAAAATAGCGACTTTAATGGGTTTTGTGGGACGTAATGACCAAAGTGATATAACAGACTTAAATAGTATTGCGCAAAAGCATTATCGCTATTTTTGCTAAACCAACGATACGCTTGCTGATAATTGTCTTGAGTCGTCAAATCATAGAAATAGAGTGTAGCCAGTGCTAGTTGACTTCCCACATCACCTTGCTGAGCTGAAGGTTCAAAAAATACTCTTGCTTGGGGATACTGTTTATTATTAAAAAGGATATAGCCTAACTCTCTAGCCTCTTTAATTGATACTTTATTACTGTATTTTTCAATGCCACTAAGTGCGATAGGCGGGGTACCAAACAGAGAGTCAAAAAGAACAATGCCGATGAATATAGCGATGGATAATCCTAACCCTTTAAGCTTTTGCTTCACACTTTCAATCCATTTAGGTTAATACTGATTAAGGTCGACTAAAACTACACAGCCAAGTAGGCGTAGCAAAGGTGAGTCATAAAACGGTTGCAGTCTGACACAAGGCTATTAAGCTCGCAAGGCTTTGAATATAATCATATAAGAGCTTGATATTTATATTTGTAGCGCTTTTACCAAAATGAATAGAAATCAGAAACAGAAAAGCCCAAGATAAACTTGGGCTTTATTACTTTCCACCAGCTATATCAGCTAACTAAGACTGAAATAGACCGTTGGACAGTCCTTAGAACGGCATCTTCATGCCTGGTGGTAGTTGCATACCGCCAGTCACTTCAGCCATTTTCTCTTTTTGATTCTCTTCCACGCGACGTGCAGCATCATTACAAGCTGCAGCGATAAGATCTTCTAGCATCTCTTTGTCGTCTTCTAGTAGGCTTGAGTCGATATCAACTTTACGTACACTGTGAGAACCCGTCATAGTGACTTTAACTAGACCAGCACCAGCTTCGCCGGTAACTTCCATGCGTGCGATTTCTTCTTGCACTTTGGCCATTTTGTCTTGCATCATCTGGGCTTGCTTCATCAAGTTGCCCATACCGCCTTTTCCAAACATACTCTAATTCTCTTCTATTATGTATTACAACAAATAAAGTCGGCTAATCTTACTAAAAAATGAATGATTAGCAATGAAAGCTGAAATTCAATTATAAAATTATGACTCAGTTAACCGCTTAAAGTTCGCAATATCGATTAACTCAATCAATTTTCCTTTCTGTGCCAACAACTCAGGCGCATAAGTTAACGAATCATCAGTCATCTGTGCCCCCATGTTTTGACTTAACCAGCGCACATTGTCATCTGTCATTAAATCGTGATGTGCCTGAACTAAAATCTCTTTATTAAAGCGTCGCCTTACTTCTAGTGGCGTTTCACGGTCATTATCAGCACCGACTGTCACGCTTACCGTACAATGCTCACCTAAAGCACCACTCATAGCCTCTTCTAACTGTTTAATAGCAACGTCTGCAGCTAAATGCTTTTGATCTGGTTTAAGCAATAATGATAATGGCTGCTCAAACCGATGACAGACAGAGTTAACAGCTAACTGGCGAACTCGACCACCGACCTCAAGCTCAGACATAAAGCGATACCACTTTAAATCCACGTCGTTACCGGTTAACTCACCGCTTGGTAATGCAGGTAAGTTTAGCTCAATATCCTGAACAGGAGATGAACCGCTAACGCTTTGTGGCTGTTCGCTATCGATATCAGCTTGCTCGGCGGATACATTAGCTTCAGTCGCTTTACTGTCAACGAATGTTTCACTATCTGATTCACTATCAAAACGTGCGCAGGGATCTTGTTCATGAGGATCTTCCCATGGCGGTCTATCAATGATCTCTTGCTCCGTCTCACCATTATCAATCTGTGTAGGAGTTGTAGCAGACGCCTCTGACTTATTCGAAAACGGTTCACTGCTTTCAATCTTGTCACCTGTATTAACAGGCTCTTTTCTCACTGGCGGCGTAAAAGGCTTACGAACCTCTAATGACTTTTTTGATGCCCCTTCCTTAGGCTCATCCTCTCCTAGCCCTTCAAGTAAAGTCGCTCTCGCAGCTAAAACTGCGTCGAGAAGATCATCTCCCGCATCGATAGTTGAACTTTGTGAAGTATTGCTTAGCGCTTCAGCTTGCTCTGGTGCACTTACCTGCTGATGAGCTGGAGTTTGATTGGACTGATAGCTTGCCTCTTGACCAAAGCCATAATCATCTTGGTCGGCAGCAGCGAAAGCATCACCATAAGCACCAGCGTAATCAGCATAAGAAGCCAACTCATTATCGGCATCATTAACATACGAATGTTGCTGGTAATCGCCGCTATTGCTGACGTCATCACTAATAGTGCCGCTATGAGTTCCACTGCGGTCATTAAAGTTATCGTCAGTATAATTGGAAGCAACAGGCTGCTGTTTAATGCTGGCTTCAAGCTCTGGGCTAAATTCAGCCTCAGTGCCCTCGACGGTATTAGCTTCTAACGCTAATTTTTCGCTTGCGACGACAACTTGATTCGATGCTGACGCCACCGAGTCTGTTTGACTAATATCCAACTCAGAGGTGGAGCTCTCACTAGATTCTTGCTCTAGTTTCTGATTTAGCGCTGTTTGTGATTCTGAACTTAATTCGCTGATGAGTTCTGGCTGGACTTGCTCAAAGCCTTGGCTCTCAGCTTGACTCATTATCACAGCCATTTCGCTATTTAAGCTATCTAATGGCTCATCTGCAGCTTGTTCTTTCTCATCCTGTAACGGTTCAGTTTGCACTGAAGCAGCTTTTGTTTCATCAGTGTTGACGTTTACAGATGCAGTAACCGGCTCAGCTTGTTGCTGATTTGTCTCTGCAGCGTTAGCTTGAGAACTTAACCCCGTTAAGGCAGGTTTCGAGCTAGGTGCTACAGATTCAAGCGTTTTTTTTTGAGTCGAAGTCGCTGCGTTCGCCACACTATTGACTTCGGGATTGACATCAGGGATCTGAATCGCTGCTTGGCTATCAACAGCCCAACGAGTCACTGGCTTTTCAGGAACAAAAGTCACCGCTCTTAGCAATGCCATTTCAAGACCCGATTTAGGATCCGGTGCATGGGGCAAGTCTTTACGGCCCGTTAATAATAACTGGTAATAAAGTTGAACTTGTTCTGCGGAAAGTTGTTGGGCAAAAGCCGTTATTTGCTCACTATAAAGTGACATCTGTGCAGCTGCAGGTGCGAACTGAGTTAAAGTCACTTGATGCAACAATTCAAGTAAGCTGCGCAGCACTTCTTCTGGCTCCGCGCCAAATGACAAGACTTTAGCGGTTACCTGCATCAAGTTCATAATGTCAGCTTTGGTGAGTGCTTCAAGTAGTGCTATTACATGCTTTTCGTCAATACTACCAAGCATGGTTTGTACTTGCCCAAGATTAACTTGGCCAGCACCAAAGGCTATCGCTTGATCGGTTAGACTCAATGCATCACGCATACTACCGTTGGCCGCTTTAGCTAATAGTGTCAGTGCTGTGACTTCAAAGCTTAACTGTTCTTGAGTCAAAATATGCTCAAGCTGAATGGCAATTTCGTCTTGGGTTAAACTCTTTAAGTTAAACTGCAAACAACGTGATAAAACCGTAACAGGCAAGCGTTGCGGATCCGTCGTCGCGAGTAAAAACTTTACATGTTCTGGCGGCTCTTCAAGGGTCTTAAGCAACGCATTAAAACTGCTGCGCGATAACATATGCACTTCATCAATAAGGTACACTTTGTATCGGCCACGACTTGGACGATATTGCACGTTATCAAGTAATTCACGCGTGTCGTCAACTTTGGTTCTTGAGGCGGCATCGACCTCGATAAGATCAACAAAACGACCTTCGGCAATTTCAACACAGGCAGAACATTGCCCACATGGCGTAGCTGTGACACCTTGTTCGCAATTTAAGCCTTTAGCAAAAAGACGGGCAAGACTGGTCTTACCGACACCGCGAGTACCGGAGAACAAATAGGCATGATGTAATCTTTGCTGAGTGAGCGCATTGGTTAAGGCATGTAAAACATGCGACTGGCCAACCATTTGCTCAAATGTGGCAGGGCGCCATTTTCTGGCCAACACCTGATATGACATGGAACTCCCCAACGTGTCATTAATACGGTTTCGGGAGCACGCTCCTCGACATCTTTGAACAATAGCATGCAACGCTTTTACATGCTATCTCAAGCGCCTGAGGAGCGATTTGACGGCGATAAATTCACCTTTACAGATTAAAGAGTAAACAAAATCGCTTATTCTTTAATAAAGAGATTTTACTACACCGTCGAAAGGCTTATTCGCCTTCGAACTCACAAAGGCTTAATAGATTCAGATCCATTGCCTTTAGACGTTCTTCACCACCTAAGTCTGGCAATGAAATAACAAACGCAGCATCGTTAACAGCACCACCAAGCTTACGAATAAGCTTAACCGTTGCTTCGATAGTGCCGCCCGTTGCCAGCAAATCATCAATAACAAGTACTTTATCATCAGCAGTGATAGCGTCAACATGGATCTCTAGCACATCATGACCATATTCTAGCTCATAGCTTTCAGAAATCGTTTCTCTCGGTAACTTTCCTGGCTTACGCACTGGTACAAAACCAATACCTAGCTCTAAAGCTAGAGGCGCACCAAATAAGAAACCACGAGCTTCAGTACCAACAACTTTAGTAAAGCCTTGATCTTTATAATGCTCAACTAAAAGGCCGATGGTGAGTTTATAGGCTTGTGGATCTTCTAATAAACTCGTCACATCTCTAAATAAAATCCCTTCTTTTGGGTAGTTAGGGATAGTTTTAATGCTGTTCTTTATTAGTGCCAAGCTATCAGTATTCATTACCATAATTCTGTACTTTATCTAATTTAATTTTGCTGACACTAACTGACCCAAGTACTAATAAAAGAACCAAAAGAGTCTAAAAAATGTCACCTAAGTGTAAAAATCGGCGTCAAGCTTAAGCCGCTTTATAGTGAGTTGCAACCTTGTAACTGCAGAAGTGTAGCCTCTGTCGAAGCAAATTGACGATTTGATTGTTCGCCTAGCAAAAGGCTTTACCCATTGCATTGAAATAATGCCTTTATTTCAATGCAATGGCTTAATACAAACTTGGGCTAATCTTCAATCTCTGGGATGCTACGCAAATAAATAATTAATCCCGTACCAAAACAAGCTAGCATTACTTTTACCCAAATCAACGGCACCACAGCAATACTAACTAAAAAGCTCAAACTACTTACAATGTAAGCTTTTCTTTTAAGGCTTTTACGAATAGCACCTTGTGCCTGCCAATTATTGAGAGCGTCAGCAAACCATGGATGATTCATCAACCACAGGTAAAGCCTGTCACTGGAACGCGCAAAGCAATAGGCTGCTAGCAGTATAAATGGAACAGTTGGCAGTACGGGCAGTAATATTCCCAGCAGGCCTAATACTAAGCTACACAGGCCAACAATCAGAAAAAAGCCACGTTTTAACGCCATTTAACAGTCCTAAAATAACAAAAAGCCACTCGAAAGAGTGGCTAGTATACCTGAGCTTGGCTTAAAGGCGGATTAAATTAACCCCATTACCTTTAACCATGAAAGGCTTGCCGGAAGTGTTGGTATCAACATAACTAAAACAAAACCAATAAAATAAACAATGTTAAATGGGTCTTTAAACGGCTGACTCATGACGTCCTCTACTTATTATTGTTGACTGCATTTATTGATCTAGATCAATTTTTGAGATCATTATAAAGATCCGTCACCCTAATAGAAAGCCTATTGCCCTATAAAATGTTTAATAATGCCTTTCTCACTTAAGTCAGCAAGCAACTGCAAACAACCTTGTTCAAGCGTTGCGGCATCGATATGGCTATAAGTCTGTACTAACCACTCTATTAACAATGTAAATTCTACATATTCATACTGCGCGATATAGGCTAATACTTGTGCAGTTAATGGATTAAGCTGCAAAAAATTCACTTCTTCATCTATATCGCGATAAATACAGAAAAATTGCGGTGTATCCCCTGGCGCTTTTGGTTGATGCTCTGGACTAATATGCTGCACATCATAGGCATACTGAGCAATTTGCGACGTTGCTGATACACATAATTTTATTGACTGCAGATCCCGTTGTTTTTTATCTATTAGTTGTTGTTCTTTATCTTCTTGAGCAACGGCAACCACTAATTCTAACCATTCATAATGGGCTAGTTCGAGTATAAAAGCCGGGTCTTCCTCACGAGGTTGGTACTCTGTTTGCAGAAACAACAAAAACTCTTGTGCGATTTCAATGAATATAGGCGTATCGCAATCATGTGTGGCAAAGAAGTTTTGTATCAATTGCTGCCATTGTTGCTCTTGATAAAGACTTTTTAAAACGGGGAATGCATTGGAAACAAAACCATCAACATTATTAAAAAACAATTCGCGATATATTTTCATCCTTCGCGCTTCTACCCCCTCCGGTAGCGGCAATGATGGATCTTTAATGTAATCCATAAAGTTTTGCTGTACTTCAAAAAAGCTCATTAAGCGCTCCTTTTTAAACTAGCAACATGACGATTTTGATAATCGTGGATCTGATTTATTTCTAACAACAATTCACTGGTTTCAGGAATGTTAAAGTCACGCTCTAATAAAGTAGGGAACACGCCATGATATTGATGACAAGCGTCAAGTAATTTCCATACAGGGTCAACTATGTCAGCCCCATGAGTATCAACAATCAGATCTTCAGCCTCTTCATAGTGCCCTGCAATGTGCAGGTAAGCGATGCGCTCTGTTGGCATCGCCTTTAAAAACTCAACGGCATCATATTTATGATTAATTGAGTTAACGTAAATATTATTAACATCTAGCAGCATCTTACAATCTGCTTCTTGCATCACTGCAGTGACAAATTCTGCTTCAGACATTTCTGCGCCCGGCGCCGCATAAAAAGAGACATTCTCTAGCACTAACGGCCTTTCGATAATGTCTTCGACTTGCTTAACCCTTTTCGCTACGTGAAAAACGGCTTCGGAGGTAAATGGGATTGGCATTAAGTCATACATATGCCCACTGCCCGAGCAATAACTGAGATGCTCTGAATAAGTACTAATTTGATGAATATCTAAAAAGTCTTTGATATTTTTTACAAACTGTAAGTCTAACGGTGCAGGACTGCCTATAGAGAGTGACAATCCATGGCAATAGAACTCATGTTTTTCTGTAAGTTCCCTAAACTGACGGCCAAATTTTCCACCTAAAGTCATCCAGTTCTCAGGGGCAACCTCAAAAAAATCGATATCACTAGGGACTTTTTGGCAAAACTCATCAAGCATTTCGCGCCTGAGTCCTAAGCCGACTTGTCCTTTATTCACCTTATTGTTTGTCATACT
The DNA here is from genome assembly GCF_023283845.1 of Shewanella marinintestina. Taxonomy (GTDB): domain Bacteria; phylum Pseudomonadota; class Gammaproteobacteria; order Enterobacterales; family Shewanellaceae; genus Shewanella; species Shewanella marinintestina. Next base: position 113,522 of record NZ_JAKILC010000009.1, read on the forward strand.
GCATGCCCACTAGATTAGGGATTTATACCCATAAGTATAAGAAGTTGATCTACTCATAACGACTAAATCTTGATACTAATTGATATTATAAACAAATAGGGCCAGCGATTAGCTGACCCCATATTAATGCTGGGAAAGCTTATTTAGCACCACCGCATTTACCTTCACCACATTTACCTTCTTTGGCTTTGGTTTTAGCTTTATCGCCGCCACACTTACCTTCGCCGCACTTACCTTCTTTGGCTTTAGCTTTGTCGCCACCACATTTACCTTCGCCGCACTTACCTTCTTTGGCTTTAGCTTTATCGCCGCCACATTTACCTTCGCCGCACTTACCTTCTTTGGCTTTAGCTTTATCGCCGCCACATTTACCTTCGCCGCACTTACCTTCTTTGGCATCTTTCTTCTCGCCGCCGCACTTGCCTTCACCTGCAAATAATTGGTAACCAGCTTGCATTTCACTATAACCAAATGGGCTTGCTTGTACACTAGCAGTTAATGCACTCCCCATTACAACAGCACCTACAGCGACGGTCATTGCAGTTTTATTTACTAATTTCATAATATCATCCTTTTACTTACTCAATTTTGTATTGGTTACCAACAAAGCATTTTGCTGGCTTGCTTAACTAGACCTGCACACCAACAAAATAATTTCATTTTTTCTACAACTATCACATTTATGGCCCATAAAACCTGATAGTGCAAATAATCATCTAGTTGAAATCGATTGATATTTAGGTTTTTAAACGTTTCCGCCATAGTCAATTAGCAACAAATCTAGCCAAGAGACTAGCTGGTAACATTCAAATAACATTACGCAATTAAAATAAAAAACGATTGGTTCCTACCATTTTATTCATCACCCTATTTGGTTGTACTTAACCGATAAGGTAGAATGCAGCGCTTAAAAATATTGATATATTGGACACTGCAGTGCGAATAATTTTGGCGCCTATGGAAGGCGTTGTTGACGATTTAATGCGAGAGATCCTCTCAGCAATCAACCCTTATGATCTTATGGTCACCGAATTTGTGCGGGTAGTTGATCAACTTTTACCTGAAAAGGTTTTTTATCGTATTTGCCCAGAGTTACAACATGGCGGACAAACCTTATCAGGTACACCAGTACGTGTGCAGTTGCTAGGCCAAGAACCTGGTTGGATGGCAGAAAATGCTATAAGAGCAATTGAGCTAGGCTCGAAAGGGGTTGATGTTAACTTTGGCTGCCCTGCAAAAATGGTTAATCGCAGTAATGGCGGCGCAGTTATGCTGCAGTATCCTGAGCAGCTTTATAATGTAGTCAAAGCTATGCGCGATGCTGTTCCGAGTGAGCACCCTGTCACCGCAAAGATTCGCTTAGGATTTAACGATAAGTCGTTATATATGGAAAACGCGCTTGCAATATATGAAGCTGGTGCAAGCGAACTAGCCGTACATGCCCGCAGCAAAGTAGATGGCTATAAACCACCTGCGTATTGGGAATACATAACCGATATCAACAATAAACTCCCTATTCCTGTTATCGCTAATGGTGAGATCTGGAATAAGGATGATGCTGAGCGTTGCATGCAGGTGACAGGTTGCGATACCGTTATGGTTGGTCGTGGGGCTATCTCTTTGCCTAATTTAGCTGCAAGTATCAAAGGTGAAACCCCGTATACTTGGCAGCAGTCACTCGAACTCATGCTTGAATACACAGATCGAGAATTAGAAGGTAGAAAAAGTACTTATTATCCAGCGCGGATCAAACAATGGTTTGGCTATTTAAACCGTCAATACAGTGAAGCTGACGAGTTATTTAGAGAGCTGAGAGTCTTTAAAACCGCCGAAGAAATTATCCAAGTATTAAGACAGGCTCGAGCAAAACTACCTGATTAGATCAATCTTAAGTATTATTTATGCCGCGTTGCCGCAAAATTTTGCCCAGAATTGATCTCAATCATAACGCGATATGTTTGCAGCATTAGACTGATAAGCCGTAAAGTCAATAATTGTAGGCAACTGAAGTGAGTACGAACCAAATCCAAACAACCTTAACCGCTATAGAATCGGATCTAAGAGTAAAGATTGGCGCACTCCCAGAAATGCAAGCCAAGCTAATGGACCAGCATGATTATTCTCTTTGTGAACTGATTCAAATCATGACAGAAGTTCACTTATGCGAGCATCCATTATTTTTCAATTTGATGCGTCTAGACGCTGCTAGGTGTCAGCTTGAAATTGGTTTGTATGGCGTGTGTAGTGATTGTGAGAATGAAATAGAGGCTGAGCGCTTAGCCGAAGATCCACTAGAGCAACGTTGTGCAAATTGTAGCGGCCAATTTAGCCGTCAACACCGACAAGAATTAAGACTTAATCATTAATTTTGTTTTAGGCGATTCAATCATTATTGCTTGCTATTGTTCAAGCGAAAAAAAACCTCCTTTTCAGGAGGTTTTTTTGATTTAAGCGAAACCTTAAATAGGCTTAGAATCTTTGGCTAATTCTCACGTAATAAGTACGACCAATCACATCATATAGCCCAACGTTTACATCACGGTAATCAGCATAGTCATAATAGTTAGGTGCTTCAGCATCAAATAAGTTGTTCACACCAACCGTAATTGAACCATTTAACGAGTGGTTATAAGCAAACTGTACATTGTGCTTAAAGTAACTAGCATAGTCTTCATAACCATCCCAGTCAGATAGCTCACGGTAGTATTCAGCAGACTGACTACCAATGTAAACCGTCGTCCATGCTGCTTGATAATCATCGAAGCTCCATGAAGCTACAAAGTTACCGCGCCAGTCCGGTGTATCAGTAACACCTGCATAGTCAATCATTTCAGATTCAGCATCATCTTGCTTTTTGAAATCTAAAACATGAGACACATCTACTTTAAAGTTAAAGTCACCAAGACCAGTTTCTAAATTATAAGCCGTTACAAAATCTAAACCTGATGTTTCAACCGTAGAAATATTACGAACACCTGACTCAATGTATTCAATTTTTCCATCTGGTCCACGTGTTACATACGGAGAAGAGCCTTCACGTAATTCATCACGCAGGATGTCATCAACGCTTACGGACTCAATTTTATTGTCATATGTAATTGAGTAGTATGAAACTTCTAGATTCCAATCATCAGTTACGTTCCAAACACCACCTAATGTGAATGAATTACCTTCTTCCGCTTCTAGATCTGGATTACCACCGAACCACGTTTTATGCTGATTGTTTGGATTACAATAAGTTGGGTCAACATTACCAGGTGTGTTACACCATAGATTATCAACTGAATCCTCAAAACTTAGAGATTGCGAAGAGAACATTTCCCCCATATTCGGCGCACGGAACGAATCACCATAGCTCGCACGCAGTAATAGCGAATCAACTGGGCGCCAGCTTAAGCCAAACTTAGGAACAACAGCATCAAATGTAGATGAATTAACGACTTCACCAGTAGCACCTGTCAAAGAGCCTTCTTGCTCATAACGTTCATAACGAACTGCTGCAGAAACTTCGAAATTAGCAGGTAATCCCATTTGTAACTCAAGGTAACCAGCGGTACGGTCACGAGTCGCGTCAACGTCATCACCACCAGAACCGCCCGAAATGATACCAGCAGCAGATTCAGGATCACTTGTTTGTTTAAAGTCAATCATCTCATACTCAGCACCCGCTACCATCGCTAAGCTGAAATCATCCTTTTCCATGATTAAAGTCGACACTAAACCATCAATTTGAGTACTTTCAAATTTACCTTGATAAACGCCTGTATGAGCAGCACTGCGGTATAAGTCTGTCATCTGTTGATTCCAGTCTTCGTAACTCATATTTGTAGTGTTAAAGATATCGTACTGCTCTGAATCAATACCTTGCTGGATTAAATTATCATTTACTAAGTTGTAGTTAAACGAGTTTGTCGTTGAAGTTGAATGCTGAACATTCGCTTCCCAATCTAAACCGTTACCTACTTCAATATAACCAACTAAACCGGCCAAAATATCAAAGTTATTTGTTTCTGTTAGCGTGTCACGTTCACCAAGTTGTACTGAACGCATACGAATTTGAGTAATATCCTCTCCCGTCGGGTTATAAATATTATCTTTGCTCATTGTTGGTATGTTGGTAGACACCGGTGTACCAGCATAACGTGTTTCAGTGTCCGCTAAAGATGCTGAGGCACGACCTCTAAATTCAAGGTTATCAGTGATTTCATAATTGAAGTTTGATAATAAAGAGTTACGAGTTACGTCACCAAAGAGCTTGGTCACTGCACCGTAGCTATATAAACAACGACCATATTCGTCAGCAACAACATTCTCAGTTTCAGAGCATATTTCTTGATTACTCCCCCAACCAGAAGCCGTCTGATAGTTAGGCACTGAGCTAAAGCTACTATAAGCGTTGTATGTAGGGTCATCCATGTTCCAGATATCACGATCCATGACTGCGTCTGTGCCGTAATATTCATATGTTAGCGTGATATTACCTTTATCAGTATTGTATCCCGTTGCGATAGAAAAACGATTCGCATCGCCCCCGTCAATACTCGGTAACTCAGCACTATAGTCGAGTTGAACACCATCAAAGTTCTTTTTAGTAATAATGTTTACAACGCCTGCTACCGCATCAGACCCATAAACCGCAGAAGCACCATCACGAAGGATTTCAATCCTTTCTACAATTGCCATTGGAATCGAAGAGGTATCTGCCACCGAACCAGAGCTCGAACTAGTACCAGGCATACGACGTCCATCTAGCAATACCAATGTTGCAGATGCGCCCAAACCACGAAGGTTAACACTACTTGTTGAGCTAGCGCCTGCGCCGTAACCTGATGTACCACGCCAAGAGCCGAAGCTGTTAATAGCAGAGTTATTTAATACATCCGCTACTGTTTTCTCACCTGTCATTGCTATATCAGCAGCATTAATGACTGTGACTGGAGAGACGGTTTCCATGTCAACTTGCTTAATACGTGAGCCTGTTACTTGTATACGCTCTACTTTTTCTTCAGCAGCATCTTCCGCAAATGCTAATCCAGATAAAGCAACACTTGTCGCTGCAGCAGCTAATAAGCTACAACGTACAGCTTTTGCAGTTAAGGTTACAGAGTTCATATTTATCCCCTATTCTCCCATTATAAATAACAGAAGCGTTATATTTATTATTAATTATTTGAATATAAAGTTAATAACTTCGAAATAAATAATCTTTAATTTTAACTTTTAAGTCAATCGCCATTACAAAAAAACAACTAAAAAGAGATGAATTGATACAAACAACAAGACGGAATATATAGAAAACGTTCAAAATCAATAACTTGAAAACGACGACCATGGTAATGAAAACAATTAAATATGTATCAATCGCGGAGATAAATGTTAAATAATTACTGCAAAGTTAATTTAAAAAAATATGACAATTAATTAACCAACTGATAAAGAATTAAGTTTAACACTAAGGAAACCCAGTTAAATAGCCGTTGAAATTAATATTAATTACTTACTTACTTTGTAAAGCCAAATAAAAAGCCAAACACAACCCTGCAACAATTATGGTTTAAATGTATCACTACCAACACAAGTTAAACTCGCAAACCAATTAAAGCTATTAACATTTATAACCATCAATACTGTTAATCTAGTATTCGAACCGGAACAAAAATAATGAATAAAATGAGGTGAGGTAATTAATCTTAAGTATATGAGCTTAAAAGAACAGTCAAGGTACAACAGTTAGCTAGGAATTGCCGCTTACGGGGAGCTAGAAGTTTATAGGTAGTTTATCCAAATAAACAAAAAAGGAGCCATTAGGCTCCTTTTTGTTTAACACGTTCGAATTAACGAGTACGTGCACATAGCTCGTCTGCGCTAAAGAAGTATGCAACTTCACGCTCAGCAGATGCTACAGAGTCAGAACCGTGGGCAGCGTTCTCATCGATGCTTTCAGCGAAATCTGCACGGATTGTACCTTCCGCAGCTTCAGCTGGGTTAGTAGCACCTAAGATTTCACGGTGAGCTAGAACAGCGTTCTCACCTTCAAGCGTTTGAACCATGATAGGACCAGAAGTCATGAATGCAACTAGTGCACCAAAGAAAGGACGCTCACTGTGCTCAGCGTAGAAGCCTTCAGCTTGCTCTTTGCTCAGGTGGATCATTTTAGAAGCGATGATTTTCAGGCCAGCCGTTTCAAAACGGTTATAGATAGCGCCAATGTGGTTTTTTGCAACTGCATCAGGCTTAATGATAGAAAAAGTACGTTCGATAGCCATGAAAAGCTTCCTTCTTAAATATAGGTTTTTTAATTTTCGCGCGGATTATACGAAATAATGACCCTATTGCCTACCCTTTGGCTATCATCTAATTGAGATAAGTCTGATATCCAAATACAAAAAGGCAGGATGCATCACACTTTCTAGCGGCATCAAGAAGAAATAGAACGCTAAATTAACTAATGCTAAACGATTGACCAACTAAATTAGCCAACCGTTTATCACTCTGTTACTTACGGTTTTTAACCCATACAAAACCAACCGCAATAACCGCTAATAGCGCTAGAGCCGGCGCTAAGTCCATAAAATGATGAAAAAGCCCAACACCACCGTGGCCTTCATGTGCAAAAGCAGCAGTTGGTGACAACAACATTGCTATGATTAATAATGACTTACGCATGCCAACATCCTTTTTAGAAAATAATTCTAACCGATGGTTCAGGGTTAAACACATCAGAATACCCATCCAAATTTAGACCAATTTGCGTAAATATAATTGATGCGGATCAACTCAAAGTGTCATTGCACGCTTTATCATCAATAGACAGGATAGAGATCACACTATTAACTAATGCGGGGTCAATTTGTCTTATTTTTCTGCAATCCAGTTGGCTTGAATCGCCTCAAGCACTCTTTCATTACAGTGGTTTGGGTCATCGTCAAAACACTCTAATCCCAATACCCATTCATTAAGATCGGTAAAACGAATAGTCTCAGGGTTTACCTCGGGGTACTGTTCTACGAGTTCTAAGGCGATCTCTAATGAATCAATCCACTTTAGTTTCATTACCATCCCTCTTTAAACCAAATTAATATAAGCCATTAATTTGAGTATAAGACACCTAATACTAATTGCATTGCGATAATTAACTATTGCCTTCTACCACGTTACGCTTTCAAGCGTTAATTTTGAGATACAAAAAAGCCAGTAACAAATGCTACTGGCTTTTTAATGTTACTTAGCAAGCTTATCTATTACTAGTTGCCTTCGCTTACCATGTTAATGGTGTACTTAGGGATATCGACTACTAAGTCAGAGGCTGGCACTCGTGATTGGCAAGATAGACGGCTTTCAGGCTCTAGGCCCCAAGCTTTATCTAGCATATCGTCTTCAAGCTCATCGCTTTCTTCTAGCTCGTCAAAGCCTTCACGAATAATGACGTGGCAGGTTGTACAAGCACAAGACTTTTCACAAGCATGTTCAATATGAATACCGTTACGTAGTGCAACGTCTAAAACCGTCTCGCCTTCTTGCGCTTCAACAACAGCGCCATCTGGACATAACTCTTCATGGGGTAAAAATACAATTTGTGGCATAACCTTACCTATATATTGTCAACCGACTGCCCTTTTAGAGCTAGCCTGATTGAATTATCCATACGCTTAGCAGCAAAGTCCTGCGTCGCTGTATCTAGTGCTTCAATCGCTTTTTCAATCGCATCAGCGTCATCTTCACTTGCGGTTTGAGCAAGTGCAGCCATATCAGCTTGGATGACTGTGCGTTCTTCATCTGACAGTAAATCACCGTCTTTATTTAAGGCAGCGCTTAATGACTCAAGCACGCGTGCTGCTTCAACTTGTTTTTCAGCTAACATGCGGCGAGTAATATCCTCTTTAGCATTTGCCATCGAGTCTTTTAGCATGCTACCGATTTCTTCATCACTTAAACCAAATGATGGTTTAACTTGAATACTTGATTGTACGCCAGTCGACTTTTCCATTGCCGTTACGCTAAGCAAGCCATCAGCGTCAACCTGGAACGTCACGCGAATATGCGCAGCGCCAGCAGCAAGGGGTGGGATCCCCTTTAAGGTAAATCTCGCAAGCGAGCGACAATCAGATACTAATTCACGCTCACCTTGCACAACATGGAACGCCATCGCCGTTTGACCATCTTTAAAAGTGGTAAACTCTTGTGCGCGCGCAACTGGAATAGTGGTATTACGTGACACCACTTTCTCAACTAAGCCGCCCATGGTTTCGATACCTAGCGATAACGGAATAACATCGAGCAATAATAAGTCTGATTCAGGCTTATTGCCCACTAATATATCAGCCTGAATTGCAGCGCCAATGGCAACTACGCGGTCAGGGTCAATAGAGGTCAGTGGGGTTTTGCCCATGAAGTTTTCAACTTCTTGGCGCACCAAAGGTACACGAGTTGAACCGCCAACCATCACAGTTTCTAGCACTTCATCATTACTCACGCCTGCATCACGCAGTGCACGACGACAACTTGCAACGGTTTTCTTTACAAGCTTGCTAATCAGGCTATCAAACAGCTCTCGGGTAACTGATAGCGATAAGGTAGCGCCGTTATCATCAATCACAGTTGCTACAGTTTCAGCTGAATCTGTAAGTGCTTCTTTTACCCGGCGAGCTTCAATTTGCATCGAACGGTTTAAGCTGGCGCTAACATTAGTTAACTGCCATTGTTCAATAAAGTGAGCTTGAAGCTGATGGTCGAAATCATCACCACCTAATGCAGAATCACCACCGGTGGCCAATACTTCAAATACGCCTTTGTTTAAACGTAAAATTGAAATATCAAAAGTACCACCGCCTAAATCATAAACGGCAATCACACCTTCTTGACCAGAGTCTAAACCGTAAGCAATCGCTGCCGCTGTTGGTTCGTTTAATAAACGTAAGACTTTAACGCCAATTAGCGATGCCGCATCTTTAGTACCTTGACGCTGTGCGTCATCAAAATAGGCTGGAACCGTGATCACCACACCTTCTAGCGTACCGCCAAGTGTTGATTCAGCACGCGCCACCAGCGGCTTTAAGATCTCCGCTGAAATTTGTACCGGATTAACTTTACCTTGAGGCGTAACAAAAATAGGTAGACCATTTTCGCTTGCTTCAAAAGCATAGGGCAAAGACTGCTCGCCAGACTGGATGTCGTTAAGACTGCGACCCATAAAGCGCTTAACAGATACAATGGTATTTTGTGGGTCTTGGGCAGAAAACGCTTCGGCTGCTAGGCCTACTTGTACGCCGTCTTGTGTATATCGAACAACAGAAGGTAATGAGTGCTGTTCATCTTCATTGGGTAAGGTGTTCGCCACACCACTACGCACTGCAGCAACAAGTGAGTTAGTGGTGCCTAAATCGATCCCCACTGCGAGACGATGTTGGTGGGGAGCAGCGCTCTGTCCAGGCTCTGCTATCTGCAAAAGTGCCATAAATATCCACTTAAAAAAATGTTGGCTCAAAAACTTGAGCCAACAATATTAAAAATTAACGCCGCTGGCTAATCTAAGAGTGCGTCTTCCACTCTAGCCAACTCGTCTTGTAATTTTGCCATAAACTTGAGTTTACGAATTTGATCTGCAGCCTGCAAATGTTCCGCTTCGAGATCGCTCACTAACAGCACTTTTAGTTGTGCTGTGATCTGTTTTGCGTATTGCTCAAACGAATCATATAAAGCGGCGATTTCATCATCAGGCTCACCGCTATGGGCAATATCTTCAAGCGACTCACGCCATTCCATCTGCTGCATTAAAAACGCGGTGTCTTTAAGCGTGGTGGTTTCATGGCTGATCTCTATTCCTTTAAGTGCAAGCAAATGCTCGGCGCGCTGAATAGGATTTTTAAGCGTTTGAAAGGCGTCATTGATTTGCGCTGTGCGCTGCACTGAAAGACGTTTATCTTGTTCGCTTGCGTTGGCAAACTTGTCGGGATGAACCGCCCTTTGCAGTTCGCGGTAGCGATCTGCAAGTAAGGCGGTGTCGACATCATAGGAAGGAAGTAAACTAAACAGCTCGAAATAATTCATAGTTTAACTTTAAGTGATTTAAACGGTAAAACTCTCGCCGCAACCACATTCACCTTTCGCATTTGGGTTATTAAATTGGAAACCTTCGTTTAGACCTTCTTTAACAAAGTCCAACTCAATCCCTTGAAGATAGATAAAGCTTTTAGCATCGATAATGATTTTTACACCATCAATGTCATAAAGTTCATCGTCGTCATTAAGGTCATCAACAAACTCAAGTACATAAGCCATACCAGAACAACCTGATGTCTTAAGTCCTAAGCGTAAGCCTAAACCTTTGCCACGGCTGGTTAAGAAATTCTTAACGCGCTCAGCCGCAGCGGGAGTGATACTAATTGCCATCTTAACTCCAGGTATTACTTAGATTGCTTTGTTTTGTACTCTTCAAGAGCGGCTTTAATCGCGTCTTCAGCCAAAATTGAGCAATGAATTTTTACTGGTGGTAACGCTAACTCTTCAGCAATGTCAGTGTTTTTAATCGCGCCTGCTTCTTCAATTGTTTTACCTTTAACCCACTCAGTCACAAGCGAGCTAGAAGCAATGGCACTACCACAGCCATATGTCTTGAATTTAGCATCTTCGATAATACCGTTATCATCGATACGCAGTTGCAGCTTCATTACGTCACCACAAGCTGGCGCACCAACCATACCCGTTACTACTGACGGATCGTTCTTATCAAATGAACCTACGTTACGTGGGTTTTCGTAATGATCGATTACTTTTTCGCTATAAGCCATGATACAACTCCAATTTATCTATTCGTGAATTAAGTTAAGGATTAGTGATGTGCCCACTGAACTGAATCCAGATCAATACCGTCTTTGAACATTTCCCAAAGCGGAGACATTTCCCTTAAATTACCAATAGATTCTTTAATCGTTTCTATTGCATGGTCGATCTCTTCATCTGTCGTGAAACGACCGATTGAGAATCGAATTGAGCTGTGTGCCATTTCATCATTCAGACCCAATGCACGTAATACGTAGCTTGGTTCTAGACTTGCTGAAGTACATGCTGAACCTGAAGATACTGCTAAGTCTTTTAATGCCATCATCAACGACTCACCTTCAACGAAGTTGAAGCTCACGTTTAGGCTACCGCAGTGTCTGTTTTCCATATCACCGTTGATATAAGTCTCTTCGATATGGTTAATACCATTCCAAAGCTTGTCGCGCAGGCGACGAATGCGCTCGTTGTCCACATCCATATCCGCTTTTGCAATTGCAGCAGCTTCGCCCATACCCACAATTTGGTGAGTTGCTAGCGTACCACTACGCATGCCGCGCTCATGTCCGCCACCGTGCATTGCTGCTTCTAGGCGAATACGTGGCTTACGGCTCACATATAGTGCGCCAATACCTTTAGGTCCATACATTTTATGGCCAGAAATTGATAACAAGTCGACTTTAGTCTTTTGCACATCAATCGGCATTTTACCTGCACTTTGTGCTGCATCGACATGGAATACGATTTTGCGTGAACGACATAGCTCACCAATCGCGTCGATATCTTGAATAACACCAATTTCGTTATTCACTTGCATGATGCTCACTAAAATAGTGTCTTCACGCATTGCAGCTTCAATCATAGCAACTGGAATGAGACCACTTGGCTCAGGCTGAAGGTAAGTCACTTCATAACCTTCACGCTCAAGTTGGCGACAAGTATCTAGAACCGCTTTGTGTTCTGTCTTGCTAGTGATGATGTGCTTGCCTTTCTTGTGGTAGAAGTGAGCAACACCTTTAATTGCAAGGTTGTCAGACTCAGTTGCACCAGACGTGAAAACAATTTCACGTGGGTCAGCATTGATAAGATCTGCAATTTGGTTACGCGCAATATCAACCGCTTCTTCAGCTTGCCAGCCGTAACGGTGAGAACGAGACGCTGGATTACCAAAAATGCCGTCCATTGTCATGCACTTCATCATTTTCTCTGCAACGCGAGGGTCAACCGGCGTCGTCGCAGCATAATCTAAATAGATAGGTAGCTTCATCACACACTCCGTACTTTGTAGTCTCTAACAGAGACCACTTACAACGTACAAAAAATAATTTTTATATTCATAACAAAAGCTGCTAAATGCTGAGCCTTTGCTCCTGCTGCAATTTATCCTGTTTAACGGAGATAAACTGCACATCTCTTTTATGCATTAATCCTGCTAACGATATGCCATTCAAGAAATCGGAGATTTGATTGCTTAAATCTCCCCAAAGAGAATGGGTTAAACATCGCGTTCCACTCTGGCAGTTTCCCTGACCTTGACAACGAGTTGCATCGACGGACTCATCAACCGCACGTACAACCATACCAACAGAGATTTCACATGCGTCAGTACCTAGGCGATATCCACCACCGGGCCCACGGACACTTGAAACCAAGCCGTTTTTTCTAAGTTTTGCAAAGAGTTGTTCGAGGTAAGATAGAGAGATCCCTTGACGCTCAGAAATATCGGCTAATGGTACGGGACCATTTGTAGAATGCATAGCAACATCTAGCATTGCTGTGACTGCGTACCGACCTTTCGATGTAAGTTTCATGCTACTACGTCTCCCAAAAAAGCATAGGCTAATTTCAACATACCCGACTGTTTTAGTCAAGTATAAAACCTAGCAATTTGGTCAGGTATTAATAGGATCATGACAGGAAATTAAATACCCCGTCATTTTGCTGGGGTATTTAACCTGTTTATTAGGCAAGATTCAATGGAATTTAAGATTTTAAACGCACATTCTGCTAGATAATGGGATCAAACTCATCTATTGACTTCTGACGCTTCTGCGCTGCCGCAATTTCTGCGTCGCTGAAATCTTCAACATCAAGCTCTGGCAGCTTCTCAGTACAAACGCTGCCGCCTAAAGTTTGTACTGCTTGGCACACTTCCTGTACTTTAGAATCCATCAAATGCATATGATCGAGCATCTGCCCAATAGCATTAGCAACCGGATCAGGATTATCAGGTGATACCGCGTAAGCATCGAAGCCATACTTTTTGGCCATTTCGGTACGGCGCTCTGATGTTTCTTTAGACTGCGCAGATGGCGTTGCGACCACACGACCAGGAATACCGACCACTGTGGTGTCAGCTGGTACGTCTTTAACCACGACTGAATTAGAGCCAACACGAGCCCCGTCGTTCATGGTGATCGGACCTAATATCTTAGCACCAGCACCAATCACCACATTATTACCTAATGTCGGGTGACGTTTGCCCGCTTGCCAAGTAGTACCACCTAAGGTCACACCATGGTAAAGCGTACAGTCGTTACCGATATTGGCGGTTTCACCAATTACCACGCCCATACCATGGTCGATGAAGAAGCGATCACCAATAGTTGCACCAGGATGGATCTCAACCCCGGTTAACCAACGTGAAAACGTTGATAAACATCGCGCTGAAAGTCGCCAATTTCTCACCCACAGTTTATTGCTTACCCTGTGGATCCAAATCGCCTGCATTCCCGGGTAATTGAATAGAATTTCAATGGTTCCGTTAGCGGCGGGATCTCTATGGTAAATAGAGGCTATGTCGTCTTTCAGTCTTGCGATAACACCCATTTAGCTACTTCCTTTTTAGCGCTACTTTTCTTTAGTCTCATTTTTAGCGACGACTTTATCAATCGAAGTCAAAATACCGCGCAAGATATTCATCTCTTGGCGTTCAATACGGGTACGGCTAAACAAACGACGTAACTTAGTCATTATCTGGCCGGGATGATTTTTAACGATAAAATTAGTCGATAGCAATGTGTTTTCTAAATGCTCGAAGAAATTCTCACGCTCTCTTGAAGATGGAAACGCTTCGAGGTTTTCATCATTTTCATCAACTGGTACTGGTTCAACACCGCTTTCAACTTGAGCTAAGTGCGCAACTCGCGCTTCATAACAAATGATTTGCACAGCTTGTGCTAAGTTGAGCGAGGTATATTCAGGGTTAGCCGGAATCGCCACGTGGTAATCACAGCGCTGTAGCTCTTCATTAGTCAGACCGTTATTTTCACGACCAAACACAATCGCCACTGGACCATTAAGCGCAGAACCTACAAGCTTCTCACCCGCTTCACGCGGCTCAAGCATCGGCCAGTCCAAGGTACGGCTACGCGCACTGGTTGCGATAACTAAGCTACAATCTGCAATGGCTTCTTCTACAGAGCTAACTGTTTTCGCATGCTTTAAAATATCTGAAGCACCTGCCGCTAGGGCAATAGAGTGCCCATCAGGCTCTACCTTTGGCTCAGCCAGATATAAAGTGGATAACCCCATGGTTTTCATAGCACGGGCTGTTGAACCTATATTCCCTGGGTGGGAAGTACCGACAAGAACGACACGAATATTGCTGAGCATGAAACTACTTATATTTTCTGAGAGAACACGTGTAAGAATGTTACCACAAGCACCTCATTTTGCTTATACAAAAATCAACATTTGATATAACTGTCAAATAGAGTATAATCCGCCTCCGATAATTTATATCCGTTCTTTTACATCCAGGGGATTTGCAATGCTTCCAATGCATACCATTGCTGTGCGCGCTGCTCGCGCTGCCGGCCAAACTATTGTACGCGCCTATGCGGAACTAGACCGTATAGAAGTCACCTCTAAAGGTGTTAACGACTACGTGACTAACGTAGACAAGGAAGCTGAAGCTGCAATCACGTATCAGATCCGTAAAGCTTACCCAGACCACACAATCGTTTGTGAGGAAAGCGGTGAGAATAAAGGAACTAACAAAGATTACGTTTGGATTGTTGACCCTCTGGATGGCACTAATAACTTCGTAAGAGGTATTCCTCACTTTGCTGTATCTATCGCGATGCAGTTTAAAGGCAAGACCGAAGTTGCAGTTGTTTACGATCCTATCCGTGACGAATTGTTCTCTGCTGTACGCGGCAAGTTCGCTAAGCTTAACGATTTCCGTATCCGTGTTAAAAACACAGATTTGAACGAAACTATCATTGCGACTGGTTTCCCATTCAAAGCTAAGCAACACACTGAAACTTACATGAAATTGTTTGCAGCTGCATTCACTCAATCTGCTGACGTACGTCGCGCAGGTTCTGCAGCACTCGATCTAGCTTACCTTGCAGCTGGCCGTGTTGATGGTTTCTTCGAAATCGGTCTTAAGCCATGGGATATCGCTGCTGGCGACCTAATCGTACGTGAAGCAGGTGGTACTGTGACTGACTTTACAGGTAACCACAACTACCTAGTATCTGGCAACATCGTTGCTGGTACACCAAAGACTACGATTGCACTACTTAAGACTTTCCGCCCATTATTGAGCGAAGCACTTAAGCGTTAATTTGCTCTAGTGATATATTTAAACCGCCTTTATGGCGGTTTTTTTATAATTGTTTTCTATATCAGCGCTAGCGAAACTACATCAAAAATAACCAAAGCCAATATTGACTCACGAAAACAGCTGATTAAGTTACGCTAAATAGATCGTATGTTTATACGTACCAAACAAAAAAATTCGGTTCCGAACACTAATCCTCCCGTTCCCTTCCTTTAAACAGCACTACTGTGCTAGTGCTGTAAGCTAAATACTACCCTCATTGTTATTCAATCTTTTTGTTATTTTTTAATCAGAAAAAATTCATACACTCTAGCGTTATATACTTAGGCTTATACCAATAACATTTGTAGGTAATTTATTGCTACGGTTGACAGAAAGATAACGCCGATGAGCGTTAACGACTTAATTGACAATAAATGGTGAAAAAGCAAAATCAACAAATGAAATTTTAAAACGCAATTGTGAATAATGTCACATCGATAATGTCACATTATTTTAATTTGCTGATACCCTTTATCAAACGACTGTAATAGGGAATACCATGGATAAAATGTATCGAAAATATGGCATTAGCAGTATTAAAGCCATTGAGCATCTCGTATTAATCATTATAGCAATTTCGACTGTTGTCGCGATTGGCCAAGAAATTAAACATATTTTCGATGTAGGCGCAGTAACACTTGCCGATCTACTTCTACTGTTTATTTACCTTGAAGTACTGGCGATGGTGTCACATTACGCAGAGTCGGGTAAACTGCCCATTCGTATGCCACTGTATATTGCTATCGTCGCGTTAGCTCGTTACCTAATCCTTGACATGAAAGCTATGGATGATTGGCGAATTATTGCGATATCACTATCGACCTTAACTCTTGCAGCAACAGTCATAGTGATCCGCTGGGGACAATTAAAACTACCTTACCCGCGCCCTAAAGAAGAAGATTTATAGGTCAATTACTCATCATTGCCTAATTCAAAACGTCTAAATGCCTGAACATCTGCTTCAGGCATTTTTTTATATTGTAAATCGCAGTGTTTTTTATCCTATAATGCTCGTAATAACTTTCGCTTTAATTATCTTGGTAAGATCTTTAAGCTATCTAGTTATGCGCTAGACCTAAGGATAACTCAGTATGGAAAGCTACCAAGAAGAGAGACGCCGTTCTATCCGCGTTGATATGGAGTCAGAAACAGTGAATATCGCCATACAAAGCGATGTTGACGTAATTACTAAGCCTGCTATTGCCCGTTGTATCGATCTTTCACGTAAAGGCGCGTTACTACACTGCCAACAAGCTATGCCCCTAGGAACCTTAATTGCCATTACGTTTAATGCCGGTAAAGAGAACCAAAATAGCGTAAAAGGGCAAGTTTGCCGATGTATCACACTAGACGATCAAAGTTTCCACGTTGCCTTACAACTCATATAAGTATTGCTTAACCCAGCCTTCGAACTCTAGTCGATAAAAAGCCTGCAAAAGCAGGCTTATATACGTTAATCCATCACAGGTTTTTAGTGATTACAGATCCTATCTGCTGCGGTTTCAATCCCAGCCTCAGAATGAATAAACTTACCTTTCTTTTCTAGAAACTCGATCAACTCATCAGCATTCATCTCGGAAGCTGAGCAAGTGTGATAGTGGGCTTTCTCGCCAAAAGTAGTATGCATTAATTGTCTTAACGCTGATTTTGTTAACGACTGACCCTGTGCGAGCATAAGCTCCATCACTTGATGACCATGAACTGACTCTGACATATTCTACCTACCCTTAAACTGTACACGTTAAGCTGCATATATAAAGCACTTTATACGCTATCTATTCCGACAAAACTTTGATCTCGCTAGCAGTCAGATGATTCTCACTAAAATTACGTAGGCAGATCTTAACTAAGCACATAATATTAGCGAATCGAATTAAACTCGCCGACACACTTTTCTGAACTATGATTCTGATAAGCTGTGATAGGTCCAAGATATAAATGAGTCGCTTATGTCGTTAATTTTATTACTAACTCAACAGATGAGCCTTTATATGGTCATTGTCTACCTTGTTAGTAAGACTCCTTTGTTTAAACTCTTCACCGAAGCGGCTACTCGCCTGCCCCATAAAGTGTTTATCTACCTGATATTTTCAAGCTTTTGCATTATGGCTACCTACTTCGGTGAACAAACTAATGACGCCATCGCTAATACTCGCGCTATGGGCGCTGTACTCGGTGGCTTACTGGGAGGCCCTGTCACTGGTTTTTTAGTTGGGTTAACAGGTGGCTTACACCGTTACAGCATGGGCGGATTTACCGATCTTGCCTGCGCAATATCGACCACACTTGAGGGCTTATCTGCAGGGTTATTTAGTTATTACTTACGTCGAATTGGCCATCAGGAGTTAATTTACTCACCGCTAATGGTTTGCATCGTTACCTTTGCCGCCGAAATCATGCAGATGCTCGTCATCGTTTCAGTTGCTAAACCTTTCGATGATGCTTGGCTTTTGGTGCAACAAATAGCTCTACCTATGTTATTGATAAACTCGGTTGGCGCTGCATTATTCATGAGTATTATCCGCGACCAAAAGGCCATGTATGACAAAATGTCATCGGTGTTTTCAACGCAATCATTGCGGATAGCCGAGCGCAGTGTGGGAATATTATCAGACGGGTTTAACGAAGAAAGCTGCATGCAGGTAGCACAAATCGTTAAGCAGGAAACCCAAGTGGGTGCTGTCGCGATTACTGATACTGAAAAACTATTGGCGTTTTGTGGTATTGGCGATAACCACCATATTGTCGGTACGCCAATTTCATCCAAGCTAACCCAAGATGCTATAGAGCAGGACAAAGTGATGTTTGCAGACGGCGTTAACATGGCCTACTCCTGCTCTATCTCAAAAGAGTGTCAATTGGGGTCTTGCTTGGTGATCCCGCTTCGCTCTGATGCAGAGGTCATTGGCACGATTAAACTGTATGAGCCTAAAAAGAAGTTGTTCTTAAATATCAACCGCAGTTTAGGTGAAGGATTAGGTCGATTACTGTCTAACCAAATCTTATATGGTCGTTTTGCTGCCCAGCAAAATTTATTGGTTCAGTCAGAACTCAAGTTATTGCAGGCTCAAGTTAACCCGCACTTTTTATTTAACGCGCTTAATACCATTGCAGCAATCATTCGCCGCGACCCCAATACTGCTCGTAGACTTATTCAAAACTTATCGCAATTTTTACGAATTAACTTAAAGCGCACAACAGGGCTTGTCACCCTGGCAGATGAGCTCGAACATATCGACTCTTACCTCACAATAGAGAAAGCGCGCTTTATTGATAAGCTTACGGTCAATATCGAAATCGCAGATAATTTATTACACTATAAATTGCCTGCATTTACACTGCAGCCCATCATTGAGAACGCAGTGAAACATGGCACATCAAATATGCTTGAATCTGGTGTCATTACGGTTAGGGGCGAGCAATTAGCGGATTCAACGTTACTATTGTCTGTCACCGATAATGCAGGTCTGTATAAAGCAAAAACAGACAGCGAGGGGCTTGGAATGAATATCGTTGATAAGCGTATTCAAAATATGTTCGGCGCACAATTTGGTATTGCCATAGATTTTAAAACTGGCAGTTACACCACTATCAGTATTCATCTGCCTATTATGGAGGCTAACATTTGATCACTTGTATCATTATTGACGATGAACCTTACGCCAGAGATGAAATCGCTATTTTACTGGAAAATGAACCAGACATTGAAGTACTTGCCCAGTGCAGTAATGCCGTAGAAGCCATTCAAGCTATTACTAAACTTAAACCGCAGCTAATATTTTTAGATATCCAAATGCCAAAAATTTCAGGGTTAGAGCTGGCAGCAATGCTAGATCCTGATAATTTACCGCGGATCGTATTTATCACCGCTTTTGATGAGTACGCCATTACCGCATTTGAGAAGCAGGCTTATGATTACTTATTAAAGCCTATAGATGATGCACGTTTTGCCAACACCGTTGCTAGATTACGCAAAGACTTAACACCTAAAGTGTTAAGTCCTATTGCGGCGGAAAAACTTGCACATATTCCCTGCTTTAGCGGTAACAAATTGAAAGTTATCGCAACAGAAGCCGTACAATATGTTTATAGCGACGTAAGTGGTGTCCATGTGGCGACAGATACTGAACTAGTCCACACCCATATGACGTTAAGGGTTTTAGCAGAAAAAACCTCGCTTATCTATTGCCATAGGCAGTACTTAATCGCCCCAGCTGCCATTGCTGAAATTGAAATTCAAGAGGCTGGCGCCGAGGTAACAACCCGCTCTGGCGCTAAGGTTCCCGTATCTCGTCGTTACTTAAAGCAGCTAAAACAGCTGTTTGGTTTCCAATAGGGTAAAATCGTTAACCGCTTAGGTCAGTATGTTACCACTGACCTTCACTATTTGACCGCTTAGCTATTTGCCACTTTCCCGTTCAATAAATACGTTTACACTCCCGAGCATTATAAGATTGGAGAGTGTTATTATGTCGTGGTTTTTTCTTTGCGTCGGTCTATTGATCGGTGGCTACTTTATCTACGGTGCATTTGTCGAAAAGGTTTTCGGCATCAATGCTAAGCGCCAAACCCCTGCGTTTACTAAAACAGACGGTGTTGACTATGTACCGATGTCAAAAGGTAAAGTGTATTTAATTCAGCTACTCAATATCGCTGGTGTGGGTCCTATCTTTGGTCCTATCCTAGGTGCGCTTTATGGCCCAGCAGCAATGTTATGGATTGTATTAGGCTGTATTTTTGCTGGTGCCGTTCACGACTACTTCTCAGGTATGTTGTCAGTACGCAACAATGGTGAATCAGTACCAAGCCTTGCGGGTAAATACTTAGGTAAAGGCGCTAAGCACTTTATGAATGTATTTGCCATTATTCTACTGCTTTTAGTTGGTGTGGTGTTTATCTCTGCTCCAGCAGGCCTTTTAGCCAAGCTGACAGGTTGGGATCTGAGCATTTTTGTCGGTATTATCTTCTTCTACTACTTAATTGCGACTATCGTACCTGTAGACAAGATCATTGGTCGTCTATATCCATTCTTTGGCGCACTATTAGTTTTCATGTCTGTTGGCTTAACCATCGCACTAATCGTATCAAGCGAGCACAGCTTATTGCCTGGCGTTGAAGTGAGTGACTTCCTAACTAATCTTAACCCGAATGACATGCCTCTATGGCCTGCACTATTCATCACTATTGCCTGTGGTGCGATCTCTGGTTTCCACGCAACGCAGTCACCATTGATGGCACGTTGTGTTGAAAACGAATCAAATGGCCGTTTCGTGTTCTTTGGTGCAATGATTGGTGAAGGTATTATCGCGCTAATCTGGTGTGCTATCGCATTGTCATTCTTTGGTGGTGTTGAAGGCCTAAACGCGGGCATGGCGGGTAACCCTGCAAACGTGGTTTATGAGGCATCGACTGGCCTTCTAGGCGCTGTAGGTGGTTTCCTCGCAGTTTTAGGTGTAATCGTATTGCCTATCACTTCTGGTGACACCGCGTTCCGTAGTGCGCGCCTGATTCTAGCTGAGTTCTTCAAAATGCCACAAACTGAGCTACCAAAGCGCTTAATGTTTGCAATACCATTGTTTGCAGCTGGCGCAGTATTGACTCAAGTCGACTTTGGTGTGATTTGGCGCTACTTCGGCGTGGCAAACCAAGCGACTGCGGTAATGATGTTATGGACAGCATCGGCTTACTTGCTACGTCTAAACAAGTTCCATTGGATCTGTACGATTCCAGCCATGTTTATGACAACAGTAGTGATTAGCTTCCTATTAAGCTCGCCAACTCTTGGCGCTGGTCTACCGATGACGTTGTCGACAATTGCCGGTATCGTATCAACCTTAGTGATCACCGGGTTGATCATGGTTAAGACAAAAGGCAAAGGCGACATAGAGTCGGCTGCTGGAGAAGCTTAATTAATTGCGAGTTAAAGCAAATAAAAAGCCAGTCATTTGACTGGCTTTTTTAATTTGCATTCAAGTGCACTCAACTAGAGTATGCTTAGTTGCTCAATAACCTAAAGCCTACTCCTGAACGCCCTTAAGTAACTCAGGCTCTACAAGTACAGAGTTGTCGTTATCAGAGATCCAGATCTGGCCCTCACAGATATTAAACTGCAAAGACATATTACGACCGACCAATTGTCCCATCGCTTTAACAGCCTCTTCAGGGATGTTCCAAATCGTTAAATTGCTATAACGTTCTAGCAGCGGTTCATTTTGCTTCCACCAAATCGGCACACTACGGCCGCCATAGGTAATAAGCTGTACTTGTTTTGCACGGCCGCAAGCTTTACGAAGCCACTTCTCATCGCTTTGACCGAATTCAACCCATAGGTTAATTTCATCGGATAAGGATTTATCCCAAAGTTCTGGCTCGTCATCGACGCACAGTCCTTTACTAAACGTCAGTGAATCACTGGCGTTCATAGCAAAAGCAAGGAGCCTTACCATCATGCGTTCATCGGTTTCTGATGGATGCTGAGCAACCGTTAATTGATGGTCTTGATAATAGCCACGGTCCATATCGGCGATTTGGATAGCGATTTTAAATACGGTAGCTTTCTTAGCCATGAGTGATGTTCACAATAGAATTTGCGCCAAGTTTACCTCAATTTAGTGGCGCAACACATGATCACGTCACTAAAAAGTAAATCGACTGAATAGACAGGATTAAAAGCTTCCTGCCTGCAGATGTCTTGCTGCGGGAAATAGTTTAACTAAATGAGTGATTTCAGCAGGGTCACCATACACTAAGCATGACTCTCCTTTTGCCAGTAACTCGGCAATTGTTGATTCATCATAGTGGTCACTATAGCTTGCATCACGCCTTAAGATCTCATTAAGCCCAAACGGCACTGACAATCGAGAAAAGGTGACTTCTATTTTTTGTAGATATGGCATAGCACCTATTGGCAGTAATTCAGGTGCAGTACCCGAATCAATCAATAAAAGCTCGCCCTGCTGTGCTTGCATAGCAAAACTGGCTTCATAATGGCTTTGTGTATCGGCATCAAAGCGGGAATCATTACGAGTAAAGAACTGTTCCCAAAATACTCGTCTTTGCTTAAACACAGGCAACCGTTGCTGCACCTCTTCACGGCGTTCAGCAATAAAATCAAATAACGGGCTTAACGACTGCGGTAACCAAGATTCTAAACGAGCACGTAGTTCTCTAGCATAAACTGGCGCAGCACCTGCTGTACTGATAGCGATTTGCAAACGACCGCGATCGACAATTGAAGGAGTAATAAAACGGCAAAACTTGGGGTTATCAACAACGTTAGCCCAAATACCTTGCTCTTTTGCGAAAACAGCTAGCTGCTCATTTAGCGCGGTATCGGCGGTGCAAAGGTATAATAGATCTGCTCCGTTAATATCAGCTTCAGTCACAGCGCGCAGTTCAAGCGAGATCCGACCTTGCTCCGCATAATTGAGAGTGTCCTGACAAGCTTCAATTGCAATCACGTGAATCTGTGCTTGAGTGCGGCTAAGTAAATCCAATTTACGGCTGGCAACATCACCCGCGCCAATAACGAGAACCTTCAGTGATTGAGTATCTACAAACAACGGAAAATATTGCATTTACAATGGCACCTTAACGACAAATTACGACTTATTTAGTCGTGTTCTATCGGCAATTGTCGCTCAAGCCAAGCTTTATAACCACCCGCTAAAGAGACCACTTTGGTATAACCCATAACTTGAAGATTATTTGCAGCTAAAGCTGAACGGTACCCTCCGCCACAATACAAAACTAGCGGTGTATCTTTTTCTGGAAATAAGGTCTCAATATCTCGCTCTATAATACCGCGGCCCAGGTGATGTGCTTTAGGTAAGTGTCCTTTTTGCCACTCAGAGTCCTCACGTACGTCCAGCAATGTCCAACCATTCATTGATTGGTATTGCTCAACATTAACTTCGGTCACTAAAGGTAAAATACTTTCAACTAATGCTAAAAATGCGGGATTATGTTTCATTAACTGTACTTCTCACTACGTTCGGCACTGCAATTCCAGCAGAGCTCGAAACTTGATTCATTCACTTCATGGCAATTAACACACTTCCATTGTGGGCACTGCGCATTCAGTGAAGCCATTTGTGTTTTAGCCTGTTCGAACTGGCTATCAGCGACCCAAAGTTCAACGTTTTGAATGCCTGTTGGCAACTCACCAACGCCACCCAATAGAGCTTCGCCTTTAATCTCTACTTGTATGCCACTCGATTCGAGCATACCTTTCCAGGTATGAGCTTCTAGGAGGTTTCCTGCTGCGACTAGCCGTGTTTGCTCTTCCATGTTATTTCCTACTGCTATTGCTCTATCTGGCAAATTAAAAGGTTAAAACCTAAATCAACATCACTTTGCTTTTATTGAAGCTTTCAATAAATAAGGCAAATAGTGATGTAACTTGGGATCACATGCTACTGCTAAATTGTTAAGTCTGTCGAGCGGTGTTTTTTCGAACAACATAAAATATCTGTCGAAAGCCTTCTATGTGGTGATTTTAGCTGATACCTCAGCGTATAGGAATTAGTATCACTAGCTTCGGAATTATTCATTTATGCTATTAATACCGGCATAAAAAAAGCCACCTTAAAGGTGGCTTTTTATTAATACCATATTGGTTATGGCATTAGTGCGTCTTGATCTGCGCCTTCTTTTTCAACTTCTACTGGCATCATGTGTTCACGATTGATCCCTAGTTTGATTGCTAAGAAACTAGCAACGTAGATTGAAGAGAAAGTACCGACAAAAATACCCATTAACAATGCTGTTGCAAAGCCATGGATCATAGTGCCGCCTTTAAGGAACAGCGCAACAACCACAACCAAAGTTGTACCGGTAGTGATAATGGTACGGCTCATGGTTTGGGTAATTGAGATATTCACGACTTCTTCCGGCAAGCTCTTACGCAACTTAAGGAAGTTTTCACGAATACGGTCAAATACAACTATGGTATCGTTAAGCGAGTAACCTACTACGGTCAATAGGCCAGCTAGCACCGTTAGGTCAAACTCAAGTTGTAATACTGAGAATACACCTAAGGTAACGATGATATCGTGTGCTAGCGCCGCCACAGAACCTAATGCTAGGCGCCATTCAAAACGGAATGACACGTAAATTAGAATACAAATTAACGCCACTAAAACCGCTAGACCGCCTTGCTCAGCAAGTTCTTTGCCGACTTGTGGTCCAACAAACTCAACACGCTTTTGAATTACCGCAGAGTCAAGTTGTGTCACTGCAGCCATTACGTCATTAACTTGGTCTTCACTCTTAAAGTCATCTTTAACAGGAAGACGAATAAGCACGTCACGGCTAGAACCAAAGTTCTGTACAACTGCACCACCTACCGCTTCGGTCACCAGACCGCTGCGAATCGCAGTTAAGTCCGCAGGCTTGGAGAATTCAAGCTCAACAACCGTACCTCCAGTAAAGTCTAGCCCCCAGTTAATCCCTTTAGTCGCTAAACTAGCAATTGAGCCCAATACCAACACAGCAGAAAAAATACTGATAGGAAGTGCATGGCGTAGGAAGTTGACTGTGCCTTTAACATTTAAAACTTGTAACATTATCAACGTCCCCTTAAATAGACAGTTTCTTCACGCGCTTACCACCCCAAATCGCATTAACGATTGAGCGTGTGCCAACAATGGCTGTAAACATAGAAGTGGCGATACCAATCATTAGCGTCACCGCGAAACCTTTAACCGCACCAGTACCGACTGCAAATAAGATTAGTGCTGTCATAAAGGTAGTAATGTTCGCATCAGCAATGGTTGAGAACGCATTACCGTAACCTTCATGAATCGCTTGCTGTACACTGCGGCCATTACGTAATTCTTCACGAATACGTTCGTAAATAAGTACGTTGCCATCAACCGCCATACCAACAGTTAACACCATGCCGGCAATACCCGGTAAGGTTAATACTGCACCAGGGATCATTGACATCACGCCGACAACCATCACCAAGTTAGCCGTTAGTGCTAAATTAGCAATAAGGCCGAAACCACGGTAGTAAACCAACATAAAGATAAGCACTACTGCCATACCCCAGATCATGGCTTGCATACCGTTTTCGATATTTTCCTGACCAAGGCTTGGACCAATAGTACGTTCTTCAACAATATAAACTGGCGCAATTAGCGCACCTGCACGTAGTAACAATGCTAGGTTTTGTGCTTCAGCATGCTCTAAGCCAGTAATAACAAAGTTACGGCCTAAACGTGCTTGAATAGTAGCAACCGAGATAACTTCCTCAATCTTCTTCATCTTTACGCTACCATCAGCATTCTTTTCACCGGTATCTTTGTACTCGATAAATAGCGTTGCCATTGGATTACCAATGTTGTCTTTGGTTACGTTAGAGAAAATTGAACCGCCTTTCGCATCAAGATTAATGGCTACTTGTGGACGACTGTATTCATCAAAACTTGGTTGTGCGCCTTGGATATGATCACCGGTCAACATAACCGTTTTTTTCAATACCACTGGACCGCCATCACGACGTTCGTAAAGCTCAGAACCCGCTGGAACTCGACCGCTCATTGCAGCTTGAACATCAGCTTTTTGGTCAACCATGTGGAATTCAATCGATGCTGTCGCACTTAAAATCTCTTTTGCACGGGCAGTATCTTGAACACCAGGTAGCTCAACGATAATACGTTCAGCACCTTGACGCTGTACAACTGGCTCAGCCACACCTAACTCGTTTACACGGTTACGTAATGTCGTGATATTTTGTTGTAGCGCCTCTTCTTTAACTTGTTTTAAGTAAGCTTCGCTTGGATTTGCAACAAGAACATAGTCTTCGCCAACGCTGTTGTCTTGGAAGACCATGTCATTGCTGCGTGACTTTAGAAAGTTTTCTGCTTTAGCTAAAGTCTCAGCATCACGGAATTTAATCTGGATGCCTTTGGCGCTATTACGAATACCCGCGTAGCGAATTTTCTCAGCTCGTAAATCCGTTCTGAAGTCAGCAACTTTGGCTTCGGTCATCTTACGAATCGCTTCACCCATGTCCACTTCCATTAAGAAGTGAACACCACCGCGTAAGTCCAAACCTAGCTTCATCGGCGAACCGCCCATGGCTTCAAGCCATGCAGGAGTTGCTGGAGCTAAGTTAAGTGCTACGGTATATTTGTCGCCTAACGCTTCAGCAATGGCTTCTTTAGCAACAAGTTGTGCTTCACCATTGTTGACACGTACTAACAACTGACCATTTTCAAGCTCAGCACGCTTAACAGCGATACCTTTGCTCTTTAATACATCATTTACTGTCGACATTGTCGACGCTGAGACCTCTGCTCCTCGGGTAGCAACCACTTGAACTGCGTGGTCTTCACCGAAAAGGTTTGGTATCGCATAGAATGCACCGACGGCGATAATAATTATCACCATCAGGTTTTTCCACATCGGGTATTTATTCAACACGCCTTTGCCCTCTTGGCTTAAAGTGACTTAATAGAGCCTTTTGGCAATACGGCCGCAATATAATCCTTCTTAATCGTGATTTCGCTAGTCTCGTTGATAGTCAACAATACATAGTCGTTTTCATCACTGATTTTTGCGATCTTACCTAGAATACCGCCGCTTGTTAGCACTTCATCACCTTTGCTCAAAGAGCTCATTAGGTTCTTGTGCTCTTTAACGCGCTTTGATTGTGGACGGAAAATCATGAAGTAAAAAATTAGGCCGAAAATGACCAACATGAAAATCAATTCCATCGTACCACCAGCGCCACCAACAGGTGCATCAGCTGCATATGCGTTTGAAATAAACATAGTATTCTCTTCTTATTGTCTGAGTAAAAATTAATCGGATAATTCAGGAACTTCAGGTACTTCTCGACCTTGGCTGGTATAGAATTCCGTAACAAAGGCGTCTAATGTACCTGTCTCGATAGCGCCACGCAAACCTTCCATCAATCTTTGGTAATAGCGAAGGTTATGAATGGTGTTTAATCGAGCACCCAAAATTTCGTTACAACGATCCAAGTGGTAAAGGTATGCCCGTGAGTAGTTCTTACAGGTATAACAATCACACTTATCATCGAGTGGTGAAGTGTCATCACGATGACGTGCATTACGGATCTTAATAACCCCTTCACTGGTAAACAGATGACCATTTCGAGCATTTCGCGTTGGCATAACACAATCGAACATATCTACACCGCGGCGCACACCTTCAACTAAATCTTCTGGCTTACCGACCCCCATCAAATAGCGAGGCTTATCAGCTGGAATTTTTGGACAAACATGCTCAAGAATGCGATGCATGTCTTCCTTAGGCTCGCCAACTGCTAAACCACCAACAGCGTATCCATCAAAACCAATGTCAACTAAGCCATTTAGGCTTTCATCACGTAGGTCTTCATAAACACCGCCTTGAATAATACCGAATAAGGAATTCGGGTTTTCAAGTCTGTCAAACTCATCACGTGAACGTTGTGCCCAACGCAGAGACATCTGCATCGATTTACGCGCTTCGTCCTCAGTTGCTGGATATGGCGTACACTCATCAAAAATCATTACCACATCACTGCCCAATGAATCTTGAATTTGCATCGACTTTTCTGGATCCAAGAAAATCTTTTCACCGTTAATTGGTGAGCGGAAATGTACGCCTTCTTCAGTGATCTTACGAATATCACCCAAGCTAAATACTTGGAATCCGCCTGAGTCAGTCAAAATAGGACGTTGCCAGTTCATAAAGTCATGTAAGTCGCCATGCTTACGCATGATCTCTTCACCTGGACGTAACCATAGGTGGAAAGTGTTACCTAGCAGAATGTCTGCACCGGTTTCACGCACTTCTTCAGGCGTCATACCTTTAACGGTACCGTATGTACCTACAGGCATAAACGCGGGCGTTTCAACTGTGCCACGTTCAAAAATCAAACGACCACGACGCGCGCGGCCTTGAGTTGTATCTAATTCGAATTTCATTTTTCACCTCGCCAGATAAACAGTCTGACCTGAGTTAACTCAAGTTTTTGAGTCAAAGATTATGACAAACATAAGGGCAAACAATTCAGTATCAACCCTAAATGCCAAAATATGCATTAAATCTGCGGATAAAAAAATACCCACTTCATATTATGAACTGGGTATTTTAAAGCAATTTGGATAATTAGTTCGCTTTTTTGGTCACAAACATGGCGTCACCATAGCTAAAGAAGCGGTATTTTTGAGCGATCGCGTGCTGATAGGCGTTTTTTACCTCATCGAAGCCTGCAAACGCACTTAGTAGCATAATCAAAGTTGATTCTGGCAGGTGGAAGTTTGTCACCATGGCATCGACAACTTGGAACTGATAGCCTGGATAAATAAAGATATCGGTATCACCGCTAAATGGCTGTAACTCACCAACTGATGCTTTAGCTGCACTCTCTAATGAACGCACCGATGTAGTGCCCACTGCAACGACACGATTACCTGCAGCTTTAGTTGCCGCGATTAACTCAACAACATCTTTTGGCACTTCTGCCCACTCAGAATGCATTTTATGATCAAGAATATTATCAACGCGCACCGGCTGAAATGTACCTGCACCAACGTGCAAAGTCACAAAAGCAGTGTTCACGCCCTTGTCTTTTAATTTAGCCAGCATGGCATCGTCAAAATGTAGACCAGCTGTAGGTGCAGCAACTGCGCCAGGGTTTTGGTTGTAAACCGTCTGATAGCGCTCTTTATCCGTATCTTCATCGGGTCTATCAATATATGGCGGCAGCGGCATATGACCCACTTCTTCGAGTACTTCCAAGATAGTCTTGTCACTTTGCAGTTCAAGCTCGAATAATGCGTCGTGTCTCGCGACCATCACCATCTCATAGCCACCATCAAGACAGACAATCGAATCGACTTTTGGCGATTTAGAACAACGAACGTGGGCCAGAACTCGTTTATCGTCAAGCATGCGCTCAACTAAGATCTCTAACTTACCACCTGACTGCTTAGTACCAAACATACGTGCAGGAATAACCCGAGTATTATTAAACACCATTAAATCACCAGGATTCACATGTTCTAGAATATCGGTAAACTGCAGATCGGCAAGCTCGCCACTGTTACCATTGAGTGATAACAGTCGTGAAGCAGTACGCTCAGCGGTTGGGTAACGAGCAATTAGCTCATCAGGGAGTTCAAACGAAAAATCTGCAACGCGCATGGAAAGTCTCTACTGTGTCTAAATCGGCCGCTAGTCTATGACTAGCGTAAAAGAAGATCAACAATCTAACCTTAAAAAAGCCAATTCTTTAACTGATAATAACGACTATTCGCGCAAACTAACTAAGCCTATTGGCTTTAGTTAAGCGACTTAAACTTAGTTGATGCTTGCTTAACAGGTTCGCTATCAGCTTTAATAGAAAAATCTTCCATTCGATAACTATGCTGTTGATAAGGGATGTCAATATCGACTTTTTTACGTCTAACTTGACCATTCTTGACTAACTTTTTGGTTAACCAGTTCCACATCATCCTTGATCCTCAAACCGTGTTGTTGATGGGTATTGCTTATTTATTGATGCACATCCTTAAGGAAACAAGGCTACTACCGCTTTATTTGGTCAGTTCACCAGAAAGAATTTCCTTCGCATCGCGCAGCATGATACCGTGATGTATGCGTATTACCAAGTATAAAATATGAACTTTCTTGCACACCTGCATTTAGCAGACAACAGCCAGACCTCATTGGCGGCCAATATTGCTGGAGATTTTGCAAAAGGCAGTATTGAGCACTTCCCTAAACACCTACAGCAAGGGATTTGGTTACATCGTCAAATAGATCAACTTACCGATAGCCACGAATTAACCAAAGAACTACTTGCGTTATTTCCTAAGTCATTGACCCGTGCTGCACCTATTATCATTGATTTAAGCTTTGACCATATGCTTGCCAAGTATTGGGATGAGTATCATCACCAAAGCCTTGAAGAGTTTGCTAGCAAAGCTTACGACGCTATTGATGACTGCGATAATCTACCCGAGCAGCTAGTCAATATCGCGCCGAAAATCCGCCAAGAGAACTGGCTTGTTGCTTACCAAACACGCGCAGGGCTTAACCAAACACTGACCTCAGTTGCAAAACGCGTGTCAAAGCCCGAGATTTTTAATGGCGCTCAAGAGTGCGTAAAAAAGTTGGATACTGAAATCGAAATTGCCTTTCGTACTTTCTATCCGCAGCTAATGGCGTATAGCCGCTTATGGACTCGCAACACACCACCTGAGTACTTATAGTGTTTTGCGCAGCCTGTTTAGACTAATCCTTAGCTTAAACAGGCGCTGCACTAACTAAAACAGTCATTAATTACATGTCTAAAGACTAAGTATTTGCTAGAATTGCCCAGCAATAGGAGAACTCATGCAAATTTTTAGCTATCAGCCCCCCAGCATTCCTTGGTTAGATATCCGCTATATCGACCGAGATATTATTGTTATCAACAAGCCATCGGGCTTGCTTTCTAATCCAGGGATTGCCGAATATACCCACGATTGCGCACTCACCCGCCTTCAACAGCGCTATAAAGACGCCATTTTAGTGCATCGCTTAGACTGTGCCACTTCAGGCATCATGGTATTTGCTCGCAATAAAAAGGCCGAGTCTAGTCTAAAAACGCAATTTCAAAATAGGCAAACAGCAAAGACCTATATCGCAGAGGTTCAAGGACTGTTATCAGAACAAACTGGAGTGATAGATCTTGCTATTGCAGCTGATAAAGTCAATCCGCCAAAACAGATGATTACTGAGACTGGGAAATCAGCGATAACGCATTATCAAGTCTTGCAGCAAAATGACGGCAATAGTTTAGTAGAGTTAAAACCTGTAACTGGCAGAACGCACCAATTACGTGTGCATATGTTAGCGCTTGGTCACGCTATTTTAGGGGATGATTTCTACGGTGACGAGTCCGTAATTAACGCAGCTGAACGTTTACGCTTACATGCACAAAGCTTATGTTTCACTCATCCATACTCGGGTAAAACAATGGACTTCAACAGCAAGCATCCATTTTAAAATAGATGTACGCTTAATGACTAAAAAAGGGGCTAAAGCCCCTTTTTATTACTTAACTATTAAACAGTACTTAAGCAGCAGCTTCATCGACCTTAGCGGTGTAATAACAGTGAGTTGAATTACAAAATTTCAATTCATTACTAGGTGTTAGCATGAAGAATTCACCAAAGATGTTGCCGCCCTTATCTTCCAGCTTAATACCGTCACTTGTGGTTTCAAAGGTCATTTCATCGAGACTATGACAACCATCAAGATACCAAGTCTCCAAATAATATTTACCATCTTGTTTATAAACAGTTAAATTGTCACCTAATAATGGTCGTTCATCAATCCAACGTCCTACCACTTCTCTATCTGTTTGCTCGTCTTCGCGCCACGATAAGCGCCTGCGCTTTTCTACTACTGACATTTCCATCTCCTTGAGCTTTGTTGCTTTCTCAATTTGAAT
The DNA here is from genome assembly GCF_023283845.1 of Shewanella marinintestina. Classification (GTDB taxonomy): domain Bacteria; phylum Pseudomonadota; class Gammaproteobacteria; order Enterobacterales; family Shewanellaceae; genus Shewanella; species Shewanella marinintestina. The sequence goes on from NZ_JAKILC010000009.1 coordinate 145,372, forward strand.
AACTTCATCTGTCTTACTACGCACAAGAGTCATTTGTTCGTTTCCCTATTAAAAACATTTGTAAATTATTTGTCAGTTAAATCATGTGTAAACGAGCAAACATCACGAAAACACCGCTAACTTTTAAAATAAAGTGTATCGCAATAACAATTTAAAAACGCGATATAAATCACTTTCTATGCATTACTTTAGCCAATCCGCATTAAAAGACAAGCTAATAACAACTCATACCTGTTTTTGGCCTTTTTTCCATCAAAACCTGTTATAACCCTAGGCTCTTGTTAAACAATTGATAAAAACACTACAGGAATCGCAATGAAGTGCAATCGACGACATTTCTTAAAAACAGCAGGTGTCACTGCCGCTGGACTCATTACCTCACAACTCCCTTTATCAACAGCTCACGCCGTTTCATCCAAGCCCACTGAAGCCCAATCAGTCATGGGGTTAATCGCACCTAAAATGGCAACTGTTAGAGTCGGATTCATCGGTGTTGGGCAACGAGGTTCGGGTCATGTAAAACATTTTTGTCACCTAGAGGGAGTCGAGATCAAAGCGATTTGTGATACCGATGAAAGTGTATTAGATAAATCGATTGAGTTTGTGCAAGCTCAAGGGCTACCGAGACCTGGTCGATACACTGACAATGAACATGCCTATAAGAAGCTTCTGAGCCGAGATGATATTGATATTGTGATTATTTCTACACCTTGGGAATGGCATGCTCCCATGGCTATAGATACCATGGAAAGTGGTAAACATGCCTTTGTGGAAGTTCCCTTAGCTCTTACCGTTGAAGAGTGCTGGCAAATAATCGATACCGCTGAGCGAACCCGTAAGAACTGCATGATGATGGAAAACGTCAACTACGGCCGCGATGAGTTAATGGTACTGAATATGGTACGTCAGGGAGTATTTGGCGAACTACTGCATGGCGAAGCGGCTTACATTCATGAACTTCGTTGGCAGATGAAGGAAATTGACCGTAAAACCGGCTCATGGCGCACCGGCTGGCATGCAAAGCGTAATGGCAACTTATACCCGACCCACGGCCTAGGGCCAGTATCGCAATATATGAATATCAACCGCGGCGATCGATTTGATTACCTCACCTCAATGAGCTCGCCTGCCCTTGGCCGTGCTTTATATGCCGAGCGTGAATTCCCTAGCGAGCATCAACGCAATCAACTTAACTATATCAACGGCGATATGAACACTTCGCTAATTAAAACCGTTAACGGCCGTAGCATCATGGTCCAACATGACACCACCACCCCTCGCCCATACAGTCGACACAACCTAATCCAAGGCACTAATGGTGTGTTTGCCGGATTCCCAAATCGAATTGCAATTGAACAAGGAGGATCGAGTAACTTCCATAAATGGGATATGGACATGGAAAACTGGTATGCCAAATACGACCACCCATTATGGTTACAAATGGGCAAAGAGGCCGAACGTAATGGTGGCCATGGTGGCATGGACTTCTTAATGTTGTGGCGTATGGTGTATTGCTTACGTAACGGCGAGCCACTCGATCAAGACGTTTATGACGGCGCAGCTTGGTCAGTGGTTAATATCCTCAGTGAAGAATCCGTTAACAACCGCAGTAACTCGGTCAACTTCCCAGACTTTACCCGCGGCGCATGGAAGACGGGCAAACCGCTAGGTATTGTGGGTTTATAAGCACCACACACTTGTTTTTGGCTGTTAATTGCAGCAATAGCAAATAAAAAAGCCCACTCAAAAATGAATGGGCTTTCAGTATTTAACGAGTCAATTTATAACTAGACGTTTTCTTTGCGCTCTGCCGCTTCACAAGCTGCAGCAGTAAAGATCACATCAGTTGAGCTGTTAAGTCCGGTTTCTGCCGAATCTTGGATAACCCCAATGATGAAACCAACTGCAACAACCTGCATAGCCACATCATTTGAAATACCGAACAAGCTACAAGCTAGTGGGATTAATAGTAATGAACCACCTGCAACACCTGATGCACCACAAGCAGAAACACCTGCTACAACACTGAGCAAAATAGCAGTAAGAATATCCACTTGAATTCCCATAGTGTTAGCTGCCGCTAGCGTTAGGATGGTAATCGTGATTGCCGCGCCGCCCATGTTAATGGTTGCACCGAGTGGAATAGACACCGAATAAGTATCTTCGTGAAGCTTTAGCTTTTCACATAATGCCATATTCACCGGAATATTCGCTGCACTTGAGCGAGTGAAAAACGCTGTAACACCACTTTCACGGATACATGTAAACACCAACGGATATGGGTTGCGGCGTATTTTAAAGTACACAATCGCAGGGTTGATAATTAACGCCATAATTGCCATTGCGCCAAGTAGTACTAGCAACAGATGCATGTAACCTGCAATAGCGGCAAAACCTGTAGTTGCGAATGTTGCAGCCACTAGACCGAAAATACCAATTGGAGCTAAACGGATAATAAAGCGTACCATTTGTGATACACCGTGGCTCACATCGGCAAAGACTTGCTTGGTTGAATCAGTGGCATGGTGCAAAGCAAGACCAAGACCAACACCCCACGCAAGAATACCAATGTAATTACCAGTCATTAATGCATTAACTGGGTTATCAACAAGTTGGAATAAAAGAGTATGAATAACCTCACCAATCCCTTCTGGTGGTGAAGCCTGAGCAGCATCAAGTGATAATGCTAATGTCGTTGGAAAAGCAAAACTCATCAATACGGCGGTTACTGCAGCCGAAAATGTACCGAATAGATACAATATAACAATCGGACGCATATTGGTTTTAGCATTTTTCTTTTGGTTAGCAATCGATGCCGCAACCAAGATAAAAACTAAGATAGGTGCAATTGCTTTTAAAGCGCCAACAAATAGTGAGCCTAAAAACGCTACGTTTTCAGCGCCTGTTTTAGATACCGTAGCTAACGTAACACCTGCGATAATACCAATAAGAATTTGTAACACTAAACTGCCGTCTGCCAACCGGGCAAACAAAGATGGTTTTTGATTCATTACTTAACCTGTCGTTTTTATATTATGTAGAATCTCTATTAAACGAGCTAATACCTCTGCCCGCATGAATTAGAGTTAATCTCCCTTCTATACAGTTTGTATCGGATGCGGCAACGCTTGTCTACCTTTGCTAGGTAATTAGGCTCGGTTATTACTCATGATTAACATAATACTAATAAGGTCCTAAAGATTAGCGTTTGCTGTGGCTTTTTCAGCGCCCCGTAACATGGCATCAATTAGCTCATGAGCACAAAACTTAGTTAACGCTTCATTAGCGCCCACTTGGTGCGCTTGGCTAACACTAATCTCACTTGATAGAGAGGTATGTAAAATAATATAAGCTGACGCGATGGCGGGGTTATTCTTAACTTCAAATGCCAGCTCATAACCATCGAGTCCCGGCATTTCAATATCACTGACTAAAATATCTATACGTTGATTATTTTTCTCAGCCAACTCCATTATCGACAGCGCCTCTTTACCATCCGCGGTGACTTGATATGGAATATTGATACTATCTAATGCATCACTTAATTGCTTACGTGCGACTTTTGAATCGTCTACTAGCAAGATATTCATCGGTTTTAAATGTTCGCGCTGCACATCGGTTAAGATCGCTCGCGTTGTTTCAGGGCTAGCTGGAAATACGTTAGAAAGTAATAACTCAACATCTAGAAGCTGTACCAGCTTGCCATCAACTTTCGTCACACCAGTAAGAAACGCATTTTTACCAAGCGTACTTGGTGGTTTTTCAATATCTCGCCAATTACATTCAATGATTTTATCAATCGAACGCACTAGGAAACCAATCACCATTCTTTGGCAATCAGTAATAATAATGTAACTATCTTGCAGCTCTTCTTGACTAATAGGCCGATAACCAATCGCTGCTGCCATATCAACAATTGGAATGGTTGCACCGCGTATTGTCGCTGCACCTAAAATAGTAGGATGTGAATGCGGGATGGCGCTTAATGGACTAAAAGGAACTAACTCCCTTATTTTTAACGTGCCAAGAGCAAATAACTGAGTCAATGATAATTGAAATAGCAACAAGCCCTGAGATTGGCTTGCTTTGCTTTTGTTATTACTGGTTATTGAGTTCATTTAACTACAGCCATTTTAGTTACACTTGTTTAGGCAAACTCTAACTCAAGCATATAGTCCACACAATTAAAGCTGAGACTCAATCGGTAATAATGCGATACAGTCCACGAGAAACTTTCGCCAAAGCCCGGCATCGGGTTCGCTGTAAATTTTGCGCTGATTAAAATCATCAAACCAAATAATCTCATCATCCTCGATCTCAAGTCGATAGGTGTTTTTAACAAGATTAGCTTCAACCCCTTCAACGACAGCTGTTGCTAATTGCTGATTATCAACAATTAGCCCCATCTCAGTATTTAACCATGCTGAACGGGGATCAAAATTAAAAGAACCTACAAACACTGATTCTCTATCAATAATAAATGTTTTGGCGTGTAAGCTACTTTTAGAGCTACCACTCCAGCTGCTAGTTTTTTTGACATCTGGGTTAGCTTTTACCTCAAAAATCTTCACTCCAGCCGCTAACAAAGCTTGTCGATACCCTCTATAACCAGCGTGTACAGCCAATACATCTGTAGCGGCTAAGCTATTTGTTAATATAGTGACATTGACTCCAGAGTTGACAGTTTCAATAATACTCTGAGTACCGCTACGCGTTGGCACAAAATACGGCGAGACAAGCAGTACCTCATGTTTTGCCGTTTGTAAAAACTCACCCAAGTCGGCCAAAATGCTATCCGAATCCAACTGATGATTTTGCTTATCTGGTTGGTCATAAACAAGTTTTGCAGGCCCCCAAAACCATGACAATGACTGGCTCTTCATTTTAGCCATAAGGTCACTATTGAGTAATCGCGTAACATAGGGGTTATCGTTAAAGGCTTGTTGCTGCGACTCAACGATTGCAAGCTCTTGTTCCACCTCTTCATTAGTGACAATAATAGAACTGAGCGCTCCAATCTCAACGGTTAACGGCGCATTCCAATATAAGTCAAATTGATCGGACACCTCATCAACAGCGGTACCTATCGCCATCAAATCAAAATCACCAAACTCAACGTCGGTATTATTCGAGAAATATTCATTGCCGATATTACGCCCGCCAACCACTGTAATCGTGTTGTCTATCGTTAATGATTTATTGTGCATTCTGTGGTTTAAGCGAGAAAAGCCAGCTACAAATGCAAGATTGCGATAGCTACGCTCAAATGACGGGTTATATAACCGGACTTGAATATTTTCATGCTTTGCGAGCATCGATAATGCCTTATCAGCATTTTTGATTGCCATATCATCAAGCAATATACGTACTCGGACGCCGCGTTCTGCGGCCTTGATAAGATGCCAGGTGAGCAGCCTGCCGCTATCATCGGCACGATAAATATAATATTGCAGGTCAATACTCGCCGTTGCAGAGCTGACTAATGCTAAACGTGCGATAAATGCATCTACACCATCACTTAGGGCAATAACTCCGGTTTCCCTAGGGTGAGCCAACACATCCGGCTGTACAAATTCGACTAATGGCCATGTATTTTGTGGCTGAAGCTTAGATGAGGGTTGTTTATCAGGAAAAACAGCAGAAGCTTGGCAGCCGGTTAATATCCAAACTGCCCAAAGTAATATCAATCTAAATGATGTTAACGTCTGCAATCCATTTGCATTCATTTTATTATTCTAATTACGAATCTTAGTTAATCTTGTAGCGCATAAAGCACATCAAATGCAAATTGATCCCAACCTTCAGAGCTAAATGCTATGTCACGAACGGCTCTGACCTGACTAACGGCGTGCAATGGTGCTGCGCCATTATCCATTAAATAGTACGCCATAATCAGTCCCGTTCTATCTTTGCCTGAACGACAATGGATTAATACCGTCTTATCTTGTGCTTCACATTGTCTGATAAAAGCCAGCGCTTTGGGAACTTGTTCGGTACAAAGTGTTAAATCTTCTTCTTTAGGCGGGATGTTGCTAGAAAACGGCACACATAGATAATCTAGACCTAAATCAGCTATTTCTTGAACGTTACACTCTTCACCATGATTAACCGATAAAATTGCATCAATGCCAGACGCCTTTATTCGTGCAAGATCCCAAGGGTCTTTATTTGGGCCACTGCGTCCTGCAATTTGCCCCTCAACTAACCAAAATAGGTGCTGCATAGTGTTTCCTAGATAAAAAATGTGTTGTAACAGACAATAAACCGACAAGAGCATACCTAATGCCGAAATGCTGCGCTATCGCTTTGTCTCTCTAGATGACTATCTGTGGTTAAAAACTGGTGCTACGCCGCAAAAATGCCGTTACAGATGTTAAAAAGGGCTCAATATGAGCCCTTTAATATTGCGCGACATGCTGAAAAGTGCAGCGCGATGTAAACTTTTCGATTTAAGACTTCTTAGCCCAAACCTCTGCATTGACTTTTTTACGGTGCTTTTTACCTGTACCTGCAGGCTTTGCCATTGGCTTTAAATCGCGAGATGGGCAGTCTTCTGGCGCTTCAAGGTCGGCTTCAAAACCAGGGATTTGCTCACGCTCTAAACGCAGCTTATTTTTCTTCTCTATCAACTTAAAGTGTTGATATTCATCATGAGAGATTAAGCTCATCGCGATACCTGCTTCACCTGCACGACCACTTCGGCCGATACGGTGCATGTAATCAGCAGGACTTCTCGGTAATTCGAAGTTAATTACGATTGGCAGCTTTTCAATATCAATACCGCGCGCCGCGATATCAGTTGCAATCAGTACACTGATCTCGCCAGACTTAAAGCCATCGAGTACACGGTTACGCGCGCCCTGACCTTTATCACTGTGAAATACTTCAGCAGTTATACCGGCATTTTCCAACTTCTGTGCAAGACGGTTACAGCTATATTTTGCACTGGCAAAGATAAGGACTTGTTGCCACTGATTGTCTTTAATCAGCTGCGCTAATAAAGCCGTTTTACGATTACGGTTAACGGTGATAACACGCTGAACCAAAGTGCTTTCTTCGCTACTTTGTAATTGTACTTCGACAGGGTTATTCAATAGCGAATCGGTAAGCTCACGCACTTCTTCAGGGAAAGTCGCTGAGAATAACAAGGTTTGCTTAGCTTTAGGTAGTTTAGCTAAAAGTTCGTTCAGCTCTTCAGTAAAACCGAGGCTCAACATACGATCAGCTTCATCCAGCACCAAAGTCGCGGTGTTATCTAGCTTAAGCGCATTACTTGAAATCAGATCGATTAAACGACCTGGTGTAGCAACCACGATGTCTGCGCCACCACGTAGGCTTTGCATTTGCACGTTAGTCGACACGCCGCCATAAACTGCAAGAGTTTTTAGGTTAGGTTTAATCAACTGCGAATAGCGCATAAAGCTATCGCTAACTTGCTGTGCTAGCTCACGAGTAGGCACTAACACCAAACAAGAAACAAAGTTGCTTCCCGCTTTACGAGGTGATGCTTTAGCAAGCTTTTGAATAATAGGTAGAGCGAAAGCAGCGGTTTTACCCGACCCCGTTTTAGCGCCGCCGAGCACATCTTTCCCGTCTAAAACAGCAGGAATAATATGTGATTGAATTGGAGTAGGCTTTGTATAACTCAGCAATTTAAGCGTTTCAAGCAACTCAGGGATTAGCCCTAGTTGGGTAAAGTCACTGTGAGCTGGTGCGCTCGCTACAGTTTGCGTTGCTACTTGGTCGGTTGAAGATACTGGCTGAGTCATAATTTACGGGTAAACGCCTAATCAAAAATAAGGCGCTTATTCTACGCTAATATCACTTTAAAAGCTTATCTTTCTTAGTGCGCTGCTTGCTGGCGGTTATTGGACCGTAAAAGCCTTGTTTGCAGGGAAAATAAACTAGTTTAGCTAAACTGATAAGCCCTCAAGGCTGAGCAGTTTTTGTTTTAAATCTAGCCCGTAGGCATAACCGGTTAAGGTTCCATTTTTACCTATTACTCTATGGCAGGGCACAATAATCGCGATAGGATTAGCGCCGTTTGCAGTCCCCACCGCCCTTACTGCTTTTGGACGATTCACTTTATTGGCAATATCTGCATAACTACAACTTTGACCATAATCAATCTCAGTTAACGCTTGCCACACTTGTTGCTGAAACTCGGTACCTTTCGGCGCTAGCGCCACATCAAAGTGACTTCGCGTACCACCAAAGTATTCAATCAGCTCTTGTTTTGCCTGTAATAGATGCGCACTTGCTCTTTGTTCTAATTCCGACTCACTCACTGAGTCAATAGCGCTGTGGACACGGTTATTCTCAAGCAATTGGTTATCGACTTCTCTAGACAGCCATTCACTATCAATTTGAGGAATAAAATTCAAATGAGTGATCCCGTCTTCATTCGCACACAATGAAATCGTGCCAAAATCAGATTCAAAATTGAGTTTAACCAAAGGTAGTGAGCGTTTATTCATGACAAATTCCACAGCTGAAAAGTTAAGTAGCTCCCCCACGGAGCGCTTAGTTGAGCAAGTTGTTGGCTAATAGACTCGTAATCAAGAGTAGGACTATCGGCACCCTGCGAATATAAGGCTAATACACGCTTTTTAACCACGAGATCACCGCACAATAAAACCTTGGGATCACTGAGGCCGCGCATTTTGGCATAAGCGACAGTCCATGGACCAATACCTTTGATAGATAGCCATAAGTCTGGCTCTGCTTCTGGATGTTCATCAAGGAACTGCCCTAGCCCATTTAATGCTTTCTTTCTCGCTCCAGGCATTTTCAATTCAGTCAATTCTGCATTCGCTATCGCTTTTGCTGTAGGGAACAACTTAACTCGCTTATCACCAATAACACGCTCTTCGCCATAAGCGAGCACTAACTGATTTAACAGTTTAGAAGCTTGTACAATACTCACTTGCTGGCCTAACACTGCTCGGCAACCTGCCTCAAATGCCGACCAAACTCCAGGTAACCTAAGCCCTTCAGTCATCTGCTCTGCTAACGGCTCGATTGTTTTTAGCACATCATCAATTTGGCCAATATTTGCATCAAGATCCAGCACTCTACGGATAGCGTTAATAATGGCACCTAATTGTACAAGGCCCGATTCATTCTCAAGTACAATTTCGACGTTAAACAGATTGGCACTGGCATCGAGCTTTGCTGTAAAGTAACCACTCGCCTCATTAATAGTAAAGCTGCGACCATAACTAAGTTCATCATCTAGCCATTCCATATTTTGTACCGCGCGGACTTGATAAAAATGATGCTGCTGAGACCAACTTAAGGGCGGCCTAAAGCTAAGCTGTAAGTTCAGTGCTATGCGCCCTTTCTTTTCAAGCGGCTCTGTTTTGTTCTCAAGGCTTATAAACGATGCACCTTTGCGTAAATCGCTAGGCGTGAGTTGCAATACTTGTTGAAACACTTCGTTAAAACGACGAATGCTATTAAAGCCTGCAGCGAATGCTACTTGGCTAATGCTGAGCTTAGTTTGATGCAATAGTTGCTTCGCCAGCATCAGTTGCTGATATTGAGCGTAGGATTTAACTGATGTACCAAGCTTATCTTGAAACAGCTTTCTTAAATAGCGGCTGCTAATGCCCAATCGACTCGCTAAGCTTTCAACGCTTAAGCCATCTAGACCTGAGATTACACCACTATCGATCATGCCTTTCGCTCTATCTAGTGTGGTTTGTGTGCCCTTCCATGCATAAGATTGCGGTGCACTATCAGGCCGACAACGAAGACATGGCCGTAAACCTGCATTCGCTGCTTGTAATGCAGTATCGAAATATCTTACGTTTTGCTCTTTTGGGCTAACCGCAGGACAAATTGGTCGACAATAGATTTTAGTCGTTAATACGCCAGTAAAAAATTGGCCATCAAAACGTGGATCGCGAGCAAGTCTTGCTTTACGGCAAGCTTGGATATCTGTCTGACAATTATGCTCTACCATTCTTAGCCTCGATAACTAAATTCTTACCAACAATAGTACGCAACAAGCCCACTGGGAACTAGCGGAAAACGGAACTGAATATAAAGAATATTTAGTTACAGTGCATTGTGTACACTTAATCTCGGTAATCCTATATGCTATCGATTCATTAGATTTCTCTAACTTTTCTATAAAACTGAGTAAAAACATGTTCAAACGATTTGAGTCTTGGGTCGATCCGCTGCCTAGCGAAGAACCACAGCAACCACCAAAAGGGATCTATGCTTTTTGCCGTCACTATACCCGTGGTTTTGAAGTACCGCTGGTTATTATGTCGATTCTGACAGCACTACTCGCGATCCTTGAAGTATCGCTTTTTGGCTTTATGGGCGATCTGGTCGATTTGCTGGTTAAACATGATCCTCAAACTTTATTTGAGCAAGAAGGTGCTCGCTTACTCACAATGACCGTGCTGGTTTTAGTGGTGATCCCATTAGTAACCTTATTACATGCATTGATTGTCTACCAAGGATTACTGGGCAACTATCCAATGTCTATCCGCTGGTTAGCCCATCGTTACCTGCTAAAGCAAAGCGTTTCATTCTATCAAAATGACTTTGCTGGCCGCGTTGCGACAAAGGTTATGCAAACTTCACTAGCAGTTAGAGAAACGGTGACCAAATTGCTGGATGTGTTGGTCTATATTCTGGTTTACTTCACCTCTATGGTGGTGATGATAGCCAAAGCCGATTTACGCCTAATGGTACCTATGCTTATTTGGTTAGCAGTTTATGTGGGCTTGCAGTGGCGATTTTTACCTCAACTTAAAAAGGTATCTACCGAACAGGCCGATGCACGCTCGACAATGACAGGGCGTATCGTCGACAGTTACACCAATATTGCTACCGTGAAGCTGTTTTCACACACCCAGAAAGAAGCCGAATATGCCAAAGGCAGTATGCGCACCTTTTTAGAAACCGTATACAGACAAATGCGCTTGGTTACCTGGATTAATGTCAGTGTACAGATCATCAATTATATACTCGCTTTCTCTATTACAGCGGTATCAATTTGGCTATGGCAAGGTGATGCGATTACCGTTGGTGCTATTGCGATTGCTATCAGTCTTGCTCTGCGACTTAACGGTATGTCGCAATGGATCATGTGGGAGGTAAGCTCGCTATTTGAAAATATAGGTACAGTGGCTGACGGTATGAATACATTATCAAAGCCAACAGATATCAACGATATTGATAACGCGCCAGCACTGAACGTCACTAAAGGCAGTATCGATTTTGATAACGTGAGCTTCCACTATGGTGAGAATACCGGCGTAATTGATAATTTAAACCTAAACATCAAAGCCGGTGAAAAAGTCGGTTTAGTAGGCCGCTCTGGTGCCGGCAAGTCTACTCTAGTTAATCTATTAATGCGTTTTCATGATGTAGAGTCAGGCAATATTGCTATCGATAAGCAAGATATTACTCAAGTGACGCAAGACTCTCTGCGGGCTCATATCGGTATGGTGACCCAAGATACTTCACTGCTACACCGCTCAATCCGAGAAAATATTCTTTATGGTAATCCTGAAGCAAGTGAAGAAGAGCTAAACGCAGCGATAAGAAACTCACAGGCTTATGAGTTTATTCAGACCTTGAGCGATCCTGAAGGGAATATTGGGCTAGATGCTCAAGTAGGTGAGCGTGGAGTTAAACTCTCGGGCGGCCAACGTCAGCGTATTGCTATTGCACGAGTATTACTTAAGAATGCTCCTATTCTACTACTTGATGAAGCCACATCAGCGCTCGATTCAGAAGTGGAAGCCGCAATTCAAGAAAGTTTATACCAACTTATGCAAGGCAAAACGGTCATTGCTATAGCACATCGATTATCAACCATTGCAGCAATGGACAGATTGATCGTTTTAGATGAAGGCAAAATCGTTGAGCAAGGTACGCACCAAGAGTTAATTAGTTCTGGTGGGATCTATGCTCAGCTGTGGGCCCACCAAACTGGTGGGTTTCTCGGTGTTGATTAGCATTGATTAGATGTTGCTTAGCCTAGTACTATAGCAACGTATCTTCAAATAAGTCAGTTAGATAAAAGCCATTGCAATGATGGCTTTTTAGATCAGCACGATAATACTTACCCAGGCTCATAACACTACAGATCTACTTTAATCTTTTAAGCTAATCTCTTAGATACAGCAGTTGCTATTAATATTACTCAATTTCTCCTCAGATAATCCTAGCCTAATAAAACATTTGATTATTTTGCCGAAATTCAAAGCCAAAGAATCAAAGGAACACAACCTACGCAAACGTTGAAAGTGAGCTAACATTTGCAGCAGCCTTCCCTTTTTCTATGCCCTGTCATAACTTAAAGACATAGCTAAATGCATACTGAGTGTATCTAAAGTAAAGGTTGTTATAGCGATTGATTAAAATGGCAGGAATAACAAAGGAAGGTTTATAAAAATCTTGATACAAGTAAATGAGCCAAATTTTAAATATAAAAAAACCACCCTAAGGTGGTTTTTTTACTTACTGCTTAAAACAGTAAAATGGTGGAGCCTAGCGGGATCGAACCGCTGACCTCAACACTGCCAGTGTTGCGCTCTCCCAGCTGAGCTAAGGCCCCATTTCTGGTGTAAATTCATGTTATTACTAACAAAAATTTAAAATAAGTGGTATCCCCAAGGGGATTCGAACCCCTGTTACCGCCGTGAAAGGGCGGTGTCCTAGGCCTCTAGACGATGGGGACCCGGACTGCATTAGACTCTGCAAAGAGT
>NZ_JAKILC010000010.1 GCF_023283845.1 Shewanella marinintestina
ACAATACAAAACGGGGTCATAGTTATAATAACTACATGACACCAACAGCAGCCGAGATGGCTGCATAAGTACGCATCCCCTGTTGGTGTACAGTTTTAGTTGACCACATCAACGGCGCCAGCTTCCTCTTTAGCAAGGCCTCGAGCCATCGCAGGGCGCTGGGTAATTCTATCGCGGTACGCGGTTAACTTTGGCGGAATATCTTGCTCAAAACGAGTTGCCCACAACAAAGTATGTCCCAATAAAATATCAGCGATAGTGAACTGCTCGCCCAGTAAAAATTCACTATCAGGTAGCCATTTCTCCGCTATTGCAGCAGCTTTATCAAACTCCCATTTAGCGACAGGCAATATTGCTGGCAAGCGCTGCGCCTCAGGCAAAGCAAACTTATGTTTCCCCATAGTCCAAAGCGGTTGCTCCAACTCACTAATAATAAAACTTATCCATTTATGGTGCAGTGCAGACTCAGCCGTGCCCGCCTTAGGCAGTAATTGACCTTCGCCATATTTTTCTGCCAAATATAAAACGATTGCCGCCGACTCAGATATGGCGACACCGTTATCTATTAACGCAGGCACTTTAGCGCAAGGGTTGGCAGCTAAAAACTCAGGGTCTTTGCCATCGCCATTAGCAAAGTTAATGTGCCGATATTGCCAATCTAGCCCCAACTCTTCTAACGTCCACGACACACGTAAAGAGCGACTGCGGGGAATGCCATATAACCTGATCATCTGTGGTTCCTTATCGTTAATTTCTCTAGTCAGCTTGCTGTTACTCATTCAACCAAACTACGCCGAGTCGCCCGTAATAGGAAGCCTGAGTTTGTTTCAAAATAATATGCCTTTAAATTAGCCGTAATTTTGCTTAAGTTAGTATTAGCTTAGTAATAACAAATCGTAACATCACAGTAATATGCAGTGAGAGTGCGCTGTTATCCTCGCGCCTCACAAGTGCTGAACTGAGCAAGCGATACAAGGAATGACGAAGTAAAACACTTAAGGAATTAACGTGGAAAACAATCAAGAGCCCATCATCAAACAAGTCCAATTTGCCGACAACCTAGGCAGGTATTGGATGACTCCTCTGACTATCATACTGGCATTATCCATCGTTGGGATCCCGCTGCTATTGTTGTGGCTACCTCTTGGCAGCTATTTTACTCGCCGCTATATCAACAATATGAGCACAGAGCTAACAGCCAAAAAACTCGTTGTGCGTAAAGGTATTTTCACCCGCACCGAAAACACGGTGCCACTAGATAAAATTACCGATATGGCGTTGATTCAAGGGCCTTTGATGCGCTTTTTTAAATTGCATCAACTCACAATTGAAACCGCAGGTCAGTCAGGAATGGGCGCGTTACTTAGCCTAACTGGCATCATAGGCGCTGCCGAATTTAGGAGTTTAGTACTTGCACAAAAAGAAAAGCTCGGCCAAATAGAGCCAAGCTCCGCTCAAGATGAAAATAATGAGACTAGCGTAGTCAGTCTTTTACAAGAAATATCTGATACTCTCAAACGTATTGAAAATAATAGTAAAACTTAACAGCTGCATATCAGCTTTCCCAGAGAACAATAAGAAACCCAATCAAGATGAGCGATAACAGCGCAGCAATATCACACCCAAAAATGAATTTATCGGCATTACTTAGCGCCATGGGCCCCGGTCTATTAATGGCAGCTGCGGCAATTGGAGCCTCACATTTAGTGGCATCAACTCGCGCGGGCGCTGAGTTTGGTTGGCAACTTGCTTGGGTTATTTTGGCGGTTAACTTACTTAAATATCCTTTTTTTGCAGCCGGTGCCCGCTACACTGCAGCAACTGGTGAAAACCTACTACAAGGCTATTTAAAACAGGGCCGTAATTACCTATTGGTATTCACCGCACTCAATTGTATTGCCGCCATTGCCAGTACCGCGGGAGTTGCCATGCTCACCGCAGCCATGTTGACGCAATTTGTGTCGCTGCCGATAGATGTATTAGCGCTATTAGTATTGCTTTCCAGCCTAGTGATTTTAATCTTAGGCCATTATGCGCTGCTCGATAAAATGACCAAGGTGATAATGCTCGCGCTCACCTTAACCACCTTGACTGCTGTCGCTCTCGCCTTTAACGTCCCCAGTGTTGTTCAGCCAGACTTTATCGGTCAATCTCCTTGGCAATGGGCTCATATTGGTTTTTTAGTGGCAATGATGGGTTGGATGCCCGCCCCTATTGAAGTGAGTGCTTGGAACTCGTTATGGCTTATTGAAAAACAAAAGCTGCAACCCGTAAGCAAACAACAAGCGCTATTCGATTTTAACTTCGGTTATCTAATGACAGCGATCCTAGCAGTCGTATTTCTCGCCCTTGGTAGCTTAGTCATGTATGGCAGTGGCGAGCAGTTTTCGCCATCAGGTGCCAAGTTTGCCGGCCAGCTCATCAGCCTATATAGCCAAGTAATGGGCAACGACAGTCGCTACCTAATCGGCGCGGTGGCATTTTTATGTATTTTCAGCACCACAGTCACGGTTATTGACGGTTATAGCCGAACCCTCAATATGGGCTGGCAATTGCTCACCAATCAGCAAGATAGTGAACGTAGGCTCAATGCGGTTATGGTTGCGCTGAGTGCTTTTGGCCTATTTATCATATTGTTTTTCAAAGGCGCTCTACTTCCTTTATTGGAATTTGTTATGATTCTGGCGTTTATGACAACCGTGGTGTTTGCTTGGCTTAACTATAAGTTGATGATCAGCACAGCACTGTTGCCAGCAGACAGGTATGGTAGCGCCATGCGAGTACTTTCATGGCTAGGGTTAACTTACTTAGTCAGTTTTGCCGCGCTATTTATCTATTGGATGCTTACAAAATAACAAAATACGGACACCTACAGCGCAATGCACCTAATAACAAAAACCGTCTTAGCCTCTATCGTCGTTGGACTTTGTCTTTGGGCAGCCAACAAAGCCAGTGCTAACCGCATGGTAAACAGCGATATAGCAAAACAGTTGCCTACAATTATTAACCAAAATGAGCGTCCATTTAACGGCATTATTATGGTTAAAAAGGACAATCAGCCGGTATTTACTTATATCTCAGGTGACAAAGTAGACAGCAATTCAAGCTTTCTCATTGGCTCACTGTCAAAACAAGTTACTGCAGCATTAATTCTCAAGGCCGTCGATGAAGGCCTCATTGATTTAGATAAAAGCGTCAGTCATTACTTATTAAAAGAGGGCAATAAACCTCGTGCTTATGTGCCACCAAGCGTGACGGTCTCGCAACTACTTAGTCATACCTCAGGTTTACTCAAAATGGGCGAAGCGCCGCTTTATAAACCGGGAAGTCAATTTCAATATTCTAACTATGGCTATGCATTACTAGGTGACATACTCGCCGTAGTTTACCAACAGCCAATTGAACAACTGGTGCAGCAGCTTAACCAGCAATACCAGCTTGATGGTTTATATGCTCAAACCGGTCACATCGCACACATAGCCTCGAGCCACCCAGGTTTTATTATTGGCCAAACCGAAATCTTAAGCGCTGATGCAGATGGTAACCTCCTGTCACAACTCACACCTGTCGATATAACCATTGATAATTCGCTAGTCGCATTTGGCGGCATGGCCGCATCAGTTGAGGCTTATAGCCGTTTTCAAGATGCGCTATACAATGGCAAATTAATCAGCCAACAAAGTTTAGCGTTAATGACCTCTCCCCAAGCCACCCGTGAACACAGATGGGGCGTATTGGAGTACGGTTTTGGCACTCAGATTAGCCGCGACGAAGAGCTAGTTGAATATAGCCACAGTGGTTACTTACCAGGCTATGTTAGCCTTGGGGTGTACTATCCAAAGTCAAAAGTCAGCTTATTGATTTTAGAAAACACCTCTTGGGACTTAAGCAACCGAGAGCGAGTCTTTGGTTTACACGACGCTATTCGCAGCAGTATTCGCAGCAGGCTGATTGCACTTGAAGACCGCCCTGTCGCCAAACTGTACCAAGCCTCAATTAGCGCAGTGGAGAATGCTTTTGCACCTGTTAATACGGCGGCAAAAGCAGCAGAGTAATTGCTATTTAAGCACTAATTTCTGTTATAATAATCGGCGATGATCGCGCAGCCGCGCGGTCCCATAGTTAGAAGAAAATCAAACTCATGATTAACAATGATATTTTACGTAAAGTTCGCTATATCCTCGACTTAAGCAATGCAAAGATGATCCGCATTTTTGCTAAAACTAAGCACGAAGTGACACAAGAGCAAATGATCGACATGCTTAAAAAAGAGCATGAAGAAGGTTATGCGCCGCTAAATGACAAAAACATGTGTCGTTTTCTAGACGGTTTAGTGATCTACAAGCGTGGCTTAAAGCCTGGCGCAGAAGCACCAGAGCCATTATCTCAATTGACCAACAACCTTATCTTCAAAAAGTTAAGAGTGGCATTTGAACTACGTGAAGACGATATCATTGAAGCGCTAGAATTAGCTGAATTCAACATGAGCAAGTCTGAGCTAGGCGCACTATTTAGAAAGCCTGGTCACAAGCACTATAAGCCATGTGGCGACCAAGTATTACGTAACTTCTTGATGGGCTTATCACTTAAGCACCGTCCAGAAAACGCTAACTAATTCAATCTCGAACGAGTTAGCTTACGCGATTAAAAAGCACTGCCACTGGCGGTGCTTTTTTGTTATGAAACTAAGCTAGGATAAACAAATACTGACGGGCTAAAGCCCGACCTACAATAAGCCTCGTATTTTTGCTTTGTTAAAGCCTAAACTCTTCTTCGCTCTAGCTAAAAAAATTTGTTTAATTGCGCCGCAAACGCTAACAAAGATCACACTTTGTGTTAGTCTTCCGTGACTAGAATCACCAGTCATCCTCACTAACAAAAACTATCTAAAGGTTTCCAATGGACGATAACAAACGCCCGCTCTATCTTCCTTTTGCCGGTCCAGCCATTTTAGAAGCGCCTTTAATCAACAAAGGCAGCGCTTTTACCGAAGAAGAAAGGATCTTTTTTAATCTTGAAGGCCTACTGCCACATGTTATTGAGACCATTGAAGAGCAAGCCTCACGCGCTTACGACCAATATAAAAACTTCAGCAATGATCTCGATAAGCATATCTACCTGCGTAACATTCAAGATACCAACGAGACCCTGTACTATCGTCTAGTACAAAACCACATTACCGAAATGATGCCTATCATCTATACCCCAACAGTGGGTATGGCCTGTGAACGTTTCTCTAAAGATTATCGCCGCAACCGTGGTCTGTTTATCTCTTACGCCAACAAAGACCGTATTGACGATATTCTCAATAACTCAACTCGCCAAAAAGTAAAAATCATCGTAGTTACCGACGGTGAGCGGATCTTAGGTCTAGGTGACCAAGGTATTGGCGGTATGGGGATCCCAATTGGTAAGCTTTCTTTGTACACCAGCTGTGGCGGTATTAGTCCCGCTTACACGCTACCAATCACCTTAGATGTCGGCACAGATAACCCGCACTTACTTGAAGACCCTATGTACATGGGCATGCGTAGCCCGCGTATTGGCGGCGAAGAATACACTGAATTTGTTGAAGCCTTTATGCAAGCCGTCAGTCGCCGCTGGCCAGATGCGTTAATTCAGTTTGAAGATTTCGCGCAAAAGAACGCCATGCCACTGCTTGAGCGTTACAAAGATCAATACTGCTGCTTTAACGACGACATTCAAGGTACAGCCGCTGTTACCGTAGGTTCGCTACTTGCAGCATGTAAAGCCGCTAAGAGCAAACTCAGTGAGCAGCGCATTACCTTCTTAGGAGCAGGTTCTGCCGGTTGTGGTATTGCTGAAGCAATCGTGGCGCAAATGGTGTCTGAAGGCATCACAGAAGAGCAAGCACGCAAACAAGTGTTTATGGTCGATCGCTGGGGAATGCTACAGGCTAATATGCCGAACTTGTTACCTTTCCAGCAAAAGCTGGCGCAAAACTGCGATGATATTGCTAGCTGGGATAATTTCAGCGACAATATTTCGCTACTTGATGTGGTTAACAACGCTAAACCAACGGTATTGATTGGTGTATCAGGCGCACCGGGGCTATTTACCGAAGAGATCATCAAAGCGATGCACAGCCATTGTAAGCGCCCAATTGTGTTCCCTCTATCGAACCCAACCAGCCGCGTTGAAGCCACGCCAAAAGACATTTTACATTGGACGCAAGGCCAAGCACTTGTGGCAACCGGTAGCCCGTTTGAACCAGTGATTGTCGATGACACCACCTATGAAATCGCGCAGTGTAATAACAGCTATATCTTCCCAGGCATTGGTCTAGGTGTATTAGCCTCTGGCGCAAAGCGTGTGAGTGATGCAATGCTAATGGCATCAAGCCGTGCGTTAGCCGAGTGTTCACCACTGGCGATTGATGGTGAAGGTTCACTACTACCTAAGCTTGAAGACATTCATAAGGTCAGTAAGCATATTGCCTTTGCCGTAGCGCGCATGGCGATTGAGGAAGGCCACGCCTTGCCAGTGACCGCTGAGCAACTGAACTATGCGATTGATGATAACTTCTGGATGGCAGAGTATCGTAATTATAAACGCACTGCGTTCTAAGGTTTTGCTTCGGAACCTTAACTAACGAAGTTGAAATCAAAAGCAGTCATATTTGGCTGCTTTTTTGTTTTGGGCTTTGGGGTTATCTAGTAGTGGATTTGATATCAGGCTTCGCCTGACTTTTAAGTTAGACTACGTCTAACAACTAAAGTCGCGGCGCATTGGTAATGCATCAGGCTACGCCTGACTAAGGTCGTGAGCTTCCAGCTCACACACGGGCAAAAGGGGGACAACAGCTTCCCCCTCTTGCATCACCCGAGCCGCCCCGACGAAGTTACATGCATTAGATACAGGCCTCACTCATTTTCGAAAATATCTATCGCCTCATATTCGCCGTCCATGGCTCACCTAAGGCTATTTCGGCATCCATGCCTCAATCACGATATTTATCTTCAATGAACTCGGCAACTTCGATGGGGAATAGGTGTTTCCTGTAATTGTCGTAAAATGCTTTTGCCCCAAAGTTGCATAGCTTTGGAATGAAGCTTGATGACATTTTAAAGTGTTTAGCTACAGGACTGCTCATTCTAAATTGTCGCTTTAGAGTGATTAATCGCCTGCCGCGGGCGTATGTGCAGATACTGCCTTGACACGCTATAAATACATCCTTGTAAGCTCGGCCATGACGAATAGCATCCCTGCTAAAAAGCCA
Source organism: Shewanella marinintestina (assembly GCF_023283845.1). Lineage (GTDB taxonomy): Bacteria > Pseudomonadota > Gammaproteobacteria > Enterobacterales > Shewanellaceae > Shewanella > Shewanella marinintestina. The sequence goes on from NZ_JAKILC010000010.1 coordinate 7,241, forward strand.
GTTCGGCATCCTGCCTCTCGTTCGAAAGCTTGATAACAGCGTTATCTCTCACCAGATCATGGACGGTCACGGCCGTATCTACACTTGATAATTGGAGTAACCATTAGGTTGTAGAGTTTGGTTTCTAAATTAGAAATGCCCCCGAATTACCATATAGGCCGAAGCCTAGTGATTGTTCTTCCTGTGTGAACATTGCACTTTATGCAATGTAGGAGCTTCTTTGTTTCACTCAGGCAAAGAAACAGGGAACCAGCCCTTTCCACTCCGCAACCAATTGTTAACAGTATGGTTTACTGTTAGTCTTGAGTGATTAAAGTGTTGGCGACCTGTTCTTATTAAGACCGTTCTTATTCGGGATTCAGCCTAATATACTGTTATCGTGTCATAAAAAACACGGAGCCTATATATTATAGGTGATACAAAAACTTTAGCTGTATATTTAAACAGTATTTAATTAGCTGTTTTTATCACCATAAAATCTAATAAAGGAACTTGACGGGACTATACTCACTTCTATCCCTTAAGATAATCGCTATGCTGTTGGAAGAGTGCGTGGTTCTTCGCAATCAGACATAGCGATTATCTTAAGGTAGCGAATATCCCATCCGTACCGTTTCTTCCGTATTTTTTTGATTCGCAGTCAAAGCGAGCTAAGGCTCTGACTGCCAGATAACTAGGAAAATCAAAGGATTATTTATCTTCGCTTCGCGAGGTGTTATAAATAACCTTTGTTTTAAGCGTTATATTCACAAGGAGGTTCTATGAAATATCTAAGTATGTTTGCCTTACTGGCCTTTTCTTCTTTTTCTTATTCAAATAGTAGTTTACCTAATAATCGCCATATTTCAGTTGTCGGAACTGCGCAATTAAAAGCTAAACCTGATATTGCTGTAATACACCTAGAAGTTGAAAGCTTTAAAACTAAAAGTGCTGATGCCAAAAAAGACGTAGATGATAGAGTTAACAACTTCTTAGATGGCTTAGCCAAATTTAAAATTGATGAAGACAACGTTTCGGCTTCAAGTATCTCTACACAACCTAATTACTCATACTCAAACAATGATAAAAGAGAATTAGATGGGTACACAGCTAACCGTAATTTAAAAGTTACTTTAAACGATCTTAAAAACTTAAACGCATTTATGGATTTTGCACTTAGTGTTCAAATTGATGAAATTCGTAATATAGAGTTAAAAGCATCACAAGCAGACAAACTAAAAGATGAAGTTAACGCATTAGCGGTGAAGAATGCTAAAGAAAAAGGTAGTTCGTTAGCTAATGCTTTTGATGCAAAGCTAGGTAAAATTTATAGCATAAATTCAACTTCAAATAATAAGCGTAATAGATACGGGGCAAATAGCGATATTGAACGTATTGAAGTAACAGGCTCACGAATGAATAAACCTTCAAGTCCCGGTAGATACTTGCAAGAAAATATTGTATTTTCAGCTTCAGTTAGTGTTGTCTTTGATTTAGACGTAAAGTGAATATAACAAGCTAATTAATAAGGACAAAAAACAGTTGGCTGTTTTCGTTCCTCAACATTTTAGCCAACAATTTTTTGCCCATTATTAGGGCGTTAGGTTTAAAGGAGTATTGGTGCAAGCTAGGTCTAAATACCCTATGATCACTTTTGGTGATTGGGTTCTAATTGGAATTCCCTTAATTGGCTATTGGTATACGTCAATACCTCTTATGTTATTACCTTTACCTATAGCGATTGCATACTCTATTTTTGGTGCGTTAAAAAGGCATCACTTAAACCAACCTTTAGTTGAGCCAGATAAAGTCCGACTCTACTCTAGCTTGCATATGAAGTTTAAGCTTGGTTTATTATTTAGTTACTGGTCACTAGAACTTATAGCTTTGTATCTTGCAGAAATTTAAACCATACAAGGCACTCAAAAGGACAAAAAACAGTTGGTTTTTGCTCCTGCGTCGCTTATTTTAACCAACTATTTTATTGCCGCTTAGCAAAGCGCCCACTTGCCATACATTCCCTAATGAGACTCATCACTTTAAGAGCTTTGCCTCTAACCAATTTCTGTCCAGTAACGAGCTAGGACTTTAGCCATAACTCTATATGCCAAAGATTGTGCTTTTTTAACCTAGTGTAGATGCGGCCGTGACCATCCATGTTCTGGTGAGAGATAACGAAGTTATCAAGCTCTCGAACGAGAGGCAGGATGCCGAACTGGCTTTTAAACATGGAAGTTGTTTGTCATGGCCGAGCTTCCATGGCCAATTCAGTTCCATACTGAATTTAGCATTTCCTCCATCCATGGAGGTCAGATGGACTTGCAGCGTGTCACGGCAGTATCTGCACATACGCCGGCCGCAGGCCATTGGAACCACTAATGGTTGATTTCAAACATTACTTAAATAAGTTTACGTTGCCACATTCCATGCGCAAGATAGAAAATTGCGTTATCTAAACGCAAAAGAAAAAGGCTATGGGAAAACTCCCATAGCCTCTTGAAATAGCCTTTTTGACTTAACCTTTTAAATCAAGCTTTTTAGCAAAAAGTTAACCCACACTATTTACCAGCAATAACAGCCTTAATGCTGTTAAGCATCGAACGGTCTGTTCGCGCTTTCTTCAACTTACGTACACTTTCTTTAAGTGAAGCATCGGCTAGACGAGTAAAAATATCGTTGTACTCTTTCTCGGCAATTTCATCATCGGTCTCTGCCATCTCAGCGATGTCTTGCGCAACGCGGCTTAACTGGAACCATGCGTTAGCAATGTAGAAGCCGTGGAAGTCTTCTCTTGGTAAAAGACTCTTTGCACTTGCTGGTAGTGCATCCCAACCCGCGCTGAACTTTGAATCTTTATCTTCAATAAGTTCATTGCAAAGGTTTGCGTAGGCTTCAAACAATCCTTCAGGAATGTCGTTCATTGGCATTACGGTGTTACACACGTTTAATGAAACCTGCTCAGCACGTTCTCTATATGTTTGGCTTACTTCTGTCATGACTTTCTCTCTAGAACTTAGTGCAGTATAAGCACTGTTTAATTCAAAATTATTGGCGATTTAAAACTTACCACTTACATACAAGCCGTAATTGCCGTTACCGACGATTGGCGTAACCGTAATGCCTTTATAAGGGTCGGTAAAGTATAGCCCTGATAAAATACCAATGGCGGCACCGGCTAATACATCTTCAACATGGTGTTTGTCGCTTTCAACGCGGGTATAACCCACATAAGCAGCGCCGATATAAGCCGGAATTGCCCACTGCCAACCATAACGTTGTTGCACAAATGTCGCGGCGGCAAAGCTATCGGCGGTGTGGCCAGACGGAAATGAATCATCGCCTGAACCATCAGGCCTGTCTTTATCGACTGTGTATTTAAGACCTTCAACAACTAAGCGTGACACGACACCAGTTTTAGCAAGCTGCCACGCACCTTCATAACCATCTTCATAAATAAGAGTACCACCCAACGCTGCAGCCGGAATGAGCAGGTGCAATACGTCGCCAGACTTCTCTAAATTAGATGTCGCAGACACAGAACCAGAAGTGAGTAATAGTATCGCTGCTAGCCACTTTCTCATCGACATAACCTTGGTATCCCATCTTTAAAAGGCGTTGTTATACAGGCACCTTAAAGCAAATGCAAAAGAGTTATCCGCTGACCGTTTGCTAGCCATTATTATTGAAATAAAAAATAATCTTACTTTTTATTTTATAGTGTATGCTTAATCATAAATATCAACGACTTCAATACTAAGCCAACGCTGAATGCCAAAGCCTTTTTTGCTTATTAAAATCGTACTCATTGCAAACTTACTGTTAGTGAGTAGTTTTAGTGTGGCAAATTCAGTCGACAACCAAAGAGCCGATGATATTTTTGCCTCGATTGACAGTGGTATTGCTATTAATGACCACGCGCAATACCTGCTCTATCTCGATGAACTCGATAGCCTGGTCGCTGATAGTGATACAAACCGTCAACTACGAAAAAACCGCGCGCGCTGCTGGTCATTCGATATATTTAAAGAGGGTGAAGTCACTAAAGCGCTCGATTTTGTTGAGCACGCATTAACTCACCCGCTTCTTTCCCAATATCCAAGCCACAAACTCGACTTAGCCTTGTGCCAAAGTTGGTATACCGAGCAAAACGGAAATGTCGATTTAGCTTTAAAAGGCTACGATAAGGCGGTTAGTGATGCCTATGCGCTAGAGGACTTACGCCTAGTTGCCGACGCGCGCTCTATGCGCGGTTATTTGCATTCTTATCAAGGTAATTTTACTTATGCCCTTGAAGACTTAATGACCGCACAGTCGCTGTATGAAAACCTTAATCTCCCCGCTTGGGCACAGCTTAACCTTTACGAAATAGCTAACGCCTATCGCCGTTTTGGCGATCAAAAAAGTGCGATTCGCTACTTTAAAAGGTTAGAAAAAGATAAGCGTAAAAGTAATCACCTTGATGCCGCCAACACCATATCAGTATCAATTGCGATTGCAGAAGAAGAGCTAGGCAACTTTGAGGTAGCCAAGTCACGCTTTGAAAAAAGCTATCAGTATTGGCGCGCAAAGGGCGACGATATGGGGCAAGCAACCGTAGGAGTCAATATTGCTGGCACATTAATCCAACTCGGCGAACTTGATCAAGCTAAGCGTTACCTTGATCTAGCCAAGCCGTTTATTGCATCAAATGATGAGGGCTTTTATGGTTTTATGCACCTTTTCTATGGCCAAATTTACCTCGCCCAAGGCCAGCTTGAGCAAGCCCATGAAAACCTGCATTTGGCACAAACTGCTTTTATTCGCGTAAAAAACATGAGTGGCTTGGCACAACAACTAAAACTAGAAAGCAGTGTGTTTGTTAAGCAAGCTGACTGGCAGAATGCTTATGAATCCCTTAACGAATACGTTAAACAACATAATGAGCTAGATACAAAGCTATTATCGACGTACACCACTGAAATGCGCACTCGCTTTAATGCAGATCAAATCGAGCAAGAAAACCTTCATTTAATGGAAAACCAACAGCTAAAAGAAATAGAGCTTGCCATGCTTGAGCAAAACAAGTTACAGCAATGGATTATCATTTTACTGGGCGGCTTAATCACCATTATTATTTCTGTTTTCGCCTATAAACAGAGCCAAAAAAATAAGCAATTATCGACACTAGCACTGACTGATGATTTAACTCAGTTACCTAATCGCCGCTATATTTACGCCAAGGCTGAAATCTACTTAGAGCAAGCGTTAAAACATCAAAGCCCGCTATCCGCGATTACCTTTGATGCAGACTACTTCAAACAGATTAACGATAACTTTGGCCACGAAGTGGGTGACGAATGTTTAAAGCTACTGGCCAATACCTGCAGAGCAGTGCTGGGTAGCCAATATCAAGCTGCACGAGTGGGTGGTGAAGAGTTTTTAATTTTATTGCCAAACACTGATAAAGACGCTGCTTTTGAAATTGCCCAAAATTTAGTACACCAAGTCCGCATGGCGAACTTATCAAAGTTCCCTCAAGGCTTTTCCATCACCATTAGTGCCGGTGTTGCTAGCTTAAGCAACGACCCCGAAGAGTTACATACCCTTTTAAAAAGGGCTGATGACGCTCTGTACCGTGCAAAACATGAAGGTCGAAACCAAGCCCGAATGGGCTAGCTAACCTTTACAACATAGTGGCATGTTATAGGCTTTAAAGCAGAGCATTAGCCTGTCTAAATGAGTTAAACGCGCTTATACCTATTAACGCCGAATAACTGCTATCATTAGTGGTTACTCCAAGCCGTAAATAGATCTATGTCTGACTCAATCGCACAACCAACACAACTTGCTCCGCTTAACAGCCTAACGTCAGCTCAACTTAGCGAGCTAGCCCTAAATATTAAAATCTGGGGTAAGGAATTAGGCTTTGCACAAATCGGTATTTGCGATACCGACCTCAGTGAAGAAGAGCCAAAATTGCAAGCTTGGTTAGACAAAGGTTATCACGGCGAAATGGGCTATATGGCCAACCACGGCATGATGCGTGCCCGCCCACATGAGCTACATCCAGGTACTAAACGCGTTATTTCTGCACGAATGAATTACCTTCCACCAGAAGCGGGTTTTGCCTTTAATCTTAAAGATCCTAACCTAGGCTATATTTCTCGATATGCTGGCGGCCGCGATTATCACAAGATGATCCGTAATCGCCTTAAAAAGCTTGGAGACAGAATTGAAGCTGAGCTTAAAGCTCTTGGGATTAATAAACCAAATTCGCGACCATTTGTCGATTCAGCGCCTATTTTAGAGCGCCCGCTTGCCGATAAAGCAGGCCTCGGCTGGACAGGTAAACACAGCTTATTACTAAGCGAAGAAGTGGGCAGTTGGTTCTTTCTTGGTGAGCTCCTTATCGATTTACCGCTCCCCGTTGATATCCCTGTCGCCGAAGGCTGTAAAACCTGTGTTGCCTGCATTAAATCCTGCCCAACTAATGCTATTGTTGAGCCGTATATCGTCGATGGTAGTCGCTGTATTTCTTACCTAACCATTGAGCTACAAGGCGCAATTCCTCTTGAGTTTAGGCAAGCAATAGGCAACCGAATTTATGGCTGTGATGACTGCCAGTTAGTGTGTCCAGTTAACAGCAAAGCACCAGTTACTGAGGAAAGTGATTTTCATACCAGAGCATCACTTAAGCAGCCGCAGTTACTTGAACTATTTGCATGGAGCGAAGCTGAATTTCTCAAGCTTACCGAAGGTAGCCCTATTCGCCGTATTGGCCATGCTCGCTGGTTGAGAAACATTGCCGTCGCGCTAGGTAATGCACCAGCTAGTAGCAGCATAGTCACCGCGCTTGAAGCACGTAAATTAACCGATGAAGTCGATGAAATGGTAAGTGAACATATTGATTGGGCACTCGCAGAGCAAGCGGCTAAACAAGATGATAATCAGAGTGAACCAACAGCGCTGCTTGTGAGTCGCAAAACTCAAAGAGTGATCCGCAGCGTTGAAAAAGGATTGCCGAGAGACGCATAAAAAACGGGCGCTAATTAAGTTAGCGCCCACTTTACATTCAAGCTGCGCTTTATGCTTTGGGGTCTAGAGTAAAGCCGACTTTAATGGTTACCTGCCAATGCGCCACCATGCCCTCTTCTAAGTGACCGCGGGTTTCAATCACTTCAAACCACCTCAGATGTTTCAATGATTCATTCGCTGCTGCAATCGCATTTCTAATCGCTTCATCAGAGCTAATTGGTGAAGATCCGGTTAGCTCAATAATCTTGTAGGTATGGCTCATTGTAACTCCAACTATGATTAAATGTTGATGTAAGTCAGTATAGAACAACATCTGTGTTAGTCAGTGTAAGCCACATATTTTTGCCAATAACGTTTACAGCCAAGGTTGACTCTTAACCTTTGTCGTTTTCATCCAGATTAGATTTATACACATACCATATCTTGACCAACTTAAGCTGATTGGCAAACGCCTTGGTAACCAAATAAGAGGTGTTCTTTTAGCTGCTCACCTCAAAACTACCTACACCAAAGTCGAACGTTTTAGCCAAGCGGTTCCAGGCATTAATTTGGATCACAGCAAGTGTAAGCTCACTTATCTCTTTACTAGAAAAGTAGCCACTTAGTGCCGTTGTCGCCTGTAGCAGACGCGCCTCATCATGGGTCACTCCTGCATGGGGAAGATCTGTGATCGCCTCCGCCCAATTAAATACCACACGCTCTTTGTCTGTGTAATAAGGCGCTTCTCGCCAGATAGACAGTGACGCCATTCTCTGGGCTGTCTCACCTGCGGCGAGAGCCTCTTTAAAGTGCATATCGATGCAGTAAGCGCAGCCATTGATTAACGACACTCTATAGCGAATAAGCTCGAGTAAAGCATGCTCAATGCCACAACTATTGACATAGTTTTCCGTCTTGAGCATACACGCCATCACACTGCTGCTGATCTCACTACTTTCTAGCGCTGCGGAAATTGAAAGGTGTTGATTAGTTACTTGAGTCATCTGTTATACCTTATTGATTGAATCGATTAATGGAGTAAGAGATATTATCCATAGATACAATAAAGCTGGAATACAGATGCAAACTGCTTTACCTTTGCGTAAAACGCAAAGGTAAGGTAGAGATAACTCATGTTAAGTACGATGCGGATCTTCATCAAAGTGGTTGAACTCGGAAGCTTCTCCAAAGCGGCCGAGGTGCTCAATATGGCACCCTCAAGTGTTGCCCGTAATATCGATAGCCTTGAGCAAGACTTTAATGCCGTCTTACTCAAGCGCAGCACCCGACAGCTATTACTCACCGAAGCTGGAGAGCAATTTCTAACTGGCGCACGCAAACTTGTTATTGATGAAGAAAACCTTAAAGCCTCTCTATCTAAGCAAGAGGTACAACCTGAAGGAATATTGAGGATTTCGGTATTTGAAGGATTTGGTCGAGTAAAAATTTGCCCTATTCTACCCGGTTTCTTAGCCCTATATCCTAAGGTGAAAATTGAAATTGACTTAGATAATCAGCTAGTCGATTTGCACTCAGAGAACGTGGATATAGCCATTCGTATTGGCAATGCACAAGATTCGAGTCTTAACGCCAGAATGCTTATGGCCAACCAAACTTCGCTCTGTGCGAGTGCTAAATACTTAGCTCAATTTGGTGCTCCCAAGAAGCCCGAAGAATTGCAACATCATAACTGTTTGTTGCTCGACCGTGACAGACAGCGCACCTATTGGCATTTCAAAAAGGGCAAACAATATAAGAAGGTTCCAGTGCAGGGGAACTTAACCTCACGAGGGGGCACCCCCATTCTTGAGGCGGCGATTCATCATGGTGGCATAGTGCAATTGTCCAGTTGGATGATGGATGGCTTAATTCAAGATGGCAGCTTAGTGCGCTGTCTACCCGAGTGGACACCCTCGCTGTCGGAGGGATCTAGCGGTGATATCTATGCGCTCTATCGTGGTGGTAAGCATATGCGCCCAGTGATCCGCGCCTTTATCGATTACTTAGTCACAGCTCTTAAGCTATGACAGTAAAAAGCCGCATAAATTATGCGGCTCATGGTTGAGATTAGCTGTTGCGCTAAAAAAGATTAGGACCTTTATTATGCCAATAACATACGCCACCAGATCCCAGGCAAACTAGTAAAGCCGCTGGTATAAAACGCCAGTTCTCCATCTTTGATCACCATCAGCGTTGGTGTCACTTGCATTGACCATTGCTGCGATATTTCACCTCGTGGATCATTAACCACGGCAAAGTCATAGTCTTTGTGCCGCAAATATTGCTGCATCTTAGTGTCACTGCCTGATGTCATTGCCACAGTTACCACTTTATATTGGCTGGCAGCGATGTCGACAGATGGACTCACAAAACTACATACCGGACACCAAGTCCCCCAAAAATACAATAATACCGGTTGCTCATGGCTCATCGCGAGTAAATTGACCTTGTCACCTTGCACCGTAGTAGCTTGAATATTGGCTAAGTCAGTTTTAGGCATATCTCGGCTACGCCATACATCTAGCACAGCCGAGAACACGGTAAACACCAGCAACATAAATAGCAATTGCTTAAGCCAGCCAATGACTTTGCGCCCTAAAGGACTTGGCGGAGCATTAGGGTTATCGTCAGTACAATGGCGGTTATCCTTGGTCATTGTTGGCCTCCAAAGCTTGCTCTACATGCTGTTTCAACTGCGCAAATGGCACTAAGCCAGCAACCACTTCATCACCAATAATCATACTTGGCGTGCCGCCAATCCCCAGTTTACGCATTAGCTGCAAATTAGCAGACACAGCATCAGCAACACGCGAGTCAGTGTTATCTAACCACTTAGTGGTGTCAGTCATGTTGGCCACTTTAGTAATTGTTGAGCTATCTAAACGGCGCGGAACAGCCATTAACGTCTGTTTGACCTTAGCGTATTTAGCAGGCTCATTTAACCAAACCGTTTGCGCTAAATCCACTGCATCAACAGCGCTTTGTCCCTGAAGTGGAACCATCTTTATGATAATTTTTAGCTTGGGAAATTCAGCCATTAACTTATCCAGTTCAGGCTCAAGCTTTTTACAATATGGACAGTTAAAGTCAGTAAAGTACACCATAGTCAGCTCAGGGTTCTCAGCCCCTTTCCAGGGATCGGAAGCCGTATGAAACAGTGCCTGTTGCTCGGCCATAATCACATCTTTCACGCTAGCTTGCTGCTGCGCCATCTCACGCATCTGCATAGCAATAACGGCTTCTTTAAGTAGATTAGGATCACTTAATAGCATCTCTTTTACTATGGCCTTTACCTCTTGTTGTTCGGTAGGATTAAGGCCATCTTCTGCTTGTGCAGTAGCACTCATTAGCATTGAACCACTAAAAAAAGCCAATGTGGTTAATGCTAAAAGTGATAAACCAAGTGTGAGTTTTCGAGCAAAAATGGCAGGATTTTGGCTGTTCATTGCCAAGGCTTGTGCTTTATTTTCAGTTTCAACATGAGTTTTATTTAACATCGTTATCTCTTAGAGCCGCTTTACGCGACTCATCTAAATGGGGTTCATTTAATAGTGTGATCGCTAAGGCTAAGACCAATACTATTTATTACTTTGCTAATGACTTTTAGGTTATTTAACGGCTTGCTGAGGCGCGATTAATAGCCTCAATCACTTCGCTTGCCGACAAAATAACAGGCAGCTCAATGCCCTCTGGTGCATTCGGGCCGTAAACCACGTTAAACGGCACACCAAAGCGATTATGGCTTTGTAAATAGGCTGTAATTGGCGCAGACGGCTTAGTCCAATCACCTTTCATCAAGTGGATATTTTCAGCTTTTAGGGCGCTATAGACAGGATCTTGCAAGATCACCCCAACCTTATTGGCTTTACAGGTAATGCACCAATCGGCAGTCACATCAACAAATACGGTATTACCCGCGGCAACTTGAACCTGAATTTGCGCTTCATCTAGTGGCGCCCAAGATAGATCGGTCGGTAATGGTTGCGCCCATCTGTCTGATGTTGCGAAAGCACCAACCGCAAGTGCCAGCAAACCTAAGCTGAAACTCGCTATCAAAGCTGCTTTGCCGTGTACTTTAGTGATCAGTGCTAAAAACAGCAGCACTAATAGCAAAGCAGCCCCCCATAAATAAATCGTCGCAATAAAGCTTGCCAACAAGCTGATTAGCCACAGACTCGTAAGCAGCAATAGGCCTGAGAAAACCACTTTAACCACACTCATCCAACGACCCGGTTTAGGGAAGTAACGCGCAACTTGAGGAAACGCAGCAACAATTAGCCAAGGTAATGCCATACCTATCGCGAGAGCGGTAAAGATAACAAATAGACTGAGTACATCTGCGCCAAGGGCAAAGGCTACAGCTGTGCCCAGAAACGGTGCGCTACACGGCGTTGCCAGTAAAGTGGCAAACATGCCTTGCAAAAAATGGCCACGCTGATCATTACCGCCTGTGGTTGCCAACTTAGTTTGCAAACTCGATGGCAGATTAATCTCAAATGCCCCCAACATATTGATGGCAAATACAGCCGTCACCAGCGCCATAAAACCAATAAACCATGGGTTTTGGAACTGTACGCCCCAACCTATGGCCTGCCCAGTAAATTTAAGGATTAAAATAAATCCAGCCAGTAACCAAAAAGACACTAAAATCCCTAATGCTGAAGCAATAAACTGCTGGCGTATTTGCTTCACTTGCAGGTCTGGTGCGGCAATCACTGAGCTTAACTTCATACCTAGTACCGGCAATACGCAAGGCATGACATTTAAAATCAAGCCTCCCAATAGCGCGATAACTAACATGCTTAATAAAGAATGGCCGCTTGCTTGAATGGTGGTGCCACTGACGGTTGCAGCAAACTCTAATGCGCGCTCTTTATCCATCACAGTAAGGTTCAATGACTTACCAATAAGCTCTGGTTCACCTAACCAACTACTTGCATCAAAAATAGCTCTTAGCTTTTGCTGGCCACTATCAGTGTCATAACGCTCGAAACGGACAAACTTAAAGGTGGTGTCGGGTTCACCATCAATAATAAACTTTGGCAAAGTCCAACCGTTATCGTCCATCTCTACTTGCAGTTGCTGCGCCTTAGCATCCCAGCCAAGAGCGATATCTTCACGTTGCAATTTAACCGGGACTTTAGACACGGCTTTGTTATAAGCAAACATGGCATCAACATCGGCATTTAACGCTGCTGGGTCGATATCAAGATTGAGCTCATAATCAGTTAATACGCACACGTTAGTGCATGACGACAGGGTAAATTTTCCCTGTAAATGGGTAGGTTCATTGGTGTCGTTGAGTTGCAACTGCATCGGAAACGCAGCCTCATGATGATAACCAAAGGTTTGCAGACCCAGTAACGAGAATTGCTCAGGAGCAGGCCAGTCCCAATCAACTTGGTTTAAGTTACTGGAACCACTCCAGTCGATACTTGGTGCTATTCCGCCCTCACCAGGGCTACGCCAGTAGGTTTTCCACTCGCCATCCAGCTCAACTTCTAGCACACCTGGTACGGTGTTACTGGCCTTATCGACCTCCCCCGTGAGCATAAACCTCACTTTTACAGGCGGATGATTAGGGTTCTCTAGCCAGCCTGTTGACTGGGCAAAAACCGGATTAGCTAATGCAATCAAACACACTAGAATAATCTGTCTTAATATTGTCAATTTTCTTTCTCCGTAGAAACGGATCGTCACTAAACCAGCGCTTTTAAACTGCTGTTATAACGATTAATAAACGGCTTACGTTAGCAGTTAGATCCACCTTTGATAACAGCAATATAGCGTTACTGGGGCCTAATACCAATTAGTATAAAACAAGCAAATTCAGTTAGATGGGCTAGCGAATAAGACTTTTCAGTATAAGCGCTAGCACAGGTGTTTTATTCTTGAAAGCGACACAGAGAAAGGTGGATCCGCCTAGGCCGAGGCAGTATTGGGACATTGAGCGCCCCTTGCAGCACGCGTGAGGCAAGCGGAATAAAGGGGAAGATAAATAGCAGCACTAATAAAGGCAAAATCGGGGGTTCGTCGAGACACACTCTTAATGACTTTTCAGATAGTTCACACTGCTTAAATTCAGAGTCTTTAGCTTGGCTAACACCCGCTTCGCTCATATTGATTGCGTTATTGCTTACCGCATTATTAACTTCAGCGGCAAGTATACTTGCGTAAGTAGATGAGCTGGTATTTAGCTGCTCAAAGATGCGAAACACGCCACTATTTTGCGCCAAGCAAAATAAGACTAATATGGAAAACACCATAACAGTCCAATACTTGTTAGTTTTACTAAAGCGCGAATGAGAGATAGAGAACTCCGGTTCAAGGTCAAAAAAGGTAACAAGCACTATTGTTAATTTACTCTCAATTCACTAACGCCTAAAGCTGAAAAGCCTAACGTGGTGAAGCAGTAAAGCAAACTAGATATGCAGTTCAATCAATAAGACCGGACATTTGCAAAAATAGTTCACCGCTAGCGCCGATTTTATTACAACCGCTGAAAAAATCACCAAAGCAGCTCACCGAGATCAATCGACGAACTGCTTACGTTATTGCTACTCGTTAAACTAAAGAGTTAGCCACAAATAACTTAGCTTAGTTGGCGACGCAAAATCTTCGTTGCTTCCACTAAGTTAACTAACGCTGGCTCAACTTCATCCCAAGTACGGGTTTTTAAGCCGCAGTCAGGGTTAATCCACAGCTGCTCAACAGGAACTTTGCTCGCCGCCTTTTGCATTAGGCTCACGATTTCATCGACTGTCGGTGTATTCGGCGAATGAATATCGTAAACACCCGGACCAATTTCATTGGGATAATTAAAATCTTCAAATGCATTGAGCAGTTCCATTCTAGAACGAGATGTCTCAATAGTGATCACATCAGCATCCATGGCCGCGATCGCTGCGATGGTTTCATTGAACTCGCTATAACACATATGAGTATGGATCTGCGTAGCATTAGTTACGCCAGCAGCACTGAGTTTAAAGGCATTAACCGCCCAATCTAAGTAATGCTGCCAGTCGCTTTTCTTCAGTGGCAGTCCTTCGCGAAATGCAGGCTCATCAATTTGGATGATACCAATACCTGCGTTTTGCAAATCAACCACTTCGTCACGAATAGCCAGGCCAATTTGAGTCGCTATCAGCTCACGGCTAATATCTTCACGGGCAAATGACCAATGTAGGATAGTGACAGGGCCAGTTAACATGCCTTTCACCGGTTTTTCAGTAAGGCTTTGGGCAAACTCAGCCCAGTCAATCGTCATTGCAGTTGGTCGCGACACATCCCCATAAATAAGTGGCGGTTTAACGCAGCGCGAGCCATAGCTTTGCACCCAACCAAATTGAGTAAAACCAACCCCTTCAAGCTGCTCACCAAAGTATTCCACCATGTCGTTGCGCTCAGCTTCGCCATGTACTAACACGTCGATATCTAGCTTTAATTGCCGCTCTACTGTGTCTTGGGTGACTTGACGTAACTGCTCGTTATATTGCTCAAGGCTCAACTCTCCCTTACGCCAACGGCTGCGCAAACCACGAATGGCAGGAGTTTGCGGAAAACTGCCTATGGTTGTGGTTGGCAATAACGGCAAACGATACTTAGCTCGCTGCACCGCTTGCCTTACCGAAAAAGCATCATCACGTTGGTATTCTTGCTCTGTTAACGCATCAACTCGGTCGATGACAGCTTGATTAGCCGCTTTGGCACGGGCATCACGCCTTGCTTCGCACTCGCTGACAATGGAGTGAGCTTCAGCAGAATTAGCCTCAGTTAGCAGCACTTTAAGTTTATTTAACTCGGTAAGTTTTTGCTTGGCAAAAGACAGTTGTAATTTAAGCGCTGGAGCAAGCTCAGTTTCGACTTCTAAATCAACAGGACTATGCAGCAACGAACATGAAGGTGATAACCATAAACGCTGCTTAAGATCGCGAGCCACACTCGTTAACTGGCTCGCAATTTGGTCAAGCTCCGCGGCCCATACATTACGGCCATTAATCACCCCAACCGATAAAATCTGCTCAGGATCTAAGGTTGCGACAAAGTCAGCTAATTGCTCTGGTGCTGTGACTAAATCTAAATGCAGACCCGCCACAGGCAAAGCCGACACTAATTGGTGATGATGAGCAATGCTGCCGTAGTAACTTGCTAATAACAGTTTAGGTGAACTGCTTGCCAATATTTGATAAGCCTGAGTAATCGCTGCTTGCCAGTCGCTTTCCAGCTCTAATGCTAAGATAGGTTCATCAAGCTGCACCCACTCAACGCCTTGGTCAGCAAAACGTTGCAATACTTTTTGATAAGCTTCGATAAGCTGTGGTAACAAACTCAACTTATCAAACTCTGTGCCGACGGCTTTTGACAAATACAAGAATGAAACAGGACCAAGGATCACCGGCTTAGCTTGATGGCCCAAATTCTGCGCTTCACTTACTTCATCAAATAACTGCTCATAAGCAATATCAAAAACTTGATGAGCGCTTAACTCTGGCACTATGTAGTGATAGTTAGTATTAAAAAATTTAGTCATTTCAGCGGCAGGGGCATCATTACCTGTAGGTGCTCTGCCACGTCCGACACGAAACAAGGTGTCTAAATCTATACCTGAATCGCTGCGGTGTCGCTCAGGAATAGCCCCCAATGTAGCGCTAAGAGTTAATACCTGATCATAAAAGGCAAAATCACCCACAGGTAATAAGTTTACCCCTGCATCCGCTTGCCATTGCCAATGGGTTTGGCGCAACCCCTTTGAAACTTCAAGAAGTTGCGACTGTTCAATCTCACCACGCCAGTATTTTTCTAAAGCAAACTTTAATTCGCGTAAACGACCGATCCGTGGAAATCCCAAACTATTTAATTGCATATTGTATACCTTTCAGTGTTAAGATGAACAAAATTCAGAGTTAGCGCCCATCTGAATGACATATAACAAAACAGATTGCCGGGCGTCTGGACGTCTAGAAGTTTATTGTGATAGCCTAGGTATTCGCAATCGAAACGAATTCAAGCGCTACATGAGCGGATTTCATGTGAGGATAATATGATAGAGCTTAGACATTTACGTACGTTAGTTGCCCTTAAAGAAAGCGGCAGCCTCGCCGGGGCTGCAAAGAAACGCTTCGTCACTCAGTCGGCACTGTCGCATCAAATTAAAGAACTGGAGACACGGATTAACTCAGCAATCTTTGTGCGTAAAAGTAAGCCACTTTCTTTTACTCAAGAAGGCGCACGCTTACTTAATCTTGCAGAAGATATCTTGCCGAAAGTGATAGAAACTGAATTTGATTTGAAAAAAGGCTTAGAAGATGGCGATAACCATTTAGGTGTTGGTATTGAGTGCCATAGCTGTTTCCGTTGGTTAATGCCGGTGATGGAACAATTTAGACAGCAATACCCTTTGGCTGATCTGGACCTATCAAGTCGTCATCTGTTCGATTCGCTTAATGCGCTAGAACAAGGCGAGCTAGATGTGGTGTTAACGTCAGATCCTGTTCCCGGCCAAGCCATTGCTTATCAACACTTGTTTGATTTCGAAGTCAGACTCGTCGTTGCAAGTGATCACCCTCTCGCTCATCAAGAGTTTGTTACACCTAAACAATTAGAAGGGTTACCGATTTTAAGCTATCCGGTTGCACTTGAGCGTTTAGATATCTTCCGCCACTTTTTAGAGCCGGCAGGCATAAAAGCGGGCCCACAAGTGACCTGCGATTTAACCATGATGCTGTTACAGCGTATAGCTTGTAAAGATGGTATTGCGGCGCTACCAAGCTGGTCTATTAGCGAAGCTCATGGCCTAAGTTTAACCAGCCTTAAACTCGGCGCAGAAGGATTAAAACGTCCGTTATTTGGCGCCTATCGCCGTAATGGAGCCAATGCTCGCTTGGCTCAACATTGGCTTGAGTTAGTCGCACAAGAAGGCTTAGCCAAGCAAAAAATAAACTAGTATCGTCTCAAGCTAACGCTAAAAACAAAAAAGCCTGCAAATGCAGGCTTTTAAGTAAACGCTCATATCGGCTTAAGTAATAAACCTCTTTTAGCTAAAACGCGTCTTAACACCAATCCTGGCGAACTCTCGTTATGTGTCTGACGTAGGTTATGCGCAATCAAAAACTCATCACGTAAGTCGTCATCAAGCCCTAATGAGCCAAATGCTTCTAAGGTCAAAGTTTGCTGCTGCCCTTCAATCACAGACTTCAATACACTAATAGGGTAAGCCTGCTCCGCCTCTGAGTTTAAGTAAGCAAATGCCGTTAGCGCAATAATGTCGCCAAACACGCTAAACAGCGCTAATGTCTGCACTTCATCTGGGCTAATTTGTAAGTCATCTAATTGGTACAGTTGGTCTACTGCGTCAATCGCAATTGCTTCAGTTAGCGACCAGTAGCCTTGAACCAACTTCTTATAAGGTTCACTTAATTCGTCTAAACGTTCTTTCAAATAGAAAGTAAACGCATAACGATAAATATTAACTTGCCCTAAACGCACTAACGCATCTTTCAATGAGCGATTTTTACTGGTTTGCGGCGTAGCGTGATCAGCACTGTTACTGCGCCAAAGCAGATGGGCTGATAAGGCTGGATCAGACGAAACTATATCGATAACGTTGCGGATATCACCGTCTGCAATAATGGCCTTTTTCAATGGGATCAGGATCCCTCGACGCCCTATTACCTGCTCTTCATTGCTGATAATGGCGCGTACTTGAGTAAATACTTGCTGCTCAAGATCTGTCATGCGAAACATTAAACCTTATTTTTTAATAATTCTATCCATTAAATTTCAGCTAAATTAACCCACAATATGACATTGAAGGTCAAGCCATATAAGCGATTACCTTAGCAAGTTTCTACGGTTTTCTGGTGATTAATTTTTCTAAGTTAAGTCATTCTGTGATTAAACGGACACTATCAGGATTTTCTATTACAGTCTCGACTTCCCTACAAGAGAGAGATGATAACATAACAAGCTGTTATTTAATGACTTTTAATCTAAAAGCTTTTCATAAACCGCATTAGCAAGCGCTAAATAACCCTGTTCATTCAAGTGTATCGCGTCTGATTTCATGCTAGGGCTTTTCAATAGGTCACTTAATGTATCTTCCACTAAAACTAACTGGTATTGCTCAGCAAGCTCAGCATAAATCGGTGACGGCGAAACAAATAGGCTCTTTTGCGGTACGGCAACCAGTAAAACTGGGATCTGCTTGGCTTGGGCCATTTCAATCATGCTCGCGAGATTAGCCTTAGTCTTTGCTTCGCTATGGTTTCTTAAAAAGTCATTGCCCCCCTCAAGCAAAATAAGCACCTGAGGTAAATGTGTATCGAGCAGCCCATTTAAGCGTTTAAGTCCACCAGTCGTTGTTTCACCAGAAATGCCAGCGTTAATCACTTCAAAGCCACTAATAGCCGCTAACTGACTTGGATAGTCTTGCCCTTTCGCCGCGCCAACACCAAAAGTCAGACTATCACCAAAAGCCAGTAACCTCGCATTAGGTGGTAACTCACCAATGCTGGCACCCGAACAAGCTTGTAGTAATAGTAAAGGTAAGATCACTACTAACCTGAGCAATAAATGACACATAAGAAGACGCTTTATTGATAAGTTTGCCCAAAAAATAACATAAAAAAAGCCAGACACAAGGTCTGGCTTTTAATGCCTACTAAAAAAATGTTTTAAAAGGCTTGGTAGCTCACGCTAAAGTAAAACTCTCGACCAGGGCTGAAGTAGTTTTGTGCCGAAATTATCTCTTCATCAAATAGATTATTGGCTTTCAAACGTAGACTCCAAGCATCATCTAGCTGATAACCTATGCTCAAATCTAGCTGGTGAGTGGCGTCAAAGAAATCATTACTGCCGGCATAGCGCTTTCCTTGATAGTGGTAGTTAGCCAATAGATCAACCTGATCCCAGCCATAGCTCAACTGGTAGTTAAACTCGTTTTCACTGCGGCCAATCAACTCTTCACCAGTCTGCTTATTCTCTGCATCTAGATAAGTGTAAGCTAACTGGTGATCTAAGCTAAATAAGCTAAAGTTAGCCGATAATTCAACACCTTGAATTTTAGCTTCATTTATATTAGCAGGCTTCCAGATATCCCAACCAAAATCGTCTTTTTCACCTGTTGGTGCCCAAGCAATAAGGTTATCAATGGTGTTTTCAAACACACTGATATAAGCACGAATATCGTTAGCAGTGTAATGCAAGGTTAGGTCATAACTTTCAGCTGTTTCTGAAATTAAATCTGGGTTACCAGAATCAGGCCAGTATAAATCGTTAAAAGTTGGAGCCTTAAACGCTGTACCCGTTGATGCAGCTAAACGCCATTGGTCGTTAAACTGATAGGCAAGACTCGCATTGTAAGACACTTCACTATCGATATTCTCTACGTCATCATAACGTACAGCAACTTCAGCAAGCAGCTGGCTCCATTGCTTTTGCGCAAGTAAATAAGCACCGAAAAGATCACGCTCATCTTGAGCATAATCACCTTTTACCGTCTCATTTGACCAATCAATACCACCTGTAAATGTTAAGTCATTAGTGGCTAAATATTGGTTACTCCAGTTAACTTGA
Organism: Shewanella marinintestina; assembly: GCF_023283845.1. Lineage (GTDB taxonomy): Bacteria > Pseudomonadota > Gammaproteobacteria > Enterobacterales > Shewanellaceae > Shewanella > Shewanella marinintestina. The sequence continues at coordinate 26,786 of NZ_JAKILC010000010.1, forward strand.
TCGCGCTTGGTTTCAAACTCTGAAACCGGCACACTGATATCGTCGCCTCGGAAGTTTTCATTCGCATCACGAGACTGGCTTAACGCCAGTTTGCTGGTAAATTTATCATTGCTGTATTGAGCCGCGAGGTTCCATAGATAGTTCTCATAATCTGATTCATCAGCAGAGCCCGATGCATAAATATCATCGTACTGAGTATTACCTTTATCATACTGGCCGTTCCAAAGTGCTTGCCAGTTTTGATTAATTTGCTGAGACCCTTTTAACGACAAGGCATTGCGCTTATAACCGTCGTCGTCATTTTCAGCAGGTGCGCCATTGTATACGTCATAGCCGTCAGACTGTTCATGGTTAACTGCAAGGGTTGTGCTGCCGTTACCATGGCTCATGCCAGTACCAAATGAACCACGAATGTAATCATTGCTACCGTACTCAGCACCTGCAAACCATTCACCGCCTTTTAGTTGACGCGTAAAGATTTGGATCACACCGCCAATCGCATCGCTGCCCCAAACTGATGCACGTGGGCCTTTTAGAACTTCGATTCGTTCGATGTTTTCAGGCGATAGCGTGTTAAAGCTAACAGTACCTAAAGTGGCAGAGCCAACCTTAACACCGTCAACAAGCACTAGAACATGATTGGAATTACTACCACGAACACTAACTGACGTAGCTTGGCCTGCACCACCATTGCGTGAAATGCTCACACCCGGCAATGTTTCTAGTACATCGGCAACCGACTTAGGGTTAAGACGTGCGATTTCTTCACGCTCAATGGTATTGATAACGGTTAACTGCTGATCAGCAGTTCTGTCAAAACGTGAACCAGTAACCGTAATGGTTTCGTCAACGTTTACTGTAGCGGTAGTGCCTTCTTCAGCCGTTGCCGAAAATGCAGATAAGCTTAAAAGACTGCTAACTAGCAGTGCGATTTTTGATGGTTGTGTTCCCATTTACCTTTGACTCCTAAAAGGAAAACGGGGCAAAAACGTCACGGAGAACCGGGGCAAAAGTTAACTTTATGCCTAACCGTCAATCTGCCGCATCTCGAGATCTGCCCGCCGAAATCATCGAAATCACTTTGCTGGCCGGTCTCCGGACTTAGGTTCTGTATTACGTGTAATACCCGAGTACAAGCTTTAAACGCCTTTCCATTAAGGCGCACTTGTCTCTCACCATTCACCGTTGCGGGGGCAGTGTCAGAATTTAACTGACTTCCCGATTATCCTCAGTTACAGCAGTAACTTGGGCACCAATAAAGTTGACTAAAATACTCTTTTTATGAGCTGTTTTTTATGCGCTATTTTTATCAATAACTAAGTAATAAAAAGCTTAAACCAATAAACTTTTCATTGTAGATGACATCATTTGAAGCGCCATTTATTCAATAGCATGTATTGCAATCACCCAAGAGTAAAAAAGCATCACCATTGAGAGTGCGCGCATTATAGACGTCTATACGGTTAAATGTCTAACCTAAGCACAGATAAAACACGGAGATAGAGGCAGGAATAACACAACCATTAGTTATAAGTTAGAACATTTACTTTAAAAATCAGCCAGTAAACAGCTCAAACCGCTATTTGGCTGATGACTAATGTAAGCTCAACGGCATAATACTGGATAGGAACTCTTGATAATTATGCGCTTTCACTGGTGGGTTTGCTTTATTAAAGGTGTTACCGCGTATCGACTTATGGATTAAATATAAGTCCGCTTTGCCTTTCACCACAGTGTAATGACCTATTTCACCTAAGCTAGTAGCAGAGGAATAGGCCACACCTTTAATCGACTTAATATGCGTATTAGGCATTTGAGTGCAACCTATAATTGCACTAGCAGTTTCATGCCCACCTAGCGGCTCACTAGGTAAGTCTTCAAACACCATTTCACCTTGGCAACTTTCAAGGTAAACGTTAGCCATGGTTTCTAAAAATTCTTGTGGTTCAATATCTTCAGCAACACCCTTAAAGCCTTGTACGCACACCATAGACGACCAAGTTTGCAGCTCTTGCCCCATAGGTACAAACTCTGCTGAATACATGGTTTCCTGTTGCTCTGAATAAGCCAGCTTCCAATCCACAGGCAAATTAAAATTAAAAGTTTGCCCAAAAATAACCAATTGCTGTAGTTGTTTATTAGCTGAGCTTTTAGGGAGGGAATTTTTAGCACTATCTTTGCTGGAGTCATCAGCAAAACTCAGAGGAGAAACCGCAAAAAGCAGACTACTGATAAAAGTAAATACAACATGAGATGAAGATGGCCGCATACCTTTACAATCCTTGTCGAGGCGTTTTTTCATACGGCACATTCTATCTAGGCTAAACACAAAGTAAAACCGAAATATCGATTTATGTCCTTCCCAAAAGTTGAATATACAAAACCAGTTTAATTAACAACACCTTATATTCAAACCAATAATAATGATTAATTTTCACCCAAAAATAACTTGCACAAATTGATTACGTTTGTAATCTTAAATATACATTACAAGTGTAATCGAAAATTTATTAGCAAGAGACCCAAAATGAAAGAGATCAGTAATGCAGAACTAACAGTGCTTAATATTTTATGGCAGTCATCCCCAAAAAGCGCCAGCGAAGTCATTAATGAGTTATCCCGCAGCCATGAATGGCATGAGAAAACCGTAAAAACCTTGCTAAATCGATTAGTCAAAAAGCAAGCCATTGGTTTTGAAAAACAAGGCCGCTCTTACCTGTACTCGCCACTAATTGATCAAAGCGAATACCAGCTAAAAGAAACTGAATCCTTTATTGAGCGTTTATTCTCAGGCCGCATTGCCCCACTCGTTGTAGGCTTTGCTAAGCAAAACAAACTTAACGCGGAAGATGTTGCTGAACTGCAACAGTTGATTGATACATGGCAAAAGGAAAACAAGTCATGATGCTATGGATGGCGCAACAAACCATACTGCTAAGCCTAATTTGCGTAGGCTTACTGATTTGCCACAAGCCACTACAAAAATACTTAGGCTCACACCAGACTTATCATCTTTGGCTCGCAGTCCCTATTCTGTTACTTAGCTCAACAATAGTTGCTGCCATGCCAAACTTATTTGCAGCAGTTCAGTCTCAGCAAATCGCTCATTACAGCGTTTTGGCAAGTAAAATAATTCAAGCTAAAAATACAACAAACTATGGGCTATTTGCCAGCTACATATGGCTTGGCGGAATTTCTATTATGCTTATTCAACTTGCGCTGCAGCTTGTATCAATCAAGGCCCTTGCACGCAGCGCGACAAAAGTAAGCACCCCATTTTCACGCCTAGCGACTTACGTTCACCCCAAAGTACAATCGCCGATGCTTATAGGCATTGTGAACCCAAAAATCATCTTGCCAGTTAACTTCAACCAACTTAATGCACAAGAGCAGCAAGCCATTATCAATCACGAGCAATATCACCACCAACGTGGCGATCTACAGTGCAATTTATTGGCGTATGGCGTGTTATGTCTGTTTTGGTTTAATCCCATTTGCTGGCTTGCATACCGTCGCTTTCGCGATGATCAAGAGCTAGCCTGCGATGCCCATGTGACCCAGTCACTCAGCAAGCAACAAAAAATCAGTTATAGTCAAGTGCTGTTGGCTTATTCACAGCAGGCCCAGCACGGCTTGCTACACACTCACTACGGAAATAAAAACATACTCAAGGAACGTATTATGCAAATGAAAACCCAGCAAAAAGGCCAAAGCAGCATTGCAGTTATAGGATTAATCATGGTTTTAGGGCTTTGCGGCCTAATGTTAAATCAACAAGTTCAAGCTGGCGGAGTCGATAAACAATCAGTGGTGTATCCAACCATGCGCATTGAGCCTAAATATCCCATTGAAGCAGCAAAGGCTAACCAAAATGGTTTTGTGCAACTGCAGTTCGATATTACCCCAAGTGGCGCAGTAACCAATGTTAGCGTAATTAAATCATCACCAGAGAAAGTGTTTGATGCAGTGGCGATTACTGCACTAAAGCAATGGCAATACCAGAGTTCGCCTAACGGTGTGCAAGGTTCAAAAGTACAACTCGATTTTGAAGTTGAAGCCCCTACCACCGATGTTGAGCGCATCAAGGTTAACGCTAAATAACAGCAAAGTTGATGAGTGGGTTTAGCCTCTAAGCCCACTCACAAAAATGCGCGCCCTCTGTTTAATGATAAATAGTTTAGCGCTCTAATCACTATCTTTAGAAAACATTTACAATTAATTATCATTCTCATTTAATGTTTTTTACATTAGGATGCTAGCGTCATTAACTATATGAGAATTTAACTATGCCTACCCTAATCAAGTTTGTTGCTGCAACACTCATGCTAAGTTTTTCAGCCTTTGCTAGCGCCAACACCTGCCAACTCGATATCAATGCAACCGATGCTATGCAGTTTGATAAGAAAGAGCTCACCCTTCCAGTAGGTTGCACCGAAGTGACGCTTAATTTACACCACGCAGGCACCCTACCAAAAACGGCCATGGGCCATAACTGGGTACTAACTGAAACCGCTAATATGTCAGCTGTTGCTAACGAAGGCATGGCAGCTGGCGCAGCAAACAGCTACGTCAAAACTGATGATCCTAGAGTGCTTGCTCATACCGATATTATTGGTGGCGGTGAAAGCACTAGCATTACCTTTAGCACCGCTGATCTCGATCCTGCAAAACAGTACAGCTTCTTTTGTTCATTCCCAGGTCACTGGGCTATTATGCAAGGCCAGTTTGTCATTGCCTCATAGTTAACCAACGAGGTGCAAATATACTCCCCCAACTTGATTTGCACCTCGCTCAAGCATTTAACTGCAAAACCTACCTCAACTTAAGCAGCACGCTTTAGTAAAATCACACGCGAATTAACAATTAATTAACCTGTAAAACAATTTCTGCTATTGTGATTTTCGCTATCAAATCAGCTTTATCTCGTTAGCTTGCAAGCTTTAAGAACAATAACAATCAGGCGCAATCAATGTCAGATAACACACCATTAATCACTCCACGCACTTTAAAAGTACCGATAACCAATGTTTATGCAATGGGCGGCTACTGCGCCCAGCTTAGATTTGGCGCCAATAAAACCCCAGCAAATCTGATTATTGATACGGGCAGTAGCACCTTAGTGGTGAGCGACAGTGATTATGACGACGAGCAAGACACTAGCTTAGTGGCCACCAGCTTTGCTCAAGAAGTGTTATATGGTGCGGGCGGCTGGGACGGCCCTGTAGTGCATACCCGAGTCGGACTCAGAGAAGAAGATATCGATTTCAACCTAAGCGACGGTTATCAGTTAGAGCCAAATCCTGATGCCCATGCGCCCATAGTGCTTAACGATTGTCCGGTGGCGATAGTGTCGTCGATTAAGCAAGAGGGCACGTTTTTACACGCCGACGGCATACTCGGCCTTGCTTACCATCAGCTAAACAAAAGCTACAATCTCAAACACTATTTCGACAAATACCAAATCACTCCAGCGCTCACCTACCCTTGGCCATTTGACGATGAAATTAGTATTTGCAGTAATGATTACCACGCCCATTTAAATGCAAACCAAATAGAAAACCAAGTCGAAAACAAGGCGGCTCACTCTGAGCAAGATTGCGATAATCGCTTTACCAGCGATGATTTACGTCAGTTTAAAGCCTTTTTAAAACAGCAGCCCACTCAAGATATTATTCCCTATTTTACTGAGCTCACACAACATGGCTTAACCGCCAATAAGTTTGCTTTTTACAGCCGCCGCTCAAGCGTACACTTTTCTACCGATATTAGCGCAGCCACCTTTAGTGCAAAAAAGAGCGCTGATAAAGCTGAAAAAGTAGATAAAGCAGCACAACAAGCGCACTTCGCACAGTTAAACCAAGACTCGCTCAATCAGGGCTGGTTAATTATTGGTGGCGGCGAAGAACATATTGAGCTTTATCAAGGCGAGTTCACCACTATCTCTGTGGTAGAAGACAAGTATTACAACGTTAACCTCATCTCTATCCAAGTTGGCGACCAAACCGAAATCGACAGCCTACTCACCGAGGAGATAGAGAACAGCCTTGAGCCTGCCGAAAGTATTGAGCGAGATGACAGCCTTGACCCAGATAACAGCCTTGAGCTAAATGAAAGCCCTGAGCCTGTAAACAGCCTTGAGCCAATAGAAAGCCCTGAGCATCTAGCAAGCCAAGTAAGCCATGACCACGCCCTACTCTCAGCCATCGGCATGAACAAACAACTACGCGGTCGCAGTAACGCTATTATCGACACAGGTGTGTCAGGCATAGTGTTTACCAAGCACTTATACAGCGCCATGGTGGAACACTTCAGCGCGCTAAACCCCAAATTTGCAGCCCTGATAAAGCCCTTTAGCGATATCGCCATGCAGTATCAAGGTATCGACATGAGCCAGTTAAACCTTGATGAATGGCCCACGCTCACACTGCATTTTGTCGGCGAGCGCAACCACCATAGCCAACACACTCATAACAGCGGTGACAATCGCTGTGACCATAGCAGTAAAAATACCAGTAAAAATACCAATAAAAATAGCTGTGACCATAGCCGTAAAAATAGCAGTATAAATAGCTGTGACAACAAGCAATACAGCCCAGAAAAAGTCAGCATTCACATAAAGCCCGAGCACTACTGGCAAACCAACACCCCAGCCAAGGGCAAGGCCTGTTTTAAGATATTGTCACAGCTTGCAGGGTGGCCCAATCAGTCGCTACTTGGTTTACCGCTAATGAATGATCACTACGTGATTTTTGACCGCTCCGCTCATCAAACCGGCGTTATCCACTTCGCTAAACAGCGTTAATTAGGATTAAAAGATGTCTCCTAGACCAACCCAATTAGTATCCATTAATAACCATAGCTTTCAAACATCACGTCTATCTTGTCGTCCAATCAATATTCACGATCGAAACTTGTACCAACAACTCTATTGCTGTGAAAAAGTTATGCGCAACATTAGCCATCCATTAAGTATTGAGCAGGCAAATACTGCATTTGAGCGAGCAATAAAGTTGCAAAATAGTCATAAACCCAAATTAATGAGTTGGACCATTATTGAAACTTCCACACAACAAGCTATTGGTATTCAAGGGCTGACTTGGAAGAATAAGTACAATCACATGGAAGCTGATATCGGTTTCATGCTTTTGCCAAAAGCCAATGGCAAGCTCTTTCCTGAGGAAGCTATGGGAGCCCTAATGGAATACGCCTTTAGCTATTTAAGCCTTACAAAAATAACCGCCCATTACACAAAAGCCAATCTGGCGACCCAGAGATTTGTAAAAAAGCTTGGCTTTACTTTTCCTGAAATTGAAAACGAACTCAGTAAGGCCAAAAGCGATATTATATTTTGTTACGCAGAGCCCGAAAAACAAGTAACAGTTTAAAAACATTTTGATAACTGTTAATTTAATAGCCTACTCATCAGACACATAATAGAGAAGAATAAATGCCTGGTAGTTTAGCGTGTGTTGGGATTGGAATGACTTTAGGGGCACATATTTGCCCATTAGCAAAAAGCTATATAGAACAGGCCGATGTGGTGTTTTCAGGCATGTCTAACGGCATAGTTGAGCTCTGGCTGCAAGAGATGCACCCCAACGTGCGCTCGCTACAAGGCTTTTATCAGCCCGGAAAATCTCGCCATATTACCTACCGAGAAATGGTCGATGCGATTATGACCGAAGTGCGCGCCGGCAAAAAAGTCGTCGGTGCATTTTATGGTCACCCAGGGGTATTCGCCCACGCACCACATAAATCAATCGAAATAGCCAAGGCTGAGGGTTTTCACGCTGTCATGGTGCCGGGCATATCAGCAGAAGACTGCCTAATTGCCGATTTGGGCATCGACCCCGGACAATATGGTTGCCAGCAGTTTGAAGCCAGTCAGTTTATGTTCTACCAACGCCGCTTTGACCCCTCATGTTATCTAGTGCTGTGGCAAATCGGCCTAGCTGGTGATAAGAGCCTGACTAAGTTTGCTACGGGGGCGGCGCACCGCCAAGTACTGATTGAACTGCTGAGTAAAGACTACCCACTTGAGCATCAAGTGATTTTATATGAAGCCGCCGTACTGCCTATAGACACAGTGCGTAAGCAAACCCTCACCTTAGCAGAACTAGCCGATGCCGATATTTACATGCACACCACACTGGTAATTCCACCAAGCCAAAAGATGCAACCTAACCAAGCCGTATTAGACCGCCTAGCGCAAATAGAAGCTCAGCTGCTAGCAGGGAAAAATGATGTGCTTGCTGAACAAATCGTGAATGAATGAAATCAACAAGTTGATAAAGAAGTAGATAAAGAAACGGATAAAAAAAACTAAAAGGTCGGTCTCCGTAAGCAGGCAAGTCCTTCCTAAGAAAGAGAAAAGAGAAAAGAGAAAAGAGAAAAGAGAAAATAGAAAATAGAAAACCATAAACGACAATCAACAAGGAAATAGTATGTCAAACATCATTCAACTGCTGGAACGCATGGGCCAAGATGCAAGTCTGCAAACAGAAACTAACTTTGAGCAAGCGATTGCCGAATCAGCACTAACCGAATCATTAAAACAAGCGCTAACCAACAAAGATGATATTAGCCTTAAGCGCGAGCTAGATGTCTGCCCAGATGTCGTTTGTATTATGTTACCCGCAGAAGACGAAGAAAAAGAAAAAGAAAAGAATGAAGAACAAGATGAAAATCTTAATACAGACTGATAACTATCAAATAGTTTAATGAATAAATTTTTCTTAAAAAACATACAAAGAATTCACTTTGTATGTTTCATATTTTTTTTAAATAACTGCTTTGCAAGTGATATAGAGCAATCTATTAACCATGCAGAATCGATTAAAAGTGCTGATCCCGCTAAGTTCAATATTTTACTCAATAAGTTAAAAGAATCTCAAGCTGTACTTACACCAATACAAAAACTGAAACTCGCTTATTTAACTGGTTATCAGCACTCGTTCAAAGGTGATTTCAACCAGGCTATAGTTAAATACAAGGACATCATAAATTCTCCAATATCTAACGATTTATTAAGATATAAAGCTACGATATCAACTGTAAACATTTATGCGATTTCCAAAAATTGGACGGAGGGCCTAAGTCTTCTTTCGATAATAACAGAGCTTACGCCATTAATAAGTGATAATTTATATAAACAAATTGGCCTTTCTTCTGCAGCTCTCTTCTACAACCAACTAGGGCAATATGAACTAGGACTTAAGTTCTCCAAACGACTATTAAGTGAAAATCCCCAAGGCCGCAACCTCTGCATCGCTCACAACTTAAAATTAGAATCCCAATTTAAACTGGGTCAGCTCAGTGAAGACTCACCACAAATAGCTCAAGGCTTACAAGCTTGCCAGCAGAGCAACGAAGTGGTGATGGAAAGCGCCATTTATAGCTATTTAGCTGAACTGCATTTAGATAACAACCAACCACTACAAGCAATAGCCACGCTAGAAAAGCAGCTTGAATCATTAAAAGCCACAAAATACGCGCCTTTTCTGGCGATTTATCATGCCTTACTTGCTAAAAGCTATTACCTATCTAAACAAATAGATATTGCTGAAGAGCACTCAAGCAAAGCTGTTGCACACGCAAAAAATATTGGTACTTCTGAATCTTCTGTCACCGCTTATAACATCCTGTTTCAAATCGCTGAATCTCGTGGTGAGCACCAGCAAGCCTTGGCATATCATCGAGAGTATGCTGCGGCCGACAAAGCCTATTTGGATGAAGTTAAAACCAAGCATCTCGCATTTCAGCTAGCGCAGCATCAAGCGACTGAGCAAAAAAACCAGATAAAGCTATTGGATGACCAAAACCGTTTACTGCGCTTAGAGCAAAAACTGAGCCGCAGTGAAACCGAAAATAACCGCTTGTTTATTTCACTGCTGACGGTGTCGATACTGCTATTGGCTGGCATGGTGTATAAATCACGTACCACACAAAAGCGTTTAAAATTGCTGGCGGAGTATGATGCGCTGACTAAGGTACATAACCGCGGCCACTTTACCCAACAGGCATTAAATGCCATTGACTATTGCAGTAAGAATCAACAAGCCGCCAGCTGTATTTTGTTTGATTTAGATAAGTTTAAAAGCATTAATGACACCTACGGCCACGCGACGGGTGATTGGGTGTTAAAACAAGTCGCTCAAGTCTGCCAAGCCCACAGCCGCAAAAGCGACCTGTTTGCCCGCCTTGGCGGCGAAGAGTTTTGTATTTTCTTACCCAGTTGTGACGTTAATACCGCAGCGCAACTGGCAGAAGAATACCGTAAGTTGATTGCCGCCATCGACAGCGCGGGCTCAGGCTTTGAGTTTGCAATTAGCGCAAGCTTTGGAGTAACAGACTTTAGCTTGTCGGGAACAAACCTAGATAAAATGATAGCCGACAGTGATCATGCTATGTATGTATCGAAAAAAACCGGCCGTAATCGAGTGACCATATTCTCAGATGGTATTGCCGAGTTTAAACGCAATAAACAGGCTAACAGTGCCATGAGCAGCCAAGCCACTGAGGCAAGAGTGTAACGCTTATCCTAAGACGGAAACTGCTGATAAAATAATAAGCCTGACATGATGTCAGGCTTATTATTTACTTAACGCTTTAGCGCTATTTCAAATTGCTTAGTGCTCCAAGCAGTGCTGATTGTAACTCTGGGTTACGTAGCGCCTGTGTTTCCATATCGAAGTTATCGAAAAAGCTTGGAATAGACAGGGTCGCTTTTACATCGGCGGCAAAATATGGCGCTGAACCAGCTGCAGCAGCTAATACTGTTGCCGCGCCGCCAGGGCCTGGCGAAGTTGCTAGTAGCACCATTGGCTTGTTTTGGAACACTTTCATGTCGATACGTGATGTCCAGTCAAACAAGTTCTTGTAAGCCGCCGTGTATGAACCGTTATGCTCGGCAAACGAAATAATAATCGCATCTGCTTCACCCAACTTGGCAAAAAACTTTTGTGCTTGCTCAGGCTGGCCTAACTCTTCTTCACGGTCTTGGCTAAAGAGTGGCATTTCGTAATCGTTGATATCGAGGATTTCAACGTCTGCTCCGGCAACTTGTGACGCAGCATAAGCGGCAAGTTGCTTATTGATTGATTTAGTACTGCTGCTGGCTGCAAAAGCTAATAGTTTCATAATGGTCTCTCTATACTGTTATTACAGGTAAAGCCTGCAAAAATATTAGGTTCAATTGCCGTACTCTGCTGCAAGCTAAAGATTAACTTTTGAGCGACAACTCGATGTAGAGCAGTGTATATTGGTGACGAATAAAGATTAATAACCTAAAAAGATAATAACTATTTCCATACAACTGTTAATAGGCGGCATTGGTGACAATAAATAAACTGTTTGATGGCATAGTGATTTTTGCACAGGTGGTGAAAAGTGGCGGTTTTTCTGCCGCGGCAGAGGCTCTTGGTCACTCCACCTCTTATGTGAGCAAAGAGGTCAATAAACTGGAGACTCGCCTTGGCGTGCGTTTACTTAACCGCACTACCCGCTCGATAGGCTTAACCCCTGAGGGCGAGGCCTATTATCAACAGTGCTTGCAACTTATTAGCGATGCTGAACTGGCGGTAGGCTTAATTACCCAAGACAATGTTAGCCCTAAGGGGGTGTTAAAGCTCAGTTGTCCGGTGGGCTTTGCCCAAAACCATCTGCAGGATATTATCTCTGAATACATTAATCGTTACCCCAATGTTAGCTTAGAGCTTGAGCTTAGCGATCAGCGCACAGATGTGATTGCCGATGGTTACGACTTAGCGATACGCGCCTCAGCCCACCTCGAGGAGTCGAGCCTTATCTGCCGTAAAATATATAGCAGTAAGGCTTATACGGTCGCCTCGAAAGAGTATATTTCGCGCCACAGTAAGCCACATCACCCTAGAGAGCTAGCCACTCATAACGGCATTTGTTATTCCAATTTAAAGCAGCCTAGTCGCTGGGACTATATTGATACTGACGGCAAGCCGTTCTTTGTTGATGTACGCCAAAAAATACTCTGCAATAACGGCCATATGCAATTGGCTATGGTGTTAGCCGGCCATGGTATTGCCCGCCTCCCCAGCTTTTACATGGAAGAGGCACTTAACGATAACCGCTTAGAAATACTATTTGAGAGCTGCCCCAATACCGAAATTGACGTTTACGTGGTTTATCCAAGCCGTAAACACTTGTCGCCTAAAGTCCGAGCCTTTATTGATTTAGCCGCCGAACGGCTTGGTGGCAAACGGAGCAATGTTAATTAACATGCTGAATTTTTAACGATATCACTTTAAAGTTAATGGTTAGCGAACTTATAATAAGACAAGCCTATGTCTCCTGCTGACTTGTTATTCATCAAAGCCAAGGCTGCTTATTCAACAAAACACATAAATTAGGATGGAACCTGTGCTTAAAAAAGTTCTTGCGATGACCAGCTCGACCCAGATGATAGTGGCCATGCTTGTTGGTTTTGGCGTCGGCTTGTTCTTTGGTGAATCAGTAAGTTGGATGGGCACTATTGGTACGAGTGTGATTTTGCTGATGCAGATGACAGTGCTGCCTTATATTGTGGTATCGCTGGTTGGCGGTATTGGTAAACTGCAAAAAAGCACCGCTAAACTAATATTTAGCCGAGCTGGTTTGATAATGTTACTGCTGTGGTTATTGGCAATGGTGATGGTTGCTCTTATGCCGTTGTCATTCCCTATCGTTGAGTCAGCCTCTTTCTTTAGTACTAGTAGCATTGAGCCCATCACCCCGATTGATTACTTTAAGCTGTATATTCCGTCAAATCCGTTTGAGTCAATGGCTGACGGCTATGTACCAGCCATGGTGGTGTTTAGCATCGCTATGGGCCTTGCGCTTATAGGCATGCAGGGCGAGCATAAACAACAAATACTAACCTTTATGCATACCAGTTCGGAGATCTTCTCGCGCATTACTCAAGGCTTAGTTAAAATTCTACCAATTGGTATTTTCGCCATGTCAGCGTCTGCCGCAGGCACCATGGGCGTTGATGAATTTGCCAGTATGCAAGTGTATCTAATCAGCTATTTTGTACTGTGCTTACTGCTGACTTTTTGGGTACTGCCCTGGATTGTGGCCTCGTTGACTCCGATAACTTTTGCCCAAGCACTGCGCATTTCTAAATCTAGCTTAGTGACCGCCTTTGCCACGGGTAACATTTTTATTGTTATTCCGGTGATTGTTGAAGAGTGTAAGCAGGTGATGCGCGAGCATGATGACCTTTGTGAAGATGGTGCCACCTTAATTGAAATTCTGGTTCCCATTGCGTTTACCTTCCCGAATATCGGTAAGTTAACCGTCATATTATTTGTGTATTTTGCTGGCTGGTTTAACGGCACACCGGTGGATATTAGCAGTATTCCATCGCTATCAATTAGTGGCTTGTTGGCCTTATTTGGCAGTGTCTATGTGGCGATTCCATTTATGCTGGATCTGGTAAAACTGCCTGCTGATCTGTTCCAGTTATTTGTAATGTCGGGCTTTATTACAGGTAAATTCACCTCTATTGCGGCGGTAATGAACCTGTTTGTACTCACCCTACTTACTGCCTCTTTATTTCAAAAGTCGCTTAAACCGCGCCCGCCACAACTGCTGAAAATGAGTATTGGCATTGGCGCTAGCGTAATCGCCACTATCTTGGTTTGCCGCATTGCTATGGGCATGTTTATCCATAGCCCTGAGATCACCAGTGGTGTAATCGCCAATATGCAGGTGGCTGACAAAGTGCCCACTAAAGTAAACAAGCAGTTTCCTGTTGTGGGTAAAACGCCAAATACGCCAATACGCAGTGTACAGGCGATCCGCGATACTGGCACATTAAGAGTCGGTTATATCCCGAGTAACGTTCCCTTTAGTTACTACAATAACGCAGGCCAATTAGTCGGTTTTGACACTGCTATGGCGAATAAACTAGCTGAAGACTTAAAGGTTAAAATTGAGTTTATTCCCTTTAAGAAAGATAAATTAGCCGCATCACTAAAGGCTGGTTTTTTTGATATTGCCATGTCTGGCTTAGCTATGGACATAGAGCAAATGGACGCCCTCAGTTATGCCAATCCGGTGCTTGAGCTTAATATTGCCATTGCCACTCGCGACCACTTGGTTAACGAGTTTAAAACCAATGACAGCATAAAAGAGATGCAGGGCATGACGATTGCCTATGTTGAACATGGTGATGCCATTGAAGAAGCGAAGAAAATGGCACCCAATATCAAGTTCGTAAAAATCGAGGGCTATAAAGACTTTTTCAGACAGAAAAAACATAAGTACGATGCGGTGGTGATTAGCGCGCAAGCGGGCTCAGCTTGGACCTTGTTCTTCCCGGGTTACGGTATTGCACTGCTGGAAAACAAATCACACTACCCAGTGGCTTACGCGGTGGCGCAATCGAACCAGTCGCTACTTAACTACATCAATAACTGGCAACGCCTACGCAAAGTCGATGGCACCCAAGAGCAGATTTACGATTACTGGATGCTTGGTAAAGGCGCAGAAAAAGTAGAGCCGCGCTGGTCGATTATCCGCAATGTGCTGCACTGGGTCGATTAAGCCTTATCAACTCATCGATTGCTCTACTAGCAAAACGCCCGCTTATTAGCGGGCGTTGTTTATTGTCATGGCGATACTTAAGTTGGCGTTGGCGTTGCTAACAATGCCACTTCATCTGCGGTTAAGTGACGCCACTGCCCCACTGCAACATCAAGCTTTAACGCGCCTATTTGCTCGCGGTGCAAACCATTAACTCTGTTACCAATCGCGGCAAACATGCGTTTTACTTGGTGATATTTACCTTCGGTGATGGTTAATAACGCCTCTGTGGGCGTCACCAGCTCAAGTTTAGCGGGCTGAGTTAATGCCTTTTCGTTTTGTAGTTGTAAGCCTTGGGAAAATCTTGCAATGACTTCAGCCGAGCTATCAGCGGTGATGGGGTCACGCAGCGTTACTCGGTAGGTCTTGTCGCACTTTTTGTCTGGGCGAATAATATCAAATGACCAACGACCATCGTCAGTCAACAGCACTAAGCCTGTGGTATCGGCATCGAGTCTGCCGACAATATGTAAGTCTTCAACGCGTTCAAGCTCAATGCAGTTAAATAGGCTTGGGTAATCACCGTCAACGTTGGAGCTCAGCATATGCATAGGTTTATGCAGCATAATGTAACGCGACGGCCGCGCAATCAGCTTTTTCCCATCTAGGGTTATACAATTAGTCTCATGCACTTGAAAGCCGACATCAGTAACCGTATTGCCATTGACGCTGATTTGCCCCGCTAGGATACATTCACTCGACTGGGCACGATTAAGTGCAGTACTTTTACAGATAAACTTGTCTAAACGCATGTCTCTTTTAACTACTTATTACTATCAGTGGGCGGTTACAATCAGCAAAATAACATAAATGGTATTGTTAGGCGTTGATATATTGTGTCTTATGCATCTTCAGCTATTAAGCGCCGGCGATTTCAGGCACAATAGCGCCCTAAGTAAAAGCTTATAAAAAGCTGACGTATTTTGTCGTAAACGCTTAGGAACCTACAATGACGCAAATCACCCTACTTACTCCTGACGATTGGCACCTTCATTTTCGCGATGGCGATATGCTGCAAGAAACCGTTCCAGCAACGGCTCGCTTGTTCCAACGCGCAATCGTAATGCCAAACCTATTGCCACCTGTTACCAATGCCAAAATGGTAACCGAGTATCGTGAGCGTATTTTAGCGGCGCGCCCAGCAGGTTCGACTTTTGAACCGCTAATGACAATTTTCTTAACCAACAACACCACAGAGCAAGACATCATTGATGCTAAAGCGGCTGGCGTTGTTGCTGCTAAGCTTTACCCAGCGGGTGCAACCACTAACTCTGATGCAGCAGTTAAAGCGCTTGATTCGCTATTCCCTGTATTTGAAGCCATGGCTAAGCACGGTATGTTGCTGTTGGTTCACGGTGAGGTTACTGAATCTCACATCGATATTTTCGACCGTGAAGCCATGTTTATTGAACGCTACCTAGCGCGTATTGTGGCGTCTTTCCCAACATTGAAAGTGGTTTTTGAGCACATAACTACCAAAGATGCGGCTGACTTTGTTATGGAAGCGGCTGACAACGTCGCAGCGACTATTACCCCACAGCATTTACTGCTTAACCGTAATGACCTGCTTGTTGGCGGTGTGCGCCCACATAACTTCTGTTTACCAGTACTTAAGCGCAGCACCCACCAAGAAGCACTGCGTGCTGCAGTAGCAACGGGGTCGAGCAAGTTCTTCTTAGGCACTGATTCGGCGCCGCACGAGAAACATCGCAAAGAGTCTGCTTGTGGTTGCGCCGGTTGTTACAGCGCATGGAGTGCACTAGAGCTTTACGCACAGGTATTTGATGACCTAGGCGCTCTCGATAAGCTTGAAGGCTTTGCCAGCAAGCACGGCCCTGATTTTTACGGCCTGCCGCGCAACACCAGCACTGTGACGCTAGTGAAAGAAAAGTGGACAGTACCAAGCGAGATCATCTTGCCAAACGGTAGCCCGATTGTGCCTTTCTTTGCCGGTGAAGAAGTGAACTGGAAAGTGAAAACAGCTTAGGCGTTGAAAACCTGTATTAACTAAAAAGCCCGCACATGCGGGCTTTTTAATGGTTTAAAATAACTATTTTCTACTCTCGCCCAAGCGCATCGCCAAGAGGCTCAAAATAATTTATCAAGGCCTCAAAGATCTGCGCTCTATGTTCAAGTGTTGGGTAGCCGCCCGCATCAAATAGCGGTGATTTTAAAGTTTCATCCACTAAATAGGGGTTAGTGATATCGGGGTAAGATTCGATACACGATTCAAAGGCGCGTGCCATTAATTCGGTAGGCCGTGAAAAGTACTGGCTATTATGTTGTTTATCCAATGCTATCGCCCGATTAACATAATCATGGCCATCTTCACCGTTTTCATTTAGCAACGCGATTTCAAATACCTGCTCTAATCGCTGATTTAACGGATGTTTTATCGGTTTTACATCGGCAAGCCAACTATGACTCGCAAAGGAGGTGCCACTAGGTGAAGTGCGATAGGACTTTGGTGCAATGTAATGATCAAACGCGTGCCAAAACTCGTGGGCCAGCGCGCCCGCTCCGGCATTTTTAGCTAACGCTAGCTCGCGCTTATGCGGCGCATAATGCGCTTGCACACCTTTTTGACCACCACTGCCAAACGCTAGATTTAGCGTTTCGCGTAAACCCAATGCTTTAGGCGGTAATTTTAAGATAAAAGCTAAATCGGCTAACGAGTCAAAAATTAAGTTAGCGGCTTTATCACGCTCTTCGTTTTCGACCCATTTACCTAAACGAATATGCCCAAGACCAAACACCTGCTTTATATCGACAAAGCTGACTTGTTCGTCGAAACGGTAATCGGGGCCAATGCGGCGATAGGCTTTAGACTTTAACACTGATCCTTCCTGCGAACTTTGCGGTTTGACTAGAATAGTTACTCTTACGAAGCTTGTGCTGATTTACGCCACTTTAACGGCGAAATCCCCGCGAATTGCTTAAAGGCTTTACTAAACGCGCTTACATCGCTGTAGCCTAACACTTCTGACAACAAGGTGATATCTAGCTGACTCGATTGTAAATGCCAGCAAGCCGTGCTCATTCTCACATCGGCTAATAATTTTTTAAAGGTTAAACCTTGTTTTGCCAACCGCCGTTGTAAAGTTCGACGATTCATATTGAGCATAGTTGCTACAAGATCAATATTGGTATCGTGCAAGCCCATTGTTTGTAAAATTAACGTCTTAACCTTACGTTCAATATCATCACCAAACTGGCTGATAAGTATCTCTAAATATGACTTAATCTGCTTTTTATCTTGATCTGAAATACGTTGTAGCGGCTGGGTAAGATAGCTTGAATGGATAATTAAGCGATCGTTTTCTTGGTTAAATACCACCGGACACTCAAAGTATTTACGGTAAACATGACTATCTGAAATGGCGGTATGAGCAAATTCTAACCTGTCGAGTTTAAGTGTTTTCCCTATCAAGGTTTTGACTAAGCCTGCACACACTCCAAACGACAACTCCTTATATTGCTTAGCATGGCTAATATCTTGATAAATTTGATAACGCTCAATCAATATCGACTGCTCGAATTTGCGTAACACCCAATATTCACCATGGCTATGCAGCATCATATAACGCTGTGCATTGACTAGCGCCTCTCCAACCGTATGACTCGCCTGAATAATAAGGCCCACAGCCCCAAGCATCTCCAATCCCTGCTTTGCAGCCAAACGTAAACCAAAGTCTTGGCAATTAAGCTCTGTCGATGCTAATTCAAGTAGGTTAATCATGCTAGCAAAGGCAATCATATTGTCGGGATTACTCAGATCTTGCGGTTGTAAATCGCACTGTGCCAATAGACCTTGAGTATCACCGCCAAGCTCACTGACCAAGCGATTAAAACCCAACAAAGATGCACTGCGAATTAAGTAATCTTGCTTCATCAAAACCCCTTTCTTTGCATCCCTGTCTCAGCTTAAGTCAATTATGGTGTTTAGATAATCGCCAATTTGTCACCAAATGACAAGAATGAAAATTAGACAAGCCTTAATCTAAAAATGTCGAATCGATAAACATAATAAAAACGATTAACAACATGGAGGGGAGTTTCTATGTCTGCATACGATACCATCATTAAAGGAGGTCGATACTTTGACGGCACGGGCGCTGACTCGTCGATTCAAAATATCGCCATAAAAAACGGTAGAATCGCAAAAGTCTCAAGCCAAGCAATTGATGAAACAGACTGTAACCACATTATCGATGCTCAACAAAAATGGGTGATGCCGGGCTTTATCGACACGCATACCCATTATGATGCAGAGCTAATTGTTAGCCCTAGCCTGTCAGAATCGGTGCGCCACGGCGTAACTACGGTGCTTGTTGGTAGTTGCTCGTTAAGCATGATCTGCAGTGAATATGAAGATGCTTCTGATATTTTCACCCGCGTTGAAACTGTCCCCCGCGAAAAAGTACTGCCTATTTTAAAGCAACATAAAACATGGAGTACGCCTAAGCAGTGGGTCGAATTTGCTCAGCAACATCCTTTAGGCCCAAACGTTGTCAGCATGCTTGGTCACAGTGATTTACGTGTCGGCGTTATGGGCTTAAGCCGCGCAACCGATCTAAACGTCACTCCCACCGAAACCGAAATGCGCAAAATGGAAAGCCTGCTCAAAGAATCATTAGAAGTCGGCTTTTTAGGCTTATCGACTATGTGCCTAAAGTGGGACAAAATTGATGGCGACCGCGAATGGTCAAAAAGCTTACCGAGCACCTACGCTAAGTGGAAAGAAGTATCGCGGCTGAACAACTTAGTGCGTGAATATGACCGAGTGCATCAAGGTGCGCCTAATGCCGCGGCAATACTGCAAATAAACCAGTATATGCGCGAATGTATGGGCATTTTTAAAAAGCGCCTCAAAACCACGCTCATTAGCCGCATGGATCTAAAAGGCAGTGTCTACTTAAGTAAAATCACCAATCTTGCCGCCAGAGTTACCAACTTCCTCAATGGTGACTTTCGTTGGCAAGTACTTCCCACGCCCTTTACCGTTTATGCCGATGGTATTGATGTGGTGTTTTTTGAAGAGTTTGGCGCAGGTGAACTCGCACTCGACTTAAAAGATAAAATAGCTCGCAACGAGCTTTTAAAAGACGAAACCTACCGTCGTGACTTTAGAAAGTTCTATGGCGAAAAGCTCAGCCCTCGGGTATGGCAGCGCGACTTTGGTGATGCCATTATCCTTGAATGCCCTGATCAATCTATTGTCGGTAAAAACTTCGCAGATGTTGCCGAGAGCAAACAGATCCATGTGGTCGATTTGTTCCTCGACTTAGTGGTGCAATACGGCACTGATTTACGTTGGTACACCACGGTTGCAAACCACCGTAAACACATTCTAAAAAACATGGTTAAAGATAAAAAGTCTTTAATTACCTTCAGTGATGCCGGTGCGCATATCCGCAATATGGCGTTTTATAACTTGCCGCTACGCATGCTAAAGCTTGTCAGTGAAAGTATTGATGAAAGCCAAAACCAACAAACTAAAAACAGCCAAGCGATGATGACAATGGAACAGGCTGTGTTCCGTATGACGGGCGATCAAGCACAGTGGTTCAATATCGATGCAGGCCGAATTCGTGTCGGCGATAGAGCCGATATCGTGGTGCTAAACCCCTCTAAATTTAATCAAGATCTTGAACAGGTAAGCTGGGCTGAAATGGAAAACTTTGGCTTACAACGCCTTGTTAATCGTAATCCAGGATTAGTCGAACAAGTATTTATTAATGGAAACCTCGCCTGCGAGCATGATCAAATTAATCCCGAACTTGGCAGGAGTATGAACTTCGGTACTTATATTCCAGCGCACTAACTTGGCCATTTTTAGAAAGAGCAAATCGATTAATAATACGGATATTTAAGATGATAAAAACAATAACTAATTTAGTTGCTGGGCTATGCTTATGCCTTATTCCGATAAGTGCTTATGCCGCCAATAAACCTAACATTGTGGTGATATTTGGTGATGATATTGGCTATGGCAATATCTCGGCATACAACAACGGCATGCTTGGCTATCAAACACCTAATATCGACAGCATTGCTAATGAGGGCGCAATGTTGACCTCCTATTATGCTGAGCAGTCATGTACCGCAGGACGCTCTGCATTTATTACCGGGCAAATGCCGGTGCGCACCGGCTTAAGCAAAGTCGGATTGCCAGGAGCAAGCCAAGGCATACAGCCGCAGGATATAACCCTGGCACAGACATTAAAAGATCTTGGTTACGCAACCGGACAATTTGGTAAAAATCACTTAGGCGATCGCGATGACATGCTACCGACTAAGCATGGTTTTGATGAGTTTATGGGTAATCTTTACCACCTAAACGCCGAGGAAGAACCTGAAAATGCCGACTACCCAAAGTCAGCAGCGTTTAAAAAGCGCTTTGGTCCACGAGGCGTGATTCATTCTTATGCCGACGGTAAAATTGAAGATACTGGGCCACTCACTAGCAAACGCATGGAAACCGTTGATGATGAAACCTTAGCTGCAGCCAATGACTTTATCAGCCGGCAAGTTAACAAAAACAAGCCGTTTTTCTTGTGGTACAACACCACTCGCATGCACAACTACACCCATGTCAGTGACAAGAACTCTGGTGTTACCGGTTTAGGGGATTATGCCGACGGCATGGTTGAGCACGATAACCATATCGGCCTATTACTGGCAAAGCTAAAACAACTCAATATTGAAGACAATACCGTGGTGATTTACACCACGGACAACGGCCCGATGAACGCCACTTGGCCTGATGCCGCCACCAGCCCCTTTAGAGGTGAGAAAAATACTGGTTGGGAAGGTGGGTTTAGAGTGCCTGCGTTTATAAAATGGCCTAATCATATTAAGCCTAATTCAAAGTTCAATGGCATTGTTTCATCTGCAGACTGGTTTCCAACATTGATGAGCATTGCAGGTAATAGCAATATTAAAAGCCAATTGCTCTCGGGTTATAAAGCCAGCAATGGCAAGCAATATCGTAACCATCTAGACGGGTATAATATGGTTGATTACCTAAGCCATAAAACCGATGAAAGCCCACGGCAACAGTTTTTCTATTGGTCTGATGATGGTGAACTGCTCGCCATGCGCGATGGCCGTTGGAAATTTCATTTTAAGATCCAAGAAAGCAAAGGTATTGCAGTCTGGACTCAACCCCAAAAAACCTTAAGAGTGCCTAAACTGTTTGATTTAGCTATCGATCCTTATGAAAAAGGCGATCAAGGCTTTGGCTATGATGACTGGTGGTATAAGCGTGCATTTGTAGTGATCCCAGCACAAATTAAGGTCAAGCAAATGTTGGCAACCTTTAAAGAGTTTCCACCACGGCAAGTCCCCGGCAGCTTTACCGTTGATATTGATATGCAAGACTTAGTCAATATTTCTAAACAACCCAAATCGCGGTAAAGCCATACTGATAACACCGTCTTTAGGCTAGCGGTTGAGACGCCCTAGCCTATTACCGCCAATAGACGGTATAATTGCGCCAATTAGTTTAAAACTCTATAGGCCTTTAAATGGCGCGCACCGCAGCAGCATTACACATATTAGTTAAGCACCAAACACTTGCTGAAGATATCATCAAGCAACTGAATAAGGGCGCGAAATTCGACGTACTTGCTAAGAAGCACTCAACTTGCCCATCGGGCAAAAAAGGTGGCAGTTTAGGCGAATTCAAAAAAGGGCAGATGGTGCCGCAATTTGATAAAGTTTGCTTCTCAGGTGAGTTAATCACGCCGCACTTAGTTAAGACTAAGTTCGGCTGGCATGTGATTAAGGTTTTGTATCGCACTTAGGCTAAATAATATTGAAAGGCCAAATGGGTATACCCACAAGAATTTGATAAAGTATGTTTCAGTGGCGAGTTAATCACTCCGCACTTAGTTAAGACTAAGTTCGGCTGGCATGTGATAAAGATTTTGTACAGAACATAAACCAACCCGCCAAGTTACTGGCAATGATTACGTAACTAAGATCCTCTACAGGATATAAATCAGCCAACCAAGTTACTGGCAATGATCACCTTATCAAGGTGTTGTACAGAACATAAACCAGTCAGTAAAACCGCTAGTAATGACTGCATCTTTATAGGTTAACAATGCAGTATTGAGTTAGATAAAACCAATATGTTATAACCGCAACATACCTTCTAAGGCATATCTAAGTGATATGCCTTTTTTGTTCCCCCCTTGATTTCTAAAGTTCACTAAAAGCTGTAAAAAAGACTAGTAGTGCAATGCTTATGTACCCTACACACATCAACATTGATTCGCTTTATTCCTTTGTTGAAATAAATGCGTCAGCAGCACTTCGTGTGGTTACACGAAAAACACTAAACCAATGATTTTACAGAGGTCGCTATGAAGAAATCTATTATCGCTTTATCTATGTTGTTTACTTGCTCTGCTCACGCTCAGCTTATCCAACACACTGACCAAATTGCAGAAGTACAATTTTCAGGCTCCTCTTATGAACTTGGTAAACATGTAGGTGTTGTGGCTAAAAAACAAATTCTAGATGGAATTGAACGTTTCAATGAGACCTTAGGTGTCATGCTTCCAGGTCTTAATGTCATTGCATTATCGAAAGGGTTTGATGGCCAAGACGTCTACGGAAAACTGCAAAAAAGCTCTCCTGATGCAGCGGCTTATATTACAGGCCTTGCGGAATCACTCAATCGTGATCCGAACTTGTTATTAGCTGTTGGTATGTCCGATGAAGCGATTCTCGAGTCACAGCGCAGTGGTGGTATGGGCTTTCTTGCTACAGAAAAAACCCACCAAGCCGCCGCGCCAGCAAAGTGCACTTCAATCGCTATTGCGGCAGATGGCGATAAAGCTTGGGCTGCAAGTAATTTTGACTATATGGGTATCAATTATGAAGGGCTTATTATGCTCAAACATACCGATGTAGATGGCAAGACTCGATTAATTCAAACCTGGGCTGGATTGATACCTTTTGGAGGCGTCACTAAAGGCGCTCAGGTCATGACCATGAACACTATGGCTGATGAAGGAACCGCGAGACAGCACGCGAATGGCGAGATAATAACGGATACTGCGACGCCTTCGTATCATCTGAGCTGGGATGTTTACAATGCCCAGTCTTATGCTGATGTGGTAGATACGTTCAAAAAATTCGACGAATACACCGCTTTCTTTACCTATACCATTGCCAGTGCAAATAAACCTGCGATGAATATCGAAAACACCTACAGCGGCAAAGTTCATGTAAGTGAAGGACCTTGGATAGCTCATGCAAACCATTCTCTATATGAAGCTAAAGACTTTGTTGATAATAAGTTCGCTGCCTTTTCATTAGCCCGCCAAGAGGCTGCTAATCAATTCATGAAAACAGCCAATGCTCATACTAGTGAAGCTGCGATTCGTAACTTACTTGAAGCAAAGCCGATTTGGAAAGGTCGTGGTGAACTGATGGGAACAGTGACTTCAACTTACTACGAAATCAATGGAAACAAAGTCGACGTGTATTTTAAGACTGATTTTGACCATGGTGTTGTACATATGACGAACTACTGAATAAGTTTATTTAATCAGGACCCTACGGGGTCCTTTTTTATAGCTGCACATTACTACTCATCACTAAAACAACAGTAAAAGCTTAGTAATACACTTCCTTATTATCATACACACATCGACGTAACGACGGGACAAACCCCAGTTACCTATTTAAGTTTACTGCTAAATAAACAAGCATATTTGTGAGTAATCGTAGCTTTATAAGGTCACTCAACGCTTTGCAAAAAAGCTTATAAATTCTGTAGAGGAAAATCTAATGAAAAAATTATTGCTCGCGTTAACACTTCTATTTTCATTCAATAGTCACGCTGAAAGCTTTGATAGTGATTGGCGCACCTATGGCGATTACGCTCAAATTGCTATTCCAGCAACAGCATTATTCGTCGCTTGGATGAAAGACGATACCGAGGGCATGTGGCAGCTAGGTAAAACCGTTGTATACACACAAGGAATAACTGAAGTAACCAAATCAATTACTAATGTTACTCGCCCCTGCGGTGGTGCTAGAAGTTTTCCAAGTGGGCACACAGCTGCGGCATTCAGCGGTGCCGCTTTCTTAGACCATCGCTACGGATTCAAATACGGTCTGCCAGCTTATATCGCTGCTACTGGTGTTGCTTATTCAAGAGTAAAAGCAAACAAACATTGGAAGTCAGATGTCATTATCGGCGCCTGCTTAGCGTACACAGTCAGTTACTTCGTTACTAGCCAGTACCAAGATCCTAATTTGATCATTGCCCCGACAATGATGGGAAAAGATGCTCAAGGGATCCTAGTCAGCTACAGGTTTTAATATCAAAACCCACTTTTCTAGCCCTAATTATTGAAGACTTTTTGATGCTAAATGTTCACTAGAACGATTGCTAATAACGAGTAAACACGGCTTTCATCAGCATCGAAACATCTGAAAAACGCCGAAAGAAATCATAACTCAATTGAATCTATTGAATCTATTGAATGATAAAAAAGTGCCTCGTTGAAGTGCTTGCTAATTTTTACACCTTAAAACCGATATCCCAAAACATGATTAGGACCATATTATGCGAACGTCAAAAATCACACAGGCTGTATCTTTAATACTGATGAGTGCTTCACTATCTGTATCGGCGACTGAAAAAGTGTCACCAAGTGATTTAACTCAAGTGAATTCATTTATTAGTGGCTCCGCTAACAATAACAAAGACATTTCAGTAATGGGAGGGATCGCGGGTTCTTACGCTAAAGGAAATAACTTCATTGGTTTGATTGAACATCAAACCGAAACTAATAAAGGCCGTAAAGCTCAAGATACACGAATTCGTTACTTTCAAGTTTTTGACCTTAATACTGCTTTTGCCGACCAAATTGGTTTTTCTGTTGATTACAAAAAATCATGGAAAATGAGCTCTCAGGACCCCGACGCATTCGGTACTGATACTGTTGCAGTGGGAATAATTAATAAATACTCGTTAACTGAAAAATTGTCAGTTTATCCCAATGTTGCCTATGTTGCTGGTCAAGCAACTGGTAATGATGGCAAAAAAGTTAAAG
The DNA here is from genome assembly GCF_023283845.1 of Shewanella marinintestina. Lineage (GTDB taxonomy): Bacteria > Pseudomonadota > Gammaproteobacteria > Enterobacterales > Shewanellaceae > Shewanella > Shewanella marinintestina. Next base: position 52,468 of record NZ_JAKILC010000010.1, read on the forward strand.
TGCGTGGTTTTCAAACTAACATATTTACGAGCTACGAAATCAATAATTCAAGTTACATTATCGTCCAACCACAGTTCCAGCGTGCAGATTTAACACCAAGCACAACAAAAGGTGCAGCAGCTAAAGTAGACACATTCAAAATAAAAACGGGCTACGGAATGTCATTAGACCAAGCTGGTCAATGGTGGATTGAAGCTTCGCACACATACACCCGTAATAACGCTAGGATAAAGTTCATTAGTAATAAAACTATTGGTATTGATAAGGACCACTTATTCGAAGTGACTGCTTCTTATTATTTCTAATTATCACTTACCAGTAGTGTAAGCCCTGACTTTTAGCAGAGCTTAAAATTACCATTCACAAATATTCTTCCCACTCAGTCACCCGCCTACTAGGCTGGTGAAAAAACGCTTTAGTGCAGGCCTACGGTTGGATTTTAAGACACCGTTAATGCCTAAAAACTAGTAACTTACAAAAAATCACTGTGAACATAAAATAATCACTAAGCTATTCGCTAGTGTATAGTGGCAGGTAATGTAAAAGCATAGCTAGAGAAATAGACATGACACCAGAAGCAAAATTAGAATTCGCCGATCTAATAACCGATCAATCGAAACTTTTTGAGTTGATATCTCAAGTTCCACCTCAAGCGCTTAAACAGTACCCTAATTTACAAAAACATTTGCTTATTCAATCAGAGAAGAGCAAAGAGCTGCAACAGGCGATTAAAAACGGTGATTTCAGTGAGAATGAATGGAATCTTGAATTGTACCGACTACTCGATACTCTGGGTTATGAAATGATCCAAACTATCGACACGACACAACTCAGTAATCGTGTGATTAATTTGGTTGGGGCTGATATCACCGCCATTGAAACCTTAACCATCCATGACATTGGTTCCGAGGTACTTGCTGAATTACTGGTGAAGATGGCTAACAGTGTAATTGATAATACTAGAATTAAAATCATTAGATACCCTTGGTTAGCTGAAAAAGGCCGTATTGATTTCAATTTCTATGCAAAGTTGGACAAAGTTTATGACGCTTGGATAAATGGTTTCTCAAGTCACTATAAACTGGATGCATGGTGCCAATCAGAGCTTGATACAAGATGCCCTCAATCCTGCATAAAACTGTTTAAGGAACATGGAAACCCCAAAGAAATTAAAGCTTGGGTGGAATGGGTTGCAAGTAGAGGTTAACTTATTGCTCCCTGTTAAAGAGCATCTCTATTACGGTGTAAGTCGCCTAAAAGGTCTGCGTTTGAGGCTATAAGCCTAAGATAGAGCAAGAAACAAACGACTTACACTAACAAAATAGCCACTCATTGAGTGGCTATTTTGTTAGTGTCATAAACGTTAATCCGCGTGCTTTAATCTATATATATTGCCGCTATCAGTACTGAAATAGATATCACCTTTTGGGGTGACCTCGATATCACGAATACGCTCACCTAGCTCTGCCATAATCCTTTCTTCTGCAATTGCTTTTCCAGCATCGTTAACCGTTACCACATTGATATGGGTTAACTTTAATGCCCCCGCTAATAGCTTACCATTAAGCTCAGGAAACTTACTGCCACGATACATGGCTAAGCTGCCTGGGGCGATTGAAGGAATATAAACCTTAACCGGTGGCTCAATGCCCTCTTTAACTTTGCCATCACCGACACTGATTGGCCCCCAATATTCTTTACCGTGGGAGGTGATTGGCCAGCCATAATTGGCGCCGGATTTAATTAAGTTAAGTTCATCACCGCCACGGGGGCCGTGCTCTATCGACCACAATTTTTGTGTTGGTGCGTCGTAAACTAAACCTTGAGGATTACGGTGGCCGTAACTCCAGATCTCATCTAAAACCGCTTTGTCTGCGATAAATGGATTATCACTTGGTACGCTGCCATCGGGCATTAATCGTAAGATTGCTCCTGCATGAGTTTGCGTATCTTGACCGTTATCGCGTACGCCACGATCACCAATTGAAAAGTACAGACTGTCATTATCGAACGCTATACGGCTACCAAAATGCCGACCAGTATCTGAACGGGAGTTTGATACAAATACATCTTGCCAATCTGTTAATGTGCCGTTTTGATAAGTCGCTTTAGCAAGGGTGGTCGCACCCTCGCCTTCGATATCTTTGCTGTAAGTGAAGTAAAGGGTATTGTCTGCAAAAGGCGATACGGCAATATCGAGCAGACCGCCTTGGCCATCAGCCCATACATTGGCAGGTTTAAATATTGTCTTATGCTCACCCGTTTTAAGGTTAAGCTGTTTCACTATGCCATCTCTTTGGCTTATCAGCATGGTGCTATCGTCAACATAGGCCAGCCCCCAAGGAATGTTGAAACCACTAGCAACCTTTTCAGCTTCCAATGCTTGTGCACTGCCCACAGCTAAAAAAACCAACATCAATGCGCTGAAGCCTTGGGTTACTGTTTGATATATAGCTTGGCTTATGTTGTTACTTTGCAATATCGACATACCTGTCCTCCTACTTTTATCTGGCTTTTATTTAGGCCTTATTTTATCTGGCTTGGATTCCGGATTTTATCTTTTTTGTTCTAGCCTTTGTTTTAATTCTTATTTTAGTTGTTACCTTAACGAAGAACCAAATTGATATAAACACAGTTGTTCTTGGTTTTTATGTTCCTAAACCTTAGCGGCAATCAGTAAGTTATTAAGCCACTATGACAAGTCTTACGTACATTCGACAATCATTATCAGCAGTAAACTCCCAAAAAACACTCTGTCACCATAGCGAGTTTAAAGCATAAAAAAACGCCTCATCCCATAAGAAATAAGGCGCTTTTATGCGAGTTACAGACGGCGTTAATTATGATTAACGGATCGCTGAAACCAAGTAGTCTATCACTGCAGTATCAGGCGTTGACTTGTGCTTTAACTCAAATAGCGGCACTGGCTTTTCAAGCATATTACGCTCAACCATTTCGCTGATAATCGGTAAGTCTAGCGTACCCGCTTTACCCACTAATAAATTATCTAGCGGCGTGGTTTTACTTAGGTTAACGATATCTCTAAAGCCTTTTAAGTAAAGGAAGTCTTTAGTGAAACCGCCGCCGCGATAAACACGCGTGGTTAAGGTAAATGCCTGCTCAGTTGTTTGACCATATTCACGCATCAAAGTCTGGAACGTCATCGAGAAGTCACGCTGCTCTAGCATTAAGTTCACTGCTATAACACGAAGAGCTAAGATCTTAAGACGATTCAGAGTTAAGTTGCCTGAACAGTATTCACTGTAAATCGCAACACCTTCTTGGGTGTGAGTATTGCCCACTAAGCCTAGAGATAACACGCGTAGCTTTTGGCGGCGAGCGTTAACTGTAGTCAACATATGCACGCCCAGTTCGTGGTTAGCAAAAGCAATAAGCTCCTTACCGGTGAACATGGCATCTTTGTTGATTAATAGACAGTTTCTTTCACTATCGACCATGGCTTTCGCAACGATACGTGATGACTTTTCAACTTTGCACTTAAGGCCCCAATCATCAGCCTGCTTTTGAAACGACTTAACCGCATATGTAGCATCGTAAGTCGGTTCTTCGTCGTCACCTTCGATATCTGGTGCTCGCAGTAAGAACTCGGCATTGGCGATGTCATCTTTATCTGGCTGGCCATAATACTTCAGCGAGTTATAGACAAAATCTTCGTTGCCAATTGAGCATAACAAATCGATTTTAGTCGCTAAGTTATCAATTACATGACGATAAAGCTGCTGAATATCGGCATCCATTACGTTTTCTACCGGTAGCTTATAAAGCTGCTCGCGGAATTGGTATGGATTGAGGTTTAACTGCTTATAGCTAAACTCTGGTGCCACTGCGCCTTTACGGGCTAAAAACTTTTTACGCTCACTGGCAATATTAATCGGGTTAATATATTTCAGTGTGGCTACGTTATTAGCTAATTTATATAAGCTTTTATCTAATGATAAAATCTCAGGTGATAATGTCGATGATAATAAATCGACGTTTCTCACTGATTTGCGCTTACCAAAGCGGCGCATAAAGAATGCTGCGGTTTCTGAAATCGCCTGCTTAATACCTGCTTTTAACTCTTCTAAAACCAGCGGGTATAACTCACCCGTCGTTTCGTCCATAAACACTTTTTTCACTTCAACAGGCAGCACTAGGGTGTTGTCGAAATGTGCGTTGACGTGAGCAATTAAGTAGCCGCGACCTTGAAACACTTCATCGGTTGCTGCGCGCACGTCAAGGTTAGGCAGCTCAATCTTATTTAACTGCTTTTCAAAGTGATGGCAAGTTGCGCCCCAACGTTCAACATCAATTTGGCTAGTGCCAATATTAAAAGTTGGCGTGTCGGCCTCAATACGCTGATGGTTATAAGAATGCGTGTCAAATACGATACTGTTTTTAAACTGCTTTTCAAGACGCGCAATCAAAGCGCTCAGTACGTTATAAAACGACTGATGCTTAGCATGACTTTCGCCGCGCTGCTTTGTACTGAGTGGCTTTTGCCACACTTGCTTGTCCCACGCGGTTTTAAAATAGGTTGAATGCGCCTTTGGGCGGTTCAAGTCATATTCAAAACGTGAGTCGTTACCTATCAAGACAATAGGGAATGATGACAGCATTTCGTCTGTGTATGGATCTTCTTCATAAAAGCGCTCTTCTTTGGTGAGTAAGAAGGTCTTTTTAAGGTCATCACGCAGGCGATGACCATTATGAATAGCGGTACATACTACTGGAGAATACTCATCAATCTTAACGATAAATGAGCCACCTTCGACTTCTGCATGAAAGCATTCGCCTTTGTTAATTAACGCAATACACTCTTTCTCAGATAATGTGAGCATCGTCAATCGCCTTTCTAAATTCCGTTCTTCTTTGCGTTAATACTTCTTTTGCATTAACTACACTTTCAACAAAATCGATAACTTTCTTTTGTAGCTTAACGTTATTCAGCTTGTTGATACGCATAATGCCACCAGGACTTTGTACGTTAACTTCAATCAACTTTTCGTTGATAACGTCAATACCGACAAAGAACAAACCATCGCGCACTAGTTTTGGACCAATGTGCTTACACAGTTCTTTTTCTTTCTTAGTTAATACGTGCTTAACCACACTACCGCCAGCATGAATGTTCGAACGAACTTCACCTTGAGCAGGAATACGCTTCATGGCGCCAATAGGCTCGCCGTTTAGCATAAGAATACGCACATCGCCTTCTTCAGCGCCTTCTACATACTCTTGTAAAATAACGTAATTGCCGCCTTTACCACTGTTGATATAAAACTCTAGCAAAGAGTGAAAACTCTTTTGCGCTGCTTTCTCAACTAAGATCACGCCTTGACCGCCGTAACCATCAAGTGGCTTCATGATCATCTTGTCAGTCTTAGACTCACGCAATACTTCTTCTAAGTACTCTGGTGTTTTAGACACGTGAGTCACTGGAATGAAGGTGTTATTTGGATCGTCAAATGACGCTGTGTACAGCTTATTGTTCGCAATACGCAGACCGTCAATATCATTCATGATGAACACTTCATCACGCACCGAATCTAAGAAGTTCAGCGCTACGGTATCCAATGGTGGATTCGCACGCATGATAATGCTGTCAAAGCCCGCTAACGGTAAACGTAGCTTTTTGAACTGCGCTTTTTTATAGAATGAAACAATATTATTTGGCGTAACTTGTTCTTTATCGAACACTTGGCAAAACGCACTAGCTTCTGAATCACGCATAGTTAAGTTGCTAGTCGTCGCTAAGGCTACAGTGTGGCCACGAGCAACGCATTCGTGAATTAAACGCAATGTGGTATCAGTTTCAGGCTCGATACTCGTCCAAGGGTACATCAAAAATAAAATATTCAATGGGATCTCTTACAAAAGGGGAATGCTCTAAAGATCTTGGGCCGGGTGATGGCTTGGGGAGGTGTAGAGTATTCAAAATAAATAACACAATGACTCAGGTTGGGGACAACCCAAGCCAGACAATGGCATCTATCTATCAATACAAGTTGAACTAGATATGGTGGCGCTAATTTACACCATATTTTGAAATTGGAATATAGAAATATTCACACAAAATAAAATGATTTTATTCACTAAAAAGCCAACAAGTGCGCAACACCACGAACCGCGCCACAATAGGCTTTAAACCAAGCTTGTCCAACACCAAAACGCAACAAGCCACACAACAAAGTAACAGGCATATTTGATATAGGTTTCGGTTTTCCCCCATAAAGAAACGCAGCCAAAGCTGCGTTTTGATTCTGTTTAAGATGTGACGCCACCATATTACCGGCGCAGCAAACTCTCGCTATTGGTTTGGCAACACCGTCGTCAAAGGCTTTTCTATAGTTCGACTCGCTAAAGCACTTCGACGCTTTAAGAGCATACATCCAAAAATAATTAGCAATAACATCGCAATTTCAACACCTACAACAGCCTTAAAACCGCTTTGCCAAAGCTGGATAATTTGCTCACCAAATAAATACCCGTCAGCAATTAAGGTGGCACTTAAAATAACCACACTCGCCGCAATTAATTGTGTCAGGTATCGCTGTTTATTATCGACAATGTAAGCCATTATCATTGCTGCAACTAAACCCGCAATAAAGCCATAAACCAGCCAATCAGAGCGGCTTTGTAACCCCGCAGGCAAAATTCGCTCAAGTAAAAAAGCCAAGGCTGTCGCCACAATTAGTCCACCACAGCCGCCTAAGGTTAAGCCTCTGACAATACTGATACTGCGCGGTGAGACATTTTTCTGTAAAGCCCGCTTATCTAGCCATAACATGTTACCAATGACTATCATGGCACAAATTGCGATAGAGAGAATGAAGTACAAAATACGCACATCAACGCCAGCAAAGTCGCCAAAATGTAGGGTGGCAATAATCTCTCGGCCTTTACGAAACACATTGTAGTTATTGATATCGGTCTTATTGAGTAGCTCGCCTGTTTTCACTCGGTAAAAGAACTCGTCTTTTTGTGAAAAATTAGCAAGGTCATTACCGCGTAGTTGGATAATCGCGGACTCATCTCCATAGTTATAAAAAATGACATTTCTTAAGTGGAAACCTTGCCGTTCACGCGTTTGAGCAATAATCTTATATGCGTTACTCATATCAATTGTTTGCTCTATTTGTGGCTCGTCAAATAAAGTAAAACCCGCATCTTTAAATAAGGTGTCTTGGTCGCCTTGATAGATAAATACCACAAAGGAAATTTGGTAGATAATAGCCAGATTAAATACCAAGCCACTTAAGGCATACATAAAGGTAAAAGGCAGCGTCATCACCCCAACCACATTATGTAAATCAAGTAATTTGTCACGGCGATTCTTATCGCTACGGTATAAGAAAAAGTGTTTGAACAACTTTCTAGCATGGATAAACACACCTGAAATCAACGCGAAAAAGAAGAACAAGCTAATGATACCGACAAGGTATGTCCCCCCAGGTAAATTAAGGTCGTAATGCAGCCGATATAAAAAGTCTCCAAGAAAAAAGTCATCTTTATTCGCCACACTAACGCCAGTATTAGGATCCACTAACAAAGACACCACTTCGCCATGTTCATCCTCTTTGCCCTCTTCGCGAACAAGATCCAAATAGACTTTGTAATAGGGGTCATATTCCGACGGCATTTGCACCATTAAGTGCTCTTGATAATCAAAATCATGTTGGGCCAATTTATCTTCGACAATTTGCTGCAGTGGCGCTGTAGTTTGTTGCACGCTAACCGGATAATGCGGCATAACCGCCCACTGCTTTACTTCTTCATAAAACAAGGTAACTGCACCAGCCCAAAATATGACAAACAGTAAGGGCGAAATAATCACTCCAATCCAGCTATGTGATTCGGTTAAGTTTTTTACCCACTGGCTCTGTGGTTTTTTATTGTTTTGAGAGTACATAGATTGAGTGTTCATAATGGAGACTGATACCAAAAAAGAAGAGAGTTAACACCCACTGACAACAGCAAAAATTTACCGCAGGCTATGGCACTGGTTTTGCCACTGTTAAAGCTATAGTAATAAACCATTGCCGCCACCCAGATAATAAAACCAGCTAATAAACCAATAAGCAGTTTGGTACCAATAGCGAGTGGAATAAGCAGATAAAGGCTCAACATGATACTGACAGACAGCAATAGCCCCCCAAAAAAAGCGGTCAGTGTTTTTGGCCACATAGTTAATTAATCCCTAATAAAAAAATACTTGGAAACACTACCGTTCCAAGTGAAAAAACCAACACACTTCGCTCCCGAACATGTGATGCCACCACAACTAACAACAGCCACATTGCCATCGTTAAAAGCAAGCTAATTAGCATTGAAACTAACCAACCAAATTGCATTGCTAAACCTGTTATGGCTATTGCAGCAGTAATGACAAAACCTGGCCAAGCCAATGCCCTAGGTATAGGTTTATAGATAAGCCGCTGTTTACTTGAAGATAAGTAGCTAGCAAAGCAGCCAAGCCACAGTGAAAATACACTCACGAATATCATAAAACCACCAACACAAATACAAATGATAATAATTTGTATTAATTATCGTAAATACGTTATCAAATTACAAGATGATTGTGTTAGCATCGCCGCGTTTACAAATAACAACCATTATCATTTGGACGATAAAACATGCGATCATCTAACTTAAACCCTATCACCAGTGCAATTCGCTTTGGCTTACTCCTTCCAGCTTCTCTGATATGTTTATCTGCTGCAGCAGATAATGCTGTCGATACCACAAATATCGAGCGGATCATGGTGACAGGTCAGAAAATTGCTCGCACCGTACAAGAGACAACAACCAGTGTTGCGGTATTGACTGAAAAGCAATTAGAGCAAGAAAACATCAATGATTTTCGCGATGTGATCATAAATACCGCTAATGCTCAAGTAACAGGCAATCGCAGCTTTAGCATTCGTGGTATTGACGGCTTTAACGTCTCCGGAGGCGGTAACAGCTTTTTAGCCAGTGTGTATGTCGACGGTGCTCCTCTGCCAGAACGGATGATTTATGGCGGTGGTTTTTCTACTTGGGACGCTAAACAAGTAGAAATATTACGAGGCCCACAATCAACTCTACAAGGACGTAACGCATTAGCTGGCGCTGTGATCATGACTACCCAAGCACCAACGCAGGAGTGGCAAGGTAAATACCAGCTAACTGTGGGTGAAAATGGTCAAAGAGAGATTGGCGTAGCCATTGGTGGCGGCCTTATCGAAGATGAACTTTCATTTAGGTTTAGTGGCGAAAAGAAAGAAATTGACGGTTATATTGAAAACTTAGTGCGCAATGAGCCCGCCGATTATCGTGACGACGGCACTTATCGATTAAAATTACTTTATCAACCATCGGCACTGCCTGAGTTTTCAGCTCAGCTAGGCTATACCCGCAGCAATAGTGACTATGGTCATACTGCGGTTGAGATAGCACAAGGTCAAAATCCTTTTGAAAATCGCTATGTCTACAATAACGATGAAAGAAAAGAGACTGTAGATGCCGACATACTAGTGCTAGAGCTAAACTACGACTTAAATGATTATTGGTCATTAGGGTCATACACCACGTGGTCTAGCGTCGATACTCGCTTTACTTGGGACTCTGACTTCTTAGAGATTGAAGGCAGTCAATTCCCAGAAGATACTGGCAGTATTTCTAACTACAAAAATACTACCGATTCACTAAGCCAAGAGCTGAGATTGACCTTTGAATACGATGATTTTAGCGGCGTGATTGGTGCTTATTACTTCAATACCGATGTTGATGATCACTCTAACGGATTAAGTAATCTAAAACTAAACCGTTTAGGGCTCACTAGCGATATATTGCAAGCAAGATATGGGTTAAGCCAACCCATTGCTGATTTAGTGGTTGGCCAATACGCTGAGTTTAATCCTGCCCACACGAGCGCACTAACCTCGTCACAGCAGACAATTTCAAGCTATGCGTTATTTGCAGATGCTGTTTGGAATATTACTGAAAAATGGGACGTTTTTGGTGGTATTCGCTTTGATCATGAAAAGCAACAAACACAAAATGATGCCCAATATATTATTTTAAATGCGGATAAAATACCGGATCCAGCCAGCTATATTGGAACACCTTATGAAGGTATTTCCCCGTTAATCGCCGGTATTAACCAGCAGTTTTATGATTTAGCGGCTAGTGCCTCAACAACGACTCCCGAAATTGAAAATGATTTTAATACCATCTTACCTAAGCTAGGTGTGAGCTATCACTGGACTGAAGACTTAATCACTAGCTTTTCGTACCAAAAAGGCTATCGCTCAGGTGGCGTAGGTATTAATAACGCTCGCGGTGATGTGTTTGAATACGACCCAGAATACACTGACAACTATGAGTTATCATTGCGTTCAAGCTGGTTAGACGGTGACTTGATTGCCAATGCCAACCTGTTTTACGTTGACTGGCGTGACCAACAAGTAAACGTGCAGCTCTCACCTAACCGTTATGACAATGAAACTGTCAATGCAGGTCAATCAACAGTGCAAGGGTTTGAGCTTGAGCTGAACTACCAAGTCACTAGCGAACTCGCACTTTATGCGTCTGTGGGTCAGTCAAAGACCGAGTTTACTGACTTTGTGATCACCATTCCCACTGAAACTACGCCAATAGTCAACGACTTATCCGGTCGCCAATTTACCGCTCCCGAGTGGACCGGTAATATTGGTGCCACTTACAGCGCCGATAACGGTATTTTTGCTAACCTAAATGCCAACTATGCCCAAAGCGCACCGGTAAAGGTTGACCCATACCGTGAAGGATATAAAGAGGGTGATGAACTGTTTGATCCTTACAATGACAGCCGCACTCTGGTCAATATGCAGATAGGCTATGAGTGGCAAAACGTCGGGATTTACCTGCAAGGTAAAAACTTATTTGATGAAGAATACATTACTAATAACTTCACTCGCACACCGGCCTTAGGCGAACCAAGACAACTAGCGTTAACCTTACGTGGCGAGTTTAGCCTTTAGCAAAAAAATGCAATAAACACATATAAGAAGGTCAACTCAATGTTGGCCTTTTTCTTAAACTAATCAGTATAAGAATTTGATCTACTCAGAGCGGTTTTTGGCAAACTAATCCAAGGCGAATAGCTGCAATAATGGTTATTCCCTTATAAAGCTAATCAACGCAGAAGTAGGCAGTCAAAAACGCTCCTGAAGGCGAGTTTTAGCGATTCTGATGCTGTGACTCTTAATAAACAAAGAAGGAGCTTGAACCTAGTTCAACTATGCTCTTCACTCGTTGCAAACCACATGGATGTAGTGAATGTCATTAATGCTGGAGCATTTAATGACTTTGCCTCAAAACCGCTAAACTCTCGCTAAGTGACTAAATGTTTATACTGATTGGTATTAATCATTTGTCAGGCATTAGAGCTGCACGACCTTCTGAGCGTAAAACTCAGCAGGATCATTCACTTTAATTTGATCTCTGCCAGCTTGTTTTGCCATATATAAAGACGTATCAGCACGTTTAACCCAAAGCTCACTGTCTTCGTTTGCAATTGCCTCGGCAATGCCAATACTTAAGGTCACTTGCTCAATATCAGGGCATTGTTGCGTCAGCCCTTCTACAACACTTTTACGAATTTTTTGCACCGCTTTAAAAGCACTATCGAGCTCAGTGTTATCAAATAACAATAAAAACTCATCCCCTCCTAAGCGAAACAGTAAATCGGTTTGCCGGCTATTAACATTAACAAGTTCCACCACGGACTTAATGATTTTGTCGCCCATATCATGTCCGTGTAGATCATTCACTTTTTTGAAGTAATCAATGTCAATAACGGCGATGCAGGTTAGATGCCCTGCTTTCGCTCTTTGGCTTGCAGCTTGTAGACTAAGATCCATTTGATGACGGTTAAACGCCCCTGTTAGTGAATCTCGGGTGGATAAATAACTTAAGTTACCCTGCAGCTTTCTGACAGCCTCAATAACACATTGGGTAATAGCGGCACAAATTAATAGCGCTAAGGTAAAACGCAATGTGACCGTCACCGACTGGTGCGGTAATGCAGCAAATGTTGTCGCAATTATGATTAAGCTGTTTACCGCTATCGCCATCTTCTTAGGTACGAGAAGTACGATGGCCGTTACAATAGGAAACACCCAATAAGTGGCTAATGTGCCAAAGATATGCACGCTTAGCACTATGCTAATAACGAGTAAAAATAAAGGCAGTTGGTAACCAATGATCTTATGCTTTAGTCGTAAGACACCAAATATTTCAACCGCTAAGCTAAACTCAAATGCTAATAAAACACTAGCTAACAAAGGTTGGCCGATTAAAAAATTTTTGATACTAAGAGGAATAAAGGTCAGCAATGACACGATAAGAATAAAACTTAACACCCTTTTGCGGCTGTAAATATCAAACAGTCCTTCGTCTAGCGCTTTTTCCGTAAAACTCAATCTATCCATAAAACGGCCTTATGTAATCCTTGCCTGTGGACGAACGTCTTAACTACCAACGTACTTAGCCTGAAAATAAAAACAAGTAATTACTCTAAAAAATAGTAAAACCCGTGCTTAAAGTACTAAATAGCTAACCAATTATAAGTAATAATCACTAAAAACGCGTCAATTTACCGTAAATATACATAGGTATTGAACGAGCATTAATGCGGAAAGTTCTAACTAGAAGACAAGCTAAAGCGGCAATTTATTACAGAAAAAGAAAACACAGATGCTTGTCATTAACCCAAACGCTCGTTACATCTGTCTGCAGAGACATAAAAAAGGGCTGCATTTAGCAGCCCTAGATTAGTTGTATTTAAGCTTAGCCACCCGTGGCTAACTTACGTTTGTTGTGCACCATTATCAGGCCAATTAAACAAACCACTCCAACGGCAATACCTACCGGCTGACTGAGTGACTGTGGTAGCCCTAGGCCAATGCCTGCAGTAACAATGTATGACACTGTGACGCAGGTACCCACAATCGCAGGTAAACTCACTATCCAGTGGAAAGCCCCTCTATCAAACAAATATTTAGTGGCTAGCCACAATACGCTGGTTGATAGCAGCATGTTTGAGAATGCAAAATAGCGCCAGATTAATGAGAAATCAATCTTAGTCATGAAGTAAGCAATCACCAAAATAGGGATGGCTAACAACAGACGATTTCTCAAACTTTGTGGGATCTTAAACGCATCAATAATGGTTAGACGTAAAGATCTAAAGGCTGTATCACCAGAGGTGATTGGGAAAATGGCTACAGCAATAATCGCCATAATGCCACCAGCAACACCTAAATATGTCGTAGCGACTTGGTTAACAACTAAACCTGGGCCACCCGCATCTAGAATGCTTTTCAGCTCAACATAACCACCGGGGAAAGCGGCAATACCTGCTGTTGCCCACACACAAGCCACAATACCTTCAGACATCATAGCGCCGTAATATACTGGGCGAACATATTTTTCGTTAGTTAAACAACGCGCCATAATTGGCGCTTGAGTTGAATGGAACCCACTAATAGCGCCACAAGTAATAGTCACAAAAAGCAGCGGCCATACAGGCAGTCCATCGGGGTTTGGCGCTAATAAGTCATTGTTGTAATGGCTATGGTCAAAATAGGCAAAAATATCGCCCATCTCAGGCAATTGCGGCGCACTCACCAATAATGCCACTGCAATCGACACTGTCATTACAATCATCAGCAAACCAAACAATGGGTAAAGCTTAGTGATGATTTTATCAATCGGTAGCATGGTTGCTAAGAAGTAGTAGCCTAAAATCACTAATACCCAAAAGGTATTGTTAGCCAGTATTGTGCCTTCAAAGTAGTCGAGATTACTCAATAAGCCCGCTGGGCTCATAATGAACACTACACCAACAAAAAATAGCAGCATAGCAGTGAATATCAACATAACGCCTTTAAAGTAAACGTTAAAGTAATGCCCGGCAATTTCAGGCAAGCTCTTACCGTCTTCTTTAATACTTAATACACCTGAAAAGTAATCGTGTACTGCACCACCAATAATATTACCCAGAACAATCCACACTAGTGCGATTGGGCCATATAACGCACCAAGAATAGGACCGAAAATCGGCCCCACACCAGCAACGTTTAGAAATTGAATTAAGTAAGCTTTAACCGGATGAACCTTGACGTAGTCAACGCCATCTTCAAAACGGGCTTGCGGAGTTTTTGCATTGGGATCGATACCAGCTTGGCGCTCTACAAAGGGACTGTAGAACTTATAAGCTAGCACTAGCGCCGCAATACAAATTAAGAATATTAGCATTTTTATAATCATCCATATTTGTAGGGTATATGTTGAGCATCGAGTGTTGTTCACTTAAGGATTTTGGTCAAGTAACAACTTGTTATACCAAAGTCGGGCTTGCTATCTAGCGTCTTGGTGTGAGAGGCAGTAAATAACACATCTTTACTATCCTTGGTGCTTAGGTCTTTATATAGTTTGGACTTTTTACTACGGGATTTGACTTAATTCGGCTTCAACTGTCCGTGAATGTAATCGTCTTATCAATGACTCCAACCCAAGCTGTCAACAAAGAGCCTGCATCGCAACACAAACGGGCTTCATCATTACAACAATAAATAGCGTTTTACTGACATTTATACATTGCAGGCTCTGCGCTAGGACAATCAATCGTATTCGAGTAGTAATTATAACTAGCAGCGGCAACAAGGGGGTCAAGGAGGGGCTGATATATAGCCTACAATAAACTAATTTAGTGTAGGCAGCATGATTAAGAGCGATATGCTTAACAAGCTAAAGGTGGGGTTTGCCTTTCATAAAGGCTTTGTCTGCTAGGGCTAGCATGGCCAAGTCTTCTTTGGTATCACCATAAGCGTAGACACTAGAAAACTGTGTTAACACAAACTGCTGGGTGACTTTGTCAGCCTTAGCGTTGCAGCTGCAGTCTCCAGCTAAATAGTGCCCAGTGTAACGCATACTATTACTGGCCATTTGGCTACAAATTAGCTCGATATTCATCATTTGGCACCATGGCTTGAGGTAAAGATCGAGCGATGCTGATACCAGTACTATTTTAGCGCCCTGCTGCTGATGCAGCTTTAATGTTTGCAGTGCATGCGAACATAGGTAGTTGGGGATGATACTTTGAGCATAACGCAAGCCAATGGCATCGACTTGCTGTTTACTGCGGCCAGCAAACGCAAAAAAGCTCACTACAGGCCTAAGCTTTCGTGGAGCTATCACTCCTAATTTATAAAGCAGATACAGCGGTGACATAAAGATAATGCCCAGCAATAGGCGGACTGGCGTTGCAGAAAATAGAATAAACTTGGTGTACATATCTTTGGTGGTCAGAGTGCCATCAAAATCAAATAGAACCAACTTCACCGCTAACTCCTCAACCAATTAATCGTACATTTTAGCAGGTGTTAGGCAATCTCTTCTTCAATTATATCCACTAGCTTAAGCTGCTCGTCGTGGCCAAAAGAGGTGTTGTCAGCATTGGACACCAAAAATACGTTTTCGGTACACTCACCTAAGGTACTAATTTTTGCTGAGTGAATACTTAAATTACGCTCGGAGAGAAGATTACAGATCTGCTCTAGATACATAGGATCATCTAAAGTGTTGACCTTAAGCAGCGCCCTATTCTTTTTAGTGGTGTGTAGTACTGTCACCACTGGTGGGCTATCAAAGTTCTTTAATGCTCTATGGGTCACGAGCTTTCTCGGCCTATCTTTTTGATCGATAGCTCTGTGTATACGTTTAACGATTTGCTCTAGTCTTGGTTCATCATCGATCGGCTCATCTTTATGATCCAACACCTTAATGATCTCTAATACTTGACCATTCTTCGTCTGCATCATCTGCGCATCTTTAACCTTGAGCTTTGAACTCGCTAAGGTTTTAAATAGATCGACAAATAGCTTAGGTCTGTCTTCGGTATAAACAAAAATACTAGTAAAACCATTGTCGCCATTTTTACCGATTAAGACGCGAGTGGTGCCCGGCTCGCCTTTTAGCACGCCTTGGCTAATATCAACAATATCTTCAACTGAGTTACCGCTGAAAAAGTTATTCGGCAAACTCTGCCAAAATCGAGTTAAACGTTCAGGTTCTACGCCCGCTTGTAATAGTTCGGCTTTGGCGTCACTTTGGTTTTCACGAATAACCGTACGCACCTCAAAGATGTTCTCAATACCTTGCTTTAATGTTTCGCGGATTGCCATATATAACTGAGTTAACTGGCTCTCTTGCCAATCGTTCCAATAGCTTTCATTGGTTGCCATCATATCTGCAATAGTAAATAAAAACAGTGCATTGAGCTTGCTCTGAGAACCAACGACTTTGGCCAAATGCTTAATTACATCCGGCTCACTAATATCTTGAGTTTGAATAGCACTAATCAATACATTTTGATTAGCCACTAACCAGTAAATAAGTGCTGTAGTTGAACCTTTTAACAGGTGTTCTTCTGCTAGCTCTTTTGCCTGAATAGCACTTAACTCACTATTCTCAATGACCTGCTTACCAGACAAGTGATGACAAAGCGTGGCAAAAACCAGTGCAAAACGATTACTCAAATTTTGATAAATACTGTATGTCAGGCTGTTTTTCTTGTTCAGAGCAAAGCTGTCGATGTATTGAATCGCTTTGAAAGTATGCTCATCGACTGTAAAGGCGTTATGCATATCAAACTGCATTTGGCCTTCAATGGCATGCCACTGTGAACAATAGGCCGCTAATACTCCATAGCGATGCATTAAGCCTAAACATTTACGCAGACCTTTAGGATGAGCCAATATGGCCAGAAACTCTTCACGGCAACCTTGGTAATCTTGCAGCTCACCGAGTAAGCGGCGACGAGTTTGGCGCAGCAACCTTAATGTTTTCGGCGCAATACCCACAATATTGTCGTTGTCGGCAATCAGCTTAAACATACGCATGACTTGGCGTTTATCAATAAACGCCTGCGTAAACTTAACCTCTATCAAACCGTTACATACACTGAAGTATTTATCGATTGATTGTAGGTTTTCTCGCTCGGTTTCATTTAAAGTATCTAACTTAAATGAATCACAAATAATTTGGTTTATTTCACGCACACGAGTCATTGCTCTAAAGAGCTGACGCATCATTCGCTCAATAGCTAGCTGGCTATTATCACCCTGACCAAATTGCATAAACTCAGCCACTGCTGCTTGATGCTCAAATAACAGTACGTCTTGTGCAGATTGAGTGACGCAGTGTAGCGCCCACCTTACTCTGCAAATAAAGTCATAGGCCTCTAGTAGCTCATACACTTCGTCTTGATCTAAAAAGCCTATGGTCTTTAAGGCGTTAGCGTTAGCGAGTGAGAAGTGCTTTTGCGCAATCCACATAATTGTATGGACATCACGCAGACCACCTGGATTGTTCTTTAAGTTAGGCTCTAAATATAACGCCGTGTTTTGCGCCTTATTGTGCCTAAGTTCCTGCTCAACCATTTTGGCATCATAAAATGACAGGCTGGTCCAAAGCTCATTTTGATACAGCTGATCTTTAATGGTTTGCGAGTGTTTTTTCGAACCCACTAAACAGCGAATATCAAGCAGGTTAGTTGCAATAGTGATATCTGTTGATGCAGCTTCGATAGATTCAGAAAGTGTTCTAACGGTTTGACCTATGTCTAAGCCAAAATCCCAGAGGCGGGTAAGGAAAAGTGATAATTGTTCTTGCTGGGGTGGGGTTAACTCTTGTTCAACGATAATGGCCAAATCGATATCCGACCTAGGGTGCAATGCCCTTCGCCCATAACCTCCAACCGCATTGAGCGACATTGAAGTTTGATGTAAGTGGTATGTCTTCCATAACGACACCAACATTTCGTCTATATGCTTAGCACGCTTTTTTAGCAGCGACTGCACAGGCAAAGTTAAAAACTGTGCATTAAGCTGTTCGTCGAAATTTTTAATATGAAACTTCAACTCCGACAGAGAATTCAGTTCCAATGTATTAGACATAATTAAGGACTCTTTAATCGCTAAACAACAGGTTTACACTAGCTCAAATTCCAATATTCCCCCTGCGGGATTTAATATCGCAGGCTAAACTAAAGCACCATAAAACATAGCTCAAACTGCTCCAGCAGCGACATAACCATAACAATTGCAAGACTTTTTTTCAACAAACCCAAGCTAAATGGCAGCTTTTATAAGCCTTATACTCGCAATATTCAGTCCGCTCAAAATAAGATCTTCACTAAAATGAGTTGCCAACAAACGATTACGATTTAATCACCATTTAGTGGCAAGCACCTTGAATAATAACAAATTAATGCCATTTACCTCGGAGCAATGATCAAGTAACCTTACATTGATTGCTGACACCGCTAGATAACCCTGACTCAGCAGTTTTATTCTTTAAAATACTGCAGGCTAATAACTCGCTAAAGGTCATCAAATGAATCAAAAAGTTGTATTGGTAAAAAGCTATTTTGCTAAGATCGCAACCGATAAACGCGAAGAAATGTGGGCTGCTAAGCCAAAAACATCTGAGTTTGAATACTCGACTTGTAAAATAGATATTGAGCGCCTTGATACCGATCTGCAACAAGCAATCGCTAGCCTAAATCAGCAAGGTTATAAAGTGATGCAAATTACGCCAGTGCTTTCTGGTGATTTTGCTTTTAAAGATCACTTCAGCGACCCGCACTTGCTTGGTAATGGAGTGAGTACTGAAGGCGGCTACGGATATGGTTTCTCTTATACCGACAGCTTAATTATTTTGGCGGAGCAAGTTAGTCAACCACACTGTGAGCAAGTAACGCCAGCTAGTGAGCCTCTACTAGAAGCTGACATGACTCCAGAACAGGAAACTAACGACTAAGCACGCGTTAGTTAGTATAAAATAATTGATGTGCGCTATACATTTTGAAATAGCACTTCGAGCGTAAACGTTAACACCACTTGGTTAATACGCTCGGAGAACTCATCTTCTTTACTCCAACGGTACTCAGGAGTAACAGCAAAAAAAAGCCAATCACGAATAAAATTTTGTCGATAAGTGGCGCTTATACTGGCATTTTTCACATAATGATAGGGTTCATCGACACCATAAATACTGGCTTGATAGCTTAATGCCTGCTTGTTATTTATGTATTGATAAAGCTTAACGCTAGAACCAAATTCCCAACCATTATTTCGATTTTCATATTGTGCTACTGCACTCCAGCGCCCCACAAAGGTTTCGTTAAAAGCGTGTTCAATATCAAATTCAGTCGACTCCCCCGTAACCTTTTTTTCCTGATAAATCTTTTGGGTTAAGCGGGTAACAGTACTATCGGAAATCGGATAGGTATAGCGCCACCTTGCCTCAAGTTTAGGCTTTAAGTTGGCTTTGATATTAAAACTTACACGGCCTTTGGCATACCAGTCATACCTTAATCCAATATCTCTATCATTATTGTCATCTGGTGATTTCAAAAACGAAAATGGATCGTCCTCACCTGTTGAATCTAAGATCAGCTTTAAACGCTTACTCGCTCCAGGTAAGTTCAATCGAGCGTTCAAGTTAGCTCGATACTTAAAGCCCTCTTCAGCGTAATAAGAAAAATCGTTATACCAGCGAATAATGGTTCCAGCTCGCGCATCATCCTCCACTCTGTCATCAACAAAAAAGCTATCAAACCAAATAGCTGGCTGACAAAACTTAGTGTTGAGGTAATCAAATGCCTTGTCTATCGCATCTTCCATTTGTGAATTGCTATAACAAGGATCTTCAGTTTTGGCAGCTTCTTCTAAGCTGTTAGCTTCATTAGCGTCTTGCCCCTCTCTAGCTCTCACTGTTGCAGGTTCTGTGACGCTAGCTTTTTGTTCTAGTTTGGAGGCAGGCTCTGGATCAAGCCGAGCTAAAAATGTTTTAACAGGAGACGGTACTGGTTGCTTGGGTGGGCTTTCTGCCAAAGGTAAAGCGGATTGCTCAGTTTTAATCCCTTGTTCTACTGCGGGCTTAGCCTCAGTAATTACGCTTGTTTCAGGCAAAAGCTCTGACGCTTGCACTGCCATAGAAGCAGCAAGACCACAAAATAGTATAGCTAATGAAAACTGATGCTTAAACAACAAGATGAGAGCTCTAACCCGTAAAATCAATATGCTGCGATAATACCACCGATTACATTACCATTACAGATTAAACATAAGTCCTACATA
The DNA here is from genome assembly GCF_023283845.1 of Shewanella marinintestina. Taxonomy (GTDB): domain Bacteria; phylum Pseudomonadota; class Gammaproteobacteria; order Enterobacterales; family Shewanellaceae; genus Shewanella; species Shewanella marinintestina. The sequence continues at coordinate 72,642 of NZ_JAKILC010000010.1, forward strand.
CATTCAAACCTTACTTGCTGCAATGTAAGTAGATAATTCTGCCTGGCAAAATATTGATTACCACAGCTATTAATAAACTAACTAAAACTGATCCTTACAGCCATCCAAGCACGTCAGCGATTAAAACTTATAACAGCTTAGCGGTAGCGAGCTCTTACACATTAACTTCACATCTTCACAAGTAAACTGCACTTCATGCTTAGCTAATTAATGTTTTTCGTAATGCCATTTACGGTTTAAGCCGTTTTAGACCTTGATTAGCTAGAGCACATTCAAATCTTAAAAAACGTCATTATTTAAACTAGGTAATTTCACTATGACTCGGCATTATAATTCGCTCTTAGAGCAAAGAATCGAACCCTTAATATTTAAACCATGGTTGCCCTTGTCTATTCTATTAATTGCTATTGTTAGTTGCTTTGCAATTGCTGCCACAGCTCCAATCTCTGCAGAAAAAGTTAAAGGTGAAACCGCCGTTAACGTCAATGTTATGGCGATTACACCAAGTGTTTTTACGCCTAGTTATACCGCCTATGGCAGTGTCATTGCCGATAATAAATTAACCTTAAGTGCACAAGTCGATGGCCAACTAATTTATCTCAATAGCAATGTGGTAGAGGGCGGCATAATTGGATTAGATGAATTGGTTTTTCGACAAGACAACGCCGATCTCAGCGCAATTTTGTCGCAGCGACAAGCACAATGGGAAATCGCCAGAGCGCAACTAGCACTGGAGCAAGGTGAACAGCGGATAGCTGAAAAAGATTACCAAATGATGCAACAAGACTTTAAAGATAATGACTGGAAAATTGATCTAGATTTACTACTGCGTCAACCGCAATTGAGCCAAGCTAAAGCTGAGATCAATATTGCCCAGAATGCTTTAAAAATCGCTGAGAGAGATCTTAGCCGCAGCCAATGGTTAAGTGATAAACGCTATATCGTTGAATCTAAAAACGCGACCCAAGGTGACTATCTGTCTAAAGGGGACAAAGTCGCGACACTTGTTGATATAAGCCATTTGAGGGTACCTCTTTATTTACCTCGGGCACAGGCTTCTCAGTTACGCTTAGGTCAAAGTATTCGCTTAATACAGCCTGATACTGAACAGCGCTTTAATGCAACTATTAGTCATATAGTGCCTATTTTAGACCCTTCTTCTCAGCTGCAAAAAATCTATGCTGAATATCAAGCTTTACCGCTGCAAACTGATGCGTTGATTATTGGTGATTTTGTCAAAGCCAAGATTACTTTTGCACCTATCAACAATACTGTGCGTATCCCCCTCGCAGCTATCGATAACGGTCAGGTATGGCTGGTTGGCCTTAACAGTACCCTGCAAGCCAAAGCAATCAATGTGCTGCATCAAGATGAAAACCATGCGGTAATCAAAAACGTCTTTGCCAATAAAGAGTATTTAGTTACCAGTAAGCTTCACCGACCGCAAACAGGTTTAACCGCTAACATTGTCGAGAGTTTCTAATGTCCAAGAGAATACCTAAGGCATCAAATCAAACGACAACAAAAACTCAGGCATTATCGCTATTTCAACGATTGTTATCTTGGATGATAGATAACCCTGTTGCCGTTAATTTACTTACCCTTTCGATCATTGTTTTGGGTGTTTACCGCTTTAACGACATAACCCAAGAAACCTCCCCCTCTTTTAGAGTTGATGAAATTGAAATCAGCGCTAGTTTTCCAGGCGCTACTGTCAAAGAAATTGAACAAAGCATCATATTACCTATCGAGCATAGGCTAAAAGAAAATACCCGCATTGATCGACTACATGCTAGTGCGACTCAAGGTGAGGCTTTAATAATAATAAGCTTAAATGATGCCGTAGATGTCAACAGCATGCTTGCGGATGTCAAGAATGACTTAGACAGTATAAATAGCTTTCCTGACAGTATGGAGCCAATGCAAATTAGCCTTGTTGAAGAGTTAGAACCATTAATTGAACTAGGTATTTATGGCGATCTCACTGAAACAGCATTAAAAAATGAAGCGCTTAAATTGAAACGTAAATTACTCGCAAACTTTGATATTGCCCAAATAAAACTTGAAGGTGTTAGAGACAGCGAAATAGTCATTGAGATAAGCCAAGATAAACTCAAGCAACACCAACTCAGTTTGAGCCAAGTAACTGATAAAGTGGCAAGCTCAGTTAGCGATACCTCTGCTGGCAGCATCAGTACCAATGCCGGTGACATTGTTATTCGCACCTTGGGCCGTAAAGAACAATTAGCTGAATTTAGGGCTATTAGCATCTACAGTAATAATAAAGGTGCAGAGCTTACATTAGGACAAATAGCTAAAGTCAGCAGGGGCTTTTCCCAGTCTGAGCAACCCTTTCTAGTTAACGGAAAACCAGCTGTAATGTTGGTGGTTTATCAAAACAAACACGTTAAACCTATCGCTCTAAGCGCTGACATACAAAGCTATATCAAACAATACCAAACACTATTACCTGTAGCGAGCCAAATCACTGTACTAGAAGATCAAGCACAAGCCTACCAAACACGCAGCAAACTGTTAGTCGACAATGGCGTAATTGGTTTGGTACTCGTCATTATTGCGCTTTCACTATTTCTTGATACTCGATTAGCATTTTGGGTTTGTATGGGGATCCCCATCGCCATATTAGGCTCGCTAGCCATTATGCCAACATTGAATATTGCCCTAAATATCGTGACCTTATTTGCTTTTATTATCACCTTAGGGATCTTGGTGGATGATGCTGTAATTGTGGCCGAGAACATCTATCAAAAAGTGCATGATGGACTAGAAATAGACCAAGCTCTAAAACAGGGAGTACATGAAATGGCGCTGCCTGTATGCTTTTCTGTCGCCACTAATATCATTGCTTTTATGCCGCTGCTTTTTGTGACAGGCGAATTGGGTAATATGTACAAGCCCATGACCTTACTGATCTTTGCAATCTTTTTCGTCTCACTAATCGAAGCCTTGTTTATTCTTCCGTATCATTTAAAACAACTGAATAAGCCAAAAAGGTTAACTCGGCTAGCACAGATACAGCAACGCAGTTTTACTGCTTTTGAAAAGCTGCGTGACGGCCATTTTAGGCGTTTACTTAATCAGGTACTGAGAAATCCTTTAAGCGTTATCGCCGTTTTTATTGCTGCAAGCCTGATAGTCTTTACATGGGTAGGGTCAGGGCGAGTCGATAGCAGTTTTGTGCCTAAAGTTGAGTCAGAACGGATCGATGTTGAAGTGGAGTTTATTGCAGGCAGCTCACTTACCGATAAAAAGCGAGTTATGCAGGCCATTGAAGCTGCTGGTATACGCGCCTTTATTCGCTTAAAAGAGCCCGGTAATTACAAACACATTATGTTGTCAATTGAGGGCAGCGCAGCGTCAAGTACCTTTCAAATACCAGCAGAAGAACTGCGTCAATATAACGCGAGGCAGTTAGTCGATAGCTGGCGACAGGAGATAGGTGAAGTCGCGGGTATTAAATCACTTTTCTTTGATTTTGAAGTCGGCCCCGGCGGCGGCAAAGAGATATCGATTGAGCTTGCGAGTATCGATAGTAAGGCACTACAACAAGCAAGTTATGCACTAATGGCCAAACTACAATCTTTACAGGGGATAACGGATCTAGATAGTGGCTTAATCGATGCGCAACGTGAATACACTCTTACGGTTAACCAAAGAGGGTTACTAATGGGGTTTAGCAGCGATAATTTGGGCTCAATAGTGCGCAATAGCATGTACGGCAAAGAGGTAAGCCGCCAAATACAAGCAGGTGAAGAGTTAAAAGTACGAGTAATGCGTGATAAACGTGAGCAATATAAAGCCAATAATTTAGCTGACTTATTGATACTCTCACCATCAGGGCAGCAGGTCCTATTAGGGCAAGTTGCAACTATAAAGCCGGAGTTTTCACGGGCTAAAATTGAGCGTGTAGACGGGGTTGAACAAGTCGAAGTCAGCGCTAGTGTTATTCGCAGCCAAGCTAATGTGTCATTACTCATAAAGCAAATTGATCAACAAGTTCTACCCGAGATTGCAGAGCAATACCCAAGTGTAGCGCTAGAGCTAGGAGGTAGTGCGAGAACAGAGCGTAAAGTAAGTACCAATCTAACAAGCGGCATTATATTGGCACTATTTCTAGTGTTCGCTTTTTTAGCTATATATTTTAAAAATTGCTTAGATGCTGTACTTGTTCTTAGTGTCATTCCGCTATGTTTAGCCGCTGCAATGCTCGGCCATATAATGCTTGGATATAGCTTTAGCGTAATGAGTCTATTTGGCATGATCGCGCTGTCGGGTTTAGTGCTAAACGGCTCATTTGTATTACTACTTGAAGTGAAAAAACGCCGGCAACTTGGTTTAACTATTGTTGATGCTGTTTTGCAAGCCAGCCTTGCACGCTTTAGACCGGTAACAATCACAGCACTCACAACCACAGTAGGGTTAGCGCCAATGCTATTTGAAACCTCTGTGCAGGCACAATACCTAATACCTATGGTGATAAGTTTAAGTTTTGGTACCCTATTCTCTCTTGCCACCATCTTAATTTATTGCCCAGCGATATTTTATTTAGCCCTGCAATGGCGGGCAGCTAAACGAGTCAATAAAGGCGTTTATAATTTAGAACATAGCTTAATGGATTAACAAATAACACTCATAACACCAAGGCTGTAAACCACTTTTAAAATGCAAAAATGGTACAGCCTTTTATCGGCAAAAGTACTTCGGAGTAAGCAGGATATTTTACGCCTAGCTATCTTTAGATTAAGATCCAGACCAAATATAGATATTAATGGATTAATAATCAGTGGCTTCCCGACTATCAAAGAACTATTACCTGTCAATCGCAGGATTAATAGGCTTTACCCTTGTGGCACTCAAGGCTGCAACAATCTTACTTGCTCCAGAGCAACTTTATTTTTTTGGTGTCAGTATCCCTGCTGACTACGCCAACAATGCTTACCTACAAGATCAAAACCTAAGGTTTTGCTTGTTCTTGCTCGTTAGCTACGCCATTTTTACTAGCTATTGCGTGATAGCAGAAACGACAAATATATCACTGCCTTTTATGCTTTCAGTTTTGTTGCTGTTTTTACTGCTATCTATATTATCAGCCGTACTCACGCTAAGTACGCCACTAGCAGAACCTGTCAGTACCAGTTATCGCTATTGGCCAATATGGGTTATCAACAGCCTTGCTGAACTCAGTATCGCTGTTTTAGCCCTTATAGGTATTAAAGGTTTATGGAAAAACTTAACCGCTAAAATCAATTACCAACAAAATATTGTCATGATCAGTGCCATGGTCATCGCCTTTAGCATTACTCAGTTCTATGTTCCTGATAGTTATATGGACTGTAGTCTGGCCTTAATGAAGCAATATAAAGAGCTGCTAACTCAATTACCCTATGAACTTGATGATCTTATTAGCATGTTTTGGTTTAGCCTCCCTAAATATGTCATCTTATTTACTATATCAATTGCTCTCTTGGCTAAACTTGGGCATGGTCGTCACTTTGTTTACGCGCTGCTTTTAAGCTTTATCTTGCTACAATTTGTCCTCAAACAGCTACCGATAATCTCAACGTTAGTCATAGGCTCAACAACGAAAGTAAGCCAAATTATTTTGCTTTCAAACAGCTTTGCAATTGGATTACTTGTCGTTATGGTTGGTTGTTTATCAAATACCCGAAGCAAAAATCTTGGCACAGGCAAAGTTTAACCGTAATCATTATTCTGTTGACCTGTCTACAGGTATAGGCTTGATACTCCACGCTGTCGTCAAAGCTAGGATGAAATATGTATACCGTTACCCAACTTGCAAAACGCGCCAACATCTCTCGAACCACACTGCTCTATTATGAAAAAGAGGGGCTGCTCACACCAGCATTACGAGCAGATAATGGTTATCGATATTATGGTGAAGCTGAAGAAAAGAAATTAGCTGCGATAGTGTCGTATCGTGCATATGGGTTGTCAGTAGCCAGCATTACAACCTTACTTAACGAAGAAAACGCACTTGAGCAACCTCTGCTGTTAAAAGAGCATTTTAATCAGCTTGAGCAAGAGGTCGCCAAACTTAGACAGCAACAGCGGGCAATAGTCATCTTATTGAAAGCCCCTGATTTATTGGAGAACGAAATGGTAAACAAACAGCGCTGGGTTGAGATAATGATTGAAGCTGGTTTTGATGAAGCAGCTATGGTGCGCTGGCATCAAACATTTGAAAAACTAGAGCCGGAAGAGCACCAAAAATTCTTAGAATCTTTAAGCATTGATGCTGAAGAGATTAAACATATTCGTGCCTTATAGTTTTATAAGTAATTCATAATATATAAAAACATCACCACGCCTGCTATTAGCAGGCGTTTTTATCTCCCCGAAAACTAAAGCTATGCCCTGTTAACACTTCTGCTTGGACTTTCTCTAATAATCCCCCCCTTTTTTAGAGCAATAATGAAACCTCTACGACTACCTTGTATTTAATCCAACGATTAGCTTTACTTACCTAAGCAACAATACTGTTCATTCACTATTTAGGGGTTGATATGTTAGGCGAAGACCACTCTCTTATTCATGAGTTTCCTGAGTACCAAACAACGATTGTTAAGCTTTGTCAAAATGATGAGGCTTTTGCAAAAGATACTAAGCACTACAATGCGCTGGATAAAGAGATTCGAGTGCTTGAACTAAAAGGTGCACCAATTGATGATGAAGCGATGCACCAACTCAAACATGACCGAGCAGTGCTGAAAGATGCGCTTTTTCATCGCTTAAATACGATCGAGTAACCGCGTGAAACGTAGCTACAATTAATATAAAAGGGAGCTTAAGCTCCCTTTATAGTGCCCCTCTCATCAGTAAACCTTGTAAAGGATTAGTTCGCTTGAATAATGGTAGCGCTATTATTACTGCCTAATACATGCACTGAAGCAACGTTGTTAGCGTCATACTGCAAAACTGAAACCTGGTTGTTCACCCCGCCTTCAACATATACATCAGCCAATTGAAACTCACCTGTCTGTACTAAGCTAATATCATTTTCAGCACCTAACCAAGACTCTACCGATGCTAAGTTAAAGTCACCCTGTTGCGAAATATCGACCTTTGATTGATCTTGCGCCGCGTCGGCATAAAGCCTGTTGCCCTGTCCATTTTGCTCAATTTTCAGTTGGTTATTAGACCCTTTAGTACCAGCACCAACCAAACCACCATAATTACTCGGTGTATTGCCACCACCCATAATAACGTTATCGTTGCCTTGCTGAGTAATTTCGACCGAACTACCATCACCTAAACGCGTACCAGCTGCTGCAAAGTTACGTTCACCTGATTGATTGATGCTAATTGAATTACCAAAGCTGCCACTATCTTGATCAATTATCGCGACATTCAACTCACCTGCTTGGGTAATGACTGCCAAATCATTTTCACCAGATTGACTAATATTCGCTTCATTACCCTTGTCCAATGAACTGCCACTTTGGGTCAGTAACAACTGATTACCCAGACCACTTTGATTAACATCAGCTTGGTTAGATGCATCTTCCTGAGTAATACTTGCACTTTGTGTTAGCCCTAACTGAACAACTAGCGCACTGTTAGCTTCACCTTGCTGATTAAGCAACAGCTGGCTCAAGTCACTCGTTTGCGTGATTTGAGCATTTTGGTCTTCACCCTGTTGAGTAACTGATAATTGGTTAGCATCGCCTGTTTGCACAGTTTGAGCCGCACTCAATGAGCTGTCTGTTTGTAAAACAGTGGCTTGGTTTGCCGACCCAGTTTGAATAAGGTTAGCTAAATTAACCGTACTGTTTGCAGTTTGAGCCACTGCAGCTTGGTTATCATCTCCCGACTGAGTAATCTCTGCCAAATTATCTTGGCTTCCCGCTGCATTAGCGCTCGAAAGAAACATTGCGGCAGAGACAAGCACCGCTAACTGAGTATATTTCATATCCTATTCCCTAAATAGACTGTAATCAGCCAACAGCCAATTCTGTTAACCTCCGAGAAGAACATCAGTGATTTTACTCATGCTCCATAAAGTATTCTGTAGACGTAATTAGGAATAATTACCAATATTAACGGCTAGTTATCAGAACCCAGCGAAGATTATGATTAGAGAAAGCTTAACGAGAATCCGCCCTAAGTATTAAGCCAAGCGAACCTAAAGTTGTATTATTAAAAACAGCATAGACTTAACTACTAAGCTAATCAGTAATCAATAGCTAAAGCGATCTGTACAGCGCTAAAAGTAGATGACTGGTCCAGTAACCACCCCAAACAAAGCAACATTTACACAACCACCTGCAAACAAACATTTCAACTAGATACAATTATTGCTATCTTTGCAGCGCAAATTTCGAAAGGACATCAAAATGCTGCAAAAAAACTCAAAATTGACTCAAATTACAAAATCTTTTTCATTATTGAAAGTTTTACCAATCTTATTGTTAATCATCGCTATCTTTAATTCATACTTCATTGTTGTTGAAGGCCATGTAGGTGTTGTAAAACGCTTTGGCGAGGCAAAAGATCAGCAAAATCCAGGCTTACATTTCAAAATTCCTTTTATTGAAACAGTTGAAATGATTGAAGTGCGTACCCGTAAGAATGCCGAGAAAATGGCATCAAGCACTAAAGAGCAGATGCCTGTGACTATCGAGGTATCGGTAAACTGGACCGTAAATAAAGAAGCTGCACTTGATTTGTTTAAACGTTATGGTGGATTAACTCAATTTGAACAGCGTATTCTGGATCCACGTTTTCGCTCTGCGACTAAAGATACTATTCCGCAGTTTGAAGCAGAGCAGCTAATACAAGACCGTGCAAGTGCCATTCAGGGCATCGAACGTCGTTTGGCCGAAGAAATGGAGGGTTTCCCCGTTATCGTAGATAACATTCAAATTGAAAATATTATTCTGCCGCAGAAATATATCAACTCAATTGAAATTAAGCAGACCGAGAAAAACCTTGCTGCAGCAGAGGAACACAAGCTTGAGCGTCAACGCTTAGAAGCACTGCGCGCAGTAAACACGGCCGATGCCCGCGCCAAAGGCATTTTAAAAGTGGCAGAAGCTGAAGCGCAGTCTATCTTGCTAAAAGGTAAAGCCGAAGCTCAGGCGATTGAAGCAAAAGCCAAGGCACTTAAAAATAACCCACTAATTGTAAAGCTTACTGAAGCACAAGCATGGGACGGCAGACTACCAAGCACCATGATGGGTGACGGCGCGATGCCAATTATGGATATTCGCGACTCAAAAGATAACTAATTCTACGCTGTAACTAAAATTGGCATTAAAGCGCCAATTTTAGTTACTTAATAGGAAGGGGCGAGCGTAATTACACTTTTCAACCCTATTTAAAGCTCTCGCTTTTGTTTTTAGATGTTGCTAACTAACACAGGTTCAGCAATAAATTCTCGGGAGAAATACTCCACGTTAATATAGGCAGTATTGCGATCTTTAATTTTGACCTCTAAGATCGCAGAAGTGCCATCATCATACCCAACCTCTAAGCGTCTCCCGATGCAATTCCCTTGGAAAATACATTGATAACTTGAAGTATTTCTTGGAGTAAACTTTTTAGCTTGATAGCCTTTATTTAGTAGTGCATCTTCAAACTCTGCAAAATCTAAATCTAACTGCGCACCAAAAAGAGAGTAATCAAAGGTCTTCATTGACACTTTCATTAACCCATCTTCAGGCGTACCAACTAATTGGTAACACTCTGCAGTTAAATCATGATTTGGTAATTCAGCTGTCTTTACTTCGGCATAAATTCCTTTTTGTACAAATTCACCATAATGTGAAAATTCCCCTCCCCATTCTAGGCCAAATGGTGCAGCCGCATTAACGGTTAAAGGAGCGATTAATAAAAACAACATAAATTTTTTCATCACACATCCATTTAAGTCAAAAAACTGGCGGATAATATCCAAGACTTATGATTATGTATAGGTAATCAAGAAATAAAAACATCAAAAACATGAGCTTAAGCAATAATTACAGCGAAAAATAAATTACGCAGTTTTTTTGACAAAAATAAATAACCTATCAATTACAATTAGATAAAAAATAAGACAATAATTTAATTAAGTATAATTAACTTATAAGTATGATTTAAAAACTTAATTACCTAAACCTTAATTACCCCCTCCTTAATCAATCTACCCAACCACCTAAAAATTAATTTATTACACATTCATTATTTATATCCAAAACATTACACGTAACAAACAAATAGATAATTATAATATGTGAAAGTCACATATCTTAAATCCCGATATCACCACTATTAATATTAAGTAGCCAAACTTTTATTTATAAAATAAAGATGTACCAGGAAACACTTATAAATAATTATAAATACCTTTCAGCTCTGAGAAATATTTAGGTGATTAATTATTATCGAACCAAAGCGACCAATAGAATTGTTAACCCTATCACGCGTCTTTACACTTCTTTAATTGCAGTTGAAAGTGAGATTGATTACCATTCTCGTAAGTTTTGTGTGACATATTTCTTTTTCTAAAAAAAGTATAAAAATCAATATGTTTATAACAGCAAGCTTAAAGATCCTTTTTTGTCTTGGTCAAACTTTGCCTAGACTGACATTGAGAATGTAAATATGAACGCAGTAGCCGCTTTAAAATGGTTTCACAATTGGGTGGGATTTTTCATCAGTATTACTATGCTTATCGTACTCACAACTGGCGTATACCTCGGTAGTGTCGATATGTTTAAAAGACTTGACGATAAAGGCCAGCAATATGCGCCGCTATCTATCGAGCAAAAAGCCCATACCGTGGAAACGCTATTCGAGCGTTACCCTGAAATGAGCACGGTCCGCTTTCCAACAGAGCATACTCCCTACATTCAAGCTGCAACACGCGGCAAAACCATTGCATTAGACAGTGAACTCAATGAGCTTTCAGTAAGCGCATTTGGTGACATTCCTGGCTACCGCACGGTGTTTTGGTTACATCGTAACTTCTTGCTAGAAGACTTTGGTGGTAAATACATTAATGCTTGGGCGTCGCTACTTGGCGGCGCTGTCACTCTTATAGGTATTTACCTCTGGTGGCGTGTGCGTAAAGGCTTTAGATTAAAGCAAAGTATTCCTACTAACACACGCTCAAGCAGTTTAGTTAAGAGCCATATTCAGCTAGGTCTATTTATCTCTGTGCCACTGTTTATCTTGTGCATTAGCGGTTTTTTAATTACCTACAAAAGTTTATGGACAGGCGCACTTAAGCAACCTATGGCTGAAATCAGCTACCCAGTAAGCCAAGCAAGTAACTGGCAAAGCCAGTTACAAACAGCACAAGAGCTATGGCCTGAATCAAACTTAGTGGCAATTAGCAAGCCGCGAGTGAAGAAAGGCGAGACGCCTACAGAGCTAAATTACAGCATTCGTTTTGATAGCCATAACGATGTGTGGTTACGTGAAGCAGACCGTATGACCATGAGTTTCGAGCAAGGCATGATTAAAGACGCACTAAAACATAGCGATAGAACACTATCGGGCCAAGTTGCAGCATTTGTAAGACCACTGCACGATGCGCTAAATATGCCGTTAAGTTATGTGATTTTTATCACTTCGGTGTCTGTCGTTGGCTGTATGATTTTACTCTTTAGTGCGGTTACTTTTTACCGCCGCATATTTGCGAAGAAAACCAAACGAGTGAATAAACACGCCACTGCTTAATCGCCACTATCTACACCATTAATAGCAGCCAATTGGCTGCTATTTTTTTAGATCTTATTCCTCATGACCAACAAACAAACCTGTTAACAATTCATTAGTTGACATTTTATGCCAATCCTAGAAGATAACTGAGTTAAAACTCATGATATGCTGGGTTGAAAATCATAATAAAAACCGTTAAAAAAACGATAAAAGATTGACAAGGAAGAAAGGATAAAAATGAAAAAGTCATTAATAGCGATTGCTCTAGCAACCACATTTTTAGCGGGTTGTGGCGCATCAGATGTAAACAACGAAGCCAAAAATGAAGTCACTAAAGTGGCTACAACTAAAGCGGAACTAGGTAGTTTTGGCGTTGATTTAACTGCACGAAATGAAGCCGTAAAACCTGGTGATGATTTCTTTATGTATGCCAGCGGCACTTGGTATGACAACTACGTTATGCCTGCTGATAAGACTCGTTTTGGCGCATTTACCGGCCTTGCTGAGCGCAGTGAAAAGCAAGTTAAAGAAATTATTGACGACATCGCTAGCCGCAGCGACCTAAATGCTGAAGAGCAGCTCATCGCTGATTTTTATCAAGCTTACATGGACACAGATACCATCAATAAACTGGGTATCACGCCAATTCAAGGCACACTTGATCAAATCAATGCGATTAAATCAACTGATGACTTAACTAAAGTCTTCGGTGCATCTTGGTTAACTGGCGCAAGCTCACCAATTGCTGGCGGCATGTGGTTTAACCGTTTAGACCCTAACCAGTATGAAATGTCGATTGGTGCCAGCGGCCTAGGTTTACCAGATCGTTCTTACTACCTTGAAGATGCTGAGCGCTTTGTCAAAATCCGTGAAGCCTATGTTAGTCATATTGCTGAAATGCTCGCTTTTGCCGGTATTAAAGATGGCCAAGCTCGCGCCGAGGCAATTCTAGCGTTAGAAACTAAGATGGCTGAAGGCCAATGGCCGCGTGAAAAGCGTCGTAACCGTGACCTAACCCTTAACCAAGTTAAGCGTGCTGATTTAGCAAAAGAGTATCCAGGTTTTGATTGGGACGTATACTTTGCCGAAACTGGCTATCAAGTTCCTCAGCTAAACATCTCTCAGCCAGATCCTGTGAAAGCTATGATTAAATTGGTTAACAATGAATCATTAAAGGTTTGGCAGGACTACCTAACTTTCCACACCGTTAGTAACAACGCAGGCTTGTTGTCTGAAGATATCTACGCTGCTAACTTTGGCTTTTACGGTAAAACGCTAAGTGGTCAGCAAGAGCCGCGCCCTCGCTGGAAACGCGCAATTTCTGAGATGTCAGGTACTCAATCTCTTGGTTTTGCCATTGGTAAAGTCTACGTAGCACGTTACTTCCCTGAGTCATCTAAAAAACAGATGGCAGCACTAGTTGAAAACCTACGTACTGCAATGGGCGAGCGTATTGATGGTCTTGACTGGATGGGCGCTGAAACTAAAGTAAATGCACACGCAAAACTTGCTGCGTTTAATCCGAAAATTGGTTACCCGGATGTATGGCAAGAGTTTGACGGTGTTGAGCTAACCAACAAAGATCTTATCGGTAATATTCAAAACCTACGTCAATTCTTCCAAGCAGATAGTGTTTCTAAAGAGCTTGAAAAGACTGACCGTAATCGTTGGGGTATGACACCGCAACGTGTTAATGCTTACTACAACAGTTCGTTTAACGAGATTGTATTCCCAGCGGCAATTTTGCAACCACCATTCTTCGATCCAAATGCCGATCCAGCCGTTAACTATGGTGGTATTGGTGCGGTAATTGGACATGAAATGGGTCACGGTTTTGATGATCAAGGCTCAAAGTCTGACGCCAACGGTATTCAACGTAACTGGTGGACCGATGCTGACCGCGCAGCATTTGAAGCCAAAGCCGATCAACTTGCCGCCCAGTACAGCAAGTATGAGCCAATCCCAGATAACTTCGTTAACGGCCGTAACAGCCTAGGTGAAAACATTGGCGACGTAGGCGGCCTTTCAATGGCATACCACGCATACAAGCTAAGCCTTAACGGTAAAGAAGCACCTGTGATTGACGGTGTAACTGGCGACCAGCGTTTCTTCCTTGCTTGGGCACAAGTATGGAAAGAAAAGCGCACAGAGCAAAGCATGCTAAACCAGCTACGTGCAGGCACACACGCACCAGGTCGCTACCGTGCACAAGCACCACGTAACCACGACGCTTGGTACAAAGCGTTTGACGTTAAACCAGGTGATGAACTGTATCTTCCTGAAGATCAGCGCGTACGTATTTGGTAATACGCAAGCTCTTTTAGCTTAACGTTAAAATGCCAGTCAGTTATCTGACTGGCATTTTTTATAGAAAGCTATTAATTGCTTATTTTATGCTTACTCTTTTATGCAAAAGTCATCTCAATCAGATTAAAGGGTTATATTCATAAAAGTACTTAGGGGTTTTAAAACCACTTTCCGACCCGATATCTATACTGTGAAGCTTGAACAACCAAGCAGGTACGCGATTCAATACAACACGTAATTGCCAGATTAAAACCAATAGGATAAGACATGACAAACCAATACACACCAGCGAAAGTTTGGACCATGGATAATGAAAATGGTGGCCAATGGGCAAGTATCAATCGCCCAGATTCAGGTGCTAGACATGAGGAAACCCTGCCAAGTGGTGAACATCCATTACAGCTGCATTCGCTCGCTACGCCCAATGGTCAAAAGGTCACGATTATGCTGGAAGAGTTGCTCGCAAAAGGTATAACTGCCGCAGAGTATGATGCCTACACCATCAACATCGGCGAAGGCGATCAGTTCGGCTCGGGTTTTGTCGACATTAATCCAAACTCCAAAATCCCTGCCCTGCTTGATACTTCGGCCAATACACCAATCCGCGTATTTGAGTCTGGCAATATCCTTTTATACTTAGCAGAAAAATTTGGCCATTTCTTACCAACAGACATTGCCGCTAAAACGGAAGTCATGAACTGGCTATTTTGGCTACAAGGCTCAGCGCCGTACTTAGGCGGTGGCTTCGGTCACTTCTACGCTTATGCACCAGAGAAGTTCGAATACCCTATTAACCGCTTTACCATGGAAGCTAAACGCCAACTTGATGTGCTCGATAAGCAACTCGCTAACAATGAATATATTGGTGGTGATGAATATAGTATTGCCGATATCGCTATCTGGCCTTGGTATGGCAGCCTAGTGCTGGGCAATTTATATAACGCTGCAGAGTTTTTAGATGTCACGAGCTACAAACACCTACTGCGCTGGGCAAAGCAAGTTGAGCAACGTGAAGCCGTACAACGTGGTCGAATCGTTAATCGCTCATGGGGCGAAGAGTGGGAGCAACTTGAAGAGCGCCACTGCGCTGCCGATATTGATGCGGTGCTTAACAAAAAAACTTAGTGTCCGGCGATCCAAAATGCATAACGCCAGTCTTTGACTGGCGTTATGCTTTAAAAGTAACCATTTGATACTAATCGATACTTTTGTGAGACCCAAACCAAACTTCTTCACTTCTGCATATGATAATTTACTTACCGTTGCCAATATAAATGTGAAATAAACCCTTTGCATTTAATAAGTAACTCGCCTGAATAAAAACCGTTTATGAACATCAAAAGGATGGATGTGTGACCACAGCTAATACAGCCGAAGTAACTCACAGCTTTTCCCCCCTCACCAACGCTATTGTTGATAAAGCTATTGATAACGTTACTCGAAAACTTGTGGGCGGAGTAAGAAACAAAAACAACTCCCAAGCTGGCAGTAAGCACCCAAGTGTAAAAATAACAATCGAGGATACACTCGCTGCCACATCAGCAAAAGATGTCATGGAAGTGGCTAATAGAGGTGTCGATTGGAAAGAGATGATTAGCAAAAGCTTATCTCATGGCATTTCATCACTTTCTAGCATGCAATACGATGGTCAATTCACAGTAAAAGATGGTATTGCCGAAGGATTACACCAAGTGCCGGGGAAGCCAGGGGTTTATGTCGTATTCGATAAAACCAATACGCCCGTTTATGTTGGTGACAGTGCGAATATTCGTAGCCGCTGGCATGCTGGTCACCTGAATGAAAACCGCCAAAAACTCAGCAATGGCGAGCAATATAAATTATCAGATCAGCTTACAGAAGGTTGTGTAGTTAAGTTTATCTCATGTGAGTCAAAAGAAACTGCTGCAGCGATTGAAGCGCACCTTATCAAAGAGGCACAACCAAGTGTTAACGCCCGCGAAGAGCTACTTAACCAACAAGGTACTCGCTCCAATATTGAAGCAAAGAAAATGAAAGATGCTTCTGGTAGCACAGCAAGCCTTACTGCAGGTGCAGCTAAAGCCGCAGCAGAAAATGTCGGCTGGAATATATTAGAAACTCTAGTCTCCACTTGTATTAAAGCTTTAAAAGATGAGTTAGTTGATATTGTTTCTGGCGGAAAAACTAAACTTAAAGATCGTATAAAGCGTCTATTTAATAAGATCTGGTCTGTTATTGCCAATATCCTGAAAAATCCTGGATCTATACTAAAAGGGATTTTTGAATTTATTGTTAACGCCTTTTCAAGTGCCATTCGCAAAATTTATCAATTAGCTCGCAACATTTACGACTTAGGTTACGCGGCGTGGCAGTTGTATAAAGGCCAAAAAACAATGGGCAAGGCCGAGCTTGTCGCAAAAATATCTGAAACTATCATTACCAGTGGCTGCTTAGTGATTTGGGATGCACTCGATCCTATCATTGAGGCAAATCTGACCGCACTCATACCGCCTATCGCACCATTTGCCCCCTATTTTGCAGCAACGATAGCCGCAATTGGATTTGGTGTGTCTAGCCATTACTTATCGGGTTTTGTGCCACAAATTGTCGAAAAAATTGTTAACTTCAACCCGATGCAACAACAATCGCTTGCTCAACAAAGAAGCGCCTGTGAGCAGCTGGTGATTAATGCAGAAAAAGAGTTAATTATGATTAATGGCCTTGAAGATTACATGCGCTCATCCCAAGAGCTATTACTCGACTTATCTGCACAAACTAAACAACTTGAGCAACATCAAGCCATCGAGCATTTCAGTATAGAAGACAGATTAAATAGCATTTCCTTAGGAGCAAAAGCGTGACATTAGTAAAAGCCAAACAAGAGCTTATTGAAAGACAAGAATACCAAGTCTTCTTTCAGGACTTTGAAAGCAACCTAACTAAGCTAACAGCAGCATTAAAAACGACTAAAGATGTGCAAAAGCTTGCCACTGAAATCAATAAAAAAGGATTTTGGAGTAATGCTTTTGGTAGTATTTCAGGCCGTAACGATAAAGATCTTGCCGCTATGGTTGAAAATCTTGGCGCAAGTTTAGAAGTCACCCAAAATATTCTAACTATCGTGCTTAAAGTACAAAATATTAAAAATGGATTTTTAAAAGATTTCCATGAAGCCTTAGTAGAAAAAATAGTAAAGCTAACCAAAGACGATAAAACATTAGACAGCAACCAAAAAGAAGCGGCACTTGCAATTGTCACCAAAATTGAGCAGCAAGTAAGCTATCAACTAGCGCAGTCTCAACAAATCGAAAATCATGAGCGTAAACTGATAGAGCTCGATGATTTTGTTGAAGTGAAAGATATTATCGACTCTGAGCAAAGCGCCAAAATTGCCCATCTAGATAAGACTTCACAACAGATTATTCAAGGTGCAGATACTCGCCAACAGTTGATCAATGAACTGCAACAAAAAAGCGAAGCTAAACGTAAAAAGGATTTGTCCCAAGATGTAGAGATCAGCCAGTTGTCAAAAATGGCTCACTCTCTGAAAGATGATAACGAAGCTAAAAGCCTAAAAGATACCTCTCAAGACAGTGCTATTGAAATGCTAAGCCAGCAAAAGGCTGAGCTAAAGCAACAACACCTGCAAACAAGTGCACAACTACAGACGCAAAAAGAAGAACTTGTCGAACTAAATCAAATAGTCGAAACATTGTCGGAGCAACTATCAAACAATGAGCTCCGCACCACAGAGCTAACTCATAACTTAGAAAAAACAGCAAAACTATTAACGCAAACTCAACAACAACACACTGACTATGTCGCAGAGCAAGGAAAGCTATCTCAACGTTTAGCGAGAAACCTAATCCCCGTAGCAGCTTTGCTTGCCAGTGCAATCGCTATTTTCTTGATCCTGCAACCGCTGCAGTTTTAGCTTATCTTTTGTTGCAGTTCTTTTGTTGCAGTAAAACAATAAAAAGGCGCTAAAAACTGTTTATTAGCGCCTTTTAAATATTTATTTACTAGCTCCCCACACCACAGCGACTTAGTCGCTTAATAATCTCTTCATGTTGTGGGTAGTCATTTAATAATGTTTCTTGGCTAAATAACTCAAAGTCATCAAAGGTAAAACCGGGTGACACCATACAACCCACTAAAGAAAAGCCCGGCTTGTTCATTGCAGAGCCAAATATACAGCCTTTAGGCACTAAAAATTGTGGCCGCTCACCAGCTGCTAAATCAAGGCCAAGCTGCGCAGTGGTAAGCACGCCTTGTTCATCAATCATATAAATCGTCAATGACTCTCCAGCGTGGAAGTACCACATTTCATCAGCAGTTAAGCGGTGAAAGTTCGACACCTCATTTGTGCGCAATAAGAAGTAAATGCTGGTCCAAAGTGCACGACTGTCGCCAAAGTTTTGCTCTGAGCGATAAGATGAGCGGAAGTAACCGCCTTCGACATGTTGTTCTAACTCAAGGTGTTCAATAAAGTATTCAGCGGTTTGCATTGCAATGACCTTTATGCCGTTAGTCGACTTAATTTATGTAGGGAATAATAAAGCGCAGATTCTACGGCAAACTCACGTCCGTTAATGCGACAGCGCTTAAATAATTAATCCCGTAGTCACAGGGTAAGCGCCTCATCCAGCAATCATAAGATCGTTAAGAAAGTAAAATGGATTGTGAGCAGTAAAGTAAAAAGCCAGAGCTATTCGCCCTGGCTTTAAGAGGTATAATTAACTACCCAATCGATTACTTGTTACGGCGTCTAAAGAAAACAAGCGGCGTCAACAATAAAACTAACCATGACATACTACCGCCTGATGAACCACCAGACTCAGGCTTAACAGGTGGTTGAGGCGCGCTACCCTCACCGTTTATGGTTACAGTAACCTGCGCACTAACCTCCTCATCACCATCTGAAACAGCATAGCTAAATGTTTCTGTCGCAGTTTGGCCGTCATACAAATCATTAAATTGACCGTTAGGGCTATAGGTAACAGTGCCATCACTATTATTGACTACGCTTCCTTTAATTGAGACGCTATCAATCGCTGTAACAGTCAACTTATCACCATCAATATCGGTATCGTTACCAATCACATCAATAGACACATCTGCTGATTTCCCTGTCTCAGCAGTGTCAGCCTGAGCTTCTGGAGCTGTATTGGTTCCAACAACCGTAATTGTTACACCTGCAGTACTTACAGCACCTAACTCATCAACAATCGAATAGGTAAATGATTCAGTTTCCATTTCATCTCGAGTTAACTCTGCAAACTGACCATTTGGATCATAACTGAAACTGCCATCACCATTGTCGGTCAATGTACCTTTTAATGATTGCTGGAATCCGCTTAAAGTGATGCTATGACCATCAGCATCACTGTCGTTACTCAGTGGTGTGAATGTTACGGTTTGATCTTCTGCAACAGTTACCATATCGGCATTAGCCGTTGGAGTCGTATTGATCTTAACCGTAATATCTATTTGCCCAGCAACAAAAGCACCTTTGTTATCTGTCACTAAGTAAGTGAAGCTATCAACAATACTTGAACCCTCAACTTCATTATTAAATGCAGTCCCCGGATCATAGGTTAGCGTATCGCCATTCAAGCCCACAGATCCTCTCAGCCCTGAAGTATCAAGACTTTCGATAACTAAGGCGTCACCATCTGCATCAGTGTCATTAAGTAACGGAGATACATTAACGGTTTGCCCAACCCAAACTGAAGCAGCGTCTGTATTCACTACCGGTGCATTATTTGGCGGTACGTCAGTATTCAATGGCTCACCCGCACTAATACGGTACCCTCCAAACGATGCTGCCGTATCTTCATGTTTTACTTCAATAAAGATACTAGAGTCTAGATCTGCAGCAGCGATCTTATAGAACAAATAGTCAGTAGCCGAGGGGTCAGTTGCTACAGTGATATTTTCAACTATTTTGGTCGTTTCATCCGCTTTATAGATAGTCAATTGTGGCAACATATCTAAACTTAAGTCAGAAACCCGAACGACTAAATCCTGCGTATTATCAACATTGGCAACCTGATACATATCAATATCGGCAGCATTATCTATAGCACCATCTATACCTGTATTGTCAGCCGCTAAATCAACAGCCCCTTGGAAAGTGTCATTATTATCAGAGTAAGGTACATCAGTCACCACCAGCGAGGTCTTAGCAATACGAACAAAGTTCTCATCAATCGTCGGTAAGGCTTCTTGTACTGGTTCTGAACCATCAATCGCAGGTGTGAGTAAACCTGTACTAGTATATTGAGCTGTGTTATTTGAGTTATCAACCTTCACTTCAACTTGATAAATACCGTTGGCTGCATAAGGCGCAATCGCGGAATAAATACCGTCTCCAGCAACCGCATCGCCATTTAAACCATCATCTAACATTGGCAAGTCAGACAGTCCATTATAAGGCGAGGTAATAGTCGCAACGACATTAGCACCAGTAATCAGCTTATCTTTAGTTAAAGCCGTAGTTAAAATCATTGGGCTTGGATACGCTATAGAGTTACCCGTAAATCCTTCAACAGAAACGGTATAACTTCCCTCTAAACTAGGCTCTGCAATGACGTTAACGCTTGCATCAACATCGTAAGCTGTTGGGCTGTTTACCATCTCAAGTTGCCACTCTCCATGTCCAGCCATTGTGATAACGCTGCTCGGCACATTGACATTACAAGACTGAGTGTAACTCACTTGATTACAATCAAATGTCACCCCTGTAACCACTTCACCTTGGGGATCTTTTAGATTAAAAGTTAAATCGTTAGCATTGCCATCATGGTTCACAAAAATACTGATATTGTCTAAACCTGAGTCAATAGCAATGCTTTCTATTACAGTGCTACCGCTAGTAATCCCTTTAGAAGACGAAATAATATTCTGATTATCGGTAGCAATTGCGTTTGCCTGCAAAAATGCATCGGTAATTTCAGCTAACGTAGTTGGTGACGAGAAATATTTACCACCAGTCGAATTAGCTAAAGTGAGGAGTGGCCCCGTTGGCGAGGCGGAGCCATAGCCAAAGCTAAAGATTGGTACGTTTGCATTTTGATATGCACCGATAACGCTTGCTTCTGTATTACTTGAGCTATTGTCATCGCCATCAGCCAATACAAATACAACACCTGGAGCGCCACTACCTGAGTTAGTTTGATAAGTTTCAAGATTATCAAGCGCTAACTGACTGCCGTCATAAAGGGCTGTCCAACCACTAGCACGAATAGCATCAATACTATTTTTTAAGGCAGGCTTTACACTTGTGTCACCATCTGGGATTTTTTGAACAGCAAAATCTTGTGTGGCTGCATTAGAAAACGATACCAAGCCGATTCCAGTCGAGCCCTCTGCCACTGCATCAACAAGCGTTCTCGCTGCTTGCTTAGCATTGATAATTGCCGAACCTGCCATACTACCTGAACGATCGATAACAACCTGCATATCAATGTCACCTTCAACCCAGACATAGCTGAGCTGATCGCGACAGGTAGCCTGCAAGCTTGGTAATTCCTCTTTAACAGGCGATGCGGCATCTGGAGCATTAGCCGCTAAAGTCGTAAATCGAGTTCGATTAGGCTGAGCAGTTTTACGGCCTGATTTAGGGTCATTACTGGTGTCTTGCAACATCACTTCCCAAGCGCTTTTGCCGTATACTCGCCCTTGCGCAGTCCGTGCAACATCACCAATATTGCTCAATGTTGAATGGTTAAGCCATTTCATATCGCCATTTTTAGCTTGCCATTGGTTGCTCATAATCGAATCAGTAGCGACATCAGTGCTTACAGGGCTACTGCTGCTGCCTGAAGCTGAGTTGCCCTTATATTCATCAAACACACCATAAGCATAGTGCCCCCATTCATGAGCTAACGTATAACCTGATCCAATTGGATCTTGTAGCATGTCATGATCATTTCCAAGGCCAGCCCCATTAGGGAACACATCGCCAAACCAAATATGCATACCATTAGCGCCAAAACCGGAAGCGTTAGCGCGAGGCCACTCCCTCTCCCCCCAGATAATATCTGACTTTGAACGGTGCTTGTTCTGCCTAAATATACTGACCTTACCTAACTTATGCTCACCGTTTGATTGCTCACAAATACCATCAGCAAAATGGCCTAAGATTTCTTCATACTTCTGCTGCTCAGCTCCTTCTGGGTTATTATGCAGAGAAATAGTGATATCAAATACGGCTTTTGTTGAGTCGTTAACGCTTGCTTGAGTTGTTTGTAACTGCGCCGCTGGCACTATCTTCTTGACGTAATCCACAGATTGCGTATTGACACGTGAAAGCCAACTATTTGCGGCCATAGCTGATGTTGAACCTAAAGCTAGGCCTATACATAAAGCGCTTTTACTCAAACTAAACTGCTGTTTCATTCTATATCCTTTTAGAAAGTAACAATAATTGAAAGGTATGATCTCCTTCACTCACAATTAGCTGTTTGTTACGTTGAATCTCCAACGCAAGCTCAGGAAATTGAGCACGAAATCGAGTTAATGAAGTAAATTGAAATAAGCGATTAAAAAGCTGATCACCGAGCAAAATGAAATCCGCTGGAAAATCAGAGTGAATTTTCAAAACCATTACACCTGGTTCAAACGATAAAACCTTGTTTACTTTTGCTAAAACAGGAAAGTCAACTGAACTCACGTTGCAATAGTTTACTTGCTGTCCTGTAACTTGATAGTGATATGCCACGCCTAAGTTGGCATTGTTAGTGACGTCATTATCAAGGCAGGGGACATTGAGTGGGGCGAGCACAACCGATTGATGCGACAAAACAAACTGTTCAGAATCGAAATAAATTAACTCTGAAAAATGATTATCTCGCTCAATTATAATTTGTGTTGTGTAATAACGTTTTATGTCTAAAGGTGAATTATACAGATACACTACTTTCGCAAATGCTGAACTGCATAAAGCCAAGCTCAAACAACATAAAACGGCAACAAATACTTTACTCATCCCTGAAAGCTCACAAAATCATGCTACGCACAAAATGATAACAAACATAAAAGCTTTTTAACAACCCAAAAAATTAAACCTATTCAAAAATCACTCTAAGCGGCTGTATTTGTTAAAAGTAAAATCCTCCCTAGCCCCACTCAATAAAGCTAGAGTAAATATTGAAACATAAGAAGTAGATGAGAAAATCAGTTTTTTTGGCCAAAAAAGCCAAAAAATCAAGAATAAACCTATATTTTTAGCCAGTTGACACTACAAATCATACAAAGCGATAGAATTTGCTAAATGCCAATTAATAGCCACACAGAAATACTGTTTTTAAGTAAAAAATAACCACTTTAAAAATAACTACTTTAAGCTAAACCTAGATTTACGCTGCTTTGAATCAAAACTTAAAACTGTAACTCCCTGCTGCAACACAAAAAAGCCAGCATATAATTTATGCTGGCTCACTGATTGTTTCACGATGAAATGTGTTTACACATTAAAGACTCTCGCTTAATGCTTGCCCATTACGCCGTCACGAACCATCTCTTTTCCATTTTCGTAAACTTCGTCGCTTACCCAGCGTGCATGCAAAAGCTTCTGATCATTATCAAAAACAGCAACAAAATGACGTCCATCAGCTATGTTCGTCGCCATACCAACACCAGCCACCCCTTCAAGACCTATACCACCAGTTTCAACTGAAACTAAAAAGCGACGTAAGTCGTCTAGATTATCGATTACGTTTTGATCGTTATTCATTTTCAAATCTCTTTTACTTAGCTTTGCATAGCTCATCAATTACCCATGCATTTTATGGGGCGTACTTTACAGATCATAGCCAAAAATTGACAGCCTGTCTTACAAAGAACAAAACCTCTATTTGATGATTGAGCTGTTAAATTCAGCAATGACTTATTTAGTCTATTAGCCAGTTCACAAATAACAGTTAATTTTATTAATTTTCAATGTGCTCATGTAATACTCCCGCGGCATAGACCCTACATATAAATAAGATGGATGCACCAAGATGTCTGAGATTAAATTTGCAGTCCTAGGACAATACTTTCATTGCCCAACCAAAGGTGATTTTGAGTATGCACCAAAGGCATTAATTCAAGTTAATAGCCAAGGCAATATCGCTTCTGTGTTGACCGAAACTAATGCCGATTTCCAAACCCAAGTCAGCATATTGTCCAGCAGCAATCAGCTAATTGAACTTTCTTCAACTCAATACTTAATGCCTGGCATGGTTGATTTGCACGTGCATGCGCCGCAATTTCCTCAAGCGGGTAAAGGCCTAGACTTACCGCTTTACGATTGGCTACAAGATTATACTTTCCCATTAGAAGCCAAATTTTCCGATATGGATTTTACTAAGCAGATCTATCCAAGCCTAGTAAAGTCACTGCTTGCTAACGGCACTACTAGCGCGGTGTATTTTGCCACTATTCATAAAGACAGCTCTGTTGAGCTAGCTCGCGAATGTTTAAAGCAAGGCCAACGTGGCTTTGTCGGTAAAGTGAATATGGATGAGGCAAGCCAGTGTCCACCATTTTATATTGAAGCTTCTACTGCAGATGCTCTGGTTGAAACTGAAGATTTCATCCAACAAGTATTGGCGCTTGAAGGTAATGAGCAACAATTAGTCTCGCCAGTATTAACCCCACGCTTTGTACCAAGTTGCACCAGTGAGATGCTACAAGGTCTAGGTGAGCTTGCTCAAAAATACCAATGTCACGTACAAACCCATTGCTCTGAAAGCGACTGGGCGCGTGACTATAGTCAGAAAATGTATGGCAAAACCGACGCCGAGATCTATCGTGATTATGGTTTAATGACCAACAAAACGATTCTTGCGCACTCGATTTTCTTAACCCCAGCCGATCACGCTATCATTAAAGAAAGCGGTGCAAGTATTGCGCATTGCCCGTTATCAAACATGTATTTTGCCAACGCTGCAATGCAAACCCGTGAAATTCTGGATAACGACCTAAAATGCGGACTTGGTAGTGACTTAGCTGGTGCACCAATCCCATCAATCTTTCACACTTGCCTTGATGCGGTTAATCATTCACGGGTTCGTGAAGATGGCACGTCAACTTACTTACCAGCCGATACTCGTGGCGAAGGTGGCAGTCGTATCTCATTTTTAGAGTCTTACTGGATGGCGACCGTTGGCGGTGGACAAGCGATTGATGCTAAAGTGGGTTTGTTCCAGCCAGGGTTTGAGTTTGACGCCTTGGTGGTTGATATAGCAGTTGCGGACAGCAATATCTTTATTATTGATGAGATGGACAGCCCTAAGGATAAGCTAGAGAAAATCATTACCCTCAATAACCGTCAAAACATCTGTAAGGTGTGGGTTAAAGGGCAAATGGTCATCAATAAGTAATATCTAGATTGATGATGGGAGCGCTCTTCATTCTTAACGGTATTGGGCCTGTCTTAGGTCCAATACTGCTATTTCAAAAATAACCATCACTCTCCAGTTTTAAGTAAAGCCAGCAGAAATGCCTTACTCTGCCTCTCACCTAATTTTATTTGATAAACAATCTCTATTTTTACCCTTAAATTAATAACGACGGTTCATTTAATCAAATTAAAAAACCAGCTATATAGTAAACATAAAAGTAGCTAAAATCTTAGTTCATAACACCAAAAAAACAATCAAAAGCAATCCAATACACCAACAAAGTAAAACCCTAGCAAAATTTAACCCCGCAAAACACGGTGAGCCAAAAATCTATAAAAACCCTGACTCTGATTAAATAAGATCAAACGCACACTTATTAACCACAAAAAGAAAACTAAGCGTTCGCAAATAAGAAATGTGACATAGATCACAAATACCAAGTTATCAGTCTGTAACAATCCTCGCGCACGTTAACAAGAATTAACGGCTACATAATAAAAACGGGGTTGAATACATGGAAAAAGTTACAAAAGTGTCAGCGTTGGCGCTAGCAATCACTGCTGCATTACCTATGACTGCACAAGCCGATATTATGATAAGTGAATATGTAGAAGGCTCTGGCTTTAGTAAAGCCATCGAGATCTACAATTCAGGTACAGCAAGCGTAGACTTGTCAGATTACACCTTAGCCTATTACTCAAAAGGCGATGCCACAGCTAAAACTATTCTAAATTTAAGCGGAAACCTTGCTGCTGGTTCGGTGAAAGTGATCACCAATAACCATGCCGATAACACCATAGAATTAGATGCTGCAATTGACTCCGTCAGTGCGGCAATTTACTTCAATGGCGATGATAAAGTTGCCATCCTAAAAGGAACTGAGCAAGTCGATCTGTTTGGTGAAATCGGCACAACTGGTGACTGGGCAAAAGATGTTACCGTTGAGCGTAATGCTAATGTGACCGCAGCTAACAGCACTTATCAAGCTAGCGAGTGGACGGTTAAGTCAAAGAACCTCTTTAGCGGACTCGGTGCACGCAATGGTAATTTTGCAGGTGGCGATATTCCTGTAGAGCCAAGCTTTAGCTGCCTTGGTGAAACCATTACCCCAATCTACGATGTGCAAGGCGTTGGTCGTATTAGCCCACTGATCGAATCAGGTAAGTTTGAGTCAAATGAAGAAGTGACTATTAGTGGTGTGGTGACTGCTCGTGGTGAAAGCCTGTTTAAAGGTTTTTATCTACAAGAGATCAATGGGGATAACTCACCTTACACCTCTGACGGTGTATTTGTTTATTTAGGTGAAGCTCCAAGTGAAGCTATTCAGCCTGGCACTCAAGTGTGTGTTAAGGGCAAAGTTAAAGATTTCTATGGCCTGACTCAAATCGATATTAAAGCAGACAAAAAGTTTGTGATTGGCGAAAAAACTGACGTGCCAGCACCAGAAGCTTTTTACGTTGCTGATGGCGAGTCATTTGAGGATGCGCTAAACCGCTACGAAGGTATGCAAATTGTGCTTGATGCGGGTAGCGATATGAAAGTTACGCGTACTTTCAGCTATGACTATGCAGCAAGAAGAAACAATATGGTGCTTTCTCATAAAACACCATTGATGAAGCCTACACAGGTTTATGCCCCTCATTCAGATAAAGCGACAGCATTACAGGCAGCAAATCGTGGTAATGAGCTGTATATAGAATCTGACTTTAAAGCTAAAAATGGTGAGGTGCCTTACTTCCCAACATTCAATGCAGAAACAGGCTATATTCGTGTTGGTGATCAAATGACCAATATGACAGGCGTTGTTAGCTACAGCTATGGTGAGCCGCGTTTAGTCGTGACGAATGAAATTACTGCCGGTGACTTTATTCGCATTAATGATCGTACAAACGCTCCTGAAGTTGCCAGTCAGGGAGACATTCGCGTTGCTAGCTTTAACGTCCTAAACCTGTTCACCAGCGATAGCGATATTGGCGGTCCATTAAACCCAACTTGTAAAGATCAAGCTGATGCAGATGCAAGCCGTGGGTGTGGTCGTGGTGCACACTCATTAGAAGACTATCAGCTACAAAGAGCTAAAATCGTTAATGCTATTACCGAAATGAATGCCGATATCATAGGCTTAATGGAGATTGAAAATAACGGGTTTAGTGAGCATAGCTCAATTCAATACCTGCTCGATGCCTTAAACGCTGAAATGCCAGCAGAAGATGCCTATTCCTTTATTGAAGCTACTGATGCCGATAAGTATAAAGGTGAGTTCATTGGTGGTGATGCGATTGCAGTGGGTATTTTATATCGTTCAAGCAAGGTAACCCCAAGCGGTGATGCCTTTATCGTTGCAACACCAGAGCAACACGCAACTGAAGGTGTTGCTAGCCGTGATAATAATGGCACATTGGAGTACAGCCCTGCTTACGATAAGTTCCAGCGTCATAGCTTAGGACAAACTTTCCAAATCAATAATGAAAAACTTACCGTTGTGGTTAATCACCTTAAGTCAAAAGGTTCAGGCTGTTTAGAAGACTGGTTAGAGTTTTCAGAAAGCAAAGATCCTGCTGATCTGCAAGGTAAGTGTAATGAGTTCCGGGTTTCAGCAGCCAAAGTACTTGGCGAGTCTCTAAAAACTGTAGAGGGTGGTTTGCTTGTCATTGGTGACATGAACTCTTACGGCATGGAAGATCCCATCGCTGTATTAACCGATTACGATGCAGCAACAGCAAATCGTGAAATAGTGAGCGCAGCTTGGACCACACTAAATGGTGACGTATATGAACGTCAAGGTAGCAAGATTGATAAAGGCTATGGTCTTATCAACTTAAACACTCAAGCCCACGGCACTGCAACATTTGGCTATAGCTATAGTGGTGAGCTAGGTAACCTAGACCATGCACTAGCTAACAAATTAGTTGCCGATAAACTGGTAGCAATTGAAGACTGGAACATCAATTCAGTTGAATCTAGCCTGTTTGAATACCCAAGCAAATATTCAGGTGATCTAGAGAAGTCTGACAATGCATTTAGTTCATCGGATCACGACCCTGTGATTATTGCACTAAGTTACCCAGCACCTAAACCTGAGCCAGAGGTAAAACCTAAAAATGACGGTGGTTCATTGGGTTACTTTGGCCTAATGTTACTTGGTCTGCTAGGACTTAGACGTACACGTTAATCCAGTAAAGCAATACTAAAAAAGGCTCAGCGGAGTAATCCGCTGAGCCTTTTTATTTTGCTAAACATCAATGCATTAAGTATTGAAATTAATGACCATCAACAAAAGCAAATTTGATGATAAACAGCAGTGCCACTAATGCTACACCAGGGTGGATTTCACGCCAGCGATTGGTGCCAACTTTTAGCACGCAGTAAGTAATAAAACCTGCTGCTACGCCTTCAGTTATCGAGAAGGTAAACGGCATCATCACTGCGGTAATAAAAGCTGGAGCCGACTCAGTTAAGTCTTTACCATCAATTTTAGCGAGTTCTGATGACATCAAAATGCCCACATAAACCAGTGCGCCAGCAACTGCGTAACCCGGTACCATTGCAGCTAATGGCGAGAAGAAAATCACCAAAATAAACAAAAGGCCAGCAACAATCGCAGTTAAGCCTGTACGTCCACCAGCAGCAACACCTGCCGAGCTTTCAATGTAAGCCGTAACGGTTGAGGTGCCCATGTAAGCGCCAACAACTGATGTCGCAGAGTCTGTCATCAAGGCTTGTTTCATACGTGGGAAACGGCCGCGTTTATCGGTAAAGCCACATTTCTCTGTTACGCCAATCATGGTGCCAGAGCTGTCAAATAGGCTTACCAGCGCAAAAGAGAAAATCACTCCCATAAGTGCGACATCAAGTGAACCTGCTAAATCTAACTCACCAAAAGTATTAGCAATACTAGGCGGCATAGACACAATACCAGTGTACTCAATGTCGCCCATTAGAGCTGCAATAGCGGTGACGATTGCAATCGACACTAGTACCGCAGAATGAATACCACGAGAAGCTAAAATTACGATAATAAAGAAGCCTAGTGCACCTAATACACATTCTAGTGAGCTTAAGTCACCCACTGTAATCATGGTTGCAGGGCTTGCGACCACAATACCGGCGTTACTAAAACCGACCATGGCGATAAGTAAACCAATACCACTTGGAATACCAATGCGCAGACATTTTGGGATATTAGTTAAAATCCAAGAGCGGATACCAAGTAGAGACACGATGGCAAAACACACAGCCCCCCAGAAGATGGTACCCATACCTATTTGCCAGCTTACGCCCATCCCCACGACCACAGAGAAGGCGAAAAAGGCATTCAGGCCCATTGCTGGAGCGAGCGCGATAGGTAAGTTAGCAATTAAGCCCATGGCGATACAGCCAATGGCGCTGATCAGACAGGTGACAACAAAAACCGCACTGGCATCCATTCCTGCTGCTGACAAGATTTGTGGATTAACAAAAACGATGTACACCATAGTCATAAAGGTAGTGATACCTGCAATGACCTCAGTCGATACGTTAGTGTTATGGGCTGACAGTTTAAAAAATCGCTCTAACAAACCCGACTTTGCAGGTACTTCGCTAGAGTTTGCTGCCGTATTAGCAGCTTTTACATCGCTGTGCGGTGCATTACTTGGCGTACTCATAACTAGATTATTTCCATCTTAACTTCACTGTTGCCACGGTAAAAGCGACTGTAAAAAAGCCAATTTTCCATTCGCGGCGCGCGCACTTAATCCCCAGAACAGTAGTTCTGAAGATAACGATTAAACAATTTCGATTTAGGTAACGAAAGGGGCGCTATTGTAGAGTAGAGAGAGGGTCAAACATGAGTGATTCACATCACATATTACAGAGTTTTTTAGAGGGGAAATAAGCTTGCTGCGGCGCTTTCGATTATATACTAAAAATATTAGCTGTAACCATTGCACTAACTCTGTTGTAGAAGTCTAACTAACCAGCTAAATACACAGTAGTTATTGAGCTAAACCATGCCTAATGCTAGTGTCAGCCTCAAGCTTGTTTATATCCAAGGACAGATAAATGCTAAAAAAACTTCTCGCCAGTGTCGGCATTGGCAAAGCAACCGTTGATACCATTTTGCTTGATGAACAATTACGTGCCGGTGATAGCTTTGCTATCGAAGTCATCATTAAAGGTGGCGATGTTGAGCAAGAGCTAAACGGTCTAGAATTTGCCATTATGGCCGAAGCCAAAGCCGAGCAAGAAATCGGTGACAATGAAGTTAAATACAACAAAAGTCTCGTACTGCAAAGCTGGCAACCTAGCCTAGATATCACCATACAGCCAGGCGAAACCATCACTCATCAATTTGAGTTAGATCTGCATCCAGAGATCCCTGCTTCCAGTCTATTTGGTCAGCGTATTGCTAAAGTGTGGCTTCAAACCGGCTTAGATATTAAAAATGGCATTGATGGCTCAGATAAAGATCCATTAGTCATAGTGCCTTCAAATACTCAACTTGCGGTATTAGAACTCATTGAAAACAGCGGCTACCGTCT
Source organism: Shewanella marinintestina (assembly GCF_023283845.1). Taxonomy (GTDB): domain Bacteria; phylum Pseudomonadota; class Gammaproteobacteria; order Enterobacterales; family Shewanellaceae; genus Shewanella; species Shewanella marinintestina. The sequence continues at coordinate 103,531 of NZ_JAKILC010000010.1, forward strand.
ATTTAAGTCTGATATTGAGGTCGGTTACATTAGCGCGCAAAGTTTTAGTTCTCAGCTACCGTGTTATCAAGAGTACGAGTTCAAACCGGAGTCTCGCTCTTTCTTTGGTGCTAAAGAGCTAGAAGTCACTTTTGTTGATAATAGCGCAGAAACTGGCGTACTCATTGAAATCGATAGAGCCTTTTCGGGTGATGGCTATCATAGTGTATCGATTCCGAATCATTGCGACAGTGTTGACACTGTTAGGCCTTATATTGAAAGGCTGCTGAGTTAAACAATTCAGACTGTTTAAAATAGGTAGATAAACAACAAAAGCCAGTATTCCATACTGGCTTTTGTTTTTTTAACTTGTGCAGAAATTCACTTTTACTTAGCCAATAGCTCAAAACAACACAAACTCGCTATTCTCTCCATTTCGAACTGCAAACAGAATATCTGACTAATACTGCGCTACAGCTCACTCCCACACAATAAAAGCTGCTACCAAGATCAAATATAAATAAATATTAATCCAAATCGTTCACTTTACGAGCAACCAGAGATATCCGAGAGATAAATAAGTGTGGCAGTATAAGCCGCCACTAAATAGGCGTAACAACATAAAAAACTATTAAAAACAAATCAATAAAACAAAAAGTCAGTAACAAATTGAAGGTTTTTTTATAACGACTTTATCTATTTTGCTAGGAGTCATATGAATACAGTCTTTACCATTGGCGAGCTCGAATCATTTTTAGTCGCGATTCTTGTGCTATTCATCGGTCACGCGGTTAACCGCTATATTCCAGTATTAAAAAAATACAATATCCCCGAACCCATTGTCGGCGGGTTAATTATTGCTGCCGCGATTACTGTGCTGCATTTTAATAATATTACGATAAACTTTAGCCTATCGATGCAAAACACCCTGATGCTGATGTTTTTCAGCACTGTTGGTCTGGCCGCAAACTATAAGTTGTTGCTAAAAGGCGGTAGCAAGGTCTTCATCTTCTTGGGTGTCGCATCGCTATTTATTATTATTCAAAACATTGTCGGTGTAAGTCTTGCGAGCCTATTAGGACTTGAATCCTTTATGGGCTTAATCGCCGGTTCAATCACTTTATCGGGCGGTCATGGCACCGGCGCTGCTTGGGCAGATACTTTCCAAACCGAATATGGAATTAACACCCTTGAATTCGCAATGGCAGCGGCAACATTTGGCTTAGTCATGGGTGGTATTATTGGTGGCCCGGTTGCCCAGCGCCTTATCAATAAAAACAACTTAGTCTCAAGTTATGGTGTTGGTGGTAACCACCATACCGATCACCCCGATCTAGTAACTTATGATCAGCTAGAAATTGACCGAGTAACCGCTAAAAGCGTACTTGAAGTGCTATTTATTATGCTGCTCTGTGTGGCTGGTGCTAAATGGACTAGCGCACTAATTGAAGCTGTTGGTGCAAGCTGGCTAAAGATGCCAGAATTTGTTTACGCACTGTTTATTGGTGTGATGATTACCAACTGTACAGAGCTGACTCGCAGCTACAAAATTAACAGCGAATGTGTTGATGTGCTGGGTTCGGTATCGCTAGCGCTATTCCTGTCAATGGCGCTAATGAACTTAAAACTATGGGAAATTTTTGACCTTGCTATTCCACTACTCATAATCTTAGTGGTGCAAACGGCAGTACTGGCTTTGTTCGCCTATTTCGTCACATTTAAGATGATGGGCAGTAACTACGATGCAGCAGTCATGGCTGGCGGCCACTGTGGCTTTGGCCTAGGTGCAACACCAACAGCCGTTATGAACATGGGCGCCTTGGTTTCAAGAACAGGTCCATCACCACAAGCCTTTATGGTGGTGCCGATTGTAGGCGCATTCTTCGTTGATATCGTCAACGCGATTATCTTAAAAGGCTTTATGATTTTTGTTGGTTAATCCCAGACTATAATAGTAAAAAGCCAGCTAAATTAGCTGGCTTTTTTTATCCGCTTTTATGCTGATTTAGTTAGCTCCATCTTTGCCAACTCCACCTTAGCGTAGTACCTAGAAAGCTTGATATAGATAATCAAAGACAGAAATATCACTCCGCCGCCGAGTAACTTTTGCGGCTCTAGAGTCTCACCTAGTACACTAATGCTAAGCAATAGAGTCCAAATCGGTTCTAAGATCATTAGCAACGCAGCAGTTTCCATACTGACCTTGTACTGTCCCATTGTCTGCAATAAATAACGCACTGAAGTGGCCATAACAGTCGAAAGCACAAACCATACCAGCAATTGATTAGAAAACTCTACAGCTTCAGGCTCAGTATAAAGTGTATATAACAAGCCGACTAAACCAACAACAAATAGCTGCAAACAGATAGATACTAGCGGTTTAAGCTTGCCACTAATACGCTTATTCATCACAAAATGTACCGACAACAATGCCGATGCGAGCAAGAACAATAACTGGCTCGACTCCATCTTCCAGCCATTGGTTAAGCTCATTAACATCATGCCGCTAACGCTGACTGGCAGTGCAATCCAAAAAGCCCGATTGGGCTTAACTTGAAACAGTAACCAAGCCGTTAGCGGGGCAATAATCATCGCTAGACTCATGATAAACGCGCCCTCAGATAAGCCATCACTTATCGATACCGCATAAATCCATACTTGTAATGCTAAGCCTAAAAACACCCCGACTCCGCAGGCCGACAACACTTGCTTAGCGCTTAGCTTAAGCAAACTTTTATAGCAAAAAGGCACTAAAATCAGGCTTGCGAGTATAAATCGACTCGCGATAAACATTTCTCCCGCCATCGATTGCACCACAACTTTTGAGGCAATCCAGCCCATTGCAGCCAATAAGGTGGCGATAAACAGATACAATACTCCGCGCATTCTGAGCACTCTTAAAAAGGAGATGGATACGTTATTTTGATATGGAGAGAGAAGTGACAACATCAAAATAGCCAGCATAAAAACAAAATAGCAATCCCACTGACATGGGATTGCTATTGGTTTAGCACACTATTTTAAATTAGGAAGTGCGGGTAATGCTACTGATTATATTCACTGTAATCAGTTAATCCCTTTTCGCCACCTCCAAACAGGGTGGCAGGGTCGTGCTTAGCAAGCTCAAAGCCATATTGAATACGCTTAGGTAAATCAGGATTAGCCACAAACGGACGACCAAAACCAATCATATCAGCAAGGCCATCAGCAATTGTTTGCGCCGCTTTATCAGCGTTATATTTACCGGCATAAATCAGCACACCATCAAAGGCATCGCGCACGGCACGTTTAAATGCTGCAGGAGTTTCTGGCGCATCGTCCCAGTCCACTTCAGCAAGATGTAAATACACTATTTTATGCTTATTGAGTAACGCTGCCGCTGCGGTGTATGTCTGTTCCGGGGTCGCATCGACAGTACCATTAAGTGAGGTAAATGGCGCTAGACGCACACCGACTTTGTCGCTACCAATGGCATCCACCATAGTCGCAACCACTTCATCTAAAAAGCGTAAACGGTTTTCAATGCTACCACCGTATTCGTCAGTGCGGTTATTGGCCTCTGAATCAATAAACTGATTCACCAAATAACCGTTAGCCGCGTGCAGTTCAATGCCATCAAAACCAGCTTCAATTGCATTTAGCGCGGCTTGACGGTATTGACCAATGACCATGTCGATATCGGCTTTTGTCATTTCGCGCGGCTCAACCACTTCAACAAAGCCCGGCTCATCACTGCCATTATCGATAAATACTTTTACGCCTTCCGCTTTCAGTGCCGATGAGGAAATTGGCTGCTCACCACCAATATTATCAGGGTGTGTCACACGGCCAACGTGCCATAGCTGAGCAAATATAACCCCGCCTTTGGCATGTACGGCGTCAGTAGTTTTCTTCCAACCGGCAATTTGTGATGGGCTATAAATACCCGGCGTCCACGCATAGCCCTGGCCCATTGGCGAAATTTGGGTGCCTTCGGCAACAATTAACCCCGCAGATGCACGCTGAGCATAATAGGTCGCCATCATATCGTTCGCTTCATTACCCGGTTGAGTAGCGCGCGAGCGGGTCATTGGTGGCATCACAATACGGTTATTAAGTGTATGGCGACCAAGTTGTACTGGTTGAAATAATGCGTTTTTCATTTTAAATGCCTCTTAATCGACGCTGCTATGCGCTGTTAAATTCTGATGACTGTGATAAACCTGTGCGACGAACTAACGTGGTTAACTTGAGATATAAATTATCGTAATCAACTAGCTAAGCTGAATAAGCTCTATTTGATAGCCATCAGGATCGGTAATAAAGGCAATATGAGTCGAGCCACCTTTTACCGGCCCCGGTTCGCGAGTCACATTACCGCCAAGCGCTTTAATCTTGTCGCAAGCAGCATAAATATCATCGCTACCTAACGCCAAGTGGCCAAATGCAGTACCTTTTTCATAGCTGTTGGTGTCCCAGTTATGGGTTAATTCGATTGTGGTGCCGCCAGCTTCAAAGCCAACAAACACTAAGGTGTAGCGGTACTCAGTGTTGTCTGTTCTTTCAAGTACCTTCATACCCAACACTTTGCTGTAAAACTCAATTGATTTGTCTAAATCAACAACACGCAACATGGTGTGTAAAAACTTCATCTTTAGCTCCAAAACACATTCGCTGATCTTGCTAGCAGGGATGATTATCACTCCCGCGTAAGCAATCTATGGAGGCTATATTAAGGTAATTAACCCAAGATAAATAATTATGATATTTTCTTATTATGATAACTTTTTGTTATCAACAGAAACAAAAAAGCGAACCGTTTAATCAAAAACGGTTCGCTTTAATCAAGCTAATATTTATTATTTAGCGTGCAGGTGAGTGCCTACTTTGCTGCAGCCTTAGCGCGAGCGCTATGCAGCTTCTTGTAGCTTTCAATCAAGCGTAAGTGTGGCTCAATGCCTTCAAGTGCCATACTGGTCTTGGTTAGACCGTAGAAACGCACTTCACCGCTAACGGTGCCTACTACGTTTTGCATGACATCGATGCCAAACATACGGTTGAAGTTATGGATAAAGTGTTCAAGCTCAAGCTCTTCGTCCATTTCCACTTCAAGTACTGCGCTAACCGCTTGATAGAACAAGCCACGTTCAACCGTGTTGTCGTTAAACTGTAGGAAACTATCAACTAGCTCCATCGCCTCTTCTGCAGCGCCAAGTGCTAGATAGATTAAGATTTTAAGCTCAATAATCGTTAGCTGACCCCATACGGTGTTTTCGTCAAACACGATACCAATCATGGTGCGGATGTCAGTGTAGTTATCTAACTGGCTCTCTTCTAAGCGGTTAACTAAGTCCACTAGCTCTTCATCAGAAAGCGAGTGCAGATTAAGAATATCTTCGCGGTACTCCAGTGCCTTGTTGGTGTTATCCCAAATAAGATCATCGACTGGATACACTTCTGAGAAGTCTGGTACCAACATACGACACGCTGATGCGCCGAGTTGATCAAATTCAGCGGTATAAACCTCTTTACCTAAGTCAGCCAAAATGCCAAATAAGCTGTCAGCTTCTTCTTGGGTGGTGCCAGAGAAGTCCCACTCGCAGAAATCAAACTCAGCATTGTTGCTAAAGAAGCGCCATGAAATCACACCTGTTGAATCAATAAAGTGTTCAACAAAGTTTTCCGGTTCAGTGACTGCCATGCTGTTAAAGGTTGGCTTTGGTACATCGTTTAAACCTTCAAAGCTACGGCCTTGCAGCAGCTCTGTTAAGCTGCGTTCTAATGCCACTTCAAAGCTTGGGTGTGCACCAAATGAGGCAAATACACCGCCAGTTTTCGGGTTCATTAGGGTCACACACATCACTGGGAACTGGCCGCCTAATGATGCATCTTTAACAACAACCGGGAAACCTTGCTCTTCAAGACCATTAATACCTGCAAGAATGCTTGGATACTTTTCAAGCACGCTCATTGGTACTTCTGGTAGAACAATTTCTTGCTCGATGATCTGGCGCTTAATTGCACGCTCAAAGATCTCTGACAGACACTGAACCTGTGCTTCTTGGATGTTGTTACCCGCGCTCATACCGTTACTTAAGAACAAGTTCTCAATCAGGTTTGACGGGAAGTAAACCGTTTCACCGTCTGAGTGACGAGTATAAGGAATACTGCAAATACCGCGGTCGATATTGCCCGAGTTAGTATCAATCAGATTAGAGCCTGCAAGCTCGCCTTCTGGGTTGTAGATCTCAAGACAATATTCATCAAGAATGCCAGTTGGCAGTGAGTCATCGTCAGTTAGTGCGAACCACTTTTCATTTGGGTAATGCACAAATTCACTGTTCGCAATCTCTTCACCAAAGAACTGGTCATTGTAGAAGAAGTTGCAGTTTAGACGTTCGATAAACTCGCCCAATGCTGAGCACAATGCACTCTCTTTGGTTGCACCTTTACCGTTAGTGAAACACATAGGTGATGCCGCATCACGAATATGCAGTGACCACACGTTTGGCACGATATTGCGCCATGATGAGATCTCAATCTTCATGCCTAAATCAGCAAGCATGCCAGTCATGTTGGCAATGGTCTGCTCAAGCGGTAGATCTTTACCTAAAATGTAGGTGCTCGCATCACTATCATCTTGTCCCATCAGCATCGCATTGGCGTCTGCATCTAGGTTTTCAACGGTTTCAATCTTAAATTCTGGGCCAGTTTGCACCACTTTTTTAACAGTACAACGCTCAATCGAGCGCAAAATGCCTTGGCGATCTTTATCAGAAATATCGTCTGGCAATTCAACTTGGATTTGAAAAATTTGGTTATAACGATCTTCAGGATCAACGATATTGTTTTGCGACAAACGAATGTTTTCAGTTGGAATATCACGAGCCTTACAATACACCTTGATAAAGTAAGCCGCACACAAAGCAGATGATGCTAAGAAGTAATCAAATGGACTCGGTGCTGAGCCATCGCCTTTATAACGGATTGGCTGATCGGCGGTGACGGTAAAGTCATCGAACTTGGCTTCTAATCTCAGATTATCGAGAAAGTTAACTTTGATTTCCATTAGATATGATTTCCACTTTGTTGCGAGCGTGCCTAAAGAACAAGTCTAGTGTATGAGTTGTTTGCTCAATAATGAGCATGTTACTCAACGAGTGTTAAGGCTAAATAAACGTATTGGGGAATTATCGGTGTTTTTTGCGCATTAGTCTTGGGTTAATTAACTAAAAGCACAGATTACGGTAAATTAACGCCCTACAAACGAGCTAATTAAGAACACTTTATTGAAGATAGTTTATTGAGAATAAACTATTGCTGTTGTTCTGATTCACGTTTAACTAAAACAAAAGTCAGATACATTTTGGTCGGCAGCGACAACACCATGCCAAAGGCCACGCATACGGCGCTAATGATAATACCGCTAACACCCATAGCATGAATCGTGTCGTTAAAATTATGCAGGTAGATCCCCAATAAAATTAAGCAAAGCCCAATTGAGATACAGACTTTAAGCAGAGTAATCAGCTTACTATCGCTTACTTTGCTGTCTAATAGCTTACGGTTTAATAGCTTGAGATCTGACACTCATCCCCCTGCTCAATCAAGTACAACTTGATTATGCAGGCATGATGTTTTTTTGTGCTGATACAGATCAAACTTAGATAAGCTAGCGCTAAATAACCTTTAAATATAAATAGCCATTAAACTAAAAAAACTGCGGGTTGAATGAACTGAAACCTGTCAGGCATCTATCGGCAGTGTCACCAAGGCTTTATCAGGTTTTGCATAACTTAAGCGCGCCAATCTTTGGGTTTGGTGATAGCTATCAAGCCCTGAAACGGCAACACTTTCCAGCGCTTCAATATCAATATAACCATCGTCTTTTAGGCCTGACTCATCCACCATAATATGAGTGATTTCGCCTATAACTAAGATTGTACCGTTAATTGCCAGCGGCATTATTTCTCTCAGCTCAAGCGAAAATTTAAGCTGACTTTGCGCAACAAAAGGCGCCTCAATACCAGCAACAAATTCAGCAGATAAACCGACTTTTTCGAACTCTGACACCTCTGCGGCATAACGCGCTGAAGTTTGATGCGCCTGACGATAGATATTGGCTGACACATGGTTAATGGTATAGCAGCCTATTTGCTCAATATTGCTTAAGGTATCGCGCGGCACGCTATCTGGGCGAATAACCATCCCCATCAATGCAGGGCTAGCACCGAGGTGAAAACACGAGCTAATTATCGCCACATTGCTATGCCCGTCTTCACTTATCGTTGCGACTAAATTGGCGCTTTTAAATCCAGATAAACTATTAATCAAGTGTGCACGCGCGCGTTGCTCCATCTTATCTATGTCATCAAACCCGATATGTTTCATTATCAATATCCTTATAAATTATCGATATGGGCGAGTAAATGCTCAGCCCGCTGTAAAATAAGTTGCTGTGTCTGCTCTGGCTTTTTTAGCCAGTTTGCATAAACCATACGCGTGCGTGGATTAGCCTTAAAATCATCAATATGCTGCTGCATAAAATGCCAATAAAAAGCATTCAACGGACAAGCATTATCGCTGTGGCTTTGCTTAACCTCGTACTGACAACCGCTGCAGTAATCACTCATTTTATTGATGTAGTTACCGCTGGCGGCATAGGCTTTAGAGCCCACAATGCCGCCATCGGCAAACTGACTCATACCACGGGTGTTCGGCATCTCGACCCATTCGATAGCATCGATATATATGCCTAAATACCAAGCATCCACCTCATCGGGATCAATACCGGCGATTAAGCAAAAGTTTCCGGTTACCATTAAGCGCTGAATGTGGTGTGCATAGGCATAATCGAGCGATTGCTTGATAGCGTGCTGCATACAATTCATTTTGGTGTCGCCATCCCAAAACCAGCTTGGCAACTGACGATTAGCAGCAAGGTGATTAAGGCTGGCGTAATCTGGCATATTGGCCCAATAAACGCCCCTAACAAACTCGCGCCAACCTAGAATTTGCCGTATAAAACCCTCTATTTGCGCCAAGGTGATGGCGCCATCACTTTGCTCAAAATAGGCTATAGCAGTGTCGACCACCTGCTGTGGGCTTAATATTTTGGCATTGAGCGCAAACGATAACCGCGAGTGATACAGGCTCCATTGCTTTTTGTATTCTGCAGTCGTGACTTGTTCAACTTTGGCGTCTGAACCGAGCGCTAACTCGCCATTTACAGGCGCTGCGGTCATGTCTAACTCATGGGTCATCGCATCTTGAAAGCGACCAAAATTGACTAAACAGTGACGACAAAAAAACTGCAATAGTTCATTAGCTTGTTTGCGTGTTGTCGGCCACAACAGCTGTTGGTGGGCAGCCCCAATCGTGCTGACATGATGGCGCTCTAGCCTAGCTAATATGGCGCTGACATCGTTAGCAAACATCAGCGGCGCAGGCACAGCGTCAAAGTCGGCCTTTTTGAGCTTTTGCCGATTATCAGCATCATAATTCCACTGACCACCAGCAGACTCATTACCTTGCATTAATAGATCAAAGCGGCGACGCAGCTTGCGATAGAAATGCTCTAAACGATGCTTTTTACCCGGTGCAAAATAATCACCAAGCTCAGCATCAGTCAAATAAAAGTGCTCAGTTTCAAACGCGAGACTGGTAATCTCCAACGAAGCGGTAAACTGCGACAACTGCTGACGCAGCCGATATTCATCGGGTAATTGATAGTGAAACTCGCTCACTTGATGCTCAGTAATTAACTCCATCAATAACGCCGGTAAATCCGCGTATTGCGCAGTGTCATCAAGAGTCAGATGTAGCACCTGGTGCCCAGCTTGTTGTAAGGCTTTTGCAAAAGCCTGCATGGCAGCAAAAAAAGCTGGTCAATGGCGCGCTACTCGCCATGCCCTTAAATTGAAAAAGTTTTACGCCTATACGCTGCGCCAACCAATGAAAATATTCACGCCACAACAACTCAAAACCAATCCAGTAACTCGATTCACTCGGACCTTGCTCTAGTTCAAAATGCTTAAGCGCGTTCCATACTTGCCGAGCAGACATATTGCCATTAGCAAGATACGGACTAAATTTGGTGGAATTGTCAAAGCCATCTAGTGCATTACGCGTGGCTTTATAGCTGTGGGGGAGCGATGTTAAAAAGTAATTGCTCAGATGCTGCTTAGCAGCCAACTCGCCAGCCTTGAACAAAGTACTTGCACCAACGTTGTTATCTGATAACCAATCTTTACTCACTTTAAACTGTGCTGATGCCTCAGTTAAGCCAACGGTTTTAGGCAGCTGCTGTGGCCAAGTTTGGCAAGGTTTTGCCACGGGTAATAATGACTTTTCCAACTTGCGACGGAAACAAGAAAAACTCGTAAACACGTCACCAAGGGAACTAATTTGCTCAGCATCAAACAAGCTGTTGCTCCACCTTGAGATAAAGTTAACAGACGCTTGTTCGTTTGAAACCTTACTCCACTGTAACTCAAGGCGCTGCCAATTGTGTTGTTCGATATAGCCTGCAGAAGCCGTACGCCCCACTAAGGTAAAACCTTCATTTTTAATTAACGCTGACAAGACGCTATTTGGCTCACCAGTTAAGATCTGCAATTGATGGCCATAGCCTTGCAGTTGCTGCTTAAGTACAAGTAACGACTGAATAATGAAACAAAGGCGGCGCTGCCCCATTGCGGCCTGTTGGTAGCGAACGGCAATAAAGTCCTGCGGGTTAAAAATATAAACCAGCGCCACAGACTCAGTATGTTGCAGCACATAGTTAAGGGCTGGATTGTCACTTAGCCTTAAATCATTGGTGAAGCAAAAGAGTGCTTTTTTGTGCGGTGACATGCGCTTGCCTATCGTTGCTACTGGTAAGGGGTATTACGTAGCAACATAGAATTGAGATTCATTTTTTATCGGGTTCTGTGGTAAAAAACTAATTATGTTTAACAAGGTTATGGAGGATTAAGCTGTCTAAATCGCGTTTGAATGAGTGTATTAAACTCATTGTAGGTCAGCCGCTTTTGATACTCATAAGCAAAACGGCCGTGAAACATCAGCGTCATCACTAAGTCTTGATAGCCCAAATAACAGGTGTAGCCATCGATATCATGCCAGGCCGTTAAGCCATCTAAATGATATTTATCATCACGTTTTATGCCGTTAGCAACCACATGATTAAAAACGAATAGATGTTTCGATAAAGACATAAAGACCCCTTGGAAGCTTTGCTCATCACAGTGCTAATAACAAAGCCCCTTGCTTTGGCTGCAGTGATAAAGGCACCTATTGGCCTCTACAGAGGTAAATACGCATATACCTCTAATCTGGTTTACAGTTTTTTTGCATCATAAAAAAGGGATAAGCCGTAAAGCTTATCCCTTTAGTTCATGTTGAAGGCATCAATATCGAAAACCGCTGTTACATCGCCTTCTTTAATATTTCAACAATGTCTTGATGCTCACGGTCTACAGCCAAATCCATCGCGCTTGAGTCATGAATATTCTGATGATGTATCGTCTTGGCAGCGCCATTAGCAAGCAGTAACTCAACAATCGCAGCACGTTCATTATAATTACCAATAACAGCCTTAATTAGTGCTGTATTACCATCGTCACTGAGCGCATTACTATCGGCACCAGATTGCAGCAATAATGCCACCACCTCGGCAGTGCTTTGACCGGATGCAGCCATCAGTGCGCTCTCAGCTTCATCATCTAAGCCGTTAACGTCTGCGCCCTTTGATAATAACAACTGCATGATTGGTAACATGCCGTTAAAACTGGCGATATTGAGTGCTAACGTGCCATAACTGCCCGCTTGATTGGGATTAGCGCCAGCTTCAAGTAGCAAACTGACAATCTCGGCAGTACTGCTTTTCACTGCATGATTAAGCGGGGTATTTTTGTACCAATCGCCCTGATTGACATCTGCGCCAGCTGCTATCATCTTAGCAACTAATGCGGCGTCTTTAGCTAAAATGGCTTGAATAAGCGCGGTAAAACCATTGGCATCTAGACCATCCTTATCAAAACCATGTTCATCAAAACGATCATCGTTTTCATCGTCGTCATCAAAATCATCATCGTCGTCTTCATCATAATCATAGCCGAAATCAGCGCCGTGGCCTTGCTCAAGCCCTTCAACATAGCCGCTTAATCCCGGCCAATTGCCACGATCGCAAAAATCATTAAACTCGACAATCGGCTCATTGGGCGATTTCTCAATGAGGGTTTCTAATAATTGGGTCGACCACTTCAACGTCTCAACCGGCTTACCTAAGCTGTTGTGATGAAAAACCGCTATTTGTGCGGTCACCTTATTAGCAGCAAAAGCACTAACTAACACCTTTGCTAGTGACTTGACCTCGTCCACTTCGCACTCAAGGCTGAATAATAGCAGCTGCTTTTCAAGCCTAAAGGCATAGATGTCGCCATCGAGATGATCAAGCTCAGGGATCAACATCTTTATCGCAGCATCAGCTGTCGTACTTAGTTGCATACAGATAAAGTAAGGCTCATCGTAACTATCCAATCCATCAAGATACTCGTGGAGTACATCATCAAGTTCTAATCCATCAAAAATATTACTGCTAAGCATGTAAACCTCATTTTCGTCTTAAATCTACAACTGGTTCAGGCAAGTTCACCACCTGTTTACTTTCGAGTAGAGTATAAGTTAGTCGGATTTGGTTCAAGTTATTGGTTTTAAAAGCGATAGCAATAACTCAGCTTTTGTAAATATTGGCGCTTATGCCTTACTTACTTGTGCCATTTTAGCCACACATTTCTACCTTAAGCAGTGGTTAAACTCAAAATTAGTCGTATCGTCCAAGAAGAGCAACAAAGCAACATTTAGTACTACCAACCAACTTTTAATCACCATAAAAAAGAGATTTGTATCGACAAAATAAACCGATAAAACCATAACCTTTGCGGTAATTGATTTAGATCAATGAGCTCCTAACGCTTTTGATGTCATATAAAGGTGAGCTTGATCACGCGGTGCGATTTTCACTTTCAAAACAAGCTCACACAAATACAGATAAATCTCTTTTAAATAATAATGAAACCTAAAATATAGAGGTACCCTATGGAACTCCTACCAAATTGCTATACCGACCTATGTGTTAATGGAAAATGGTTTCACTATGATCACGGTGAAAGCTCAGTATTTATGCTTAACGGCAGTGTACCTATGACATTTGAACTCAATTCATTGCCTAAAACCGAAGATGAATTAGAAATGCATTTAGAGGCTATCTCAAACCAACTTATATAAAAGTTTAAGGTAGGCCTGCTCAAGGCCTATTATTGAAGCAGTGATGTAAAAAGTAGTTATTCTCGAATTACCAAGCGTCTGCATTAAAGCGAGCTGTTCTGGCCTCGGTCATAGTGCAGCCAGTAAGGTGGATAAGTTCAGCCAAGGTTATATTGGGCTCTTGGCGAATGAAACGAGCAAGCTTATCCTCTAAAGACTCGAGTTTATCAGCATGATTGAGTAGTCCAGCATCTAGTTTTTTTATCAGATAAGCAAACTCAGCTTTGCTCATCGTTAACTGCATTGCTTTTAGCTGCCGTGTAAAAGATTGGACCTGCAGGGCCTCGCCCGTTAGCCCCCAGTTTCGAGAACGACGCACACGTTTAAGCTCACACCCCCATTGCTTAGCAACCGATTGCGCCAACTTAACAGGCTCTCTACCAATGCGATGAATAAGTGAGGGCAATGCAATAGTAATACGCTCAATCATTAAGGTCTGTGTACTCGTAGATGTGGTTTTGCCGTTTTATCATTTTGACTATTTTTTCAGGCTCAGCTTATTATCTCAAGCTTTAACCAACAAATAGTTAATGCTAAAACCACACCGAGCTTATCCCCATTGGCTAATGATGCTACTCATCCCAATAACAAGACTTATGCAGTTTCACTTTACAGTTAAAACTCAACTACCCTTAATACTCATTCTTAGTATTGTCCTCATATGGAGTTAACGCCTATAGGAGTTAAGGTGAGAACATTTTTTACATCATATACTCTAGTGATCAAATTAATACTGTTATCGCTTTTCTCCAGCCCTATCTATGCTAAGTCAGGGCTAGAACTCGCCTATGGCTTCGCTCCGGCAAAAAACAGCCATCTACGTGCTGGCGATACTTGGCGAGTCTCATATTCACAACCTATCAATCACTTTGATGACTTTTTATCCCAATATAATATTAACTTAAGACTTGAGTTATCAGCTCAACATTGGGATGAATTGGGTTCAACAAACAATCATGTTTTTAGTCTTAACCCCATGTTTCAATACCAATGGCACTTTGAGCCAATGTCTGTTTATTTGGAGTTAGGGATTGGCGCCGCCTACAGCCATAATACGTATTACCTCGACCGTAACTTAGGCTCTAATTGGCTATTTGAAGATAAACTAGGTATTGGCATTATCATTAATCAGCACCATCGACTCGGTGTTTCCATTGCTCACTATTCCAATGCCGATCTTGCCAATCATAACGATGGTGTCGACTCAATAAGCATACACTACGGTTACTTATGGTGAGCCTTATGTTTGCTTACATTCAAAATCAAAACGCCCTTGTCGTATGCAAGGGCATTTTGTCTATCTCAACGGTGGTATCACACCAAAGGGATTAGCTAATCAACTGCGAAGGCGCTTGGTAACTAATATGCTGATGGAATCGAACCATAAGATCTTCGCGCGATTTATCAAACTCCAGATCGGCAGTAAAGATCTTAAGTGCTTCTTCCACTCGGTTTAAGTAGCGTCCAAGCCCACCTTCTTTACTGTCTTTCACTTCAGCGGCAATAGTAAAACTGACCGTTTCAACAAGGCGATTACCGTCCCAATGACGGATAAACTGCTGTTGCTCTAAATTTGGGTCAAAGCCAAGCATCTGTACTTCGTCAGTACCGTCAACTTGATCAAATTTACTATTGCGCACTAGCGGTGTGAGGCCGTTAGCAACCATAGCGATGTGCTTAAGTTGCTTAGCTGCTGTCGCTTGAATAAAGCCATCTTCTAGCTTTTGGTAAAGCGGTGTAAAGTCGTTAGTGCCCGCAGGTAAAAACGCTTTTTTAAGCTTACGACTTATCGGTAGCTTTACCGTCACATAGCATAATGAACCATGCCCTTCTGGCAGTGGACATTCACGCGCTTTATATCTGTCGCTGATAGAGCGCAACTTATAGCCATAGCTTTCTTTTTTGCCTTTCGCTTTGGCGAACAGGTCATAGGACAAATGTTGATGGTCGCGAATTTTAACCTTAAGGTTTGGCTCGGGCAGCTGCGGCATTAAGTTGGCTAAGAAAGATTGCACCTTGATGTGAAAATTAGCTGAATTACTACGAATATCTTCACCGGTTGCCAAAAATACAATTCTAATTTTACGGGCGCGGTAATCATCTTTGCTATGTAAGCTTTGAGCTTCATGGTACTCAGGGTTGTAGAAAAAGATGATTTGCTCAGCAGTTGGGAAATTGTAGGCTTCTGTATGAAAACGCACTACGGGTAACTTATCGTTAGTGATGACATGCAAGTTATACAGTTCTTGTTGCTCACCTAAATCAAAAATCGTTCGACTCAGTGACTCGTAGCAAGTCTTATAATCTGCGTAGTGAGCAAGTAATGCATCGGTAACAATAATTTCTGCACTAATATACTGGTTACTACGAACGTCCTTGGGTATGTACACTTTTTGCTGATGGCTAAGGGACATGAATACTCCTTGTGATAAGTTAACCATACATAGTTTCACGCTTATATTAACGGCCAACTATGACGAAAATTCGGTTGTAAAAACGCGCTTTTATCTACTGAGCCCAGCCTACGATCTGAATATGATTTATTTATTAAAATAGAAAGCCTCAAAGCAAACAAATCACACAAAAAGCACACCCAAGTCACACTTTTAAACATTCCATTAAAAATGAGTACAATACAGCCCCTAACCGTTATAACAGACTGTTACTTTATCCAAGCTATTGCTAATCCCAATGATACTCGAGTGGGCCCGTTAACCTATTTTTAAACCCCTTATCGGTAATAGGTAATGACTAAGACAAAACCGATATCTTGTTTTTAACGTCGAGTTTAGGCAAGATTTGATGTGATTTTTACAATTATAAAAATATGGTAAATCATGCAGATAAAACAACTTAAGCAAGCTATTGGTCCGCTGTGGCAAAGCGCCATGTCGATTTATTGCCAAGTGTTTCCTGATTGGGAACGCGAACCCGTTGAGGCTTTGCAGCATGCAGTTGATGACGCGAGTTCTCGCTGCGTTGTGCTCTATGAAGGTGACTGCGTTTATGGTGTATCGTTAACAGAACTTTACCCTCAGCATGAGTTTGCACTATTAGGTTATCTGTTTATCGCTCCAGAGCGCCAAGGCCAAGGCTTAGGTAAACAGCTTTGCAATGAGCTATTTGCATTCTTTCAGCAGCAACAAGACTTAACATGGCTGCTCGTAGAAGCTGAAACAGGCCCTGAAGCTTTTTATCACAAACTCGGTTTTAGTCGATTTAATATTGACTATTTATCACCGCATTACGACGACATGGGCTCAACACCTATGGCACTTATGTCCCTTAGTAAAGCGCCTAACTCGTTACCTAGTCCACAGCAACTTTGGGATCTAGTTGAGCATATTTTTGTTCAAAGTTATTACTTAAGCAGCACAGATCCAAGACTCAACCACCAGCGTGACAACATACTCAATAAGGAAGCACTATGACCCTGGATATGGATCCTAACCAACAATCCATTATTGATACTTTTTTCGAATACATTCGCGCTGAAGATTTTGAGCAAGGTTTTCACTGGGCCAGAAAAGCATTACAAAGCTACAATTCGAGTGCATTTGAGATCACAAACCAACTTGAGCAACAAGCTAAGATTGATAAAGAACAGTTACAATCACTGCCACCCGCTGAAGTTCTATTATTATTCTGTGCTTGTTACAGCTATGCCCGCCACGAAATTGAAGAGAGTAACTGGTACCTGCATGCCGAAACCTTAGTTAAATCAAGCATTACAGCCCTTGAAACATTGCCAAACTCAGGTTTAAGTAAAGCATTATGTGCTTTCGCGGCAATTCAAATTGATATCTGTTATATCGACCGAGGCATATACACCAGCCAAGATTGGCTAATGGCTGAAGCAGCAACCAATATTGCTAATCATCTTGCCCACGTCAGTGCACTGACCAATAGCTTCAATACCACTGAACACCAGCTATACGCCAAATACCTTGTTCCTGAATTTGCCGCTTATCAACACTTTAATGACGGCATAAGCATTATTGCCGAGCTATACGCTATTCGCTGGGGGGAGCCTACATTACTAACTGCTAAGATGACCCAATTACGGCCTAAGTTTATACAAGCAGTCAATGCGCTAACAGCTGATGACAAATACATCATGTCAACGGATCTTGAAGCACTGTGGCCACCTTTAACCTTCTTTAGTGAAAACAGACAAAAAGCCTCAGGTGAGCTAATTGTTGAGCGCGGTATGATAAGTATTTCCTACTTTGCCAATATCAATCACCTTGTAACGAGAGAGTTAAGGCAAACCTTAAAAGATATTGTTGCCAACGCCCCAGCCAAGCACCCTCTTTATCTAAGTGATTGGGCAGCAGAAACGCCGCAAAGTAATATGTTAAATGACATTTGGGCCGGCATTGCCAGAGACTTTGAAGATATCTATTCATGGCAGCTACCAGAGCTAAGCTTACCGTTTCGTAATAAAACCGACAGCGGTCAACGACTAACGTTTGATGTCGAACTTATTTACTATCCAATGGGCATATTTGCACTGAATCTAAAAGCACCACTCGATAATGTCACTGCGAGCGGCGTTCGTCACGCCATGTCTTTAGGTACCCCCTTTGCGATGGATCAAGATATGCGCTGGCACGATCAACAAGTGGGTCTGTTAGAAGATTTTGCCAAACATCGTTTTAGCGAACTTGGCGATATCTTAAATCGTTTTTTTGACCACTATAAAGAAGAGGTCGACGACTTAATCATTTTTAACACCTCGGAAAATCGCTTTGTCTCGACCATGCTAGATAGAGTTGCTGAACGCATTGGCGATAAGCACCAAGCCATGACCGCTAAATCTCTTAAGTCGCACTTTGCTTACCCAGCCTTTGTACTACCGCAGCGAGAACTCCGAAGTGCCGTTGATGATTGGTGCCTGCGCAGCGTCACCCACGAGCAACATAACCTTAATCGAGACTGTTATAACCACGACGAGTTTGTGTTTACTAACCACCATGAATGCGTACTGGGTTTATTACAGCAGCCGAATTGGGTACTAGAGCAATCATCAGAAATGATGGAGGTTGCAGCAGCGGTCAATAACCTGTTTCACCTAACCAATAAGCTACTCGACAAACAGCTACGGATAAACTTAGAGCAAGCCGTCCCTAAGCTCAAAAGCAAAAACGCCTCAGCGGCAAAATTGCGAGCTCAGGTTAAAAAGCTTACCGATGAAGGCGAGTGTTTAAAGCAGTTTACTATTGATGCTCACTGGTTATTAGATCTGATTAATGCAGGTAGTATGATGACCTTCCCAGACCATACTAGGATGATCCAAAAGGTCTTTCATTATATGGATTTTGAAAAGCTGCACACCCGCACTCAAGATACCTTAGATAAAATCCAGCATCGCCAACAAGAGATCATCAACGAAACCGGTAAACTTTACGAAAAAATTCGTACCCGCAACAGTAAACGATTTACCCGCGTCTTATCTGGTTCAATGGCGCTGATCTCAATCGGTGCATTAAAAGATATTTTTGATATTCTCAATGGCAGTAAAATGGGCTTTGAGATCTCAGGTCCCTTACAAGTCAGTATTGTGACCTTTTTTGGTATGTTACTGGTGATATTGTTAATCAATAAAAATGAAGGCGATAAATAATTGACGATAACGCGGAGCTGCAAGGAAATCCTAGTCGCTCCGCGGGTGACTTTAGCAAGTTGCCGCTGCACATAAGTCTAAGCTTGCATTAATGCTTTGGTCACCTAGAGCACGGTCACGTAGCTTGCTCATATCACCTCTAGTAGTACCTTGAGGCAAGCGAGTGGGCAGTATCGGTTGCCACTTACCATTATCGCCTAGCTCTGCAAACTTGAACTTAAAGGCCAAGTTACCAAACATACCCAAGCGTAAATCACTCACAACCAAATCGTCAGCTTGCACGTCATAGCGCACAAAATCATGAGTAAAGGTTTGTAGTGCTGTCAGCTCACTAGGCTCTACAGCTAACGGCCACTGACCCTTAGGCTGAGCGATAAACTCGATATTAGGTTGATTATCTAATACCGATGCTAAGCCCTCCCAATAACGTTCGCCGTCGAGGAACACCACTCGCCACAACAAGGTATTTAACGGCGTTGGCGTAATAAAAACAGCATCTGCATTTATCGATACCGCAGCGATGCTAGCTTCAGCTCGGTTCTCAATCAGCCCTTTGGCAAACAGTGTCCAACCCAAATAGACTGATGATAGTATCAAGCCAATCGCGCAGCACCGACTCAGTAATGGCCGTTTTACTAAGCCAACGCCAATAGCAATAAGTAATGGCAAGGTATACAAGGGATCAATAATAAACACGCTCGACAACGAATAATAACCTGCAATGGGCCAGAGTAACTGGGTGCCATAACTCGTAAACGTATCTAGTAGTGGGTGAGTGATTAAGCTCGCAGCAATAAGAAACCACAATCGAGAAAATGACCAACCGGCTAACGGTTTAAAACGTTTAAATAAACCAGCTAGCAATAAAGAAAACGGCAATAATATTAATAACGAATGTGAGAAACCACGATGCTTAACGGTATTACTAATATCATCACCGTAATCAATAAATACATCCAAATCAGGTAAAGTGCCAAGCAATGCACCTGCAAGTAATACTTTAGCATTGCAACGTTTCCCCGCTATAACGCCAGCAACCGTGGCGCCTAACGCCGCTTGAGTAATAGAGTCCACAAAAAAATCTCTCGTTAGTATTATTTTAACTTAGAAAATTACCGCTTAATCGGTTCATTAAACCGATAACGCTTGCTGCCTGTCTCAAGTAAATTTGCTTTAGCGTAACTATCTAAACTATGTCGCTTAATCAATGCGCGCAGGTTATCTACGTATGCTTGGCCTCTGGTCGAGTAATGAGTCAAAGCTTGCACCAACTCATAACCTGTTAATTGATTTTTCTGCGCTAAAGCACGGCGTAATATTCTAAGCTCTTGATACGCTAAAGTCGTATTCAGGTTATGCATGTAACTCGCCGTACTTTGGTACAAATTAGCAAAAGCAGCCACCTTTACATCGCCACCAGGCGTCGTTAAATAGTCCCCACCGCTTTGTGATAAATGCTCACCGAACAGGTTATTGCCAGCTTTAGCAAAATAACTGCTGCCCCAACCACTTTCATCTATCGCCTGAGCCAGCACCATACCAGTAGGCACTATATCGAGCCGCAGCAAAAGCTCATCAATATTTTTAGACTCTACAAGATATGTATCAAACAAGCCTTGTAACCACTGAGTTTCCGCTGCCGACCACTGTGATTTAGGCTTTGCTGATAGCGTAATAACCTGCGCTCTGACTCGTAATAACTGGTTATTAACCGCCTTAATCGTCGGTAACATTAAACGAATAAAACCTGAGATTTTATTAGCTACCGTAAGCTCATTTAAATCATTAGGTAGGTTTTCAATAAAGTAACTAGGGAGCTGTTGGCTTTGGAGTACAGTGCTCAGTTGATAGTGATTATTGTCAAACTCTGCAATCAAATCTTTTGCTTTATTTAAACGGATAACGGCAACGTCAGGATAAATCTTTGTCAGCAGTTCAGGTGGTAAAGGCAGCGCTTTATCAATATTTTCAAAGGCATTTAAGCTAAGCTTATGAGTTTGGAGCTGAGGTTGTTCGCGCGCTAAACTGATATTGGCAAAAGCCATGGGGGAAACAAGGAAGATAATACTAGCGATAATTTTGGCTAAAGACATTCAAGCCCTCTACTTTGTGCTGTTTACTCGGTTAGATTAACCAATATATATCAGCGAAATGACAATACCAATCAGTATCAAAAGCAGTTTATCTTTAATGAGTTAATAACAACAAAATTACGCCAACAAAAAAGGCCGCTAACGCGACCTTTTAATTGATTAAGCATAATAAAAGCTTATGTTTACTTATAAAATGCTTCAATAGTGCCTTTTACAGTGATCATCAAAGGCTGACCACGACGGTCTAATGCTTTGTGAGAAGGCACTTTAACCCAACCTTCGCTGATGCAGTATTCTTCAACATCAAAACGCTCTTTACCGTTAACCGTAATACCGATATCGAATTCAAAAATAGCTTCCACATGATGTGGGCTACGTGGGTTAACTGAAAGACGATCTGGTAATGCTGGTTTTGCAGTAGTGTCAGTCATAATCCTGGCCTGTAGTATAAATTGCTGTAAATAAAAAGTGCGCTATTGTAGGCAATACAAGGCCTATGCTCAATAGCGACCGTCACAAATGTTAGTGGATTCTCGCCAGTATTCAAGACACAAACTTTTTTCACTATTGAGTCCAGCTTTTCTCTCAACCAATAACAAGCATACTCTTATAAAAAACCTAAGAATCACGAGTATCTGCAGGTTTATTGTTATTCACCGTGTTTTTCAGATGCTGCATAAACGTTTTAAAGTGCGGCATAAAATCCACAAACAATGGATGTTTACGATCCCCCATCATCACTGGCCCTAATAGACGTAATGCAACTCCGACTCTAGTCGCCAATGATGCATCTAAACCGCTCGCTTGTTTGAGGCTTTCAACAATTTTGAACAGATCTTCTCTATCTTCCAACTCAAACTCTAATGTCCTCCCCTTAACTTGCTCATCTATGCCAATTTCTTCAATGGTGATTCGATAGCAATTATCTTTTCTAACTTTAGTACCCATAGTGACCCCTGCATGTTAACCCTGATTAAGTTATCGCTCAGAGCGTGATTCACGTCAATAAGCCCAATCAGTACACGTTATCAACGAACCTTAAATATGCTCTTATTTATAGCGGCTTGAATCGACATCATTCATTTAGCGCTCTCTAAAAAAACGGATATACAATCAACCTACAATGCCCAAGATATTCATGGCTAAAATTGACTAGTCCTCTGAAATTAACCATGAATTTGTTGACTTGCTTATAGGTAATCATTAATATCCGCCCCCAGCAAAAAGCGGCCCGCTGCGGCTTACCCTATCTTTTCTTTTTGCTCTATATCAGCTGATCTCGGTCAGTTGTTTCTCTATTTTTATAAAGTGAGAGACAACCATTTTTGAGACCAGAATGACCAGCCAAACCGCACCTAAAATAACACCTACAACTAGCGTAACAAATACTCACGCTTGGAAAAATAAAGCAATTCTTAGTGTTGCCTTTTTAATGGCAATGACATCAGTTGGCCCAGGTTTCCTAACCCAAACGGCCGTATTCACCAATATCTATAAAATAGATATGGCATTCCCTGTTTTTGCCTCAATGTTTATCACATTTGCCATTGTCATGAACCTATGGCGTATTGTCGGAGTTTCTGGTTTACGGATCCAAGATATCGCGAATAAGATTGCCCCAGGTGCAGGTTATTTTATCGGTATTTTATTAGCCCTTGGTGCTGTGGCTTTTAACTTTGGTAACGTCAGCGGTGCTGCACTAGGGTTAAATGTGCTAACCGGTGTTGATACCATCTGGGGAGCACTATTTACTGGAGTAGTAGGTTGCCTACTGTTTGTTTTGCATAACGCCTCAAAGCGCATGGATCAAATGGCCCGTTATTTAGGCCTGTTTATGATAATTCTAATCGCCTATGTTGCCATGACTAGCTTACCACCTATGGGGGAAACTTTAACCGCTGCGGTCATGCCTGTTGATATTGGTAACCTAATACTACCAACGCTTACGATCGTCGGCGGTGCAGTGGGCGGCTACTATACTGGCGCACAAAGATTGGTTGATATAGGACTGCAAGGCAAAGACAACATAGGCGCAATTAAGTCTGCTGCTTGGGCGGGGATCTCAATTGCCGTGGTTATCCGAATCTTATTGTTCTTAGCTGTATTTGGCGTTATTGCAGCTGGCGGCGTATTAGATACAAGTAACCCTGCAGCCGATGCGTTCAAACAAGGTGCCGGTGATTTAGGTTATTTTATTTTTGGTCTAGTGCTATTTGTCGCCTCGATTACCTCAGTTGTAGGTAATTCATATATGGCAGTGTCTTTAGTTAAAACCCTATTCCCTGTAATTAAGCGCCAAGAAAAAGCGTGCTGTATTGGCTTTATCATATTCACCAGCGTTGGCACTATATTGATGGATATGCCTATTTTATTGTTAATGTTGGCAGGCCTGATTAACAGTTTAATCTTACCTATCGTGCTAGCATTTATGCTTACTGCTACTCGTCGCAAAGACATTGTTGGCGACTATAAGCATCCGCTTTACTTGTCGCTCATGGGAGTTGTGATTGTATTGGGAATGGGCATAGCAAGCTTTGGCAATGTAGGTAACTTTATCGCTAAGTTTATTATCTAACAATCCTTATAACATTGGCTCGGTTCAACTAAACCGCGCCAATGTCTGTTCTCACGACCTCATCCGACTCGCCTTTTTGGTGGCCAATCCCGCATTTGTATTGTATTACTCACGGTCTCATACACTAAAGTCCTAACTACAAATCCCCTATTCACCTGTATTGTTCTCCCCATTCACGTTAAAATGCGCAACAAAAATAACACCCTTACTTAACAATGCATGGGTTAGTTATCTGATTTAATTCGTAATGCATTGTTATAAAACTACTTAATGCCTTCAAGGAGTCGAGAAGTCACATGAGAGTCAGCCAATTAATTTTAGCCATAATATCCTTGGGACTAGCAACACCCGCTTTTGCCAGCGACGCTGGACTGGATTTAACACAATCGGGTGTAGGTTATGCAGCATTAATCATATTTTTTCTGGCTTATTGTTTAGTGATGGGAGAAGAATATTTACAACTGCGTAAATCAAAACCAGTACTGTTAGCAGCCGGCATTATCTGGTTGATGATAGGTTTTGCTTATCAACAACAAGGCCAGATTGAAGTGGCTAAACAGGCCTTAGAGCATAACTTACTAGAATACTCTGAGCTATTGCTGTTCTTACTGGTTGCAATGACCTATATCAGCGCCATGGAAGAAAGACGATTGTTTGATAGTTTGCAAGCATGGATGGTCAGTAAAGGCTTTAATTTCCGCACCTTATTTTGGCTAACCGGCTTTCTCTCTTTTGTTATTTCACCTATCGCAGATAACCTTACAACCGCTCTGTTAATGTGTGCCGTTGTTATGAAAGTCGGTGGAGACAATTTAAAATTTATTAATATCGCCTGTATTAATATAGTGGTTGCAGCCAACGCAGGCGGCGCATTCAGTCCATTTGGCGACATCACAACCTTAATGGTGTGGCAAACAGGCTTAGTCAGCTTTGTTGAATTTACAGACTTGTTTATTCCATCGCTGGTTAATTACATTATTCCGGCAGTGATCATGTCGTTCTTTGTACCTAAAACTAAGCCCGATTGTGCGAATGAGAAGGTCGAGCTTAAACGTGGTGCCAAACGCATTGTCGCGCTATTTATTCTAACCATTGCCACAGCCGTAAGCTTCCACGCTTTAGTCCACTTCCCACCAGTTATTGGCATGATGATGGGTCTAGGTTATTTGCAGTTCTTTGGTTTTTACCTACGCAAAACCTTGCCACGCTCGTTAGAGAAAAAGAAGGCCGTTGCCTTAGCCAATAAAGATGAAACTGCACTAAAACGCTTAGGTTCAGTGGTTCCATTTGATGTATTTAAACGTGTATCACACGCAGAGTGGGATACCTTGCTGTTTTTCTATGGCGTTGTTATGTGTGTTGGCGGACTGAGCTTGTTAGGTTATCTCGGTATGGTGTCAGATGTGATGTACAACCAGTGGGATCCTGTTTGGGCTAACGTTATGGTCGGCATACTTTCAGCCATTGTTGATAATATTCCAGTGATGTTTGCGGTACTCACCATGCAGCCTGAACTGAGCTTAGGTAACTGGCTGCTAGTGACCTTAACCGCAGGCGTTGGCGGCAGTATGTTATCTATCGGTTCCGCGGCTGGTGTGGCACTAATGGGCGCCGCCCACGGTAAATACACCTTCTTTGGCCACCTAAAATGGATGCCAGTAATTGCCCTTGGTTATGCAGCGAGTATCTTGTGTCACTTATGGCTAAACGCGGATCTGTTTTAATATTTGAACAGCAATCTTCATAAACAAAAAAGCTCGGCTTAAGCCGAGCTTTTTTGTATTTCTAACGCTATACCATAATAAACAAAAGCCGTATCAGTTTGACCTCATCATGTCTTTCCCATGCACTTGTAAATACTTTAGCAGCGTCTGTTCCTCTGTCGGCGTGAGAGAGTTATAAGGCTTCATCGACTTTAACGAGCTTATCCACTGATTTGCTGGTAAGAAATCTGGGGCTGTCACAGCATGGCAGGCACTACAAGTCTCGTTATACATACCTTCAGCATATTGCCAAATAGAGTCGATGTTAGGTTGCAAGTAAGTCTGGGTAATCCAGGCTGTTACCTCAACCTGTTGCCACATCATCCCGGTGGTTGGGTCGCGTTTTTCTTGGATCAGTTTCTCTGTCGCTTTAGCAGACTCTTTCAACTTAGCAACACTTATCAATTTTCCAAGCTCTTGAGTAATAATGCCACTTTGAGCAGACTTTTCATGCCAGCCGGAAAATTTAATCTGCAACATGTCATTTTTAGTCGCTAACACAGTTACAGTAGATGCAGGTAACAGCATTCCTTCATTGGTGCCACTTTCATCTGGATCTCTATAGAGTTGCTTCTCCGTTAATGTGTAAAGCGTGGTGACTGACGGCGCTATAGCTGAATTTGCTTTTAACTGTTTAAACACCTCATGAAACTTCTCACTCACCATCGGCAACTGATGCGCGATGCCTTTATGACACTCGATACAGTTCATATTTTTAGCTGCAGCACCGGTCATGGCTGCAGCCGCTGCTGGTGATTGCTTGGCATGATCCATAGCATCATAAGTGTGGCAGCTTTTACAGGGTGCTGAGTTAGTGTCAGCCATCATTTTCCAAACATCTTCAGCCATCTTTTGTCTGTGTTGCTCAAACTTTAAGGGAGTATCGACATCACCAGAAATATACTCGCTATAAATATCACCTAAACCGCCGATCTTGGCTTTAAGAAAGTCTATCGGGTTATCTTCCGGAATATGGCAATTACGGCATTCAGCCCGCACTCCTGCGGCATTTTTAAAGTGAATGGTATTTTTATATTCATTGTAGTTCTCATCCATTGAATGACAGGAAACGCAAAACTCGGTGCTCGAGCTATATTCAACCGACTCATGAAATACAAACACACCAACGAGAGTCATAACGACTGCAATAAGCGCAATAGTAAAAACCGAGTATTTAGCACTCGGTTTAGTAAGAAAATGCCAAGCTCTCTTCATATTGATATTCCATCTTTTAAATCCGTGTCAGCTTTTTATCTTGAACTACAATAATGATAGTTAAAGTTTAAAAAACAGACACAAGAATCCGCTATTAGATGACAGAAACCGCATTCGAACAGTGACGATATGGGGAGCACGATAAGCGGGGTTGCAGGCAGTTTAATTAGGAATAAAACATGGCAATATCAAGACGTCACTTTTTGAAAGCTTCATTAGCCTCAGCTTTCGCTGCCCAAGGGCTGACTTTATTCCCTGCGAGCAAAGTATTTGCAGATGATACCCAAGTTATCCATCATGCTTCTCACTACGGTCCATTCAAAGCCGTGGTTAAAAACGGCAAACTCATTGGCATTCAGCCCATCAACGATATTGATGAGTTTCCAACAGAGATGCTAACTAAGGGCGTATTAGGCCGTACCTACAGTGATACGCGCATTATGTACCCCATGGTGCGTAAATCCTTTTATGACAACCCATTAGGTGATCACAAGCCAGAGTTGCGCGGTAAGGAACCTTTTGTGCGGGTGGACTGGAAAACTGCTATAGCACTGACCTCTTATGCCATCGCAAAGACCATTCAAGAACACGGTAATGAAGCTATTTTCAGCTCCTCATACGGAGGCTGGTCTCATTCAGGCTTGATGCGTCCACAAACCTTACAAGGTCGATTTTTTAATCTTATCGGGGGGCAAAGTAGCTGCAGTGGCGATTATTCCGCGGGCGCATCAGAAGTGATATTGCCCCACATTATTGGCGACTTAGAGGTCTACTCTCCGCAAACCGCTTGGGAGGTTATCGGAAAAAATACCCAAGTCTTTATCTTTGTCGGTTGTGACCCCTTTAAAACCAACCGTATTGAATTTACGGTTGCGGATCATCAGATGCATCAGCATTGGCTAGATTTTGCTAAAAAAGGCATCAAGTTTATCTCTATCAATCCACAGAAAACCTACTCAGATAATCACCTTGATAGTGAAGTTATCCATATTCGCCCCGGTACAGATACCGCGCTATTTACAGCGATGTCATACCATTTATATAGCAGCAAGCAACATGATCAAGCCTACCTAGACAAATACACCACAGGATTTGATAAGTATCTTGCCTACCTCGATGGTAGTGAAGACGGCATAAAGAAAACCCCTGAATGGGCAGCAGCTATTACAGGGCTAAGTACAGCACAAATTATTGAGCTTGCCGAAATCATGGTGACTAAACGCACTCAAATTGCTGCGGGCTGGTCACTACAGCGAGCCGATCATGGCGAGATGGTCCACTGGGCTATCATTAACTTCACAGCCATGGCGGGTAAAATTGGTAAACCCGGTGTGGGCTGTGGTTTTAGCTGGCATTATGGCTGTGGCGGCATGCCGCAATCAGGCACGCGCATGCCTATCGGATTATCTCAAGGGCGAAATCCAGTCACCAAGACAGTTCCTGTAGTACTAATTTCAGAAATGCTCAATAACCCCGGTAAGGCGTTTAGCCGTGATGGCAGCCCAAAAACCTTCCCCGACACTAAGTTAATTTATAACTCTGGCAATAACTTAATGTCCCATCAACAGAACACCAACGAATTAATTAAAGCCTTAGAAAAAGTCGATACGGTAATTTGCCAAGATCCATGGTGGTGCGCTTCTTCTCGCTATGCCGATATCGTGCTCCCCTCTACCACGACACTTGAGCGTAACGATATGAGCTCTGGTGGCACCTATAGCAATAATAAAATTTATGCGATGAAACAGGTAATTGAACCTGTTGGCGAAAGCTTAGATGATTACGAGATCTTCTCGCGACTTGCATTTATGTTTAACGTGCATGACCAGTACACTGGCGGCAAAACCATGATGGAGCATTTGCGCCACTCTTATGAAAATTCCGACGGCCCCGATGGCTTTGATACCTTCTGGAACAATGGCATCAGCCATTTAGCCACGCCAAAAGCGGCTGATGCTTATGTACGTCACGCAGACTTCTATCAAAATCCCAACAAGCACCCTCTGCACACGCCTTCAGGAAAAATTGAACTGTATAGCTCAACCATTGATGCCTTTAACATCGCAGATTGTCCCGGAATGCCTAAATGGATGCCACCGTTTGAGTGGCTAGGCAATGCAAAAGAGGGCCAAGTCCAAGTGCTCAGCCCACACCCTTGGATGCGGCTTCATTCACAAATGGCCAATACAGAGGTCAATTCCCACGAGTCTGTAGCAGGTCGACAAATTGCCATGATCAATGCTGCAGACGCAAAAGAAAGGGGCGTAAAAGAGGGCGATATAATCGAAGTTTATAATGATCGCGGTATAACTCTGTGCGGCGCAAAAATCATCGCCGATTGCATGCCAGGAGTGATTTACATTCATGAAGGCGCCTGGCTGCAACTTGATGATAAAGGTCGCTGTAATTCGGGCTCAATCAACATGCTAACCTCAAGTAAGCCCTGCAGTGGATTAAGCCAAGCAACCAGTGCTAATACCTGTTTAGCCTATTTCAAAAAATGCACTGACCCACAATCGGAAAACCTCGCCTACACTCCACCAGAAATAATGACAGCCAAAAATGCGGTTGATATATGGAGCCTGCAGCTTGGCACACGCCTAAAAGCGGTGAGTGGTAATAAAAAAGGTACCCAATCAAAAGGTGAAACACTCTTCTATGGCAGCTGTAGCCTATGCCATGCTTCTCCTCATCCTGATGAATACACCATCAATCAATGGAAAGGGATCACCAAAAGTATGTTTCCACGCTCAGGGCTAAATGCAGCCGATCAAAAACTGGTACTGGAATATTTAGATAAGCATGCCAAGAAGTAGCTAATTACCATCCCATCAAATAAAAAAGCTCGGCTTAAGCCGAGCTTTTTTATGACTAAAATGAGTAATTAGCGGGTTAGATAACAATGAATGAAGTCAGTTATCGCCACCATATCGGCAACCGCAATAAACTCATCGGTGGTGTGCACTTTAGCCATCCCCGTTGATAAGTTAACCGTCTTTAAGCCATTAGCGTTAAAGATGTTAGCGTCCGAACCACCGCCAGTCGGCTTGGTCATCGCATCAATGCCAATAGCGGCAAACGTGTCTTTAATCTCTAACACATGCGCGTCATCATCAGCAATATGGTACGCGTTATAAGAGCGACTTGAGTCAATCTCTACAATAGCGCCATGCTTTTGCGCCGCCGCTTCAAAAGTCGACACCATATGAGCAACTTGTTTAGCCAGTTTGTCATCATTAAGTGAGCGCGCTTCAGCTTCAATATACAGCTCTGGCATCACAATGTTGGTTGCCTGCCCACCTTGTACCACACCAATGTTAGCCGTTGTTTCTTCATCAATGCGGCTAAGCTGCATCTTACTAATTGCATCGGCAGCCACAGTTAAGGCATTTACACCTGCTTCAGGTTCTAGACCAGCATGAGCGGGTTTGCCTTTAATGGTGATTTTTAAGCTCTGCTGACCCGGCGCAGTGGTTATAATTGTGCCAATAGGGCCACCAGAATCGAGTACGATAGCTTGGCTTGATTCAATCTTACTGATATCAAAACTCTTAGCGCCATGCATGCCTCGCTCTTCAAACACCGTAAACGCGACTTCAATCGTTTTATGCGCTTTGCCCTGCTCTTGGATACTGCGAATAGCCTCCATCACAGCGGCAATACCTGACTTGTCATCACCACCTAAAATGGTGTCGCCTTTAGAGCGAATAATACCGTCTTCAATAATTGGCTCAATGCCATTACCAGGCGTTACTGTGTCCATATGGCTACTGAAAACGATGCTACCTTCAAGCTCACCTGCTAATTTGCCATAAATATTAAAGCCATTGGTGATTTCATCAGGCACCGCAAGTTTAGTCACTTCAAAACCCAGCTCGCCAAGCTGCTCAGCCAACGCCTCAGCCACTGCTTTTTCATTGCCTGATTCACTGTCGATTTTCACTAGTGAGATAAAATGTTCAACGAGTCGTTGTGGATTGATCTTGGTCATCTGTGAGCAACTTCTGTTATGCAAAATAGACAAGGATCATAAACCTAAGTAGCGAACTTAATCGTTGGCTTACATCAAATAAATACCAAAAATACACATGAACCACAGACTCAGGGCAGTCTTATTGCTTATTGGATGGCTTATTTGTTGATTTATCATTGTTCTGCATAGAGAATAACAACTAGTTTGAGCGGTTTATTCAATAGCATAGATTTAGGAGTTTCAATTCGATGATGACAAAATGGGCGACACGTTTTTTACAGATGGCCGAGCTCGTTGCATCTTGGAGTAAAGATCCCTCTACTCAAGTGGGTGCGGTGATCACTGAAAATAACCGAATTGTTTCTTTAGGTTTTAATGGTTATCCACATGGTGTGTCTGATAGCGCGGAAACCGACAACCGTGAAATGAAGCTACTCAAAACCTTGCACGCTGAAGAAAACGCCATTCTTTACGCTAAGCGTGACCTTAGTGGTTGTGAGATTTGGGTAACGCACTTTCCTTGCCCTAACTGCGCGGCAAAAATCATCCAAACAGGCTTAAGCACTGTACACAGCCCAATGCCAAGCGAAGATTTTCAGTCACGCTGGGGCGACAAGATTAAGATCAGCGAAGATATGTTTGCCCAAGCAGGCGTCAAAGTTGATTGGATGCAGGCTGATTAATAAAAATCTGCCTACAACGCACGACTTAACATCATGATAAAGGACGCTAACTCGCGTCCTTTTATTTGCTCACAGCCGTATTAGCGATTATACCCCTGATAAATAGAAGCGGCCCGCTTGCTCCAAGATGATGTGGCGGTGACCTTGCGCTGTTCGATAGTTATAACAAGTGTTAATCGAATCAGCGGTAAAACAACCATTTATCGATAGGTTAAATTGGCTCTGATCTGCATTAATGATTGCACTAGCAAATGACGTTTCGGTTTCGTTTTGTAAACTCACGGCAATGGCTTTGTAATCATTAATAAGGCGTTCGCGAATATCGGCCTTTAGCCCAGAGACTTGCTTAATAAGCTTGTTATACTCCTCTTGCTCCACCCCTTCAAAATATACAGTTCCATTTTCTGGCATGACTAAGTGAGCAAAAAAATATTGATAGTCATGGTTCGATAGTGCTTTAACCACAGAGTTAATTAGCGCCAACTTACTCGCCTGAGGATAGGTGTCATTATCCACTTTAACGCCATTTCTAAATACTTGAGTATCGAGCTCATTGAGTCGAATTTTACTCAACTTTCCGATTACTGACTCGCTATATTGCTCGGAAATTTGTTGGTATTTTTCATAAGCCTGATTTAACTGGATGCTATCTTCCAGCTGTTTTGCAGTAACAAACTCAAGATTAACAGCATTAGCTGCATCGACAGCAGCAAAGCTCAAACTGGTATAACTAAGGGTTAACAGTAACAAGGATGCACTCAATAGCGTGTTAATTAAGCGAATGTGTTTTTTCATTATCTTAGAAGCCTTTGCCATTATCTTACGTGCCAATAGTAATTATTATTGGCTTTAATCAATCTAAACCCTCTAACGTCTTGCCAATGCATTTTATAAAGCACTGCAACTTGCTTTTCGCGCACCTCATAAAATTCAGGCTGAACATCGTTATCTAACAGCAGATTGATATTATCGATTATAGAGGTGACTCGAGGATCATTAGTATCTAACAAGCTTTGCATGGTTTCGATAATATCCTGATCAACGTCTACATCAGGAAGGTTTGCATATTGACTTAAATGATAAACCAGATAATTAGCATCTTTACTTTTCAATGCCTTAGCTAATGACCTCAGTAAGTCTTGGTAGCTGGATTGCGGATACTTATCGCTATCTTTTTTTATGCCGCCATTAAACACTTTGTCGGTTAACTTACCTATTTCCAATGAGCTAACAACAGCAGCACGGGTGCTAGGGTAAGTTGTGATGATCTGCTGTAACAGATCATATTCTTTATCGTATTCACCAGTATGTTGGTACAGGTTTGCCTCAACAAATAGGCTGTTGGCATTAGCTTCGACAGATGTGGACTGTGGTGGTTGATAAGTTGTATTGCAGCCCTGCAGAACAACTAAAGGCAGTGCTAAAAGAAACAAATGTGCTGGTTTTATCATCGATAAACTCTAGAGTAAGATAGGCTCGGGTTCAGCAAACCTATTTAGATCAACAATAGCCAAAATTATTGGCTACGCTTAGCTAGCTTTTTTGATAGCGTCAAGTTAACAATCGCCTTACTATTGGCATCTGCAAACATATAAATACGGCGTCAACAAAGTAACAGATAAAACAATAAATAACAGTGGACTTAAACCGTAAATCTCAACAAACTTTCAAACCAAGGGAGTGTTCATAAAATACAGTTTAACGGTAACAACGCTAAAGCCCTCTCTGGGCATGCTTAACACCTAATACCTGCTCACTTAAGCCGTCATCATTAGCATATTGATATGTTGAACGTACACATCGTTGCAGTGGTGATAGTTGTCATAATACTATTGCCGCGAGTTCGCTCGCTTTTGTACTTCTCCTTAGTTAGAACAGATACAAGCATGCATTAAGTTTCCGTACAGCATTCTGCCTTTATAGTAAGTATCAGATAAGGATGATTAAGTAGAGGCGATAGATGAAGCAATTAACTAAGCTGTTATCGACAACTGTGAATATGTTTACCACTGCATCAAAAACGGTAATCACGTTAGCTCTAGCCTTGGCACTCTCAATCGGCAACGCTCACGCCTCGCCCAATACAGCAGTAACCGCAAACTTGGTAAAATCTAACACTGAAGATAATTTGCTAATCTGCCAATATCGCACAATTTCTGCTAGCCATTTTCAGGTGTTCGATAAGGTTTTAGACAAGGAGACAAGCTGCCCAACCAACATGCAGGTTTCCCCTGAACCTATGTTAACCCAAGCAGAAAAGAATCAGCTTAACCGAATGATGAAGCACTAATAAAAAATTAAAGCCATCAAAAATCAAAACATATTGAATGGTAAATATATCATTCAATAATGTGTTTAGAGCTGGTTATGTTAAAGTCTGTCGAGCAGCTGACGCAATTGTCCACCACACCAGGAAGTCAAATAATGAATGAGTACTTTTTTGCCATTGAGAACATGAACATTCCTTTTTATGACTTTCCCGATGAATACTCAGGTGTTATCCCTAGCAATATGTTCACCCACCCGGTAGAGCCTGTACCCCTAATCGTAAAATTTACAGGTGACGATGTACATCAACTCGCTGATATCTTTTTAGTACCAGGACTAAGCATTAAGTTGCCGTTATTCCAACAATTAGAGCTTAGTGATATCCACGGCACCAATTGGGTTCAAGTAAACTTATTTGATCAAGGTGAGCACCTGTATCAAATGCTGCAAGTTGAAAACGAGATAAAAGCCATTGATCGCCAGCAAAGTGAATTCGATTTCTATGATGAATTTAATGGCGGCGAGTTTATTTCTGGAATGAACAAACTGGTGTTAGATGAGCAAACATTAAATAAAATCGCTCTAGAGAAAAGGCTAATATTCAGAGATAGTGGATGGAAAGATAAGCTGTTTTTTCACAAAAGTATTGTTAATAAAATAATACAATTTCAACCTAAAGGGATCAGCTTTATACCCGTTGATGGCTATAATGAATTTGGCTAACTAACTTCGTCTAGTTTAAGCAGATCATTCTACTTAAACTACAAAAAAAGCCCCGATAAGTCGGGGCTTTGCGCTTAATTAAAACTCATTAGAATTGAGCTTTAACCCAAACCATACGATGGTCTG
Organism: Shewanella marinintestina; assembly: GCF_023283845.1. Taxonomy (GTDB): domain Bacteria; phylum Pseudomonadota; class Gammaproteobacteria; order Enterobacterales; family Shewanellaceae; genus Shewanella; species Shewanella marinintestina. The sequence continues at coordinate 137,860 of NZ_JAKILC010000010.1, forward strand.
AAGAGATATCTTTACCAGTACCGTACTTACCGATGCGCAGATCGTTAAATAGCATGCGGCCTTCTTGGTAAGTAGCTTGCCAGTACACACCTGAATCAACAATGTTTAGCGACGCTGAAGGAATCGCGTGGTCAGCATTAATACCGCCGTAAGGGTTGTGGAATTCAGCCGTAATACGATTCGGGAATGGGTGAGCAGAACTTCTGTCAGCAGCATACTCAGCAGCACCATAACTTGTTGGGTACAAATCACCATTAGTTACGTTTTGATTTACTACAGGGTCTGCATGTAACGCAGCCATCACTTCAGTAAAGCCGTCACCAGCACCTGTTGCCGCATCAAGGTTTTGATCACCTACGATAACAAAGTGTGCACCTTCGGTAAGCGCGCCCTTGTTACCTGCATCGTCATAAAAATCTTGAGCATTAGTTACATAGTTATGCCAGAACTCAACCTCAGCTGCGTTTTGTAGCTTGTTCTTACCAGTATCAAATACTGGTGGAGTTGGGTGAGACATAAGAATGTGGATGGTTTCAGTGCCATCTTTAGTCGGCACTAAAATAGGTGCATCGACGTGGTTTTTAGATGAAAGTGTCATTTGCTGCCACTCTTCATCTGTATACCAGTTTTCACCGTCTAGTAACGGGTTTTCAGCACCTTCAAGATCTTTCCATTTGAACTTCTGGAAAGTACGGGTATTTTTAGTATCGATTTCATACTTAGACATTAACGCAAACGCGTATTGCCCATGGTACTTACCATAGCCCCAAGAGTCATTGCCATATTCATTTGTACCAACATCAGCTTCAGTCGCTACATAGCCATCATTATTCAAGTCAAAGCCACTTAATAGGCCTGTGTTAGTGCCGTAACTTTCAGCAAATGGGTATTCAATTGGCTCTAGATCTGCTTCGCCACCTGCACCGTCAATACTTTGTGCAACTGATAGGTAGTTTTCTTGGAAGCCTTTAAGTGCAGATAAATCTTCACCTGTGCCATCATTGTTATATTCACCCATCATTAGCACGTCAGGGCGAGTCTTTTGAATGATTGCGGCAACGTTGCGGATTTGAATCACTTTTTCAGCTGTCGTTTTATCAGCAGGTTCCATTGCATCTTTGTCTGCAAGGTAAGCTTCAACTAATGTAGTCTGATCAGCAGAGCTCAGCTCCATTTCAGCAACTAAGTCTTCAAATGTATTACGATCAAAAGAAAGGTTATAAGTAGCAATTTTAACTTCAGTATGGTCTACATACTTTACGTCATCGTCATTACAACCGGTAAGAAGTGCAACACCTACAGCTATAGCTGCAGCAGTTTTTAGTAATTTCATATTGTGACCCATCTTTAATTATTTATTATATTTAGCTCAATTGATTTGAGCTTAGGACGGAGTCTAAACAGGTGTATAAGAAAAGAAAGATCTGTCGTGTCTTTTTGTGACTCCTGACATGAGTCGTTACAACTAACAACCAATGATTAACAAGCAACCACCAGAAGTTAACAACTAAAAATTGTGGTAGATAATCTGTATTTGGTTAATTTAAAAATTAAAAATGCTAAATAAATACATAGTAATAAAATAATCCCTACGACAAACGGTTAAGTTTCAGTACAGCATACTGCCGGTATATTAATGCTTAAATAAGGATGGTTAAGAGAGCTAAAAATGACGCAATTAACTAATGTGCTAGCAACCACTATAAAATCACTAACCACGATTGCATTAACCTTGATGATCTCAATGGGCAGCGTTCATGCCTCACCACATACAGCAGTAACCGCGAATCTTGTAAAATCGAAAACCGATGACAACCTACTTATCTGCCAATACCAAACGGTCTCTGGCAGCCACTTTCAGGTTTTTGATAAACTTTTAGACAATGAATATGCCTGCCCAACAAGCATGCTCGTTGCCCCAGAGCCCATGCTTACCAGCACTGAAATAGCACAGATTAAACAAAGGCAAAAGCACTAATTGCTGGTGCGATGATAAGCAGAAAAAATATCAGTTGCGAATGACGCTTTAGGATAATTCCTGCAGCTCATAAAGCGCTCCAACAGCGTTAGCTACCGCGAGTAACCTAGCTTTGATCGCCTGCTCAATACCTGCGCCGCCTTTTAGTAAATCATCAACGGCTATTAAAGCCGTTGTGACAAGGCGATGACTGTCGTACACATAAGCATAACCTGACTCGACCACCCAACGTCTTTCATTAGCAGCATTCTGCAAGCTCTCTTCACTGACGCTTATAGGCGTCCTTGATAGATCGTTTTCTTCTAACGTTCTGACCAAAGTAAAATCAAACGACAAAATAAAATCTTCATCACCATACCAATCAGCTTTTAATGCTTGAAAATTTACCCACATTTCCAGCTCTGCCAACAATGGCGTTAGTGAGTTAGAAAAATTGCCATCGGCCATTACTCTAATAGGAAACTCTTGCTGCATCTTTACTTTAACCTTCGTTATTCTTTATTAATTAAGCACTACATAACCACGATTTGTCATACAGTTCTTTATTACCATGCTTTGTTCATTTGCGTAAGCGTCTTTATTATTACGTCTCTCTCTACCTTTAGAAAGTACCCCAACACCTAAACCTATTGCAGCGCCTTGCTTTGCACCATCAGTGCCTGAACCACCAGCTATCGCCTTACCAGCACTGCCTATTGCAGCACCTTTAGCGGCACTACCTATAGCGCTACCTTCAGTTTCCTGCTTTTGTACTTGAGTAGATAATTCAGTGCACTGGTGTAAATCGTAGACGTAGTCTTTTTCTTCTACGCCCGTCTTATCAACGATGATATTGGCGAATACACTCATTGGTGCAAGTAGTGCACTTAAAAGCAATAACTGACGTTTCATTTAGCTTTCCTTCTATTTACTCACAAGCTTTGGGATTTTTAGCTTTACGAAAACCCTAGCAGCTTGATTTGACATCAACTTTATTGCCTCAATAGTAAACAAACCAACCTGTCAGTTAGATGAACAGAAGTTAATTTAAGCGCGAGAATGCGAAATAAAGAAAAGCAAATAAGAAAACTATCCATAATAAATCAATCATGGATAGTTATTAAAAGATCAGTTAAAACCCCAAACTCGTTTAGCGTTAATCCTGACAATAAGTATAAGCGATCTGTTGCCAGTCAGTGTTATCGCCACGTAATACATCGGCCGGAATACTGTATATACAGCTACCAGAGTCACTGTAGAGATAGCTTAAAATCGCGATATGGTTTTTAGGTAAATACGGCTCTTCACTAAAACTACCATCTTGCTTAAACACTAGCTGAGTAAGCTCTGCAACTCTAGGCATTAAACCGCAGCCATATGGCAAATTATCGTAGAGATCAGAATCGATCATTGAGCCTATTTTTTCTATTGCCAACGCGATTTGAGTTTCGCTGTCAGGTAACTGTTTATAAGGCTGCCAACAAATTGGGTATGCGCCTGCCTTACGAAAAGCCACATCAAAACCTGAAGGGGCTAAGTCGTCTCCCGCTATCGCTTTATCAGGTTTCTCTACCCAGTTAAGAGATTGCATTTCAAGCTCTGTCCAGAATATTGTCTCACAACGGCCAACTGGCTCTTCTCCCTCCTCAGGCTCTGGAATAAAAACCTGCAGCAAGCCTGAAGTTGGCAAAGCTGAATGACGGCCTTCTAGCTCGGCAAAGTTTATTTGTAGCGCCAGTTTTAGATTGTTATCAGCTTCAATGGCTTGCATAGCCTGTAGGTTTTGGCTTGCTATTGCAGAGTCAAGTTCAGGTAGCCAAGGCGAGCCCGCGATACGACTTTGAAATTCATTATCGTATTCACCAGCAAGCATATTAAAACCAACACTGAGCAGGCCAAATTGGGCTTCTAATTCATCTTCTAATCGTTGCAGCTGCTGCAGACTTTGCTGTTTACTCATAAACACAGCTTTATAGTCTGCACTACTCGATTGAAATGGATTAGTTAAGCTAGCTGCTTCAAACTTTTTTAACAGTAATAGATAAGGCTGAGCTAAGCGTTGGTTTTCGGCAAGGCCTGTTAGATCGCATAACTTTGACGGCATTAACTCATCCAGTTTATCCATCATGTTATTGGCTTTAGTTAGCTGAAAACTCCCTTTGGGTAAATCAAGGCTATAAGGGTAAAGGCTAGCTTCTTTAAAGACCTCAAAACAGGATTGATTAAGTAGCCAAGAAACCAGTTCCATACATGGAAAAGGTTTAGCAAAAGCGTACTCTAAGGCGCTACGCCCTTTATCGTCACGCTCATGAATGTCCTGCCCTGCATCAAGCATATTTTGTAATGCCTGCTGGTGCTCAAAGAACTGCTCATCTGTCTTTACTTTCTTAAATAGCCAAAACCACGGCTTCAACATAATCGTCCCTTTTAAATCACTTTTTAATAAAGCCGCATACTGCCAACATTACAGTCGAGATTAGAGGCCTGAATGCTTCTTATCACAAATAATACTCTCAATTAATATAGGTTTGTATTTGCTTTTCAAAACACCGTCAATAAATAGCCCTTATTTTACTCAAGCAGGCTTAACATACTGCCCCAGCAAGTTACCAGTACCTAATCCATAAAAAAGTAGCCGAGCGCCGAAAGTCAGCTTGCTAACTAAGCAAATCTAAAATTACACTTAGCTGCGTAAATTAGAAAACTCAAAGACAATGCGAAGGAATCTTTATGTCTCATCCCTATGATTTATTAACGCTAGATGATGGCGCGACCTTAATATTTACTCCTTGTCCTGGAACAAAAGATGCAGATCTTGCAAAGTCTGTATCCATTTTGAAAGAAGCCGGAGCTGTAGCCGTCATTTCAACGGTTACCGCTGAGGAAATGACTAAGCTGAACGTGCCGACTTTAGGAACAGAGATACAAAGCCAAGGGCTAGCTTGGTTTGCATTACCGATTGAAGATGATTGCGCACCAGCGGCAGATTTCGATGTGGCCTTTGCTCACGCTAAACAACAAATCTTATCGCTTATAGAAGGCAAAAATATCCTTGCCATTCATTGCCGCGGAGGCTCGGGCCGCACCGGCCTAGTTGCAGCAATCATTATGTTAGAGCAAGGTATTGCATGGCCTGAGGTTCAATCTCGAATACAAGCATTACGCCCTAAAGCCCTAATCGTGCCAGCTCATATCCAATATCTTGCCAAGCATTACCCTATTGGCTAAGGCTCGATTATATTGGCACCTTATACAAGCTCGTTGCAGTGTAATACCAATCAGTATAAGAATTTGATCAGCTCAGAACGATTTTTGGCAAACTAATTCAAGGCGAATAGCTGCAATAATGGTTATTCCCTTATAAAGGTATTCAACGCAGAAGTAGGCAGCCAAAAACGTTCCAGATTGGCGAGTTTTAGCGATTCTGATGCTGTGTTAACGAATTTGAACGTAGAACAACTATGCTCTTCACTCGTTGCCCTGCCTCAAAACCGCTAAACTCTCGCTGAGTGACTAAATGTTTATACTGATTGGTATAAGGTGCCAATGTATTAACGTTTTGCTTTACCTCGCAACACCAATCCTCCCAGTATCTCACCGAACCATTTCTCAGCAATTGAAACTGTGTTTGAAGGAATAATACCAATCAGTATAAGAAGTTGATCTACTCAGAGCGATTCAATTGTTCAAACATATAATGATTTATTAAATTAGCGTTTTCAAAAACGCTATTTATATATACAGCTTATAAATTTTACATAGCTCATTAAGCTATTTATAAACATCAATCTTTCATACCGCTACGAGTAAACACACCCACTCAATTTCAGTCATAACACTCAACATTTTCGCGTCAAAAGCAAAGTCAAAATTCCGACTTAAGTCAATAACTTAACGAATCAAACAGCAACTGACTCTTATTTATTCTATTGAGCTTGAAGGCATTAAAAACTGAGTGTATTACAAACATCTACCTGATATCTTCGCCGGGAATGTGTTTCCTATATTAGCTATTCACATGGCTATTTACCCAGCGTCCTTAATCATGTTTTTAGCGCTATAGGCAACGCATTTTAAATCGATAACAGAATGTGTTGGTTATGAGCTAATCAATTTACAGTCCATCTATAACGCATCTCTTAAATAATTAGTCCGTTTATCTGCACCGATAAATGAATAAAAGAAGATCTAAATCTTGATAAAAATAAATAAAATAACTGTCGCTTTAACTAGCGTAATGTTCAGTGGTTATCTGTATGCAGCTGACGCAACGTTAACATCGAGTGTTATCACTTTTGTTCCGGGAGAAACAAAAGTTCAAAATGGCGATATGGTTGCCTTTAATGGTGAATGCTTTATTGCTAAAAACAACCCAGGCGTTTGGGAATCACCAAAAGCAGGCTCATGGTTTTGGGATGCCAGCGAATGCTCGGGCGAGCCTGCGCCAGATCCTGAGCCAGAGCCTGAGCCTGAGCCGGGCGACATTATTGCCTTTATTCCAGGCCAGACCAAGGTTAACAACGGCGATATCGTCTCTTATGCTAACCAGTGCTTTATTGCTAAAAACAATCCAGGCGTATGGGAAACCCCAAGCGCTGATTCATGGTTTTGGCAGTTAACTGAGTGTTCAAGCGAACCGGGGGAGCCAGATCCTGAGCCAACCGAGCTAGCTATTCAGGCGCCAGTTGCAGGCCAAATACTAAGCCTAGATACAGCAACAGCGATCCAAGCCAAAGTTGTTGGTGAATTAGCAGCTAAAGTCGAGTTTTGGGCTAACAACCAAAAACTATCGCAAAAAGCCGTTAATCCAAGTCAGAGCATGTATTCGCAAAGCTGGACACCGACTGCAGCAGGCAGCGCGACAGTTAAGGTATTTGTATTCGATAAAAATAACCAAAAAATCGAACAGCAAGCTGTTGTTGTAACAGTAAAAGATGAGACGGAAGAAGATTTTACAGCACCAGCGGTGAGATTCATAACTCCTAACAATGGTGCCATCTTTAATGAAACAGACACCGTCGCTATTGCAGTTAATGCCACCGATGTTGATGACGATTTAACGAAACTGGTGATTAAAGCCAATAACGCACAAATATGTTCGTTTAACGCAACCAATGCAACGACTTATGCCTGTAACTGGCAGCCGACTCAAGCGGGTAATGTTAGCCTAAAAGCGATTGCTACCGATGCTGAAGGCCTGTCTTCAACCGTAAATGTAAGCATTGCTATTGAAGCGGAAGAAGAGTTCACTGCGCCAGTGGTTAAGTTCATCACCCCAAGCAATGGCGCAAGCTTTAATGATAGCGAAAGCATTGCCATTTCAGTTAACGCCACCGACGTTGATGAAGACTTAAGCAAACTAGTTGTTAAGGCTAATAACCAGCAAATTTGTGCATTCGACGCGGCTAACAGCCAAGTGTTTAGCTGTGATTGGCAGCCGACACAAGTAGGTAGCATCAACCTAAAAGCGATCGCTACCGATGCTGAAGGCCTAACTGCCATAAGCAATGTAAACATCACCATTGAAGAAGAGATTATCGACCCACCAGTGACCCCACCAGGTGGATTGTGTGCTGACTTTAATGTTTACCCAGACTGGACCCGTGGCGACCATGCAACCGGTGGCGACATTATGGTGCATAACAACATCGCTTACTCGGCAATATACTGGACGCAAACCCTACCAGGTAGCGATGCCTCATGGGCGCTACACCTAAATTGTGATGGCACCGAGCCTGGCACTGCGCCACTACTTTCACTGCCAAACCCAATGGATCCTGTGCGTTTAGAAGTGGCTGGCTGGCCAAATACCTTAGTGGTAGCAAGCCCATCAACTTCAGCTCCAGTGACATTGACGCTGGAGACCAGCAACAGCGCAGATCTGACTAATGTTAACAAGCTAACAGCAAGCTTTGTTTCAATCATGGAGCAGGCTACACAAGCAGAATCTGCATCAATCATTATTAGCAGTGATGTGCTTGATAAAGCCACTCAAGATACCGCGCTAGCAACTAGCACTATTGCGGTGAAAGATGCGCTAATTAAGGCGATGGATATCACAGGTAATAGTATTGATCTTGATGATATCAACGCACTGAGCAATGACTTAAAAGGTTGGGCGCAAGCGCATCAGTTAATTATTGCCACGCTTGCACCGCAAGCGACTTACGGTTGGTCGTTAACCATTGGTGATTTTGCTTTCGATACTCACTCTGGTCGCCAATCAGTTTGGGATGAAGCCTCAGTATTTACTGCAGACTTACTCAATAAGCTTGAGCTATATAAAGCTGATGCAGCCAACAAAGCAGACTTCGTCGCTTTCACTAAATCTGACGCAACAGCCGCGTTATCAAGTGAGCAGTGGCACAACGCCCTAGAGTACGTTAAGCAAGTCACTGACTTTGTTAACACGCCAGCGATGCTAGCGCAGATCCCAACAGCGCAAGCGGCAAACTACTTTATGGGCAATCACACAAGTAAGCCACAGCTTCGTAAAGCAGCCTTTAGCAACGTATTTGCCATTTTGTTTGACCAAGACTCCGAGCAGTTGAGCAGTAAAATCGAGCAATACCAAGCAGCGAAAATGCCGCTGTACTATGTGGGAGAATCGACAGAAAATGGCCAGCTAACTATCATCGACGCATTGAATCGTGAATTAGAAAATGCCGAAGATAGCATGAACAACACAGCCTTCTTATATGAAACGCCGCAATCACAATGGGTGCCTTCTACTGTTTATAAGTGGGCTGACTTCATGACAGGCTTGAATGCAATGCATAACGTTGGCGTTGCAGGCAACAAGTTCTGGTTACTTGATGAAAGTGCAGATGATGCCACTAACATCAAATACGCCAAAGTGGCGATTGCGGCTTTCTTAGCACAAAGTATGCAAGAAACCATTCGCTACAATGCTTGTGATGAGAACAACTGGGCAGAGATTAAGTACGGGGCACCTACTGATTACCCAATGTCAGCTAGTTGTGGCCAACTTGAGCAGAAGTACGCAGATTACGGTGTCAATCCAGAGTCAGGTTTAGACCATGCTTACTCTTGTCCACGTGATAACAAGATGGAAGTGAGCGCGTTAACGCATGCTAAATGGTACGGTGCGCCAGCGCCAGTATTCGCCGCGCCAAACTCTGTACTTGAAGAGCGTGGCTTATTGGTTAACGGCAATGTGGGTCGCTGGACCAACAACGGTCACTGTAATGATGTACCGACCTCTGTTGATACCTCTAAGCAAGTGTGGGAGCGTGACGACTGTAAAACTTACGTTGACCAAAAAGCCGGTAAGTTTATTTGGGATGGCAGCAGCCAAGAAAGTGTTGAAGGCTGTGGTTGGTGGGGTCGTGGTGTGATTCAAACCACTGGTCGCCAAAACTTCGGTACCCTAAACCACTACTTAGGTCGTTCACACGTTGACCCAGCAACTGTTGGCCAAACCATTGACGGCGTAACGGTTGAAGCGCCACCAGCGAACCCGCTATACGCCGAACTCGATTTCTGTTCAAATCCAGGCTTAATTTGTAGCTCTGAAGAGAACCGCGAAATCAAGTGGATTGCTGGTCTATTCTACTGGGTAACCTCAGTACAAGCTTACCCAGATGAAAACGGCCAGTACGGTAACTGGAACTACCACAACGAACTGAAAAAGTATGTTGAAGGTGGCATGAAAGGCACTGACTTTATTGATGATGTGTCTGGCATTGTTAACCGCGGTTGCCCTGACTTAACCTGTTCAACCGGTGATGTGCATAACGTTAAAGAGCGCCGCGAGAACTTTAAACTAGTGCTAAAACAGCTAGGTTTAACGCCGCAATAAACGTAAAAGCTCATTTTTGTTAAAAATAAAACCAGTCAGCGCAAGCTGACTGGTTTTATCTTATATGGGGCAAGCAATATCAAAAAGAGGTATTAATTCTCAGTTTTAGCATTGTCACAAGAGTCACTGCGGCAAAGTGAATAGTTACGCCAATGTGCAACAACCAACAAGCAAGTTGCAGCTAAAGTCGCTAATTTCTCACCAGTTTCACCTAAGAAGTCATGTCCAAAAACCGCGCTAACAGCAAGGCCAACAATACCGAAAAAAGCTAACACTAATACCTTAGGATCTTTATGGCGAGTACAACCCATTAATACCGCAATAGAGCTGGTTGGAATAACAAACCACACCATCAACATATGATAAAAATGATCACCTACAGGCATTGCAAGTAATGACGGGAATACGACTAATAACACAGGCCCAGCGATACAGTGTAATGCGCATAATGCAGAGGCTGTAATAGCCAGGCGATCGAGTAAAAGTTGTGCTGACTTATTCATAATCTGTTCCCAATGTCATAATTGTACTTAGCAGCTCAAAAAGCTACGGCTATTAAATAATTGCCGCAGCAACATATCACTAACAACATTAGCAAACAATAAACTAGCCGTGATTAGCCGTAAGATTTACAAACACCAGCAGCTTTTACTCACACCACTATTGTGCACAAAACCGAGCTGTACAGACGGTTATAGCGAGCGATACACAACCTGCTCAAATCCTTGCGAAATAACTTTATCCCCTTGGATCACAATACCGAAGCCGTGTTCTTCGTCCCAAGCACATTCAAAAATCATCCCTAGCGCATTTTTGTCTGGGTGGTGTAAAACAAACGCAGAGAGTTGCATTAACTTAAATATATCCCCAGCCTGCATATCAGCTTCGCTTACCTCGCCAACACGTGTTGGGTAAGTTTCTGAATCTTCATCGAACACGTCGAGAAACTCAGACTCTTCAAGTAGCTCTTGATAGTTTTGCTTAACGTAGTCGCAGACTAGCGTATAAATACGCTTTTCATTATCAATAAACCATTGCTGCATGGTATCAGTAATAGACAGGTCTTCTTGAGTGAGAAAACCAACATTGCCGTAAGCTTTAAAATCATGCCAAGCACTCAGATCTGTCGCACCTTGATGAAGTTCTTCACCTGCTTCCCAAGTAATGTTCACTGCTTTCATAATCGCCTCGTAAAAGCGAAAATTATATTAGTAATAACAGCGCATTAATATGCTGTTAGAGCACAAATTAACACTAACCTCAGGCAACAAGGTTATACAGTTACTTCTAAAGCAGGAGGATTCAGCAGTGGAGTAATCTCCAACCTCTTCAGTAGCAAAATACACATCACTAATACACATAACAGCCAGCCAACATATCATTCGCCAAAAAACCTAGCTTTTACTTGCTCCTTTCACCTCTACCTCGTAAGCAAAGCCATGGCTGCCGTCATAGTAAAACTGATCAGCCTTGCGTAGTTCAACATTCAGTCCCTCGCTACGAGCATATTCATAGGCAGCTTCAATAATCCCCATGTGGTTAGCATTGGTGTGGTGGTTTGGAATAATTGACCAATCCTTATCCATAATCAGCACTCGATTATCATCTGAGGTGCGCGGCATATGAATCGCTATCTCAACTCCATTCGATGCCTTAAACGAAGCTTTGGGTGTGGTATGAAATTGCATTGAAGTATTAAGTGATTTAAACGTCGCGACAACAACTGGTAAAGGCGCCGCTTGGGCAGGCACAGAAACCGCCATAGAAGCCATTAAAATAGCGATTGCAGACAATAAGGTTTTAGTAAAAGATGCTTGAGCTAAGTTCATAGTATTCCTCGAAAAGTGACTGGTTATTAGTAACTAGTTGATGAAATACATATTAGCGAGCACAGCATTACTACGCTTCTATAAGAGAGTTAGTGAAGCCTTAAAAAGGTAAAAGTAAAGGTGAAAAACGAGGGCAGAGTAAACTAAAATTATTCACCTATACTCATTAACATAGTGAACATTGCAAAGGGAACTTGCACATGTCTAGAAAACCGAGAGCCAACCCGATAGGCATACCTCAACATATCATTCAACGCGGCAACAACCGCCAAGCCTGCTTTACTTCAGAACAAGACTTTATTGCCTATACCGCCTGGCTAAAGGACTACGCCAAGAAATTTCAGGTGGAAATCCATGCTTGGGTATTTATGACAAATCATGTCCACCTACTCTGCACACCACGAGAGAACAATGCTATAAGCCAAATGATGCAGTCTCTTGGGCGACAGTATGTCAGGTATTTTAATTACACTTATAAACGCTCTGGAACACTATGGGAGGGGCGATATAAGTCTTGCTTAGTACAAGCTGAAGACTATCTACTGCAACTATACCGCTATATAGAGCTCAATCCAGTTAGAGCAAATATGGTCGATGATCCTTGTAAATATCAATGGTCTAGTTACCAAGTAAACGCCTTAGGCAAAGCTTCCACACTATGTACGCCTCACCTAGCTTACCTTGCTATTCATCCTAACGATAAAACCCGACAAACATGTTATCGAGCCCTATTTAAACATCACCTAGACACAAAAATGATTGAGGATATTCGACAAGCAACCCACAAAGGCATGGCAATCGGAAATGATAAATTTAAAGATGAAATTGAAAAAATAACAAACACAAACATGAGACCACAGAAAATGGGGCGGCCAACAAAGCCAACAGCATAAAGTTTACTCTGACCCCACTTATTGGCGTATGGACTTCTTTTGATAGTGATACCACTGAAATAACCGCTTTCGTTCCCACTCTGTTAAGTGGCTATATTGCTGTCCCATAACACCCTCCTAATCTTTTAAAAAAAGTATAGGTGGTGCACTTCTAGGTTGAACGTGGCAGGTCTACAAACATGCCATTAACGATGGGTGTCTATGATTGGTTTTTTAATTGTTACAAAGCAGATTTCAACCATAGCAACATGGCTTGTTCATCAATGTAAATAAGCCTATTTCTAATCCATCAGCCAAATTTGAATTTCTGTAATTCCTACAGGATCGTAAATAACCGTTTTATCATTTAAGCCATGATGAGAAGCCAAGGAGCCTGCCTATTGCGCTGTCTACTCAGCACTCGGCAATCCTCCTATAAACACTATTTTGCCGATAGGCACTAAGACTAAAAATGCCGTTGATAAACTTACACAATGCTTTTTCATCTCAAATATCGCCAATCTTCGCCACCGCGTTGGGCATATTCGCTCACTTTGAGATACTCGATATTTCACAGGCCTATTTAGGCACTGTTGCGTTGATTTTCATCCATAGCTTTCGGGCTAGGCGAGGCAAATTGGAAGAGCGAAAACCCAGCCACCACAGCCGCGATTTTCAAGAAAACATCAAAGCAGAGGATAAAGAAAATGCCATTAACGACTAGTGTTATTTTTAGCTTACAGTGGCTTGCCGTCGTCATTTTTTACCTTGCGCTCATTTGGACTATGAGCGATTAGCCGTGGCGTGTGCTTAAAGAGTGAAAGTGAGAGGCAGATCTAGGTCATATGGTCAAAACGAACAGACAAAAAACAAATGGAGCCTGAAGAGGCCCCACTTATTTGCTATTTAGATTGAGCGCGATGGTGAGCTTTATACCCCTCTATACGCGACTTGGGCACCATCTTGAGAAATGACTTTATCCTCTTGGATCACAATACCAAAGCCATGCTCTTCATCCCAAGCACATTCAAAAATCATCCCAACTGCATTTTTGTCTGGGTGATGTAAAATAAATCCGGACAGCTGCATTAACTTAAAGATATCCCCAGCCTGCATATCGGCTTCGTTCACCTCGCCGACACAGGTTTCGTAAGATTCTGAATCTTCGTCAAATACATCTAGAAACTCAGAGTCTTCAAGCAGCTCCTGATAGTTTTCATTAACATAATCGCAGACAAGCGCATAAATACGTTTTTCATTATCAATGAACCATTGCGTCATGCTATCGGCAATAGAAAGGTCTTCTTGGGTGAGAAATTCAACACTACCGTAGGCTTTAAAATCATGCCAAGCATTCAGCCCCGTTGTGCCTTCATGAAACTCTTCACCTTCTTTCCAAGTAATATTTATTGTTTTCATAATAGACTCGTAAAAAGAGAAGATTATATTTGAAGTGATTTCTTATTAATGTGAGAAAAGTGGGGTCAGAGTAAACTAAAGTTATTTGAGAAAAGCGGGGTCAGAGTAAACTAAAGTTATTCATCTATACTCATTAACATAGTGAACATTGCAAAGGGAACTTGCACATGCCTAGAAAACCGAGAGCCAAACGAAAGCCAAGCCACCCATTATTAATCAACAACCTACTCGCCTATGACTACGATTTGCAGCTAAGCATCGATAATCAGACTTCTTGCTTCTTGTTAGGGGAAGTTAGGAAGTAAAAACGACGAAAAAGCAGGGATTCAATTGAAAATTGACGAGTTATAGACAAAGTAAAACAACCCATAGTGTCATTCTATAAGTTAGAAAAAATGATATTTGAATGGCTTAGCTTGCTGATAGGTACTGACAACTACCGACAAAATGCCGTCGTCGCTTTTCTAGATGCTCACAATAGTGAGTTAGTTCCTGTAGTGACCCCACAGGACCATGGAATAACTTGCCAAACTCTGACGTGATTTTAATCCAATTATCAATTGGTATATTAAGTCGATTTAAAATGTTATCTACTTCAGAAGAGATTGCACCGCGCTTATCATTACGTATGATGCGCCCCGTTTCATCTACTAGCATTAAATAGTCTTGCAGTGAGAAGTTAATCCCTTTTGGCTGATGCTTTCTTTCATTGCCAATGAAAGAAAGTAATTTAGCAGGCTGCTTTCCTTTAAGTGCCGCATTTACCCTTAATTGCAAACTGGTGTAATCTGACTTTTCAGGCGTTTTAGCCATCTTGGCTCGAATAGGATTGAGTTCAACGTACGCCATACAAGCAAGTACAGCCGCTTCATCAAGTAATGCTTGGCTCTTGAAGCGCCCCTCCCAAAAATGGCCTGTACACTTATCTTCATAGTTAGCTTGTCGTGCAATGGGTTCATTCAGACAACGCATAAACCAACTGATGTCACACAAGCGCGAACGATAGGTCGCTATTCGCTGCTTGAGTAATGCAACCATACACTCGTCTATCACTTCACCTTTAGCAAACTTCTGTGTTAAATCAGTACCATTAAACAGCTTATGCCATTGCTCAACCACTTCCCTATCTGACCAACCATTCACCGTATCAAGGTCGATATAAAGCACAACATGCAAATGGTTACTCATCACTGCATACGCAGCTACGTCTATCGCAAATACCTCTGTTAACTTGAGAATTTGCGCTTCTACCCAACTTCGACGATGGTCATAATTCTTACCTGTATATTTATCATCACCGCACAAAAAGGCACGTCGAACTACACGACTACAACAGTGATAATAAGGCGTATCTTCCAAGCTAATCAGTGTACTTCTAGGACGGGGCATAACAACCTCCTACTTCAGCAATAACTAAAGCTTAGTAAGAGGTCTACAAACTGCCATTAATATTGAGTGTCTTTGGTTTGGCTACATAAATGTCATTGAAGGCGTAAGGAAATATACTGATTAACGCGTAGCAATCGAAAGTGAAAAATTAAATAGGCACAAATACCAAAGTTCAAAAAATAATCTGCCCTTCAAAACACAAAAAACCAAGTTTACTCTGACCTCTCACTTAAAACTACAAAGAATTGGAGCCCTTCTACACAAGCAGAATTAGTTTGCTTTGTTCAACTAATTTAACAGACATCAATATCTCGTTTTAACTATTATGGAAGTCAATACTATGAATACTTTCAACAGAAATCTTAACGTAAATACAAAAAAATACACGTTAATCTTGATAAGCATACTTTTATTATTTTCAAACTTTGCCAGCAAAGAGGCTTTAGCTGCAACTTCTTATGCAAAGCCAGCAGATGCAATACCCGTCCTAAAGATAACAACACATAGAACGCCTTTAACTGATGACAATAAAATTTATGCAAATGGTCTCATGCAGTCCCCCTTAGCTATTGAATATAAATTGGGTTCCGACTTCATCAACCCTCGGTTTTTAATCAAAGAAAGATATACGCATAATTTACTGCCACTTGATGGGTGGGATGTTGAACATGAATTCAACAGACTTCCCCACTTTATCAGCAATATTGGTGGAAAAATTAGAAGAGGTAAAAAACCGCCTCTAAGAACCAATCCTGTTAGATTATTTTATATTACTAATAACACAGGGCGCTCCGATAAAATCGATGTATGTGTAGAGCTAACCGTTACTAATAAAGTCACTCTTGGCGAGGTAACTCGTGATACATGTGATAATGAGGAAAAGAAAAATAACGCTGTTACCATCCATACATTGATTCCAGTGATCTATCCGACTGAAACCTTTTCTTTAACCCTAAAGCACCAAGAACAGAAAGATAAATTCAACAAAAAACTATACATTAGATACTACGAATTAGCATCAAAGACCACGAATAAGTTCACATTAGTAGACCCTAAACGAATCAATATCAGAAAACCTAATTCTGCTGGAGACGTTTACTCAATGCCTTATGTAGCACCCCTGAGAGTGTCGCAAGGAGATCGTCTTTTTTATGTTGAAGCCCTTAAAAACGAAACGAATAGTTATCGCCGTCCAGATTATGTAAAAGATACAACTAACTTTAGGTTGAATACTAAAAACGCCACATTAGTCAAACCAATAGTTAAACTTGCAGCGATGTACGGAAAAGAAATGCCTCAAAATATTTGGCCATCATCAACAAAAAAACAATTATCCAACTCTATGACGATACGAGTAATTGACCAATACGGTAATCCAGTCGATCTAAACTTAACCATAAGTGGTTGGTACTTATACTTTGGGAATAAGTTAATATGGTAAAAACACCAATTCCAGCTGACATTTACTACCCGCAATAAAAAAATAGCCACCCTGTTCTGGGTGGCTAAAAAGTAAAAATGGGGGGCAGAGTTTGGCTACTCCACACTGATTTTCGCATCCTATCCCTGCAATATTTCAACCCTATTTCTGCCACGAGTCTTCGCATTATATAAAGCTTGATCCGCTCGATTAATTAACGCCTCAAGAGTATCGTCAGCTATCAATGTAGTAACACCAAGGCTGACCGTAACGTGTGGCCCTTCAGCAAAACGATGTTGCTCAATAATTGCTCGACATGCTTCAGCCAAATCTATTGCGTTATCTAAATTAGTTTCAGGGCACAAAATTAAAAACTCTTCCCCTCCCCAGCGTCCGGCGGTGTCCAGTTCACGAGTATTATTGGTCAATATTTCAGAGACTTGAATTAAACATTTATCTCCAAAAAGATGACCATAATTGTCATTCACTTTTTTAAAATGATCGAGATCTGCCAAGATAATACTTAGCGGATACTTAAGACGTCTGCATCTTTCAATTTCACAGTTAAGTCTAGTATCGAGCTCTAACCTATTAGCTAACCCTGTCAGCACATCAGTCTTAGCCAGCTTCAATGCTTTTTCTTCAAGTAACTTTTGAGTAGTAATATCCGTCGATATTCCTAAAATTCCGATAATTTCATTTGGGTCAGCATCTGGTAAGCCCCTAGAACAGTAGACACTTCATAGAGTTATAATGAACCAAAAAATATGAGGTGTTACATGCGCGGAAAACGTTATCCCGATGAGTTCAAAATTGAAGCTGT
>NZ_JAKILC010000011.1 GCF_023283845.1 Shewanella marinintestina
AAACCATAGAGTTGTGGCACCACCTGAATCCATTCCGAACTCAGAAGTGAAACGCAATATCGCCGATGGTAGTGTGGGGTCTCCCCATGTGAGAGTAGGTCATTTCCAGGCGCCTATTTTACTCGTTAAGAGTAGTGAAGAAGCCACCTTATTAAGGTGGCTTTTTTGCGTTTGGGCATTTGTAAAATATTGAACGCTATCTTATCTGAATACAGCTACCCGTTAAGGTGGCAGCTTCACTTAAAGTAGGCATAAATGCCTCCCCCCGATGTCACCCCGCCGCTGAGCAGGGTCCCCAGCTTGCTGGCAGTTATATTGCTCCTGCAATAACTGCATTTCCGCCATCCTTGGCGGTCACAGCTGCTACGCGCTACAAGATTGCAATGTACTTCGTACATTAAGCGCAACCTCTTCGCCCCCATGTGTTCGCTGCGCGAACCGAGGGCGATTATATGCTCCTGCATAATCGACACTTCCCACATCCATGTGGGTCGTAGGTCATTTTCAGGCGCCACTTTGACTTCACTTTTGTAAAAGTGAAGACAAAACTGAATTCTTGAAAGAGAAGCGAGAGAGCCCACTACGATGTAGCGGGCTTTTTTCGTTTTTGTCTGGACTCTTTATTACTAGAATTGACCACTCGAACATGGGGAAATAAAAAGCCCGAATGCAGTGAGCATGTGTTTGCTGCGCGAACTACGAGAGTTGATTGTTTCCCGCAGCCAAAAGCAAAAAAGCCCGCTTTTGTGGCGGGCTTTTTAAATCTGGAATTTGTAATCGTTGAAACTAACTAAGGATCTTTTCTAAGATAGCTTTATTCGCTTCAGGAAATTCATATTGAGTTAGTTGGTCTTTTGCTACCCAACAAATTTCTTGGCCTTCTAAGCCCTTCGCTTCGCCACTAAAATTGGTTACCCAGTGTATGTCGAGAAATACTTTTTTATCGCCATAGTCATGATGGATCTCCATCAATGGTTCGGTATCTACCACATCTAAATCAACTTCTTCTTTAAGCTCTCTAATTAGCGCTTCAGAAGTCGATTCTAGTTTTTCCACCTTACCGCCTGGAAACTCCCATTTACCACCTTGGTGCAGTTCTTGTGGTCGCTTAGCTAGCAAAATTCTTTTATGAGGATCTTGAATCACGCCGACTGCAACATGTATTATTTTGCTCATTAATGCTTTCCATCATCAGATGGACCATCGACGAAGAAGTCCGCTTCGTCATAACCTAGCTGGTCTAACATTTCTGGATCAAACTCAGGTTTTACTGGAATAGCATGTTTCTCTGAAGCCCAATCACCTAGATCGATAAGCTTACAACGGTCGCTACAAAAAGGTTTAAATTTCGATTCAGCATTCCAAGCTACAGAGGCCTGACAAGTCGGGCATTTTACAGTTAAAGACATAATTGACCTTGTCAGTGATAAAGCTGACTTTTAAAAAGTGTATATGGGATTTTAAAGCGTTAGCTACAGGTTGCCAACTCGAATTCTATTGCTTGATCAGAATGTTTTTGTTCATCAAATTGTACGAAGTGAATCGCATAACGGTTTCTGTGGCCGCTAATAGTAGGGTAGCAGCCATACTCGGCTGCTAGTCTTACTCGGATCAGTGAAAGTGCCTGGCTGCTAGTGCCTTGAAAGAAACCGCCAGAAGCCTCTTTGACTTCATAGCTTGTGGTTTGTCTAGTTAAATCTAGCAATAACTTAACTGGAGAAAGTAAAGAGGCAAAGTGGCTCATCCAATCTTGGTATTCTTGTTGACGCTCACTCCAAGGTTTAGCTAGCCAATAATGGAGTTGAGGCAGGTCAAAGTTACAGCTCGCACCAGGCATATTAAATCTTTGCCTTAACGCTGATAAGAAACGGTTCCGTTTTAACTCGTTGCCGGGTCGTTGAGCTACCTGAAGAACATCTCTTGCAGCGCTTAGTTTATCGATATAAAGCGCAAGCTGTTCATCGTTAATTGCGGGGAGAGATTGCCATTTTGATAAGGCGAATAGCTGCCTATCAAGGTCTTGGAGTACTTCGCCGCGATAGTCACAACGTTCAGTTAGTTCGAATAATGAAAATAGCGGGTAAAAGCATCGATGCTGATGATCGTGATCTAAGTTAGCCTGTAATTGTTCTGCAAGATATTCTAGGCGCAGGTAGCTACGGGTTTTTTCATTGAGCGGCTGTTCATAGATCAATTTAGTCATGGCGTTATTCAAGCATTACTAGATAATTTTAAATAAAAGTTATGTAGTGCTTCTACCTTGCACTTTAACGCCGATATCTCTCCCTGGTTGTCTATGACATCATCAGCTTTTGACAGTTTCTCGGCTCTTGAAGCCTGACTGCCTATTATCTTTTTTACGTGTTGAGCGGTTACTAAATCTCTATCAACCGTTCTTTTTTGTTGTAACTCCGGCGAAATATCCACCAAAAGTGTTCGATCTACTAACCTATCTAACCCATTCTCAAATAGCAAGGGCACGACCATAATTACATAATCAGATTGTGCTTCTTTACACTGTTGTAGCATCGATTCTCTAATCATTGGGTGAAGTAGAGAATTTAACCAAAGTCGTTCAGAATCATTATTGAAAATGACTTCTCTTAATTTTGCTCTATCTAAGCCGCCATCAGCCGATAAGATTTGCTCACCAAAATGAGTGACAATTTCTTTCAGACCATCAGAACCAGTTGCTACTACATCTCGAGCAACGATATCGGCATCGACTAGAGTAACGCCTTGTTCGGCAAAAATATTGGCAACCGTTGTTTTACCGCTGCCGATACCGCCAGTAAGACCGATAATGTAATCAGCCATAGTGTGTTTCCCTGTCGCTTTATAAGGTAGAAAGGTACCAGTTTGTAATGCTTTCACCCCATATCATGGCTATCCAGCCAGCAGCTGCGATATAAGGGCCAAATGGAATTGGGTTACCTTGATTAAGCTTTTTGAAGATAATAAGAGTGATACCAACGACGGCACCGACTAGTGATGACAGCAAGATAACAAGCGGCAATACCTGCCAACCAAACCAAGCGCCGAAAACAGCAAGTAGCTTAAAGTCACCATAGCCCATGCCGTCTTTGCCTGTTAGTAACTTAAATAACCAGAACACGCTCCATAGACTTAAGTAACCTGCCGCTGCACCAATCAAAGCATCTGAAGTACTACTGAAGGTACCTGATAAGTTAACAATCAGGCCTAGCCATAATAAAGGTAGAGTAATTTGGTCTGGCAATAGCATTTCGTCTAAATCAATGCCGGTTAGCGCAATCAGGCAAAAAGTCAGTAATGTGGTTAATGCGAACTCGATAGTAGGGCCAAAGTGCCAAGCGAGAAAAGCGACTAATGTGGCGGTAATGAATTCCACAACAGGGTAACGAGCTGAGATTGGGTTGCTACAGGAGGCGCATCTCCCCTTAAGTATTAGCCAACCTAAAATAGGCAAGTTATGTATAGGCTTGATATTGGCCTTACATTTTGGACAGGCAGAGCCTGGAATAACGAGGTTATATTTTTCAGGGAAGCCATCGATTGGGGCTTCTAATTGCTTTTTGTTAGCATCAAAAACCTGTTGCTTGTATTCACTTAGGTAATGATTACATTCTTGCTGCCAGTCTCGCTTCATCATCACTGGTATACGGTGAATCACCACATTTAAAAAGCTACCGATCACAGCGGCAAATACAAAGCTTAATGCGATAAACAGCCAAGGATTTTGGCTAAAAACAGAAATAAGTTCAGTCATTATTTTTCTTTTATTGTAAAAGCTACTTTTGATAACGCAGCTTGGAAAGAATATAAGCTGCGTTTTTGTAAGGCTCTTATCCTACAACATTACCCATTTCAAAAATAGGTAGGTACATGCCGACAATTAGGCCGCCCACGACGGTACCAATCACTACCATCATTATTGGCTCAATTAGACTCGATAAGCCATCAACCGCATCATCGACTTGCATTTCATAGATGTTGGCTACTTTATTAAGCATATTATCGAGTGAGCCAGATTCTTCGCCAATCATGACCATTTGAATCAACATATCAGGGAAAAGCCCAGTTGTACGCATAGCGACATTCATTTGCATGCCAGACATAACCTCAGTACGGATTTTCAAAATCGCTTTCTTATATACGGCGTTGCCTGACGCACCTGCAGCAGACTCTAGACCATCGATTAATGGCACACCTGCTGCAAATGTTGTTGCTAAAGTGCGGGCAAAACGTGCCATAGCGCCTTTATGCAAGATATCGCCAATAGCGGGGATTTTTAAGATGACTTCATCCACTCTGTCTCTAAACAATTGAGAGTTAAGGTGAGCACGTTTGAAGCTCCAAACACCTATAATGATCGCTATGACAAAAATATACCAAGATGCCTGTAACCAGCGAGATATATTAATAATAAACTGGGTAAAGGCTGGTAACTCTGCTCCGAAACCATTAAAAATATCTTCAAACTGAGGTACAACAAATAATAGTAGTAAGGCTGTTACTAGAATAGCTACAACGACAACAGCAGCAGGGTAGAACATGGCTTTTTTAATTTTTGATTTTAATGCTTCCGATTTTTCTCGGTAAGTTGCAATTCGATCAAAAACTTGATCAAGTGAGCCTGAATGCTCACCGGCGCCGACAAGATCGACATAGAGATCATCAAAATACAGTCTGTGTGGCCTTAAAGCCTCTGACAGAGGAATACCTGATTGTACATCGTTAACGATAGTCGCTAAAAGCTCGCGCATTTTAGGTTTTTCATGGCCTTTGCCTAATAACTCTAAGGTCGTCACAATGGGGACACCAGCAGCAAGCATAGTGGCTATCTGACGAGTAACCATGGCGATATCCATGGGTTTGATTTTCTTTTCCGATTTGAACAGCGGCGGAGATTTCTTACGGACGCCTTTTGGGATGACACCTTGAGCTTTTAATTGGGCGCGAATTTCAGCACTTGATATACCTCTGAGTTCGCCTGATGTTTTTCCACCATCACGATTGGTGCCATTCCAGGTATAAGTGACAACTTTAGGTTGGCTTTTTTGGGCTTTTTTCCTTTCACGAGCTTGCTTTGATGATTTAGTTGCAATTGCCATAGCGGCCCTTTTATTGTCTTATTTTGAGGTGCGCTTTAATTTTGTTTAAGTGTACGATTGGTCGCTCGAGACTACCTCAATAATTAAAAACTGGTTACGCGGTTTATCTCTGCAATGCTGGTCACGCCTTGAATAACTTTTAATAGGCCTGAATCTCTAAGGTCACGCATGCCCTGAAGTTTGGCTTGTTTAAGTATTTGTAAGGAGTTGCCACCTTCCATAATCGTGCGGGCAATTTCATCCGACATCTTCATGACTTCATAAATACCTACACGGCCTTTATAGCCCCCTGAACAAAGATCGCAACCAACTGGCTTATGTAGGGTAATTCCTGCATCAACCTGCTGTTGAGTAAAACCAAGTTTTAACAGTGCATCAGTTGGGATATTTTCAGGCTGTTTGCAGTTGGAGCATAATCGCCGAGATAGTCGTTGAGCAATAATTAGGTTAACAGAACTGGCAATGTTATAGCCTGGCACGCCCATGTTGATTAAGCGAGTCAGGGTTTCTGCTGCCGAATTGGTGTGCAAGGTTGATAGCACTAAGTGACCCGTTTGCGCCGCTTTAATGGCAATTTCAGCCGTTTCTAAATCTCGAATTTCACCAACCATGACCACATCAGGATCTTGACGTAAAAATGAGCGCAGAGCGGACGCGAATGTCAGTCCGGCTTTTAAATTAATATGGACTTGGTTAACGCCTTCGAGGTTAATTTCAACCGGATCTTCCGCGGTTGATATATTGCGCTCTTCAGTATTAAGAATGTTCAGCCCGGTATAGAGGGAGACTGTTTTACCTGAACCTGTTGGTCCGGTTACCAAAATCATCCCTTGGGGTTTTTGTAGCATCTCTTCATAAAGCAGTCGTTGATCATCTTCATAACCTAACTTTTCAATGCCAAGCTGGGCAGATG
The DNA here is from genome assembly GCF_023283845.1 of Shewanella marinintestina. Lineage (GTDB taxonomy): Bacteria > Pseudomonadota > Gammaproteobacteria > Enterobacterales > Shewanellaceae > Shewanella > Shewanella marinintestina. The sequence continues at coordinate 6,007 of NZ_JAKILC010000011.1, forward strand.
ATGAGTCAAGGATACGCATTACGATTTTCTCGCCCCAAATGGTAGGCAGGGTACTAACACGAAAATCGATAGATTTACTGCGTGATAGCTTCATCTTAATTCGGCCATCTTGTGGTACGCGGCGCTCAGCAATATCAAGTTTGGACATTACTTTTAAACGGGCAGAAATGCGACCGGAAAGATTAACTGGCGGCTCGGATACCTCATGCAAGATGCCATCAATACGAAAACGAATGCGGTAACGCTTTTCATAGGGCTCAAAATGTAAATCTGATGCTCCTTTACGTATGGCATCGGTAAGAATTTTATTAATATAGATGACGATAGGGGCGTCATCTTTGCCGTCACTATCTTGCTCTTGTTCTCGCTTATCAGTATCGGTAACTTCTATACCTGCCAGAGACTCTTCATCAATACTGCTTAAATCTAAGCTACTGATGTCATCTTCTAAGATGCTTTCAAGCGCTTTATCTAGCTTATCATCTTCCACTAAAATCGCTTCGGTATGCAGGCCTGCACTGAACTGAAAGTCTTCTAACGCCGCTATATTAGTGGGGTCTGATGTTGCAATGAATAAACGGTTGCCGCGCTTAAATAGCGGAATACAGCGATGCTTTTCGATGAGCTTTTTATTGAGGAACTCTTCGGGAATTGAATTTATATCGAATTCATTCAGATCGAGAAGCGGGGTGCCATATTCTTCGTAGCATAGCGCAGCAATTTGCTGGGCAGAAATGAGATTGTTCTTTATTACTGAAGTAACTAGAGAGGTTTTATGTTTACGCGAATTTAAAATTGCAGATGTAATTTGCTCTTCGCTAAGTAAACCTTTGCGAATAAATAGAGTGGATAAACCTAAATGTAGACCGGTAGTTGGCATTTGATTTATAAAATTTAATAGAAGCGAGTATCCCTGAATATTCTAGGATACTCGTCTGCTTTATATGATTAACAAAGCCCTGCAGCAACGCAAGTTCCTGTTTGAACCCAAGTTAGAGAGCCTGCAGTTTCTGAAGGCGTAAGAATATAAGTGACATCTGCTTGACTATTGTGGTCTAGTGCAGCAACCGCTGTTGCAGTTATCGCTGCCGTTGAAGTAGTTATTTCTACTTTAGACACATAGGCTCCAGCAGCCGCGCCAGACAAATCTGCTCCGACCTCTGCAGCTGAATCGCAGTTGGCAAGAGTGTAATCCCCTCGTCCTTGATAACAAGTTTCAATAGCTGTTTTAATTGAAGCTGCAGCTAAAGGTACTTCCGAAAATTTAGCTTTCTTTGTGTAGGTTTGATAAGCAGGCAGTGCAATTGCTGCCAAAATACCGATAATTGCTACAACAATCATCAATTCAATTAGGGTGAAACCCTTAGCGTTGTTCATTTTTGATTTATTCATCATTCTGTTCATCTTAGTGTTCATGTCTATCTCCATTAGAAAGCTTTTTGAATTGCTGATTTAATCAATAATGGCTAACCTGCACCTTCAGCCTATACCCTGAAAACAAAGGGTTTGCTTTTTGTCGAATAAGGTTAGCGCTGATGTGAAAATCATCATTTAGTCTATGTGTGCGTCAACCCTGCTGAGTGCTCCTGCGTTAGCGTGTCGCTGTATCCAAACTGACTATGCTTGTTGTGCATAGTGCGACGACGAGGCATCCGTCTATCCTATTGTTAAAATTCAAATTTAATGTCTAGTTAAATTTGAATTCAAAAACCCTCAACTCAAACTCAACTCAAACCTAATTCAAACTGAAATTTAAAAGTTAAAAGCTAGGATTTACTATTCAAAGTGGTAAGAAGAGCAGCTTTATCCCGCTTGGTTAGCTCATTATTTGGTGCTCGTATCCACAGTTAAGCAAAACTAAGCACAAAAATTAATAAAACCAGATGAGATAATGTTGAATCTAAAACACTTTAAATTGCATTAACCGAGTCTGCACATCGGTATAACTGCAAGTTAGTACAAAGGTGGGTAAAATGGAATAGTGAAATGTAATTAATGCGTTATTTTGTTGCTTGTTTGGTTGTTTTTGGGTTTTTTTATGGTGCTATTGGTGTTGGTTAATTGGCGCGTGTTATTTTGTTGGCGAAAAAATGTTCACCGTCAAAAAATTGAACGTTCCCTATTTTAGATTTCGACAGCTTTAATTTACTTCACTTTTTAAAGGTTCAAATCGCAGCTGGGGAGTGATTGTATTTTCTTTAATAACTAATTTATAACTTTCTAAATCATTTGTATAAGATGATCCTTAAAGAACTGAAACGGTGAGCGAGATTTTTAATTGGATCATGGAGTGCTGTTTGGAGAGCTGAATCGAAATATCAATGAGAGTAACTGCTGTGATGGATATGCGTGTAACCTTGTGCGGAGGAATCTAGACTTTATGGGTCGCAACTTTGATGCTAACCGTTCCTAGCACAATATAGTTTTCATGATAGTTTGCATGTTTTTTAGGGATTAAATTTGGTTTTGCGAGTTTAACTTTGACGTTCATTTAGTTTGCTTTATTTAATTTCAAAGGTTGAAGGTATTATTGTAAATCCTAGGTAAATCCTAGGTAAATTTTAGGTAAGCAATTAGGTTGACTATTTATTGTTAGTGATTGCATAAATATTTTATTGTTGAACCTTTTGACTATGTATTATTAAACCTGACTGGTAGGACGTCTATTCTAAGTATAAGCCTGAAACACATATGAAAATTAGCGATTATTTATCGTTATAAAATCAAATGTTGATTACTTAGCTTCGAACAAATGAGTAGATAATATTGCGAGTTTTAAACTTGTTATTAGATTAATGTTTCGCGGCTTAAAACTAAAATGCCAAATTACTAGAACAGGTCTAAATAGGTATGTTGAAAGCTGTGTTAAAAGCTATGTTAAAAATTTCAGTTATGCAGAGAAGATGAGGGAGAGGTAAAACAGCATTTAATGATCTAACTAAAGATAGAAAATGCTGTTAATACGAAGCTAAACCGTTACTTCAGTCTTAATGATAAGTCTAAAGCTCTAACATGTTTGGTTAGTGCGCCAACAGATATGTAATCTACGCCAGTTTTAGCGAAGGTGGCGATAGTTTCGATGGTCACATCACCTGATACTTCTAGTTTGACCCCTTGGCCTTTTGCTTTGTAGCTATTATTTAGCTCTACCGCTTCTAGCATCATAGTTACGTCAAAGTTATCTAACATGACGATGTCAGATTGAGCGTCGAGAGCCTGTGTTAGTTCATCGATACTTTCAACTTCAACTTCAACCGGTTTGTCACTATGTAACGCTCTGGCTGCCTTAATGGCTTTGTCGATACTGCCGCAAGCCATAATGTGATTTTCTTTAATTAAAAAAGCATCAAAAAGGCCAATACGATGATTTTGACCGCCGCCACAGCTTACTGCGTATTTTTGCGCTGTACGTAAACCGGGAATGGTTTTGCGAGTGTCTAATAGTCGGGTGTGTGTGCCTGCGAGTTTATCGACATAATGTTTTGTCAGTGTAGCTACGCCGGACAGCGTCTGGATAAAGTTCATCGCAGTGCGCTCGCCGGTTAAAATTGCTCTAGCTGGGCCTTCAAGTTCGCAAAGTAGTTGGTTTGGTACGACCAAATCGCCATCATCAACGTGCCAGTGCAGCGCGACTTCACCACCTAGTTGGTTAAATACTTGCTCTGCCCATGCTTTACCGCAAAATACGCCTTCTTCTCGAGTGATTAAGTTGGCTTGAGCTATTTTGTCTGCCGGGATAAGTTGCGCGGTAATATCGGCATCAAATCGTTGTGCTAAAGAGTGGCTGCTATTGGTTTCTTTGTGACCTAAATCTTCATCTAAAGCTGCTTTGACTGAGAGTCTAATGTCATTTTCAAGCATGGTGAGCTGTCCTTACTGGCTTGTAACCGTGGTATATATTGGGCACGCTTTAATAGTGGTTTTAATCTTAACATAAAGTTTTACCTACAGAGCTAGCATTATCCTTGTTTATCGCTTGGAATTACTGATGTTATTTGGCTGATAAATCTCAAAAGCCTAGCTATATTCATAGAGTTAAAACTGCTAAAGTGATTTTAATAATTTTGTTTTAGGAATGCTGATTTGTCGCTGACATTACTTAATGGCTGGGTGATTCAGGCGCGTTATTGTCTTTCGCCACACTTTAATCATAGGCCGCTTAACGAAGTAAGCCTTTTAGTTATCCATAACATAAGCTTACCCGCTGGGTGTTTTGGTTTGCCGTATATCGATCAGTTATTTCAAGGTAAGTTAGATATTCAGGCGGATGACAGTTTTAAAGAACTGCAAGGGTTAGAAGTATCGGCGCATTTTTTGATCCGTCGTGATGGTGAATTGGTTCAATATGTTAGTTGTGATGACAGAGCCTGGCACGCGGGAGTGTCATCATTTGAAGGCCGAAGTCAGTGTAATGATTTTGCAATTGGGATTGAGCTTGAGGGGACCGATTTAGAGGTGTACTCAGAACAGCAATATACTCAGTTGATAGAGCTTACCAAAAGCTTAATGTGTGAATACCCTAAGATAACCCCAAACAGAGTGACGGGGCACAGTGATATCGCACCGGGGCGAAAAACCGATCCGGGAGCGAGTTTTGATTGGCAGCGCTTCAAAATGGCGTTGTAAATCAGCGTTAAATTAGTTTTAGAAAAACTAAATTAATTAAATGCGTTAACTTTGAAGGTGAAAATTATGGCTTTGTTTGCGTTATTAGTCGCAATCTTGGTTGAACGATTACGACTGCTGCCGGGTTCTTGGCAGTTTGATGCGTTGTTGTCTAAATATCATAAAAGCTTAGTTACAGCAGAGCAGAAACCAACGTTATTTACTATGACATTGGCTCTAGTGTTACCTGCGATAATTGTCTATGTATTGTCGTGGTTAGTATCTGGAATTTTATGGGGTGCAGTTAGTGTTGCTGTGTGGGTAGCAATTGCAGTGTTGTGTTTTAGCCATAATAGCCAAAGAAAGGCTTTTAAGTGCTACATCCAAGCGGCTTGCCGTGGTGATTCACAAGCGTGTTTCCATTACGCTAATGAGCTTGATCCTAGTCAAGATCTCGAGTCGGTTACCGAGCAGGAATTAGGCACACAAGTTGGACAAAGTGTCGCTTGGATTAATTACCGTTATTACGGTGCGATTGCTCTTTACCTTATCGTTTTAGGTCCTGTTGGTGCAGTGCTTTATTGTACGGTGCGCTTTTATAGTGAACAAAGTAATAAACATCAGATCGAGCAGCCTTTGGTTGATAATTTGTTGTTCGTACTGGACTGGCTTCCTAGCAGGATTTTCTCTTTTGGTTACGTATTAAGTGGCCACTTTAGACAGGCTATAGCGACTTGGGTGTCACATGCTCTTAATCCTAAATGTACTGCGCGAGACATAATTACGCAGGTAGCTTTGGCGGCAGAGACATTACCGCAAGCCTCATCTGCACCTATTTGTTTGCAGTCAACTATCTCTTTACTGCAATTAAGTAAGCGAAACTTTATTTTACTCATTACAGTGTTGTCATTGATGACCATCTTTGGGGTGGTTAATTAGTCATCACTTGAGTATGTTGTTAGCTAAAAATTAGTCAGTCCTAAATTTGATTTCATTAAATTAAATAGATTGATTTATGAACGGCTCAGCAGTTTTTGTTGAGCCGTTTTAACACGTTAAATTCTTATCCATTTACCAAAAATCTCTCCATGTTTAATTGCTTATAATAATTATTATCAACGCGCAGCTTATTAAAATTGGCACATTGGTCAGACCCCATTATGATGAAAATCAGCTATGCTCACACATCGCGCATAGATTTGATGTAGATCACTAACTGGACATTCAAAGTGTGATTTGATAAAGTGCGCTCAGTCAATTAAATTGGTAAGACCAATTTACAATAGGAGCTGAGGCCCACATGGCTTATAGCAAAATAAACCAGCCAAAAATATCCGATGTCATTATGGGACAGTTGGAGCAGATGATTCTGGAAGGCAGTATTCAACCAGGACAAAAGCTACCACCTGAACGTGAACTGGCATTGCAATTTGAAGTTTCGCGCCCTTCTTTACGCGAAGCGATCCAAAAATTAGAAGCAAAGGGCTTGTTGATGCGTCGTCAAGGCGGCGGAACCTATGTAAAAGAGCAGCTCTGGCAAAGTCTTGCCGACCCAATTGTTGAACTTATGCATTCAGATTCTGAAAGTCAGTATGACTTACTGGAGTTTCGTCATGCCACTGAAGGCATGATGGCGTATTTTGCAGCGCTTCGTGGTAACGACGCTGATATGCAAAACATCAAGCGCACGATTCTGGAAGTTGAGTCAGCGAATTTAATTGAAGATCAAGCTAATGCGATTGTGCGTTTTTACCGCGCGGTTGCCGAAGCGTCACATAACGTGGCTATGCTTCATCTTGTATTGAGTTTATCTCCTGTGCTGCATAAAAACGTGGCACAAAACTTAGAGCTTTTAAGCCGACGCGAAGAAGCCTCTACCACGGCTAATGATCACAGACGAGCCCTGCTTGCTGCAATTATTCGCCGCGACCCTGAAGCTGCACGCGAAGCCTCCAATGAACACTTAAGTTACATTGAAGAGGTGATGCTATCAGTAAGGGAAGAAGACAGCCGATTGCAGCGTAGCCTGCGTCGATTAAAGAGTGGTGTATAGGTCGATTCTTTAGCGAACCACCTGTTGCCAGCCAATATTTCAAAATTTAAATACACTAATCACTGCAGTAGTGACTTAGGTATTACGTATAGGAAAGGACTGCAAAATGTCTGAACATATGCTTAATGACATCGATCCACTAGAAACTAATGAGTGGTTGTCTGCTCTAGAATCAGTTGTACGCGAAGAAGGGGTTGAGCGCGCTCAGTACCTACTTGAGCAAGTACTTGATAAGGCGCGTCTAGACGGTGTCGACATGGCGACAGGTATTACGACCAACTACGTCAACACTATTCCTACGAGCCAAGAGCCTGCATATCCTGGTAATACTACAGTTGAGCGCCGTTTGCGTTCAATTATCCGTTGGAACGCGATCATGATCGTACTGCGCGCATCTAAGAAAGACTTAGATCTTGGCGGTCACATGGCGTCTTACCAATCTGCTGCATCATTTTATGAAATGTGTTTTAACCATTTCTTCCGTGCACCAAACGAAGTTGATGGTGGCGATTTAGTTTACTATCAAGGTCATATCTCTCCAGGTATCTACTCACGCGCATTTTTAGAAGGTCGTTTAACTGCTGAGCAGTTAGATAACTTCCGTCAAGAAGTGGATGGCAAAGGTATTCCTTCATACCCACACCCTAAGCTAATGCCTGAATTCTGGCAGTTCCCTACGGTATCTATGGGTCTTGGCCCAATGTCTGCTATTTATCAGGCTCGTTTCCTTAAGTATTTAGATGGCCGTGGCTTAAAAGATACTTCAGCGCAGCGCGTATATGCATTCCTAGGTGATGGCGAGATGGACGAGCCAGAATCACGTGGTGCTATCTCTTTCGCTTCACGTGAAAAGCTAGACAACCTATGTTTCCTAATCAACTGTAACCTACAGCGTCTAGATGGCCCTGTTATGGGTAACGGTAAGATCATTCAAGAGCTTGAAGGTCTATTTAGAGGCGCAGGCTGGAACGTAGTTAAAGTGATCTGGGGTAACAACTGGGATTCACTCATCGCTAAAGATACCACTGGTAAGCTGCTACAGCTTATGAATGAAACTATCGATGGTGATTACCAGACATTTAAGTCAAAAGATGGCGCTTATGTACGTGAGCACTTCTTTGGTAAGTACCCTGAGACTGCTGCCCTTGTATCAGATATGACAGATGCAGAGATCTTCGCGCTTAAGCGTGGTGGTCATGATTCATCTAAGCTATACGCTGCATTTAAAAATGCACAAGAAACCAAAGGCAAGCCAACTGTAATTTTAGCTAAAACAGTTAAAGGTTACGGTATGGGTGAAGCGGCTGAAGGCAAGAATATTGCTCACGGCGTGAAGAAAATGGACATGACGCACGTACTACAGTTACGTAACCGTCTAGGTCTAGAAGATTTACTAAGCGATGATAAAGTCTCTGAACTTCCTTACTTAACGCTGGAAGAAGGTTCTGAAGAGTACAAGTACTTACACGCTCGTCGTGATGCGCTTCATGGTTACACGCCACAGCGTCTGCCTAACTTCACCAAAGCATTAGAGCTTCCTGCTGTTGATGAGTTTAGCTCTTTGCTTGTTGAGCAAAAGCGTGAAATCTCAACCACTATGGCATTTGTTCGTACTCTGAACATCTTGCTGAAGAACAAAGGCATTGGTAAGAACATCGTTCCTATTATTGCGGACGAAGCACGTACTTTCGGTATGGAAGGTCTATTCCGTCAAATCGGTATTTACAACCCGCATGGTCAGGAATACACACCTGAAGACCGCAGCGTTGTGTCTTACTATAAAGAAGCGACTTCTGGTCAAGTATTGCAAGAAGGTATCAACGAGCTAGGTGCTATGTCTTCATGGGTTGCTGCGGCAACGTCATACAGCACTAACGATTTGCCGATGATCCCATTCTACATCTACTACTCTATGTTTGGTTTCCAACGTGTTGGCGACATGGCGTGGATGGCTGGTGATCAGCAAGCACGTGGTTTCCTATTAGGTGCAACAGCTGGTCGTACAACGCTAAACGGTGAAGGTCTACAGCACGAAGATGGCCACAGCCATGTTCAAGCGAACACGATTCCAAACTGTATCTCTTATGACCCAACATTCGCATACGAGTTAGCAGTAATCATGCAAGACGGTATCCGTCGTATGTATGGTGACCAAGAGAACGTGTTCTACTACTTGACGCTGATGAACGAAAACTACGCAATGCCAGCAATGCCAGAAGGCGCTGAGGAAGGTATTCGTAAAGGTATCTACAAGCTTGAGTCGTACACTGGTAGCAACAAGGTTCAGTTAATGAGCTCGGGCACTATCATGAACGAAGTACGTAAAGCGGCTCAAATTCTAAGTGAAGAGTACGGTGTAGCATCTGATGTTTACTCTGTGACTTCATTCAACGAGTTAACTCGTGAAGGTCAAGATGTTGAGCGTTTCAACATGTTGCACCCAGAAGCAGAGCAAAAGACAGCGTACATTACTCAAGTAATGGGCACTGAACCAGCTATTGCTGCAACCGATTACATGAAGAACTATGCTGAACAAGTTCGTGCATTTATGCCTTCTGAATCATTCAAAGTACTAGGTACTGACGGTTTTGGTCGTTCAGACAGCCGTGAAAACCTACGTCGTCACTTTGAAGTAAATGCTGGCTACGTTGTTGTAGCAGCGCTGAATGAACTCGCTAAACGTGGCGATATTGAAAAGTCAGTAGTTGCAGCTGCAATTGCTAAATTCAACATCGACGCTGACAAGACAAACCCGCTATACGCGTAAGAGGCAATACAAAATGACAATCGAAATTAATGTACCAGACATCGGTGCGGATGAGGTTGAAGTAACAGAGATCCTTGTTAGCGTTGGCGACAAGGTAGAAGAAGAGCAATCGCTTATCTCTGTTGAAGGCGATAAAGCGGCGATGGAAGTTCCAGCGTCGAAAGCGGGTATTGTTAAAGAAATCAAAGTGGTTGTAGGTGACAAGGTGTCTACCGATTCATTGATTATGATCTTTGAATCTGAAGGCGCAGCATCTACCCCTGCTGCAGTTGAGTCAGCACCTGTTGCGGCTCCTGCTGCACCAGCTGCGGCTGAGCTAAAAGAAGTTCACGTCCCAGACATCGGTGACGACGAAGTTGAAGTGACTGAAATTCTAGTAACTGTTGGCGACAGCATTACTGAAGAGCAATCACTGATGAGTGTTGAAGGCGACAAAGCTTCTATGGAAGTGCCTGCACCATTTGCCGGCGTGCTAAAAGAAATCAAAGTGAATGTAGGCGACAAAGTGTCTACAGGTAGCTTGGTAATGGTATTTGAAGTTGCAGGCTCTGCTCCTGCTGCCGCGGCTCCTGCGCCAGTTGCAGCACCTGCTGCTGTGGCGTCTGCACCATCAGTACAAGACGTTAACGTGCCAGACATTGGCGGTGATGAAGTTGAAGTGACTGAAATCATGGTTAAAGTTGGCGACACTGTAACTGAAGAGCAATCGCTTATCTCTGTTGAAGGTGATAAGGCTGCGATGGAAGTCCCTGCACCGTTTGCTGGTAAAGTGTTAGAAATTAAAGTGGCTCAAGGCGATAAAGTATCGACTGGCTCTTTGATTATGACATTTGAAGTGGCTGGTAGCGCACCTGTTGCTGCTCCAGTACAGGCGGCTGCTCCAGCTCCTGCTGCACCAGTTGCTAGCCCTGCTCCTGCTACTAGCCAAGCAGCGGCGCCTGCAGCGAAAGAAGACTTCGTTGAAAACAGTGCATACGCTCATGCTTCTCCAGTTATCCGCCGTATGGCGCGTGAACTAGGCGTTAACCTAGCTAACGTTAAAGGTACTGGCCGTAAGAATCGCGTAGTTAAAGAAGATGTTCAAAACTACATTAAAGCGGTTATTAAGCAAGTTGAGTCTGGCGCAGTTAAAACTGCAGCTGGTGGCGGCGAGTTAAACCTACTTGCATGGCCAAAAGTGGACTTCAGCAAATTTGGTGAAACAGAAGTTAAACCGTTATCACGTATTCAGAAGATTTCTGGTGCTAATCTACACCGTAACTGGGTGAAGATCCCGCATGTTACCCAGTGGGATGATGCTGATATCACTGAACTAGAAGCTTTCCGTAAGGCGCAAAATGCTGCCGAAGCGAAGAAAGACTCTGGTATGAAGATCACACCGCTTGTGTTTATCATGAAGGCAGTTGCGAAAGCGCTAGAAGCATTCCCAACCTTTAACTCTTCATTGTCAGAAGATGGCGAAAGCTTAATTTTGAAGAAGTACGTTAACGTAGGTATTGCGGTTGATACGCCAAATGGCCTAGTTGTTCCAGTATTTAAAGATGTGAACAAGAAAGGCATTCACGAGCTATCTGATGAGTTGAAAGAGATCTCTAAGAAAGCACGTGGTGGCAAGCTGACCGCTGCAGATATGCAGGGTGGTTGCTTCACAATCTCAAGCTTAGGCGGTATTGGTGGTACAGCATTTACACCTATCGTTAATGCGCCAGAGGTTGCCATTCTTGGTGTGTCTAAGTCAGATATGAAGCCTGTTTGGAATGGTAAAGAGTTTGAGCCGCGCTTAATGCTGCCGCTATCACTGTCTTACGATCACCGTGTGATTGATGGCGCCGATGGTGCTCGCTTTATCACGTACTTGAATAACTGCTTGTCAGACATTCGTACCTTAGTGCTTTAATCCTAATAGGCTGCTTAATACAAGCAGCCTATTTTCTAAGCCGCTTGATTAATACAAATAGTAAACATCAGTAAGATTAAGCGTTTCTAGGATTGTGATCAGCATCAAACAAAGGTTAAAATGCGGCCACCTTACAAGATTTGGCCACAGTTTATCGTTGAGTCGGTTTTTATCGTTAACTCGGTGCCACCAACGACATAAAAAGAATAGAGGAAAACATGAGTAACGAAATTAAAACTCAGGTAGTTGTACTAGGCGCTGGCCCTGCTGGCTATTCAGCTGCATTCCGTGCTGCAGACTTAGGTCTAGATACTGTTATCGTTGAACGTTTCAGCACGTTAGGCGGCGTATGTCTAAACGTGGGTTGTATCCCTTCTAAAGCTTTGCTTCACGTTTCTAAAGTGATTGAAGAAGCAAAAGCGGTTTCTAGCCACGGTGTTGTTTTCGGTGAACCTCAGATTGATCTTGATAAGCTGCGTGAGTACAAGCAATCAGTAATCGGTCAGTTAACTAGCGGTTTAGGCGGCATGTCTAAAATGCGTAAAGTTAACGTGGTTAACGGTCTTGGTAAATTCACTGGTCCTAACACGCTAGAAGTTCAAGGTGAAGACGGCGTTAAAGTTGTTCATTTTGAGCAAGCAATTATTGCTGCGGGTTCTCGCCCAATCCAATTGCCATTTATTCCTCATGAAGACCCACGTGTATGGGACTCTACTGATGCGCTAGAGCTTAAAGAAGTTCCAGGCAAGCTACTTGTTATGGGTGGCGGTATCATCGGTCTAGAAATGGGTACAGTTTACTCTTCACTAGGCAGTGATATTGACGTGGTTGAGATGTTCGACCAAGTTATCCCTGCAGCAGACAAAGACGTAGTTCGCGTTTACACCAAGAAGATCAAGAAGAAGTTCAACTTGATGCTTGAAACCAAAGTGACTGCTGTAGAAGCTAAAGAAGACGGCATCTACGTAACAATGGAAGGCAAGAAAGCACCTGCTGAGCCAGTTCGTTACGACGCAGTATTGGTTGCTATCGGCCGTATTCCAAACGGTAAAGGCTTAGACGCAGAGAAAGCTGGCGTTAATGTTGATGAGCGTGGCTTTATCAATGTTGATAAGCAGATGCGTACTAACGTACCAAATATCTATGCAATTGGTGACATCGTTGGTCAACCAATGCTTGCACACAAAGGTGTGCATGAAGGTCACGTAGCGGCAGAAGTAATTTCTGGTCTTAAGCACTACTTCGACCCTAAAGTTATCCCATCAATTGCCTACACTGACCCAGAAGTTGCTTGGGTTGGTCTAACTGAGAAAGAAGCCAAAGAGCAAGGTGTTGCTTACGAAACTGCGACTTTCCCATGGGCTGCAAGTGGCCGCGCAATCGCATCTGATTGTGCTGACGGTATGACTAAGCTTATTTTCGACAAAGAGACTCACCGTGTTATTGGTGGCGCTATTGTTGGTGTTAATGGTGGTGAACTTCTAGGTGAAATCGGCCTAGCAATTGAAATGGGTTGCGATGCTGAAGATCTAGCATTGACCATTCACGCTCACCCAACTTTGCATGAGTCTGTAGGCCTAGCAGCTGAGATTTATGAAGGTTCAATTACTGACTTGCCAAATCCAAAGGCAAAGAAGAAAAAGTAAGCATTTGCTAATATTTTAAAAAGCGCTCTCAGGAGCGCTTTTTTTATATCTCATTATTTTTTTGACTGACTTTTAAGTAATCAAAGGATGAATATCTGTTACCTAAATGATACATTCTGGTTAATCTGAAAAGTCGTAAAGCAGATGAGAATAATAATTAAAAATATTTGGCTTGGCTTACTGTTATTTATCACTTCGTGTGCTGTCCCTGCTTGGGCTAGTGGCGTTGTGCAGCGGGCATTTACCGCTAGTGATGGCCTTTTAAATGCGCCGGTTTGGGATATCAGTTTTGACCAGCATGGTTTTACTTGGCTAGCGACAGAAGAAGGATTATATCGAGTCAGCAGTAATAAAGTTCGCCGTATTGATAAGGTTGGATTAGAGTCAAAAATTAACGATAGTATTCTTTATTTAGCTGAACCCCTTAGCCCAAGACATATTCTTGTTAGTGGCGTATACGAAGCTTACTTATATGATATCCAAACTAATGAATTTGTTGAGTTTGGAGGCCCTGATTTATTTCCCCTATACCGTGGTGGTGGCATTGTTTCCCAAGTTAAAGACGCGCACGGCGACCGGTTAATATTGACTTATAATGGCGAGATATTACGGTTTAACTACCAAAATATGACGCTAAAACGCATTAGTTTTCTACCGAGTAATCCTGAGCAATTGTGGCGGATCATGTTGTCGCTGCCAGGGAATCGTTTACTCGTCGGTAATGACAATCACCTTGAAGTACGCGATATCAATGGTGTGCGCCAACAAGTTTTGCATTGGGACAAAGCGTGGGGCGATATAAAAAGCATTGTTAAACATTCAACTGACCGTATTTGGATAACCAGCAGCAAAGGCCTATTTGAAGTTGATAAAGACAGCTTGCAGATCAATAAAGTCGAGCAACTGGAACATTACATCACCACGATAGCTGAAGATAAACAGGGGTATTTATGGCTTTCTACACATGCGGGCCTTTTGCGCTGGTTCCCTGACGATAAAGTCGGCAAGCTTTATGCCGACGAGCTTAAACGCAAATCAAATATTGATTACACCTTCGATATCGCTGTCGATGATACTGGGTTAGTTTGGGTCGGAGGATCTGGAGACGGGGTGGCGGTGTTGGCATTTGAGCCAGATTTTCTTATAGAAAGTTACTCAAAGGCTGCACCTTATAAATTGAAAGATGAAGTGGTTTGGACGATATATGCTGAAGGCCGTAATCTTTGGTTCGGCACAGACAACGGTTTAATACTGGTAGATAAACTCACACAAGAATCTTATGCAATTAATCCTCATGGGATCCGCCGTAACGATAGTATCTACAAAATAGACTCTTTAGATAAAGACCACTTATTGCTTTCGAGTACCAACGGCTTGTCAGTGGTTAACAAAGTCACTTTTCAGAGTCAGAGCTTTGCTAGTTGGGCAGGCGGTAAGCATTCGCTCGAATTTATGACAGTCTACAATACCTATTTTGATACCTTGATCGAAGGACGGATCTGGTTTGCAACAGATAATGGTCTGTTCTATTGGCAAGCCGGTTACTCTGCACCTAAGCGGGTGCGCTTAGGCAGTGCTCTTAATAATATGCCTGCGTTAAACATTACTGCTGTGACTCGAGATAGCGATAACCGTTTGTGGTTAGGTGGTAGTCGGGTATTTGGATTTTTAGATTTGCAATTAAACTTCCAGCCAAAGATGGATGTTATTGCCACTTCTGTCGGTGAGTCGAGTATCCGCTTCATAAAAGAGGTCAGTCCTGGTGAGCTTTGGTTAGGGATGGAGTCTGATGGCCTTTTATCGTTTAACATTGAGAATAACACTCAGAAAAACCTTACCAGCAGTTGGAATATCAACTGTAATGCAATCTATTTTATCGAGAATGTTAGTCACTATCGCCTAGTGGGCTGCCCCCGTTCTTTGATCCGTAAAGACTTAATTACTGGTGAGATGATAGTCATTTCGCCTGAAGATGGCTTAATTAGTAAAGAGCTTAACGAAGGTGCTTATTTTGTATCAGAGCAAGGCTTATATCTAGGTACACCAGACGGCGCTATGTTGCTCGATGTCGGCCGATTAAAAAATCGTATCACTCATGATTCGGTCATTTTAGAGTCGATGGAAGTGTATTTTGCCGATAAGACTGAATTGAGTTTGCTGCCTAAATCTGGCCAACATATTTTGCCTGGTGCTAAATTAATTAGTTTTGATTTTGCCAGTGGTAATTATTTGGATGATAAGCCGTTGCAACTTAAATATCGCTTACGTCAGGAAGGCGCTGTTGGTGAGTCAGATTACCTGTTCCTAGAAGGCAAGTCTCAACTCAATATTGCTGGGTTAGAAGCTGGTAGCTATGTCATAGAGATAATGAGTCTTGACAATGAGCTTTGGTCTGAGAAACCTTTTTCCTTTCGTTTTTTTGTTGATAAATACTGGTGGCAAACCATTTGGTTTAAAGGGGTTCTTGTCTTATGCGTATTGCTGTTTGGCCTAGGAATTATATTTATCCGTCAACGTCAGGTAAAAGCGTTTAAGGCAATAAACTCTGCCCTTAGCGATAGCGAGGACCGACTAAAACAGGCGTTAAAAGGGAGTAATTCGGAATTATGGGAATGGCGCTTAGAAGATCAGTTGTTCAGGGTAGAAAATACCGCCAGATTATTAAACGCAGATCTCCCGCAGTTCACCATAACACTAGAAGAGTTTGCAATTCATAAAGAGGATGCCAGTGAAACATTAGCCGCATGGCAAGATATGTTACACGAGCGCACTGATCGTTTTGAAGTTGAATATCGTTACTGGACAAGAGAGAAAGGTTGGGGCTGGTTGCGGGTAATGGGACGTGCTGTGGAGCGCAATAGCTTCAGCGGAAAGATTGAACGGGTTGCAGGTATTTATCGGGATGTTACCGAGCAACGTAAGCTAAAAGACGATATTTATCTATTGGCTCAAGCGTTTGAAAATACCTCAGAGGCAGTGCTTATTTTTGATCGTGAAGAGGCGATAGAAGTAACCAATAAAGCCGCTCAAAATATGATAGGTTTAGATGCCAAAGACTTAACAGGAATCCCATTTTCAGAGGTGCTACAAGGTAATGAGCTAGGCTCTAGTTTAGCTTTGTTACTTGAGCAAGGTTTGAATTGGGCTGGTGAGTGTTATGTTGTTGGGCAGGAAAATGAACAACGTGCGGTGTGGGTAAACGTATCTTCGATCGTCGATGTAAATGGTGATGCTACCCATTATGTTGTGGTGTTCTCAGATATTACTGAACGCAAGAGCGCTGAAGCGTCATTACGTCGTCTTGCTAATTATGACGTACTAACAGGTTTGGCAAATCGAACACTCTTTTCGACTAAGCTTTCAACATCGGTATACCAAGCTGAAAAAGAGGGCGGTAATCTAGCGTTAATGTTTTTAGATTTGGATAGGTTTAAACATGTTAATGACTCTTATGGGCACAGCATGGGAGATGCCCTGCTGGTGGAGGCTGCTAAGCGCTTACAAGCTCTGATGTCTGACAATCATGTTCTTTGCCGTTTTGGTGGCGATGAGTTTGTTATTTTGATGCGAGATAATCCAAGTATCGATGACATTAACCACTTATGTGAAAAGCTACTTGCTAGTATCGAGCAGACTTTCATTCTTTATGGTCGAGAGTTTTATATTTCGACCAGCATAGGCGTGAGCTTATGGCCTGAAGATGCCAAGCAACCCGAAGCATTGATTAAGAATGCTGACTTAGCTATGTACCACGCTAAAGAAGAAGGTAAAGGCACATTTAAGTACTATTCACAGGAGCGGAATGCCGAAGCACTTTACCACTTGAGGCTTGAAGCTGATTTACGTAAGGCGATTGAGCGTAATGAATTTGAACTGCACTTTCAGCCGCAAATTGACATTTTAGAAAATGACAAACTGATTGGGCTTGAGGCATTACTGCGCTGGAATCACCCTAGTGAAGGTTATGTACGTACCGATATCTTTATCAAGGTCGCAGAAGCGTGTGGGTTAATTGTAGAAATTGATCGCTGGGTTATGCGTGAGGCTTGTCGTCATGCGGCAATTTGGAGTCAGGAATTAGTCGACCCGATTAAAGTTTCAGTCAATGTGTCGGCGCTACATTTTAGGCAGCCAGATTTTATTCAAGGCGTACAGCAAATCTTAGTTGATACGCAAATGCCTAATGCGGGGTTATCGTTCGAAATCACTGAAGGTGTGTTAATGAAAGAACTTAAGGTGGCTAAGCAGCATCTTAAGGAACTAAAAGTACTGGGTATTGATGTGGCCATCGATGACTTTGGAACGGGTTACTCCTCCTTGGCCTATTTACGCCATTTTGAAGTTAACACCCTTAAGATTGATCGTTCATTCCTAATTGATATCGCCACCAATAAAGCTGACCAAGCTATAGCGAGTAGTATTATCGAATTGGCTAGAAACTTAAAACTTGATGTGGTGGCAGAGGGTGTCGAAACTCACGAGCAGTTAGAGCAGGTGTTTAGCCGAGGCTGTTACGTTATTCAGGGCTACTATTTTGCTAAACCTATGTCAGTTAAAGATATTGAAAATTATATGGGCGTAAATCAGATTATGAGTTTAGAAGGGTAGTAGTAATAATCCCCGTGAAAGTTGGCTATACCTTGCAGCTTTCCGTTAAATCAAATACGTTAAGACATTACTAAAAGAGTCGAATAAGTCATTATGATACATAGAATTATTATTCTTTGTTTAGCTATAGCGAGTCCTCACTTTGCCTTTGCTGAAGAACGGCCGAAAATTGGCTTAGTCTTAAGTGGCGGTGGAGCCAAAGGTGCAGCCCATATTGGTGTGCTTAAAGTGCTAGAAGAAAAGCAGATCCCTATTGATTACATTGCTGGTACTAGTATTGGTGCGTATGTTGGCGGCATGTATGCGCTAGGTTATAGCGCTGCAGAAATAGAAGCCATTATGATGAATACCAATTGGGATAAGGGCTATTCAGATACGATACCAAGAGAGGCATTAAGCTATCGTGATAAAGAGACTCGTGACCAATTTAATATCCCTATTAATATTGGCTATAGCGATGAAGAGGTAAAGACACCAGCAGGCCTATTACGTGGGCAAACAATGTCCCAGTTATTACGCAGCTCAACCAATCTTGTGCATCAATTTGGTGATTTTGACGAACTATCAATTCCTTATCGTGCAGTCGCCACCAATTTAGCGACTAGCGAACAAGTAGTGTTAGATTCCGGTAGCGTAGTCGCCGCAATGCAAGCTTCTGCATCAGTACCAGGTGCACTACAGCCGGCCGTTATCGACGGGAAACTACTTGTCGATGGTGGTATTGCCAATAATATGCCTGTTGATGTGGTTAAAGCTATGGGCGCAGATATCGTGATTGCCGTCGATATTGGCTCGCCACTAGTCGGTCAGTCTGAATTAAACAGTACCATAGCAGTGCTTAATCAGCTTTCTACCATTTTGACTAATGCCAGCTCCGATAGACAAAAAGCCTTACTCAGCGATCACGATATTCTGATCCGTCCTAATATTGGTGAGTTAAGTACCACTGACTTCAGCATTATGCCAATTGCATTGCCGCTTGGTGAAATCGCTGCTCGTGAGCAAATTGATAAACTTGAGCAGTACAGTGTCGATCGTCAAGACTATCAAGAGTATTTGGCGAGCAAAAAGAATAAGAGTCAGCATTGGTTAGACGATATCGATAGACCACTGATTAAAGTGATTTATGACAATGACTCTAAGGTCAGTGAAAAACTACTCGCAGACAATCTAGAGCTCAATGTAGGGGACCATGTCACCGTTGCGGCGCTTGAAGCTGGTTTAGATAGAATTTATGCACTAGATAAGTTTGAACGTGTTAATGCTGAGTTTACCGATACCGATGAGGGTCGAGTCCTTACTGTTCACACAAAAGCTAAATCTTGGGGTCCGAATTACTTCCAACTTGGTTTTAGCTGGGAGGATGACTTTAGCTTAGACTCAGTGATTTCACTGGATATGGCTTATACCATGACCGAGCTTACTGAAAATGGTGGTGAGTGGCGTAACGAACTATCGCTGGGTTTTGATAAGCTAATCGCTTCAGAGTTTTATCAGCCTCTGGTGAAAGATCAAACTTACTTTAGCCGTGCAAGAGTGGAATATGAGCTAAAAGATTGGGGCTTCTTTGAAAACAACAATCGTATTTTAGAGCTAAAACAGACAGCTTATCGTGCAGAGCTTGGGGTAGGCATTAACTACACTCAAAACGGTATGGTTGAAATTGGTTTATTGGGTGAAAAGGGCGATCTTGAAAACGATGTTTGGGACTTTGGTCGAGTGCCGTACGATGGTTATGGTGGTTACTTTAAATTTGCCTATGATGATTTAAATAGCATTAATTTCCCGACATCGGGTAATCGTTTCACTTTTAATGTGTATATGCGTAAAGAAGGCTATGACCTTAATGGCTTTGCAGAGACTTCTGATTTCTCGATGCAATATGAAGCTGATTGGCGTGGTGCAGTCGGTGTTGGCAATCATGCGTTTGTGGGCATAGCGTCTTTTGCCACAGTCGATAAAGAAGGCGCATTTACGGTTAACGTGTCAGAGCTCGGCGGATTTTTAAATCTATCTGGTTATCACAAGAATGCTCTTTATGGATCGCACAAGGTCTTTGGCGCCTTTGTCTACCAGTATGATTTAGGCCGTGATGTATTGGGCATGACTGAGTACCCATTGTATTTAGGTACGAGTATCGAAGCGGGTAATGTCTGGAACCAAAAAGATAATGTGTCGCTCGATGACTTAATCTATGCCGGAAGTTTGTATTTGGGTATTGATACCAGCGTTGGTCCCGCTGCCTTTGGTTTCGGTGCATCAGACGACGGAGAGAAAACCGTGTTCCTATTTATCGGTAAGAACTGGTAGTACTTTTTCGCAAATCATTGCTAGTTAAACGAAATAAAGCCCATCAATCGATGGGCTTTTTATTATCAATTGGATAGTTAATCGCGTTACTTATAGTTGGCTAAAAAGTTGCTTAATGCGTTTAGGTTGTCTAGTTGCTGGTGGGCAATAACCCATTTATTAAGCTTTGCATGCAGCGGTTCTGGGATTGCAATAGTTTGCATATTGGCTGCACGAGCTGCGATTAATCCATTAAATGAATCTTCAATAGCTAGACAACTAACTGGATCAATATTGAGTGCCTTTGCGCAATTTAAGTATACCTCTGGATGAGGTTTGCCATAAGTTAGTGATTCTGCTGACTCAATGGCATTAAAGTAACTACCTATGCCTATCTTGTTTAAAACAGCAGTAATAATATCACTTGAAGAGGAGGTTGCTAGGCCAATTTTAAGCTGGTGTTGCTGGCAAGCTTGTAAGGCATTGAGTACTCCTGGCATTGGTGCACCGTCACGCGTTATATGGCTAACAACCGTATCGACAATGGCTTGGGCAGTTTGTTGGTTATTATAATTCTCCCAGGGAGAACGGGCATACCAAAAGTCGACCACCTGGTCGATTCTAAGGCCTGTTGTTAATACCATATCTTGCATGGAAACGTTTAAACCTAAGTTACTTATGACTTCAAAAATAGCCATTTGCCATACAGGTTCTGAATCTATCAACACTCCGTCCATGTCAAAAATAACCGCTTTTAGCTGTGGTTTACTCATAAGTATCCAATTATGTTCATTATAACTTTGGTGAATATTAGCTGTGTAAATGCCATGTTTTACGAATAATCATACGATTAACACTAACGTAAGCACAGGTTTTTTTGATTGATAACGCTATGGTAATTAGCTGACAACTTAATTTAAATGTCTGATTTATATAATTTAGATCAATATTTTACACTATGGTCTAGTTTTCTTTTCTAGCGAATCGTTTTACTGTATAGCCCGAGATGTCGATTGAGCGCTGTTTTACTTTTGTATAAGTGTGATCGGATTCATACTTTTGCAAAGCTGTAGTATAATAGCGCTCGAAATAAGGGTCGAGCCTGCCGAGCTGTCAGTTTCAATTTGAAGACGAGCAGTTTCGCTGTAAGAACGCCAAATAAAGAGGAAGGTTGCCGTGCTAGAAGCATATCGTAAACACGTCGCAGAACGTGCTTCAGAGGGCGTAGTCCCTAAGCCATTAGATGCCCAACAAGTGGCACAGCTAGTTGAACTGGTAAAGAATCCACCTGCAGGTGAAGAGGCTGTTATTCTTGATCTGCTTGAAAATCGTATCCCACCAGGTGTTGATGAAGCCGCTTATGTTAAAGCGGGCTTTTTAGATGCTGTCGCAAAAGGCGAAGTATCATCTTCAATTCTGTCATCTGAGCGCGCTGTTGAGCTGCTTGGTACTATGCAAGGTGGTTACAACATCGAGCCACTGATTGCGCAACTTGATAATGAAGCGCAAGCGCCATTAGCCGTTGAAGCACTATCACACACACTATTAATGTTTGATTCTTTCCACGATGTAGTGGAAAAAATGCAAGCAGGCAATGATTACGCTAAGCAAGTTGTTCACGCTTGGGCCGATGCAAAATGGTTCTTGTCGCGTCCAAAGCTTGCTGAAAAGATCTCACTAACAGTTTTTAAAGTGTCTGGTGAGACTAATACCGATGATTTGTCTCCAGCACCAGATGCGTGGTCGCGCCCAGATATTCCATTGCACGCACTAGCGATGCTAAAGAATGCCCGTGACGGCATCGTACCTGATGAAGCTGGCGTAGTAGGCCCAATCAAAGAGATTGAGTCACTAAAAGAGAAAGGTTTCCCATTAGTTTACGTGGGTGACGTAGTTGGTACGGGGTCTTCTCGTAAATCTGCGACTAACTCAGTACTTTGGTTCATGGGGGATGATATTCCTAATGTACCTAACAAGCGTGCTGGTGGTTTCTGTTTAGGTGGCAAGATTGCACCAATTTTCTTTAATACCATGGAAGATGCTGGCGCATTGCCAATCGAGCTAGACGTTAGCAAGATGGAGATGGGCGATGTTATCGACATCTATCCGTACCAAGGTATTGTTAAGCGTCACGGCACTGAAGAAGTCATTTCTGAGTTCTCACTTAAAACTGACGTGTTAATGGATGAAGTCCGCGCTGGTGGTCGTATCCCGTTAATTATCGGCCGTGGTCTAACAGATCGTGCTCGTGAAACGCTAAATCTTGAAGCATCTGCTGAATTTGTACGCCCACAAGATGTGGCTGACACTGGTAAGGGCTTTACCCTTGCACAGAAGATGGTTGGTAAAGCGTGTGGCGTAACGGGTATTCGTCCTGGCCAATACTGTGAGCCTAAGATGACGTCTGTTGGTTCGCAAGATACTACCGGTCCTATGACTCGTGATGAGCTAAAAGATTTAGCCTGTCTTGGTTTCAGCGCAGACTTAACCATGCAGTCTTTCTGTCATACTGCGGCTTATCCAAAGCCAGTTGACGTAAATACTCACCATACGCTTCCTGATTTCATCATGAACCGTGGCGGTGTTGCATTGCGTCCAGGTGACGGTGTGATTCACTCTTGGTTAAACCGTATGCTACTGCCTGATACTGTAGGTACTGGTGGTGACTCACATACGCGTTTCCCAATTGGTATTTCATTCCCAGCAGGTTCTGGTCTTGTAGCATTCGCTGCAGCGACGGGCGTTATGCCACTTGATATGCCAGAGTCTATTTTGGTGCGCTTTAAAGGTGAAATGCAGCCTGGTATCACACTACGTGACCTTGTGCATGCAATCCCACACAAAGCGATTGAAATGGGTCTGTTGACGGTTGAGAAGAAAGGCAAAATCAACGCTTTCTCTGGTCGCGTACTTGAAATTGAAGGTCTTGAGCAGCTTAAAGTTGAGCAAGCATTCGAGCTTTCTGATGCATCTGCAGAGCGTAGTGCAGCAGGTTGTACGATCAAGCTTGATAAAGAGCCAATCATCGAATACTTAAACTCAAATATCGTTATGCTTAAGTGGATGATCGCTGAAGGTTACGGCGATCGTCGTACTATTGAGCGTCGTATTACGTCGATGCAAGAGTGGCTAGCGAACCCAGAGTTAATGCAGGCTGATAGCGACGCAGAATACGCAGAGATTATCGAAATCGATTTGAACGAAATCAAAGAACCTATTCTTTGTGCACCAAATGATCCAGATGATGCGATTCTATTGTCTTCAGTTGTTGATACAAAGATTGACGAAGTATTCGTTGGTTCTTGTATGACTAACATCGGTCATTTCCGTGCTACAGGTAAGATGCTAGATAAGTTTGCATCAACACTGCCAACACGTTTATGGATTGCGCCGCCAACTAAGATGGACCGCGATCAGCTAACTGAAGAAGGTTACTACGCTATCTTCGGTCGTGTTGGTGCTCGAATTGAGATCCCGGGTTGTTCACTGTGTATGGGTAACCAAGCACGTGTGGCAGAAGGTGCAACGGTAGTATCAACGTCTACGCGTAACTTCCCGAACCGTTTAGGTACAGGCGCTAACGTTTACCTAGCTTCTGCAGAACTAGCAGCTGTTGCAGCGCTACTTGGTCGTTTACCATCGCCAGATGAGTATCAGACATACGCTAAAGAGTTAGATGCGACGGCAGCTGACACTTATCGTTACCTGAACTTCGATCAGATAGCATCGTACACAGCAAAAGCTGATGAAGTGATTTTTCAATCAGCGGTTTAATCATTTGATTTAAACTTCTTGCCTAAAAAAGCCTGCTAACTAGCAGGCTTTTTTGTTTTCAGCGACAGTATTTAAAATACAGTTTGCAAGCCAAACTACATTGTATCGTTAGTTATGGCTTGATAACTCATTGGTAACGTTCTGCATCGTTGTGAGCTTAATGGTGTGTCTATTGAATAAGCGCAGCTAGGTAGAGCTGAGGTTTTTATCACTGTGGGAATAATGATTGGAAAAAGTTACAGCTAAGAGAATGATAAGCACGATAACGCTAGACGAGTAAACTCGTCTAATCGATAACTGGCCGGCAGTGAGTCGGCGCAGTCAATAGTTAGCTAGGAGTGTTTGCTATGCAGCACTTCTAACAGTTTATCTTCAAGTGCAAAACGAGTTTCCATTGCATGGCCTAAAGAAGATAAGTCTTTATCTAAATGAAATAACACTTTTTCGTCATCGGCTTCAGTGTACTTATCGTTGAAGTCTAAAGCCGTGTCAGTAGTCTCGCTTATTTGCGGGACTAGCTGTTGTGCGAGCTCTTGGCTGGAACTGCCATTTTTTTCGCAAGCAGTGACGACTTGATTGTAGATCTCAAAATGGCCTTCAGATACATAGTCCATGAGTTGATCACAGAACTGTTTGACTGAAGCAAATGCAGGTAATGACTTGTCAGTCACTTCATACGGTGGGATCCCAGCAATCTGGCAGTAGTTGATGAGTAGATTGCGACGATTATTTAACCATTGATCTATAAGCGTATTTGAACCGCCCCACTTTTGTTCGGCCTTCTCTAGCTTTCTTAGCATGATCTTCCCCGATAAAAATCCATCTCTGTATCTCTAATGTAGGGGAAAGAAGTGCTTTTGATCAACCATTTTTGGACGATTTATGAGGAAATTCTAAATGGACATACCAGCGCAAGATTTGTAAAGAAAGTGCTAAAAAATAAAATGCCCAGCGATAGAAATCTATCGCTGGGCGAGTAAAGTTTTTGCGGGCTCGATGCGACGAGCTTCTTGATTGTTCTTGCTAGCGCAGACTTTTTATACCAAAGCTAACTCAGAGGTGCAACTTTTTTCTGTCACATTGCGAGCTATACAGGCTAGGTTAAGCAAGGTTGTGAACCTGTTTCACGTTTTGCTAGCACGCTGTGATCTGGGATTCGTAGTCTAAAAGTAGCCCCTAAAAATCTAAGGATAATGTTAACTATCTCTGAGTTGGTAGAATTTGTCGCGTTACTTGTCACATTATTTTACCGTTACAGGTTACTTTATTAACGTAAATGCTAAACTACTGACCCAAGCGGATATCACTATAAGTTTAGGAATCAAGCCAAATGGCAGAATTAAAGAATGATCGTTATTTACGTGCGTTATTAAAACAGCCTGTCGACAGAACTCCTGTCTGGATGATGCGTCAAGCTGGTCGTTATCTTCCAGAATATAAAGCCACCCGCGCCGAAGCTGGCGACTTCATGTCTCTTTGTAAGAACCAAGATTTAGCTTGTGAAGTGACCCTACAGCCACTACGTCGTTACGACTTAGATGCGGCAATCTTGTTCTCAGACATTCTTACTGTTCCAGATGCAATGGGTTTAGGCCTGTATTTTGAAGCTGGCGAAGGTCCACGTTTCGAACGTCCTACAGACACTATCGATTCAATTAAAAAGCTTTGCATTCCAGATCCAGAAGATGAGCTTGGCTATGTAATGCGTGCTGTAAGCACTATTCGTCGTGAACTTAAAGGCGAAGTACCGTTAATCGGTTTCTCAGGTTCTCCTTGGACGCTAGCGACTTATATGGTTGAAGGCGGTTCTAGCAAGGCATTTGAAAAGATTAAGAAGATGGCTTACGAAGAGCCAGCTACTCTACACATGCTGCTAGATAAGCTAGCTGATTCTGTTACTTTGTACTTGAACGCTCAAGTTGCAAACGGTGCACAGTCTCTAATGATTTTCGATTCATGGGGTGGCGCGCTTTCTCACCACGCATACCGTGAATTCTCACTACGTTACATGCAAAAAATCGTTGATGGCTTAACTCGCCATGCAGACGGTCGCCAAGTACCAGTTACTCTGTTCACTAAAGGTGGCGGACTATGGCTTGAGTCTATGGCTGAGACTGGCTGTGACGCACTAGGTCTAGATTGGACTGTAGATATCGGTGATGCACGTCGCCGCGTTGGTCATAAAGTTGCTCTACAAGGCAACATGGACCCATCAGTACTTTACGGTACGCCAGAGCGTATTCACCAAGAAGTGGATCAAATCCTTTCTTCTTACGGTGAAGGCACAGGCCACGTATTTAACTTGGGCCATGGTATTCACCAGCACGTTGATCCTGAGCGCGCTGGTTCGTTCATTAACTCAGTGCATGAGTTATCGGCTAAATACCACAAGTAAGCATTAGCATTTCTGCTAATTGACTACTATTGTTTGGTGTGAATAAAGGCTCAGTTTACTGAGCCTTTATTGTTTCCGCTGTTTGTAGTACCTGCACTTGAGAATCATTCTGCTCATCTTTTTCCGCCGCGTTTAGCTGTTTTAACTCCAGTCTAAATTGGCTACCTTTACCTGGCATGCTGTCTATTTCAATGACACAACCGAGTAAGTTTAATAACTGCCTGACGATAGCTAAGCCAATTCCGAGTTGTGGCAGGGCTGTTTGTTTGCTCGATATTACCATAGCTTTATGATTCAACTGCTTTAAAGCTTGAAGCTCATGTTTGTGCATTCCAGAGCCGTTATCAATGACTTGTAACCATAACTTATTATCTTCGCTGATAAGGGTTTCAATGGTTATCTTTCCTTGTTCTGGGGTATAGCGAATTGCGTTATCGATGAGGTTATTCAATACCCTTTGTAGCAACTGTGGATCAGTGTTAATGGTAAGCAGGTGTGAATCGCTAAAATTCAGCTCAATGGCTTTTGACTTTGCTCTTGGAGCAAAGGTTTGTTTCAACTCAAGTAACTGCTGGCTCAATGAGCAATCCTGAAATTTTGCCGTAATTTGGCCATTTTCAAGGGCGGCAAGTTCAAGCAGTTGTCCGAGTAATTGCTGTAAGTGTTGACCAGAACGAGCGGCTACTTCGATTAAGTCGTTACTGCGTTCATGCTCTGGCAGTAATAACCAAGTATCAATGTAACCTTGTAGTGAGGTCAGTGGTGTTTTTAGATCATGAGATAGGTGCAGCATAAAGGCATGCCGCTCTTCTTGTTGACGGCTAATTGCTTGATGTTGCCCGCTTAAAGCGGCAAGTAAAGTGTTGATGTGGTGGCTGAGTTGATTGATTTCACTGCTACCAGAATATTGCCCTGGAAGAGTGAGTCCATCATTGAGTTTGTGGCTAGCCAAAAGTCGTAAATCATGCTCTAACCGGCTGAGGGGCTGAGTGAATATCTTTAGTAGCAACACAAACAGTAAGATTGCAAAAGCACTGCTAATGACAATCGCTGCCGTCCAAAACTGAGTCGATTGATGTTCGCCAACAATTGATTGCCAACTATCAAAGTCCTCACCGCCAATAATCACATAGAGATAGCCAGTTTGTTCACCTTGTGAGTTGATCAGCTTAGCAGCAGAAAAGATTTTATCTTTATTAGTTGAACGCGGATCAGTACCTAGTAAAGGGAGTTTAGCTCCGTTGATAAAAGTGGTGATTAAACTGGTATCAACTTGCTGCTGTTTAATTTTCTCTTCATTTGCGTCATAAGCAATGACTTGCCCTTGATTATCTAAGGTGTAGATCTCAAAGCTAGGACCTAGCAACATAAAGTCATGAAAAGCTTCTTTTAATGCCGCATCAGAAGTAACGCCTTTAGACAGCAACGGATTGATATGCGCCATATGTTCTGCTAAGTCACGGTGCAATGACTGTTGAATTTGGTTACGACTAAACTCCTGACTAAATTGCTGCCACTGCCACAACACGATAAATAATATGAGTATGACTAAGGTGGCCGCGAGTAATATTCGGCTAAATAAGCTTTTCATTACTTGTCCTCTAGATTGAGTGGTCGCATTGGGCGGAAGCTATGAAGCTGCTTGCACTGCTGGCGGGGTAAACTTGTATCCCACACCCCAAACGGTTTTTACCAGTTTTGAGGTCTGAGAGTTATGTGAAAGTTTAGAACGCAGGCGATTTACATGGCTATTTACCGTATGTTCATAACCTGAATATGTATAACCCCATACAGCCTCTAGCAATTGCATTCTGCTAAATACTTGCTTGGGATGCTGTGCAAGGTACAGCAATAGGTCAAACTCACGGGCGGTAAGTTCGAGTACCTCATTAAAGGCGATCACTTCACGGGTACTGCAATTAATCGTTATACCTTCAAACTCAACAGAGTTCTGCTGTTGCTCTGTTTGTTTAGTGCGCCTTAATAGGGCTTTAACCCGTGCTCTTAACTCTAAAACGCTAAAGGGTTTGACAAGGTAATCGTCGGCACCTGACTCTAATCCTAGAACGATATCTGCTTCGGAATCTTTTGCGGTTAGCATCATACAAGGGAGTTCATTCCCTACTTCACGAAGTTGCTGACATAAAGTAATAGCATCGCCATCGGGTAGCATTCTATCCATTAAAACAAGATCAATAGGCTGCTGCGCTATATGGCGCTGGGCTTGCAGTAAGGTAGTGCAATGGATCACATGATGATTCATGCTTTTAAGATTGAGCATAACCAGCTTTGCTAGATCTTGTTCATCTTCAACTAGCAGTATTTGCTTTAATGTTTGATACTCATTATTGAGGTTTGATCCATTCATGTTTCGCTCCCAAAGGCGGTTCCTGACTACTAGACCCGCCGATGGAAACTTTTATTTCGCACTATTTTTAATCAATTTATAAGTCGTTTACTCTGTACGACTTACTGTGATTAACAGTACGGGGTTGTCAAAACGGTGTGAGGCAGTAAGCACTGAATCAGCTAGACCGTCATCATGACTAATGACGCCAGAGTGAGCATGTACCAAATTTGAATCATCACGTGCCGCATTAAAACCTTCGCCGCTGTCAGCAGGTCCTGGTATTGTGCCTTTAGCCTCGCTATTGGCTTCGGTGCCCGCATCGTACGCAATCACTCTAAAGGTCATTGATTCATCTACGGTTAAGTTCGTTAAGTCGTAACCGGTAAAACCAGCAAAAGCGTCGTTGGTATTAACCAGCATAGTTACCACTGAGAGGTCGGCGATTTCTTCGCTGTTGAGGCTAATTGCGATGCTTTCAGTAGCACCCGGTAGTAATATTCCAGCACCATTGGTGAGCTCTGTAACTGCGACTTCATCGCTTAAGCCACTAGCATCGCCTGATTCCGCTAAGGTTTCTAATGCAAGGCTAGCACTTTCACCACTTGTCCAAAGTACAGTGTCAACTTGATGATTGACCACTGCGATTGGTGACATAGGTTGATTGGCGGTTAAGTTAGTCACTGCAACGGTATAGCTTTGCATGCTAGGCGCTATTGGAGCCGGACTGTCATTATTGTTGTCAGAGCAACCGCCGAGAATTAATGCCCCTGACGTAATGAACGCAAGTGCGCTATATCTAAGGTACTTGTTCGGATTATTCATCGGTTATCCTCCTATTTCACCACGACAGTAACTCGAGCTACTGGGTTTAACCAACGGTGTACGCGGCTATCAAGATCGCTCATGCCGCCTTGTAAATCTGTATCGCCGAGTACGCCTGGATGAATATGCACTTTGTCATTACTGCTCATATCCATCACGCCTGTAGCGTTCATACCACCATCTCCACTAGGGGCTGCGGGGATCCCTGGAACCCCGGACATCCCACCACCATTAACGATTTCATCATTGGCTTCTGTACCTGCGTCATAAGCATTAAGCGTAAAAGTATAGCTACCGGCTTCTGCTGGAATTTTCCAAGCATTTAAGCCAACAAATGCGTCGTTGGTGGGCAGTACCATGGCGGTAATCGATAAATGGGTCATATCACCGGTGTCGAGCATAATGCTATCGACCTTGCCGCTTGGTGCTAACAGCCCACCAGCTGGATTAACGACTGTGACACCGCCTGCTCCTGTGACTGCAGCATCTAAATCACCAATATCGCCACCTTCAGCCATTTTTTGTAGTGCTGGTGTGGCCATCTCTCCGGCTTGGAAAAGGTGGCTGTCCATGTCGTGGGCAGCAATAAGTAGCGGGGTGAAATGATTTCCATGGGTTAAATTGGTGACGCTAATCTCTAACTCAGCCGCTGTGACTGGAAGACTGACTACGCTACCTAGAATAAGCATTTTAGTGATCTGGTTAAGCTTCATGATAACTCTCCTTTGCAATGTATGGACTTAGTTTGGCAAAGGGTTATCACCTGAGTATCGCCCAATTATCACAAAAGTATAACAATTGGTGTTTTCGTAAATAACGGTCAATTTTCAGAGGATTAACAGCCGTGATACTGCAATTCGTAAAAGAGTTGTTCTTGTTTGACGCATTTATCAACGACTGCGCTCTAAGTAGGTATTATCTGTGACGTAAATCGGGTACTTTGCTAGCGCAAACCAAGTCTTAGCCACAGTTTGGCGGGTTTTGAATTAGAGAAGTTGTCCCGATATGCATTTGGATAAAAAAGTTTTATTAATGATCTTTGGGTTGTTTACTCCCTTAGTTATTGCTGCTTGTTTGGTGGGGAACGATTGGCTACATGACGAAGTCGAAGACATTCGTCACTATGTGATAGAAAGAGAGCTTGCTAGCATTGAGTCTCAACTGGACCAAGATCTCGCGGGCTTACAGGGACAGTTTGAGGCTACTGCGCCAGTTAAAGGCGGATTAGTGGCATTGATGCCATCGATTGCCATATTTGGCAGTGCGCAGGTGCAACCTAGTCTTGAAGGCACTATCTTGCCAATAGATAAGCTGGCACAAATTGGTCTAAATTTACCGGAGCCTTTGCTGTCTAGTGCCCGAGCGAGCGTGTATTTTGATGCTAAGCAGCAACAAGCTTATTTTATCAACATTAATCTAAAGACGATCGATACACAGCCAGAGACTTTGGTGCTAGTTACTCCAATAACTGATGACTATTTGGCTCATATAGGGAGTCTTGAGTTCGCAACTCAAGTTAAGGTTATTACAGGTAAAGCAAAGGCTGGCATTGTTCTGTCTGATAACGTAATCAACGCACAACTTGATGTTCCAACGCTATTTTCTCAGGCGCCGATCTATTTATCTGTGACCTTTTCAGATCAACTGTTTTCTCGAATTGGCTGGCACTTTTCCTTAGTGGTTTTAGCACTGTTTGCGGTGATGATGGGTTTATTATCATTAGCCTATATGTGGATTCGACTGGCAGTAGCAAAGCCGTTGCAGGGCTTTTTTTCTCAGCTTTCAGCTATGGAGTCTCAAGTTGAAGAGCGGAGCTGTAATAAGCTTGATGTTAAAAACTTAGCTTTAGTATCACAGGCAGGTTCTAGTGGATCTTTGAATTCTCAAGACATGGGAGTAAAGCTACTTACTGACAATATTAATCAATTACTTGCGAGTAATTACAACCAGCATCGTCAATCCAAAATGATTTTAGAGTCAATTGCTGAAGCTGTGATTATGATAGATCTCAAGGGCAATGTGAGTGATATAAACCCTTACGCAGAGCGATTACTACAACAAAATTTGCAGCAAGCTCAGGGCCAACCAATACATGAGTTACTGCGGAGCTCTAAAGCATTAACGGCAAAAGTCAGTCAATTTATGCAAATTGGCTGTGTGACCCCAAAAGCAACGACATTGAAGCTTAATCTTGATACTTCAATCGTGATGACTGGGACACTAACAAATCTGTTAAATGCTAAAGGCGAGGTTATTGCTGCGTTATTGGTATTGAAAGATATCACTCGGGAGAACTCCTTAAACCAACAAGTTGAACGCCATAATCATTTCGATTGGATTACTGGGGTATTAAATCGAACAGCCTTTGAAACGCAGTTAGTCGATTATGTTAGTGCCAGCCAATCGATTGCGGTTGTATATTTTGACTTAGAACAGTTTAAATTAATTAACGACGCTTGTGGCCATAGCGTTGGCGATAAGATGCTTGCTAAAGTCGCTAAAGCAATCTCTGCTAGCATTCCCTCTGGAAGCTTACTTGGCCGCTTAGGTGGCGATGAGTTTGCTTTAGTCGTAAAAGATCTTTCAGCTCTAGATACGGTGAGATTAGTAAAAGCGGTTATTTCAAAGGTAAGTGCTCAATCAATTTTAAATAAGGGTATTTGCTATCGCGTGGGGCTAAGTGCTGGTGTCGCCCTTAGTCAGGCAAACCAAAAGATTGAAGTATTTGAGCTACTTAAAGATGCTGATATTGCCTGTGATGCCGCTAAGCGTAAAGGTAACAATCAAGTTCATCTATATGATAGTCGCGATAAAGATTTAAGTTATCAACGTAATGCGCCTAAATGGGCGGTTCGAATAGTTGAAGCGATTGAAAATAATGAACTGATTCTTTACTACCAAAAAATAGCAAAGCTATCGTCTCACGGGTATCGTCAACGAATGGAATTGCTATTACGCATTCAAGATCCTAGTGGGCGTCTTTTATCTCCTGCACAATTTATTGCTGCAGCAGAACGTTTCAAGCTAATTGTTGAAGTCGATAAAGAGGTTATTAGAAAGGCTTTCTTGTGGCTGTCACTTAATCAGCAAGTTTGGGAAGACCATTGTTTGTCGATTAACTTGTCAGGTAATAGCTTAGGTGCAGAGG
This sequence comes from Shewanella marinintestina, assembly GCF_023283845.1. Lineage (GTDB taxonomy): Bacteria > Pseudomonadota > Gammaproteobacteria > Enterobacterales > Shewanellaceae > Shewanella > Shewanella marinintestina. Next base: position 38,361 of record NZ_JAKILC010000011.1, read on the forward strand.
GCATGGTTAATTATATTCTGCGTCAACAAGAGCGCTTTGCTATTCCAAGTTGTTGTATTTGTTTTGAGATAACAGAGACTAGTGCGATACAAAATCATAGCCGAGCAATGAAGATGCTAACAACATTGCGTAAGCGTGGCTTTTCTTTTGCTCTGGATGATTTTGGCAGTGGATTTGCGTCTTATGGTTACTTAAAAGAGATGCCTGTCGACTATGTGAAAATCGATGGCTGCTTTGTAAAAAATATTGCTAATAATGCTAAAGATTACGCTATCGTTAAGTCGGTTAATGATGTTTGCCGTGTTATGGGAATTGAAACCGTTGCTGAGTTTGTCGAAAACCAAGAGATTATCGATAAGCTTGAAATCATAGGGGTTAACTATGCCCAAGGTTATGCAATCGGGCGGCCACAGGCTTTAGACACGTACAAAGTAGAGCCTAGAAATACTCAGCGCACAGCGTAATTGTTAGGGTTTACTAATGGCTGCCTGCAGCTATGCCTATACTGTAACGGTTTAATATTTGCGATGGTTGCATTTATATGTGAGTTTAACTAACACATTCAAATAGTTTGATGAGTTAGATGCTATGGGACTCTTTAACGATAAAGTCATTATCATTACCGGTGCGTCAGAAGGGATCGGGCGTGCATTAGCGTTAAAGCTAGCGGCTCATAAGTGCCGGTTGGTGATTAGTGGACGTAACATGCAGCGTTTACAGAGCCTAAGCTCTGAACTTACAGATCTTGGTTGTGAGGCAATCGTGCATGTTGCTGATATCGCTAATCAAACTGAATGTACTGGGCTTGTTGAAGTGTGTGTCGAGCACTATGGGCGACTTGATATCTTAATCAATAATGCCGGTATGACCATGTGGTCGCGCTTTGATGAGCTTGAAGACTTAAGTGTTTTATCGCAAATCATGCAGGTTAACTATTTAGGTCCAGCCTATCTTACTCACGCCGCTATTCCTTACCTTAAGCAGACCCAAGGCCAAATCGTAGCAGTAGCCTCATTAACAGGTATGACAGGTGTACCAACTCGCTCTGGATACGCAGCGTCTAAACATGCAGTGATTGGTTTTTTTGATTCACTACGGATTGAACTTAGTGATGACAATGTAGCGGTAACCGTTATTTGTCCAGACTTTGTGGTGACTCAAACTCACAAGCGGGCTCTGAATGCACAAGGAAAGCCTTTAGGCGAAACTCCCATGCAAGAAAGTAAAATAATGACTGCTGAGGAATGTGCACAGATGATGTTACCTGTAATCGCTAAGCGGCAGCGCTTATTAGTTACTTCATTACGAGGGCGAGTTGGGCGTTGGTTTAAGATTATCGCCCCCGGCTTAATTGATAAGATAGCGCGTAGGGCGATAGATTCTGGCCGTTAACCTATAAGTTATCGACTATTTATTTAGGTGTTTGACGATAGTTTCTGCGGCTTCAGCTTTAGTGGCTTTTTCTGCCGATGGCTCAATATGTGCAGTCGCACTATGGCCCGTCATGTCTTCGGCGATATGTAGCCAATCAGGATGCCAGTAAAAAGATGAGCCCGATAGTGTGTCCCAGTTATGTACACCAGATGTCTCGCCTTGGTAGATAAGATCGCTTACTGAATATTTCATTGTCTAACCCCAGTTTGTTAAGTTTAATTCTTGGCAATTTATCGATCCACTCTGTTTAATATTTATCTTTTTAATTTGCGTGGATCTATTGCTGCTGGATTCAGCATGCACTTTCAAGTCACGCTTTTGTGCTACATTGATCACAAAAAACATGATTGCTTGATATTGGTTTACAAGCTGAAGGCACAAACCAGAGGTTATAAATGAAAAATCGCAGTCACAACCTCAGCTGCTTGATGTATGAGTATGTGACTTGAGGCCAATTGACAGGCATAAAAAGCTCGGAGTTAACTAAGCTTTTTAAACTAGAACTAATTTTGTTTAACCTGTGGGGTTTTCACGGACACATATTACACGGTAAGTGATGTCATTACGGCTAAGTAATAACCCTTGTTATACCAATATTTTTTTAATGGATTAGCCTATAAGTTAATATAGTAGGCATAAAAAAGCCCTGAATTAACAGGGCTTCTAGATTAACTCGCTAATAAAGAGTCATTTAGCCTTCGCCATTTTCACGAGCAATTGCACGGTAAGCGATGTCAGTCCTAAAGTAGACGTCATCCCAATGGATAGCATCAACTAGACCGTAAGCTGCTTGCTGCGCTTCGGTAACAGTATTGCCAAGTGCGGTAGCACATAATACGCGGCCGCCGTTAGTCACCACATGACCGTCTTGCATGCTAGTTCCTGCATGGAACACTTTCGCGTTGTTATCACCAAGAGACAGACCGTCAATCACATCGTGTTTACGATACGCCTCTGGATAACCGCCTGCAGCTAGAACCACGCCTACAGCAGCGCGTGCATCAAACTCAGCTGTCACTTGGTCTAGTTCACCACGAGTCGATGCTAGGCATAGCTCAACCAGATCAGACTTAAGACGCATCATAATAGGTTGAGTCTCTGGGTCACCAAAGCGGCAGTTGTACTCAAGTACTTTGGCGCTGCCATCTGGTGAAATCATCAAGCCTGCGTATAAGAAGCCTGTGTAAACATTGCCTTCAGCAGCCATGCCATCAACGGTTGGACGAATAACATGCTCAATAGTCCAATCATGAACCGCTTGGGTTACAACTGGCGCTGGCGAGTAGGCACCCATACCGCCAGTGTTTGGACCATGATCGCCGTTATCACGCGCTTTATGATCTTGGCTAGTGGCCATAGCAAGAATGTTCTTACCATCTACCATGACAATGAAGCTGGCTTCTTCGCCAGTAAGGAACTCTTCGACAACCACGCGAGAGCCCGCTTCACCAAACTTGTTGCCAGCTAGCATATCTTCAATCGCTGCATCAGCTTCGCTTTGATCTGCCGCGATAATCACGCCTTTACCCGCCGCTAAGCCGTCGGCTTTAATGACGATAGGGAAACCCGTTAAGCCAGTCACTTGCTTAACATAAGCTTTAGCAGGCTCAATCTCAGTAAAGTTTGAGTAAGCAGCAGTAGGAATGTCGTGACGAGCTAAAAAGTCTTTAGTGAAAGCTTTAGAAGACTCTAACTGCGCAGCGCCTTTGGTTGGACCAAAGATAGGCAGGTCTGCTTCATTAAACGCATCAACTACGCCCAACGCTAATGGCACTTCTGGGCCTACGATGGTGATAGCCACTTTTTGCTCTTCGGCAAATGCCACTAACGCTGAGATCTCTTCAACATTAATCGCCACGTTTTCAAGCTTTGGTTCTAGTGCTGTACCAGCGTTACCTGGAGCCACAAAAACCGTTTCAACTTGCGTCGATTGCGCCGCTTTCCATGCCAATGCATGTTCGCGACCGCCGCCACCTATAATCAATACTCTCATTTTTTAATCCTTAATCGCTTCTTCATCGGCCCTTGAACTGCATCAAACATACTCATGTATTGGCACTTCTTACCAACAAGAATTTCCGTGTGTTTTCTTTATTCAATAACCGATGACTTTGCGCTAAACGTTAAAAATCAATTTTTAGAAGCTTTAGGAAATGTGCAGGACCTAGGACCTAGGACCTAGGACCTAAAATCTAGAACCTAGAACCTAAAGCTTCATATAAATTAATGACGGAAGTGACGCATACCGGTAAATACCATTGCCATGCCGTGCTCGTCTGCCGCTGCGATGATCTCTTCATCGCGGATAGAGCCGCCTGGCTGGATGATACAGCTGATGCCAGCAGCTGCGGCAGCGTCGATACCATCACGGAATGGGAAGAATGCATCTGATGCCATGACTGAGTCTTGTACTTCTAGACCTTCGTCTGCGGCTTTAATGCCAGCAACTTTAGCACTGTAAACGCGGCTCATCTGGCCTGCGCCTACACCGATAGTCATGCTGTTCTTGGCGTAAACAATCGCGTTTGATTTAACAAACTTGGCTACTTTCCAGCAGAACATTAAGTCTTTCATCTCTTCAGCTGTTGGCTGACGCTTAGAAACAACTTTTACGTCTTCAAGACCAACCATGCCTTGGTCGCGATCTTGCAGCAATAAGCCGCCGTTTACGCGCTTGTAATCTAGGCTGGTGGTCTTAGCTGCCCACTCACCACATTCAAGTAAGCGTACGTTAGCTTTAGCGGCAACAATATCGCGGGCTGCTTGGCTAACTTTAGGGGCAATGATCACTTCAACAAACTGGCGTTCAACAATCGCGCTTGCCGTTGCAGCATCTAATTCGCCGTTAAAGGCGATGATGCCGCCAAAAGCTGACGTTGGGTCAGTTTGGAATGCACGGTTATAAGCTTCAAGTAAGTTTTCACCAATCGCTACGCCACATGGGTTAGCGTGCTTCACGATGACACAAGCTGGCTCGTCGAACTCTTTAACGCACTCAAGTGCAGAGTCTGTATCGGCGATGTTGTTGTATGACAGTGCCTTACCTTGCAGCTGGACAGCTGTAGCAACAGAGGCTTCATCAAGGTTAGTGTCAACGTAGAAAGCAGCTGTCTGATGGCTGTTTTCGCCATAGCGCAGGTCTTGCTTCTTAACTAGCTGAGTGTTGTAAGTGCGTGGGAACTTAGAATCTGCATGACACTCATCTTTGCTATGTGCAGGCACTTTAGTACCGAAGTAGTTAGCAATCATGCCATCGTATGCAGCGGTGTGCTCAAACGCGGCAATCGCTAAATCAAAGCGAGTTTCAAGGGTGGTGCTACCTTCGTTCGTTTGCATCTCGGCAATTACGCGGCCGTAGTCGTTAGCGTTAACGATGATAGTAGTGTCTTTGTGGTTTTTAGCAGTAGAGCGCACCATAGTTGGGCCGCCGATATCGATGTTTTCGATAGCGTCTGCAAGGGTGCAACCTTCTTGAGCGACAGTTGCAGCGAATGGGTACAAGTTAACCGCTACCAAGTCGATAGGCTTGATATTGTTTTGTTCCATTACGATTTCGTCTATACCACGACGCGCTAAAATGCCGCCATGCACTTTAGGGTGCAGGGTTTTAACGCGACCATCCATGATCTCTGGGTGGCCAGTATAGTCTGACACTTCAATGACAGGCACACCATTATCAGCCAGAAGGCGTGCGGTGCCACCAGTAGAAAGTAGTTCAACACCTTGAGCATGCAACGCTTGTGCAAACTCTAGGATTCCGGTTTTATCTGAAACGCTTAACAGCGCGCGACGAATAGGTCTGGCATTATTCATTGTAGGTACAGGGTCCAGTAGTTATTTTTAAGGATCTTTCGGAAAACAGAACAGTCTCACGCGATAAACGTCTACACTGCTTTCCAAAAGTCCCTCAAGTTTTTTACTCTCCCGTCACGGCGCGCATATTTTACCGTAAATTTACCTCTGGCGGTGTTTTTTTCTGCGCGATTTCACAATACGTTCAGCAGAACAAGCTTTGTTATCCATTTAGGTGCAGAATAACTCTTGACCTTGGATACAACTCCAAGGTTTATACTCTCATCATTACAGTGGCAAAATCCTGTTGTTTTTGTCGGTTTTACCACTGGCTAATGTTTGAGTTTAAAACTGAATAGTAAACAGAATTTAGATTGATTGGGAGCTAGGCATGTATCGAATTGGTGAACTTGCAAAGCAGTGTGAGGTAAAGGCTGACACCCTAAGGTTTTATGAAAAACATGGGTTGCTAGCGCCATCTTCACGTACCGATTCCGGTTACCGCATTTATACCGAGGCTGACGCTGAACGCTTGCGCTTTATTCTGCGCGCCAAAGCGGTGGGGTTTACGCTTGCTGAGATCACCGAGCTGTTGTCGATTGAGCTTGATAAATCCAATTGGGCCTGCGCCGATGTCAAAGGCATGGTTGATGATAAGTTGGCGCACGTCGAAGCGAAAATCGCCGAGTTAAATCATTTTCAGTTGTCTCTGCAGCGCCTGTCTCAAGCTTGTTGTGGCGGCCCAGAAAGTGCTGAACATTGCTCGATTCTCGAAGCATTAGAATCAAATACTGACAGCATTCGCTGTGAAAATGATAAGCATAGTTACGGTGAACACGAGTTCACTAAAGCCTGCACAGATAAATAGCAAGTTAAGCTCGAGAGCAAGATCGGTTACAGGATCGGGATCTGAATCGAGAGCTGGATCAAAAACGAATTAGATACTTAAGAATAGACGTGAGAAGTCGTTATGTTATTAGAAAACTTTATTGAGTTGTTTCTAGAGTCAGCCCCCTGGCTTCTGCTTGGCTTAGTGCTGGCAGGTATGTTGAAAATGTTTGTGCCTATGGCTTGGATGCAAAAGCAGTTAGGCGGTCACGGTGTTAAAACAGTGGTCAAAGCGGCGGTACTAGGTGCACCTTTACCCTTGTGTTCTTGCGGTGTAATTCCGGCAGCAGTGGGGCTGCGTCGTAGTGGTGCCTCTAAAGCAGCGACGACCTCATTCTTAGTTTCGACTCCTGAAACTGGTGTTGACTCAGTAACTGTGTCTTATGTATTGCTTGGTCCTTTTATGGCGATTGTCAGACCGATAGCAGCGGTGATGAGTGCGATTGTGGCGGGTTTATTAGTCGGACGTGATGACGATGACGGTAAGCCTGCTGTTAGCGAGCAAGCTAAGTCTGCTTCAGAAGGCAAACCTGAGCCCGTTGCGTCTTGTTGTAGCAGTAAGAAATCAGCACCCAAAGTTGAGCCGCTAGCTTCTTGTTGTAGCAGTAAAAAATCTGCACCTAAAGTAGAGCTTAAGGCTGAAAAGTCTTGCTGTTCAAGCAATAAGGCGACAGATATGAGCATGAAACCTGTAGCTGATACGAGCGTTATGGCGATGAAAGCACCTGAAGTAGCGGTAAAACCTGCATCTTCTAGCTGCTGCTCAACTAACAAAGAAGTCCTTGCTGAAAAGTCAGCATCTTGCTGCAGCAGTAAAAAAACGACAACTTCTGGCCATGTTCATGCAGACGGTGAAGCTGAAAGTTGCTGTGAGTCGACCAAAGATGTGGCGACTGAATTAAAAGGTACCTCTATTATTAGCCGTATTGGCAAAGGCCTACACTACGCAGCGACAGATTTAGTCCGTGATACCACCATTTGGTTGTTGATTGGTTTGTTCTTTGCCGCACTGGTACAAACCTATGTGCCAGCCGATTTTATGGCTAAGTGGGGCGATGGTATTTTGGCCATGTTAGTCATGGTGCTTATCTCAATCCCTATGTACATCTGCGCCACGGCATCTACGCCAATAGCTGCAGGTTTACTATTAGCGGGTGTATCACCGGGGGCGGTATTGGTGTTTATGCTGGCAGGACCAGCAACAAACATCGCCACCTTAGGCGTAGTGACTAAAGAGCTCGGTAAGCGCGCCTTGTATGGTTATTTAGGTGGCGTGTTAGGTGTGGCGTTAGTGTCGGGCATCTTGGTTAACTATCTCGTTGATACCTTCGGTTTTGTGGTTATGCCGCAAATTGGTGAGCAGCATGAGCTATTACCAGCGAGTATCGTTTACACCTCAGGTGTGGTGCTTGCAATATTAATGGCTAAAGTTTTCTTAGATAAACTCCCTAAAAACTGGTGGCGTCGAGATTGCTGCTCTTAAGCTCTAGCTTGGTAGGACTTAGCTTTTACAGCTAGCTTCTAGCAAATTTAAAGGCACTCATCTGAGTGCCTTTTTTATTTTTAGCGTGTAATACTCTATAACTAATATGAAGTTAGTTAGGCTTAGTTGAGTTGTTGCTGTACTTTAGTTGGAAAATTTCTAACTCTAATTACTGCAGATTAATAATGACAAAAAAAGGGACCTGTCATGAAAAAAATCCTCGCTATATTGTGTTTTACGCTGGCCGTTGCTGGTTGCTCTGACTCCTCCAATTTGGATGCTGATGGAAACTATGTCGAAGGTGTGCATTACCGTGAACTCGCTGCGCCTATTGCTGCTAGCAGTAACAATATTTCTGTGACAGAGTTCTTTTGGTATGGCTGCCCACACTGTGAGTTGTTTGAAAAGCCATTACACAAATGGCAGCAAACCTTAACTGATGGCGTAGTGCTAGTGCAGTCTCCAGCGGTGTGGAATGAAGCGATGAAACTGCATGCTAAGGTATTTTTTATTGCGCAGCAGATGCCGGATAAGCAAAAAATCCATGCGGCATTGTTCCAAGAAATTATTGGGTTACGGGAAATAACCGACCTTAATATCCAGCAAGCTAAGCTGGCAGAGTTTTTAGCGGACTACGGCCTAAGTGAGCAAGAGTTTAACGACAAGCTTAACTCCGCCGATATTATCTCTAAGCTTAAGCAAGCCATGTTGCTTATGTCGTCGGCAGAGATCCAAGGCACGCCAACTCTATTAGTTAATGGTCGCTATATTATTCTCAATGAGTCAGCCAGTTCGGTTGAGCAGGTAATGGATATCGCAAGCTATTTGGTTGAGTTAGAAAAGACTAGATTATCGAATCCATAGGGCTCTCCAATTAGCGATTTTTCTTTATATGAGGACGGTTAATGTCTGATATGCAAGCGGTAGTGATATTTGATGGTGCTTGTAACTTATGTGATGGCGCAGTGAGTGTTATTACAAGGCATGATCAGCATAACGAATTTGAGCTAGTGGCGTTGCAATCGTTACAAGGACAAAGCTTATTAAGGCAATATCAGTTAACCGATATTGCCTTGGATAGCGTGATCCTGATTAAGTCGGGTCGCTATTATTTACGCAGCGATGCAGTGATAGAAATTGCCAAGTCATTGAGCTCACCTGCTAGCGGGTTACGGTACTTGGCTTACTTGCCTAAAGCGCTGCGTAACAGTGGTTATAACCTGGTTGCAAAATATCGTTATCGTTTGTTTGGCCAAAAGGCCCTATGCCGCCTACCTGAACACAAAGTCCAGCATCAAACTGGCACTGACGCTCGTTCCAGCGAAAATTCCAATTCCAGCTCTAATTCGAAGAGCAAACCAAAATCTCACGGCTAAATAACGTACCCATTTCAAATACCAATACTGTTTGCTCACTTTATTGAGTTGTAATTAAGGGGACGATTAGGCTTATTTGATGCAAATCTCATCGATATCTTTGTTTGATGCTAGGACATATTGGTCGCAAATGGCTTAGTGGTCTATTTTGGTATAACGGCAAATCATTCTATTTTTAGGCTGTGAAGAGCTTTGCAAGATGATTGTTCAGCGTTCTGATGTGCCATATTGTCTAAAGCCCTGTGCTCTAACATCGCTAAAGTCATAGCGTTAAGCAGCGGTTAAATGTTCTTATGGGCTGTAAACGCATGGCTGGCTTGCTATCAAGCTCCTTGTAACTTGCCATTCTCACTTTCTCCTTCGATACATTTAACATCTTACCTCTATTGTTTTTGCGACATAATGTCCTTTCTATGTTGGTCATAAAGTCCTTTCGGTGTTATCGCGGCTACTTTGGTGTTTTAATCTTTGCTATTGCTATTTTTATTGTTTTTATTCTTCCGCTTGCACTACTTTGTGTACTCAATTGGTTTTTTATTCTGTTGTGGTTTTAGTGTGATTTAGATCGTATGTTATAAATTGTTCGTTTAGCTGACTTTAGGGATAATCGTTTCGCGTTAATTAGTCTTTGTTTAGGTCATTTGCTGTAGGTCATCTTGGTTGCAATAAACATGATGAGCTCCTTTTAATGATCACAATGTGAGATTCGATTATCGAAAACCAAAACTACGGCGCCGAGATGAGAAAGTCGGTTCTAAGTAGAAAATACTAATTGTGTGAGGGTGATATGGACAGACGACAGTTTTTTAAACTGTGTGCCTGCGGAGCGACCACATCGGCAATATCAGCGTTGGGATTAATGCCCGGCACTGCGATGGCTGCGCCTCGTGAGTATAAGTTGTTGAAAGCAAAAGAAACCCGCAATAACTGCTGTTATTGCTCTGTGGGTTGTGGCTTGTTGATGTACAGCCATGGCAGCAACGGTAAAAACGCTGAAAAAGCGATTTTCCACATTGAAGGCGACGCTGACCATCCGGTTAACCGCGGCGCATTGTGTCCTAAAGGTGCCGGTCTAGTTGACTATGTAAATAGCCCTAACCGTAACCATTTCCCTGAAGTACGCGAGCCAGGCACTAACGAGTGGAAGCGTATCAGTTGGAACGACGCATTTAGTCGTATCGCCCGTCTGATGAAAGACGATCGCGATGAAAACTTTATTGAAAAAAATAGTGATGGCACCACAGTAAACCGTTGGTTGAGTACCGGCATGATGACTTCATCTGCACAGCCAAACGAAGGTGGTTTTATCACTCACAAGTTTGCTCGTTCTCTTGGCCTAGTGGCCATCGACACTATTGCGCGTAACTGACACTCCCCAACGGTAGCAAGTCTTGCTCCAACATTTGGGCGCGGTGCCATGACCAACCACTGGATCGATATTAAGAACTCTAATGTCGTGGTGATCATGGGCGGTAATGCCGCTGAAGCACATCCTGTCGGTTTCGGTTGGGTAACGGAGGCTATGGAACACAATAACGCCAAGTTGGTAGTTGTGGATCCACGCTTTAACCGCAGTGCAGCATTAGCTGACTGCTATGCACCACTTCGTAGTGGTACTGATATCGCATTCCTTTTAGGTCTAAGTCGATACCTCATTGAGACTAAACAAGTTAACTACGAGTATGTCAAAGCGTACACCAACGCTAGCTACATTATTCGTGAAGATTTCGAATTCAATGAAGGCCTATTTAGTGGTTTTGATGACAAGAGTCGTACTTACGACAAGGATTCTTGGTACTACGAATTAGATGAAGATGGTTATGCCAAAGTCGATGAAACTTATGAGCACCCACGTTGTGTGTGGAACTTATTAAAGCATCACGTTGACCGTTACGACTTTGAAACCGTAAGCAATATTACCGGAACGCCAGTTGAAGATTATGAAAAAGTTTGTGCGCTTATTGGTAGCACACACGTTCATGATAAAGCGGCGACTTTCATGTATGCATTGGGCTGGACTCACCACACTAAAGGCGCACAGAACATCCGTTCTATGGCATTAGTGCAGTTGCTACTGGGTAATATCGGCGTATTGGGTGGTGGTGTTAACGCACTACGTGGTCACTCAAACGTACAGGGCGCAACCGATATGGGTCTGCTATGTCAGAACCTACCGGGTTACTTAAAGCTACCAAATGATAACGATACAGATTTAAGCACATATTTAGACAACTATACGCCTAAGGCATTGCGTCCGGGCCAAACTAACTATTGGTCAAATTACCCTAAGTTCTTTATCTCACAGATGAAGAGTTTCTGGGGAGAGAACGCAACTGCGGCTAATAGCTTTGGTTATGACTGGTTACCTAAGTGGGACTTACAGTACGACTTCACCAAGCACATCGACATGATGTACAAGGGCCAAGTTAACGGTTATTTCGTGCAAGGGGTTAACGCGATTAACTCTATGCCAAACCGTAACAAGACTTTAGCGGCATTATGCAAGCTGAAGTACCTAGTGGTGATGGATCCGTTAGCGACAGAAACCTCAGTATTCTGGCAAAAAGCCGGTGAGTTTAACGACGTACAACCAAGCGAAATTCAAACAGAAGTGTTCCGTCTACCGACAACACTATTTGCTGAAGAAGAAGGCTGTATCGTTAACTCAGGTCGCTGGATGCAGTGGCACTGGAAGGGCGCTAATCCGCCTGGTGAATCTAAGCCAGATGCAGAGATCCTATCGGGCATTTTGATGAAGCTGCGTGAGCTTTATAAAGCTGAGGGTGGTGTGCTACCAGAGCCGATTGAAGCGGTTAACTGGGCTGGCTACCACAATCCATACTTCCCACACGGTGAAGAAGTGGCAAAAGAGCTTAACGGTATCGATCTTAAAACCGGCAAACAGCTTGATAGCTTTAGCCAGTTAAAAGATGACGGCAGTACGTCATGTGGTTGCTGGATCTACTCTGGTAGTTGGACCGAAGACGGCAACATGATGGCACGTCGTGATAACTCTGATACGTCAGGTAAAGGTATCACTCCTGGTTGGGCATTCTCGTGGCCGTCAAACCGCCGCGTACTTTATAACCGCGCATCGTGTGACGTTAACGGCAAGCCTTGGGATCCAAAGCGCATGATCGTTGAGTGGACCAATGGTAAATGGCACGGCATCGATCAAGGTGACTTCAATATGACGTTACCGCCAAAAGAGTCGGCGCATCCATTTATTATGCAGCCTGAAGGTGTGGGTCGTTTCTTCGCACTAAAACTACTGGCAGAAGGACCGTTCCCTGAGCATTACGAGCCAATGGAATCGCCAATTGGTACTAACCCATTACACCCTAATGTGATTAGTAATCCTGCGGTACGTTTGTTAGAGGGCGTGGAAGAGACGCTAGGTTCACATACTGAATTCCCATATGTGTGTACCACTTACTCGCTAACCGAGCACTTTAACTTCTGGACGATTCATTGTCGTTTAGCAGCGATTTCTATGCCGGAAACTTTTGTTGAATTAGACGAAATTCTTGCAGAGAAGAAAGGCATTGCTAATGGCGATTGGGTCAAGGTGAGTTCTAAGCGCGGTAGCTTGTTAACTAAGGCATTAGTCACTAAGCGTCTGCAGCCACTGAAAGTTCACGGCCAGATGGTACACACTGTGGGCTTACCACGGCATGGTGGCCATAACGGTCTTACACGTAGAAGTTATAGCTGTAACGTACTGACCACGGAAGTGGGCGATGCGAATACCCAGGTACCTGAATTTAAGGCGTTCCTAGTGGATATCGCTAAGGCTGAGGGAGTTTAATCATGTCTGCTCAAGATATCATTTTAAGCTCTGGCACATCAGAGCTCACTCCTGCAGCGCAGGTACGACGTAAGTTAAGTAAGGTGGCTAAGTTATTCGACGCCACTAAGTGTAATGGCTGTAAAGCGTGTCAGGTGTCGTGTTCTGAATGGAACGATCTGCGTGCACCAGTGGGTAGCTTCCAAGGTTCTTACCAGAACCCAATGGATCTGTCTTCAGAGTGCTGGACGCTGATGAAGTACCAAGAAGTTGAGCGAGATAACAAGCTAAATTGGCGTTTCGCCCATAGCGCATGTATGCACTGTGACGATCCAGCTTGTTTAACCGCTTGTTCGACTAAAGGTGCCATTGTGCAGCGTGCAAACGGTGTGGTGGATTTTGATTCTGATAAGTGTACTGGTTGTGGCTACTGCGTGTCGGCTTGTCCGTTCGATGTACCAAGGCTCGATCCTATCGAACAAAAAGCTTACAAGTGCACCATGTGTTCAGACCGGATCCAAGTCGGCCAAGAGCCAGCTTGTGTGAAGTCTTGTATCACAGGCGCACTGAAGTACGGCACCCGTGAAGACATGCTGTTTATTGCCGACTTACGGATTAAAGAACTGCGTAAGCGTGGCTATGTTAATGCAGGCCTATACAACCCAGAAGGTGTGGGTGGTACAGGCATGATCATGATTTTGCATGACATTAATAAGCCGCAAGACTATGGCTTACCAGCGGATCCGAAAACGAGTGTGCCAGTTAAGTTATGGCAAGACGTGGTTAAACCATTGGGTGCGGCGGGCATCATGGCAACAGTTGCTGTTGCGTGTTTACACCGTATCACAGTGGGTCGCAACCTTGTTGAAGAGGACGAGCCTGCACAGTTCGACCACACTCACTCAGATAAGTCAGATAAGGAGTAACGCTCATGCATAAGCAGAATATGATTTTGCGCCATAAGTTGTTCGACCGCATCTGTCACTGGTTTGTGGTCGCAGCAGGTTTGGTGACATTCCTCACCGGCTTTGCTTTCTTCTTCCCATCATTTCAATGGTTGGGATCGATTGCAGGTACGCCACAGATGGCGCGCTTTGTTCACCCAATTGCCGGCTTGCTGATGTGTCTGCCGTTAATGGTGATGCTAGTTCGCTATTACCACCATAACAAGTGGGAAAAGAATGACCTGACATGGATGTTAGCTATCAAGGATGTGATGTTCGAAAACGAGGACAAGATCCCCGCTATCGGCCATTACAACCCAGGTCAAAAAGTGCTGTTCCGTACCTTCGTGGTGACCTCAATCGCATTGACGATTACCGGCATCATGATGTGGCAGCCTTACTTTGCCCCTTACTTTGAAGCAATTGCTATTCAGTGGGCCATTTTGATCCACGCAATCTGCGCCGTGATCATGTTGATCTTCGTGATTGTGCACTTTTGGATGGCAACGTGGGTAGAAGGATCGGTTGCTGGCATGTTGTACGGCTATGTGTCGCGGGCTTGGTGCAAGAAGCATCACCCTAACATGCTAAACGATCCTGAATTAAAGACTAATAAGCAGGAAAAACACTAATTATGAGCACAGCAATACTCGACGCTGAAAAGATCCCTGGTCAGTCATTGGACATTAAAACCGTGATCGCAGCTGATCCAAAAGCCGTTTATCAATTTCGCGCTAAGCGACTTGCAGAGCTTGCCGAAGAATCTGGATTAGCAGAATACTTTGGCCTACTTGAGCAATTAGTTGGCGCGCAAGAAAAGGTATCGGCTCTATATGGTGAGGCGGCAAAGAGCTGCTTTGGCCCTCAGCCAAAGTTAGATCTAAGCCAAAGCCAGCCGATGGCGCAGCAGCATTTTGAGTGGGGCAATTATTGGCAGTCGGTATTGCTGGAGCTGATTAGTGAGCTTATGCCTAAAGTCAGTACAGACTTGCATGTGGTACTAAAGGAACTGGCTAAAGCCAAGGCTGATGTACTGCAAGGTTATGCCCAGTCTATGCTTGGCGGCCGCTTTGCCGAAGTCCCTGCACAGTACAGCCTGTTTATTTGGGCGGCGCTGTCAGTGTACTGGTCACATTGGGCGGTTGATGTTGCACAGGCTTTGGCTGATAAGGCAGAGGCACATAAGCGCTTATGCCCAGTGTGTGGCAGCCACCCAGTAGGGAGCGTGATCAAGGAAGAACCACGTGTTGGCTTACGTTACTTACATTGCAGCTTGTGTGAAACCGAGTGGCATGAAGTGCGCGCGGAGTGCACATCATGCGGCGAAAGCAAGGGCGTGTTCTTGTGGGCTGAAACCGAAACTAATGCCGCGATTCGGGTAGAAAGCTGCGACACCTGTCAGGGTTATACCAAGATGTTCTTTACCGACATCAACCCAAGACTGGAAGTGGCAGCCGACGATTTGGCGACCTTGGTAATGGACAGCCATTTGGTTGAGCAAGGATACAGCGCAACCACGGTGAATCCGCTACTACTTGCTCATGAGCAAGAAGTAGAGCCTCGGCTAAGTAAAGAGCCTCAGGTAAAAGTCGGTGATATCCACTAGGTAGCTGTAATCAACAGGCACTAGCAACTTTTAAGTTTATTAGTAAGCAAGAGCCGCATTTCGCTGCGGCTCTTTTATTAACCTTAATTTCCAAAATTACTCAAACAATTAGACGAAGACTTATGACTCAAGCTATCAACTCCACTCAAGCCCTATACCGTTGTTTACCAGCAATGGACAGCTTGCTGCTGATACCTCAAGTGATAGGTTTTATCGACCAACAGGGTAAGCCCTGGATTAAATCCTTATTGGCGCAAATGCTTGACGATGCACGTCAGCAAATCGCTGAGCGACAAAGCTTGCCAAGCTGGTGCTTAGATATAAGCAATATAACAACCGAGTTAGCCAGCCGTATTAGCAAAGCTCAGCGTCAAAGCATGACGCCAGTGATTAACTTAACTGGCACCATATTGCACACCAACCTCGGGCGCTCGCAGATGTGTGAGGCCGCAATCGATGCGGTTACCCAAGTAATGCGCAGCCCTGTGCCACTTGAGTTCGATATGGGCCAAGGTAAACGTGGCCACCGTGACAGCGCCATATCGACACTTATTCATGAGCTAACCGGTGCAGACAGTTGCTGCATCGTCAATAACAACGCCGCCGCAGTTTTATTGATGCTGGCCGCCACTTCTGCCGGTAAAGAGGTGATAGTTTCTCGCGGTGAGCTGGTGGAGATTGGCGGCGCGTTTCGTATCCCAGATATTATGGCGCAGGCGGGTTGTAAGCTGGTGGAAGTAGGCTGCACTAACCGGACTCATCTTAAAGATTACGCCGCCGCGATTACTGACAACACCGCGGCAATTATGAAGGTGCACACCAGTAATTATCATATTAGTGGTTTTACTAAGGTCACCGAAGAGGCTGAGCTTGGGGCTTTATGTAAAGACAAAGGCATCGCACTGATCTCCGATCTTGGCAGCGGCGCGCTCACCGACTTGTCTCGCTTTGGTTTATCAAAAGAACCCATGCCGCAGCAGATGCTAAAAGATGGCGTTAATCTGGTGAGTTTTTCTGGCGACAAACTGCTCGGCGGTCCGCAAGCAGGTTTAGTGGTTGGTGATGCGGAGCTGATTGCTAAGCTACAAGCGCATCCACTAAAGCGGGCACTGCGCTGCGATAAAATGACGCTAGCGGCGCTTGAAGCAACCTTGATGCAGTATCGTAATCCCGAGGCGTTAGATGGCCAATTACCTATCTTTAGAAAGCTGTCTCGTCCCTTAGCAGAGCTAGAGCAGCTTGCACAAACACTGCAGCAGAAATTAGCCGATAGCGTCAATAGCAGCCTATTTGATGTAACAATTCAAGCTTGCCAAACCCAAGTGGGTAGCGGCTCGCAACCTGATGTGCTGCTTGATTCTGTCGCGCTGTGTTTTGCTGTTAATACTAACGCTAGCAAACATAAGAACTCTCCAAGCGTGTTGCAGTTGGATAAGCATTTTAAAGCTGCCAGCTTGCCAATTATTGGCCGGATTACCGCTAATCAGTTGTGGTTAGATTTGCGCGGCGCTGACAGTGACAGCCAGCTTATCGAGGTGCTGACAACAAGCCTACTTAGGTTTCATAGAGAGATTGGCTTTGAGGTGAAAACCGTGGAGGCCGCATCATGATTATTGTTACCGCAGGTCATGTGGATCACGGCAAAACCAGCCTTATTCAAGCACTAACAGGTACCGATGCCGACCGTTTACCGGAAGAAAAACAGCGCGGCATGACTATCGAGCTGGGTTACGCCTTTATGGATTTAACGGATGGCGAGCGCCTAGCCTTTGTCGATGTGCCGGGCCACAGCAAGTTTATTAATACCATGTTGGCTGGGGTGAGCTGTGCCAAACATGCACTATTGATTATCGCCTGTGATGACGGGGTGATGCCGCAAACTCATGAACATTTAGGGATTCTGCAACTGCTAAATCTAGAGCACTTAATTGTGGTGCTCACCAAGCAAGATAAAGTCGATGCTGTCAGGGTCGATGAAGTTAAAGAGCAAGTGAGTGAGCTATTGGCGCAGCACCAAAGGCAAAGCCAAATCTTTGTGGTGTCGGCGCAAACAGGCCTTGGTATCGACGGATTAAAGCAGGCGATTACAGAACTTGCGCAGTCGCAGATCCAAGCGTTAAGTAAGAACGCTGAGCAAGCCAGCTTTCGCATGGCAATCGACCGCACCTTTAGCGTAAAAGGTGCGGGTCTAGTGGTGACAGGTACCGTGATTAGCGGCCACGTCAGCCAAGGGCAAAACCTGTATCTATCGGGTCAGCGCAAACCGGTCAAAGTCAGAACGCTACATAGCCAAGGCCGAGTGAGTGAGCGCGCACAACATTGTCAGCGGGTGGCGCTCAACATTACCGGGGTCGATCAACATCGCGGCGCTGAGCGCGGTGATTGGCTAACAGCTCTGGAGCCTGCGGCTGAAGCGCCCAAAGTGATTAGTGGGGTATTTGAATCTTGCCTGCCGTTTAAGCACTGGCAAAGTGTGCAGCTGCATTTAGGTAATCGTCACACCACGGCGCGCTTAGGATTACTGCAGACATTAGCCGATGGCACAGCCTTAGTTGAGCTGCAGAGTGAGCAATCACTTGGTTGCGTGGAGCAAGACAGAATCATCGTGCGCGATGCCGCGGCGAAAACCACACTGGGTGCGCTGCGAGTATTAGATATTAACCCACCGAAACGCGCAAAACGGAGCGCCGAGCGTTTAGCTTATTTAGAAAACCTTAAACAGTGTGGCTCGTTAACGGCGAGCTTACAGGTACAAATAAAGCATCACTGCGTGTCAAAGTCGGCTTTTATGTGGGCCAATCAGTTAACTGAGCACGCTGCAATATTGGTGAGTGAGCAAGTGTTAACGCTCGATGGTTACTTAGTCTCTGCTGAGCTGAAAAGTCAGATACAAGCACAGCTATTAAGCTTAATCGAGGGGTATCACCAAGCCTCGCCAGAGCTGTTAGGTCTGAGCATTAATCGCCTACAGCGAATGACCCACAACCAGTATCCACTAACCGTATTGCTTAAACTCACTGATAGCCTCAGAGAACAAAAGCAACTACAAAGCACGCGCGGTTTATTGCACCTTCCAAGACATAGTCTTGCGCTATCGGATGCTGAGCAGCTGCTGTGGTCACAGATAAAGCAGCAAATGCTTAGCGCTAATTGCCCATTATGGTCGTCAGACTTAGCTCATGCGCTAAACCTTGAGCTAACCGTTGTGCGGGCGTTATGCCGTAAGCTCATTCAGCTAGGGTATCTATCGGCGATTATTAAAGACCGCTTTATGCTCACCGAAAGCCTGTATTTCTATGCCGATGTGATCCGCAAACAGATCGATGTGACGGGTGAGATAAAGACAGCAGATTTTAATTCGATTATTAAATTAGGCCGTAAAGCGAGTATTCAGTTATTGGAGTTTTATGACCGCAGTGGATTAACGTGGCGCAAGAAGAAAGATAATTCGAGAGTAATTAGAGATGGCAGCATATTTATAGCGAGTGATTTGGCGGAAGAACATAGGAGTTGAACCTACCCGGGACTGCTGGCAGCCCCACCTGGATTTGAAATCCAGACGTTTCACCGGAAACGACGTTCTTCCGTATCACTTGCGGCGAATAATAGATAATTGTATTTGGCTAAACAATAGCAGTAATAAGCAAACTTTATTAACTGTGAGTCTACATGTCATTTATCGATATTAATTCCTGTGAGTGGGACATTATTTACCAGATGTAAACAATACGCTGATGACTAAACCATGAATTTAAAACGATATTAATCGACTTATATGTTTATTAAGTGTGAATTCTATTTACCTTTATCCACTTTTCGATATTGAATCCTTGAGTGGGACATTATTTACCATTAGAAATGGAACTGATATATGACGGAACTTGTGTGTGGCTTAAATAATATTACTGAGCAAACTTCAGTCACGTGTTTTCGTAATGATAGAGAGCAGGCATTAATAGAAACAGTCGCAAAAGAAGTTAGAGTTGCGCTGATTTATAATGGTATTTCTCATGTGGTAATGATGGCCTGCCCAACGGCATTAAAAGAGTTTGCTATCGGCTTTAGTTTGTCAGAGTCGATTATTGAAAGCGTACGCGATATCCGTTCGATTGAGATAGAAACTATCGCTACTGGAGTCTTGGTGCATATTGAGGTTTCTCAGCGCTGCTTTATGCAGTTAAAAGAGCATCGCCGCAGCCTAGCGGGGCGCACAGGCTGTGGCCTTTGTGGTGTAGAGCAGATAGAGCAAACGGTTAAACCGATTGTAAAAGTCACAGATACTGCAAAGTTCGATTTAAACAGCTTGAAGTTGGCGTTATCTAACCTACATAAGCATCAAAATGCATTTAATTTGACCGGTGCCACACATGCTGCTGCCATGTTGTCAGTAGAAGGTGATATTATGTGCTGCTTCGAAGATGTGGGTCGACATGTCGCACTCGATAAGTTAATTGGTCATATCAGCTGTGAGAATCAGGTTCGCCATTCGGCGTTGTTATTAACCAGTCGAGCCAGTTTTGAAATGGTGCAAAAAGCAGCTGTTGCAAATATTAGTATTATATTTGCAATCTCTTCAGCCACTTCGTTAGCGATTGATATCGCAAATAAATCGAATATTACCTTGGTGGGATTTTGTCGCGAGAATAGAGTGACAATCTATACCCATCCTGAAAGGTTGTATTTATGTAATAAAACGCTAGGTGATGTTGAAAATAATAACTTAGCTGTAATGTAACTAGGTTTATCTTTTTAGACTGAAAAGTTAGTTTCTAGATTTAAGCCTTAATTTTAGTTCTTAACCTAAGCCTTGATGAGTTTGAACTATTCACTCAAAGGTTTAGTTTAAGTATTTAATGAGAGTTGGTAAGTTTTAAATATGTGGTTAACGTTTAAAAATCAGTTTTTTATTAAATTCTGGTCGCCTTTTGCTGCCGTTATTGCGGCGGGAATATTGTCGACCTATTTTTTTGGTCTTACCGGTTCACTTTGGGCGGTAACCGGCGAATTTACCCGCTGGGGTGGCCATGTATTGCAGTGGTTCGGCGCTGAGCCGGAAACTTGGCAGTACTTTAAAATCATTGGTCTTAATGGCACACCGCTGGACCGTGTTGGTGGTGTGATGATTATTGGTATGTTTGGTGGCTGTATGGCGGCGGTGCTGTGGGCAAACAACCTAAAGCTGCGTATGCCGAGTTCTAAAAAGCGTATTGCACAGGCACTGATTGGCGGCATGATTGCCGGCTTTGGTGCGCGTCTTGCTATGGGCTGTAACTTGGCGGCTTTCTTTACCGGTATTCCGCAGTTTACCTTGCATGCGTGGATCTTCGCCTTTGCTGCTGCCGCAGGTACTTATATCGGCGCTAAGATCACCTTGTTACCGTTTTTCCGTTCAACTGCCACGCTAAAAGCTGGCGGCTTGAAAAAAATCGCTAAACCTAATCCGAATCAAGTGCAAAACCGTTTTCGCCTAGGCTGGGTGGTATTTGCGGCTATGATTGGCTTGTCGCTGTATGTGATGCAAAGCTCGGCTAAGCTTGGTATTGCCATGTTTATGGGGATGATGTTTGGTCTATTGATTGAGCGTGCGCAGATCTGCTTTACCTCAGCGTTTAGAGATATGTGGATCACTGGTCGTACTCATATGGCCAAGGCCATTATCTTGGGCATGGCGGTTAGCGTGATCGGTATCTATAGCTATGTGCAGCTAGGTATGACACCGAAAACCCTATGGGCTGGCCCGAATGCGGTGATTGGCGGCTTACTGTTTGGTATCGGTATCGTTATCGCTGGTGGCTGTGAGACAGGCTGGATGTACCGCGCATTAGAAGGCCAAGTACACTTTTGGTGGGTCGGCATTGGTAATATCATTGGCGCGACAATTTTAGCCTATTACTGGGACGTGATTGCTGAGCCTATGGCGACAAGTTGGGATAAAGTGAACCTATTGGATGTATTTGGCCCGCTTGGCGGAGTCGGTGTCACTTATCTACTGCTGGGTTTATCTTTTGTACTGATTTTAATGTGGGAACAGCACTTCTTTAAAAAGCAAAAGGCTGAGCAGCAACAACTCGCGGCAAAGCTTGCTGAATTAAAAGTTGCTCCAGCGGCTACAGCAACACAAGCTTAAAGACCTGTTGTTAGAAGTAACGAATTGATTTATATGTTTTGTATTCGGCTCAAGCGATTTGAGCCAATTTATTGCTGAGGAGCAGTTTATGCCAGCATCTATCGTACCTGATTACAATTTAGAGATTTACGGTGAGCCTTGTCCATACCCAGCGGTTGCCACGCTTGAAGCTATGCAGTCACTGAAAGCGGGTGAAGTGTTGGAAGTGATCACCGATTGCTCGCAGTCGATTAACAACATCCCTAATGATGCTAAGAACCATGGCTATGAAGTATTAGACATCAGCCAGCAAGGCGTGATGCTGCGTTACTTGCTTAAGAAGTAGTTGAAAAAGTAAGTTCAAAGTTAAGCCCAAATGACGCAGCTATCATCAAGAGCAGCACGGCTATGAAGTATTAGACATCAGCCAGCAAGGCGTGATGCTGCGTTATTTGCTTAAGAAGTAGTTGAATAAGTGATTTAACAAATAAGCTCGTTAACGAGCAATAAAAAAGGCACTCAATGAGTGCCTTTTTACTGACTTGCGATGAGCAAGTCAGAAGTCGTTTATCGAAGAACGATTAATTACTGTGGTAGCTCAGCGTTGTGGTAAACGTTCTGAACGTCATCACAATCTTCAAGCGCAGCAAGGAACTTCTCGAATTGCTCAATCTCTTCTGCGTCTGTAAGCTCTGTCATTGTTTGTGGTAAGAAAGTGATTTCTTCCATAACGTAGTCAGTGTCTTCTGGTAGTTCAGCAGCTAATGCCGTCTTCACTTTGAAGAACTCAGTGTGCGGTGCGTAAACGCTGATCATACCGTCTTCTAGCTCAACGTCAGATACATCAACGTCAGCCATCATTAGCATTTCAAGGATTGCATCTTCGTCGTCGCCAGCGAATACGAATACCGCTTGGTGATCGAACATATGGCCAACAGTACCTGGACCGCCTAGCTTGGCATCGTTCTTAACGAATGCTTGACGAACTTCAGTGAAAGTACGTTTTACGTTGTCAGTTAAGCAGTCTGCAATAACCATGCAGCCGCCAGGACCAAAACCTTCATAGCGTGCTGTTTCGTAGTCTTCACCACCGCCGCCACGAGCTTTCTCAATTGCACGTTCAATAACGTGTGCTGGTACCTGGTCTTTCTTTGCCTTGGCAATCATGGTGCGAAGCGCAAGGTTGCCTTCTGGGTCGAAGCCACCATTCTTGGCACAAACGTACAACTCTTTCCCGTAACGAGAATAAATTCTAGTTTTTTGCCCAGCCGTTTTCGCCATGGATTCTTTTTTGTTTTGGTATGCTCTGCCCATCTTGATCTTTCTCACTAAGCCTAAAAAATTGCCAGCAATGTTAGCAGCTTTATCGAAATAAATCAGGTACAGGCCTTTAAAAATGCTAAACGTAGCGATTAATTTTGTTTAATAGCAGCAACTAAAGCCCCGCATTCCTGTGCATAGAGCTTTTGGTTTGCTACTTATGCTTGAAATTGAAAAGACTCAAGCAGCGCATCGATAGTTTTTTTTATAAGAAGTGGCGGTGTATGGCCAAAATCATGTACGGCATAAACGCTATTTAATGGGCATTGGTGAGAGGGGATAAGCTCAATCAGCGATGGCTCTTTTGCAAACATGAACTCAGGCAGTAACGCCACGCCTAAGCCAGCCTTCGCCAGTGACAATACCGCTGACGAGGTGTCGGCGTAACGGTTTGCGTTAAAATGTACGGTTAACTCGTCAGGCAGTTTTACATTCTGATTAGTCGTATGACTAACATGACGAATTGCAGAGCCTTTTATTTGCAGTGAATGCTGCAGGCTTTGGCCTTGCCAAGAGTTAGCGATGTAATCGAGTGCAAGCCAATCATTTGCCTGGATCAAAGCACTGTTTTGGTCAATAAAGCCCTGGCTGGCACAAAGCACATCTCTAAATTGTCCCACTTTTCGCTGCATAAGATTACTGGATGCTAGCTTACCGACACGCACGGCGATATCGATATCTTGCCCGAGCAGGTCGATACGGCGATCTTGCACTTGAATGTGTGGTCTTATCATCGAGTTGTTAGCGCAAAGCTCAGCGATAGCAGGTGCAATAAAGCTGCCGACCAAGGCGTGAGGGGAGCTTATTTTAATTGGCCCTGCGAGTTTATCAGCGGCTTCTCTTGCTTGCTGCCAAGCAAGATTAGATATATCGCCAAGTTCACGGCAGCGTTGATAAAAGTCTTTACCTGCAGGTGTGAGTTGTTGCCTGCGAGTGGTTCTATGCAGTAGCTGTACACCTACTGCAAGCTCTAAAGATTTTAGATGGTGACTGACCACAGACTTAGACAGATCGAGTTTGTCTGCAGCCGCGCTTATCGAGCCGCTATCGACGATTTGTTTAAATATGGCCATATGCCGTAGATGATCCATAGCCGTATACCTCGGTGAATTAATTCTTTATTGTTCTGTTTAATCGAACAGTAATTATTGTTTTACCTAGATTATCAATGTCAATAGTCACTGTAAACTGAGTCTATATTGAGATATTGATTAACAACAAATATGGAGCAAAACATGTCAGATAAATTACTCGATGCGGTAAAGCTAGCTAGCGCCACTTGGATGCAAGGTTTTAACACTCAAAATGCAGCACAGTGCGCGGCACAGTATGCCGCCGATGCACCTATGTTAGCGCGTCCATTTGGTGAGTTTATCGGCACTGAAGCGATACAAGCCTTCTGGCAAAACCTTATCGACCAAGGCTATCGTGATGTTGAATACACTAGCCCTGAGTTTAAAGTGCTAGATGAAAAATCGGTATTGCTGACTACTGCCTGGAAAATGAATAAAGCCCATGGTGTGGTACATAAAGAGATTTGGGTATTGCAAGATGATGGTACTGCCAAGCTTGTAGATGATGAGTTTGAAGTATTAGGTTAGGCGGCATAGCTGCTGTTATAACGACAAGCAAATATTGATATGTATAAGTTTAAGTAAGCGAGCTTGCTTGAACTTATATCAATCAGTATAAAGATTTGATTTACACCCTATTATTTCAGCATTTTATCTTTTGTTTTCTTATCGATTTTTACCGCATGCCACTCGCTTAATTTTTCATTAATTTGTGATTTATCCTTAGCCATTAAGATTGGCTTTTATTAAGTTTTTCTCTTCGTTAGTTATTGTTTGTAAAGCTATTTATGTGGAGGTCTCTCTCAGATGGTAATTAATTGAATCTTAAATTGTTTTTTAGCTATTTTTGTTTTTTTATTTATGTGAGCCATACCTCTAAAGAAGTATGTTGATGAGAATTTAGTCACATAAAAGCCCTAGTTGAAACTTTAAGGTATTGACGGGGGAGTAAAAGGTCACGACTTAATAAAAATTATGGAGTGATGATGAGAAAATTTAATAAATGCAGTGTGGCGTTAATCGTCGCCACCGCTTTCGGTCTAGCAGCCTGTAGCGATGGTAAAGACGGTAATGATGGTGAAGATGGCACTAGCCCGCTACCACCGGTCGTTGAAGTGACCGAAACCACTAATGTTGAAATGCTAAGTCATACCTTAGAAGAAGGTGCGGTGCGCTTTACGTTTGAAGTCACTAATGAAGAAGGCCTGCTGGTGGGGGGGCTTGAAAAAGTGAGTGCAGAAGTCGCTGAACTTACTGATAAAGGTATTGCTCGTAGCCGCCCTGATTTTGAAGGGACGATTGCGGGTGGTAGCGCTTCGAATGAAACCGAAGGCGCGAGTCTGACTATGACTGAAGATGGTCGCTATGAGTTCTTAGCACCTATGCCTGCGGTTAATGCTGGTACCGAGGGAATTATTCGCATCGCTGTGGGTGGCAGCGAAAAAATTGCTAAGTCTGCCTACATTATTGTCGATAAAACAGAAGGTTTACACACAACCTCAACTGCAACCTGTCATGGTTGTCACGTTGATTACGCTGAATCTAGCCTCAAACATCCTAGTTATACTGCGATAAATACAGACGGTGAAACTGACTTAGTTGCCGGCTGTATGATGTGTCACGGTAACGTGGTGCGTGACGAGGGTGGATACGCACGTAATTCCATGCAAAAGATTGGTCATATCAATCATCAGAAGTTTGAAAAAGACTTTGAGCCTGCTAATTGTTACACCTGTCATGCTGAGCCGATCACTAAAGTGAACTCTATGCAGACGTGTACCGATTGTCATGACGCTGCTGGTGTCGGTTC
This sequence comes from Shewanella marinintestina, assembly GCF_023283845.1. Lineage (GTDB taxonomy): Bacteria > Pseudomonadota > Gammaproteobacteria > Enterobacterales > Shewanellaceae > Shewanella > Shewanella marinintestina. Next base: position 63,980 of record NZ_JAKILC010000011.1, read on the forward strand.
GACCGCAGTTGCAATGACATACAGTGGCTTTAGTGAGTCTGATGATGTGCGTCTATTCCATAAGAAAGTTGCTGAAAAAGCCACGGTACGTGATGAGCATACATCAACGGTATCAGCACCTTATATGAATACGGATGCGGGTTACTGTACTGATATTGCTTTGTTTAAAGGCGAAGAGCAGCTTAATCTTGAAAGCTTATTAGCTGACGGTACAGTGTCTTACCTAGGCGCTTACCTGCATGGTTATGACAATGCCTCTATTGTTGGCCGCGCGGCACGAACTAGCACGACCACATATGATGCTAACGGTACGGCTTCAGTCTGTTTTGCCAGCTTAGATGCGACTTTCCCTGAGTTAATGGCAAGCTCACGCATTACCTTTAATTTTGGTGATGACGCAGGATATGACGGTGTTACCTTGCATGGTTACTCAGATATGATGTCGGGCGAGCTTTACGAGCGTCGCCATAGCGTGACAGTTGATAGCTGTAGCACTTGTCACAACAACGAAACCAATTACCACAAGAACGGTAGCTATGCCGATGGTGGTTTAGGTTGTGTTGCTTGTCATAACAACGGCCAAGATCGTAGCTCGAAGAACTCAGCGCCAGGCTTTGGCCCTATGGTTCACAGCATGCACTGGGGCGTAGGTAGCTCTGCTGTAACGGGTGAGCCAAACTCGGCGACTAAGCTTAATGCTGAAAACTGTGTCGCTTGTCATGCCGAAGGTATCGACTTAAATGCTGTACCTAATCAGTACATGCTTTCGAAAGCCTTTAATGGTGGCACTGCTGGTGTGGCATCAAGCCCAGTAACGGCTAATTGTTTTGCATGTCACGATAGTGACCAAGCGCTTAACCACATGAAGTCGAATGGCGGCGAAATCAATACTCCGGTTGATCATACTGGCGATTGGTTCAGCCAAGGCACTTCAGAGTCGTGCGCTACTTGTCACGCAGAAGGTCGTTCATACGGTATTGAAAAGTACCACGTGTTTGACCGTAAAGAATAAAAAGTAACGGTTAGCTGCTCCCTGCAACTGGCTAACCGGCCACTTTTTTAGGGCTCTATAATAGAGCCCTTTTTTAGCTACTCATCAAAATCAGGTCGCTGGATAAAATCCGGCACATCTAATACTCGGTTTTGCCAATTATCAAATAGCGCTTGATAGAGAAACTCAATAAAGACTTGGTAACGTCTTGGTAAGTAGACTCGCTGAGGAATACTCATCGTCACTAAGCTTTGTTTCATCGGAAAGTCATCTAATATTGTGACTAACTCTTGCCTCTCTAACGCATCATGAGCAATAACCAACGGAATCGCAGCGATGCCCAACCCTTCAATTGCCGCTTCACGCATTAAAGTAATGTTATTCGTTTCCAGCCGAGATTGCGGCTCTACAGTGAGCCACTTTTTACCATTAAACAGCGTCCAGTTACCGTCTATATGTGGTGAACCTAGACGGATACATTGATGTTCAACTAATTGCTCAGGCGTGCTTGGTTCGCCATATTTCTCAATGTACTTAGGGCTAGCCATTAAAATCTTAGGCGTATTAATCAAGGCGTAAGTTTTTAAGCGTTCATCAGTTTGTTCGGTAATTTGAAACAGCATATCTATACCTTCACCAACCACATCAACTTGGCGATTAGTGAGTTCTGCTTCAATGGTTATATCAGGATACAAGGCCAAAAAACGCGCGAAAATACGTCCGAAATACAGCTGACCCATTTCGATAGGGCAGACAATTTTTAAGTGGCCCTTAACGGTTTGCTGCCTAGCGCTGAGCTGGTCTTCTGCGTTAGTGAGATCCACAAGAATACGATTGACTCGATGGTAGTAATCAGCGCCTGCCTCGGTGAGTTTGAGTGCACGGGTTGTGCGATACAGTAGTTGTACGCCAGCATCGGCTTCTAGCTCTGCTACTTTACGGCTTACTGTGGCTTTGGTTAGCCCCAGCACATTAGCAGCTTTAGTGAAGCTACCTTGTTCGACCACTTGAACAAACATTTGGATGCGGTTGAGATCTATCATTGTTACACCTGTGAAACAGTGGGTAATATTTTAGCTATCTAATAACTATGTTGAGACAGTAGTAAACTATGACCCACTAATCAAGGAGTCATTCATGTCAAAAACTAAGTTATATTTCGGGATTCCTGTTGTTCTTATTGCGTTAGTCGCTGGTGGTTACTACTGGTGGAGCCAAGTACGTAATTTTGAATCTACCGATAACGCCTATGTAGAAGCCGATATTTCTCATATTAGCGTTAAAGTCCCGGGCTATGTAACGGCCACATTTGTTACAGATAATCAGCATGTTAAGCAAGGTCAGTTATTGGCTCAGCTTGAAGATAGCCAGTTTGCCGCTAAAGTCGCACAAAGTCAGGCATCACTGTCTAGCGCCAAGGCGCAAGGGCAAACATTAAATGCGCAAGTGGATCTGCAACAGGCGTTAATTTCACAGGCCAAAGCCAGTGTCGTGGCCGCAGAAGCAGAGCAAGTGCGTAGCCAGCAGCAATTAAGTCGCGCATCTAAGCTAAAAGTTAAAAACTACAGCTCGCAAGATGCGGTTGATGAAGCGCAAGCAGGGTTTGAGTCCGCTAGCGCCCATGTTGATGAAGCTAAAGCGGCGCTCGTTGCTAAGCAGCGTGAGCTAAAAGTGCTAACGGCGCAATTAGTTGAGGCGGATTCCAGTGTTGAGCAAGCAAAAGCGGGTTTGGCATTGGCGAAAATTCAACTCGCCGACACGCGAATTACCGCGCCGTTTAGCGGAATTATAGGTAAACGTGGTGCTCAGCAAGGTCAATATGTACAGCCGGGACAGGCTATTTACAGCTTAGTGCCAGATGAAGCTGTGTGGATCACTGCTAACTTTAAAGAAACCCAAATTGCCCACATGCATGCTGGTCAGCCAGTTGCGATTGAGCTAGATGCTTTTTCTGGCAAGCATTTTACTGGGGTAATTGATAGCTTAGCACCCGCTTCTGGCGCTAAATTTAGTTTATTACCTGCTGAAAATGCGACCGGTAACTTTACCAAAATTGTACAACGGATCCCTGTGCGTATCCGGCTTGATAGCGACTCGGCGACTAAACTTGATCACGGCAAAATCGTACCAGGGCTGAGTGCATTGGTGAAGGTGGATACTGCGAGTGATGCGCTGAGCACTGATGTTGTTGCTAACAGAGCGCAATACTAATGTCTGTGGTTAATACAGACCTCAAAGGCACAGATAATTACACGCCACTCAATACGTTTGAGGGAGTGGAGCCCGGTAGCCGTCGTGCTTGGATAGCTGTTTTTGGCGGACTTATCGGCGCATTTATGGCGATTTTGGATATCCAAATCACTAACGCCTCGATGAAAGAGATCCAAGGTGGCTTAGGTGCAACGCTAGAGGAAGGCTCTTGGATCGCGACTGCATATCTCGTCGCAGAGATGATTGCCATTCCACTATCAGGCTGGTTGAGCAAAGGGCTCGATATTCGCCGTTATATGCTGTGGAATTGCGCGATATTTATATTGGCGTCATTGCTTTGTTCAGTTGCTTGGAACCTTGAATCTATGATCGCCTTTAGGGCGATGCAGGGCTTTTTTGGTGGTGCACTCATCCCCATGGCCTTTAGGCTTATTTTAGAATATTTACCCGATAGCAAACGTGCCGTCGGTATGGCGTTATTTGGTATTACAGCAACCTTTGCGCCATCAATAGGCCCTACATTAGGCGGTTGGCTCACTGAGCAATTTAGTTGGCACTATCTGTTTTACATCAATGTGCCACCAGGGCTCGTGGTGATGTCGATGCTGGCCTATGGTTTAGTTAAAAAGCCAATTAATTGGCCAGAGCTTAAAAATGTTGATGTGACCAGTGTGGTGACGATGGCTCTTGGCATGGGCTGCCTAGAAGTGGTGCTTGAAGAGGGTAACCGTAAAGACTGGTTTGGCTCAGATCTTATCCGTAATCTAGCGATTGTAGCGGCGGTAAATATTGCGATTTTCGTTTATCTGCAATTTAAGAAAAAAGATCCATTGGTGAACTTGCGACTACTAGCAAATCGCGACTTTAGCTTATCGACTATTGCGTATTTCTTACTGGGATTAGCACTGTTTTCGTCGATTTATATGGTGCCGCTTTATCTGTCGCAGATCCAAAATTATAACTCATTAGAAATTGGCGAGGTGTTAATGTGGCTTGGCTTTCCGCAGCTACTCATCTTGCCTTTTATGCCTAAGTTAATGCAGCGTTTTGATAATCGTTATTTAGCTGGCTTTGGCTTTTTTATGTTTGGCGTGAGTTATTACATGAACTGCCATATGACAGCAGACTTTGCCGGTCCGCAATTGATAGCCTCTATGGTTGTTCGAGCCATTGGCCAGCCGTTTATTATGGTGCCAATCGGTATGTTGGCGACCTCAAGACTATTAAAATCTGAAAATGCGTCAGCGTCGACGGTATTAAACGTAGTGCGTAACCTCGGTGGTGCAGTGGGTATCGCTTTAGTGTCGACTTTGACCGACAACTTAGGTCGAGTGCATTTAGCGCAGATGAAAGAAACCTTACCGGCAGTTAGCCCGCTTGCTAATGGCTATTTACAGCAAACCGCGGGCATGTTGCAAGCGGCGGGATCGGATCCAATAACCGCAAGCCAACAAGCATCAGCTTTGCTTGGGCAAACCATGCAGCAGCAAGCTATGGTGCAAGCATACAATGATGTATTTTTTATTATGGCAGCTTTGCTGATGGTGGCAGTGGTGTCGGTTTTGTCTATCCGCAAACCTATCGCTCAAGCGTCAGTAAGTCACTAATTGATAAAGTTGCTAAATCTAAATTCAATTTACTCTACTGAGTTTACGATTTAGCGCCTGTTTTTATCATAGTGAAATGCTAGACTGCTGCTCTACTAAGTTGTTTTGGAGCGTTTCCTATGCTTTGGAAATCCTTGTCTTTTTCTGAACTTTCATTGAATGAATTGTACGACCTACTGAAACTACGAGTGGACGTGTTTGTGGTTGAACAAAACTGTCCGTATCCAGAGCTCGATAATAAAGATCGTCACAGCCAGACCCAGCATCTTTTAGGCATCGATGAGCAAGGCGTTATCCAAGCTTATGCGCGTGTGCTAGCGCCCGGTGTGAGTTATCCAGATGCCAGTATTGGCCGTGTTATTGTGGCTGAAGCGGTGCGTGGCGGTGGCGTGGCACATACCTTGATGCAAAAAGCGATTGCGATTTCTAACAAGCGCTGGCCTGAGCATAATATTCAATTAGGCGGTCAAGAGCACTTAAAAGGCTTTTATCAGCAGCAGGGATTTGAGCCGGTGTCAGAGATGTATTTAGAAGACGGTATTCCGCATGTAGACATGCTCTTAACCATCAGCAGGTCTTAATTCAACGTCAAATTCAGCGCGCGAATGTGCGCTTTTTTGTATTTTGCGCATCTCTATTCATATTCCTCATAAATCAAACTTAAGCGAGTAATCGAGTGCTAGAGGTTTGTCTCGTTAGGACTTCTGGGGAATAGTTAACATCACCATTCTTGCTAATGGTTGCCAAGGTATTATGTTGTTTCACAAATGCTTGTGGTCCACTAGGTAGCTGCCTAACGAATAACAAAATAAAGCCAAATTTATTTAAATCATATAGGGCTATTTTCTGCTCGGCAGTCATATTATTCCAGTGTTGCTCATTGCTGCGATCTTGCCTATTCGTCGCAGTTGAAACTATTGGCATCGGTTCATCCTTTTGATATTCGTAGATTACTAATCTAGCGATCTTTTACGCTAAAAAGTGTATTTAGGTTCATCAAATATTTATTTTTATCGTGAAAAATGCTCAACTTGTCTTTCTGTAAGTTCGGCTTGCTTAGGAGTCTGTTGTGCTCAATTATATTGAACCCGTGTTTCGTCCACCGTCAGAGTGGAAATCTCTGATCCTGCAAGTCACTAATGGTTGCAGCTGGAATCAATGTAGCTTTTGCGACATGTACACCGAGCCACAAAAACGCTTTCGAGCGCAAAAGGCCGATAAGATTGAGCAAGATCTTATCGCGGTCGCTAGCTCTAAAGCCCATATCAGCCGAGTATTTTTGGCTGACGGTGATGCGATGACCCTGCCTTTTGCACGCTTAGAAGCCATCTGCTTGTTGATAAAGCAATACTTACCTAACGTGACTCGCATTAGCAGTTACTGCCTACCGCGTAACATCAATAACAAAACGCCAGAGCAGTTGCAGTGCTTAAGAGAACTCGGTCTAAGCTTGCTGTATATCGGTTGTGAAAGTGGCGATGATGAAGTGCTAGCCCACATTAAAAAAGGCGAAACCTACGCATCTTCTCTGGCAGCGCTAGAAAAAATTAAAGCTGCGGGTATTAAGGCTTCAGTAATGATATTAAATGGTTTAGGTGGGGTTGAGTTATCTAAGCAGCATGCTGAAAACTCTGCCAAGTTAATGAATGCAGCTCAGCCTGAGTATTTGTCGACTCTAGTGGTGACTTTGCCTTTAGGCACCGAGCGTATGGACGCTGCATTTGATGGCCATTTTCAGCTACCGAGTCAAGCGCAGTTATTTACTGAGATGCATACTTTGTTGACCCATCTAGAGCTAGATAAAACCGTGTTTCGCTCAGATCACGCATCTAATTATTTAGTACTTAAAGGTATACTGGGCAAAGATAAAGCTAGCCTAGTCGCCCAAGTTGAAGCGGCAATGCACACCCCTGAGCGAATTGATTTACGTCAAGACTGGCAAAGAGGCTTGTAGAGCTAAATCATTTAAACCAGAACGGTTTGCTGTTTTAGTTGGTTAACAATCGCCAGACATTCGTCCTTAAACCATTGTATAAGTGGATCCTTATGCACTCTTGCGTGCCAGTATAAAGTACTTTCAAACGGCACTAACTCTTTAATCTGTACCCCTTTGAGTTTTGATTGCCATATTGGTGAATTCAGCGTTCGCTGGGGCACAAATCCCACGTGTTTACCGGCGAGTAAGCCTTGTAACATGACTTGGAACGAGCCGCTAGAAAAGGTTATTTTACGTTGTAAGTTATGCTGTAGTGCCAGTTGAGTCACTTCTAATTCAACTAAATTAGACGCTGAGTATTCAGCTGTATCATAAGCAAATATTTGTGCAAGAGTAGGCTGTTTTAGTTTGGCCAGCGGGTGGTCAACACTGTAGGCCGCACAATAATCTGTATTGGAAATATGTCGCCCATAGATATTGGCTGGAGGAGTATCAGCCCCCGCTGCCGCGAGATCTATCTCTCCTGATTCTAATAGTGAAAACACATCTTTAGGCTTATGCACAAATTCCAGTTCAATATTGGGCGCAGATAACAAGATCCTGTCTAAAATCATTGGGATCATAGATTGAGTTAAATCATCCATAAAGGCGACACGGATCACCCCATGACTTTCCATAGGGTCGAAAGCCGTTTGCGAGATCAAACGATCGCTTAAGTACAGCCATTCTGTTAGTGAGTTATATAGGCGCAGGGCCTTACTTGTCGCCTTAATGCCTTGGCCGTGTTTAACAAATAATGGGTCATTAAACATTATCCTGAGTTTTTTCAAGTTTTGGCTCATGGCTGGCTGAGAGATATCAAGTCTTTCAGCACTTTTAGAAACACTTTGCTCCTCAATCAAAATAGTAAGACTGAGTAACAAGTTAAGGTCACATTGCTGAATAATTTTTAAATCAGTTAAATTCATAATGCTTTTTCTAAAAGTAGATGCTTATGCAATAGGCTTGTTAGCTGGCGCCTAAACCATTGCAATAGTTCAGGGGTTCTGTGGTGTCGGTCCCAACAGAGCTTTAGATCAAGATTAATTGGTGTGCCCAGCCAATCAAACTCTTTGGATTCATGCTCAGGTAAAATCCTTAAGGCAAAATGGGGTAATAAGGTCGCGGTATTATTGGTTTGTAGTGCATAGAGTAAAGCACTTAATGAGGCGGTAGTGAGCGCATAGGCGGCATCTAAGGCATCAATTTGCTCTAACGACGCTAATGAATGTAGTTGGTTATGCTCTTGAAACTGGTAGCGTAATAATTTAATCGTGTCTTTATCTAAATGACTTAGCTGACTATTACTGGTTCTATGCGTCACCATTTGCCAAGGAGCTTGGCCTATAACTTCGCTTAATAGTGGCGTAGGCACATCATCGTAAAAGCCGATTACCATATCAACTTGGCCACGTCTGAGTAGCTGAAAGCCATTGCTACTTTGCGAAATATACTCAAGTTCAATATTAGGGGCTTGCTCATTCATTAAAGCGATAAGCGGCGTGATAATCAGCTGGGCTGTTATATCACTCATGATTACGCGGATCCGCCCTTGAGCGGTTTTGGGGTTGAAATGATCAGCTTCTAAAATGCGAGCGGTTTTATCGAGTAATGGCGCCAGTTCGAGGGCAATCGCTTGGGCTTTATTAGTAAGCGTCATGCCATTATTGCTTTTAAGCAGTAATGGGTCGGCAAACATTAAGCGTAAGCGCTTCAGCATTTGACTCATGGCTGATTGAGATAGGCCTAACTGCTTAGCAGCGTTAGAGACATGTGCCTCATTGAGCAATACAGCTAAAGCAAGTAATAGATTTAAATCGCAATTCTTTAGGCGTTCAAGGTTGAGCTGGGTCAGCATTACCTACTCCTTTTTAAGAGACTGACTATAAGCGATAAAAATTTTCTTGAATAGGTCTGAGCAGACGTAAAGCCATCCTTGGCTCACTTTATCCTAGTGTATCGTTTCGCTATCCTAGCGGTTTCGGGTCCTTATACTGATTGATACCAGTAGTGATACATTTATACGTTATTGATCCACTAATACTTGCTCTTGGCTAGTCAAAGTCACAACCACTCGGCGCTCAAGAGCACGGTCTTGACGAGTATTTGCTTGTGCATTTTGATCACCTACAGCTTCAGTATCGATACGCTGTACTTCAACCCCGTGGTCTTCTAAGTAAGCTTCTACTTGTTTTACGCGCTTTGCAGAAAGCTTAAGGTTGTATTCGCTGTTACCTTGGTTATCTGACTGACCGCTAAGTAGAAGTACATCTTGTTGTTGCTGCTTAGAAAGGCTAATGACTTCATCAAGTTTGGTTTTCGCATCGCTGTTTAGAGCGACAGAGTCGAAGCCAAATAGTACTGCTACACTGTTGGTTTCAGTGATGATTTCATAGACAGGTTCAGGCTGTGGTTCAGGGCGAGGCATTGGCTTAGTTTGCTTTTCGATAACGGCTGGCAGCACGACGGCCGTAGCTTTTGGCTTAACACCAAAGCGGTAAGTCAGTTGCAGACCGACCGTTTGCGCGTCCATATTAGCTGTGTTCCATGCTGTTTCATCAATGTTAGCGAAGCGGCGGTATTTAGCTGAAATAGCTAAAGAGTCAGTGATGTTGTAGCCAATACCAGCACCAAAATAAGGAGCGGTATCGGTAGCGCTGACATATTTACTAGCGTTCATCTGGTGTGATAGGTGATATTGATAAGCACCGGCTTCACCAGTTAAGAACCACTTTTCATTAAGAGGTAGTGTTCCCACAACGCCAAGAGTAAAACCGTCGACATCGATAGATTGACTGCCGTCTAGACCGCCCCACATATGAGTATCGTCATCAGTGCCGAGATCTTGCCAGCCAGCTTCAAATGCAAGGTATTTGTTTAGTTGATAACCGACTAGCGCGTTCCAGGCTAGATCGCTATCATCGCCTAGGTGGCTAGCGGCAGAAACTGACTCATAATTGCTCTGACCTGCGCCAGCACCAATGTACCAAGTATTATCTATGTCGGCAGCACTGGCATAACCACATGTACCAATTAATGCCAATGCAATTAATGTTTTGTTCATCATGTTATCTCCATTGAGTGTTCATTAGTTTCCTATTTCAATGGAGCGCATTTTGCGGCAACATCTAAATTAGAGCGATAGAGTAAACGCAATAATGATTATTTGATTTGCTTATGAATTATGTTTATTTATGTTCAGAAAATCGCTAAAACCCGCGGTTACATGCTTTTGATATAAGTGATTTGGATGATGAAAAAAACGAATACTTAGCGCTAATAGAAGCCGCTAAGTATCAAACACACTAGTGCTCTTGGATATGGATCTGTTTTACTGGACACGGAATGTCAATATTCGCCTGCTTTAGTGCTTTAAACAGCTCGGCATTGGTTTGGTACTTATCTTGGAAGTAGCTGTCGGTCGGCACCCAGTAGCGAATGCCTATTTCAATACCTATACTGTTAAAGTCGTTTATACCAACCTGAGCTTTATCACCTTCAAATACTCTTGGGCTGTCGGCTAGCACTTTAGTTAGCAAGGCGACGACTTCATCAGTGTTAGCCTGATAGCTGATATTAAACTTGGTTTCGACCAGTTTATTGGCAAATGAATTGTGTAAGATCTCACCGACAATATGTTTATTGGGGATATTAATCTCTTCGCCTTCTTCGTTGGTCAGCACCGTCATGCCTAAATGGATGTCCTTTACTAATCCACCTACGCCTTTGATCTCGATGGTATTGCCGACAATAAAAGGTCGAGTCACAATAATGGTTATACCTGCTGCGTAGTTAGCAAGCATGCCTTGTAGGGCTAAACCTGCACCTAATGAAGCTGCACCGATGGCGGCTACCATAGGCGTGACGCTAATGCCTAACTTACCAAGGGCGATAACACCGACCATGACAATAACTAAGATACGAACAAAGTTACTTGTGAAGTTACTCAGAGTGATGTCGATTTGGTGTTTTTCAAAAATTCTCGTGACTAAGTTAGCGGCTTTAGCGGCAATCCATAAGCCAATCAAAAAGATAATTACGGCCCCAAGAATGCTAAAACTGTACTGCACTAAAAACTCAGTAATAGCAGTATAGGCATTTTGTAATTGCGCGATTTCTTGGTCTAATCCTTGCTCTTCCATTTTTGTATCCCTTTTAACAACGTCTACTAACTAGCTTACTGAATACACTCTACTTTTGTAACTTACAATTTATATATGTATAGCGGAAGACTTGATTCATTTATTACTGAAAAACCTTTGCGTGAAGGGGATCATGCTTTGTCGCTAAGTTTACTGTGACCCTATCAATAATAGGTTATTCTTTCCGCTAATTCTAATTTGTCGAGTCCAATTATGAGAGCACTTATTTTCGCTTTATGTAGCCTGTTTACCACATCTGTTTTGGCTAATACTTATCAGGTTGGCGACCAAATAGCAGAGATTAAATTACAAGATCAGCATGAAGTTACCTACCAAGTTGATAGCAACACCAAACGAGTGCTTTTTAGCCGGAGTATGGATGGTGGGACTTTAATTCAAGAAGCGCTAGAAGCTGAGCCTGAATTAACAAGCGATGCTAGTTTAATCTACGTGGCTGATATCAGTGGTATGCCATCATTGATTGCTCGTTTTGTTGCTTTACCGCAGTTTAAAAAGTTTCCTTATAGAGTTGCGTTAGATAGTGAAGGTGAGCAGACCTTGCCACTGCCGGCGCAAAAAGATCAGGCTACTTTGATAGAACTAGACAATAACAAGGTGACCAATATTTTGTTTTTTGAGACAACAGAAGACTTGTTAGCTGTGTTGAAGTAATTATCAGGCAATAAAAAAAGGACCCTTATGCGTCCTTTTTTATTTTTAGCAGATATAGGTAGGGTTAAGCTGAATGACCTTTGAGAATATCGTAGATTTCTTCTTTTAAATGTAGTTTTTGAACCTTAAGTTCATGCACCTCTGAGGTGTAATCGCTAGCATTACTCTTTTCCAGGTTTTTTATCTCCTCATCGAGTTCATTATGCTTATTAAACTTCTTTTGAAAATGTGTGTCAGATGTTTTTAGTTGGCTGATAAGTTCTCTGTACTCTGGAAACATGCAGGCGTCCTTTTGGCTGTTTTATTGCGGATGGTTCATTTGCTTCAGTTCTAAATTAGCGCGATTCTTAGCCGCTAAATGTGATGTTGATCGAATAATGAACGATTGAATTGAGATGACAGGCCGGAGTTATTTCGCTAGGACTACTTAGCTAAGATGAGGAGATTAATTGGCATACTTTTAGCTAAAGTTTTAATGTGTTACAAGGTTAATTTTGTTGTTAAGTTACTGCTAATATTGGTTTTATACTTCTTTTCTGTAAGCTCAAAATCTGTTGTGTACATCGCCTTAATGCAATATTGAGTGTGGCAGTATAGGTTGTGGCTGCTATATTTGAGCTCAAATATTTTGATTGCTTTAGTAACTATATTACGACAATTCATTTACTCTAGGCGGGTAAAGTGTGATCGGTGTAACCTTTTTACGGTCAATACTAGGTTACAGTCGACTTAAATAGATTTTTAAATTCAAAAATGAAAGGGGTTTTCACGATGTCTGATGTATTTCATTTAGGCTTAACTAAAGAGATGTTAGATGGTGCTAGCTTAGCGATCGTTCCAGGCGATCCAGAGCGTGTTAAACGAATTGCAGAGCTAATGGAAAACGCAACATTCTTAGCTAGTCATCGTGAATATACCAGTTATCTAGCTTATATCGATGGTAAGCCTGTTGTCGTTTGTTCTACTGGTATTGGCGGCCCTTCAACATCGATTGCAATTGAAGAGCTGGCACAATTAGGCGTGCGTACTTTCTTACGTGTTGGTACCACTGGTGCGATTCAGCCACATGTTAACGTGGGTGATGTGATTGTGACTCAAGCGTCTGTGCGTTTAGATGGCGCAAGTCTGCACTTTGCACCAATGGAATACCCGGCAGTAGCTAACTTTGATTGTACAACGGCTATGGTTGCCGCAAGTCGTGATGCAGGTTTAGAACCGCACATTGGTATTACTGCGTCGTCAGATACTTTCTATCCAGGCCAAGAGCGTTATGACACTGTGTCTGGCCGTGTAACACGTCAGTTCAAGGGTTCGATGCAAGAATGGCAAGACTTAGGCGTACTTAACTACGAAATGGAGTCTTCGACGCTATTTACTATGTGTGCCTCACAAGGTTGGCGCGCTGCATGTGTTGCGGGTGTGATTGTTAACCGTACCCAGCAAGAGATCCCTGATGAAGCGACAATGAAAAAGACCGAAGTGAGTGCGGTTTCTATCGTGGTTGCAGCAGCAAAAAAACTATTGGCCTAACTTTTGGTATTCGTATAGTTTTAACCACAAAAAAGGCGCTCTTAGCGCCTTTTTTAATGCTCAATTATTTACTCGAATTTAGAAGTGGTATTTAGCAATAACGGAGTAGGTGTTTTGGTCTATGCCATCAACGCCGTACTTGTTCTGCCAATAATCGTATTCGATACCAACAAACAGCTTGTTCTTCTTATGTTCGCCAAACACCACTGCACCTAAGTCATATTTAAGTTGTGGATTGAAGTGGAAGTTTGTTTCATAAGCAGAGTTGTCGCTGGCAAATATCCAATCAATAAAGCCATCAAATACGATGTTAGAATTACCTACTGGGAAATCCATTCTAAATGAGGGGGTTAACTGCCAACCATCGCTAATATTGTCACTGCTCAATGCGTGTCTGCGGTAAGTGTTTAGCTGAAAGTAGCTAAAGTAAGGTACGTTAATATCCATACCTACACCGTATAAAAAGGTTTTGACTGGGCCTTCACCTTCCTCTAGCGTCAAGGCTAGCGATAGGTCGGTTACTGGACCAAAGCCAACTGACTTACCTAAAATCTTACCGGCACTTAGACGTGTTGAGATCTCGCCGTAAGTCGTATTGTTTTTGCCAGCGTTTGAACCATTGAAGTAAGTAACATCTTGGAATGCAAACCAGTCGCCGTACTTCCAGTCGCCTGCCGTTTCAAAGGTAAGTGTGGTTTGTTTATCTGATGGGGCTAAATCGTAGTTGTCACCGTAAAGCGCAGTAACGCTAGCATCCCACCAATTAATCATATCGTCAGCTAGTGCTTGTGGGCTAATTAACAGGGCAATACAAAGTAGTTGCTTGTTCATGGTCAAACCTTTTATTTTTAAGAGTCGGTAGCTACTGCAAGTGAAAGTAAAAACTTAAACATGCGTTTCAATGGCGGGAATATAATCGTTATAAAAACAATGTCAAAGTGTTTGTAAGTTTTTATTAAATGCTTATCACGTTGAAATTAAGCAATTGCTTGATTTAGTTTGTTATTACTAATATTTATATTTGTGGTTATTATTTCCTCATGCAAACTATCGATTATTGGTGGTTAACTTTTTACTCAAGGTTAAGGTCATGGTAGGGTTGCGGTTAAGCACTTTTGGATAGTTTTGCTTACACTTATTGCGTGATTAACTTTGACATAATATGTCGCGCTAAACAGTCTCTACTGATATAGTCATTACTTGACTCTTACATTTCAGGGGGAAATATGGAGTTTTCAAATCCCATTCTAATTTGGGCATGCATCGGCATTATTCTTATGCTGGCTGAAATCATTTTACCTGGAGGTATTGTGATTCTGTTAGGTGCTGCCTGCCTCGTAGTTGCAGGTGCTTTGACGATAGGTTTGGTTGAAGGTATTAGCCAAAGTCTAACACTTTGGTTTATTGCATCTATGGTTCTTTTACTGGCATTTCGTCAGGTCACACAAAAGCTGGTTGGTGGCGATGCTCATGTCGACAACACCGATGAAGAGCTCGATATTTATAATCAACTAGCAACAGTCAAACAAACTATTGGTCCAGCGCAAGAGCTCGGGCGAATAGAATTTCAAGGCAGTGAATGGCCTGCTTTGGGGGACGGTAGTGAAATTGCTGCTGGCACTCAAGTGAGGATAATTTGCCGCGATAATATTGCCTTAGTGGTTGAGCCAGTGCTGTCTGACGCTGAAGCATTTACCACAGAAAAGTAATTGATTTAAACTAGGAAGGGATCTCAATATGTTTGCATTTACACTCTTTGTCTTATTTGTATTTTTTATTCTCTATAAGTTACTGTTAATTGTGCCCATGCGAGAGGTCAATGTGATCGAACGCCTTGGTAAATTTCGCACTGTATTGCAGCCCGGCTTTCATTTTCTTATTCCATTTTTCGACCGTGTCGCTTATAAGCACGAAATCCGTGAGCAGGTACTCGATGTACCACCACAAAGCTGTATTTCTAAAGATAATACTCAGCTAGAAGTCGATGGTTTAGTGTACCTAAAAGTAATGGACGGTAAGCTTGCCAGTTACGGTATTGAAGATTACCGCCGTGCGGCAGTTAACCTTGCACAAACTACGATGCGCTCAGAGATAGGTAAGCTCAGTCTTAGCCAAACATTTTCAGAGCGAGACAGCCTGAATGAATCGATAGTTCGTGAAATCGACAAGGCTTCGGATCCTTGGGGGATAAAGGTGCTACGTTACGAGATTAAGAATATCACCCCATCACGTAAAGTCATTCATACCCTAGAGAAACAGATGGAAGCTGAGCGCAGTAAACGTGCGGAAATCACCTTAGCCAATGCTGAAAAAGCGGCGATGATTAACCTTTCTGAAGGTGAACGCCAAGAAGCTATTAACTTGTCTGAAGGTGAAAAGCAGCGTCGTATTAACGAAGCGAAAGGTACTGCACAGGAAATTGCAATTATTGCTCGCGCCAAAGCAGAAGGCATGGAATTAGTCTCAGCCGCTTTGGCTAAAGATGGTGGTAATGAAGCAATGAATATGCAGCTAAAAGAGCAGTTTATTGCACAAGTCGGTAAGATCCTTGAGGAAGCTGATGTATCAGTTGTTCCGGCTGAACTGGCTAAAATAGAAGGCTTTTTCGAAGGCATGGAACAAGTCACTAGCGCAGTGGCATCTAATTCAGTGAAAGGAGCACGCTAATGATTGCAGGCATTAATACTGACATGATTGTTATGGCCATTTGGGGCCTTATTTTTGCAATTTTCGTCATTAAACTATTTCAGTCTATTCGCTTAGTGCCAACTAAATCTGCCTATATCGTAGAGCGTTTAGGTAAGTATCACTCGACCTTAGATGCAGGCTTCCATGCTTTAGTGCCTTTTGTCGATAAAGTGGCATATATCCATGACCTAAAGGAAGAGACGATTGATGTGCCACCGCAAGAATGCTTTTCTTGTGATGAGGTTAATGTAGAAGTCGATGGGGTTATCTATATTTCAGTTATTGACCCAGTTAAGGCGAGTTACGGCGTAACTGATTACCGTTATGCAGCAATTCAGTTGGCACAAACTACCACTCGCAGTGTAATTGGTACGTTGGACTTAGACCGTACTTTTGAAGAGCGTGATGTGATTAGTGCTAAGGTGGTTGAAGTGCTGGATCAAGCTGGCGCCATGTGGGGCATTCGCGTACACCGTTACGAGATTAAAAACATCACCCCACCAGAAACGGTTAAAAACGCCATGGAAATGCAGGTAAATGCTGAGCGTGAGCGCCGAGCATTACTGGCCAAAAGTGAGGGTGACAAGCAAAGTAAGATTAATCGTTCTGAAGGTATTAAGGCCGAAACGATTAACCACTCAGAAGGTGAAATGCAGCGCCGTATTAACGAGGCTGAAGGTAAGGGCGAAGAGATTTTAACTATTGCTCGAGCGACGGCTGAGTCAATTGAGCGTATGGCAACCGTGATTGCCGCCCCTGGTGGCAAGAACGTGGTGCGCATGCAGTTGGGTGCGCAGTATCTGAAGCAGCTTGATGGTGTGAGTTCAGGCCAAAGTAAGGTCATTTTGCCAGGCAATATGATGGACTTTGAGTATTGGATGAATAGTATTGGCCTTGAAGAAACGCCAAAACCATAGGTAATCTTAGGTAGGATGCTTATAGTAAACAGCTTGGAAAATGCTAGCAGCGGATGTGCTAGCATTTTTTTTACTTATTGGCTAAGCAAATAGCAGCGTAAGACTAATTAGTACCAACAAGGTGGAACAATGGCATTTGACGATAAATTTCGCTTAAGCAGCCATGCTGTAATTATTAGGCAAGGTGTTACAGGGCCATGTGTGTTGCTACTTAAAGCAACCTATGGTGATTGCGCTTGGGGTTTACCAGGTGGCGCATTAGAGCCTGGAGAAACCATACATGAAGCTTTGCAGCGTGAGTGCATAGAAGAACTAGGTGTTGTAGTGAAGGTAAGCTATTTAACTGGGGTTTATTATCATCAAACTTATGACTCACAAGCTTTTATTTTTTTGTGTGAACTCGAAAATGAAGCTGCTATTAGGCTCAGCGATGAGCATAGTGATTATCAATTTGTGCCACTAGAATCACTTAGCTCTGTACAAAAACAAAGAGTGCAGGACTGCTTAAATTATGACGGGATAGTGTTAAGCCGTAAATTTTAATCCAAAAGCTCTAGAGTATTTAACGTGGAAATAGTAGCGTGAATGTGTCGATGCTAAATCACTGGCACACTATCGGATTCAGCTTTTGCTGCCAGCTTTTGGTGTAGCTCTTTATAGTTTTCGCCAATTAGCAGAAGCTCTTCAAAAGGGGCGGGTTTACTGATTAAAAAGCCTTGGGCGTAATCGCACATCATAAAGCTCAATTCATCCAACTGCTCTTGAGTTTCAACACCTTCAGCAATGACTTGGATCCCAAGTGCATGCGCCATTTCAATCGTCGCAATAATCAACTCATTACTTTTATCGTCTTTGTTCATATCATTGATAAAGCTGCGGTCAATTTTAAGGATTTTGAAAGGGTAAGTGCGTAAGTAGCTTAGAGACGAATAACCAGTACCAAAATCATCCATAGAGATGCAAAAGCCTGCTTTGCTCAGCTGCATGAGTGCATCTAAGGTATAAGCGTGTCCGCTTAGTAACACGCCTTCGGTGATCTCAAGTTCTAAATCAGCAGGCTTCATACCTAGTTCTTGTACTTGGTCTTTAATTGATTGGACTAAATTGGGGTTTCTAAATTGTCTTGGTGATAGGTTAATCGCCACTCTAAAGTGTTCGTCGAAAGTTTTTTGCCAGCTTTGAGCAGCTTCAAGAGCACGTTTTAAAATAAACGCTCCCATGGGCTCAATCACCCCAGTTTGCTCAGCAATAGGAATAAACTCAGCAGGTGAGACACTGCCTAAAGTAGGATTATCCCAACGTAATAGTGCTTCTGCCCCCATAATGCTGCCATCGCGAATATCTAACTGAATTTGATAATGCACCGTTAGCTCATTGCGCTCTAAAGCTCCGTGAATTTGCTCTTCAATCGCTAAGCGGCGTGACACCTCTTTGTTCATGGCGTGGGTAAAGTAAGAATAGGTGTTACGTCCAATACTTTTGGTGTGGTACATGGCAGAATCAGCGTTACGCAGTAACTCAGATGGGGTTTTACCATCATTAGGGTAAATCGCGATGCCAATGCTGGCGGTCAAAATAAGTTGGCGATTATCGATATAAAACGGTTTTCTAAAGCCTGCGATCAGATTCTCAGCGAGTGGTTGAGCATCATTGGCGCTAGAGAGACCATCAAGCAGGATGATAAATTCATCTCCACCTAAGCGGCCCACAGTATCTTCAGCTCTGGTGGCTTTGAGTAAGCGCTCTGATGCGGTGATCAGTAGTTGATCACCAGCTTCGTGCCCAAGTGAATCATTAATCTTTTTAAAGTCATCTAAATCTAGAAAAATCACCGCAATCTTGTTGCCGTTTCTTTCACTGGAGTCAACCAGTTGCTCTAAGCGCTTTAAAGCTAAAAATCGGTTCGGTAAGTCGGTCAGGGTGTCGTAATGAGCTTGGTGACGAATAAGCGCTTCGGCTTCTAAACGTTCACTATTATCGTAAAAAGAGATCACCGCCCCCTTGTCTTGATTGGGGAGGTTTAGTGGCTGTGACTTGTATTCAACAGGGAAACTAGTGCCGTCTGCACGCCAAAAAATATCTTCTTTAATATCGTGTACGGTGAGATCAATATTGCTGGTAGCAGCGTTCTTATCAATTAACTGCTTTAGATTAGAGTTGAGCAGCATCGAAGGGGTAGCGTAGCCCAATAAATAGGCGCATTGCGGATTAGCATAGATACATTTTCCGCGGCTATCTACAGCGTAAACCGCCACAGCTGCGGCGTCTAAAATACTCGATACCAAAGGGCTATTCTCTATGGGCGGTTCTTGTGAGTAAGATGCTGGGATTTCTTTAGTTAAATGCTCGCTGAGTAACTGAAGTTTAGTCTCGAGTTTAGCTAGGGGGTCGTACTTATGAGCGGATTTTTCCGTAGTGGTTTTGTGGCTTGTTGGCTGCACAAAGCTTGAGGCTATATGGCTGACCAAATTAGCCAATCGAGATGATTGATTGCGAAAGTTAAACCAAACAAGGCTAGATATAACAATATTGACGAGCAAAAATATCGGCAGCACCATTTCTACAGAGGGTTGTTTGGCAAAGTGCCCCAGTAACCAAAAAATCCCAGTAACGAGACTGAGTAAAATAGTGATCAGGCAAAGGTGCCCAGGAGTAATTGAAAAATTTTTGCTAACTTGCATCTTGTGGCTCCTAAAATACTGACTAGATTTTTGTTACCGCAAAAGATGGCAATATTCGCTGCTGAGCCAATTGACGATAAATGGGCTGTACGTAAGCTACCGAAAAGTGCTGCAGGATAATAACTAAAAGGTAAATGCGCTGAACATGAGGCACAAGATGAGTAATTGGCTTAAAGTGAGTAAATAGAAGACCGAAGAAGAGGTTGAGATGAATCATATTTAGTCCTTTAAATATTGAGATATCAAATCCGTTGATAACCTATTTGAGTTAAGTATAGGACTTAAATAGGAAAATAGTAAATCATGCTAAGGTATACAAAACATCCATTTGAATCATAAGAATATTTTCACTGGTAAAATATATTTTGCTAGTTAGACTCTTGGCTGAAAAGGTTATTCAGCCAGATTATTCACCAAGTTTAAGAGCATAATATGACCATAGAGAGAATTGAAACCGCAGCACGTATGAGCAGAATAGTTAAGCATAACGGCACTATCTATTTATGCGGTCAGGTGGCGAAAGATGCCGAGCAAGATATTACTGAGCAAACACGGACCATGCTTGAAAAAGTTGATGCTCTACTAGAGCAAGCTGGCAGTGATAGGGAGCATATCTTGTCGGCAACTATCTATATAAAAGACATGCAGTATTTTGCTGAAATGAATGCAGTTTGGGATGCATGGGTACCAACAGGTTTTGCGCCTGCTCGTGCTTGCGTTGCAGCAAAAATGGCTCGTGAAGCCCTATTAGTTGAGATTTCAGTAGTAGCGGCTGAGAAAGTATAATTTCTGCTTGCTGTACAGATAAGAGGTAGCGT
Source organism: Shewanella marinintestina (assembly GCF_023283845.1). GTDB lineage: Bacteria > Pseudomonadota > Gammaproteobacteria > Enterobacterales > Shewanellaceae > Shewanella > Shewanella marinintestina. The sequence continues at coordinate 84,212 of NZ_JAKILC010000011.1, forward strand.
ACTAAGCGTTATCTCTTTGGCTTATTCTACCCTCTCTTTCTTTGCATCTGTTATACTGCCCGCCTGATTTTTTGGAGGCAATAATGGACGTATCTTCTTTACTCGACGGCCTAAATGATAAGCAGCGCGAAGCTGTTGGTGCACCGCAATCTAGCATGTTAGTGCTGGCAGGTGCGGGTAGTGGTAAAACTCGAGTGTTAACCCACAGAATCGCGTGGTTAATGCAGGTTGAACAGCAAAGCCCATATGCCATTTTGGCGGTAACCTTTACCAATAAAGCGGCAAAGGAGATGCGCGAGCGTGTTGAGAAAGTGGCTGGTGGTAATATGAGCCGCATGTGGATAGGGACTTTCCACGGTTTAGCCCATCGTTTGCTACGCACTCACTATAAAGATGCTAATCTGCCTGAAAGCTTCCAAATTTTAGACTCTGATGATCAGCTGCGTCTAATCAAGCGTATTTTAAAAAGCCTTAACTTGGATGAGAAACAATATCCACCAAGACAAGCGCAAGGCTACATCAATGGTAAGAAAGACTTAGGGCTACGCCCATCACATATTGATGCTGGCGGGTTTCCTATTGAGCAAAATTTACTGAAGATTTATCAAATCTATCAAGATTCATGCGACCGCGCTGGTCTAGTGGATTTTGCTGAGATTTTGCTTCGAGCCCATGAACTGTGGCTTAACAAACCGCATATTCTGGATCATTACCAAGACAGATTTAAGCATATCTTGGTGGACGAGTTCCAAGATACCAACGCCATTCAGTATGCGTGGATCCGAGTACTTGCTGGCTCAACAGCCAATGTGATGATTGTTGGTGATGATGACCAGTCTATTTACGGCTGGCGTGGTGCACAGGTAGAGAATTTGCATAAGTTTTTAGCCGACTTCCCAGCAGCACAAACTATTAGACTAGAGCAGAACTACCGCTCTAGCGGCAATATTCTAAATGCCTCAAATGAGCTGATTGCTAATAACCCAGACCGTATGGGTAAAAAGCTGTGGACCGACGATAAAGACGGTGAGCCAATTGGTCTTTACTGTGCCTTTAATGAGATGGATGAAGCACGCTTTATCGTTGGCCGTATCACCGACTGGCAAGATGAAGGTGGCAAGTTAGAAGATTGTGCTATTTTATATCGTTCTAACGCGCAGTCACGTGTACTGGAAGAAGCCCTATTACATAAAGGTATCGCTTACCGCATCTATGGCGGTCTACGCTTCTTCGAGCGCCAAGAGATTAAAGATGCAATGGGTTATTTGCGTCTAATCAATAACAAGAATGACGATGCGGCTTTTGAGCGTGTGGTGAATACCCCAACCCGTGGTATTGGCGATCGTACCTTAGACATCATTCGCACAACGGCACGTCAGCAAGAAATGACTTTGTGGGAAGCGAGTGTTCGCTTACTCGAAGAGAAAGTCCTCGCAGGTCGTGCTGCAAAAGCTGTACGTGGCTTTATGGATTTGATTATTGCCATGCGTATGGATACTGATGAGCAATCTCTGCACCGCATGACAGATCATGTGATCCAAACGTCAGGTCTAAAGGCCATGTACGAAGCGGAGAAGAGCGAAAAGGCGCGCGCTCGTGTAGAGAACTTAGAAGAGTTAGTGACCGCTGCACGTAGCTTTGTGATGCCAGAAGAAATTGAGGATATGGGCGAGCTGAATGCTTTCTTGTCTCATGCAGCATTAGAAGCCGGCGAAGGTCAGGCGGATGAGTTTACCGATGCGGTACAGCTAATGACACTGCACTCGGCAAAGGGCCTTGAGTTCCCAATGGTATTTATGGCTGGTGTCGAAGAAGGGTTATTCCCAAGCCAAATGGCCATAGATGAAGGTGATCGCCTCGATGAAGAGCGTCGCCTTTGTTATGTGGGTATGACTCGAGCGATGCAAAAGCTGTATATCACTTATGCTGAATCGCGTCGTATCTATGGCCGTGAAAGCTTTGCTAGACCATCGCGTTTTGTTAAAGAGATCCCAGAGCAGTATGTGCAAGAGATCCGTATGCGTACTCAGGTTTCTGCGCCTGCAGTGAGTAGTCGCTTTAGCAAACAAGATGATGCTTTTAATGATTCAGGCTTTAAGATTGGCCAACGTGTGATGCATCCTAAGTTTGGTGAAGGTACTGTGACTAATTACGAAGGCAGCGGTGCACAGGCACGTATTCAGGTTAACTTTTTCGATGTCGGTAGTAAGTGGTTAGTGATCGCTTACGCTCGCTTAGAAAAAGTGTAACTTGGCTAAGCAGATATAGATAACCGCTTGGGTATTATCTGATTAACCCCCTTCAATTTAAGGCTGAGCACTATGCTCGGCCTTATTTTTTAGCACATAAAGCAAGCAGTAATTTTATTTATCTCAATACTGGTTGAATACTGTTACAGCTCAGTCATAATGCGGTTACAAAACTAAAGGCCGAAGACGTTGTAGGAGAGCCTAATCATGAATTTAAGGGATAAACTAGACGTTTATATGCGACTTGCGCGTATGGACCGTCCCATTGGTACCTTGTTATTAATGTGGCCATGTTTGATGGCGCTAACTTTTGCCGCTGGTGGCTTGCCTGATCTTAAAGTGTTTATTATTTTTGTTATCGGCGTATTTGCGATGCGAGCTTGCGGCTGCATTATTAACGACTATGCAGATAGAGATCTTGACGCCCACGTAGAGCGCACTAAAGCCCGGCCGCTAGCTAGCGGTGAGATCTCCAGTAAAGAAGCCTTATTACTGTTTTTAGTTGTCGCCTTGTTTTCATTTGGCCTAGTGCTGATGCTGAACCCGCTAGTGGTACAGTTGTCGGTTGTTGGTATTATTCTTACTATTATTTACCCTTTCACCAAACGCTATACCAATATGCCGCAGATGTTTTTAGGCACAGTATGGAGTTGGTCAATCCCTATGGCTTATGCGGCGCAAACTGGTACTGTTCCGGTTGAGGCTTGGTGGCTATTTGCGGCTAACTGGTGTTGGACGGTGGCGTACGACACCATGTACGCCATGGTTGATAGAGACGATGATTTAAAGGTGGGGATTAAGTCTACTGCGATTCTATTTGGCCGATATGACAGACATATCATCGGCGCATTTCAGCTAGCTGCGTTAGGCTGCTTAATTGCAGCGGGTCTAGTGGCGGGCAGAGGTGAAATTTATGGTTTAGGTATTTTGGCCTTTATCGGTTTCGCTTTGTACCAACAAAAACTCATTTTTTCTAGAGAGAGAGCGGCCTGTTTTAAGGCCTTTCTCAATAATAATTGGGCCGGCTTTGTTTTATTTAGCGCGCTAACTTTAGATTACTTGCTCTTAGGCTAACTTTAAATAATTAGCAGTGAAGTTTGGTTATAAAATACTGAGCCCATTAATTAATTATTTGAAATAATGCTCAAAAAATAAATATAAAACGCCTTCATTGAGAGGCGTTTTTTTATGCCTGCTGCAGTACTTTCGCCTCACATTGTCTGGCGCTCACTCCCGCTTTTATATTCCTGACTATACTTAGTACGACTTAACTTTTTTGCTAACCGTTATTGATATGAAGGATCATGGAAATGACATCTTGGTTAGTTAGTTTATTAAGTATAAGTACCGAAAGGCTGAAGCAAACGCGTCGATTATTGGTCGATAGAGCTTCTATAAGCAACAAATGGATTTGGTCGCTGCGGAGGGATTTATGTCATCATGGAATACGGCTTTTGAAGCCGGACAATGGGCAGATTATGAGTTAGCTTTATTGCTAATGACCACTGCCATCTTACTTATTTGGTTACTAATTTGTCGCTTTAAGCCCCAGGGTTTTATTCGTTGTAGTGTTGCGGTTATCTGCTGCGTGGTGCTAAGTGGTTTGTGTTTAACGAGTCGGGTCGATGCATTGCAATTAAGCTCCATATTGAGCAGGGGGCAGAATATTGAAGTGCTAGACGGTCACTACCGCTATGGCGAGTATCACTTTCCTCATAACTCGGCGCACGGCGTAGATTTTCGTGAAATACACATAGGTAAGCGGATGTTAAAGCTCTACCACAGTGGTTATTTGCAGCATAGCCGATGTTATCGCGATTTTTATAACAGCAACCACTTTGGTGACAATGTTCAATTGCGTTTATACATACATTGGTATGAACACGAATTCGTGCATAGGAGTAACAAGGTCGTGATTAAAACTCCCTGTATATTAAAAATTGAGCAGGCAGTTTAAGCCGTCAGCTGAGTGCCATTTAAGATTAAATAATCCAGATTTAAAACTTTTCCATCGTAGAGCGTGCTTGTTCGGTACGCTTGCTGTTTTGTTTACTATGACTATTCAGACTAATCGTTTTTGGCTGGCTCTTGCCTCTTTGCGTGTTGAATAGCCAGTCCATGCCATGAATTGCTGTAGTGGCAAATGCTGTGGCATGATGAGCTTCATTAATCAGCAAAATCTTACTGTTCAAAGTGCCTGTTTGAGCCTGAGTTAAGCTGCTCAGCAACGAAGAAAACCGCTGCGCATCCCCAACCATATCAAACTCAGAACTGCCGCCTCTGCCGTTGTGCTCTAGTGCGCCAATACCTACAAATACATTGGCATTTAGTTTTGCTAGCTGCTGCTTATTATTTTCAAACTGTTCGAGCAACACCTGTTGCTGCCACCAAAAAGAGGGGCTTCCAAGCAGGTAATTGGTAAATAATGCCGGTTGCTTTAATAAAACATAGGCACCAAAAAGTCCGCCTAACGAGTTGCCTACATAGGTACGTTGAGAGGGATCAGTTCGGTAGTTTTGCTCAATATAAGGGATAACTTTATTTTGTAGAAAACCGAGATGTCTGTCGGCACCACCGGTTACTTTATGCCAACGTTTGTCTACTGTCGGTGTGTAATCTCTCACACGGCTGCTGTCACCTTGCATACCTAATTCCCAAGATATCCCGACGATAATGGTGGGGGCCATCTGTTTTGAGTTCATTGGGAAACGCGTCACTCCTGACATTATCTGAAAGGTATACATCGCATCCGTAAGATACACTACTGGGTAATCAGTCTCGCGATTAGCAGAAGATTTATAGCCTTTAGGAAGTTTGATATACAGCTTATAGGTGCGCTCATTATCCTTGATTTTTACGGTATGACTACGAGGGATATGGAACGGACTATTGTGCTGCACAGTCGCTTCGATAATGTGTTTATTTGCCATGCTTTTGGTAGGAAAAACGCTTGCCAATAAGATGGTGCAAAGCATGATTTTTAGTAAAGAGGCACAGTAATTAAGAGATGTCATAGTCGGCTCTACTTATCCATAAATTATGGAGATATTTTAACCTTAGCTAGGGAGTGATTCCCATATATTTAGTTGCAAAAGCAATCATGTTTTGAATTAAAGTTAGTTGGTTGATTGCACCACTAAGGGCTAAATTTTAGCCTTAGGGCTTGTTTTGTTCCTGTAAGGTCACTATATCTGTTGTTACATAAGCTTAACAAGTCTCAAGGATTAGAGAATGCGCCGGAGTGTTAAATATCGATTATTGTTTCTACTCAGTGCCATAGTCATTTATTGCATAGGTTTTCAATGGTTACCTGAATCAATGCAAGGAGCCAATGCACTAGGGTTAACCATAGCGATAGCCGCTAGTTACTTTGTGCTGCTGCCAGCTATGTACGCATATTGCATCATTTATGTGGGTCAGCAGCACTGGTGGAAGATGCTAGTGGTGTTTAGTTTGAGCAGCTTAATGGCTCGCTTTAGCTTTCCGGCTGAACTCGCCAGTTATTTTGAGTTTATTGCCTGGCTGCGTTATCCGATTATCGCAGTGCTATTACTGTTGCAAGTGACCTTGGTATATCGGGTGATAAAGTCCCTATGGCAGGGGCGTAAGTTACCTGGCGATCCACGACTGCATATTCATGATGCGGTGCAAGGCAAAGTCCTATCGGAAAAAGCGTTGCAAGCCCATGGTGTGGCAATGACGTTGGCAATGGAGGTGGTGAACTGGTTTTATGCGCTCAACCACTTAACTCGACAGCACCCGCAATCATTATGCAAGTTACAGCTTTTATCGGCATCACCTTGGCATTACTTGTTGGCTAACATAGTGATTATATCTTCGGCCGTATTTAGTTATTGGCTGTTGGCATCGTGGAGCATGATTGCCGCTATTTTAGTCTCAAGCTTTATTGGTTACTGCTTAGTGATGGCGCGGGCTAACTACCGATTAGCGCGCTATTACAGTGTATATATACATCAACAATACTTAGTGGTTAACGCCGGAGTCTGGGGCTTTACCATGTTGCCATTGAGCGATATTGAAGAGGTCAATGTTGGGAATTATGGGCGAAATAAGGCTGTGACTAATAAGCACTCCAAAGAGCAGATTAACAATATCCACAAAACTGAAAGTAATAATGAGCAACTGCATTTAGGGCGAGGCGAGAGTAATGTGCAGATAAAGCTTAAATCATTGCAGCGCTATTATGGTGCCATGAGTATGTTGCCAGAGGATATTGAGCAGCTGTACTTACATGTTGATAAGCCAGAGGCTATATCACAGTTAATTAGCGTGAAAGAAGCTGCCTAGTAATAATTAAGTTAAACCAATACAGCAGAGGTGACTTGTTGTATTGGTTTAATCTCAGCGGATATAGGCTTAAGCTTTTACCAACTTTTCTAAATCAGCTGGGCGGTAATAAACAGACTTTAATACCTTACCTTGACGAACAACCTTACCCGCCATTTCAACATCTTTAGCACATTTCGCAATAATGAACTCGCCCTTAGTACTACCGACAATTTCAACGCCTTGTTTAGCGTAGAATTCGATAGTTTCCTTAAGCTCCTGCTCGTTGCGGCATACCTTGCTCATGTTGCTTGAATGTACTTCATCCCAACAGGTAACAAAGTCGATTTCACGGTTTTTGGCTACATGTAACAATAAATCGATAACGTAGCTAATCTCAAGATGGTCATTAACTTGAGTAGCACCTAAATGCACTAGGCGGCCCATTAAAACATAAACAGAATCAACAATAGCGTCAGCTTGTTCTACACGGCTGTCAGCTTCTGCAAGTTCGGTTAGCTCTTCAATGGCTAACGAAGTATGCAGCGTATCGGCTTTATCATCCAAAGTGCGGATATCTTCAATCGGCAAATCAAAAGTTGCGCGGAACTCTCGAATGTCGCGATATAAATGATCGTATAGTGGTTGATCCAAAGCGGATAGTTTCATGGTTAATAGGCCTTTACAGCTAAATAGGTTTAAGAGTCGACATACTAAAGAAACCGACCGCTAAATAAAAGCTTCACGCTAAAATGGTGATAACAAATAACCTAATACTCTGCGGTGTTAAGCAAGTAATATCTGGGCAGACTATTGAATTATGTTTACTTTATATAGATAAGTGGGCGGTAACTTCTGCCTCTAACTGTTTAATCATTTTTTGGCTATTAGGGTGATAAATATCAAGCTCCACCCAACCATCACTACCCATGATCTCAAGCTGGGACACTGTTATACGGTGTTGGTTAGTTTGTTCATTAAGGCTGCTAGTACCTTTAAGCTTTACTATGCCAAGGCTAGTGTTTAATCGGCTAATGCTAAAGTCATTCATTGCATCTCCCTAATCTCCGCTATGGTGTGGCGGTTGATTCAATATTAAAGCCATACCAACTATCCTAGCTAAATTATGCCTTTGTCGAACAACTTGCAATTAGATTTGATTTGTTGCTTTTTTGTGCCGACCCCCTCGTGTCGATGAAATTTTATCATCGGATTTTGGCTATCGGTTTAATCTACATTTACTGCATATTCACCCATTTTATTAGGTGATTATTGAATGACTAATCGGTTGTGGTTTGTTCGGGTGAATGCTTTCTTATGCTTAGGCATGAGCTCGGCTAGACGTTGTTGTTAATTTTATGTAAGGATGTCGCTCCAGCCTAGCGCGGTAAAGCCTGTTCCTAGCTTTTGATTACCGACGAAAGAATAGGTAATAAGAAAAAATAAAAGGACCTAGCATGAGCGAAAATAACCACTCCGAACAGTCAGAGCCGATAGCATTTGAACCATTAGAAGATGACAAGCACACTCCGGCGTCTTTACTCGATGCACTTACTCCTATTATTGCGTTAGTACTAATGCTAACTACGGCTGTTTATCTGTTTTCTTCTGACAGCTCCTATGGTGCTAACCAGATTGCGCTGATCATGGCGGGCTGCATTGCATTAATCATTGGATGGAAAAATGGTTACAGCTGGGCCGAGATGGAGCAGGGGATTGTACGTAGTATTGGCTTTGCCACTGGCGCACTATTGATTCTATTTACCGTTGGTTCGTTAATTGGCACTTGGGTGTTATCCGGAACAGTGCCGACGATGATCTATTACGGCATGCTAGTGCTTAATCCTGAGTATTTTTATGCCGCTTGTTGTTTATTGTGTGCGGTCGTTGCCATCAGTATTGGTAGTTCATGGACTGTGGCGGGGACTTTAGGTATCGCGCTGGTCGGTGTGGCATCAGCTATGGGATTAAATGTTGAAATTACCGCAGGTGCGATTATAAGTGGCGCTTATTTTGGCGACAAGATGTCACCTATGTCAGACACAACTAACTTAGCACCTGCAGTGGCAGGAACGGACATTTTTAGCCATATAAGGCACATGGTTTGGACAACCGCTCCGAGCATTATCATCGCCATGATAGGCTTTTTAATTTTGGGATTTAATAGCCAAGTTACCGTCGATAATAATAATTTTGAAACCACACTGTCTTTAATCGATACCCAGTTCAATCCAGGTGTTCACCTGTTACTGCCACTGCTAGTTGTGCTGGTTTTAGCTTATAAAAAAATGCCAGCCTTTCCGACTGTGATTATAGGAACGATAGCTGGCGCGGTATGTGCTGCATTGTTCCAGTTTGATAACGTGGTTAAGTTTGCTAATGACGACAGCTTAATGCCAATCGTTGCACTGGTTAAAGGCATTTGGGTCGCCATGTTTAATGGTTACACGGCAACGACTGGTGATGAGGTATTAGATAATCTACTGAGCCGTGGCGGTATGAGCAGTATGATGAATACGGTATGGTTGATTCTGTGTGCCATGACTTTTGGTGGCATCATGGAGGTCACTGGTCTGCTAAAGCGTATACTGCAAAGCATTTTAGGCCTAGTGAAATCCAGCGGCAGTTTAATTTTAACTACACTGGCAAGCGGTATTGGCGCTAATTTGATTACCGCTGATCAGTTTATCGCCATTGTACTACCTGGGCGCATGCTCAAAGTTGAGTATGCAAAACGCGGCCTTGCACCAGTTAATTTAAGCCGAGCGTTGGAAGACTCTGCCACCATTACCAGTCCACTTATTCCTTGGAATACTTGTGGTGCCTATATGGCCAGTACCTTAGGTGTCGCTACAATCGCTTACCTACCTTATGCTTTCTTTAATTTAGTGTGTCCGCTAATTAGTGCAGCTTACGCAAAATATGACTTTAAAATCGAGCGTATAGAGCCAGTTGAAGACAAGCCTGCCGCGGCGATAGGTTAGTAAGCGTTAGGCAAAAAAAAGCCTTGTCGGTCAGGGAAGGACAAGGCGTTTGGCATAGTTATTAATTTTGTTATCGATTAGCAATAAACAGCGTAATCAATAGCGTTACCAATAAGCCAAATATCACCATGGAGAAGGTGAAAGTTTTAACCCACCGAAATGGGTGTTTAGCGAGGAAAGCAAGATTAAAATTATCTTAGAACCTAGAACCTAGGGCTTAGGTTTAGCGCTTGGCGTACTTTGCCGTTAGCTTTTCAAGGTACGGCTGCACTTCTTTGTCACCCCAATCGAGGTAACCACGTAAGAAGCCTACAAGGTTGCCTGAACCGTCAAATACATAAGTGGCTGGCACTACATCAGCTGGCATAATTTGGTCGATGGTTTTCTTTGGGTCTAACCAAGTTTGGTAATGCCCTAGATCATGACGATCTAAGAAGGCCTGCACCTTATCACTCTCTTCATCAATTGAGATTGGCACAACAACCAAGTCATTATTTTTATTTACTTGGCGGATGTTCTCCATCTGTGGGATCTCTTTGATACATGGCGCGCACCAAGTTGCCCAAAGGTTTACGAGTACCAGCTTGCCCTTGTATTGCTTTAGGCTAATTTGTTCCCCTTTAGTATCGGTGAACATCACTTCAGGTACTGAGCGAGCTGACTGCATCTCAATAAATCGTGACATAATCAGCGGCTTTTCAATGGCTTTACCTGTGTGATAAACCTTAGTCGATGCAACTTGAGCTTGGACTGGCATAAGTAGAGATGAGAGCACCAATAAGCCGCTCAGTAAGTGTGTTTTATTCATAGGTGGTAGCCTTCATATCTTGATGTTTACGTTGTTCACGGATCCAGATTACTGCAAACGCAATAATGCCAAATAGCAGCAGAATAGGACCAAACCACAGCAGCGCAGTCGCGCCGGAAAAGCTCGGTTGGTAACGAATTTTTTCGCCATAGCGCTGTACTAAAAAGTCGATGATCTCAGCTTTAGATTCGCCTTGTTCTAGCATCAAAAAAATCTGCCCTTTGAGTTCGCTAGCAATGGGGGCTCCTGAATCAAATAGGTTTTGGTTTACCGACATAGGGCAGCGCAGCTCATGGGCGATTTCGAAGCCTAAATCGCGGATTTGATCTGGCGTGTAATGGATCTTGTCGCTAGCCGTTTGTGCTGACGCTTGCACCGAAATACTGATGCACAGCAAAATAACCAAGCCAACTAACAGCTGTATTAGTGTTGAGGTGTAAGCTTTACTCATGCTGGCTCTCCAGCTTTGCGTGTATTAGCAGGGTAGTGCAGTGACTGCGAGTGAGTATTTTCAGTGCGGCGTAGGCGTAATTGATAAAGGCCTGTTACTGCGGCAATAAAACCGCCTAACATCATCATGAGGCCACCAATCCAGATCCAGCAAGCAAGTGGCTTATGGCTAATGCGCACCAAGTACTCTGTTTCACTCAGTTGCTGACCGCTAGAAACATAAAGGTCTCGCACTAAGTTGCGCATAATGCCAGCCTTAGAGACTTCCATGGCATTGGTTTTAAAGGTTTGGCGCTGAGGTGTAATGTAGCCAATAAAGTTATCGTTAATATCGGTAACGCGAATATTAGCTTGAAGTGCTGTGTAGCTGTTAGACTCAACATCAACGGTTTCTTCATAAACAAAGGTGTATCCAGCCACAACTTTACCTTGGCCCGGCCCCATTCTTAATAGCTCTTGAGTTTCAAAATTAGACACGGCCGTTGCGCCAATAATGGTAATGGCTACACCAAAGTGCGCAATTAGCATTGCTGCTTTCTTAGCAATAAAGCCGACGCCCTGTGAGCGTAAACTAAAAACTAAATAACCCAAGGATACGAATACCCAGCTGGCAGCCGTAGCACCTAGCCAAACCCAAGGGTTAAAGCCGTCACGGGTTTGCATTGCTACTAATACGCCAATGATAGCTGAGAATGCGAATAGTCCAGCAAGTGGGTATAGGCGATTTAGCGACTGTTGCTGCCACTTAATCAATGGTGCAGCCCCCATAAGCAATACCGCAACAAACGTTAATGGTACAAAAATGCTATTAAAGTACGGTGCACCGACCGACAAGGTACCTAGATCTAATAGCTCAAACAGTAACGGGTAGAAGGTGCCTAGCAATACAGAGATTGCAGCCACAACTAACACGATATTACCAAGCAGCATTACTGTATCGCGAGAAAGAAGCGCAAAGTCTGACTTAGATTTTATTAAGTGTGCTTTAAGCGCAAACAGCGTTAACGCACCGCATACGAACACGCCGAGTAAAGATAGAATCGACATGCCACGCGTTGGGTCAGAGGCGAAAGCATGCACTGACTGCACGATGCCTGAGCGGACTAAAAAAGTGCCCAATAAACTTAATGAGAAAGCTAATAAACACAGTAATAAGGTGGCGATCTTAAAGCTGCTACGTTGTTGGGTTAGCACGACACTATGCAGCAGAGCGGTAGCTACTAGCCAAGGAATAAACGAGGCATTTTCTACAGGATCCCAGAACCACCAACCGCCCCAGCCAAGCTCGTTATACGCCCACCATGAACCAAACGCATTACCGCCAGTTAAAAATACCCAAGCCATCAGTACCCAAGGACGCAGGTAGCTCGCATGTTGCTGAGTGAACTTACCGCCAAGCAAAGCTGCAATCGCTGCAGCAAAAGTAACAGTCAAGCCAACATAGCCTAAGAACAGCATCGGTGGGTGGAAGATTAACCCTATGTCTTGCAAGATGGGGTTAAGGTCACGGCCCTCAACGGGGAAGTTTGGTAACAGGCGCGCAAAGGGGTTAGAGGTAAACAGCATAAACAAGTTAAAACCAGCAATCACAAATGCCAGTATGGCAATCATGCGGCCGATGAATAGCGGGTCTTGGTAGCGCGACGAGAATGCGATTAAGCAGCCCCAAATCGCAATCGATACTACCCAAAATAGCATTGAGCCTTCGTGGCTGCCCCATACCGCAGCGACTTTATATAAGGTCGCTAACTGGGTATTAGAGTGGTTGGCCACATAAGCGACTGAAAAGTCATCGAGTAAAAACGAAATAAGTAGACATAATATAGAAGCGCTAATCGTGACCGTCATTAATGCTGTTAATGTTTTTACATAACTAAATAAATAATGGTTTTTAGTATATGACGCATAGAGCGGAATAAACGCAAGTAACACAGCTGTGACTGTGCTAATGATAAGGAAAATAAGTCCTAACTCTGGAATCATCTTATTAACTTCTCTATTTATTAACGTTTATAAGTTCAAATATTCTGTATAAAAACTATTCTTTATAATTTAGCTTTTTACTATTTTTTGATTTTGAACTTAGCTACTTATTTAAGTTTTATAGACTACTAATTATTAACCAACGACTAATGTTGATGCTTTAGCTATGGCTGTTTTACGTCATTGAACTCAAGGGTAGGTTATATTAGTGAAGTGTTTTGTGACCTCTCTAGCCTTTATCGTAACCCATCATCTTACTGATATTTTTTCACGTCTAAATGCATTGTTTTTAGATTCTTTTAGATGTCAAAAAACAGCATTACAAGTGAAAAACACATCTTGATAATTGTTGTATGTTATTGTTTTTATTTTATTTTCATCGATTTTTTACTATCTGTGTTTTTCAAGGTCTCATTTCTTGCTGTGATTCATATTTTTTGCAAAAAAGATATGGAAAATAGCTGCAACTCAATTGTTCAGTTGTTCGGCTAAACAAGAGAGTGCCTTAGTTGAATGATGATGAAAATACTATAACTAGGTTATAACTAGGAGTGATGATGAAAAGTTGGAAACTTAAAGCAGTCGCAAGCGTACTGTTTTGTTTCGGCGCAATAGGTAACGCTAGTGCTGCTGGTGATAAGTACAATAGCATCCCAGAAATGGGTGCTTCTGCTAAGAATGCAATTGCAAACTATGCAGGTACTGAAAAAGTGAACGGTGTTAAATCACTGCACGATTATATTGTTCAAGAAGATGAGTTATTTGATTTCTTATTTCAAAACCATCCAATGTTCAAATACCAAGAAGAAGGTAACTTAATTGGTGATTACCATATTAGTGACCGTGGTGAAGAATATTTAGATACCGGCGGAAGCCAGGCATACAGTAAGCGTGTTGGTCGTCCAAGTGCAGTTCAGTACCGTCTAGGTGCTAAATCTACATTAGATTTTCCAAACAACTTCGTAGGTCCAGAGAAGTGTGCTGAATGTCACGCGACTCAATATGAGAAATGGCAACGTTCGCGTCACGCTAACGTAGTTCGTTTCCCAAGTGAAATTACAGATAAAGAAGTACCAAACGGCGACTTAAACGCACCTCTATACGGCAGCGAAGCGTCAATGCTTCCAGACGGTGTTCGTGCTAATGACGTTTACGCAATCATCGGTACGCCACGTACTAAGTATGGTTTCTTAGATTCATGGTTAGTACGCGGTACTTACCACGTTCGTGACGGTCTACTATCTGAAGGTACCGGTAAAATGGTAGCCGGTGGTAACCAGTTCTCACGTGGTTGGGCTGAATGGTTAACGCCAGAAATGGCTAAGAAAATTAATAAAGCAATTCCAGAGTTCCCTGTAACACTTGAAGAATTTGGTGATACAGGTTCGCACAAGTGGGGTATGACTTCATACGGTGCTAAGTACGAAAAAGAGATGCTATTCCAACCTGGTAGCTCTTACTGTGAAATGTGCCACACGTACAAGTTCGACTTCCAAAACCAGCAAGAGTTCTTTGATGCACTTGGCGACGCTAAGAAGCTACAAGAGCACACTATCTCTAAAGGTATTGCTTGTGAAGAATGTCATGGCGCGGGCGGTCACTTAGATGGCGGTACTGGCGGCATGCAGTCTAACTGTGAACGTTGTCACCAGCGTTTCTTCTTCGTTGACGCACTAGCTGATACTGAACAAGCTCAAGAGAAAATGGAATACGCATTCGGCGTATACATGAAGTCTGCTTGTCCATCTTGTGGTACTGAAGGTTCACAGATGTTTGCTTCTGCTCACTACGAGAAAGGCATGCGTTGTACAACTTGTCACGATCCGCATGAAGTAACAGATGGCGATTTCCTATCTGGTTTCTCTACGCCAAAGCTGAAGAAAGACTGTGTTGACTGTCACGAAGCACAAGCAACGATTGCTGACAACACTGACACACACAGCAACCAAACTTGTCAAAGCTGTCACATGCCAAACATGGGTAGCTGTGAGAACTTCGCTGCAATCCAGTTCCCAGACAACGCAGGTTTTGACGCGGTTCGTCGTACTCACATGTGGAAGATTGATATCGACCCAGAGCGTAAGACACTTAACCCACCTGAAGGTCAACCACGTGATTCAAGCGTGAAAGGTTGGACTGTTGCTAAGAACGAAGACGGTCACAACTACTTAGACTTAATGTGGACTTGTGCTCGTACAGCGATTTCTGACAAAGACGTAGTGGATAACAAGGGTTGTCACAGCCCATTCCAGTCTGAGCTAGAAACTGGCCTACATTACGACGACCAGATGGAAATCTACGGCGAAGTAATGAAGATGCAGAAGCCTGTTAAAGAGGTATTCGGTCAAGTTGAACAAGCTCTTGAGCGTATCGACATGCTACTAGAAGTGACTAAGTTGTCTACTGCAGACAAGACTGAAGTCCTAATGCTAGCTGAGAAGGCACAAGAAACGATTGAACTAATCAAAGAAGATGGTTCATGGGGTGTTCATGGTTTCCGTTACAGCCAGAAGCGTCTAGACGCAGCACTAACTTATGTTACCCAAGCTCAAAACATTCTTGACGGTGTTGGTTACAGCGCTAAATAAATGTAATTGAGTTAATACCGACCTCAACCTAGGCATGCTTAGGTTGAGGTAACTAAGAGAGAAATTATGAATAGAGTACTGGGAAGTGTCGTTTTCACCATCTTGTTATCAATGCTATCAGCGGGCAGTTATGCCGGTGGTGGTCAAGAGATGGGCCCGGCTAAATATTATGATGAGCCGCTACAAACGGTGACCATGATGGAAGCGCAAACCTTAGTGGGCAAAGAGGGAGTCTACTTCTTTGATGTCAACACCTTGGAATTATGGGCAGAAGGATTCATTCCAGGCGCTGTTTATTTCAACGTAAAAAATTGGAAAGACTTGCTGCCAAAAAACAAAGATGCACTCATGGTTTTCTACTGTGCAAACCGTCTTTGTAATGCCAGTGAAATTGCTGCTCGACACGTGATGAAGTTGGGATATACCAACGTTCTGCAAATGCCTGATGGGATCTACGGCTGGCGTTTAGCGAATCGAGTAACAGAAAAGCCATAACGGATTATGTAAATTTATTTTTAGTGAGATTAATTGTATGAAAAAGCTTAAAAAAAGTGTATTGGCCGTTGTGTCTTGTCTAACCCTTTCAGTCTCTGTGTCTTGCTTTGCTTCTAGCGACTTGACCACTGACGTTGAAAAGGAATCGTACAGCATAGGCGCTTCATTTGGTCACCATATCTCTAGTCAGGTATATGGCCAATCTCAGTTAGGTGCAGAAGTGGATATGGGTCAAGTGGTAAACGGTTTACTCGATGCTTTGAAAGATGAGACAAAAATGTCTAAAGAGGAAATTGTGACTTACCTAAATCAACGTGCTGAAACGCTTAATGCTGCTAAGCAAGCTAAGTTAGATGCTCTAACGGCTAAGAACTTAGCGGCTGGTGTTGCATTCATGGCTGAAAACGCTAAGAACAGCGACGTTAAGCAAACTGAATCAGGTCTGCAGTATGAAGTGATCACCATGGGTGACGGCGCAATGCCACAAGGCAATGACGTAGTTACTGTGCACTACAAAGGCACCTTGATTGATGGTACTGAGTTCGACAGCACTTATGACCGCGACGAACCTAACCGTTTCTCTTTAGTTACCGTAATTGAAGGCTGGCAAGAAGCCCTTGCTCTTATGCCTCAAGGGTCAAAATTTAAGTTAACAATTCCACCTGCACTTGCTTACGGCGACCGTGTTGTTGGCATGATCCAACCGCACTCAACTTTGGTGTTCGAAGTTGAACTAGTCAAAGTTGAAGCTCCTGGTGAAGGCGCTCACGGCATGGGACTAAGTGGCATGGGTATGGGTGGCATGATGGGCGGCTCTATGGGCGCCAATCCACACAAATAAATTTGATATTAATTATTGATATAGAGCCAAGATGAACACAGTACTTATTAGTATCTCAATTCTTTTATTCTGTTCGACAGCATTCCTTTTTTGTCACCACTTACGGTATGACAGAAAGCTGGCTGAACTTGAATTAGAAGTTGGGCATTTCTTTGGCTCTAATATTAGCATCGACACCAATGATGCTAAGCAAAACAATAATTATTACTTTGGAACCATTGGCTTCTTTCTTATTAGTGTTTCGGTTTTATTTTATTCAACAATCGGCAGTTATCAGAATTTGGATTCAGCTCAGGTTGATTACAACATTGATTATTTGCTGGTTGCCGATATTAACAAAGGCCAGAAGCTCGCGATAGAAAACCCCGGTGATCCACTAGTGCTGTTAGGGCTAGCCCAGTCGTATATTGACGGTGGCTTATACCAAGATGCGCTAGGAACCTTAGACCAACTACTGACGATAGACACCAATAACGCCGAGGCTCTAGGGCTTAAAGCAACATCTATGTATTACCGCGATGACCGGGTTATTAGCATGGAGACTTCTTTAGTGATTGCGAGGGCGCTAACTCTACATCACGAAGAATTAAATACCCGTTTATTAATGGCTAATGATGCTTACCTAAATGGTGATTATCAAAAGGCGATAGATAACTGGAATATTGTTTTAACCAATAAAGTGCAAGTGTTTAATCAAGGTGCAATTCAATTCGCCATTGAAAAGTCAAAGGGTAAATTAACGCAAGTTAAATCCTAGTGAGTCAATAACCTAATAAAACGTACTAGCAAAAATATTAAATAAAAAAATTACGTGTCGGTTTTAAACCGATAATCGGAGGATGCTGTGAGTGAAAATCTAGAGAGACGGAGGTTCCTTAAAGGTCTTGGAGCCAGCTCTTTGATATTAGCACCCCTAGGGTGTAGCTCGGTCAAAGAAAAGGAAGGTGCCTACACGCCGCATTATGTAATGGTTTTTGACCAAAACAAATGTGTTGGTTGTGGTGAGTGTAAGGAAGCTTGTAATAAAGCTAACCACTTACCAGAAGGCAAGTCTCGACTACTAATGGAACAGCAATCAGGCGCAGTTGAAGGACAAGCTTGTCCACACTGCGGCAAAACAACTGGATGTGGTTGTGAGCGTAAGTTCGTACGTGTTTCATGTCAGCAATGTAAAAATGCACCTTGTGTGACTGTTTGTCCTACTGGCGCGGCTCACCGCGACGAGAAGACTGGCATTGTGACTATGGATGCGGCGAAATGTGCTGGTTGTAAGTACTGTATTGGTGCTTGCCCGTACGATGCACGTTTCATCAACAAAGAAACTGATGTTGCCGATAACTGTGACTTCTGTTTACACAGCAAGCTTGCCATTGGCGAGTTACCAGCTTGTGTGCAGCAGTGTCGTTATGACGCGCTAATCTTTGGTGATGCAAACGATCCGACTTCATATGTGAGTAAGTTATTAGCTGTGAAGGACTCGGTACGCATTAAGCCAGGTTTTGGTACAGAGCCTAGCTTACGTTACATACCTATTGTGAAGTTGGGAGTGTAATCATGGACGGTAATATTGAATTTACAATGGGCCTTTCACAAGGCATCGCTTGGCCTTGGCCAATTGCGGTTTACCTGTTCTTCGCTGGTATTTCTGGTGGTGCACTAGCTGTTGCTTTGTTCATTCGTTTCTACAAAAAACAAACTGAAAACACCCCTTTTTTAAAGGCAGCGTCTTTAGTGTCGTTAGTGACGATTGCGCTAGGTATGATCTGTCTGGTTTTAGACTTAACTAATCCGCTGTTCTTCTGGCGTATTTTAGTGTTCTACAACCTAAACTCAGTGATGTCAGTGGGTGTAATTGCACTTTCAGCTTACATTCCTTTAGTTGCATTAGTGACATTGTTCGCGATGGAAGAAGAGATCAAAGCATACAAGCCTTTGAACTTCTTACTACCAATCATCGACAAGTTACGTGGTATTCGCGCGCCATCTGAAAAGCTAGTTCTTGTACTTGCTATGTCAGTGTGTGCTTACACCGGCTTCTTGATCTCTGCACTTATCCGTTTCCCAATTATCAATACTTCAGTATTGCCAGCGCTATTTGTTGCGTCAGGCCTTTCTGCGGGTGCTGCTGCTGCCAAAATGATTGCAGTATCAGTATTCAAAGAAGACTTACACAGCAAAGACATGCACACATTACATGCTATTGAGTGGCCAGTAATGGCTGCTGAAGCTCTGTTCCTATTCATGATTATCATGTCTTTGGCTACAGGTAATGAAGGTGCACAAGCGGCATTCGCTGGTTTCCATACCGGTGTTTGGGCTAACGTGTTCTGGATTGGTGTTGTGGGTATCGGTTTTGTGGGTCCACTACTGCTTAACTTCGCCACAGGTAAAGCCTTTAGCCACTCAGCTAAAGCGTTCTACATGTCTGGTGCGTGTGCAGTTGTAGGCATGATGTGTCTGCGTATGTTTGTTATTTACGCCGGCCAGCTTAATGCCATTTAATCGAATTATGCCGACGGTCTACAAGTTTCCCCGACTTAACTGACCGTCAGTTTGATTTGATGCAAGTGAGTAGTGAGCCTAACAAGTTAGCTCCATACCTAACAGGGTTGGAGTCATCTTGTAGGGCCCAATACTAATAATGTTGGTTGAGATAATTGCAAGGTAAAGAGGCATGTGGTCGTTGGACGCTTTCCCTATGAGTGTCTAGAGCTGTATTCGCTTTAATACTTTAGTTATTTATTAGACCAGCTGTGAGTAAGCTAACCCCCCAATGTCGCCCCTGCAAGGCTATTGGAGGGTTGGCCTGAAAGCAGCAAAAATGATGGAAATGCCATGAAAAAGTTAATCTGTTTGATATTCCTTTTGCCTTTACTCAATGCCTGTAGTGATAGCAGCGCCGATGTGACTCAATATACGGCTGAGGCGATTCATGAACATGACCGCTGCCACCTTTGCGGCATGATGATCACTAAGTATCCAGGTCCAAAAGGCCAAGTGCACCTAAAAGGGCAATCAATTGTGCCTAAGTTTTGCTCAACACGCGATATGTTTAACTTTGCGCTGCAAAGTGAGAACAAACGCCAAATTGAAGCATTATTTGTTCATGACGCAGGTGTGACTAATTGGGAAAAGCCAACAGATGACACTTTTGTTGATGCCAAGACTGCTTGGTATGTTTACGGCACCAGCAAAAAGGCGGTTATGGGCCCTGCTGTGGCAAGTTTTAAGCATAAAGCCGATGCGACAAGATTCGCTGAAGAGTTTGGTGGTGCAGTGTTAGCTTATGACAAGATTACCATTGAGTTATTAGCCGGCGAATAATCGATTTATCCCTATTGAATTACCCCAAAGGTAAGTGAACACTTACCTTTGGGGGTGAAATTACCTATGAATACAGTCATCTCTGGCCCTATTTTTCGTTTGTTTTATCGTACCGCTAAACAGCTCTGTATTGGCGCTGGGATAGGACTGCTGTTATGCCCAGCAAGTTTTGCTGCTAATTATTCCGTGCACGATAGCGACTCACTGACCCAGCAATTAAAAACCGTTATCGCTGGCGATACTATCTCCTTGCAAGCGGGCACTTACTTCGGCCATTTTGAAATCTATCAGCCTATTGAGCTTGTCGGTGAACCGGGTGCCATTATTGATGCTGAGGGCACTGGCAGTGCTATTAGCATTTTCAGCTCCGATGTTAACTTATCCAGTTTGAAGATTAAAAACTGGGGCGCCGATTTATACGAACTCAACGCTGGCATCTTAATTAAAGAGCAGGCGCAGCGAATACGAGTAGAGTCGAGTACATTGCAAGGTGACGGCTTTGGTGTTTACGCCGAAAACACCAGCCATATTACTGTTGCCAATAATGTGATAGTTGGGAATGGCGAACTCTATAAGCTCGACCGAGGCGATGGTGTCTACCTCAAAGGGGTCGATGTTTCCGTTATTCATGACAACAAAATTTCCTATGTGAGAGACGGAGTTTATCTAGAAACTAGCACTAACAGCTTAGTGTTTGATAACCGCTTTCACTCCGCGCAATACGGCATTCATTACATGTACACCAAGCATGATGAAGCTTACGGCAATCAAGTCGATAACGTCGATGGTGGTTACGCCATCATGAGCTCAGAGTTTGTTAATCTGCATCAAAACCAGGCTTCAAACACCCTAGATTTCGGCGTGCTACTTAATATCAGTAATCACTGCATCGTCAGCAATAACCGCATATCGCTGGGGCATAACCCACAGGGTACCGCCGAGCTTGGTAATGAAGGTAAAGGCATTTTTATCTACGGTGCTCGCGACAATGAAGTTACCCATAACCTGTTCTCCACTAATGACATTGGCATCTATATGGCGATGGGGGGGGAGAAGAATAAGGTTTACGGCAACCAATTTGTGAACAACAAAATCCAAGTCAAATACGTTGGCGACTCTCTATTAGAGTGGAGCCATAACGGCCGCGGAAATTATTGGAGCGGTTATATGGGCTGGGATACCAACCACGACGGTATTGCCGATAAAGCTTACCGCCCAAACGACAATCTCGATAAGTTATTTTGGCTCTATCCAGAGGCGCGATTCTTGATGAATAGCCCTGTAGTAGCCGTGCTGCGCTGGGTGCAAGGTCAGTTTGAATTTGGCCCTGCTACCGGCATTGTCGACAGTTTTCCGTTGTTAGCACCAGATAGAGAGCTGTAACCATGGGTCAATACACAGCAGTTAACTTGCCTTTTGAACAAGATAATACAGGAAGTATGATGGTTCCCCCGTCAATAAAGCTAACCGATGTTAGCCTGAAATATAACGACTTTACGGCACTCAATAACGTCAGCTTTGAGGTGAAAGCTGGCCAAACGATGGCTCTGCTAGGTCATAACGGCGCTGGTAAGTCGAGTTTGATTAAAGTGATTCTAGGGCTGATTTCACCCACAAGTGGTAATGCTGAGGTGATGGGGCAGAGTGCTTACGCTAATCACCAACAAAACCGTGTTGATATTGGTTATCTGCCAGAAGATGTGAGCTTTTACGACAAGCTTAGTGGCCGTGAAGTATTAAGCTATTTTGGCGCCCTAAAAGGCGTTAGCCAAAGCCGTATTGAGTCATTACTCGAAGAGTTTGGCTTAGGCTACGCACAGCACCGTCAGTTGAAAACTTATTCAAAAGGCATGAAGCAGCGTTTAGGCGTAGCACAAGCGATTTTGTCAGAACCAAAAATCCTTTTGCTCGACGAGCCAACGGTTGGCCTTGACCCTCTCGCCTCACAATTTCTCTATGGCAAAATAAACCAGCTAAAGCAGGCAGGCTGTGCGGTGGTGATTTCTACTCATGAGCTGTCACTGGTTGAATCGCATTTAGATATTGCGCTGATCATGGCCAAAGGCAAACGCCAAGCACTGGGTAGTTGCAGTGAGCTAAGTAAAGCCAGCGCTTTAAAAGTGACGATTAGCTTTAACGAGTTAGATGAGCGAGTTAAAACTAATGCGTATCTACAAAGCTTCTATCAAGATGGTTTACTGCAATTTGAGTCGGCACGAAAAGCCGACATCGTTAAGCATCTAGTGTCGCAGTGCCAAATTTTTGATTTCGAGATCAAAGAGCCAAGGCTCGAAGATATTTACCACGATTTAATGGGGCAAAGTTTACGCTCCCCAGTGGAGCAGCCGTAATATGTTTATCAATAAACTTACTTCGCCAATTCTGATTATTGCCTACAAAGAGATCTGTGATAGTTCACGTAACCGCTGGCTTGCCTTTATGAGCAGTATGTTTCTCGTGTTGTCGCTGAGCGTGAGCTTTGCCGGTAGTGCGGTGACAGGGAGCTTGTACTTACCAGAACTCGATAGCTTAATGAGCAGCTTATCGACTATTTCAGTGTTTATTATCCCGTTAGCGGCAATTTTACTGAGTTACGATAGCTTTGTTGGTGAAGATGAATCAGGCACCTTGCTGTTGTTACTGTCTTATCCGTTAACCCGCATGCAGATCTTATTTGGTAAGCTGTTAGGCCATGTCACAGTGATGTTTTTAGCCACGGGATTCTCTTTTGGCTTAACCGCAATTCTGCTCATGCTGTTGGGAGAACACTATCAAAAAGCCGAGCTAATTAGCGCCTTTGCACAGTTTGTCGTGAGCAGTAACTTACTGGCGCTAACCTTTATTTTAATTAGCTATATTGTCAGCTTAAAAAGCACAGAGAAGGCCGGAGCGATTGGTGGGCTACTCCTAATTTGGTTCTTGTTTGTACTTATCTACGACTTGTTACTGCTGACGATTCTAGTGTCCGACTTTTCTTTCGCTAATCAATACGTCATTAACGCGTTAATTGCTATGAGCCCAACAGACCTTTATCGCGCCATTAATTTAGTCGCCATAGAAGGTAGTGAAGCTAGCGGCAGTTTAGCCATGATCGCCACTACAGATTGGGGGTTATCAGGTATGTATGGTCTGTTGTTGGTTTGGATCGTTTCATTAGCAGGATTATCGCACCGGATCTTTAAACGTAAGCCGCTATAGCCAACGGCAGCGAGTAAAAAAGAGTGATACTACAGAGTCAGTTATGTATATAACTAAAGAGGTAGTATCACTAAGGTCTAATTTTGTGAACATTAGCAGTAAATGATGTGCATGCTTAGACTATTTTGAGCCGAAAATCACATTCTGCTTAAGTACTTAGCTGTAGAATCCGCCGAAGCCTGAAACTTAATGTACCGATAATGCGAAATACTAGAAGAGGTTAATTGTGTTGAAAATTACTCCTTATTTGGAGTTGGATACTGAAGCTAACCAGTTAGTTGACCATGTGAGTGGCAAAAAAGTGACTCTGACCTTTTCTGAGTCAGCGGTGCTTCATCGACTATTACTGTCTTCAAATCCTGTCTGCTCAAAAGAAGAGTTACTCAGTGCCGGTTGGCCCGACCGCGTAGTGGCTGTCACCTCATTAACTCAATGTATTAGTACTTTGCGTAAAAAACTGGATCCCTATCTAGAGATCCAACTCAAAACGATTGCACGTCGCGGTTATCAACTGCATATATCCACCCAGTCCCACGTAAAAATGCTAGCGGTAAATGATGCCGAGTCGATGAAAGCTGCATTTTTCGACGTGTCGTTAATCGTTAAAATTTCAGGCATTGTGATCGCTCTACTCTTGTTAGTCATGGCTTGGTATTTCAGTGACTATCACAAGATAAAGCAGAATTTATCCCGTTGGACTGCACAAGATAATTTCGAGCTGCAAGTTGGCAGCTTAAAAGGCAGTGGTAAACTGTTATACAAAGATGATGCACCACACCTACACCCATTTATGTGGGAAAAACACCTGCAGCCAGACACTAACTTTTTAACCTGTTACGAAGACTTTTATGCGTTTGCGGCGACCGACGGTGCAAATTATTCGATGGCATTGTGTCCAGGTGAAGATGAAGCGCAGTGTGCTGGTAAGGGGTTGATAAACTTAACTTCAGTCGACTCAGAGCCTGCAGAGCTTAACTTAAAAGAGTTTGTCGAGTTATCGACGGCAATGGAGCAGCGCATTCGCTATAACCGGGTGATGCTGCCTGAGAGTACTGACACTAGCGGTGCTTTCTTAGAGCATAATTACCAAGCCGATGTGTATTTTCCGGTTAAAGATGAGCTGTTAATTCGCGCCGATATCAATATGTCGTTGATCTACGATTCAAGCGACACTGGCGAGTTTTACTCATCAACCTGTATTACCGATGAAGACTGTTTAACTACACCGATTAAGTACAAGCTGCGCGGTAAGTTTAAGCAATACTCAGGCATGATTGATGACTTAAATGTGGATATTTTCCAAGTTAAGGTTGAGCAAAAAGACCTGATAAAGCCAGATAAGTTAAATGACTCAGCGGTGCGTTTTTATCGCGATTTACGTAAGCGCGATATTAAGGATGAAGAGTTGTATTTTATCCGTGTGCATCAGGATCATAAAACCGCGGTGTGGACTATCCCGTTGTTTGGGCAAGTTACGGCTTGGTACCATTATGAGAGATTCGACATCTAGGCTCATATCGAGCTGAGCTTGATGAGGGTCATGGCTTCGCCACCTATCAGGCTGCGCCTGACTTTTAAGTTAGACTGCGTCTAACGGTTAGCATTATGGGACTTCGTCCCACTTGAGATAATCAAGCTGCGCTTGATAAAGGTCGTGAGCTTCCAGCTCACACTCGGGCAAAAGGGGGACAACAGCTTCCCCCTCTTGCATCACCCGAGCCGCCCCGACGAAGTTACATGCATTAGATACGGGCCTCATACTCCAATAAAAATCGCCTAACGGCTCAGATGGGACATCCATGTCCCCCCGAGCCTGAACCATCATCCATGATGGTTCTACGGCATTTTCATTTCCGCATTTCGGCAACTTCGATGGGGGATTGGTGTTTTCTGTGAGTACATGTTCACGCTGATTTCATCAACAAATGAGTAGCTATATAAAGGGCGTAATGATGTATAGCTGCTTAATTGTTTTGAACCATTGTAATATTTTTCATTTGGAGTGATTGATGTTTTTTAGTAGCGAATCGAATATTAGGGCTGTAAATTCTTTCATTCAGCAGGCATCGATATCGATGCTAGAAGATGATGTTTACAAAATAAGACTTGATAGAAGCCTTGAGATCATAAAGTCCATAAATAAAAACCCGGAGGGCTGGAGTGAGCGATGTCGTTTTAATATTCATTGGATTGGTGACAAATTCATCGACGGGTTAAGCTCGTATAGAGCAAACTCGATAGAAGGCATTGATTCTATATATACAAATTGCTATCGCTTTCTTTGTGAATTCGATTTCTTTATTGGTGCTGGAAAAGAGTTGTCATTCGAACTTGGTGCTCTTAAATCAAGTATTCAAAATGATGCATTGAAGCTGGATAGCGCGATTAGTTCTCAAATTGTATACGCTTCATATGTTATGCCTGCCAATTTGATTAAGGAATTCCTAAACAATCAAGATATAGAAGTTATTTCAACATTCAATGAAAAAGTAGAAGAATCTAAACAACTTAAATCCCAATGGGATCTAGAGATCGTAGAAAAGGAAAGCTCAGTAAATGACTTAAAATCTAAACTAGACGAGTACAAAATTGGCTTCAATTTTGTTGGTTTATATAAAGGTTTTAATGAATTGGCTGACAAAAAGGAGATTGAGCGAAAGTTTCTTATAAAGTCATTATTGGGGTTAGGGTTTCTAATACTGTTACCTTTATTGATTCAATTTGGCGTATCTCTATTCCGTCCAAGTCCTCCGGGCACTGCACTATTCGATTTGTTTTCACTTATGCCTTTGATTTCTATAGAAATCATCTTAGTGTACTTTTTCCGAATTGTACTCCATAACTATAAATCAGCTAAAACACAAATTGTTCAGATTGAGCTTAGAAAAACATTATGTCAGTTCATTCAGAGCTATGCACAGTATGCTTCAACGATTAAAAAAAATGACGCAACAGCATTAGAGAAATTTGAGAACCTCATTTTTAGTGGAATTATGCCCGACTCAGAGAAGCTGCCTGCAACCTTTGATGGAATAGATCAGTTGAGTTCATTTTTTAAGAATGTAAAAGGTTCATAACCCAATCATAGACACCCATTACCCATTATAAACGGCGTGTTTTGTAGCCTCTTACTAGGAAAGATGAGATCAGGGAAGATTTTTACTTGGGAGTAATTCAACACGCACGAAAAGTGGGGTCAGAGTAAGATAATTATTCTGAGCTAATTCAACACGCAAAACTTACAGAAAACACCTATTCCCCATCGGAGTTGCCGAGGTCATTGAAGACAAATCGGGTGAGCGAGGCATGGATGCCGAGATAGCCTTAGGTGAGCCATGGATGGCGAATATGAGGCGATAGCGATTTTCGAAAATGACTGAGGATCAACAACTTCGTCGGGGCGGCAGGGGTGATCCAAGAGGGGATTGCTGTTGATCCCCTCTTGGCCGAGTGTGAGCTGGAAGCTCGCGACTTTGGTCAGGCGCAGCCTGATGCATTAGCAATGTTGGGGCGAAGCGTCACACTTTTTTCGGCCGATAGGCCGCATATATAGGCGTAGCTCACTACCTTTATCAAGTAGAGCTTGATTGCTTATCAACTTAGATTATGAGACAACCCCATATTAGATAATAGGATGATAAATATAGGGTTAAACAAGTGATGAACCTCAAGCTAATCACTGTAGTGGTATGTCTGCTCGGGTACTCACGGAAAAGTTGGGTCAGAGTAAACTATTCAAAAACCGACTCTCATAGGCCTTGTTGAGTTGATTGCTTATCAACTGAGATTATGAGACAACCCCATATTAGGTAATAGGATGATAAATATAGGGTTAAACAAGTGATGAACCTTAAGCTAATCACTATCGTTGCATGTCTGCTCGGGTACTCAAGTTTCGGTTATGCAGCCAGTTTCGATTGCACTAAAGCCAAAGCTAACATTGAAAAGCAGATCTGTGCTGATGATGAGCTGAGTAAGCTAGACACCGAGTTAATGGCTGCTTACAAACTGTATCGAGCCCAGCTTGCTGATAATGACAAATTGCAGCTAAAATATTCGCAAAGAACTTGGCTTAAACAGCGCAATAAAGATTGCAGTGATGATACTCCAGCTTGTAAAGATGTTTACCAGCGACGCATTACAGAACTGTTAATGCAAGTGTCTGAAGGTAAACAGCTTTCAGTTAAAGACTATTATCAGCATTTTAATATGCGAACCATTTATAGCTCCTACGGCCAACGCTTAAAGTATTATTGTGAGTCATACCCTAAAGACTTCTTTAAAGCGCCGGGGGTTATCTCTGACACTAAGCTTGAAATGATCGACGGTGATAATATCTGGACAGTTTCAATAGCGCCGGGCAACCACGTTACCATGGGGAATCAAATCACCTCAGGTACTTATCACTCTGTGTCTTCTCACAGACTGTACTTTGATAAAAATAGCAATGACTGGCGCTCGTTAGAGACATTTATCGCCGTGCCTGAAGATTGCGTGACTTATTCATCACAAGGCATATCAAAGTAAAAATGCGAGTAGAGGAAGATAGTGACTCAATGAAGCCGAGCTAGCCTCAGGAACAAGCGGAGTTTGCTTATTTATAAGCTCTAGCGCCGCTTGTTTTAGCTATGTGGTAAATGCCGTCATCTAAATGTCTATTTTAACTGCTAAGTTAATCCTTTCTTACTTCTTCGACGTATAGCTATGGACAAACCACATCGTCCGGTAAGTGTTAACGCAATTGCCTGTCTGATCAATAGACTAAACACCAGAGTTAATGGGGTAACTAATGTTTTCAATATTTAAACGAGATCCTGCCAAGAAACTCAAAAAGCTATATTTTGCCAAGCTTGAGCAAGCGATGTTTGCGCAGCGAAATGGTGATATCAAAACTTACTCTGAACTCACCGCCGAGGCGGATGAAATCGATAAGCAAATATCTAAACTCAACAATTCGCCAAGCTAAGCTCACCACGATAAAGCTCACCACGATAAAGTTCACCACGTTAAAGTTTACTAAGCTAAAGCTCACTAACTTCGCCGAACTGCCAAAATCTCCAGCAAATAACAGATTGATTGAGCATTAATGGAGGCTTATCAAAACTGCTAACATAGGGTCACAGTTTGTCTGAGATTAGCCCCTTTTGTATTTTACGAACTTTTAATTTTTGCAAAGTCATTGATATCTATCAGAGTAATACTTACCCTGATGCGCAATATTATGCTCTGAATAAACCTTGTTTATGCTGGCGAACGGCTGTTGCTGATTCAGGTTCAGGCTGATTGTCTTGAGAAAAACGAAATTCTAGTAAGAAATCCTACAAGGAAAAGTATGCGTTATTACATAGAACAGGCTGTAAGTTCTCCAAGCCCGGGACTGAGGATTATTGAGCGTCACCAAGATGGCAGCGAGACAGTTATCTGGTATTTGCAAACTCAGCATAGTCATCTTATTTTGCAAGAGGTTCAAGGCGAGCATCTGCTGCTGGGGGACTGGGACGGCAAGTTCAGCCGCTTCCATATTCCTAGCCAAAGCTTGACCCACACTCAACAGCTGACGGGTAAGGTAAGCATTGGTGCCGTTCTTTCTCGTGGTGGTTTTACCATTATGGTAACCATGAACAATGAAAATGACTACGGCATCCCGACCTTGGTTCGCTTAGATTGCAATAACCTGTCTATCCTCAGTGACTTTAGATTGCCATTCGAGCTCAACGATGAAGATGACGAAGAGGATGAAGATAGCGAACTAGACACTGACGATGATGAAGAGTTTGAGCCTCAGATAGACTGCTATACCCTCGATGTTTATCGCCCAACAGAACCAATAGCAGGGCAGCTGTGGTTGTATGCATGTAATACCAATTCAAACTGGGAGAACGCCACGGCGCATGAATTTTATCGTTTGGATTTGCTGGCGCAGCAAGAGTCTTTGCTTCCCCTACCTGGAGTAGGTAACGCTAACAATGACTTGTGCATGCCAGCATTGAATTTGACCGCCAATCTTGGTGTCATGCTGAGTTGGGAGGCGGCCCCTGTCATAGCGCAAAGTGCTGAACACAATGGCGAACAAGCGATTCAACTGCAGCTAGAACTGTTTGATATCGAGCTGTGCGAGGTTATTCGTAAACTACCGCTGCGTACATACAGCTTTGAGCAGTTGCAACAGCGTAGTGTCGACATTGATGTATTGCAGGAAGGCCCAGAAGAGGATGCTGAGCAATATTTCGAGGAGTTAGCAGATCTTTATGAAGAGCTTAAAGAGATGTGTTGGCAGGATGATAAGCTGCTGCTGACCTTTGAAGATCAAAGTCTATTACTCGATATTAACGGCCATGCTGAGCTATTTACTGCAGCAAGCAAAGCTGCAAATAGTCATCCAGATATAAAGCGCAGTTACTTGCCTGAGGCAATATTGGCTGAACAGTTGGCAGGTTGTCATCCGATTAAAACTGATGACATTCCACAGGCGATACAGCAAATGCTAGCGCTCTGTAAAGATGTCGGTTCAGCAAGCTATGGCGATCTGTTCTCATTCGCTCTAGTCGACAGCGCAGGCAATAAGGTGGAACCCACACCATTCTACCAACAAGCAGTACAGCAACATGCTGAACTTATGCAGGAAATGGTCGCCAACTATTGTGATTATCTGGACACCACTAGATTAAAAAACAATTTGTGGGAAGGGGATTATTGTACGGGCTCTTTATGCCATGTTGTCTATGCCCTGGCATCCACAGGGGATGTTACTAAGCTGCCGTTAATTAATCGCTTTGTCAGCTTTATTGATACCGACCATGAGAGTTTTGTCAGAGATGATTTACTCCCTAAGTTAGCTGTTGTATTTGATGAAAACTTGCCTTTAGTACAGAACATCAGAGGCTGGTATGAGGACGACTGGGAAGACGATTGGCAAGAAGAGTAAGCGAGTTTTAAAGGGGGTTGTATAAACAGTTAATCATCAACTTTTGGGTTTAAGCTCATTGTTACCTTTAGGCATGGGAAGGGCGTTTACTCTTCCCAAGCTGTAAATCTGATTTTTAACGTATTGATAGCGCATGTGAGTAGCTTTTGACTGACAGCTAGCTAGATAACCCAACTTTTGTTTATCAAAGCTGGTCTTACTCAATAAAGTGCTCTCTCTATTCTTCGTCATGCTCATACTCACGAGAATTATTCGCATTTTTGTGCTTCGCGCGCTAACCTGCGGTCGCTTTATCTATTTGTTTTCTTATTCTATTCAACCGCCAAGGATGTCGTATGGCCCAGTTTGATAAGCATGTTTCTATCGTTGTAGATCCTAAATCCCCTCAAAGTATTACCGCTGCACTTGCTGAGTATCGTCAGCGCTTACAAGACGGCTCAGCGCTGCGCTTAACCATGAATTTGATGCTGAATGTGCGGTTTGTTAAGGCGGATGGCTCTGAGTTAACCTTGGACGATGCCGGTGATAATCGTACTTTGGTAGAGCAGGCGATTAACGCTTGCCGCTTTGATGAGCAACATGCCTTTATTACTGAACCTGTGGTATTTGCCGCGGCGTTAAACTTGCCTGAATTAATGCCAGAGGTGGTTGCTACGCTTGAGGCTTTAGTGGCGTTCTCTCGTAGCCGAAATGACTCTAACGATCTTTGGTTAGATGATTGCAACGCCTTTGGTGTCGAAGCGATTTATATGCTGATTGAGACCGATGTTGCTTATAGCTCAATGCTTACTCGCTTCCTTGTGCCGTATTGGGATACGCAAACCATGACGGCGCCGCTTTGTTTACTGAGTGGTTTAGTTGCTAAGCATGGCTGGACGCGGGATTTAATCAAGGCTTATGTTTACTGTGATAGTGCTGAAGTGCGACGTTATTTTTATGAAGACGCTTTTGTTGAAGAGCAGGGCTGTGACGCCGTGCAAGCAGACTTGTTATCACATCTGAAATCTCACCATGATGACTATCTCTATTTTAAAAGCGAGCTAATAGCGCGGCTGCAATCCACGCCTATTTTACAAATGCCAGATGAGTCTAGCTCACTTGCGCAGTTGCTGGTTGAGTATTACAGCACCATGGGTGCATGGCCAGTGGGATGTGAGCGCTGGGAACTTGAAGATGAGCCAGATGAGTGGAATGACCGAGTTAAGCAACAGCTAATTTGTGGCGTTAAGGTTGAAGATGAAATAACTGCTTTAGCGGCAACGCTTACCGAGGCTCGTGATGAGTCCACATATTTCTCCGTTGCTGAATCGCAGCGTGGCGAAGTCGAGGATAGTTATCAGCTCTGGAGAGATCTTGAAGCAGCAGAGATAGCAGCCACTCCAGTTATTGAAGACCTGATCGCTGATAAACCAGAGCCTGAAATTGAACCAGAGCAAGAACTGCCTGCTATTGCTTGGAATGAAGCAATGGGGCGTAAGATCTTTAGCTGCCTAAACCCAAGAACCGATTTAATTACTCAATCTCGACTTGAGCACCTTAACGCTGAGCTTGGCAATCGTGACGGCCAAGAGCTTATTTACGCACTGCCATTTATGCCCTTGCATTTAGGTAGCAGTACTTATTTAGCTTTACGCCTACACCAAGATCCAACCGATGATGAGCTCATGGCTATTGGCCAGTGGTTTGAGCAACACCTGAGTAAATTGCTGAGTGATTTTGTGCTTAATTTTTGCAGTGTTGCCGATGAAGATAGTGAAGCACTGCGTCAATGGATTTGCGGTGTAGATCTTGATGCTCATCAAGCTGTTTCTGCCGATATTGATGCTAAAATGATTGAACTAGTGCGCAACAGTTTGGCAAAAGATGGTGGTAAGTCGGGACCTGAAATCAGTGCTAAACAAGCAGCCTACTGGAACTTGTTTACTTATGATGCAGGTCAGCGCTGCATGTTAACGATTTTGCTGCTGCAAAGCGCCAGTCGGTTAACTCAATGCCGCAGTTCAGAGCTACTCACTCCATCAGGAGCCGTTGTTCAGCTTGCCAAGCGTCACTGGCAGATGTGGTTAGCTATCGCGCCCCAGCGCACGATTAATCGTATTGTGAAATTTAAAGCTGATTACGGGCTGTATGCGGCGATTAATGATCAAGATGCAGAGGCATCGCTATTTGATTTATTACAGCAATTCGGTATAACAGACCCCATGCTGGAAGCATTCACATTAATGGCAGATCAACAGGTTGCCGATTATCGTCCAGCTGATACACGCTTTGCCCAGCGTTACGCTGCCAAGGTTGAGCAGTATGCCGAGTTAGATCCCGCTGACACAAGTATGATTGGTCGCCAGCAACTCAAGCAGTTCGATGCCTTATTACAAGCGCTTGAGTATTGTCGTGAAGATCAAGTATTGGATTTTTTCCAACATCTTAAAGCACTGAATCCACAGCTTGAACTACCGATAATGCCGATGTTTGAGGCTGCTTTGCTTAATACCTTAAAAGAAGGTTTTGAAGACGATAGCGCGCAAATCTTGTATGACAAACTCATGGCTTACTTAGCTAGTGGCGAAGGCTTAGATAGCTTGAGTCCGCAGGCGCTAAAAATGCCGAAATTGCAGGGTTGGAACCCTTATCCAATGTACCGCGGTAAACTCGGGCCTGCAGATTTTATCTGGATGCTACCAAGCGAGATGGCAGAGCGCTTAGCCCTGTTTTTAGCGCAGTTAGGTAAGCGCGGCTTGCACTGGTTGGGTCGAAGCTCTGTCGAGAACGCTTATGTGGCTAGCCTTATTCAAGCTGGCGACATCGCAATGGCAGAGCGTTGGAGTCATGCTGAGGTAGGCAATGAGCGTCACCGAGACAGTGACATGGGCGATGCGCTCGATATCGCTAAACAAAACTGGGCGCTTAATTGGCTCGATAAAGCTGGCGTGCCTGAGGCGGCATTGGTGTATTTTGCAGTGCATGAGGGTTATGAGCAGCAACAATTTGTGTGTAGGTTAGCCGCTGAAAACCGCTTACCAGATCTGCAAGATTGGTTAACTGCTAGCGAGCGGGTGCAGTTACTGGGGATGCTCCAAGATGCTGAATCATTGCCTGAGGCAACCACGCAGAGCTTTTTACAGGATTGCTCTAATGCTGTGAAACAGTTGGCCAACAAACTATTTGGCAGTCGAGATTAATAACTTACTGCTATTAACCACCGCATGCTATTAATATCAATGAGGGGGCATTGTTACCCCCTCGTTGATATATGAACTCTAGGCTTAACGCTTTGCGTTGTATGTTCAGTGATGAAGCAAAGCACTCCAATGTCGTTAGAGCGTTAAAATAGGCAATTAGCACAAAAGTGCAGCGCATTTCTCTGTTGAATAAGCCCATTGTTAGCAACTGCGTGTCATCCCCACCAAATGTCTTCTATTATTTGTCGCACAAAACTTAATCTATCCTTATCTATTTTAGTTTCTTCCTCCTAAACTCGGCCTAAATCCACTAGAAATTTACGTTTCATTTTGTTGACCACACGCAAGGTGACTTTGGTCACACAAATGCCTGCTTGGTTAACTTTAGTTGACGGTTATGCGGGAGTATTTATTAATTTAGTAACCGTTAAACTTGATTTTGCTATTTTTTAGCATGTTACCCATCCTTGTGAATGGCTGTTTTAGTAGATGTTTGTCACGTAAATGGCTGAAATTAAGATATGTGCAGCATATTCAACTTTATCTTAGCTAGTTTTGTTCAAAAAAATCTACCGCATCGTTTAGGTCACATTTTTTAACTTAGCTATGGGTAAAATGCCCCTCGAAGTAAACAAAACTTAACTGAAATCCGCGAGGCTCTATTCGTTAAGCAAGCAAAACATAATGCTAGCTAATTAAGAGTAGGTAGTCCGTAGCAGATCAAAAGATCCTGATCCCCCCTGAGCCATTGCAATCTGCCCAGACAGGACACTAAAGGTAAAATAAAATGAATATCACCAACAAAGATGTTGTACTAGGATGGACCGCTGCAATCGCAGTGGCTGTGATCTGGGGCGTAACAGGCGTAGTGTCTAAGCCATTATCTATGGCTGTCGATCCAATGACGTTAGTCTTTTTCCGTTACGTTACTGCTGTAATGGGTTTATCGGTTATTTTCTTCTTTACCTCGCGCAGCAAGAGCTTAAGCAAAGATCTTGGTGGCTCACTTAAAATAGATAAAAAAGATATCCTAAAAATCGCCCTTTGCGGCATCATAGGTCAAGGCGCTTTCTCGCTGTTTAACTTCTTATCTTTATCGCACATTGGCGCTACAGAGAACGGCGTTATCCAAGGTATGCAACCATTCGCAACGGTGTTCTTTGGCATGCTATTTATGAACTTCCGCATGAACAAGCTGCAGTGGGGCGCGTTTATCGCATCAGCTTTGTGTATCTACGCCATGAGTGTAGGGCCGACGAATAGTATTGAGGGCGGTACACCGCTATTAGGCTACGTGTTTGTAACTTGTTCTATGTTATCACTTGCTTGGACTGCTCACTTACGTGCTAGCCTGGCAGACAAATACGGTTCGGTAGTGTCTATGCTGTACCAGTACATCTCAGTTGCGGTAATGGGTTTCTTTGTCGTGATGGCAATGGGCCTAGACTTAAGCCAAATCTTTATCATCTTAGACAGTCCACTATTACTAGGTTTACTTATCTTCTTGGGTACGGGGATCTCTGGTGGTAGTTACTTAATTCAGCTTTACTCTTTTAAGCGTATCGGTGTTGAAAAAGCCACTATGGCGCTAAACCTAATGCCACTGGTTGGCTACATGGTAGCGGTATTGACACTAGGCGAGCAGATGGAACTAAGCAAAACCATTATTGTGACGCTAATTGTAGTGGCGCTGTATGTATTCACTAAATGTGAAACTAAAGCTACCCCAGCTGTAATTAATGACGCTGATAAAGAGGCTGTGCCGCTGAAAGCTCAAAAGGCATAAGATTCTCGTTAGTTATTATTCCCCCCAAGTTCCCAACCTTTATCCCCCGTAGGCTAACCACCTAGGGGGATTTTTATTGTGTTAAATAACAAACTATAGCCTTTAGTTAATGCATAGAGCCTATGCACAAAGCTAGGTATTAATAGTCAATATCTATGTAAGTTTGGTGTAGCGCTTAACCCTATCTCCTAAGCTAAGGCTTGAAATAAGCCTAATAGCTAACAGTGCTATAAATTGGTGCTGTTAACTAAGCTTATTCAGTAAAGTGTTTTCAGTTAGTCGCTGATAAATGCACTTTCAATAAAATGCTTGTGACAAAGTACTCTTAATAAAAGACTCGCAACAAAACGCTCTCATTAAGGTGCTCTCTTTTCTATTTTTAGACTTCCTATACTCAGTAATTGGCCATTATGAATCGCTGCTTGGGCGGCTGCTTAATGGCCTGAGCTTGTCGGTTATGATTAACCACAGCCTATATTACTGAGGCTGAGTTCAATTTAAAGTGAGGATAACAGTCGCAGGGCACTTGGTATTAGAGATTGGCGAATATCAACAAGGGTTGAGCTAATGGCTTTATAAATGCCTCTTGGTAACCTTAACGCTTCATTTTACTATCCTATTTAATTATTCATTTTTCTGGCCTTTTAACAGTTTAGTTTTGCTGTTTCATATCCTCTGTTTAGTCATTTTATTTGGCTGCTTTAATTGTCCTTAAAAAACCTTTAAGACCCAATTAAGGTTTTAAGGCGGATGAGTGAGTCTTCCTGTTGCCGTGCATCTGCTTTTACCTACCTCTTTATAGATATTGTTTCGCAAGCCCTTATCCCTACTCGCTTTGCAAGAAATACAAAATTATCGCTGTGTGTTTTATCGGCTGTTTTTGCAATTTTTTTTGGCGTTAAAAAAGCTGAAAGCTGTATTTTTATATCTAAAAAGATCTATCCACTATCTTTTAAGTCTCTGTTTTAAAAGATTAATGTGTTTTTTATATCTAATCGGTTCTGATGGATTTTTAAGTGTGCAGTAGCGCAGATTTTTACTGTTTTTTATATGGAAAATAGGTGTCGCTCAGTTGTTTAGCTCAATCGGTGAACGGTTAGTTTTTAAAAATGTGTGCCGCTATAGGCCCACAAAAAACAGTGAAAAAATAAAATAATATAAGTAGGAGTGAATGATGAGACGGTGGAAACACAAGGTAGCATTAAGCGTGCTGTTTTGTTTTGGTGCCATTGCCAATGCGAACGCTGCTGGAAAATATGACAGCATCCCTCAGATGGGTAAAACCGCTAAAGGGGCTATTTCTGAATATAACGGTATGCAACAAGTTAACGGTGTGAAAACGCTGCAAGACTATATCGTTCAAGAAGAAGAGTTATTCGATTATTTATTTGAGAACCACCCAGTATTCAAATATCAGCAAGCCGGTAACTTGATTGGTGATTACCATATCAGTGACCGTGGTGAAGAGTATTTAGATACTGGCCACAGCCCTAACTATAGTGAGCGTGTTGGCGCACCTCGCGCGGTTCAGTACCGTTTAGGTGCTAAATCAATTCTAGATTATCCAAACAATTTCGTTGGTCCAGAGAAGTGTGCTGAATGTCACGCGACTCAATACGAGAAGTGGCAGCGTTCGCGTCACGCTCAAACAATTCGTTTCCCAGGTGAACACCCTGAAGTGGATAACGACATTGAAAAGACCATGTATAACACTAAAGACACGTCCATTTTGCCAGACGGTATTACACCAGACATGATCTATGCAACTGTTGGTACACCTCGTACTAAATACGGTTTCATCGATGCATGGTTAGTACGTGGTACTTACCACATCAGAGACGGTTTATTACGCGACGGTACCGGTAAAATGGTAGCGGGTGCTAACCAGTTCTCTCGTGGTTGGGCTGAATGGTTAACACCAGAAATGTCTAAGAAAATTAACGATGTTATCCCAGAATTCCCAACAACCTTAGCAGGTTTCGGTGGTTCAGGTTCGCACCAGCAAGGTATGAGTTCATACGGTGCTAAGTACGAAAAAGAGATGTTGTTCCAACCAGCAAGTTCTTACTGTGAAGTTTGTCATACGTTCAAGTTTGACTTCCAAAACAAGCAAGAATTCTTCGATGCGTTAGGTGATCCTAAGAAACTTCAAGAGCACACGATTTCTCGTGGTATCGCTTGTGAAGAGTGTCATGGCGCGGGTGGTCACTTAGATGGCGGTACTGGCGGTATGCAGTCTAACTGTGAACGTTGTCACCAACGATTCCAGTACGACCCAACACTTGCTGACACGCCTCAAGCACAAGAAAAGCGTGAATACGCTTTTGGTGTGAAGATGAAGTCACTATGTCCATCATGTGGTACTGAAGGTTCACAGATGTATAACTCTGTGCACTACGAGAAGGGCATGCGTTGTACTACATGTCACGATCCACACGAAGTGACTGATGGTGATTGGAAGTCAGGCTTCACTACGCCAAAGCTGAAGAAAGACTGTAAAGACTGTCACGAAGCACAGACGTTGATTGCTGAAAATTCAGATACACACAACCAGCAAACTTGTCAAAGCTGTCACATGCCTAACATGGGTAGCTGTGAAAACTTCAAGGCACTGCAGTTCCCTGACCAAGCTGGTTTCGACGCAGTACGTAAGTCACATATGTGGAAGATCCAGGTTGATCCAACACTGAAGACACTAAACCCACCAGAAGGTGAACCACGTACTCAAGGTCCTAAGGCTGGTAAAGGTTGGACTGTTGCTAAGAACGAAGAAGGTCGCTCATACCTAGACTTAATGTGGTCTTGTGCTCGTACCTCTATCTCTGACCACGACGTGGTAGAGAACAAAGGTTGTCACAGCCAGTTCCAGTCTGAACTTGAAAAAGGCCTACATTACGAAGACCAGTTAGAGATCTACGGTGAAGTAATGAAGATGCAAACTCCTGTTAAAGAAGTTTTCGCGAAAGTTGAACAAGCTCTTGTACGTATCGACCAGCTATTAGAAGTGACTAAGTTGTCTACTGAAGACAAGACTCAAGTTCTAATGCTAGCTGAGAAAGCTGCAGAGACTGTTGATCTAATCAAGAAAGACGGTTCTTGGGGTGTGCATGGCTTCCGTTATAGCCAGAAGCGTCTAGATGCTGCACTAACGTATGTTACGCAAGCGCAAAATATTCTAGATGGAACAGGTTACGCAGCTAAATAAGCCGCATAACTAGTTAACCGCCTCGGCATGCATTGCACTGCAATAATTGCCGAGGCAATAGAGAGAAAAGATGATGAAAAAAGCACTGGGTCAAATTCTGTTAAGCCTGACGTTAATTACAAGTTCTGCCAGCTGTCTAGCAGGTGGTGGTTCTGAGATGGCACCTGCTCATCGTTATGAACATCAGCTTGCGACTATCAGCATGATGGAAGCTGAGTCTTTAGTCGGCAAGGAAGGGGTATATTTCTTTGATGTGAATACGCTAGAGCTTTGGGCTGAAGGTTTCATTCCAGGTGCGATTTACTTCAACGTTAAAGAGTGGAAAAAGCTACTGCCAGCTAAGAAAGATGCAGTGATGGTGTTTTATTGCGCCAATCGCCTGTGTAACGCCAGCGAAATTGCTGCGCATGAGGCGATGAAGATGGGTTACACCAATGTTCTGCAGATGCCTGATGGCATTTATGGGTGGCGCTTATCGAACCGAGTAACAGAAAAGCCATAACAGCCGGATGTTGGGTCATAAACGTAATACGTAGCAAATTGATTTAAAGAGATAATTATTATGAAAACATTTACAAAAACTACCCTAGCTGTTGTGACAGGTTTCACCCTGTTTATGTCTGCCAACTCAATGGCCGCAACCGAGCTGACTTCTGATGTACAAAAAGAGTCTTACAGTATCGGTGCTTCTTTAGGTAAATATATCTCTGGCCAAATCTACAGCCAAACAGAGCTTGGTGCAGAAGTAGACGTAGACCTTGTTATTGAAGGTGTGGTGGATGCACTTAAAAACAATCCACAGTTTTCAGATGAAGAAATTCTCACTTTCCTAAACCAGCGCGCAGAGATCCTTAACACGGCTCGTGAAGCCGCTGAGGCTAAAATTGCCCTAGCTAACGTTACTGCCGGTAATGAATATTTAGCTGAAAACAAAAATAAAGATGGCGTAAAAGAGACAGAGTCTGGTCTGCAATACCAAGTGATTTCTGAAGGCGAAGGTCGTAAGCCTAACCCACAAGACGTAGTGACCGTGCATTACAAAGGTTTCTTGATCGACGGTACTGAGTTTGATGACTCTCACAAGCGTAACGAGCCAAACCGCTTTGCATTAATGAGCGTCATTGAAGGCTGGCAAGAAGGCATTCCGTTGATGAACGAAGGCTCAACTTACAAGTTTGCTATTCCTGCTGCTCTTGCCTACGGCGACAAGCAAGTTGGCATTATCCCACCGCAATCAACATTAGTGTTTGAAGTTGAGCTAGTGAAAGTGGAAGCACCAGGTGATAACGCACATGGTATGGGCTTAAGCGGTATGGGTATGGGCGGCATGATGGGCGGCGGTCACTAATTGCTGCACTTAACACGATAGTGTTAAGCAAGTTTTTACAGTTAGTTTTTAAGTCAGTTTTTAAGTTTGTCGTTTGTAGAGAGTCATTATGAATAGTTTAGCTATCGGTATTACTGTCACCCTATGTGCAGTTATCACCTTAATTTGGCGTCATCATCACTCTAGTCAAAAGTATGGTGTAACCCCGATAGCTAACCTTGGCGAAGATGGAATAGATGAGCACTCCGTCAACGTTAAGGCACCAGTGGTGCTATCTGTAGTGCTCTTTACAACGACAATATTAATTTACTCACAATTAGGCCATTTCAATGGTTGGAACAAAGGAGTGGTAGACACCAATATTGATTATCTGATCACCGCAGAAATCAATAAAAACGCAAAGAAAGTAAATGAGCAACCTAGCAATGAAATTGCATTATTAAATTTGGCTCAATCCTACGTGGATGGCGGCCTATATAGCGAGTCAGTGCAAACCCTTAATGACTTACTTACTCTGTCAGGCGATAGCGCTAGCGTACTCGGTATGAAAGCCAATGCTATGTATTACCGCGACAAACGAGAGATGAGTTTAGACGTTAATTTAGTTATCGCCAGAGCATTAGCCTTGGATGAATACGAACCACAGTCTCGGCTATTACTTGCCAACCATGCTTACCTTAATGGCGAGTTTGAATCAGCCATTAAGCAATGGTTGAAGCTACTCGAAAGCGACAATCCAAGCGTAAATCGAGCCTCAATTAATAATGCAATTTTACGAGCCGAGCAAAAAATAGCTAATCGTTCAGTGGCTGCATCTGAGTAAAGTCACGTAAAACCTAATAAGTATAAATATATCAGTAAAATAGCTGATAGCTGGAGGATGCTGTGAGTGAAAATATAGAGAGACGGAGGTTCCTTAAGTGCTTAGGAGCCAGCTCTTTGATAATAGCGCCCTTAGGGTGCAGTTCTGTCAAAGAGGGTGAGTCAGATGCAAGCAAGCCCCATTATGCGATGGTGTTTGATCAAAACAAATGTACTGGCTGCGGCGAGTGTAAAGAAGCCTGTAATTTAGCTAACCACTTGCCTGAAGGTAAGTCGAGACTGCTAATGGAACAGCATTCAGGTGGCGTAGAAGGGCAGCCTTGTCCACACTGCGGTAAAACCACAGAATGTGGCTGTGAACGTAAGTTTGTCCGTGTCTCATGTCAGCAATGTAAGAACGCACCTTGTGTCACCGTTTGCCCAACAGGCGCGGCGCACAGAGATGAGAAGACTGGCATTGTGACTATGGACGCAGCTAAGTGTGCAGGTTGTAAATACTGTATTGCCGCTTGCCCATATGACGCACGTTATATTAATAAAGAAACCGATGTTGCCGACAATTGTGACTTCTGCCTAAACAGTAAACTTGCCATTGGTGAGCTACCTGCTTGCGTACAGAAGTGTCGTTATGACGCACTTGTATTTGGTGATATCAACGACCCGACATCCTATATCAGTAAGTTACTACGAGTAAAAGATTCTGTGCGCATTAAGCCGGGATTTGGTACGGAACCAAGCTTACGTTATATACCTATTGTTAAGCAGGGAGTATAGATATGGACGGTAATATTGAGTTTACCATGGGTCTATCACAGGGCCTTGCTTGGCCTTGGCCTATTGCTGTTTACTTGTTTTTCGCGGGGATATCAGGTGGTGCGCTAGCCACTGCATTATTCTTACGATTCTACAAAAAACAGACGACTAACACGCCATTTTATAAAGCTGCGGCACTGATTTCATTTGTGACCATCAGCTTAGGTATGTTGTGCTTGGTATTGGACTTAACTAACCCATTATTCTTCTGGCGAATTCTGGTTTACTACAACCTAAATTCAGTGATGTCTATCGGTGTTATTGCACTGTCAGTGTATATCCCATTAGTGGCACTAATTTGTTTATTCGCCTTTGAAGAAGAGATCCGTTCAGTACCTGCACTTAAAGTGCTAGTGCCAGTAGTTGAAAAGCTACAAGGGGTCCGTCGTCCATGTGAAGTCACAGTATTGGTACTGGCCCTTGCGGTGTGTGCTTATACCGGTTTCCTTATTTCGGCGCTTATTCGTTTTCCTATCATCAACACTTCTGTACTGCCGGCGCTATTTATTGCCTCTGGTATTTCAGCGGGTGCTGCTGCTGCCAAAATGGTTGCAGTATCGATGTTTAAAGAAGACTTACATAGCCAAGATATGAAGATCCTACACGGCGCTGAATGGCCAATCATGTTTGCTGAAATCCTTTTCATCTTCATGATTGTAACATCACTAATGACAGGTAACGCGGGTGCACAAAGTGCATTTGAAGCTTTCCATACTGGAGAGTGGGCAGCGGTATTCTGGTTTGGTGTTGTTGGTCTAGGTTTCGGTGGCCCACTATTACTGAACTTTGCCACAGGTAAAACTTTTAGCCACAGCGCTAAAGCGTTTTATTTATCAGGTGTATGTGCCGTTGCCGGCATGATGTGTCTGCGTATGTTTATCTTATATGCAGGCCAAAACTTCGCTATCTAGCCTTAGAGCAAGTTAGCAAAGTTGGTGAGTTGTTCACTCCTAATGCGCCGTCCCTGCAAGGTGAGTATTAGGAGTTGAACTCCGCGCTAAACAACTAAGCTCACGCCTTGTCATGCTGTATAACGACAAGGCAGTGAGTGCTCCTCTTCGATACTCCAAATTGGACCTACTATGAAAAAACTGATGCTCATCTTGTTATTTATTCCGCTAATGTATGCTTGTAGTCAAGGTGATGCGGCGTTGCAGTCGACCGAAGCGCAACCAATCCACGACCATGATCGTTGCCACCTTTGCGGTATGATGATCACTAAGTATCCGGGGCCTAAAGGTCAGCTAGGTTTGAAAGGTGAAACCATAGTGCCAAAGTTCTGCTCAACGCGAGATATGTTTAATTTTGCGCTGCAACCTGAGAATAAACGTCAGATCACGCATTTAAAGGTGCATGATATGTCGGTAACAGATTGGGATACTCCCAGTGATAATGCCTTTATCGATGCGACAACAGCTTGGTATGTTTATGGCACAAGTAAAAAAGCGGTAATGGGGCCTGCTGTGGCATCATTCTCTTCTAAGGAAGCTGCAACTCAATTTGCCACAGAGTTTGGCGGTGCTGTATTAGCTTATGACCAAATTACCATTGAGCTACTCGACGGCGAGTAGTGCAAATTAGATGAGCTGGTGTGATTTTTTAAATCGGTACAACAATCTGCTGAGCGGGTATTAATCTATGTACAGATCAGTCTGTAACACCTCACTGCAGCGAACTTGGCAATTAGCCTTATTTATCGCTCTTGGTGTTGGTACTAATAGCCATGCCGAGACCATCACTGTTGCCAGCACTTCAGAATTAACTCAAGTATTAGTCGAGGTTAAGTCCGGCGACCGCATAATTCTTGCTCCTGGGCGTTACCAAGCGCCATTTGAAATTCGTCAGTCCATTACTCTCTCAAGCTTAGGTGACAGTATTATCGATGCCGCTGGTATTGGCAGTGCCATTACCGTGTTTGCGGCTAATGTTGAGATCTCAGGTTTGAGAATTACAAACTGGGGTAATGATCATTACGAGCGTGACGCTGCTATTTTGATTGAGCCCGGTGCTGATGGCGTTAAAATTCATAATAATAATTTGCAAGGAAATGGCTTTGGCGTGCGGGCTGATGAGCTTAATAATATTAAAATCAATAACAACGTGATTGTCGGGAATAACACGCTATACACCTTAGACCGAGGTGATGGGATTCATCTGCAACATGTTATTGGCTCTGAGATCTGGGGCAATACTATCTCTGGTGTACGTGACGGGGTGTATTTAGAGTCCAGTAGCCAAAGTAAAGTTTACGACAACCAACTATTTGATCAGCAATATGGCATTCATTACATGTACACCCATGATGATGAAGCTTTTAATAATCGCAGTTATCAAGTTGATG
Source organism: Shewanella marinintestina (assembly GCF_023283845.1). Classification (GTDB taxonomy): domain Bacteria; phylum Pseudomonadota; class Gammaproteobacteria; order Enterobacterales; family Shewanellaceae; genus Shewanella; species Shewanella marinintestina. Next base: position 127,817 of record NZ_JAKILC010000011.1, read on the forward strand.
GTGGTTATGCACTGATGGATTCGAAACGAATTCATTTGTATAGCAACAAAGTATGGGATGCGATTGATTTTGGCATCTTACTCAATATGACTAAAGACTCGTTGGTGGAATTAAACCAAGTTGAGCAAATCGTTAACCGCAACGAAAACCAAATCCAAGGGCAAGAGGGCAAAGGCATCTTTGTCTATGGTGCCCGTGACAATACCATTATTAATAATCACTTTGCTGACAATGACATCGGTTTTTATATGGCGATGGGGGGCGAGGGTAACTTGGTCTATGGCAATCAGTTTATTGATAACTTTAGTCAGGTGAAATATGTCGGTGATTCGCTGCTGGAGTGGAGTCATGAAGGCCGCGGTAACTATTGGAGCGGTTATTTAGGTTGGGATCACAAATCGCAAGGGGTAGGCAATACCGCTTATCAGCCCAATGATAATATCGATAAGTTATTCTGGCTTTATCCTGAAGCTAACTTCTTGATGGATAGCCCGATAGTTGTGGTGCTGCGCTGGGTACAAAATCAGTTTGAAGTCACCAAGCCTAGCGGCATTGTCGACAGTTACCCGTTACTGCAACAAAACCCCGCTTTTAGTTTGTAATACCATAGCTTACCTAAAGAACGTAGCAGCATGTTTGGAGAGTCAATGAATCCTAGTTTAGCGGTATCAGCACATCATATACGGCATCATTTTGGTGAATTCGCTGCGCTTAATGATGTGAGTTTTGAGGTTGAACGGGGCCAGACTATGGCACTGCTTGGGCATAATGGTGCTGGCAAGTCGACCCTGATAAAAATTATGTTGGGACTTATCAAGCCAACAAGTGGTGAGGTAACAGTTTTAGATAAAAACCTGTTTAATCTGACGAATAGAGCTGATTTGAAGATTGGCTATTTACCGGAAAACGTCAGTTTTTATGACAAGTTAACAGGTAAAGAAATCTTAAATTACTTTGCCGCGCTAAAGGGCGTGAAGTCAGTTCGGGTTAAACAGCTGCTACAAGAGTTTGGTTTAGAGTACGCTCAAGATCGCGCATTAAAAACCTATTCAAAGGGCATGAAACAGCGACTTGGGTTTGCACAAGCCATTCTATCTGAGCCGGAATTATTGCTCCTTGATGAGCCGACAGTCGGTCTCGACCCAGTGGCATCCAAGTTTCTGTACGGCAAGATTACTGAGCTTAAACAGCAGGGATGTGGGGTTATTGTGTGTACCCATGAATTGTCATTAATTGAAAACAACATAGATATCGGGCTGATCCTAGCTAAAGGGAAAGCGTTAGCGACGGGCAGTCTCGCTCAGTTGCGCTTAGCGAGCGGATTAAAGACACGTTTGACCTCACCGCAATTGAAGCAGGTTATGGCTATACAGCCAAAGCTTGCCGCTTTATATCGAGATGATGCTTTGTTATTAGATGAACAGGCTAAACCCGAGGTGTTAAAGCTGTTGACTCAAGAGTGTCAAGTTTACGATTTTAGTCTGCAGCAACCTGCGTTGGCCGAGATTTATCATTTTTATATGGGGCAATGCGCTCAAGTTGAAGGAGTGAGCTAAGACTATGCTGATGTCTCCTGTGTATGTTATCGCTAAAAAAGAGATCCAAGATAGTCTGCGTAATCGTTGGGTGTTATTTATCTCGTTAATTTTTTTAATTTTGTCATTAAGTGTGACCTTTGCTGGCAGCGCCGTTGCTGGCCATCTAGCTTTGCCTCAACTTGGCGCACTTATTTCTAGTTTATCGACTATTGCGGTGTTTATTATCCCTCTAGCGGCGATGCTAGTGAGCTACGACGCCTTTGTAGGGGAGGATGAGTCTGGCACTTTATTGTTACTGTTGTCTTACCCGATTACTCGTTTACAGATTCTAATGGGTAAGCTACTCGGTCACAGTTTAATTATGAGTGTGACTATCGGCTTTGCCTTTGGTTTAACCGCATTGCTATTACTGGCGTTTAATGAGGATTATGAAGTTGTTCAAATTGTGAGTCAGTTTGGTCAGTTTATTATCAGTAGTATCTTATTAGCGGTAGCTTTTATTTTGTTCGGTTATATCGTCAGCTTAAAATCAGCAGAAAAAGCCAAAGCCGTAGCGAGTGTTTTATTTGTTTGGTTTGTGTTTGTGCTGATATATGACTTGTTATTATTAACATTATTGGTTGCAGATTTAGCTTTTTTTAATCAGTATATAATCAATGTCTTAATTGCGCTAAACCCAACAGATCTTTACCGGGCGATTAACCTGATTGCTAGTGATGCAGGTAAAGGCAGCTTAGCCATGCTGGCTTCAGTTGCTTGGGGAAAATGGGCTCTTTACGCAGTTATGTTGTTGTGGATTGTCTTGTTAGCGTTTATTGCTAACCAGATATTTAAACGTCGAGTTTTATAATGGTTAATTAGATTTAACTAGTCGAATAATATTTACAAATAAGAATTTGTATATTGATTAAAACGGCATTTAAAATAGAGCAATAGCAGTAACTTAAGGCATTTTAGATTTATTCAACTATTAAAATGTTAGTTATGTGAACATTAACATGCTGATTTTTAGTAGCTGATTTGATATCAGGGCGAAATCACGTTTTTAATAAAATTTTTTAGTAAACTAAGATTAAGTTTTATTAATGCCAGAGTTACAGTGAATTGATTTGTAGAGGTTTAAGGTGCTGAAAATTACTCCATACTTGGAGCTGGATGAAGAAGCTAAGCAATTAGTTGATCATGCGAATAATAAAACCATAACCCTGACGGTGTCAGAGTCTGCGGTTTTGCATCAATTAATACTCGCTGTTAGTTCGGTGTGTACCAAGGAAGACCTATTGGCTGCAGGGTGGCCGGACCGCGTGGTTGCCGCCACGTCGTTAACCCAATGTGTCAGTACTCTTAGAAAGAAGCTTGAAGCCTACCCTGAAGTTATGTTGCGTACTATTGCTGGTCGTGGTTATCAGCTTAATGTCTCAACACGTTCGCATATTAAAATGTTGGCGGTTAACGATCCTGAATCGGTACGTGCCGCGATTGTCGATGTCTCTTTGTTAGTTAAGCTTAGCGGTATTTTTATCGTTGTGCTGATTGTGCTTTGGGTATGGTACTTCAGCGATTATCACGGTGTCGTTAAGGCTAAAAACAGTTGGGATTCTGATAAGAAAATAAGCTTAAACATAGGGGGGACCAAGCAAGACGTACAGCTTATTCATAAAGATAACGTTTCACATTTACACGCTTCTATGTGGCAAAAGCATTTAGCGCCAGAATCGAACCACCTACCAGGGATCAGTAAGTTTAATGGTTTTGCTGTGACTGACGGTAATTACTATTCGATGGCGGTTTGCCCTGATGCGGACAAGCAAAACTGTTCAGGCAAAGGCTTAATCAATATTACAGCGATCGATCTGACTCCAGCGGGTTTGAATATGCAAACCTTTAGAGAGTTAACCCAAAAGATGGAAAATCGCATTCGCTATAACCGTGTGATCATTCCTCATGATGAACCGGGCACTAGTGGCTTTATTGAGCATCACTATCACGCAGACGTATATTTTCCGGTGCAAGGGAATATGTTGGTGCGCTCTGATATCAGTCTATCGTTGATTTACGAAGGTGAAAAAACCGGTAAGTTTTACTCGGCTGCCTGTGTCACCGATGAAGAGTGTAAGACCACACCGATTAAATATAAAATTAAAGGTGATTTTACTCAGTACCGTGAACAGATTAATGACTTAGATGTGGATGTTTTCCATGTCAAAGTAGCGCAAAAAGAGTTGATGAAGCCAGATCAGGTGAGTTCGTCAGCAATGCATTTTTATCGTGAAATTCGTAAGCACGAAATCATCGATAGCGACTTGTATTTTTACCGTATCTATAAGGACTCTGAAACCGCGGTATGGATAGTGCCTATTTTAGGTAACCTAGTGGCTTGGTATGAGTACGATAAGGTGAAGCTTTAACAAAAGAAGGTTCTAGGTTAAAAGTAGGTTCGAGGTCTTAGGTCCTAGGAAAAGCTAAGACGGTATGAGCTGAGACGGTAAAGCACAAGATACAGTGTGGCTTCTTTTGATCGTATAGCAGGGCTTAGCCCGTTCTCGCAGCGAAGCTGCTCTAGGATCTAGCCCCTTCTTTTTTCAAAAAACTATTTTCTTCCTCCATCCCCCCACTGTTTTCGTTAGCTAGATCACAATTAAAAACTGATCACCATGCATGATCGAAACGTTTCGATTACTCTGCTTGAAATCGCCATCGAAACGTTTCGATAGTTGGCAATAATCCTTAGGTTAATAGATGAACAAACACGCCTTACTCAATGCCGATATGAACTACCTAGCCGCAACATTGGGCCATACCGATGAAGTGACTATTTGTGATGCAGGCTTGCCTATTCCTGCGCAAGTTAAGCGTATTGATTTAGCACTGACCCATGGCGTACCAAGCTTTATTGCCACTGTGAAAGTTTGGTTAGCAAGCTCGCAAATCGAAGGCATTGTATTGGCACAAGAGTTTGCCAATGTCAGCCCTGAGTGCCATCAAGCATTGCTGGCTGAAATCGAAGCTGAGCAACAAGCAACTGGGCGTATATTTTCAATTCAATATATTAGCCATGAAGCATTTAAGCAGCGTACAGGCCATAGCCGAGCAGTGATCCGCACTGGTGAATGTACCCCGTATGCCAATGTGATTTTTAAAACTGGTGTTGTATTTTAAGCTTAGCGGAGTCACCCATGACCCAAGCAATATTGCAGTTACAAGCCATTGAAAAGTCTTTTCCCGGGGTTAAAGCCCTAAATAAAGCCAGCTTAAATGTCTACCCAGGCAAAGTGATGGCATTGATGGGAGAAAATGGCGCAGGTAAATCGACCCTGATGAAAGTACTCACAGGGATCTATAACTTAGATGCTGGGCGTATTGTTTATCAAGGTAAGGCACGTCGTTTTGATGGTCCCCGCGACTCACAAGCGGCTGGGATTAGCATCATTCATCAGGAACTAAACCTGCTTCCTGAGCTAACTATCGCAGAAAATATTTTCCTCGGTCGTGAGATTACCTCGCGCTTTGGCCGCATACTTTGGGATGAAATGAATGCCCAAGCATCAGCACTATTAAGCCGTTTATCTCTATCCCATGCACCACAAATATTAGTCGGCCAATTGAGCTTAGGTGAGCAACAGATGGTTGAGATCGCCAAGGCAATTTCGTTCGACTCGAAAGTCATCATTATGGATGAGCCGACTGATGCGCTAACTGACATCGAAACCCAATCTTTATTTAAGGTGATAAACGAACTGCGAGATCAAGGTTGCGGTATCGTTTACATCTCCCATCGTATGCAAGAGATTTTCACTATTTGCGATGCGGTTACGGTATTGCGTGATGGCAGTTTTATTAATGAATCAGCGATTGCCGATATCACTGAAGATCAACTGATAGAACGTATGGTGGGTCGCAAGTTAGCAGACCAATATCCGCGTATCGCGATTACTCATCAAGGTAGCCGTTTAGCGGTGAATCAGATATCGGGTCCGGGGGTAGCCAATGTGAGCTTCAACCTTAACAAAGGCGAAATCCTTGGTTTCTCTGGCTTGATGGGGGCGGGGCGCACAGAGCTAATGAAAATGATCTTTGGCGCAGAGACTAAAACTCAAGGACAGGTCTTACTGAATGGCAGCGATATTAAGATTAATAGTCCGCAACAGGCGCTAGCTGCCGGGATTGCTTATATCTCTGAAGACCGTAAAGGCGATGGTTTACTGCTGGATTTGTCGGTTAAAGAAAATATGTCTATTTGTGCATTGTCTAAGCTCAGTTCGGGGCTGCAACTACGCCACAGTGATGAAATGGCCGAAGTCGACCGTTTTATCGATGCCTTCAATATTAAAACCCCAAGTCGTGATGCGCGCATTGGCAATTTGTCGGGGGGAAATCAGCAAAAAGTGTCTATTGCTAAAGGTTTAATGACCTTGCCACAAGTACTCATATTAGATGAGCCTACTCGCGGTGTAGATGTGGGGGCAAAGAAAGAGATCTACGATTTAATCAATCGTTTCAAGGCGCAAGGAATGAGCATTATTTTAGTATCGTCGGATATGCCGGAGTTACTGGGAATGTCAGACCGCATTTTAGTGATGCACCAAGGCCAGATTAGTGGTGAGTTTGATGCAAGCCAAGCAGATCAAGAAACTATTCTTGCTTGCGCAGTGGGTAAAACATTACATAAGGATATTGCATGAGTCAGTCAATTACAGCGAAGCCGTTTTATAAGCGCATTAATAAAGCGTGGTTAATTGAGAATAAGTCTCTCATCGCCTTGTTTAGCCTTATATTTGTGGTGTCTTTACTGAACCCTAATTTTTTAACCCTTGATAACTTACTCAATATCCTGCGTCAGACTTCGATCAACGCCATTATTGCTGTGGGAATGACCATAGTGATTTTAACCGCGGGGATTGACCTAAGTGTCGGTTCAGTCTTAGCGCTCAGTGGCGCGATTGTAGCGACTTTAATCGGTATGGATGTGCCCGTTGTGGTGGCGTTACCGGTAGCGTTAATTGCTGGTGCAGCACTCGGCGCAATTAGCGGAATTATTGTCGCTAAGGGCAAGGTGCAGGCCTTTATTGCAACGCTAGTGACCATGACACTGCTTCGCGGCGTAACTATGGTTTACACCGACGGTCGCCCTGTGCCAACAGGATTTACTGATACAGCAGACAGCTTTACTTGGTTAGGTACGGGCTATGTACTGGGGATCCCTGTGCCAGTATGGTTAATGGCGATTGTATTTATTGGCGCTTGGTATTTGCTTAATCACACGCGTTTTGGCCGCTATATATATGCGGTCGGTGGTAATGAGTCTGCGGCGAGATTATCGGGTATTGCAGTAGATAAAGTTAAGATTGCTGCTTATGCCATTTGTGGCTCAATGGCGGCGCTAGCTGGCATTATCGTCACGGCGCGTTTATCGTCGGCGCAGCCTACAGCGGGTATGGGTTATGAACTCGATGCGATTGCGGCGGTCGTGTTAGGTGGTACCAGTTTGATGGGCGGTAAAGGCCGGATCATGGGCACCTTAATTGGCGCACTTATCATTGGCTTTTTGAACAATGCCTTAAACCTGCTTGATGTGTCGTCGTATTACCAGATGATTGCTAAAGCCAGCGTGATCTTGCTGGCGGTACTTATCGATACTAAGCAAAAAGCATAACGCGATATGGCAGTGCATTTAGTGTGCTGCCTTTTTGTATTTCCCGAATTGACAAGGTTTACCATGAACCGACTTGCTAATCTTAAAGCCTCTGCTCTGTGCTCGATCGTGCTGTTGTCTGCCTGTGCGCCTTTTAGCGCCAGCGCACAAGATGCGATTGCTATCGTACTGTCGACAATGAATAATCCCTTTTTCGTCACTATGAAAGATGGTGCTGAAGCGCAAGCCAAAGAACTAGGTTATAAGCTGATTGCACTGGACTCGCAAAACGACCCGAGTAAAGAGCTGGCAAACGTTGAAGACTTAACGATGCGCGGCGTTAAAGCGATTTTGATCAACCCGACCGATGCGTTAGCGGTAACCAATGCCATTCGTACCGCTAACCGCGCTAACATTCCAGTGCTGACATTAGATAGAACCGCTGCGCATGGCGATATCGTTAGTCATATAGCGTCTGACAATATCGCTGGTGGTGAGCTTGCGGGGCAGTTTATTGCGCAGCAGTTAGGGCATGACGCTAAAGTAATTCAGTTAGAGGGAATCGCGGGTACCTCTGCTGCTCGTGAGCGCGGTGAAGGTTTTAGCAATGCAGTGATTGCCAATAAGTTACACATGCTATCTAGTCAGCCTGCGGACTTTGACCGCTCAAAAGGCTTAAACGTGATGGAAAATATGTTGGCAGCTAATGGTGATGTGCAGGCGGTATTTGCCCAGAATGATGAAATGGCCTTAGGCGCACTACGGGCAATTGAAGCGGCGGGTAAAGATATTATGGTGATTGGTTTTGACGGTACCGATGAAGGTATTGCAGCCGTTAGACGCCAACAGTTATCGGCCACCATTGCTCAGCAACCTGAGTTACTTGGTGCCACCGGCATTATTATTGCCGATAAGATTTTAAAAGGCCAAGTGGTTGAAAAATCGATACCTGTTGCGTTAAAAATCGTTACTCTAACACAGTAATCTAAGCCGCAATTTGGCAAACTAGTATTTGGCGTCAGTAGAGTTAATATCTAGGCGCATTTTCCTCTGAGCCCAACAACAAGTTAAGTTGGCCGTGAGTCAGAGAACATCAAGGAATATGTAAATGTCTCAGTTAATTGTTTTAGGCAGTGTTAATGCCGATCATGTTTTACAAGTGCCTTCTTTTCCTCGTCCGGGGGAAACTTTACATGGGCGGAATTATCAAATTATTCCAGGTGGCAAAGGTGCTAATCAAGCCGTTGCAGCCGCACGTTTAAATGCCGATATTGGTTTTATTGCTTGTGTGGGTGATGACGGTTTTGGACAAAATATTCGTGGCGTGTTTGCTGACGACGGCATAGATATCTCTGCGGTGCACATGATTGAGAATACGCCTACCGGTATTGCGATGATCCAAGTGAGCGATTGCGGCGAGAACAGTATCTGTATTGCCGCAGCAGCGAACGATGCCTTAACCGCTGAGGTTGTGAACCAACACTGTGCGCAAATTGCTGCGGCTAATTACTTATTGATGCAGCTAGAAACCCCACTTGCAGGTATTGAGTATGCAGCGAGCATAGCTAAAGCGAATGGCACCAAAGTGATTTTAAATCCCGCACCAGCACGTGCTTTACCTGATGCGTTGTTGGCAATGGTTGATATAATCACCCCTAACGAAACAGAAGCCGAAGTGCTAACAGGCGTTGCCGTGACTGACGCTGATAGTGCCGCTAAAGCAGCTCAAGCGTTACACGATAAAGGCATTGCCATTGTGATGATTACTTTAGGTTCTAAGGGCGTTTACATAAGCCAGCAAGGCACAGGTAAAATCATCCCAGGTTTTAAAGTAACAGCCACCGATACAACAGCCGCTGGCGACACTTTTAACGGTGCATTTGTAACGGGTTTACTTGAAGGTAAAGCTATTGAAGATGCAGTGGTATTTGCCCACGGTGCGGCAGCGATTTCAGTCACCCGTTTTGGCGCGCAAACTTCAATTCCATCGCGAGATGAAGTTGAGCAGTTTATTACTGCGCAGTAATTAGTATAAGTGACAAGATAGGAAGCTAATCCATGGCCACCATGAAAGATGTTGCCAAACTTGCCAGCGTATCCACATCAACAGTCAGCCATGTGATGAACGGAACTCGGTTTGTAAGTGATGATATTGCAAAGCGGGTGCAAGATGCTGCGCAGCAGTTAAATTATCATGGCCCTTCAGCCGTGGCTCGTAGCCTTAAACAGAACTGCACTAAAACTATTGGCATGTTGGTGACGACCTCGACTAACCCATTTTACGCTGAGGTTGTGCGCAGCGTTGAGCAAGCCTGTTACCAGCAAGGGTATAACCTTATTCTGTGTAATACAGAGGGGGATGCACAGCGATTAAAGCGCTCGTTAACCACTTTAATTGAGCGCCGTGTCGATGGTTTAATCATGATGTGCGCTATGCTTGAAGGTGAGGATGCATTGCTGTATCGCCGTTTAGGTGGCTTACCTGTTGTGGTAATGGATTGGGGCCAAGTGGATTTTCCTTGCGACAAAATTCAAGGCCACTCGCGCCAAGGCGGCATCTTAGCGACCCAATACCTGATTGATAACGGTCATACGCAAATAGGCTGTATTACCGGTCCGCGTAATCGCCAGCAGGCAGACTTACGATATCAAGGATTTGTTGATGCTATGGCGGAGGCAAACTTACCGATTAATCCAGATTGGGTTATTGAAGCTAACTTTGAAACCGAAGGTGGTAAAGCGGCATTTGCTCAGCTACAAGCTAATGGAAAATTACCGAGCGCGTTATTCGTGTGCAACGACATGATGGCGATTGGTGTATTACATGAAGCCCAGCGCACTGGAGTGCAGATCCCGCAGCAGTTATCGGTAATTGGTTACGATAATATTCAGCTGGCGAAGTTTATGACCCCTGCGCTAACTAGTATTCATCAGTCAAAAGCGCGCTTGGGCGCTTGGGCGCTGCGGCAGTAAATGCATTGATTGCGCGTTTGCATGACCCAAGCTTGCCGCCACAGTTTATGGACATTGAGCCAAGGGTGACTGAGCGCGCCAGTGTAGCAAGCAAGGCATAGTCGAAGCTAAAGTTAAAAGCAAAACGACAAAAAAGGCGAGTGGATTTTGCATCCTCTCGCCTTTGGTTGATCTTACAACTTATTTACTTAATAAACGCGAACGCATCGCCGTAGAGGTGGTCTTCTTCAACACCCATAGTACGGAACACTTCACGCGCAGCACCAACCATATCAAAACGGCCAGCAATATAGATGTCATAGCCTTTTAGACTAGTAAAATCGTCTTTTATCTGCTCAAGCAGATTCGCTTCTTTACCTTTCCAGTCATCGGTTGCTTCTTCAATAACTGGGATAAAGTTAAGCCATGGGTGAGCATCATGCCATTCACGGGCAATGGTTTCATAATACATGGCGTCTTGGTTACGACAGCCCCAGTACAGTGTGGTTTCAATATCTTGGCCAAGAGCAATCTTTTGCTCAACAATACTTTTGATATATGAAAAACCTGTGCCGCCAGCAATCAACAGGCGAGGGCGGACGCTTTCACTTCGTAGGTGAGCATCACCACCAGGTACTTCAATTTCAATGCTATTTCCTGTGGCTAAGCATTCTTTTAAACGCTCTACCACTTGCATAGGGTAGCTTTCGCTAACAGCTGCACCGATATGTAGCTCAATATGTTCTGCATCAGGTGCTGAAGCGATAGAGAATGGACGTTTGTCTTTCTCTCCCATAACTACGCATAGGTATTGGCCCGCTTTAAAGTTGAAAGCGATGCTAGGCTTCAAAATAACCTGAAACACAGCATTATTAAATGGCGCTACTTTTTCAATCGTACAGCTAATAGTGTTCATCTTTAATCCTTGATGAGCTTCTCTTTGGAAGCTTATTCAGTCTAAATTCATTTGCCTGCTAACCCGTAGCAGGCAATATAAACCCTTGCTAATATTTGGCAAGGTAAAGTTATAGGGTTGGTGCGTCATCAATGCCTAGGTCATCCCAGATGGCATCAACTTTTTGTTTTACGGCTTCATCCATTACGATCGGTGTTCCCCATTCGCGGTCGGTTTCGCCTTCCCACTTATTCGTAGCGTCCATACCCATTTTTGAGCCAAGACCTGCAACAGGCGAGGCAAAGTCGAGATAATCGATAGGGGTATTTTCGATCATAACTGTGTCGCGCTTAGGATCCATGCGGGTGGTAATCGCCCAAATTACATCGTTCCAATCACGGCAGTTAACGTCTTCGTCGACCACGACAATAAACTTGGTATACATAAACTGGCGCAGAAACGACCAAGCGCCCATCATCACTCGTTTAGCATGCCCTGGATATTGCTTACGAATCGAGATCACTGCCATACGGTACGAGCAGCCCTCTGGCGGCAGGTAGAAGTCGATGATTTCGGGGTATTGCTTACGCAAAATTGGCACAAATACTTCGTTTAGTGCCACACCTAGCATAGCTGGCTCATCTGGTGGACGGCCGGTGTAGGTGCTGTGGTAAATGGCATCTTTTCTGTGAGTAATGTGAGTTACAGTAAACACTGGGAAGGAGTCGGTTTCGTTGTAATAGCCAGTGTGATCGCCATATGGACCTTCTTCAGCCATCTCTTCTGGGTCAATATAACCTTCTAAGATGATTTCGCTGGTGGCAGGTACTTCTAAATCACAGCTAAGTGCTTTACATACTTCAGTACGTTCACCGCGCAGTAGTCCGGCGAAGGCATATTCGCTCATGGCGTCAGGCACTGGAGTTACCGCACCTAAAATTGTCACCGGATCTGCACCTAAAGCAACGACTACAGGGTAGCGCTCACCTGGATGCTTTTCTTTGAAATCTTTAAAATCTAGCGCGCCGCCGCGATGATCAAGCCAGCGCATAATTAACTTGTCTCTACCGAGTAATTGTTGGCGGTAAATACCCAAGTTTTGGCGCTTTTGGCGTGGCCCTTTTGTGATGGTTAAACCCCAAGTTACTAGTGGCGCAACATCACCCGGCCAGCAGTGTTGAATAGGCAGTTTAGTTAAATCGACCTCGTCACCGGTTTTTACTACTTGTTGGCAAGGAGGATTACGTACGGTTTTTGGCGGCATGTTTAAGGCTTGCTTAAACATAGGGATTTTTGAGATAGCGTCTTTAAAGCCGCGTGGTGGCTCGGGCTCCTTTAGAAAAGCCAGTAGCTCACCCACATCGCGAAGCGCGAGAGGATCTTCTTTACCTAATGCCATAGCTACGCGTTTTGGGGTACCAAACAAATTAGCTAATACGGGCATATCATTGCCGACCGGATTTTCGAATAACAAAGCGGGGCCTTTGGCGCGTAGAACGCGATCGGCTATCTCTGTCATTTCCAAATGAGGATCAACGGGATGACTAATACGCTTCAGCTCACCATTGGTTTCTAGGTGGTCTATAAAGCTGCGCAAATCCTTAAAACTCATAGGGGAATTCTCATCGCTATAAACTGTGATATGGCGCGCACTATAGCATTATTCGAACGTGCGTTAAACGCTTGTTCATCAAAGCGTGTTCTCGATATATTTCAGGCTTTACTGAAGCAATTGCCTTTGTTAGTAATGGCTTAGTTTATGGCATTGGATTAGTGGTTATTTGAGCGTAAACTTAATTAACGCCTTTCATGTTTGTTGAGTTTTTCCAACAGAGGAAAATAGCGATGAGAATACATAAACAGCACTGTTATCTTGCCGTCTTATTAGCTTTAGCTGCAATGCCGCTAACAGCGAAGCCTGTGGCTACATTGGTAACCTCGCAAGTGATAAGTAATGTGAGTGTCGGTTTTGGCTGGAGTAATTATGATTATCGTGACCCTTGGCGCTGGAATGTAGGTGTATCTAACAGTTGGTACGGTTATCCGTATCGTAATGGTTATTACAGGCCTGGCTGGCGCCCAGGTTATAACTGGGGCGTGGGCTCTCGTTGGCGCTATCCTTATGGTTATAACAACCGTTACTACTCGCCTTATCGTTATGACAGGCAAACCTATAAAGCTCCTGAACCTAAGGTGGTTAGGCCACCAGAACGAGTGACCACGAGTGTCAGCTATTCGAGCGGTTTAGCCCGATTACCTGATAATGCTCGAGTGCTCCAAAAAGATGGTCGCACCGTGTATGAGTGGCAAGGCGTTGAGTATGTGTTTGACTGGAATAGCAATACCTATCAACAAGTTTCTAAAAATAAAAACTAGCGGGCTAAAAGTAACTTAATCAAGGTCCATTCGCAGCCTAGGCGAGTTTTATTCTGGTGGAGAATCTTGCTAACCTTAGAGTAAGTTAATGGCATAACATGGAAGGATAGTTAAATGAGCTGGATGCAATTTACCATTGAGCTGCTAGATAAATTGATTTGGCCAGCAGTGCTGATGTTTGCTGTGATTAATTTAAAGCGACCCTTATCTAAGCTGATCCCATTAGCTAAAAAGCTTAAGTTTAAAGATTTAGAGCTTGAGTTTGGTCAAGGTTTAAAAGCGGTCACTCAGCAAGCTCAGGGGGTGTTTCCTGAGTTAAAAACAGATAAGAAAACCTTACTTATTGCGTCGGCAAATAGCCTACCTAATTCAGCGATTCTAGAGGCTTGGGAGCAAGTGGACTTAGCGGCTGAGCAACTGATTAAATCTCACTGTGACAATATCACTCTAGATCAAAACACGCGCTACAAGCATATAGAGAATATCTTGATTAACGAGTCATTGATCAATACTAAGCAGGGGAAGCTATTTAGCGAGTTGCGCCAGTTGCGTAACAAAGTGGCTCATGCTGTAAATTATGAAGTGGGTAGGGCGGAAGCGATTCAATATATTGAGCTGTGCTTTAAGCTTATAGAACATTTACATAGTTTAACGCCATCTGATATTCGCAGCTGCAACACCGTTGTAAAAGAGATCGCGAGTTAACTTGATATGAGTTGCTGGTAAACATCTGATGTTGGATTACAAGCTTAAATCACCTGCAATGACACATAAAAAGCCCTGTGAATGATTAATGATTCAAAGGGCTTTTTTGCTTAAGACTAGGCTTTGCTTTTTAAATACATGTCGTAACGTTGGATCATAAAGCCTAAATTTTGAAATTTTTTATTGAAGCTCATACCCAGCTTTTTTAGCACATTGATTGATGCGTGATTTTTGTCTACAACATCACCGACGATATAGTCTAAATCCATATGGGCTTTAGCATATTCAATACAAGCTTGATTAGCTTCAGTCGCATACCCTTGGCCCCAATACTCAGGTGCAAAACGATAACCAATATCTGTTTCATCAATACGATAATCATTTTTAAAGCCGCAAAAGCCAATAACACTGTTAGTTTCTTTCAAGACTACCGCCCAACGAGCATAGCCAAATTGTAAATATTCATTGAGCCAGATATCGCGAATAATGCGCTCGGCATCAGCGAGTGACTTTACGACTCCTGCGTCGCCTGTATATAGGTTGACTCTTTCATCAGCATTAAAATCATATACGGCTTGTACGTCATCGAGGTTAAACTCTCTGATAATAAGTCTTGGTGTTTCGGTTATGATTTTGCTCATACTCTTCCTTTTGTTTCCTTTGGCACCAATCGCTATTACCACACGACTTCTGTTATTGGGTTGTCTGTTTCACCGATAATCGTTTTAACTACTTTATTATCAGCGTCTAACAAGATCAATCTTGGAATACCTGTATTGGCAAACTGGGAGTAAATTGATCTGTCTGTATCAGCCACTAAAGCAAAGTTCAGCTCATATTCTGCGGCGAACTTATCTAAATTTGCTACGGTTTCTTCGCGGCCAATACCAATGATGTCGATATTTGGACTGAGATGGAGATTTGAGTTTACTAAGTGTTTCATGGTGCGCTGTGAGTCGTGACACCAAGTGGCGAATAAGATAAGTAGCTTATTGTTGTTAGATTGGCTCAAATCTATGCTGTTACCTTGGGTATCGACAAATTGGCTGACGGGAACAGTATCCCCAGGGGAAACAAAGGTAAGGTACTCAGTTTGTTTATTAGTGTTGGCACAGCCACTTACAACAAAAATAAGCAGGCTTAATACGATGGTTTTACAGGCTTGTACTAATGTCATTGTTCTCAGCTGTCCTTTTTTATTATTAACCTGCTACACACGAATAAAGCTCTAATTTAGTCGCTAGGCAAATGCTGTTAAACAGTAATATCTAAATTAATACGGTTAACCTATCAGAGGAGCAAGCGAATGTATAAGCTTGGGTTGCAACAGTATGTAAATGAATTTGAAATGAGTTACTTTTGACTTCAAAGCAGCGTAAAACGGCCGAGGTCTGTTTATTCGAAATTAATCGGATATGTTTGTTGACAGTAGAACGTGGACATCCTATCGTGGAGTCTCATCTAACTTGCTGTTATTTAAGTCGTTGATTAACAGAATTTATTAAGGGTAGTCACGTGTTGTTAACACCTATTCAGGCTTATTACTATCTATAGCCACAATGGCGTAGATAGAGGTTAATTCTCCCCCCTCATGTTTTAAATCACTCCATTGTGGCAATTCCATTTTTCGGAAGTTGGTCACTATTCAAAGCCTGTTCCGAAGCCTCCTCTTATTAATTTGGAACACCATAAATGAACAATAGTAAAATCTTCGGCAGTATGCTTATTATCGCTGGTACCACAATCGGTGCGGGTATGTTGGCACTACCATTAGCTGCATCTGGTCTAGGCTTTGGCGTTGCCTGTATCGTTATGTTTTTTATTTGGTCACTAATGACCTATACCGCATTGTTGATGATTGAAGTACATCAATACGCGCCAGTGGATGCCACCTTACATACTCTGGCCTATAAGCTACTAGGCCGAAAAGGTCAGCTAGTAGCCAGCTTCTCAATGATGTTTCTATTTTATGCACTCTGCTCCGCATACATTGCCGGTGGCGGCGAGCAGATGAATGATAAGCTAGTCAATTGGGCGGGACTCGATTTACCAGAGCAAAGTGGGGCGCTTATTTTTACCTTACTTATCGGTACAGTGGTTGCCATTGGTACCCGTTCAGTAGACATAATAAACCGCAGCTTATTTTCCTTAAAACTTGTTGCGCTGGTGGTGATGTTATTTTTGCTACTGCCTCATGTATCGGTCGATAACTTAGTCGCGTTACCAGTGCATCAAGGGCTTGTGTTAGCTTCACTTCCGGTTATTTTTACCTCTTTTGGCTTTCATGGTTCAATCCCATCAGTGGTGCGTTACTTAGGTAAAGATACTAAAGCGCTACGCTGGATTATCCTTGTTGGGTCAGCATTGCCGCTAATGGTTTACGGTCTTTGGATGCTGGCAAGCCAAGGCGTGTTAACGCAACAGGAGTTGATGGCTAGCCAAAGCCTTAATGGGTTTATAGGTTCATTGAGTAACTTGTTACATAACCCTATGATTGCCAATGCGGTATCTGTGTTTGCAGATTTAGCCTTAGCTACGTCGTTTCTGGGGGTAAGCTTAGGCTTATTCGACTTTATTTCAGACCTACTTAAGCGCAGTGCAACACCTAGCCATAGAGTGCAGGTTGGCTTAGTCACTTTCTTGCCACCGTTAGGCTTTGCATTATTCTACCCACAGGGCTTTATTACTGCATTGGGTTACGCAGCTTTCGCATTGGTGATCTTGGCTGTATTTTTACCTGTGGCAATGGTCGCGACTCAGCGCAAGCAAGCTGGGCTTGGTGGTTACCAAGTTAAAGGTGGCACGCTAGGTTTGGCAATTGCATCGGTAGCTGGGTTACTGATAATCAGTGTGCAGTTGATGCAGATGTTTAATTTGTTCCCTGCAGTAGGCTAATCATCTACTACTTAGCAATAACAGCTAGATGTAATCGTTAATAGGGAGAGCTTGTATAGATGCTAGTATCGCTATTGATGGAAGGTTTTGAGTGAGTTTTGGCTAAAAAATGGCTGAATAAGCATTTATTTTTGTATTTGGTTGGTTTTTTAGTCATTTGAATCAAAATAGACTTTACATTGCCGCGGAGTATCCCTATTATCTGCGGCGTTCGGAGGGATGGCAGAGTGGTCGAATGCACCGGTCTTGAAAACCGGCATGGGTTTATAGCCCATCTAGGGTTCAAATCCCTATCCCTCCGCCACATTTAGAGAAAGGGCTTCCAGTAATGGAAGCCCTTTTTTCGTATGTTCAAATAAAAGCTGAACCCTGGGGTTCCTGTTGTTTAAAATTAGCTCTCCCAGCGCCACATTTAGATGAGGCCCCAGCAGAAATGCTGGGGCCTTTTCGCATTCTGGAAGTAGCACTTTGAACCCTAGGGTTCCCATTGTTTAAAGTCAGCTATTCCCGCGCCACATTTAGAAAGCCCGCTATTTATAGCGGGCTTTTTGCTATCTAAGCTTTTATAAAGCTGAACCCTAGGATTCGTATTGTTTAGACTCTTTACTAGGAGTCGGCTATCCCTCCGCCACATTTAGAGAAAGGGCTTTCATTCTTGTAGTAAAGAGCGGCAGCTCTTTTTCGTATCTGCGATTTATAAAGTTGAACCCTGGAGTTACTGTTTTAGAAGCTGGCATACATTCCAACATATAGGAAGGTCGGCTATCTAGGCTATATTTACAGCTAATATGAATGAAAATGGCTTGGTGCGCTGAGTTTTTGTGCAAACTAGCCATTTGAGTGAAATTAGGCTTTACATTGGCGACGAGTATCCCTATTATCAGCGGCGTTCGGAGGGATGGCAGAGTGGTCGAATGCACCGGTCTTGAAAACCGGCATGGGTTTATAGCCCATCTAGGGTTCAAATCCCTATCCCTCCGCCACATTTAGAGAAAGGGCTTCCAGTAATGGAGGCCCTTTTTCGTATGTTCAAATAAAAGCTGAACCCTAGGGTTCCTGTTGTTTAAAATTAGCTATCCCAGCGCCACATTTAGAAAAGCCCGCTATTTATAGCGGGCTTTTTGCTATCTACGATTTATTAAAGTTGAACCCTAGGGCTCCTATTATTTAAAGCCAGCAATCCCTCCACCACATTCAAGATGAAGGGCTACTCGAAAGAGTAGCCCTTTTTCGTATGTTCAAATAAAAGCTGAACCCTGAGGTTCCTGTTGTTTAGACTCTTTACTAGGAACCGGCTACCCCAGCATCACATTTAGATGAGGTCCTAGCAGAAATGCTGGGGCCTTTTCGCATTAAAGAAGATGCGTTTTGAACTCTTAGCCTTCTATTACCTCTAGACTTGTTATTAACTGCTGTCTATTTTGATGTGACGGTTGAAATTTGCACAATCAAAAGGTGTTCCTCGGCAAGTTTGATGATTTCTCTTTTTAATTGCGGTTTTATTGGTGAATCATCATCAGTGGGGGAGAATGTTTGATTTTCTTGAGGCATCACACAGGTTCAGTAAAGTCTTGTATTCATTAACTATCAAATACTGATATAAACCATTCCACAATATAAGCTGCGGGCATGCCTAGCGCATCCTAAGCAGTAGCTACCTCAATTATTTGTATACCCTGGAGCACCAAAATGAGCTGCGATATGACTCTTGATAGTTTTCTTACTACCGTTGCTGAGCGTAACCCTAATCAACCTGAGTTTTTGCAAGCAGTAAAAGAAGTGCTGACTTCTATTTGGCCTTTTGTAGCAGCGCGTCCTGAATACCTAAACGCTGGTATTTTAGAGCGTTTGGTTGAGCCAGAGCGTTTAATTCAATTTCGTGTTTCTTGGGTAGATGATAGCGGTAAGGTACAAGTTAACCGCGCTTTCCGTATTCAGCACAACTCATCTATTGGTCCATTTAAAGGTGGAATGCGTTTCCATCCGTCTGTGAACCAATCTGTACTTAAGTTTTTAGCATTTGAGCAGACATTCAAAAATGCACTAACGACGTTACCTATGGGCGGCGGCAAAGGTGGTAGTGACTTCGATCCTAAAGGTAAGAGTGAAGGCGAAGTGATGCGTTTTTGTCAGGCATTGATGCTTGAGCTGCACCGTCACTTAGGTGCGGATACTGATGTTCCAGCGGGTGATATTGGTGTGGGCGCACGTGAAGTGGGTTACATGACCGGCATGATGAAGAAGCTAACTAATAGTGCTGAATGCGTATTTACCGGTAAAGGCTTGTCTTTTGGTGGTAGCTTGATCCGTCCTGAAGCCACTGGTTATGGTTTGCTATATTTCGTTGAAGCTATGCTAAAAGCAAAGGGCGAAACATTAGTGGGTAAAACGGTTACTGTATCTGGTTCAGGTAACGTAGCCCAGTATGCAATTGAAAAGGCAATGGAGATGGGCGGTAAAGTGATTACCGCATCAGATTCAAGTGGCGTGGTATTTGATCCTGAAGGTTTTACTACTGAAAAATTGGCTAAATTAATGGAAGTTAAAAATGACCGTCGTGGCCGCGTTGCTGATTACGCCCATGAAATGGGGTTAGAGTATGTCACTGGTGGAACCCCATGGCAGTTTGCTGCAGACGTCGCATTACCTTGCGCAACCCAAAATGAGCTAGATGCTGAACATGCTGAAATGCTGATTGAAAATGGTGTGCAGATTGTTGCTGAGGGCGCGAATATGCCAAGTACTGCTGAAGCTATTGCGTTAATGCACGAAGCCAAAGTATTGTTTGCTCCAGGTAAAGCAGCTAACGCTGGCGGTGTAGCAACCTCTGGTTTAGAGATGAGCCAAAATGCATTACGTTTGAGCTGGAGTCGTGAAGAAGTTGATGTGCGTTTACGTGACATCATGTATTCAATCCACGCGACATGTGAGCAGTATGGTCGTGAAGGTGAGCATATTAACTACGAGCTAGGTGCTAACGTAGCAGGTTTTGTTAAAGTAGCCGATGCCATGAAAGCGCAAGGTGTTTACTAGCTTTTAGAGATAATAACAAAAAAAGGGCCTTTTGGCCCTTTTTTGCTTTTTACTTATGCTGCATTGCCATAATGCGATGTTTTACATAAATTGTTGTGTAGCTGGCGGTGCAAATGTGCATCGAGTAATAATGAGGAAGTAGGCATGAAAACAATCGGTATGCTTGGTGGAATGAGTTGGGAGTCTACAGCGAGTTATTACAGCGCACTCAATCAAGGGGTCAAAGCTGAGCTTGGTGGGCTACATTCGGCAAAGGTAGCTTTATATAGTGTCGATTTTGCAGAAATAGAAAAGCTGCAGCACAAAGGCGAGTGGCAACAAACTGCTGCAATTCTTAGTTCAGCAGCTAAATCAGTTGAAGCCGCTGGCGCTGACTTTCTACTTATATGTACTAACACTATGCACAAAGTCGCAGATGACATACAAGCTAGTATCAATATTCCAATTTTGCATATAGCCGACGCTACAGCGAGTCAGTTGGTTGCTGACGGTATTAAAAAGGTAGGGCTGCTAGGAACTGCTTTTACTATGGAGCAAGACTTCTATAAAAGCCGCTTACAAAACAAGTACGCGATAAACGTGATTGTTCCTAAAGAGGCCGACCGTAAAGTAGTACATAGCATTATTTATGAAGAGCTATGCCGCGGCGTTATTTCGTCAAGCTCTCGTGCACAATACTTAACGATTATCGCAGCATTAGAAGCGCAGGGAGCTGAAGCTGTGATTTTAGGTTGTACTGAAATTGCATTGCTTGTTCAGCAGCAAGATACCCATGTACCTTTATATGACACTACAGAGCTCCATGCAGCGAAAGCGGTTGAGCTGGCTTTAATGGATAGGTAATAAAAGACGGCATCTTATCTCGGGGCCATTACTTAATAGTGTATCAATCATTAAACCGATATTGTCGTGACTAAGGTGCCATCATCGCATCGAGCTTCATTAAGAGTAAGTTAAAGGTAGGGAAGGTAAAGACGGGTCTGTTAAAGTTGAGGGCCGATTTAAATCTGCAGGTTCAACTCGTCAGCTTATATAGAAGCCGCAGTATAAGAGAGCTATAAAGCCGAGGAGATATTGTTTATATGGCGTGCTTGCCAAGCAATATCTACTTAAGCGGTCATAATTAAGTTTATTGCTTACGTATTAGTGAACACAACCTAGCATCAGTAAACATGCTAGAAAGTCGATAAGCTTGATTATATTGGCCTCTAGCGCATATTTTTTATACTTACAAAGGCATTACTGTGCATAACTCTGTGGGTATTTAGTGAGTATGGTGTGCTTAAAAAAGCTTTTTCAAAAAAGAGTAACTTTCTTTAAAAAAGCGCTTGCGCTCTTTTAAAATCTCCCTATAATGCGACCCCACTGACACGGCGAAGCAGGCCACCTACCAAGCGTTAAGCTAGATAGAATGGGACTTGCAGCAGAGTTAGAGAGATTAACTTCTACGGAAATTAGCCTCAGGTGACAATCGCTTTAAGAGCTTCGGGCTTTGACTTCTGATTAAGAAATCATCGCTTGAAAAACTTCTTAAAATAAGCGCTTGACGCCGACACTGGGAAGTGTAGAATACGCCTCCTCAGCCAAACGACCTAAGCGTCTAAGGCGAAGTCTGAAAGACGACTTCACGCTCTTTAACAATATGACAAGCAAATCTGTGTGGACACTCACAGAGATTAAGTTATTCGAAATTGTCCATTCTTTCTAGTAAAGAGTGAGGCAATCAAAAATTACTTAATGAATGAGTGTTCATAGCAATATGTAATACAGAATTCGTTGAGCCGCTGATTTCTCCTTACTTGTAAGGTGGATGAAGCAAACAAAACTTTAATTGAAGAGTTTGATCATGGCTCAGATTGAACGCTGGCGGCAGGCCTAACACATGCAAGTCGAGCGGTAACACAAGGGAGCTTGCTCCTGAGGTGACGAGCG
>NZ_JAKILC010000012.1 GCF_023283845.1 Shewanella marinintestina
TTCAATATCCTAATCAGAAAATGAATTAGGTGTTCTAAATGAACCGCCCTGTGCGGAGCCGCATGCAGGGTGGTGTGGGGGCTGGAGGCTAGATACCTCCGGCTACCCGATTATGTGTTTTTTTGCTGTTTTATATCAACTTTAATAAATGCCACTACGAGGATGTAAGCGATGAAAGAAACAGGAGCTAGAAAATAAACGCTACCTAATGGAACAACATAGCCCCAATCACTTTGCCCAGACATACGCGAATGCTCTTGTGCCCAAATTAAATATGCTATACCCAGTAAATTTATTGCTGTTGGTATTAAATAATATTTCCAGAAAATTTTATTCTTATGGATAAGGAAAGGTACAGACATTCCAACCGCGCTCAAGATTAACCAAAAGACTAGGTATTCATAATTATACATTCAATACCTCCATGTACGCCAAACTCTCCGTAAAATATAACGCCTCATTAAGAGGCAGATAATGGTTGGCTATAATTAGCGACGCAGGAGCAAAAGCCAACTATTATTTGTCCTGCTTTAATGACTTGTTATGTTGCCTTAAATGCTCTAATGCTTTTTTTAATTCTTTCTCATTATTTACTTCGAGGCTAAATTCTTGAGTTTTAAAAGTAATCTTATTGCCTTTTTTAGCATTTAAATATGCAATAACAACATCTTTTATTACTTTTAATATATAAGCACCTGCGGAGCCAGCGCCAAATAACAACTCTAAATTATAAGAAACAGTGGTTAGTGAATTTAATTCAGGAAGTAGATAACTATCTCCATTTTTAAAAACCCCGTCACCTTTATTGGAATTTATTTTTTTAGTTTCTTTTATATCGTAATCTATATCAGCCAATTTCTCAGTTAGGGAATTCAATAACTCATCAGCAGCAACTTTTTCAGAATTATCGTTGCTTACATTTCTATAGGTAATAGCATCATCGTTTAGTCTTTCTGCTTTCAGCCTTCTTGAAACTGATGAGGTATTCACCCCTATATATGGTTCGCCATGAAATAATGGCTCATCACTGTGAAATGTTTGGTAATTGATAGAAAGTTTAAATTCCATATCGGCCTCCATCAGGCAACATAACGCTTAAAACAAAGGTTATTTATAACACCTCGCGAAGCGAAGATAAATAATCCTTTGATTTTACTAGTTATCTGGCAGTCAGAGCCTTAGCTCGCTTTGACTGCGAATCAAAAAAATACGGAAGAAACGGTACGGATGGGATATTCGCTACCTTAAGATAATCGCTATGTCTGATTGCGAAGAACCACGCACTCTTCCAACAGCATAGCGATTATCTTAAGGGATAGAAGTGAGTATAGTCCCGTCAAGTTCCTTTATTAGATTTTATGGAGATAAAAACAGCCAATTAAATACTGTTTAAATATACAGCTAAAGTTTCTGTATCACCTATAATATATAGGCTCCGTGTTTTTTATGACACGATAACAGTATATTAGGCTGAATTCCGAATAAGAACAGACAGCCGAGCGACTTAAATGTTAACAGGCTAACCTTAAACAGTTACAAATTCAATACTTTAAACCTTCATTGTCAGTCCTTTTACTAGCGCTTCTTATCGTGAAAGTCAGAATTTGCATATTTGTGACGCATTAAAAGTTAACCATTATGGATAGTTGTTTTTAAACAGTCACTTATAAACATCCTACTTGAAATACCTTCCTTATTTGTTCTCAAATAATGGCAAAAATGTCCAACACCCATTATAACTGTATATATAGACAGTGCTGTTAAGTGAGGAGCTATGCCATCGTCTTTTATTGAATCCATTCGGCAAGTGTTAAGAACTAAACATTACAGTTTGAGAACTGAGAAAAGCTATCTGTATTGGGTACGTTATTTCATTAGATTTCATCAGTATATGCACCCAAAAGATATGCAAGGCTGTCATATTGAGCAATTTCTTACGTTTCTTAGCTGTAATCGAGGTGTCAGTTCGGCAACACAAAACCAAGCCTTATGCGCACTAATTTTTATGTTCAAACATGTGCTCAGTATGGAATTTGAAGGTTTAAAATATGGCTATGCTAAAAAGCCAAAGAACTTACCAACAGTATTAACGCCTATCGAGGTCGCATTGATATTAAGGCATCTTAGCGCTCCATATTGGTTACTAACTTCATTGCTATATGGTTGTGGGTTAAGGCTGCGGGAAGCTTTAACATTAAGAGTACAGAACGTGAATATTGAAGCTCAGTCTTTATTTGTTTTTAGAGGGAAAGGGGCAAAAGACCGATATACACTGTTACCTAAGCAATTAAATCAACCTGTGCAAAACCAAATACAGTTGGTCCATGAAATCCATAAAAATGACTTAAATAATGGAAATGGCCTCACCTCTGTTCCTTCCGCCTTACACCGGAAATACAAATCAGTATTAAAAGACTTGAGTTGGCAGTACCTATTTCCGTCGACAACGACATGTTGCCACCCCATTGACGGATACCTTTGTCGCCATCATATTCATGAATCGAGCTTTTCGAAAAACCTGAGAAACGCAGTAATAAAAAGTAATATTCAGAAAAGAGTAACGGCTCACACTTTTCGCCATTCATTTGCTACACAACTATTAGCTCAGGGCAGTGATATACGAACAGTACAAGAGTTATTAGGGCATAAAGATCTGCGAACGACAGAAATTTACACACATGTTCTTGGGCAAAATAGAGCAGGAACAATCAGTCCTTTTGATCGTTTGTCGGGTATTGTAAGTTAAGACGATATATCGAGGCTAAAAAGCTTGTCTCGCAGTATAAATAAAAACAGCAGAAACATTTAACTAGAAAATATAATCAGCCATCATTCCAAGACTAACCAACTTCCAGACACAGCATTTGATTCTTTCCATTCATTGACGCTCCTTAAACCAAGAGAAACATAAATTCTCCAGACACAACGGAAAATTTTTGCCATCCATGGCAATTTTCCATAAATGTTCCAGACACAAAAAAGCCCGATTGCTCGGGCTTTTATTTTATCGATTCAGGTACAAAGGTTAATTAACCTTCAATACCTTTGCTCGCTAGGAACTCATCGTATGTACCTTTGAAATCATTCACGCCATTTGGGGTGATTTCAAGGATACGGTTCGCTAGTGATGATACGAATGCACGGTCATGACTGACGAACAATAATGTACCTTCGTACATTTCAAGCGCGTTGTTTAATGACTCGATTGATTCCATGTCCATGTGGTTGGTTGGTTCATCAAGTAATAAGATGTTTGGCTTTTGCATAATTAGCTTACCAAACAACATACGACCCTTTTCACCACCAGAAAGCACTTTTACAGACTTCTTGATGTCATCAGAACCAAACAGCATACGACCTAAGTAACCACGAACTGATTGGTCGTCATCTTCTGGTTTGCGCCACTGGCTCATCCACTCAAACAATGTCATATCATTAGCAAAGTCTGACTCGTGATCCTGTGCGTAGTAACCAATCGCTGAGTTCTCAGACCATTGAATGGTACCGCTGTCTTGTGGGATATCGTGTACTAAAGTACGTAGCAGTGTTGTTTTACCCACACCGTTATCACCCAAAATAGCGATACGCTCGCCGACTTCAGCAATAATGTTAAGGTCTTTAAATAGGTTATGCTCAAAACCTTTAGACAAGTCTTCAACCACCAAGGCGTTACGGAACAATTTCTTCTCTTGTTCGAAACGAATGAATGGGTTAACACGGCTAGATGCTTTGATTTCGTCAAGTTTGATCTTGTCGATTAGCTTAGCGCGTGATGTTGCTTGCTTAGCTTTAGATGCGTTAGCAGAGAAACGTGCAACGAAGCCTTGAAGCTCAGCAATTTGCGCCTTCTTCTTAGCGTTGTCAGACATTAAACGCTCACGCGACTGCTGTGCAGCCATCATG
Organism: Shewanella marinintestina; assembly: GCF_023283845.1. Taxonomy (GTDB): domain Bacteria; phylum Pseudomonadota; class Gammaproteobacteria; order Enterobacterales; family Shewanellaceae; genus Shewanella; species Shewanella marinintestina. The sequence goes on from NZ_JAKILC010000012.1 coordinate 3,904, forward strand.
TATTCATCATAGTTACCAGGGAATACACGGATATCGCCGTAATCCAAGTCAGCCATATGAGTACAAACAGAGTTCAAGAAATATCTATCGTGCGAGATGATAATCATGGTGCTGTTACGTTGGTTTAGCATCTCTTGTAACCAACGAATGGTGTCGATGTCCAAGTTGTTGGTTGGTTCGTCAAGAAGTAGTACATCTGGATCAGAGAACAATGCCTGAGCCAAAAGTACACGTAACTTAAAGCCTGGTGCGATTTCGCTCATTAAACCAAAGTGTTGTTCAACACCGATACCTACGCCCATTAATAATTCGCCAGCGCGAGATTCTGCGGTGTAACCGTCCATCTCAGCGAATTCCATCTCAAGATCAGCAACCTTAATACCGTCTTCTTCAGACATTTCAGGTAGCGAGTAGATACGGTCGCGCTCTTGCTTCACTTTCCAAAGTTCAGCGTGGCCCATAATTACGGTATCAACTACGTTGAACTCTTCGTAACCAAATTGGTTCTGGCTCAACTTACCTAAACGCTCGTTCACGTCTAATGAAACGTTACCAGCTGTAGGCTCTAAATCACCAGCAAGGATCTTCATGAAGGTTGATTTACCACAACCGTTAGCGCCGATCAGACCGTATCTGTTTCCGCCGCCAAACTTAATTGAGATGTTTTCAAACAGTGGCTTAGCGCCAAACTGCATGGTGATATTAGCTGTAGTAATCAAAGTGACAATTCCGCTTTTGGTTATATGATTAACGTCATCATAGATAAAACAAAAACCAGTAAATCAGTACCAAGTTTTACTCGCTACCAACCTACTGGCCGAAGGTTGACGCCATCGGGCGCCAAGCCTGTAAAATTAAGCGCGATACTATAGCATTTTAGCCTAATTTATCAACTGTCAAAGGCGCATTGGGATGACATTTTAGTGAATTAAACGGTATACCCTCGCCTGCAATATACAGAACAGTATAGTTAGCTATAACTTCTCGCCCGATTAATAATCAGTTAAGCAAACGATTATAGCTTAACTCTACGTAAGCGATTGGCATTCGTCACTACAGTAAGTGAAGATAGTGCCATCGCTGCGCCCGCAACAACTGGGCTTAACAGCATGCCCGTAAAAGGGAACAGTAACCCTGCTGCCACTGGGATCCCTAGACTGTTATAAATAAACGCGCCAAATAAGTTTTGCTTAATGTTACTCATGCTGGCTTTAGCTAACGCTAAGCTGTCATTTATCACCATCAATCGCGGTGACAATAAGGTAAAGTCGGCACTTTCAATGGCTATATCAGTCCCAGAGCCCATAGCAAAGCCCACATCGGCACTGACCAGCGCTGGCGCATCGTTGATACCATCGCCAACCATCGCTACCACTTCCCCCGCTTGTTGTAACTCAAGCACTTTAGCTTGCTTTTGCTCTGGTAATACATTGGCAACCACTGTATCAATACCGACTTTTGCCGCTACGGCGTTAGCAGTAATTGGGTTATCGCCGGTAAGCATCACCACTTTTAAACCTTTTGCTTTCATGGCGCGAATAGCCTCTGCCGCATCGGTTTTTATTGGATCGGCAATCGCCATTATCGCAACCAGCTGTTTATCTACAGCGACAAATATTGGTGTTTTTGCTTGGCTTGCAAGCTCTGCACTGAGCTTCTCGCAATCTGCCGATTCACCAATGTGCAATTGCTGCATTAAACTTAAATTGCCTACGCTGTATTGCTGACCATTAACTTGGCCGCTAATGCCCATGCCTTGGTAATTAGTAAAGTGCTCAGGCTCCATCAACATTAAGCCATCCGTTTGGGCTTTGGTAATGATGGCACTAGCAAGCGGGTGCTCTGAGTGTTGTTCTAAAGAGGCGACATTCTTAAGCAACTGATTCTTAGCTAATTGGTTTCTTCCCACTGACGCCGACTCGTTTGAAAGCGAATCATTTAACACCGAGTCATCTAACATCAGAATATCGGTTAGCTCTGGCGCACCTTGAGTCACTGTGCCAGTTTTATCAAGCACCACAGTAGTCACTTTACTCGCGGTTTGCAGCGCTTCGCCATTACGCACTAACACGCCTAATTGCGCGGCGCGGCCAACCGATACCATAATCGACATAGGCGTTGCTAAGCCCAATGCACACGGGCAAGCAATAATTAATACGCTAGTTAATACTACTAACGCGTGCGATAGTGCGGGCTCTGGGCCAAAGTTATACCAAACCAATGAGCTAATAATTGCAATCATCACCACAACTGGTACAAAGTAGGCTGAGATTTTGTCAGTTAAGCGCCCTATCGGCATTTTAGATATTTGCGCTTGCTGCACTAACTCAATAATTTTTGCCAGCTTAGTATCGGTCGCTTTGGCTGTTACCTTGTAAATCAAGCTACCGTTAGCATTTACCGTACCGGCATTGACTTTATCACCTTGCGCTTTAGCAACAGGAACGGGCTCTCCGGTTAACATAGACTCATTAATTAATGTCTGACCGCTTTCAACTTCACCATCGAGCGCAACTCGATCACCTGGGCGTAAACGCAATCGGTCACCTAACTTTAGCTGTTCAATAGCAACTTCTTCATCACCATTGTCAGAAATGCGTATAGCAGTGCTTGCTTGTAGCCCAAGCAGTGCTTGTACTGCTTCGCTGGTTTTACCACGGGCACGCAGCTCTAACGCATGACCTAAGTTAATTAAACCTAAAATCATCACACTTGCTTCAAAATACACATGGCGGGTATCAGCAGGAAACCACTGCGGCGCAACCACAACCATCATCGAGTATATCCATGCAGCACTTGTACCAAGCGCGATTAAGGTATCCATATTGGCGCTTTTGGCTTTAATTGCGCGCCACATACCTTGATAAAAATGGCGACCCGTTAGTAGCATAACCAACAGAGTTATTGCCCCCACTGCGCCCCAAGCCCATTGCTGAGTTTGGTTATTCACCATCATCTCACCACCTAAAAGGCCCCACAGCATTAAAGGAACACCAAGCCCTAAACCGACTGCAGCTTGGATCATACGAAGGCGATACTCTTTAGCTTCATCCGCAGCTTTTTGCTCCGCAGCCACTTTGGCATCAATCACTAACTCACCATCAAAACCAACACTTTTAATGATCTCAATTGCAGTGTCAGTGGCAATATCACCCGACACCAGCACCAACTTATCGGCAAGGTTCACCGTGGCCGATACTGATTGAGCCGATTGACCAAATGCTTTCTCAATCTTAGCTACGCAACTGGCGCAGCCCATTTTAGGTACATACAGATTGAAGTTAGCCATGAGATTTTCCTTAAATAATTGGTTTTACATACCAAACCAAATAGTAAGCGCTCGCCTTGCTACTAACGTTGAGTCAGCCAGCATCCAGACGCTGTGCCTTATTGGTTAAGATATAAAAGGCTTTAACTGTATAAGATAGATTTATGCTAATGTCTCCCATTAGGGGAGAGTCAAACTACAATTAGATTTGATTGAGGAAAATGTGATGAAGATAGGCGAAGTAGCTAAATTAACAGGGCTTTCAGTTAAGAGTATTCGTTATTACCACGATATTGGCTTAGTGGTCGGGCAACGGGGCGATAATGGTTACCGTGAATACACCCAAAAAGCAGTTGAATCATTAGAGTTTATTCAGCACTGCCGCGCCTTAGGTTTCACCTTAGATGATAGTAAGGCGCTACTTGAACTACAAAATAATACCGCTCGTAACGCGGCAGATGTAAAAGCGTTAGCAGAGCATCATTTACAAGACATTGAAACCCGTATAACCCAGTTAAGTACACTCAAGGCACAACTAGGCGCACTAATCCATGACTGCCAAGGCGGCAATCAGCCTAATTGCGCGATTTTAAGCGGTTTAAGTAAGCATACCTGCACGAAATGCTGAACCTGCAAGACCAGCCACTTACCGACGACGCAAGTTTTCAATATTCTCAATCGCTAAAGCCGGCATGCTGCCAGCTGGTGTAAAACCAAAAACTTGTCCATAGAAAGACAACTCTGCCTCCAAAGCCTTTTTCTTACTTTCCGGTGTAACACGATTGGCTGCATCATCATTAAAGGCAAGATAAGCCACCGGTATGCCTTTGCTTTTTGCCGCTTGGTAAATAATCAAAGATTGCTCGGCAGGAATAAGTGAATCTTTTACCCCCTGAATCAACAACAACGGTTCATTAACGCCTTTAAGGTTTGCCATAGCTGAACGCTCGCGGAAATTCTCAGCACTGCCGAGCAAACGCAATAAGTAATATGACTCAAACTTGTGTGAATGGCGTTTAAACTCTTCCATATCACTAATACCAGAATAGCTAACGCCTGCACCAAACGTGCTGTAATTTGCCACAGCAGATAACGCAGTAAAGCCACCTGCACGGTTTCCTCTGATAGCTAGCTTTCGTCCATCTACATCGCCGCGATTAACCAAGAAGCCAGCAGCTCTAACGGCGTCTTCAACGTCTGACTTGCCCCAATTACCATACAAGCTATTGCGGTAGTCTCGGCCAAAACCAGTACTGCCTCGATAATTAACATCAAACACCGCAAAACCGCGGCTAGTCCAATATTGAATATCACGCCTAAATGCGCGGCTTGCTTTAGCAGTAGGACCTGCGTGCATCATCAAGACCAAAGGCGGCTCACTGTTTTGTGGCCCTTGAAAGTTTGGGTTTTGCGGCGAATATAAATAACCATGCGCAGTTTGCTTACTCGCAGTTTTAAAACTGACTCCCTGAGCTCTAGAGATATAATTAGGGTCCATTACCGGTAAGGTTGGCGAATAAACTAACTGGGCTGAGCGGCCTTTTATTTTATAAATACCTTTCTCTGGCGTTTCCTTAGCTCCAACAAATAGCACCTCATTTTGATACTCTGTTACATAGGAAATATCAGCGAAGTCAACAGCGATCCCTTCAGTTACACCGCTATGAGTATCAATGCGAATAAGTTGAGATAAGCCATCATGACTATAGCTTGCGATTAAGCTGTGTTCGTTTTCAAAAGCATAATTAGCTTGGCCTAATTGCCAATCTGCATTGGCGAATTCAGCTTGTTTCTCTAACACTAACTCTGGTTCCAATTGCGGGTCTAAACGATATAGATTCCACCAGTTATTAAAATCAGCCACAAAATACAGTTGCCCAGTTGGACTAAACAACGGCTGAGTAATTGAACCTTGCTTTGGCATGGCTATTTTTCTTGAGTTAACAATAGCGCCCTTAGCATCTAAATCTGCTAGCCAAAGATCTGTATTATCCCAAGGCATATTCGGATGTTCCCATGATACCCATGCCAATTGAGTTTGATCCGGTGATAATACAGGTTTGCCATAAAAGTCTGCACCACTGACTAAACTCTCGCCTTCGTCCGCATAACTTAAATTAACGCCAACTAAACTGTTTATCGGCTCGCCGTTACCACGATGGTCTTCTCGAACGCAGATTAAGCGTGAGGCTTTAGGGTTAGAGATACAACCAGCATGGCGTGTACCATTAGGCGTTAAAGCAAAAGGGGCTTGATTTGGGGCGATACGATAGAGGATCTGATCAGAAAATTTAGTCGCAAATAAACTATGACCTATAGCGGCATAAGGAGCGCCGCCATATTCATGCACTCTACTGCGAATATTGAAGTTTGACGAAACAACTTTATTAACACTACCATCAAGGTCTAGACGGTACACGCCCATTTTACCCTCATTGTTAGCGTTGGATTGCACAAAATAAATACCCTGTGATGTAGCGCGCACATGGCTAATATCATCAGAAAGATCATAAACATCTTCAGGCGTTACCGGAGAGGCCCAACTACCATACTCCGCGATCACTTTCCCATCGATAGGTTTTTGTGGGGCAAGGATTTCATTTTGCTTTGGTGCGTCATCACACCCAACAAGAGTAAGTACACAAACCAAAATGTATATTGCCGACTTAAGCCCTTTCATGACGCCTCTTAAACATGATTTAATCGAGTTGATAACTGACTAATTTTATTATAACTACACTATAAACTTAAGACTTCAATCTGTGCACGCGCTACTTGCGTGACCATTTATTGGTAAACCAGCGAACAACAGCCAATTGCTGATGTTTAGTTAAGCCAAAATAAATACAAACCCAAGGTGATAGTAAAATATACCAAGGGATGGCCGCCGTGCTTCTACCTGTAAACATTAAATAAAAAAAACCAAAATAGATCACCAGCAGGCCGATGCAACCTACAACTAGCATCATTAATCTCGTCGCCTTTTCCAGCTTATCCATTTTGTTCCCATATTCCTTTTATAATGAAGCTATTATGACCTAATGCTAAAGCATTATTCAAACCCTACGTAACATCCATAAAAAAACGGGCAAAAGCCCGTTTTTCATAACCCAATATTCAACCTAATTACAGACGAATACCGCCGTCGATCTCGAATACGTGGCCGTTTACATCGCCGTTATATCGTCATTTTCGATAATAAAACGTACTGTAGAAACAACCTCTTCAGCTTGTTCTAAACATCCTCACTATTGACACCATTGTCTGCACTAGATGTATATTTACAGACGAATACCGCCGTCGATCTCGAATACGCGGCCGTTTACATCGCCGTTATATCGTCATTTTCGATAATGAAACGTACTGTAGAAACAACCTCTTCAGCTTGTTCTAAACATCCTCATTATTGACACCATTGTCTGCACTAGATGTATATTTACAGACGAATACCGCCGTCGATCTCAAATACGCGGCTGTTTACATCGCCGTTATATCGTCATTTTCGATAATGAAACGTACTGTAGAAACAATCTCTTCAGCTTGTTCTAAACATCCTCATTATTGACACCATTGTCTGCACTAGATGTATATTTACAGACGAATACCGCCGTCGATCTCGAATACGTGGCCGTTTACATCGCCGTTATATCGTCATTTTCGATAATAAAACGTACTGTAGAAACAACCTCACTATTGACACCATTGTCTGCACTAGCTGTATATTTACAGACGAATACCGCCGTCGATCTCGAATACGCGGCCGTTTACGTAGTCATTTTCGATAATGAAACGTACTGTAGAAGCAATCTCTCCGGCTTGACCTAAACGTCCAACTGGAACCATTTTTTCTAAACGCTCAAGCGCTTCTGGCTTCATCGCGGCTGTCATTTCAGTTTCAATTACGCCCGGTGCGACTGCTGCGCTACGAATGTTGTAACGCGCTAGCTCTTTGGCCCAACCGACACTCATTGCCGCTACGCCCGCTTTTGACGCAGCATAGTTTGACTGGCCCATATTACCGGCTTTAGCAAGACTCGAAATATTAATAATCACGCCTTGTTGGCCAGTTTCAATCATAGCGGCTGCGGCTTCACGACCACACAAGAATGAACCTGTAAGGTTTACGTTAATCACTGACTGGAATTGGTCAAACGACATACGATCATATACTTGACCTTCTTTTGCTTTAAGCAATAAGCCGTCACGTAAAATGCCTGCATTGTTTACCAGCACATTAACCTGACCAAAGTCTTCTTTAATAAATTGGAAAGTGGCAAATACATCTTCTTCATCGGTAATATCAACCGCGTAACCTTGCACTTCGGTCGTTGCGCCAATGTTTGCACAGGCTTTTTCCAACTTCTCTTGGTCAACATCGATAAGTGCTAACTTAGCTCCTGCCGCCGCTAAATCTTCCGCCATCGCGTAACCTAGCCCACCAGCACCGCCAGTAATAACAACAACCTTATCTTTTAAATCCATTGGAACACCCTTTATTTATTCTGTTCTGAATTAGCAAATTGCTCAAAAATACTTGAAAAATCACGCTTACCGTTACCTTGCTTAGCATGATTAACATAAAGACTACGCGCCAGCGCGCCCATCGGTGTACTTGAATTAGATAACAGCGCCGCCTCTTGCGACAAGCCTAAATCCTTCACCATCAAGTCGACCATAAAGCCACCTTGGTAATCATTTGATGACGGCACCGCTCCCATCACATCAGGACACGGATTATATTTATCCAATGTCCAATTGCCACCACTGCTTACCTTCATAATGTCAGATAGCACTTTCGGATCAAGCCCATGATCGATACCCATCTGCAATGACTCTGAGGTGGCGACCATTAATACCGACAGCAGCATATTATTACATATTTTAGCGACTTGCCCAGCACCAGCACCACCTGCATGGAAGATATTACCGCCCATGGCATTTAGTGCGCCTTGCGCTTGCTCAAATGCGTTATCACTGCCGCCACAAATAAAGGTTAACGTTCCCGCTGCGGCGCCTGCAGTGCCGCCCGAAACCGGCGCATCGATAAACTCTAACCCTTTATCTGCTGCATGCTTTGCTACAAAACGCGCACTGTCGGCGTCAATCGTTGAGCAGTCAATCAATAATGTGCCCGGTGCAACGACATCAATTAAGCCTTTGCTCGAGTCATCAGTTACATATAGACCGCGCACATGCTTGCCCGCAGGTAACATAGTCACCACTATGTCTGCACCCGCAGCAGCGCCACATGCACTTGTTGCCATCAATGCGCCTTGCTCGGCAAGTGACTGCATTGCCGCAGGCACTAAATCAAATACTTTTACGGTAAAACCTGCTTTAATCAGGTTGAGCGCCATTGGTCCGCCCATGTTTCCTAAACCAATAAATGCAACTGTACTCATGTTTCACTCCCGCTCACGTTTGTGAGTGTTTTATTCCCTGTTACGGCTAATACCAGTCACCGTTAGCGTTTACTTTGAAGCTAAGCTAAACCTGCTCAACAAATTACACTGTTAGTCCAGGTCTGTTAGTGCAAATCCTTTAGTGGATGCCCATCATCCCAAGGCGATAGCATTAGCGATTGCGCAAAGCCTTCAGGAATTGATGCGACGTCGCTAAACTGCCATTGTGGATTACGGTCTTTATCGATCAGTAAAGCACGCACGCCCTCGCTAAAGTCAGCTTTGGCGCAGCAATTCACACTTAAACCAAGCTCTAACTTAAAACACTCAGCTAAGCTTAAGTCCTGACTTATTTGGGATTGCAAATGCACTAAGTTCAAGCTTATCGGGCTGCCTGTTAGCATGGTCTTTAACGCTTTAGCTAACCAAGGGTTGGCTTCTAACGTGCTTGGCTCAATTTGACTGACATTTACTAACACCTCATTGAGTGAACCTGTCATCAACTCATCTATTAATGGCTGATTTTGCTCAAGTACGCTATCAGAAGCTGGAGCCGCACATGCCGCACTCATGGTACTTAACATGTCACTAAGCAGTTGATGGTTTGCATCTTGGCTAGCGCCCCAAGGCAATAATGTGAGTTGCTCAAATAATGCCGCTTTATCATCACTATTTAGATAGTGATTACCAATTCCCACATACAGCGCGTCAGCGCCAGACATGTTATAGGCCGTCATACCTAAAAACAGACCACTTTTACCTGGCATACGATTTAAGAAATAACTGCCACCAACATCAGGATATAAACCGATAGTCACTTCAGGCATAGCAATACGAGAGCGCTCGGTAACTATACGATGGCTAGCGCCAACCATTAGCCCTAAACCGCCCCCCATAACAATGCCATCGCCCCAGACTAAAACTGGTTTACCAAAAGTGTGCAGTAGATAATCTAGCTCATACTCTTGTTTAAAAAACTCTGTGGCAGCAGCGGTGATCTCACCCGGCGTTGTTATTGATGCTTGGTAAATGGCGCGTACATCACCACCTGCACAAAAGGCTTTTTCGCCCGCACCATCAAGCACTACAGCAGCAATGTTGTCATCACGTTGCCAAGCATTAAGTTGAGCCGATAATGCCTGAACCATGTTAAGGTTTAGTGCATTAAGGGCCTTTTCAATGTTCAGTGTCGCAACCCCAACTTGCTTTCCAGAGTCGGAGGTCAGCGTACTAAACAGCACTTGCTCACTGTTTACTTGCATATTCTCGGCACTCATTAGCCATTCTTCCAATTAGCTTTGCGTTTGTTCAAAAAGGCATTCACCCCTTCAGCTTGATCTTCGGTATCAAATAGCTCAACAAACAATTGGCGCTCTAATGGCAACGCCTCGGCTCTTGGCATAGTGCGGCCAGCCTGCACTAATGTTTTACACGCTTTAACGCTGCTTGGGCTTTGATTTGCTACTTTTTCTGCAAGACTCATTGCCGCATTAAAGGCGTTCCCTTGTTCAACCACTTCTTCCACTAAACCGATTTTTTCTGCTTTTTCAGCAGTGATGCGCTCACCGCACAAAATCATACGTTTCGCCCAACCCTCGCCCACTAGCGCAGTTAAGTTTTGTGTGCCACCAGCGCAAGGCAATAAACCAACGGTAGCTTCAGGCAATGCAAGTTGTGCTTGTTCTTCACATATACGTAGGTCACAAGCTAAAGCCACTTCTAAACCACCACCCATGGCGTAGCCATTAATTGCCGCAATTGACACACCTCTGAACGCACTTAAGGTTTCAAAAGCTTCACCAAAATAGCGTGCCATCTCGGCTGCGTTTTGCTTATCACCATCGGCAAATAACTTAAGATCTGCACCGGCTGAGAAAAACTTTTGCCCCTCACCAGTGATCACTAACGCGTAAACATCTTTGTTTTCGTTTAGCGTTAATACCTTATGTTTTAACTCTTGTAGGCTTTGGGCTGTCCAAGTATTGGCTGGCGGGTTATTCATGCTGATCACTGCGGTATTGCCAACGATACGCTCGATTAATAAAGATGGTTGTTGGTTTGACATGGTAACTCCCTATATAAATCTGAAATCATTTAACACTGGCCGACAAAGCCACGTTTAGAATACGTCGATACAGTGCGCTTATAAGATGGCGCCAGCATTTTCATCTAACAAACGGCGCGAAATAATCAAACGCATGATTTCGTTAGTTCCTTCTAAAATTTGGTGTACTCGTACATCACGTACGTGGCGCTCTAATGGATACTCTCGAATGTAGCCGTATCCGCCGTGAATTTGCAGTGCTTCATCACACACTTTAAAGCCGGTATCAGTCGCAAAACGTTTAGCCATTGCACAATAAGCCGTAGCCTCTGGATCTTGCTCATCTAACTTAAATGCCGCTAAACGCACCAACTGACGCGCAGCAACCAACTCGGTTGCCATATCGGCAAGTTTAAATTGTAGTGCCTGAAATGCCGCTAAAGGCTTACCAAATTGCTTACGCTCGTTCATATATTGAGTGGCACGTTCAAGCGCTGCTTGCGCAGTTCCAATTGAACAAGTGGCGATGTTAATGCGTCCGCCATCGAGTCCCTTCATAGCAAAGGTAAAACCTTGACCTTCTTCACCGAGTAAATACGCCACTGGAACGCGCACATTTTCAAAGGTGATTTGACGTGTAGGCTGGGCATTCCAACCCATTTTATCTTCTGCTTTACCGTAGATAACGCCTGCGGCATCAGCTGGGACCGCAATCGCTGAAATGCCTTTTGGCCCTGCTTCACCTGTGCGGCACATCACCACTAACATCTCTGTTGCACCAGCACCTGAAATAAACACTTTAGAGCCAGAGATCACATACTCATCACCCTCGCGAATGGCTTTGGTTTGCAGAGATGCCGCGTCGCTACCTGCTCCCGGCTCAGTTAGGCAATAAGACGCCAGTTTTTCACCAGTAGTGAGTGATTCAGACCACTCTTGGCGCAATACTTCAGAGCCAAAGCTTGTGATCATCCACGTTGCCATATTATGAATAGTTAACATCGCTGTGGTGGCGGTGCACCCCATGGATAACTGCTCGAAAATAATCGATGAATCTAAGCGTGATAATCCCATTCCGCCCTCAGATTCTGGTGAATATAGAGAGCAAAAACCAAGCTCACCGGCTTTTTGAATCACATCTTTTGGAAAGTGATGCTCTTCATCCCACTTAGCAGCAAATGGCGCTAGCTCCTCTGTCGCAAACTGCTGAGCCAAATCGGCGAATTGACGTTGGTCTTCATTAAGATTGAAATCCATCTGGGTACTCCTATTTGTTCTGTCTCTTGCCTTAACGCTGTATTTAAAAATTAAGGCTCTGGGTCATTTATAGCGCGCCTTTTAAAATAGCCGCTGACCTCTATTCGTTATTGATTCTTATTGAATTAGCTTGTTGTATTAACTTTTGCAGTAGTGAAAACCTGCAGTTTAATCAGCGTTGCCACCCAACTAGGGTGACAACAGCCGTAATTATTTGAGGTCAATAGTCATGTTAGGCGCTGACGCCACGGCAATATCAGACTCGAACCAGCGTGCTGTTATGGTTTTGGTTTCAGTGTAAAAACGCACCGCTTGCTTACCGTAAGCATGTTGGTCGCCATAGAAACTGCCTTTCCAACCCGTGAACGAGAAGAAAGGTAATGGCACAGGAATTGGCACGTTAATGCCCACTTGGCCCACTTCAATTTCGTGCTGATATTTACGTGCAGCTGCGCCACTGGCGGTAAAGATAGAAGTACCATTGCCGTATGGGCTGTCGTTGACTATCGCAATCGCTTCTTCTAGCGTTTCAGCATTCATGCAGCAAAGCACTGGTCCAAAAATTTCTTCTTTATAAATGCTCATATCGGTTGTGACTTTGTCGAACATAGTTGGACCAACCCAGTTACCCGACTCATATCCTTCAACGGTAAAATCAGTACCATCGAGTAAGCAATCAGCGCCTTCTTCCTTACCTTGAGCAATCAAACTAACAACGCGCTGTTTTGCTGCAGGGCTAATTACCGGGCCATAAGCGGCGTCTTTATCGTTCCAAAGACCCGGTTTAACTTTGGCAATAGCTTCTTTTAATTCTGGGATCCACTCTTTTGCGGCGCCAACAAATACCGCTACAGACAATGCCATACAGCGCTGACCCGCCGCGCCTACCGATGCGCCAACTAGGTTATTAATCACTTGCTGTTTATTAGCGTCTGGCATAATTACGCAGTGATTTTTAGCCCCCGCAAAAGCTTGTACACGCTTTAAGTTATCGGTACCGGTTTTGTAAATATATTGGCCAACATTAACCGAACCAACAAATGAGATGGCTTTAATATCAGGATGAGTCAGTAAAATATCCACTGCGGTTTTATCACCATGAACCAGTTGCACCACACCTTTTGGCGCGCCCGCTTGTTCGAACAATTCAATTAAACGCTGCGGCGTCATTGGATCTTGCTCTGACGGCTTAAGAACGAATGTGTTACCGCAAGCAATCGCTAACGGGAACATCCATAATGGGATCATTGCCGGGAAGTTAAATGGAGTAATACCAGCGCACACTCCAAGTGGCTGGGTATAGCTGTAGGTGTCGATTGAACGCGCTACGTTTTCTACGGTTTCGCCCATCATCATAGAAGCGATATTACAAGCGTGCTCAGCCACTTCAATTCCACGCCAAACATCGCCTTTAGCATCATCAAATGTTTTACCGGTTTCTTGCGCTAGAATGGTGGCGATTTCGTCATGATGCTCTTTTAAAAGGTGCTGATACTTAAGCATGACACGCGCACGCTCTGAAACAGGCACTTCTTTCCAGCTTTGAAACGCGGTTTTAGCACTGGCTATGGCACTGAGCACTTCAGCATCGTTCGCTGCATTAACAACGGCAATGGTTTCGTTATTCGCTGGGTTGGTTACGGCTATCTGCTTGTCGCTTTGGCCCAATACCCATTCACCGTTAATGTAATGCTTCACTTGAGTTGTCATATCGCTTCCTACTTTGGCAATGTCATCTAATGACGTTTGCAAAAATGATGGATCCGCTTGGCCTGATTTTTATGTGGCTATAACTGCCTCGGCTTGATACAGATCCGGTCTTGTTGATTACTATTACTGTCTTTAACGATTAGCTATTAACCATTACCGTTAGTTAACTAGGTGGTTAAAGCTCAATCGCCATTGCTGTCGCTTCGCCGCCGCCAATACAAAGTGATGCTACGCCGCGCTTAAGGCCGCGAGCTTTTAGGGCATAAATCAACGTCACCAGTAAACGAGCACCTGAGCAACCAATTGGGTGACCCAGGGCACATGCACCACCGTTAACATTGACTTTATTGGCATCGAGTCCAAGCTCGGAAATCGCGAGCATGGTGACCATGGCAAAGGCTTCATTGATTTCATACAAATCAACGTCTTCCTTAGTCCAGTTCACTTTATCGAGAAGTTTGTTCATGGCACCGACTGGCGCAGTGGTAAACATAGAAGGCTCTTGCGCGTGGGTAGTGTGCCCTTTGATTGTGGCCATCACATTTAGACCTAGCTCTGTGGCTTGGGCACGAGTCATTAGCATTAATGCAGCTGCGCCATCTGAAATTGAACTTGAGTTGGCGGCTGTAATGGTGCCGTCTTTAGCAAATGCCGGACGCAATGTTGGGATTTTATCTGGGCGCGCGTTACCTGGCTGTTCATCAGTATCAACCACAACATCACCACGTCGATTAGCTACTGTGACCGGGGTAATTTCATCGCTAAATGCACCGCTATTAATGGCATTATTGGCTTTTTCTAGTGAGCTTAATGCAAAGCTGTCCATCTGCTCGCGTGTCAGGTTAAAGTCATCTGCTGTATTTTGCGCAAACGTACCCATTGCACCGCCGGTGTAGGCATCTTCAAGACCATCGAGGAACATGTGGTCTAGTACTTTACCGTGCCCCATACGCATGCCACCACGCGCTTTATCGAGTAAATACGGTGCTTGGCTCATACTTTCCATACCACCCGCAACCACAACGTTGGCGCTGCCCGCTTTAATTAAATCGTGGGCTAACATGACGGTTTTCATACCTGAACCACACACCTTATTAACGGTGGTTGCGCCAACCGATAATGGCAACTCTGCACCTAATGTCGCTTGGCGTGCTGGTGCTTGCCCTAAACCTGCTGGGAGTACACACCCCAGCAAGACTTCATCTACCTGCTCACCGGCTAGACCACTTTGCTGCATTAAGCCTTTAATTGCTGTCGCAGCGAGTTTTGGTGAAGCAACCGTTGATAATGCGCCCTGGAATCCACCCATTGGTGTGCGCTTTGCGGCAACAATAACAATATCTTGATCTAACTGAACTGAACTCATAATGACTCCGGTAATACGCTAGTTAACCTTTATTAGAATTCATCCAAAGCTGCGCTAGTTGTAGGGTTTAGCGGCTTCGTTTAGTAACGATTCAGAGGTTATCGCCTAGCTAATATAAATGTGATCTTGCTCAATATTTACCACTCTGACGTTTACGCTAACGTAAAGCAAGTGCCCATTGGTCAAATATCTACCAAAGTATGAGCCGAAGTTGTCACTTAAAATTTACAAATAGCAAATCAAGCAAACAGACTAAAAGCCAAAACTAAAAAGCGTAAACCAGAAAGATTAAGCGGTTTTTTCGTTGTTAGTTTGCCTTAGGTTTAAACATAAATATTTTTAGCTAAAATAAAGAACTTAAAATAGAAACAATAAATATTTATTACACGTAAAATTGCGCACGCTAATTTACTTAAGCCTTACAAAAGCTTTCAATTAAACACAAAATAACCAATATAAGTGCCAGCCTAAATATGGCAAAAAGAACAAATCATCAATTTACAATCAAGTTCAACATAGAAAGTGACCAAACCAGATAGTTATTACATATTAAAATCTTTAAATTACCGTTTTTACAAAATTAAAAACTTAAATCCAGTTTGGTGAACACCATCAAGGAAAAAAACATTTAGAAAAGGCTAAATATGCTCGCCAGAGTTATTTGAATCAAGGGACAGAATATGAATAGCCAAAAGGGAAAACTCTTATATATAGTATCGACAAATCAAGCTTGGAAAGAGGTTGTATTGGCGATTCTTGCTTCAGGATTTGATTCAAAAACAATTGTTGAAACTAAAAATACAGATAACCTTTGGGATCTATCGTCTGAATCTATTGTGATAGTCGATAAATCTAGCTTAGCGCCCCCGCTACTATCAGATATATCCCCACCTCAACGTGGAGGCCACTGGCTTATTGTCAACGCTGGCGCTGCTGATGAGGCAAACATCTCTAGCATTATATCTTTAGGATTCTCAGGATTAATCACCACTGAATTCACTCTAGAAATGCTCACTCGTGCTATACGCACCATCCAGAAAAACCAACTATGGTTTAGCCGTGATGCTATGTCTCTAGCATTAAAGGTTCTAGTACAATCAGCGGATAACTGCCAAAACTCATTAAATGACTTGGGGGCTAAATACACGCTTTCATGTAGAGAGAAACAGGTGTTTTTCCACCTTTTGAATGGCAGCAGTAATAAAGAAATCGCCAATCAACTGCACCTTAGCCCTAGTACAATTAAATGCCATGTATCAAGTATCTTATTAAAGACAGGCAAACGTAGCCGGTCACAAATAAACATGCTTTTAATGGATACAGAAAATAATAACCAAACCAGAATCAATTAATCCCAGTCTAAATTAGTTAAATGACTAAGAACTAACCTAGTTAGGTCTAAATTAGTTCTCCAATAACGATTAACTAGCCCATTGGTCGATACTAATACTACCTCTAAATGTATATCTTTTATTCGTCAAAACATAATTCATAATCCATTGGAGAATAAAATGAAAACTTTAGTTGGTGGTGTAGCGGTAGCTTTACTTTTTTCTGCTGGTGTAGCTGCAAATAATTGGTCAAGCAACCCTGACGAACATCCGGACGGCGCAACACAATTTTATGTAAACCTAACGGGCGAAATTCCACAGCGCTGTTATATGCATTCAACACAAGATCGTTCTATTGAGTTAGATGTAAAAACTCCATATGAAGCAGCAAGTGAGTTCAAATTCCAAGCTTGGTGTAATAACGATAACTCAAAAGGCACGTTAGTCGTTGGCGCACAAGCATTTAAAAATAGCAATGGCGTTGATGTAATCCCTCTTGAAGTCTCATTTAATGGTACTTCTGGCACCATTGACGCGAAAAATAACGCCAATAATAGCCATGCGATTGAAGTCGGTATGAATGTGAGCAATAGCACCGATGGCCGTTTAAGTGCAGACAAAACTCTAAAAATTAAGCCTGTGATTAATGGCTGGGAAAAAGCTGGTGAATACCAAACGTCAATGTACGTAGCGCTTTACCCAAGATAAATAATGATTGTTTTGTTGTGATTTATAGCGACACGGGGCCTTTGGCCCCACTTGAGGACTTATGCGGATTTTCTTCTTTCTAATACTTTTTCTATCCCATCCAATGGCCTATGCCTTTGAACTATTTCCTATGGTGAGTTTTTTTTCACCACAAGGCAGTAAGAGTGAGCAGTTTTTTCAAGTTAATAACACCACAGAGCAAGCTTTACCGTTAGAGGTTTTTGTTAAACAAAGACAAGTCTCAACTGGCGATAGAGAGCAACTTGCCGACACTGAGGATTTCTTTGTCTTTCCTCCGCAAGTACTTATTCCACCCAAAAGTACTCAGATGGTCAAAGTAAAATATATCGGCAACTTAGTCGACACCGCCCAATCCTACCGTGTTGTCTTTAGCCAACTACCTATTAAGGATGATGTAGAGCAAAGCAGTATCAAGATGTTATTTCAAATCGGTGCTTTAGTGTTTGTTTCGCCAGATAATGTGTTTAACACAATAAGTGCTGATATTAATTATCAAGGTAATATTCCGACGTCGATGAAGCTTGCTAATACAGGGGACGGCATTGTTATTATTCCGCAGCTGTCGTTTGAAGTAAAAAGCGAGCAGGCTACACACAATTGGAAATGGCAAGATATTCAACACCTCTTGCAACAACAATATTTAGTACCTGGTGAATCGGTTGATATTGCTATGGACACTTTGCTCTCGCCAAAAGACAGCCAAGCAAAGGTGGATATAAAGGAAAACCGGTGACAAGCGTTAGCTCATCACTGCCATTATGGCTAAGTTTTTCAGTTGCATTGCTTCTCCCTATAAAGTCTTTTGCAATGAGCTTCTCGTTACCTCTCGAAATTGAAGGCCGAGAGATTGGAACTATCCCGGTAAACCTAAATGGCACTGAAGTCGAATCGGTTTCGTTTAATTCTTTAAAGTCATTGCTTGGCCGTAGAATTACCGATGAGATTTGGCAAAGTTTATCCATACCCAATGAAAACGATAAGCAGATGGTTGCTCTCAGCCTCTTAGCAGAAAAAGGCTTAGATGTAACCTTTAACTCTTCGACTTTAACCTTAGATCTGAAAATTTCGCCTGAAGCTTTTGGCCAATATGACGTCGACTTCAGTGATCAGTTCAACTCCTTTGTCCCCTCAAAAAGTGGCAGTTTTAGCTGGCTTAACAGCATTAATTTTAACCATACTGAAAGCTGGGAGCCAAAGACAAGCAGTCGCTTCTCAACCGCTGACTGGCTGGCACAGATGAACTTTGGTGGCGCAAATGGACTCAATGTGACACTGGCCAACCACCTCGAAGCCTCAGATAACGATACAAATCTCTTACGAGGAGAATGGACCGCTTTTTACGATAGACCCAGCGCTCCATTTCGAGTCGCAATGGGTGATGTTGAGTCTGGAGCGAGTGCTTCTGGTCACCTTTCTGGTACCAGTTTAGGTGGCTTTTCAATAAAAAGTGATTATGCACAATTACAACCCGATCGGGTTATCGGTCCTAATAATAATCAGGAGTTAATCCTTAAAGAAAGTGCCGAGGTTGAAATCACTGTAAACGGACAAATCATTTTCAGTGGCCGCCAAGAAGCCGGTCGCTTTAACCTCAATAATTTGCCAATGACCAATGGCGCCAATGACATTATCGTTAATGTCACCTATCTATCAGGAAAGACTGAACGATTTGTATTTAGCCAGTTTTATAACAATAAGCTACTAAACGAGGACATGCTCGATTTCGGATTGACCGCAGGTGCGCCCTCAATCTATGCAGAAAATGGTGTCGAGTATTTAGATACTTGGACTGTGATTGGCTTCGCTGAATATGGCGTGTCGTCTTGGTTAACACTTGGCATTAACGGCGCTGTAGCACAGTACGGCCAAATCTTAGGTGCAACGGCTACATTTGGTTCCTCTTGGGGCAACCTTTCTAGCCGCTTATCCTTTAGCAACCTCGAAGATACAGGTATAGGCAATGTGGTCTCCTTTACATTTGAAAGCACTGTTGCTGGTAATTCTAACAACGCACCAAATCTTAGATTAAGTGCTGACTTTTCAGACTCATTTACTTCAACTCCTTGGGATAAAGAAATTTTAGCAACCTCATATGAACGCTATTTAGCCAATTACGTATGGGTGATTAATAACGCATGGGACACCACGATTTCAGGATCGTATTACAAAGATACCCATGACGTTGAACAGAGCAATATGTCAATGACTATGAACTGGAGACTAGGCGACTGGACTTTAGGCTCTGGTGTTAACTATAACGACAACAACACCTATGAAAATGCAGATATTGAGTACTTTATCACCCTTGATTGGAGACGCTCAAATACCCAAAATAAACCTAATTTAGCTGCAAACTATCATAGTGTGAATAACTATGCTCGGCTAGAGGCAAGTAAAACCAGTAACGATAGAGTCGGTAGTTTTGGCTACAGAGCAAAGGCTGAGTACGAAGATGGGCGCGATAGCCAAAATGCTCAGTTCGATTACACAGCAAACCGCCTCAGAGTCGAAGTTGAAGTAGAGCGAAATAACAGTAACACCAACGCCAATAGCGAGGCATCCTATTCAGCGTCAATAAGAGGAAATACAGCTATTGGCCTTGTTGATGGGCAAGTAGGCTGGGGACGTGCGCAAGACGGACCATTTATTATCTCGAAACTGCATCCCTCATTATCACAACAGCAAGTCATGCTTGGTATAGATCAAAAACATGACTATGAAGCCTCTGGCACTTCAATGATAGGCGCGCTCTTATCACTGGATGTACCTTATATTGACAATGTTATAGATCTTAATGTACCAGATGCTCCCATTGGTTATGACTGGGGAGAAAGCCGATTAACCGTTTCACCTGGCGCCACGACCGGCCACTTTTTCATGATTGGTTCAAATAGCTCATATACCGCAAAGGGTATATTAAAAGCGAGCAATGGTGAGCCGATATCATACCTGCAAGGCACTATTTCGGGTGAAGGGATCAGCTTACCTTTCTTCACCAATAAATCTGGTCGGTTCTATATCCAAGGTATAGGTCCGGGCGAATATGTCATAACGATTTCGAGTGACAATTTTAAGCCTAGTACTTTGGTCATTGACCAGGTCGATAGTCATTTAATCGAACTAGGTACACTCAACATCACGTGTATTAAGGAGAACTGCGATGAAAGTTTGTAGCTTCAAAAATAAGATCTTAATGCTGGCGATATCTTGCATTGTTTTTGCTAATGTATCGCATGCACAATCTGATGAAGGCTCAGCTATATGTGATGGAAACTGGCATATAGAGTTAAAAACACAATCTGCGACTTCAGAAAAAAAAGGTCAACGCGGAGTGTGGATCCCAGGCACAATTTATCTTGATAGAGCATTAGCATTATGTGCTAAAGAAGTTGTGATAAAACAGCCAAAAGGTGGCGAGCCTCAACTTCGTGGAACTACGTCACTACATAGATATGAGTTAAAAAACACTTCACGCCAGTCAATCGATACAACTGGTAGAAACAACTATGTTTTGCCTGTATTAGGTCAACGAAAAATCAATTTATGGGCCTATATACCAAATGGATATGATTTTTATCCTGGCGCTTATCAAGGCATATTAGATGTTGAACTTAAGAGCGATATCGATACCATTATATCGACGAGTAGCTACTCTTTTAACTATCAAGTTTCCCCTTATGTTCGTGCCAAAATAGCCAATAGCAATGATAGTTGGTTACCCGCTACAGGCACTTCTGTGAGAGTGGACCTAGGCAATTTAACCCAACAAAACCGTAAAGAGCTGCCGCTTTTTATTGAGAGCAATAGCTATGTCGGCGTATCAATGTCATCTTTGAACAATGGTCACCTTGTTAACGTCACCAATAAGAAAAACAAGGTACCCTATCAACTCTTGTTTAGAGGCCAACAAGTTAACCTAATTAACGAGGCAGAATTTAACATCAACAATCGCCTTTTAAATGGTCAAAAAATGCCGATATCGTTTCAAAACACCCCAAAGCCTTTTGCAAGAGCCGGTTATTATGAAGATATTATTACCATTAATTTATTCGCTAAGTAGCCCTTTATAGCAAAGGAATGATAAAAGGCGTTGAGCTATCGCTATGTTCAATGCCTTGCAAAAGCGTGAATATATAAAACACTAATAATCAAAATCTTAAACTAGGCTTCAGCGAATAATACACATTAAAAAATGCCAATATTTAACAATTATATTGGCATTTGTTTTATCCGGCATTAGCCCAACGGCTCCTCTATGATTCCCAAGGTGTGATACCACTCATGTCATCAAGATTATAAGGTGTTAGCTGGTAAACATAATAGTTAAGCCAATTACTAACCAGCAAACTACCATGGCTATGCCAACGAGCTATAGGTGCTTTATTTGGGTCGTTATCCGTAAAGTAATTCAGTGGGATTTCAGGGTTTAGCCCTTGAGCTAAATCCCTTAAGAACTCATCTTTTAAGGTCGACTTTTGATATTCAGGGTGGCCCATTACAAACAAGTTTCGATTACTTTTACTTAGCACCATATAGGCACCAGCAGTATCGGATTCAGTTAATACCTGTAATTGTGGATGAGCGCGTAGATTCTCAACATCCATCTCTGCAAAACGCGAATGCGGGGCAAAAAACTCATCATCAAAACCGCGCAATAAAGGATAATGCTCAGTCGTACGTTTATGGGTAAATACACCTGAACGTTTTGTCGTCAGCAATTTTCGATTTAAACCATATAAATGGTACAAAGCAGCGTGAGCAGCCCAACATAAGAAAAGCACAGAGGTGACATGTAACTGTGACCAATCGATAATTTCGCGAATGTGATCCCAATAAGAGACGTCTTCAAACTCGACTTGGCCAAGTGGTGCTCCCGTTATAATCAAGCCGTCATAGTTTTTATGGCGAACTTGTTCAAAGTCGCGATAAAAATTGTTCATGTGATCAATCGATACATGCTTAGATTCTTTATCATGAATACGTAGCAAATCAACATCAACCTGCAGCGGGGTATTACCTAAAAGACGTAGCAGCTGAGTTTCGGTTTCAATCTTGTTAGGCATTAAATTAAGAATTAATACCTTCATAGGACGAATATCTTGATTCGCAGCCCGAGTTTCAGACATAACAAAGATATTCTCAGATTCCAAGATTTCTGCCGCTGGCAGGTTATCGGGAATTTTGACCGGCATAACAACGCGCCTCTTTTCTAATATGACAACCGATCAGAAAGAGGCGCAAAGCATACACTAAGGTGTTGCGGAGTTAGTGCGCCACTTTCTGCACTAAAACTGACATGGGCTTGCTTGAGTCCAAATCAATTCGGTAAGACTGTGTATTAATGAACATCAATTTATCGTCAAGGCTGATACGTGCACCAATGCTGTAGGTATGGCCGTCTTCAAACTGATCTCTGTTAATTAAAAACTGAAAAGGTGTCGGTGTACTGACGTCGTTTCTTTCAAACTCAGCAATCACTTCAGCGGGTGCATCTGCTAACGAAACATCCTGAACTTGCACTGTAATCACTGCATTTTCAGGTAGCATTATGCGCTCCTTGTACCAAACCTCACCTTGGATCTCCACCACTGCATTTGATGTTGCACAACCAGTCAACATGCTTGCTGCTACCGCTAAAGGTAATAAAGGTTTTAACCACTGTTTCATTTTTATGCTCCTAATAATACATCAAGACTTCTAGAAGTCTATATGTCTGAACTTGAAATTTTTGCAGTTAACTATCAAATTTTTAATGCTGCCAAATTATGTTAGTAACTGATTTTATAAAGTTGACGAAATTAACAAAAATTTTAACTACCGTCAGATTAATCGCTCGGGAGTAAAATGCATTCTCACTATCCGTGTCACAGCAACGGACAATTAATCTTGTTCTAATACACTTATCTTTCTATGATAAGTTACCTATTCGAAGTCGAATACCCATATGACACAAGCAACTGCAATAATTGTGGGCGCTAGCTCATTACTTAGCCGTGAAATTGCAAAACAACTTGCAGATGAAGGCGTTGAACTGGCCCTACTAGCACAAGATCCACAATCTCTTACTGAGTTTAGTCAATCCTTGCCAACTAAAGCGCAAGTATTTCCATTGCAAATTGACGACCCACAGGCAGTAATAGCGAGCCTAAATGCCGTTTGGCACTCTTTAGGTGGCGCTCATTTGATCTTAGTGAATACAGGTTTAACTCATTACGATCCTGAACTGCCTTGGCAACCAGAGCAAGATATCATCACAATTAATGTGCAAGGCTTTTCTGCCGTTTGCAATACGGCTTTTAGGCTATTTCGCGATCAAGGCTATGGCCAACTTGCGGCGATCAACTCTATTGCAGGCCTACGTGGTGGTCCGAGTGTGGCCTATCACGCATCAAAAGCTTTTGCGCAAAACTATCTTGAAGGTCTAAGCATGCACGCCCAGCGTTTAAAGCTGCCGATCACCATTACAGATATTCAATTAGGTATGCTTGATAAAGCAGCTATGCAGCAAAACCGCTTATGGTTGTCGCCACCAGCTGTGGTGGCAAGTCAGGTCATTAAGGCGATGAAAGCCGGTAAACGCAAAGCTTATGTCACTAAGCGTTGGCGGTTAGTTGCTTGGTTAACCAAAGCGCTACCTGAGTTTGTTTATAATACTCGCCACTGGAAAACCAAAGAGCAAAAGAAAGCTGAACGCGCAGCTAAGAAAGAATCTAAATAAGCTTAATTAAAAAGCTTAAGCGTAAAAAAGGAGCCAATAGGCTCCTTTTTTCATGGGTGGGAAATGTCCAACTTAACGAAAAATTAGAATGTATAACCCACGCTCACCATGTAAACCCAAGGGTCGATATCTGTTTCAACCTTTTGAGCATCCCCTAAATAGTTGAACTTAACATCAGTGCTAATCTGCGCATACCAAACAGAAGCATTAACTAACCAACTATCGTTAATTTGATAATCTAGGCCAACTTGCGCTGCAACGCCCCACGAATTCGTCATGCTTAAATCCGTTAATGCACCACCTAAATCGTTTGTAAATTCATTATCAAAGAAGTTAGTGAAGTTAACACCAGCGCCAATGTATGGACGTAGTTTTGAGTTCGCATCGCCAAAGTAATACTGAGCAACTAGGGTTGGTGGCAAGTGCTTAGTTTCAGCAATCTTACCCACGCCATCTAATGATACGTCATGGCTGAATGGTGTTGCTGCTAATAGCTCGATACCAATGTTGTCAGTGAGCATATAGCCAAAATTCAAGCCTAACTGAGTGTTGTCACCAACACTGAATTCACCCAAACCTAAAACATCTTGGCTAGATTCATTTGGTGCAACCACTACGGCACCAGCGCGAACAATAATGTCGCCTGCTTGGTGAGCTGATACAGAAGAGGCAAAACCAGTAGTGAGAAGGGCGGTGGCGATCAAGCTAGAAACGATTTTTTTGTTCATCATACTACTCCATTAATACAACACTTAACGCTGTCTTTATTTTCAATTTCCTTACATTTGCGTGCATCCTGCCAGATATGAGAGCCTGAAAAATTGATCCAAATCAAACTCAACTACGGATACCTACTTAGGTGTAGATTAAACCGATCCAGATCACACTAATTAAACATATATTGATATCGCACCTTTTATATTCGTGACCAATGCACACCTTGATCACTTAACCAGCAAGCCACGCATTCTCAAAAGCCAACAATTATTTAACGCAAAGTTGACCTGTGATGAAAGTCGTTGCCTATATTGCAAACCGTATTTAAGGAAGGTTTACTACCGCTACAAAGTCGTCAACGAAGGCAGTTTTAGCTGATAAGACTGATGAAGTAGATTGTCGTCTTACTGACAGTCTATTAAACAGACACTACTCGAGTTTTTAATTAAAACATGACTGTCTGCGTTAGTCTGAAGGTTAAAAATAGACTTTAGCTATAAGACTCGGATAGATATTAGCCTTGGGAGTGGAGCTTCCTTCTTGAGCTGGTCGGTCTGACTAGTGGCATATTTATACCTATACTTAGCTAGATGGCTGCAAATAAACTCATAAAAATATGGATTTAACCAGAGAAAAACTGAGCTTATTTGCTTGGGATAGCGATTATCGATGAATCATAGCTAAGGTAGGTCGCTACATAACTAAACTAGTCACACACAAAAAAGCGGCAATTAAGCGGATTTTTATGTGTTAGATCTAAAACCTATTTACTGCTTTTGGGTTTCAGTAAGTGAAATCCCATAAATGTAATAATGCTTCCTAGTAAAAAGGACTTCCGATAGACATACCAATGAATGTTTGTGGATCTAAAGAACTCACCTTCCCTGCGACTGGAATCTAACTCAAAGGTTGCCACTGCGTTTATACTTAGGTCGATTTTTCGCTGTCCGGCCTATGAGAGCCATCAATTCAACCTTAAGCATTGAGGCATATATTGGCTCATTTCAATACATAGCCGATATATCCAACCGCTTATAATATCGAGGAGGAAGCTTAGTCAGACTCTTTTAGTAAAATCGATTAGCTAAAAATATACTAAATGAGTAAAACACATTTACCATCGAAACAAATAGTAGCATGACTTAAGAAATGGTTTTTTTTAGGCGATAAATATATTGAAAACAGCCACAATGGCTGCGACTAAACTCACTAAAGCTTCAACGGTTTTTAAGGCTAATGGTCTACTGCCACTTTCATTGCTAAAGATAAAGAAAATATAGTATTCTTCATTTCGATTGAAAAATTAACACTTAGCTAAAAACCAATTAATTCAATTTCTTATATATTTTGGCAAACTGTAAATCACCAAACAAATAACTTAAAACAAAGCAAAACTATCGCCACCACAATTAGGCCAAACCAACCAAGAACCCGAGTCACGATTTCCGGCGATTTATGGTTAAAGTGTGGAAATAAAATAGCAGCAAGAGAAACGATAGGAACCAAACCATACAACTGTCCCATATGAGTCGATGTACCATTGGGAAAAGGCGGAATAAACAAGTAAGTAAGCAGATAAAGACTATAAGCCAAAATAGCTAAGTAAGCCTCTCGAGCAGGCGTTTCACTTTTATCAAAGCTAAAGTAACAGCTAAGCAGTGTGATAAATAAAATGACGCTAATCAAGCTAATCTTCTCCATTATAAGTGGGCTAAATGCTATTTTAGATTTAGATTATTTATAAACGTTTACGTTAAGAAAACCTTTTTACAGGCGAGCTAAATTCAGGTTTCTATGAACTACGAGCATTTAAAGAGGCGTTTTACGATACTTATAAATAGCAATACAGAGAAAGATTAAAAGCGATATCAAAAAAGCAATACTCCCAAATACATCTCGATCAAAGGCGTTATAAATCAGGCCTAAAAACATCACTATCGCCCCAATAAAATAATCTCTCGAACTTGATAGTAACTTTGTTTTCATTGGTGATTCCTTTCATCAAAAAAACTATATTAACACCTATGACTTGAAAAGAATTTTAAATACTATTCAAGTCATATAACGGTTTACTTCAAATTACATGCACCAGTTATTAGGCATTCACAATATCCGATTGAATTCCTCAAACTTACTTGATTAAGTTCAATGGGGCATCTTTAGCATATTTATGCGAGATAGGATCGGTGATCACGATAGTATCGCCACGAAGCATATAGTTACCACCATGTAAATCCATCACTCCGTGGTCATCAATGAAGCTCAATACATCGAACAAGGTTTTCAGCAGCGCCGCATGGTCATCAATCACTTCATCATCTATCACCACTGGCTTACGCTCGTTTGAGCTCATATAAAAATGTGGCCGTGGCGCTTGGATCTGCTCAACAAACTCATCGGCAGATTGCACTTGATCATTAAAAGGCTTTTTGGGGTCAGCAAATGGTAAGGTCATGGTGCGTAATGTCCCCCACAACTTACCAAAATCATCATTATGAAAATGGCTTGGTCGAGTCGGCTCGCTGCCATCATCACTAATATCGTCTAGCCGTTCTATCACATAAAAACGCACGACACGACCACTGCTGAGCTCAATGGTGTCTTCACGGTGAATAGTGGGGACGTGTGGATTGTCTTGGTTCTCCGGGCGCATACACCAGCGGGCGAATAAGTAGTAACCATCAATTTTACTGCTACATACCTTTACCACTTTATCTGGCTCACCGGGTACTTCATACACTTCGGCGTAGATCCCGGTAGCGATTAAATCAAGATCAGTAAAGCGCTCAAGATATATCGATATATCATCGACTCGGTGGATCTCCTCTGCGGTTGCCAACTCTTTAATTTCTTTTATCGCATCAAGATATGGATCCATCGATTAAACCACCATTTACAGCAAGAACAAATTGAAGAAGTCCCTATGGCAAGCGATAAAAAAGCCGCAAACAAGATCGTAACCGACTTTGTTTTCGATGCTATTTAATTAAAACCGTATGCTCATAAGTTCATCACTAGCCATTATCTCGCAGCTTTGGGTAGGTTTGCAACCATCCCTTTTGCGCCAACCTATGCTCGAACAACGCACGCTTAGCTTTGGGGTTGTGTTGTAATGACAGGTCAAACAAACAATTAAAATCAAACGGAGTATGCAAAACTAATTGCGTTGCCATTCCAGACACTGATGCTGGTATTGGGTTGCTTACTGATGATAAATATACGCCGCTGACTCCAATGGCGGTTTGCTTTTCAGGCCAGTAGCTCATGGCATTAAGGCTAGAGCTATATTGTTGATGACCATTGCGTAAATGCATTCTGGCTTGATTTTTCACTGACCATGGATAGATCGGAGCAATACGCTTTAACTCCGCTTCAATAGCTTTATCACGCTCAATAGATAAATCATTTACATCAAAATAGATAAGGTCGATATCATTGAGCGCTGATTGCAAACCATGTATTTTGTCCCACACTAAATTACGTACAAACCCCGCGGCTAACATCCAATCATTAAGCTTTAGCTGCTCAGCCACAATCAGCGCATCGATTCTGTATTCATCCTCAAGCAGCCACTTTATGATCAATGCTTGAAGCTCTATCTCATCCAGCGAATTGTTGTTTTTTACAGCCATAATGAGCCAACTCACCTCGAAATTAATACATAGTGCCAAATAAACAAAAAGGAGCCGAAGCTCCTTTTTGATATTAACATTGCCCTATGGGGCGGGCACTGCTTTCATCAGTACTTCAGTGGTGTATTTTTTATTACTAATTACCGGGAAACGGTCGTAGGTTTGAAAAATAACTTGTCCTTGGTATTGAATCATTGCTACCACACCATAATTGATGCTGTTATCAATAGTGTCCGCTGGTAGTAAAAACTTAAACGGTACTGGCGCCCTAACAATATCAAAGCTTTTTTGCGCAACAATGACCCCTGGTGTATCCAAGTCAATAATCGCAATGGTAATTGCACTTCCTTGAGGTAGCGCTAATCGCTCTAAATAACCTGCTGCGCCATTAACCACCACTGGTGGCTTTTCTTCAACTGTTACACAGGCCGTAAGTACCATTAAACATAAGAGCACTACGCTTTTTTTCATCATTGAAATCATTGCATTGATCCTTTATTCCCACATTAAATTTATGCTGCTTACGCTAAACAGGCGTTAGTCTTTTTTCGTCATTCGAATAAGGCCTTCTTGAGTCGCTGATGCAACTAATTCACCTTGTTGATTAAAGAAATGCCCTTTAACAAACCCTCTACCACCGCTAGCATTAGGGCTTTCAATGCTATAAAGCAGCCATTGACTGAAATCAAATGGACGGTGAAACCACATGGCATGATCAATCGTTGCCATTCGCATGCCCGGTGTCAAAAATGACACGCCGTGTGGCTGCGCTGCAGTCACCAAAAAATTAAAATCTGAAGCATAAGCTAACAAGTAGTCGTGTACGCATAAATTATCAGGCACTTTACCACTGGCACGCATCCACACATGACGTACAGGCTCACTAGGATTCGGTGCTATTGGATCACTTGGATCCACAAGGCGCATCTCAATCGGTGTATCGGCCATAAATTTTTCAAGCACTCGTGATGGCACTTTATCTCTTAGTGTCATAGCAAGTTCTTGCTGATTTAGCAGGCCTTCTGGACCTGGAACATTTGGCATCGTCGCTTGATGCTCATAACCTTCTTCAGCCGTTTGGAACGAGCAGGTCATGTAAAAAATCGGCCGACCTTTTTGAATTGCTTTAACTCTGCGAGCACTAAAACTACCGCCATCACGCATAATTTCAACGTCATACACAATAGGTAGTTTTTCATCACCGGCACGTAAAAAATAAGAGTGTAATGAGTGCACTTTGCGGTCTGGGCTGACAGTCTGTTTCGCAGCGCTTAACGCCTGCCCCATCACTTGACCACCAAACACATGTCCAAAACCTAAATCTTGGCTTTGACCACGGAAAAGACCCTCTTCAATTTGCTCTAAAGAAAGTAACGCTAGTAAATCATCTAATACTTGGCTCATTGCAACCTAAAACTCAACATATATTGCCTTAAGCTTAACTCAAGACTGTCATAGCTAGCCAGCTTTTAACCACGCAGGATCTGCAACAAATCCTAAAATAATAAATGCATTCTTAAGCGCCTCAGTTTTTGAGTTAAAGGCTTATCTGTTTGTAACTAGTTACTCAATTTGTATATGTCGTTGATTGGCGGATGCCTTTGCCCATGCAAGAACTTGTGCTTCACCGCTATCATGTGCAGTAAATGGCTTAGCATGATACATATCAGGCCAGCGCTCAGTAATCACTTCAGGCGTGCACTCTTCAGCATTAAAACGGCTTGGTGAAAACTCAACTAACGCAGTATGACTAATGCCACCTGCAGCAGCAGATAGATGCTGTCCAGAAGGGCTTTTGCAGCTACATAAGTACAGTGCAGTCGCAACCACTGTGGTTTTGGAAAATAACGGCCGTACGGCCGATGCTAGATGGTTGGCCGTCATCGAAGTTACGGCATGAGGGATAATACTGTTAACGGCAATCCCGTGTTCGCTGCCTTCAAGATGTAGACTATTTACGAGCCCCATTACCGCCATTTTACTCGCACTAAAACTAGTTTCGTACATGTCTCCATATACTGAGCTAGCACTGCTCATCAGTATACGGCCATAGCTTTGGCGTTTCATAATCGGCCATACAGCCTTAGTCATATAAAAGGTGCCATTAAGGTCAACATCTAGATGGTGTTTCCAGCTCGACTCACTCATTTGCTCAAACGCACAGGGATGGTGGATCCCAGCATTATTAATCAGGATATCGACCCGTCCCCAGCTTTGGATCACATGCTCAATCATGGCAGTAATATCATCGATACAAGTAACATCCAAGCTAAAAGACTTAAACTCTCCGCCAATCGCCTTTATGGCGTCACCACAAGTTTTTAAACCAGAGTCAGGTTCCAGATTTAACGCAGTATTTAAGCTAACATCCATTGTTTGAGTTGCTTCATTATCAATTAAAACAACTCTCGCTCCTCGCTCAGCTAAGGCTATTGCATAGGCTCTTCCTAAACCCGATGCTGCGCCAGTAACTATTGCGACTTGTCCCTCAAAACGCATAGCTTTAACCTCTAAGAATACCGTTTACCAAAACCGCAAGCTGCAAGCTGCAAGCTGCAATGTAGCTTCCCTATCTAAAGTAGACAAATCATAGTGTTCAGCTTTAGAAATATAATATTGCATACACTCCTGCCTACCGATGTGCGCTAGCTCAAACTTATTAAACGATAATAATGAAAAATAATTAAGACTTAGAAATTTGTTAACTTGCCCACTTTGTCATCAATAAAATCCACTTTTTAGAAGTTGTTAAATTTGCTATGCTATAGCTAATTCTTTTTATCTTTATGCCATCCTTCTTTGGCGTAAACCTCTGTAAGTAAATTTAAACCATGAATCCTTGGATACTTGCCATACGCCCACGCACCTTGCCTGCGGCGATTGGCCCACTGCTGGTTGGTAATGTACTAGCACTGCAGCTTGAACAGTTCAGCTGGTTCATTGCTGTAACCTCAATGCTTTGCGCACTCTTGTTGCAGATAGCTGTGAACCTTGCAAATGACTACTTTGACTTTAAAAGTGGTGTCGATACTGAAGAGCGCTTAGGCCCTGTTCGCGTAACTCAAAGCGGCATGCTAAGCCCTAACGCTGTGCGAAATGCGATGATACTATGCTTAGTGCTCGCGTTAATGGTTGGCTCATTCTTGATCTATCATGGCGGAATAGTGATTGCCTTTTTAGCTGCGGCAGCAATACTCGGCGCGCTTGGCTATAGTGGTGGCCCCTACCCACTTGCATCTCATGGTTTGGGTGAAGTTGCTGCATTTGTATTTTTTGGCTTAGTTGCCGTTGTTGGTAGCTACTTTTTGCAAGCCGGCGAAACAGCATCAAGTGCATGGCTATTAGGTAGCGCTATCGGCTTTTTAAACGCTGCGATTATGCTGGTTAATAACACCCGCGATATGGAAACGGATATTAAAGCAGGTAAAAAGACGCTGGCAGTACGTATGGGACTCGAACAGTCTCGTATTTTCTACCAGAGTTTTGTGTTCTTGCCATTTGCTATCATTATTGCGGGTTTCTTTATGGGCGCATTGCCTGGTCTGCCAGTCCTGTTAGCTGGCCTAGCCTTTATAATGGCAAGGACATTGAGCCGCGATTTTAATGAGGTAAAAGGCGCAGCCCTAAATCCACTGCTTGGGCGCACAGCCAAGTTAACCATGATATTCAGTGCGCTATTTAGTGCCGGTTTATTACTTGATATCTTTATTGGTTAACCCATTTTCGAGCAATAAAAAAGCCCATCAATTGATAGGCTTTTTTATTGACTGTTTTTTACCCTAAAATGGGGTTACACCTTATTTAAACTGCGATCACTGCTCCAGTTTAAGTGGTACTTCTCACCTGCAGGTTTGTCAGTACGCTCAAAAGTATGAGCGCCAAAATAGTCACGCTGACCTTGTAACAGGCTAGCTGGTAGCGTTGCGCTACGATAACTATCGTAATAGGCCAGTGCCGAGCTAATACAAGGTGCAGGGATCCCGCCCATAACCGCAGTCGAAACAGCTATGCGCCAATCATTTTGTTTGTCTGATAACCCTTTAGCAAACGACTCTGCCATCAAC
The DNA here is from genome assembly GCF_023283845.1 of Shewanella marinintestina. Classification (GTDB taxonomy): domain Bacteria; phylum Pseudomonadota; class Gammaproteobacteria; order Enterobacterales; family Shewanellaceae; genus Shewanella; species Shewanella marinintestina. Next base: position 36,142 of record NZ_JAKILC010000012.1, read on the forward strand.
AAATTCTCAAGCTTGCTATCTTGCTGGTAAGCCTGAGTAATTGATTGCAAGAAAGTCGCGCGGATAATACAGCCTGCTCGCCAAATCTTGGCGATTTCGGCAAAATCTAATTGCCATGCTTGCTCTTTCGCTTGCATTGCCATCAATTGAAAACCTTGGGCGTAACAAGAGACTTTGGCGCAATACAGTGCATTTTCAAGCTGGTCGATAAAGGCTTGCGGATCACTAAGTTTAAGCGTTTCATTCGGGCCAGATAACAATTGGCTTAATTGTTGTCTTTGGCCTTTTTGAGTACTTATCGCTCGTGCATAAACAGCTTCGGCAATTGTTGGCGCAGGGCAGCCTATTTGCAAACTGCTTACCGCCGTCCACAGCCCGGTACCTTTTTGGCCTGCTTTATCTAAGATCATTTCAACCAGTGGCGCCCCAGTTAACGGGTCTGCTTGCTTAAGCACATCAGCACTGATCTCCATCAAGTAACTATTTAAGCTTCCTTGGTTCCAACGTTCAAATACATCGCCGACTTTTGCAGGGCTTAAACCTAAGCCTTGATTCAATAGTTGGTAGGCTTCACAAATCAACTGCATGTCAGCATATTCAATGCCATTATGTACCATTTTCACATAATGGCCTGAACCAGCAGGGCCAATATAAGTTGTACAAGGCTCGCCCTCGGTTACAGGGTTGCCGGGCTCAAAACGCTCAATAGGTAAACCGGTCTTAGCATCAACTTTAGCGGCTATCGCTTGCCAAATCGGCTCGATTCGATTCCAAGCAGTTAAACTGCCACTTGGCATTAAAGATGGGCCAAAACGCGCACCGACTTCACCACCAGAAACCGCGCAGCTAAAGAACAAAAAGTCCTTGTTATAACGCTGTTCACGTTCAACAGTATCGGTCCACAGACTATTACCAGTATCAATCACGATATCATCGCTTTCGATACCCGCTTCAATTAATGATTTACACACACCATCTACCGGTGCGCCAGCAGGTACTGAAAGCAGTAATACACGTGGTTTTTCTAGTTTAGATAACATTTCAGAAAGATTGTTACAGCCTAAAATCCGCGGCTCAGTGACTTGCTTTAGGTATTGTTTACGCTCGCGTTCTTCTTGCTGTACAGTGTCTTGCACTTTATGTTCATCAAGATCAAACGCCGCCACTTTATACTGGTTATCCGCTATATTCAGTGCAAGGTTCTTACCCATTACACCTAAGCCGATAACACCGATATCATAAAGCTGATTTTGGTTATTCATGTAGATTAGTTCCGTAGGTCACAGAGAGTTACCCATCTATTATTTTCTATAAGCGACAATAAAAATACTCACTTAATCAGATAATGGGTTTAATTTTGTTAGCGATTATACAGACTTTGGTAACTTAATTACTAGATAAAGGCTAACGATTACGCCAATCGCTTTAATCTAGTTCAAAAACAAAAAAGCTGAAACCTTGATTTCAGCTTTGTACTTTATGCATGGTATTTAGGGCTTTGCAGATCGTTCTGCAAAATGGATAATGCAATCACACATGAGCGTCTGCATAACCCATGCGGGTTAAGGTGTTACGCACAATATCTAAGGTCGCAGGATCTTCAATGGTGGCAGGAACATTGTAATTTTGGTTATCGGCAATGTTGCGCATCGTACCGCGCAAAATTTTACCGCTGCGGGTTTTAGGTAACTTTTGTACCGCACTCACTAGCCTAAATGCCGCTACTGGACCGATTTCTTGACGCACTAAATGCATTAATTGTTGATTTAATTCATCGTCATTAAGGGTTACCCCCTTCTTAAGTACCACTAGCCCCAAGGGGACTTGACCCTTTAAAGCATCTTTAACACCAATGACAGCGGCCTCTGCAACGGCTTCATGCTGACACAATACTTCTTCAAATCGACCAGTCGATAATCTGTGTCCTGCAACATTAATAATGTCGTCAATGCGGCTCATAATATATAGGTAACCATCTTCATCTTTATAGCCGGCATCACCTGTGAGGTAGTAGCCCGGATACATAGATAAATAACTGTCTTGATAACGCTGCTCATTTTGCCAAAGCGTTGTTAAAGTGCCCGGTGGCAAAGGTAATTTAATCACCACGTTACCTGACTCATTAGCACTAACTTCATCCCCCATGACATCAACAACATCAATCTGATAACCGGGCACCGCTAATGCAGGCGAGCCAGCTTTAACCTCAACCGGCGCGTAGCCCATCAAGTTCGCGGCCACAGGCCAACCGGTTTCAGTTTGCCACCAATGATCAATCACGGGCTTCTGCAGTTTATCTTCGGACCAGTGTAAGGTATCGGGATCGCAGCGCTCACCTGCCAAAAACACATTCTTCAAACCGCTTAGATCGATGCCTTGCAAGTAATCACCATTAGGATCATCACGTTTAATAGCACGAATCGCAGTCGGTGCGGTGAAAAAGCTCTTAACATTATATTTAGCAATAGTACGCCAAAACGCACCAGGGTCGGGTGTACCTATCGGCTTGCCTTCATACATAATACTGGTGGCGCCAACTAATAATGGCCCATACACAATATAAGAGTGACCTACTACCCAGCCCACATCTGATGCAGCCCAAAAAGTATCACCGCAATCGATATCATAAATGTGCTTCATAGACCAAGCGAGTGCGACCGCATGGCCGCCGTTATCTCGCACCACACCTTTAGGTTGACCTGTCGTACCCGAGGTATACAAAATATAGAGTGGATCCGTCGCATCAAGAGGCACGCAGTCGATATCTGGCGCGCTAGCAACTGCATGTTGCCAGTCTTGATCTCGCTGGGGTAAAAGCTCTGCTTCAAGCTGACTTCTATTAAGCACTAAGCAGTGCTCAACGTTATGACTGGCTTGTAAAAGTGCCTCATCCAGTAACGGCTTGTAAGCCACCACACCTGACGGTTCGATACCGCACGATGCCGATAAAATCAGTTTAGGCTTGGCATCGTTAATTCGGGTTGTTAGTTCATTAGCGGCAAAGCCACCAAACACTACCGAATGAATTGCACCAATGCGCGCACAAGCCAACATGGCAAACGCCGTTTCTGGCACCATAGGCATATAAATGACGACCCTATCACCCTTTTTAACGCCAATGGAATCCATATATCCAGCCAGTCTGCTTACCTGCGCTAGCAGTTCACGATAAGTGATACCATATTCACAATCCGTTACTGGGCTGACATATTGCAGTGCTATCTGCTCTCCCCTTCCCGCAATAACATGTCTATCAACCGCGTTATAGCAGGTGTTCATCTTGCCACCAGCAAACCAACGATAAAACGGGGCATCACTGTCATCAAGCACGCTGCTCCAAGGTGTTTTCCAGTCGATATTATGTGCAGCCTCCGCCCAAAATACCTCGGGCTGGTTAATCGACTTAGCGTGTAATTGTTTATGCTTTTGTTTCACAATACTGACTCCCTGTTTGCTTGTGCATGGCGATTTATCGCTCTTGTTGCGGGCGTTTTTTATTCTATTAAGGCTTAACCGCATTATGCTTCGACGATTAAAAAATCCCCATTAGACCTTAGAATAAGTAAGTGAACCACTTTTAAAACTAATAAAACAAAAAGACAGAATCACACTAAACCTTTGTTTAAATTAAAATAAACAATAAAAAACATAAAACAATGAAAGGCTAGTATTAGCTCTAGATTGGCTTGTGGAAACTGCAATTGACATGAAAAGAATGTGAGCTAAACCACACAAACTTTACCTTTACGTAAACTTCATATATCGTGCAGTAAATGTAAATAAATATGGTGTTTTTTGATGGCAGAAACTCAGCTTTCACAAACGACTTACTCAATCAGTGATTTATCAAAAGAGTTTGATATAACCACTCGTAGTATTCGTTTCTATGAAGACCAAGGTCTTCTTAAACCTAAGCGCCGTGGTCAAACACGGATCTACAGTCTCAAAGATAGAGTTAGACTGAAACTTATCCTTCGCGGTAAGCGTTTAGGCTTTTCACTGGCTGAAACTCGTCGTTTATTCGAGCTTTACGATGCCGATAAAAATAGCAGTAGTCAATTACACACCATGCTTGAGCTTGTAGAAGAAAAAAAAGTCTCATTGCAGCAGCAAATGGACGATATCAAAGTGGTGTTAATGGAGCTCAATTCTGCCGAGCAACAATGCCGTGATGCACTTGATAACAACCCTTCATAGGTAATAAGCCCAAAGAATTACTAAGCAAAATGAGTTAATAAAAAGCACTTATAAAACAATTAATAAGTATCACGGCAAAGATCAGTGAGCTTAAAACCAGACACATTGACAGGACACAAGCAAATGACCCAACTCTACACATCTCTAAACTTCGGCCTTGGTGAAGACGTCGATATGCTGCGTGATGCAGTACAAAGTTTTGCCGCAAACGAAATCGCTCCTTTAGCAGAAAAAACTGACCGAGATAACGCCTTTCCCAATGAGCTTTGGCCGGTGTTAGGAGATATGGGTCTATTGGGCGTAACCGTATCTGAAGAATATGGCGGCGCAGAGATGGGCTACCTAGCCCACGTAGTAGCCATGGAAGAGATCTCGCGTGCTTCAGCATCTATTGGCCTAAGTTACGGCGCCCATTCAAACCTTTGCGTTAATCAAATCAACCGTAACGGTAATAGTGAGCAAAAAGCCAAATACTTGCCAAAGCTGATCACCGGTGAGCATATCGGCGCACTCGCCATGAGTGAGCCTAATGCCGGTTCAGATGTAGTTTCGATGAAGCTGCATGCGCGCAAAGAGGGTGACAGATACATACTCAACGGCAACAAGATGTGGATCACTAACGGTCCAGATGCGCACACCTACGTGATCTATGCCAAAACCGATTTAGATAAGGGCGCTCACGGCATTACTGCATTTATTGTGGAACGTGGCTTTAAGGGCTTTAGCACCGCACAAAAACTCGACAAGCTAGGTATGCGTGGTTCAAACACCTGTGAGCTAGTATTTGAAAATTGTGAAGTCCCAGAAGAGAACATTCTTGGCGGCCTAAACAACGGCGTAAAAGTACTGATGAGCGGCCTTGATTACGAGCGTGTTGTCTTGTCTGGTGGCCCACTTGGCATTATGACGGCTTGTATGGATATCGTAGTGCCTTATATTCATGAGCGTGAGCAGTTCGGTAAATCAATTGGCCAATTTCAGCTAGTTCAAGGCAAACTTGCCGATATGTACACGGGGATGAACGCGGCAAAATCTTATATCTACAACGTAGCAAAATCTTGCGATCGTGGTGAAACGACCCGTAAAGATGCCGCGGGTGCAATTCTTTACTCAGCAGAGCTTGCAACCAAAATGGCGTTAGATGCGATTCAACTACTTGGTGGTAATGGTTATGTAAATGAATACGCTACAGGCCGTTTGCTACGTGATGCCAAGCTCTATGAAATTGGCGCAGGCACCTCAGAAATCCGTCGTATGCTAATCGGCCGCGAACTGTTTAACGAATCAAAATAGCCAGACCAAACAGGTCGACAAACAAGACATGTAAATAGCTAAGCATCAAGGCGGCTTGCTCTACGCCGCCTCACTCTGACAGCTTCAAAAGGATTGAAATTGTGACGCAACTAAGCAGCCGTATTAATGCACGTAGCGATGAATTCAAAGCCAAGTTTGATGACATGGCAACCGTGGTTCAAGACTTAAAACTTAAACTCCATCAAATTGAACAGGGCGGCGGTGAAGTCGCGCGTAACCGTCATCTATCAAGAGGCAAACTGCTGCCCCGTCAGCGGGTTGAAAAGCTGCTAGATCCCGGCTCACCTTTTTTAGAAATTTCTCAATTTGCGGCCTACGAGTTATATGAAGATGTCGTGCCAGCAGCTGGCGTTATCGCCGGTATTGGCCGTGTCAGTGGTGTTGAGTGCATGATTATCGCTAACGATGCCACTGTAAAAGGGGGCACCTACTACCCAGTAACCGTGAAAAAGCATCTGCGCGCACAAGATATTGCTAGCCGCTGTCATTTGCCTTGTATCTATTTGGTCGACTCTGGCGGTGCCAACCTGCCCCGCCAAGATGAAGTGTTCCCAGATAGAGACCATTTCGGGCGGATCTTCTATAACCAGGCGCAGATGTCTGCCAAAGGCATTCCACAAATCGCCGTAGTAATGGGGCTCTGCACCGCAGGTGGTGCATACGTACCAGCGATGGCTGATGAATCGATTATCGTTAAAGAGCAAGGCACGATATTTTTAGCAGGTCCACCGTTAGTAAAAGCTGCAACCGGTGAAGAAGTGACTGCTGAAGAGCTTGGCGGCGCTGAAGTGCATACTAAAATATCTGGTGTTGCCGACCATATGGCTCAAAACGATGAACACGCATTAGAGCTTGCTCGCAAAGCCGTGACTCGCCTTAACCATCAAAAAGAGATCGCAGCTCAGCTTAGCCCCGTAAAACCACCTAAATTTGATATCAACGAGTTGTACGGCATCGTCGGTACCGATCTAAAAAAACCATTCGATGTAAAAGAAGTGATTGCGCGCTTAGTGGATGACTCGGATTTTGATGAGTTTAAAGCTAACTACGGCAATACCTTAGTTTGCGGTTTTGCTCGCATTCATGGCTACCCAGTTGGCATTGTCGCTAACAACGGCATCTTGTTCTCAGAGTCGGCACAAAAAGGCGCGCACTTTATTGAGCTATGTTGCCAGCGTAAAATCCCGCTGTTGTTCCTGCAAAATATCACCGGCTTTATGGTGGGTAAAAAGTATGAACATGAAGGCATAGCAAAGCACGGCGCCAAGATGGTGACCGCAGTATCTTGTGCCAATGTGCCTAAGTTTACTGTGATTATTGGCGGCAGTTATGGCGCGGGTAACTACGGTATGTGCGGCCGCGCATTCGAACCAACCATGATGTGGATGTGGCCTAATGCTCGCATCTCGGTGATGGGTGGTGAACAAGCCGCTGGTGTATTAGCAACGGTCAAACGTGACGGCCTCGCCCGTAAAGGCGTTGAATGGTCTGAGTCTGATGAACAAGATTTCCGTAAGCCAATTGTCGAGCAGTATGACAAAGAGGGTCATCCGTACCATGCCAGCGCCCGCTTGTGGGATGACGGCATTATCGACCCAGCGCAAACCCGTGATGTTGTTGGTTTAGCCTTGTCTGCGGCGTTAAATGCGCCAATTGAAGACACTAAGTTTGGTGTGTTCCGTATGTAGTAGCTAAGCGCTACTTCAAATAGAACATCTACTTAGCTAAAACAATGGATCGATAATAATGAATAATCTAGCCACTAGCCAAACAGAACAACTCGCTGAGCAATTACAATTTGTAAACTGCTCCGTCGATAACGGCGTAGCGCAAATGGTGCTTGATCGCAGCGATAAACATAACGCCTTCGATGAAGTGATGATAAACGAAATGATCCAAGTATTGGAGCATTTTGCGGTTAACCCAGAGTGCCAAGTATTAGTGCTTAAGGCCAACGGTAAAAACTTCAGCGCCGGCGCCGATCTTAACTGGATGCGCAAACAAGCCAAGATGGATTTTGCGCAAAACTTAACGGATGCCAATGAGCTGGCTAAGCTGATGTCTGTGCTCGATAAATTTCCAAAGCCAACGATAGTCTTAGTACAAGGTGCCGCCTTTGGTGGTGCACTCGGACTTATTTGCTGCAGCGATATCGCCATTGCTAATGAGCGTGCGAGCTTTTGCTTAAGCGAAGTCAAACTTGGGCTTATTCCTGCAGTTATTAGCCCTTATGTGACTCGCGCAATGGGGCAACGCGCAGCGCGTCGTTACATGTTAACCGCTGAGCGCTTTGATGTGCAAAAGGCGCTTGAACTGCAAATTATCCATGAAGTAAATGACGATCTCGACGCTGCAGCGCAGCCGATTATAGCCTCATTACTAAGTAACAGCCCACAAGGCATGGCATGGGCTAAATCGCTGCTTTCAACTTTAGAAAGTGGCGAGATAAATCAACAGACATTAGATCACACCAGTGAGCGTATTGCCCGCATCCGTGTATCAGATGAAGGCCAAGAAGGGCTTAATGCTTTTTTTGAAAAGCGCACACCACAATGGCCAACTACGACCGACTTTAACGCGGCAACAAAAAATAATAACCAAAACGCCAGCGTGCAAGGAGCCAAATAATATGTTTACTAAACTGCTAATTGCCAATCGCGGCGAAATTGCTTGCCGCATCATCAGCACCGCAAAAGCTATGGGCGTGCGCACAGTAGCCTTATATTCAGATGCAGATATCAATGCACGCCATGTTGCCATGGCTGATGAAGCCTTTTACTTAGGCGGCAGTGCCCCGGCTGACTCCTACCTTAAAGGCGATTTAATTATTGATATCGCCAAGCAGTCAGGCGCGCAGGCTATTCACCCAGGTTATGGTTTTTTATCTGAAAATGCCGAGTTCGCACTTAAATGCGAGAAAGCTAATATCGCCTTTGTTGGCCCAAGTGCTACAGCCATTGACTCTATGGGCAGCAAAAGTGCCGCTAAAGAGATTATGGGCGCCGCCAATGTACCGTTAGTTCCTGGGTATCACGGCGATGCACAAGAGGATGACTTACTGGTTTCAGAGGCCAATAAAATGGGCTTCCCTTTACTGATAAAAGCGGCCTTTGGCGGCGGTGGTAAAGGTATGCGCATTGTTGAAAGTAGCAATGAAGTACTTGCAGCGATTAATTCAGCCAGACGTGAAGCGATTAGCTCTTTTGGTAACGACAAACTCCTGATGGAACGTTACCTGAGACAGCCGCGCCACGTTGAAGTACAAGTCTTTGCCGACAGCCAAGGTAACTGTATTTACTTGTCAGATCGTGACTGCTCAATTCAACGCCGTCACCAAAAAGTGGTTGAAGAAGCCCCTGCACCAGGTCTTAGTGACGCCCTTAGAGTGAAGATGGGGGAAGCTGCGGTTGCAGCAGCTAAAGCCATTAACTATGAAGGCGCGGGTACGGTTGAGTTTTTATTAGATACCGACGACAGCTTCTATTTTATGGAGATGAATACCCGTCTGCAGGTAGAGCACCCCGTCACCGAGCTGGTAACCGGGCAAGACTTAGTTAAATGGCAGCTAATGGTTGCCAGCGGTAGCGAATTGCCGCTTAAACAAAGTGAAGTAAAGATTACTGGCCATGCCTTTGAAGCTCGTATTTACGCTGAAGATCCGCAAAATGACTTTTTACCCGCCAGCGGCAAGCTCGACTTCTTACGTGAGCCTACACAAAGTGAGTTTGTGAGAATTGACTCGGGTGTACGTGAAAATGATGTGATCAGTAATTTTTACGACCCAATGATCTCCAAGCTTATCACTTGGGATGAATCACGTCCTCGCGCACTGCAGCGCTTAGTACACGCTTTAGATGACTATCAGATCAGTGGTCTTAAACACAATATTGAATTCTTAGCCAATATTGCTAAACACACAGCGTTTAAGGATGCCGACTTTAGCACCGACTTTATTGAACGTTATGGCGACTTACTGTTAACGCCGGCAACAGATGCGGCAGACGATACCAATACAGCGTTAAGTTTAGCGGCTCTTTATCAGCTATGCGCCCGTAAAAAACAAGCACAATTAGATGCAAGCATTAGCCATGATCCCTACTCACCTTGGCATCAAAATAGTGGCTTTAGGCTAAATAGCGCCAGCCAGCATCAGGTGGCGCTGTTAGATGACAATCATCAGATTAATCACCTTGATTTAATAGAAACTCAAATCGCAGGTCAGTCTCTATATCAGCTACAGCTTGATGATAGCTTAATCACGCTTTCGGGTGAATTAGTTGCTGAGATGCTGCACGCAGAGATAAGCGTACAAAAGCTTGATGCAGCCCAAACCGAGCAAATTAATAAAGCTAATGGTCATAAGCTCAAGCTTCCAGTTAGCCAAGTGGGCGATGACTTTACCCTATTTATCGACTCAAAAAGCTATCACTACCGCGCACTAGAATCAGAAGTGATTGAAGAGCAAGATAACCTTGAAGATAAGCTCAAAGCACCAATGAACGGCACGATTGTGACGCAACTTGTCGCTGTTGGTGATAGCGTCAAAGCCGGCCAAGGCATTATGGTGATGGAAGCTATGAAAATGGAGTACACAATAGAAAGCCCATTTGACGGCATCGTCAGCGCATTTTTCTTTGAAGCTGGTGAACTGGTGAGTGACGGCATGCTGTTAGCTGAAGTTGAGGCAACAGATACAGTGGCTAAAGAGGAAAGCGCATAAGATGACAAACTCTTACCCTAGAAAGGTTAGCATCTTTGAAGTCGGCGCTCGTGATGGCTTACAAAATGAAAAACCAGTCACCACTCAAGATAAGATGACATTGATTGAAGACTTAGCCGCTGCCGGTATAAAGCGTATTGAAGCTGCTAGCTTTGTATCGCCTAAATGGGTGCCGCAAATGGCAGATTCAGGTGATGTGCTTGCTGGTATTACCCGTAAAACGGGTATTACCTATAGTGCACTGACACCGAATTTAAAAGGCTTGGAACTTGCGCTTGACGCTGGTGCCGATGAAGTTGCCATTTTTGGTGCAGCCTCTGAAAGTTTTAGCCAAAAAAATATTAACTGCTCAATTGCAGAATCAATTGACCGCTTTATCCCAGTGATGGAGCTGGCTAAAGCCAGAAACATCCCTGTACGTGGTTATGTATCTTGCGTGTTAGGTTGCCCTTATGAAGGCGAAATTGCGGTTAGTGAAGTTGCTCGAGTGTCTGAATTACTTTACAAAATGGGCTGCTATGAGATTTCACTTGGCGACACCATAGGCGTTGGCACACCGGCTAATGCCCGTAGAATGGTTGAGGCTGTAGCCGAAGTCGTACCAATAGAGAAGCTTGCACTGCATTTTCATGACACCTACGGCCAAGCACTCGCTAACATTCTGGCGTGTTTAGAAACAGGTGTAAGCGTAATTGATTCATCGGTTGCTGGACTTGGTGGCTGCCCCTACGCAAAAGGCGCATCAGGCAATTTAGCCACTGAAGACTTAGTGTATATGCTGCATGGGCTTGGAATAGAAACTGGTATCGATTTAAACAAGCTGGTGAATGCGGGCAACAAGATTAGCCAAGCACTGGGCCGTCAGTCTGGCTCAAAAGTGGCTAGAGCCATCAGCGAATAAAGAGCGCTAAGTTAAGAGCCATCAGCGAATAGATAGCCATCAGCGAATAAAGCGCACTAAGTTAATAAACAGCAGAACTTAAAATCTAGGGCCTAGCATCTAGCATTGACAGAATATGGAGAGAACAATAATGGCAGGACTAAATCAAGGGCTTAATAAAGTAGTCAGTAGTTATGAAGAAGCACTCGCAGGCTTAAGTAACGACATGACCGTTATGGTCGGTGGTTTTGGCTTGTGCGGTATACCTGAAGGCTTAATCGCACAAATGGTCAAAACTGGTGTCACCGGACTTACCGCCATCTCAAATAATGCCGGCGTCGATGACTTTGGTTTAGGTCTGTTATTAAAGAGCCGTCAAATCGATACCATGATCGCCTCATACGTGGGTGAAAACGCTACCTTTGAACAGCAAATGTTATCGGGCGAGCTTAACGTTATCTTGACTCCCCAAGGTACTTTAGCTGAAAAAATTCGTGCAGGTGGCGCTGGTATTCCTGCATTCTTTACTGCAACAGGTTACGGAACCCCCGTTGCAGAAGGTAAAGAAACCCGTGAAATCGACGGGCGTTACTACGTATTAGAGCCAGCACTAAAAGCCGACTTTGCCTTAGTACGTGCATGGAAAGCTGACACTATGGGTAACTTAGTATTTCGTAAAACGGCGGCTAACTTTAACCCTATGATGGCAACCGCAGGCAAGATAACTGTGGTAGAAGCTGAACATATCGTGCAGCCCGGTGAACTGGATCCTGACCATATTCATACGCCTGGCATTTACGTTAATCGCATCATCCAAGGTAAGTTTGAAAAACGTATTGAGCAGCGCACCGTAAAACCAACCACAGCAGACAAAGCATAAGGAGGCAACACCATGGCATTATCAAGAGAACAACTGGCACAACGTGTTGCTAAAGAACTGCAAGATGGCTTTTACGTCAATTTAGGTATTGGTATTCCAACTTTAGTGGCCAACTACATCCCTGAAGGCATTGAAGTGATGCTGCAATCGGAAAATGGTTTATTAGGTATGGGGGAATTTCCTACTGAAGAAACCATCGATGCTGACTTAATCAATGCTGGCAAGCAAACGGTTACTGCGGTTGATGGCGCATCGTTTTTCTCGTCAGCAGAAAGCTTTGCCATGATCCGTGGCGGCCATGTAGATTTAACCGTGCTTGGCGCATTTGAAGTCGATGAGCAAGGCTCAATCGCCTCTTGGATGATCCCAGGCAAATTAATAAAAGGCATGGGCGGCGCAATGGACTTAGTGGCAGGCGCCGACAATATTATTGTCACCATGATGCACGCCGACAAAAAAGGTAACTCTAAGCTGCTACCAAAATGTGAACTACCTTTAACAGGCTTTGGTTGTATCAAACGCGTACTAACCGACTTAGCCTTTATGGAAATTAAAGATGGCGCATTTCATCTTCTAGAACGTGCACCAGGCGTATCGGTAGAAGAAATCGTCTCTAAAACCGCAGGTAAACTCGTGGTGCCAGAGCATGTGCCAGAGATGACATTTTAGTCTCTAAACGTATTCTAAATAAAAAACGCAGCCCTAGAGCTGCGTTTTTATTTATTTGAGCTGATCCATAGAAATCAGCAAAAAAATTAGTCAAAGCTTATTATTAACGCTAACAGGCTAAACAATTCTAACCAGACATCGAGCAATATTAATTTGTATTAGTTAGGTAATACCTCAACCGAGAAACTAACCTTGATTGCCGGCTTAAGCATCAAACACACATGGCAATACTGATTAATCGCCTGTTCAGCGGCTCTTTCTAACTCAGCAACCGAAATCCCCTCTCCTTTAGCTGTAAAGTGCAAATTAACACTTTGATAAAGTCTCGGCTCAGTTTGTGTTAGCGTGTAAGTCAGATGATTATTTAGGCTTTCTAGCTGCGCCTGTTTGTCTTTAAAATACTGCATCACATCGGTAGCACTGCATGAGCCTAGCGCTGATAGCAGCACTTCTGTAGGACAGGGGGCAACTTCATTTTCAGCATCGATAATAATGCTAAACCCGTTGCTAGTAGTCACTTTAAATTGACAATCTTTTTGCCAATCAACTTTGATACTCATGGCTTTCCTTAAATGTGTTACTGATGAATTTAGACAAAAAAACTACTGATTCACTGTTGCGACCGACTTGCTAACCGCAGTATCTGTCTCATTAGTTACAAGTTTAGTCGTATTCACTTCACAGTCATAAGCGTTAGCAATCATTGTCACAGAGCCTGTAAAACCAAGCGGCTTATACAAATAGATAGTATCTGCTTCTAATTTAGCCGCCTTAATGCGCATCTCGTTTAATGTGCCCCAAACCATATCTTTATCAGCATGCAGCCAATAGTCATAGAAATGACCTTGTGAACCAATCACAGTGCCTTTGTGGTCGCAGCCAACGAGTGCATCAGTATCATCCCATAACACTTTGACAGTGTTAGATTCAGCGGTTGGAAAGGTAATGCAAGCGGAGAGACTAGAGCACATTAGGCCGATAGCGGCCAGTTTTACGAATTTCATGATGGACAATCAAAATTAAAAAGGAGGCGATAATATAGCCTTTATAACTTTAAAAGAATCTATCTAGCTCACATATTCAATTCAAACAACTCTATATAAAGTGATGATAGCGCTCCGAAGTTAACGCCATTCATGAAATACTGGCGTATACCTGATTGGAAAAGCATATTCTACAACATTAATAATCATCACATTTTGCCCTCTCCTAAAACCACTTGTAAGTAAAATGTAAAAAATATCAGCCTTTTGCTTTTGACAACATAGAGCTAGCGACTACATTTTACATATAACTAAACCCTTATTTAAAGGATGAACTCCAAATGAACGCACACAAAATGCCTCTGATTATAGGAGCTTGCATAGGTTTGATGAGCCTAAATGCTACTGCAAACTCCAACCCAGCTGACAATTCCCAATATGAGAAACGATTCCCTAAACAATACCAAAGCTGGCAAAAGACAGCAGAAAGTAAAGATGTGACGGACGCGTTAGCAGATGATCCAAACTTAGTTATTTTGTGGGCGGGCTACGGCTTTTCTAAAGACTACAATGCCCCACGTGGACACCAATATGTGATTACCGATCTAAGAAATACCCTTCGCACAGGTGCACCAATGACAGAGGATGAAGGCCCTATGCCTATGGCTTGTTGGAGTTGTAAAAGCCCTGATGTGCCACGAGTTATTGAGGAACAAGGTGAAGCTGAATACTTTAAAGGTAAGTGGGCTAAAGGCGGCCCTGAGATAGTGCACGTATTAGGTTGTGCAGATTGCCATAAGCCAGGCACACCAAAACTGAGAATTGCTAGACCCTTCGCTGAACGCGCCTTTGCTTCGTTAGGCACACCATTTGATAAAGCAGATAAAAGCCAAAAACAGAACATGGTCTGTGGTCAGTGCCACGTTGAATACTATTTTGAGAAAAATGAAGAGCATCCAAATTGGGTTAAATTCCCATGGGATGGCGGCACGTCAGTAGAAGCAATGGAAGCCTACTATGACAAGCTGAAATTTAAAGATTGGACTCATCAATTATCTAAAGCGCCAATGCTAAAAGCGCAGCACCCAGGTTACGAAACCACAGCCAAAGGCTTGCATGGTGATATGGGGGTCTCTTGTACCGACTGCCATATGCCACGTGTCACTAATGCTGAAGGTAAAGAATACACAGATCATAACGTCGGAAGCCCGTTCGATCAGTTTGAATTTACTTGCGCCAACTGTCATGACCAAACTAAAGATCAAATGAAAGCGCTGGTTCAAACCAATAAAGACCAGGTAAATAAACTAAAGCTACAGGCTGAAGATGAACTAGTTAAAGCTCACTTTGAAGCAGCAGCGGCTTGGAAAGCTGGTGCTAATGAGGAAAAAATGGCTGCAGCTCTTACTGATATTCGTCACGCGCAATGGCGCTGGGACTTTGCAATTGCTTCACATGGCATAGCGGCACATGCACCTGAAGAAGGTATTCGCATCCTTAAAACATCACTTGAGAAATCAGCTGAAGCTCGTAAAAAACTAGCTGAAATTCTTAACTCTCAAGGTGTTGTATCGACAGTCGCGATTCCAGACATCTCGACTAAAGAAAAAGCTCAAGCAGTATTAGGCATGGATATGGATAAGATGCGCGCCGATAAAGCCATCTTTATCGAAAAAGTGGTCCCTAAATGGGAAGCTGAATATAAAGCGGAGAATGGCGGATAAAAAGTATATAACTGTGGTTAAGGCCGTTAGATTTAAATCGCATGTTTTAATCTTAAGGTGAATACAAATCAAAACCGGGAAATTATTTCCCGGTTTTAATTGCGTTCTTTGCCACCTTTGCTCACTTTCAATGTGTTTTTCAATAATCTAGACTTATAGCCTCACTGGCAGATAAATCTCATATCAAACATCCGCTAACGAAAATGGCAAAACCTCACGAGTCATTCCGACTCAGTTTTTCGATGATTATGTAAACTGACAAGCCTAACTAACTATTTTATTTGATTAATTTTATTGCGTCTTTTTTTTGGCTCTTTAAAACACAGCTTTAGTAAATATTAACCTCAAACTTTTTTACCTTATAAAATCATGGACTTAAGCATTAGCCACCCAAGTGTTTGTTATCCAATATTTCACGTATCAATGAGTCAATAAATTGTCACGAAATAAACGATTAATTCTTATACATCAACAACTTATTGCAAACCCACCACTAAAGTGTATTCTCTCTCCGCTGGAAATATCCATGTGCATGAAAATATAGATAAAGGCAAACCAGTAGAAATGCTGGGACGCAAAGCTTCCGGTCTAAGGGTTAGCCTAAGATAGCGGGGATGCCAAATAACCTACAGTCAACTCTTATTTATCAGTTTAAGAACATACTCTTAGCGGCTGAAAATTAACACTGGCTGGATATTAGCTTATGCTTTGTTTGCCTTATTGAATACTGAAAACTCAATAAGGAATACCAATGAAATTAAAAACCTTAGCACTCACCATAAGCACCCTGCTTATGGGAATGAATACCGCAACCAGTGCAACATCCGCTCTACCGACTAGTGTCGAGCAGATGCAGCAAATGCAGCGACAAGTTCAAGCGAGAGTTAACGAAGTTAGAGCCTTAGCAAAAGACCCAGCTAATCTGGAAGTCATCAATGGCAAGACACATCTAAAGTATGGTGACTTTCTTTACGATTTGAGCCCAGATGGCAATCCGATGTTTTTCCCATTTATTGCTGGTAATGAATATGCCGATAATTCTGCAACTGCCATGTTTGATTTCGTTAATGGCCAGTGGAAACTTATCAATGAGTGGGATGGGGTCTTCATTTACCACGACCAATTTGGGCATAATTACCTAGAAGAAAACAAACAGTGCAATGTCAGATACCTAGCAGGTAATGACACTGATACTCTGGTTTCTGTCGCAACCAAAAACTGTCAGACATACGACACAGCCACCAGCAAGGCTCATGGCTTCATCGATGGCTTAGACGTCGTGAACCATCTATCAGGAGACTTTCAGGCTCAAGTCAGGTTTATTCAAAACCAAACAGCCGATGCTTACGGCAATGACAGTAAAGAGCAGCAACGAGTGGTTAGCCAGCGTGAAGCCTTGCTCGTGATCACGCCAGAACACGGCCACGATCCAAAGATGCTGGAGCTGAAAATTAGCAACCATGGTGAGCTTATCGACACCATAGTTATGACCCCACCACAACAAATATTAAAGTCGGATCGCTCTGTCATTGATGATCGTGATGATGTGATGTACTCGAAGCATTCATACACAGCGGTACTGCCTTGGCATGTGATGGAAAAAGGCTTAAGTCTGACTATCGATACTTGGGAAGGTACTCAAGGTGTCCTAAGTGAAGACCAAATCGAGTTCGGCGCACCTAGCCATATTGAGTTTCCAATGATCCGTATTGGTATGTTAACTCAGCCTCAATCTATCAAACATTTGGAGCAAGATACTGCCCACTACACCTCGCAGTTATTCCAGCGTTACCCTGTTGCATCGATGACGGTACGTCCTTACGCGCCGGTTTATCTCGACAAAGTGGTAATGGCCGATGGCCGCGTTAAAGAGAATTACAGTGAATATGATGCTGGAGTTTACGCTAGCGACATGAACAATGAAATTGCCGCCTCTCTTATTACCTTAGGGATCTCAAATGCCAACTATGGCCTAGCAAGCTCAGCGCCTACGGTATGGTATGCCAATTACTTCCCGCAAATCGGCATAATGCACTCTATTGGCCGCTATAAAAACAGTAAAGGCCAAATCCAAGATATCGCCCACGGTTTGTTAGCTGGCACCGGCTACGTGCAGTTACTTGACAGTATCTATAACGAAGCGACTCATGAAATCGGCCACGCTCTTGGCTTGCCAGACTACAATGGTGGCTCAGAAAATCTAACCCACCATCAAAACTCAGGTTGGGGATACGATGCTTACAGCGGCGTAATGACCGATAATCTTAATTGGCATAATCTAGTCGATGGTGATTACGGCTATGGCGGCATAATGGTGACGCCATTTAACGATAAGTATGCCTATGGTTCTGACTCTATGGGCGGTGGTAATTTCGATTCAAGCACATCTGTCTATCCACACTTTACCTCCTATGGCTCTAAGGCAATGCAACACTTCCTAGAGCAAAGAAACTACCTAGATTTAGACTTCCCGACAGGCTATGCCCATTGGGATAATGACAGTCAAACGATGCAGGGCGTTGCTGATAGCACTAACCCACTACCAACCAAGCAGGCGGTTGATATCATTACTGTCGTCGGTTACTACGACCCGATGAAGGAAAACACCAGCTATATTTACCCTGAAATGTACAGTAGCCACGGTAATATTTTCGATTACCCAGCCCCGACTCTGGGCCAATGCTGGGCAACAGTCACTTATGCTAATCACGCAACAGATGTATTCGGTCTCATTGGTCATCGACAAAAGTTGGATTGGAGCAATAAATTACATATCAACTTAGCACGTGACCGCAACCCTGAGTCTGTGGCAGTGAGTTGCCCTGAGCAAGATCCAAGACAAATTGTACACGCACAAGTTCTGCAAGAGAGTGGTCAATCTCGCTTCTTTACATGGGGCGACAATAACCGACAAGGTACCCCGGGCGATGTGTTCGAATATCACCGTGGTGGTGATATTGAGTACTACCGTTTAAAAACCACTTCATATTGGTATTTCCCTGAATCGGGTCAATCGAATCACCAATGGCAGTTTATGGGGTACCTAACCGATTTAGTCAACGAGCGCTTTGCTCACCTTAGCTATGATGATTTTGGCATTGTTGAAGTCGATAGCCGTATTTTCAATACTCATCCTCAAGAACCAGCCAAGGCTGTGACGGTAGGTAAAGATCACGGATATCGAGCTGCGATTGACACTCGACCAGAGCTGGTTGATAACCAAGCGTTAAGCGCTTTAGATTTTACCACCGTAGCGGAATTTGATACTTGGATGGCAGATAACTACGGTAGTAAAGTTCTTAACAACGGCGTCACCTTAGCCTCAGAAAAAGTCGGTGCCTTGTATGTTAATCCTAATCAAGTAACTGGCAGCCGAGATTACTGGTTAAAGAAAACCATCGCCATGAGTGCGATTCCACATTCACCTCAAAGCAATGATGACTGGAAGTACTTAGGCTCTGCGGCCGCTTTCGTTAATATGAACTTTAACCCTATTACACTCGATCGCAGTAACTCTTCAGTCGATGATAAAATCTTGACCTACTTCGCACAGGAAAAGCTACTCAATTGGGATGAGCGAACCAGCACTCACTGGGGCTTGCTTGAAAATGCCGTTTTTGCTTCAGAGCCAAAGGGGGACGAAACCAAACAGTACTTCATCCAAAAGCGTCCAGGACAAGGCGGTGCGTTCCCTACCGATAAACAATCAAATACTGATTGGCATTACCTAGGCGACGAAACCAGTATCGAAGCGGATATTGCCGAGCTAAATAGTAATCAAAGTTTATTCGAGCAACGTCTACTCGCTTGGTATAAGCAAGAGCAAATCGGTCAATGGGGAAGTGACGGTCAATATGGCATCGTTGGTGATGTTTACGAGTATGACTTTGATGGTAAAATCCATTATTACCGATTGAAAACAGGTTGGTATTCTTACTTCCCTCACCCAAATCAAGGTGCAGAAGCCAGCGACAAACATTGGCAGTATCTAGGTCACTTTTAATATTAAACAACAATCGATATAAACCTAGAGATTGAATAATATCCCCTTCAGTTCGCGTGATCTGGAGGGGATTTTTTTAAGCCTGCAAATAACAAGAATAAAAGGAGATAAAGGAAAGATCTAACATCAGCCAATGTAAAGGAATGACTAGAAATAAAGCATACCGAGTGTCATTGTCTAAAATTACTCTAGTTAAACCGACAAAAGGCGCTAACTTTGAAAATCGCAATTTCTGGCGAGCAAACCATTTCGGTATTTCAGCTTACAGCAGTGTTCAGCATGTTGTTTGCTTTGGTAGGCTTTAGCTATAACGTTTGGCGAATGGAAATCACTGAGTATAACAACAATGTACGCTCTGCAAGCTTTGAGCTATTGCTACAATTGTCTGAGCTCGAATCAATTGTCTATGCCGCCCATTACGATAAAGACCTTGTGCAAGGCAATCCACGTAAAGGTTGGGTAAAAGTAAACCTAATTGCCGATCTCAGTATGATCACTGAGCCAGAAATTAGCGCTGCGGCAAAACAGCTTCAACAAAGCTGGCAAACAAATTGGCAAGAATTAGAAAATGATGAAACCAGTGCAGAGGTCATTGTAAGTAGCATTGATAACACTCGGGCTAAGGTACGTCAGTTACTTAAGCAATTAGAGTAACTGACGTCCAATGATAAGCTTAAACTAATCCTTAAATTAAGCTTTTAAAGCTATGACTTAACCGCTGCCACAAAAGCGATTTCAACAAGATAAGCCGGATCGGCAAGCTCAACCTTTAAACAGGCACGGCTTGGCGCACAACCTTCTGGTAACCATGCCTGCCATGCTTGATTAAATACCGCGACGTTGGCAAAGTCAGTCACGTAAATAGTCACTGATAGCAAACGCGACTTATCGCTACCCACACTAGCTAAAGTCGCTTCGGCTTGAGCAAAAACCTGCTCAGTTTGGCTGAGCATATTGCCTTCAACATCGGCAGCAATTTCAACAAAATGTACCATGTTATTAAACACGGTCGCATCAGACCAATTTGCACATGGGTTAACGCGTTGAATATCCATTGGGGAACCTTAAAAGTCATGGTGATAGAAGCCGAATTTTAACAGAAATGTGCCGCAGACCTAGTGAATTTAGCATCTTAATCCGATAATGCTGCACTAAGCACATCGGGCTAATTGCCAAAATGCTAAACTACTTCATAAGCTTGGTTTCGCCTCAATCATGAGGCTGTTTAGACGAGACTTTATTAAGATGACATTAAGACGCTCTTTAGGTCAGCAATGGAGTAAATCCATCCTTGCTAGTCGCTTAGCACTGACACTGCAAAAATCAGAAAAAGTGGTACAGCTGTTTGGCGGCGCAACTTCTCTTAGCACAGTGACCAACACCATTTCGGCATTAGTTTTTGCTGAAGGTGAACCGGTGTGGCTGCCACCTATGACAAGCGATGAACAAACGCCTTTGGCTAATGAACTCGCCCTTCACTGCTTGTTTGCCGCCAGTCGTTTATTATTTATCAAAGAGATTGAGCAAAGCGAACTCAACCAATCTGAGCATTTAGTGTTAACTATCGGCTACCAATGGAGCCAGTCGTTAATCACCCCCTGCGCAAATAATCAAGATACTGCAGCGCTACTCGACGATAATGCAAAACAGTTATGCCAGTTATTGCAGACGATTAATACCCAACTTGAGCAAGTCAGAAACGATAAACGCCAGTCTAGTCGCAATATGGGAAGTTTTAACTAAGGTTTTTTATCAGGCCACTTACGCCAATAAAACGCGAGTATGACAAATCCATAAAAAAAGCCCGTAAATTAAATTTACGGGCTTTTTAGTACTCACATCACCGCTAACATATTAGCGGAACAAGCGTTTATCCAGCGCTAACACTTGAAAATCTTGCTGCAGTTGCAATAAAAAGTCTGTGGTTAGCAATGCAATACCGCGATAAAAATCGGTGTTGGCATGCTCCACAGCGAGCTCACAGCAACGCATTGCCCAAGGTAATAGGTGCTGCTGTAATAACACTTGAGTAAAGCGGATCAAAGCTTGGTTATCTGTTTCGCTCTGCAAACGACCAAATGTTTGATCAAGTACAGCGAAAAACAAACCAATATGGTCGATGGGCTGCTTGTAATCAAGCTGCAACTCAACGCCATGAGCCCGATAAAAATCCATCAGTTCAACTGTGGTTCTATCGTTAATTAACTGCTCTTCACACAAGTAGACTGAGCCTTGCGGCACAGCTGTCGGTTCGCCTGGCCCAAAGAAAAGTTGGCCGTAATCCAGCTTTAAGGTAATTAATGCCTTCTCTGCATCTTCCGCGCTCACTTCACTCGACCATTGCTGTAAAAAATCACCCAGCAATTGACGACCAATGCAATTTTGCTCACGTCCGCCAAACTCTGGCCAGCTGCCAGTCACATCACACTCTTTTAGCCCATCGATAAAACCGGCTTCGGGATAACGAATAAGACAATGATGCAGTATTCGCGCTAGCCCTTGATACTCGGCAAAGTCCACTGCAGCAATAGATGAATGACTTAACGACTCAGATTTTGAAGACATAATTTACCTTACAAGCTAAGCGGGCTATCAAGCCCGCTGCTGTTGTGCTATTTAAAGACCTTAATACTTAACCTTTAGCTGAAGTTATACCTCAGTTGGGTTAAGAATATCGCCGCCTTGTCCACCATTCACGTTCGCCTTGATGATAAGGTTTGGTGAAGTGATTGACTCAGGTGGTAATGGTGCAATGTGACCATCGCCGTTACCATATTTAGCGCGTAGGTTATCCATAGTGTCAAAGTCTAGTGCACGTAGCGGACAAGACTCAACACATACAGGCTTACGGCCATCAGCGATACGCTCGAAACAACCATCACACTTGGTCATGACTTTACGTTCACGGTCAATTTGTGGTGCGTCGTATGGGCATGCACGAGCACAGCTCTCACAACCGATACATAGGTCTTGTGCTACGTGAACTAGGCCATCTTCACGGCGTTTGTGCATTGCACCCGTCGGGCAAGCTTTAACACACACAGGCTCTGAACAGTGGTTACAACCAATAGACATATAGTAAGCAAATACACTTTGCTCAAAACAGCCATTTTGACCTTCAGTCCATTGTCCGCCACCGTATTCGTACACACGGCGCCAAGTCACACCATTTAGCGCAGGTACGCCATTTTGTTCAGGGTTGGTATTGTTACGGATCTCGTTACCTTGACGGTCTTTACAAGATACATGACACGCTTTACAGCCAGTACACTTAGTGCTGTCGACGTAAAAACCGTATTGAGTTGCTTCAGTCATAATTAACTACTCTCTTAAATCTTTTTAATGGCAACACGAATAGTGTGCTGTGGGTTACCTTTAGCGACAGGGCTAGGCTGGTAGCGAGTTAACGAGTTGATTGCGCCGCCTTCGTCAACGATATGACCAGTGCTGCCTCGCTTATTGCCTGGGTTGTACCAAGCACCTTGTCCTAGGGCAAATACACCAGGAGCAACACGTGGTGTGATACGTACAGTTACTTCAATTGAACCACGCTCGTTGTACATCTCAACCTTGTCGCCAGAGCTTAAACCGTGTTTAGCGCCGTCCATTGGGTTAACCCAAACAGCGTCTTCTACCGCTTCACGTAACCAAGGTACGTTGTGGTAGCTTGAGTGAGTACGGCCCTTAGTGTGGTAACCCGCTAACTGAATTGGGTAATCTTCTTTAGTGCCTTCATCTTCATAACCGTCCCACGTTACTGTGTACTGTGGAATAGCTGTGATGGTGTCACCCTTAACCTTTGTCTCAGACTCTTGATCCCAGTTAGCCGCGCGCCATGCAAGCTCAGCAGAGTAGATTTCAATCTTGCCACTTGGTGTTGAAAGCGCTTTGCCTTCTTTAACGAAGCTTTGCAGTGCAACGTGGTTATCGTTCATGTTCTTACGGAAGAAACCAATTTCTTGTGCTTCTTTGTAAGTGGCCGGGAACGCAGGAGAAACACCGATGTTATTGCTGTTAGCTTTAGTGCTTTGGTAAAGCTCTTCTAACCACTCATCTTCGTTCTTGCCATCTCTAAAGCCTGCACCAACGCCCATCTTGTCTGCGATCATCGCTGCCGCTTCGTACATAGACTTACAATCCCACATAGTCTCAACAGAAGAAGACATTGCAGTTAGGTAGCCTAATGAACCAGAAGCATATGAATCGTTAACTAAGTCGTTTGATTCTAACCAGCTAGTGTCAGGTAGGATGATGTCAGCAAACTTAGCGCCAGGCGTCATCCAGCAATCACAAGATACGATGAATAAGTCTTCAGCATTACGGAAGATATCAGCCGTATTGTTGATTTCAGCGTGCTGGTTCAGTAGCGAGCTATCAGATGCAGACAGAATGAACTTGATGTTAGCGCCAAGTGGCGTATCAAGGCCATCAGTGCCGCGAATACCGTGGCTACGCGCCGTCATGGTTTCGCCATGGTTAATCGCTTCAGACCAAGTGAAGAAAGAGATGCTTTCTTTAACTGGGTTGCTACCTGTTGGAATACCTGCACGAGACATACTGCTCATGTATGGCAGTTCACCGTTTGATGCACCGCGAGTACCTAGCTTACCGGTTAGCACTGATAGCATGTATAGAGAACGCATGCTTTGCTCGCCGTTTGCTTGACGGTTAACGCCAGCGCCCACAACAATGTAAGGTGCTTTAGCTGTCATTAGCTTGCCAGCGATGTAGCGGATTTTCTCTGCAGAAATACCACAGATTTTTTCAGCCCACTCAGGTGTTTTAGCGTCAGTGTAAATACCTTGACCTAGAATGTAGTCTTGGTAGTTTTCATCTGAGTTCATCACCTTCGCGTATTCTTGGTCAGTAGCATCGCTGCTCGCTGCAAAAATCGCTTTTTGATCTTCAATTGACTGCTTGTTGAAACCCACTGAATGCTCAAGTACAAACGGTAGCGATTGACCCGCAAAGTTCGCGTGGTTGATCATCACATAAGCAACCGCTTCAGCAAACGCAGCATCAGTGCCTGGACGAATTGGTAACCAGCTTGATTCTTTACCTAACATAGAGTCAGTGTAACGAGGATCAATCATCACCACTTCTAGGCCGTTGTTTCTTTGTAGCGCCTGTAGGTAATCGTAACCTTCACCAGAACCCGACTGACGGATTTCGCTTGGGTTGTAAGCCACGCCTAAGAAGAAGTCACTGTCTTCGATAGTAATCGTTGACGAGCCGCTAGTACTGCCAGTACCGAAAGTGTGCTTCGCCGCTTCCATCTGCTGCGCCCAAGAGTAGTTACCATAAGCATTAAGGTAACCGCCGTTTAGGTTAAATAGACGGTTGAAACACGCATTTGATGCAAAACCGTAGTAAGCACCAGAACCGTAGCTACGGAATACTGACTTAGCACCATTTTCTTGTGCGTAAACAGCAGCAAGCTTTTCAGCGATAATGCTAGTTGCTTCGTCCCAGCTAATTGGTACAAATTCAGCTTTACCACGCTCGCCAACACGCTTCATTGGTGTC
Organism: Shewanella marinintestina; assembly: GCF_023283845.1. Classification (GTDB taxonomy): domain Bacteria; phylum Pseudomonadota; class Gammaproteobacteria; order Enterobacterales; family Shewanellaceae; genus Shewanella; species Shewanella marinintestina. Next base: position 61,038 of record NZ_JAKILC010000012.1, read on the forward strand.
TTTAAACGGTCAACAGCGTAGTTTCTTTGACGTAGTGAACGACCACGCGCACAAGCACGTACTTCATGTAATCCGTACTCATCGGTTACTTGGTGGTCAGTTTCAACACGGGTTACGATACCGTCTTTAGTAAAAACCTTAATTGGACAGTTAGAACCACAGTTAACTAGGCAAGATGACCAGTTCACCACTTCGTCAGTTACTGGCGGCTGTGGCGGAATAACATTGGCATCATCAGAGCTTGAATTACAGCCGGTAACTGTTGCGGCGCAGCCCAGCGCGGCACTCATTTTTAAGAAACTTCTACGTTCCATAATCTTGTTTTCCTCAAACTTATTAATATCTGAATCGACTTATTTCAGCTTGTAGCTGAAGGTCAACATCAGTTGATGGGCGTTGTAATTGTGGTTCAGGTCACCCAAGGTGATTAAACCTGGAATGCTATCGGGAGTGACCGCAGCACTGTCGGTATCAAAATAACGTTCAAACTGGTAAGCCAACTTGACAGCCATTTGCTCAGAGATCAGGTATTGGCCGTATAAACTCACACTGTGATTGTACGAGTAATAGCTGCCATAACTGTTTGGATTTGAGTTGCCATAGTTGCAGCCATTAACACCTGTATTGCTTGATGAGTTAGCAAATAGATAATCACTACCTAAAATCAATCTGCCATCCATCAAGCCAGAGTAAGTCGCACCCAAACCTAGGTTAATAAACTCGTCATTCACTTCTGTGTGCCAAACTGACGCTTGGTCACCGTTTTGGTCTGAATCAATCCACTGCAGACCCGCAAATGCATACACTGACAACGGCTCAGCAACTTGAATATGAACATTCATGTCGTAACCGTAATCTTTAGCCTGAGTCAGGCCGATTTCAGTGGCGTCATAATCATCATTAGCGTAGTAAGTGCTAACATCGAAAGTTAACCATTCAAGCGGCGCATAGCTTGCTCTAGCGTTAACTTCTGTGCGCTTGCGATCGGCAAGATTGTACTTACGCATTAACGACTCGGTTTCGTCGCTGGTAAGCTCATTAGCTTGGTAGTCACTACCGCCACGCTCGCCATAGCTGACACCAAAATCTAGGGTTAGCTTGTCGATTGCACGGATGTTTAGCTTGCTCCAAAACTCATTATCACGAGTCTCTTCACGCTCACCGTAGCTACGTTCAACTTGTTTATAGTCGTAACCAGCTTGTAAGCGGTAACCACTGGCAATACGGTAGCTCGCGTTGGTTTTAAAGGTTTGACGTTCAATATCCATAGGCACGTTTTGTTTAAACGCACCCGACATTGAATTGAACTCGTATTGAGCAAAGTCAAATACCGATGAGCGATTATCACGCTTGCTGTAGTCATAGCTTGCACCTAGACGTAAGCGACTGCTTACTCGCGTGCTAGCCGCTAGGTTTGAACTTAAAGTATCAACCTGACCGTCCCAGTTTTGGATTGGGTTGCCGCTCATCTGGATAAGGTCTTGGTCTTGGATCATACGACCAGTAACCACACGACCGCTAAATACACTCGAAGCTAAACGGTATTGACCAGACAAAGACACTTGATGTGCTTGGTTGTCTGGGGTTGCGCTATAAACGTCATAGGCATATGGCAGACTTAAGTCGCTCATATTATTATCGTAACGTGAGCCGTTATAGCTCAGTTCTGACAACCAGTTAGCACCGTCAAGTACCACACCGGCACTGAATTTATCTGTAGTTTCATCAACTGCTTCAGCAAAGTTAGTTGGCGTTGGGCTAGTTAGGCTTGCACTGCGGTGACCGGTTTTATCTTCGCGGTCATAGCGTGCATAACTGCTTAGGCCAAGACCTAATACTTCAGAGAAATCATACTCAAAACCGATACCACTGCGCTGTCTTTGTAAGGCTAAATCCAATACGCGAGTTTGATCGCTTGGCGTAAGCATGCCATTGTTTTGCCAAAGATTGGTCGAAGCATTGCTGCCTTGGTTCGTGGTAATCGTTTGGTAATCGACATCAAGCTTATAGTGACCGCTCTTACCAGCTTCCATAGTCACAAAGCCGTTATCCATACCCAACTGGTGAGCTTGAACTTTTGCTTTGTAGCCACTTTGCTGATAAGCAAGATCGGCATTCACGCCAGCGATAGCGCCGTCTTCTCCGGTGCCAAACTGATTGATAGCATGGTTGTCATCAGCATCAACCGAGCCAACACTCACGCCAACACTACCTATATAACCTTGTGTTTCAACACAACGCTTACACTGATAGTTAGCCGTTTTGCCTTCGGCGATATTGGCGTTTTGCACACCAAAATCAGCCGCAAACGCGCTGGTCCCTGCACCTAGTAACGCTAAGGTGATCAGGTTTAATGAAAAAGGGTTAATTAAACGCATATTTGTCACTCCTAGACTTAACGGGCAAAGTTGCTGCCAGCAGGATGGTTAGAACCATGGATCTTGCTGTGGCAATTTAAACAACTCTTACCCGCACTGAATGCATCTAGACCAGCTTGGCTTGTCATGCGGCTTGCATGGCCATCGTCTGCGTGACATTGCTGACATAACTGCGGAGTACGCGACTTAAGTAAGTTGTCGTTAACACTACCGTGCGGTGTATGACAGCTTGAGCAATCTTCCATTACCGGCGCATGCTCCCATAGGAATGGGCCGCGCTTGTCGGCATGACACTCAGCACAAGTTTCATTAAGGCTTGGCTTAATCAACGCACTTTCGGTCATAGAACCGTGTGGGTTGTGACAATCAATACACGTCATCTGGTCCCACTTCATTGGGTGTGATGAACGCTTATTCATGTCAGCTTTAGCGCGGGTATGACAAGAAGTACAAGTGTCGTTAACCGTTAAACGGTCAAGAGCAGGATCTTTTGCCGCGTGAACGTTATGACAATCACTACAAGCCACTTCTTCTAGATTGTGAGTGCTGTTATGCCATGCCATCTGTTTAGGGTCGTTATGACAACCTTGGCAAACACTGTTTTGCGTTTCAGCAGGTAGCTTGCTGTCAGGACTGAAGCTAATCATTGGCTCTTTACCACCACGATTATGCTTACCTAACGGGCCATGACATGCTTCACACTGAATACCGGCCATAGGAGACTTGCTGTTATTCATGTCACCGTGAACACCGTCAAAAATCTCCATGACTTTGGTATTCTTCTTATGACACATCAGGCAAGAGTCAGCCCCTTTCGGAGAGTATTTACCTTCGGCAAATTTTTCGGTTAGTTTTTGCTCGAGTTGAGCTGAATCAAGCTTATCCCAAGGTGTTGCTTTAACAGGAGCAACACAAATAAGCAGCGTGAGTAAACTGCTAGCCATTAACTTGGCCACAAGACTCACTGACTTTATGGTTTTTCTACTGGACATTAACTTACAGGCCGGTTGTATATCGAAGTGGGTATTTTATTCTTTAGCGATATCTGACTTCAACAATCCGCATATCTGCCAACAACTTGAGGCATGACGCGTATTTTATAGAAATACGTTCGCTGGCTCACACTATAAAGATCTATTTAAGCCGCACCTTATAAAAGTCAAAATGCATCAAACGACATGAAATCAATAAGATACAAAACAAACAATAATGATTATCATCATCACGAGTTACTAATATAGATTATAATTGTTAAGCAATTGATTTTGCGCGGTGAGATTTTTGAAGCTAGATCACGAAGATTTCTCGAACTATTCCGTAACTAAACAGAGATACCTCCAAATAAGTAAACGTAATGTTTAATAAACCAATAAAATACGTTATACAAAGCCATTTAATTATAACTTAATCATCTAAATAACGAGTCAAAGCCAAAAACAACAGACTAAACAGCCTGTGTATTACAAAGATAAAAGTACTTTCTCCGCTAAACCTTATTAGCAGAGAAGGTCGTCAACACAGTTTCTTATAATTAACCAAAGACTATTTATTGATAGGCTTGATTAACCTATTATTTTGTTAACATCTCAAATAACTCACAGGACGAGTTTTGTCGATTTTCACTAACAGATTAGAAAATACAATCCCGCCTCCAATTGTCGCTTTTGTTTTTGCTAGCATCATGTGGGCAATGACATTACTCACTCCAGCACTAACTCAAAATCCAGCTAATGGCGTAAGCCCAGACCTGTTTTATACGAGTACTGCGACGCTGGCCGTCATAAAGCTAATCGCCATATGCAGCTTTTTGGGTTTAGGTATCATTGCGGCCATCGCTGGCGTTATCAGCTTTCGACAGGCACGCACTACAGTTAACCCACTCAAACCTGAATCCACTTCTGCACTCGTCACCTCTGGCATGTATAAATTCAGCCGTAACCCTATGTATTTAGGTATGGCATTAGCTTTATGTGCTTGGGCTGTTTATTTAGCTTCACTTTGCAGCGTGCTCGGAATTATAGGCTTTATGCTTTATATGCAGCGCTTTCAGATTGCGCCGGAAGAACGCGCACTGGAAGTGATATTTGGTCAGACGTTTATAGACTATAAAAAGCGAGTCAGACCTTGGATTTGACCCAAATAAAATAAAAGTAAATAGAATAGAAACAAAATAGAAAAGAAATCACATTGCTTGATAAGAGCCGATTATCATCTCTAGATATCGGCTCTCAATAACTTTTGAGCAATTAAAAGTCGCGGAAAATAAGCGACTCTTTAGTTAACTGCAGCTCCCTTAAGCGCTTTTGTGTTAGCTCAATCTTACAGCCTACCAATACAGGCATCGCCATAGAACCTTCAACATATGTCAGCATCTCAGCCTTACAAACATCATTACGATACGTTAACCAAGAGGCCTGCGCCTGACTATAGGCGGTGCTTAACTCACTATTACTTGCCACGTGTTCAAGGGCACTAATAGATTTAATAACCTCGGTGAGTTTCCACTCGACATTAGCTAACTCTCGCAGACCGCACTTAGTCATACCTTCTGTGCTATAAGCTTGCTCAGACAGACAATCAAATCCTGCGGCTGGATCATCACCAACAATCACCGTGCTCACTGTGGTAGGGATATACCAAGCCCCACCAGCCGCAATCTCTCGGCAGGCTCCGGTAGAATAAGAATCAGCTAAAACAAACTCACTGCCGTTCCAAATATAGCGTCTTGCAGACACGCAATCTCCTACACCGCGCCCACGCATAAACTCATCAATCACGCCATTAGCATAATTCACCGCACTGTCAGTGACTAACACAGGTTCGGTCTCAAAGTTATCATCAACCAGCCAAACAGCTTCGCCATAGTTATATGCAGCGAACCAACACATAGTTGACACTACAAGCTTATTTGATGTCAGCCTGGTAACCTCAAGCTTTAAAGGCTCGTCTTCTGCTGGGACATTATCACAGGCGTTATCAAGTGCTGCTCTCATTCTAAGGATAAAGTCTGCATCTGTGGCCAATGCAAGATCTGCCGCAGTTGTAACGGGTATTGGCTGAGCGGGTACCGAAATAACAGGCGCTTGCTTTGGCTGCACCAAATTGTTGCTACGAACGCCTTTTTTCACAATCGCAAAAGGCGTGTTAACCAAGCCTTGATAATCGTCCATTTTTAATAAAACAGCAGTAGAGCCTTTAGTTGATAATCGCCACACTTTGCCCGCACTATCGATAAATTTAATCGACGCTTGGCCCTTCATGGTTAGTGCATTGAGTAATTGGCTAACTTGTTCCTTGCTTAGCTCATGCTCACCACTAAAGCTGAGGTCCATCTCTTCATAAGCTGGCAACTCAGGGCCTAATTGGCTTTGATAGTTATCATTAATGCTAAGCGTGATTGTTTCAGTAGACTTGTCACGGTTGTCAGTCGAATCCATTACAATCTGACCAAACTTCACTTTCGCGGTCAGCTGGGCGTCAGCTCCCGCAGCTCGCTCTAATATCACAGAAACCGGAGCGTACTCATCAAGTTTATGTTGCTGTTCAGGATTATGGTAACCCACTGTACGGCAAGTGTGAGTATTATCGCAGGTGACTTGCCAGTCACCATGAGAAAAGCTCTGCACCTGCGACGCTAACGTAAATGGAGAGGTAAAAATTGAGACAAATATTGAAACAAACATGGAACCAGATCTTACTGTTTTCGAAAACGGCAGCATTAAACACTCCAAACTATAAATTTAATTGGCAATCCTTTGCGTAAGCCTAAACTTCTGTTACTTGCCAATAGCAGATGACTTTTCGATAAAAAACCTATCCAACAAAAAATGATTGCTAATAAGTTAATTTATATCGTTTTGCTAAACACCCTACGCCTTAATGACACCGCCATTGTGAATAAATAACAGCCAAGGGTATTCAACCCGAAAGCATTTTTGTGACCCGCATCACAAAACAAAAGGCGTTATAACAATTTACAATTCATACACTTGTAATCATAAAGCGACTATCGATATGGTGCCCGCACTCAATAGTGCGGGCCCTAAGTTAATCCAGGCCATTAGATATGCATTTATCTAAAAGGCATTTATTAACATGCTATTTAAAACTGCATTAATAAAAACAGTAAATCGGACTAATACAATATGCCAGATGCTACCTCAACATTGATGCAGACCCCTCTTGGCAAGGCCCTGTTTGTTATTGCTATACCGCTGCTGCAATTTATTGGCCCCAACTTTCTGATCGGTGTGGCACGGGTCGACCACGAAGGTGTAGGCACAGGTCTAGTGTTTATCTTTAAATGCTTAATTTGGGTAAGCGCACTGGTGATTGGCAGTTTGGTGTTTTCCAAGGTTTATTATAAAAGCCTCCGCTACGGTTTATGGGCAAATACTGCACTCGCTCTTTATATCCTTTACCTACTATCACAAAACCTGCCCTACCTTTTATCGTAACGTATTAGGCTCAAGGACTCTCAACACCACAAGCTAAGGAACTGCATGGGTAATATCTTCGCGCCAAAAACCACCAGAACACAAAAAGTGCTGGGATACTTTTTTATGTTACTGCTGGCTTTGATGATGGTTGCCGTGTTTAGCGATACCCTAGTTAATGATGTGCTTTACGAGCTACTCAGCTTTTTTGCCGCTTCGCTATCGGTGCTTTTGCTTTTTGCGCTGTTTTGGGGATTAAGGCAGAAAAATTCATGGCTAAGAGTAAACCTCGATAATCAACCTCGCAGCCCGATAAAAGTTATCTTATCTGTCACTATCGGCATTCCCATTTTATTGCATTTTTCAATAGCTAAAGGGTTACCAGTACTGCTACATAGCTTTGTTGCCGATAAAGCTGTCGTCATTGCTACGATTGATGATAAACGTTTTGGCTATTACAGCCGCACCTGTGATGGCGGTTTATACCTGCAAGGCTACCGTTTCTGGGGCAACGATTATATTTGCGGCATTAGTAAACAGGATTGGGATAGTTATCAATCTGGCGACAAGCTCGCGCTGTATGGTGAAAACTCACTATTTGGGTTTACCTACCAAAAATACACCCTGCTCACCGATGAGTTATTACAACAGATAATCGCACAATCAGCCGCCTTAAGAGCACAGGCCATAACAAGTAATAAAGGCATGAACCTTGAACTAGCGCGCAAGTTTATTGCAGATTCAGATCCTGCTCCAGACTCAAACTCAGACTCCAAAAGGTTGCCTCAATAATCATGTTTATATTAACGAACACTGGGTCTAATTCCCTATTAGCAACTTGTATTGCAAGCATCGGTTTACTCAGCGGTTGTAGCTTGTTGCCAAGCAATGCTGATGCTGAAAATGCGCTAAAAATTCAAACTTTGATGACCGATTTAGGCAGTTGTCAGTTTGATGAGCATGAACGTAAAACCATGTACCAAGCCGCTAGTGCGGGGAACCGAATCCCTTTTCCTTTACTGATTTGTGAAGGTAAGCGCAGTGACTCCTATAGTCAGCGCTGGTTGCAAAGCCGCCGCAGTGTTGATTACAACATTCTTGGCAGCTACTTTGAGGCGACAGACACAAAATTGAGTAGCAGTCATGCTGGTTACGGTGCTGCACTGATTGAAATCACCATGCCTGACTGGGGCGCTGTATGCAGCAACCAAGGCTATGACGAAACAACCTGTGACCACATGGTTTATGGCATCAATGCACCGCACATAGATAACGTTTCAAAAAACAAAGCACTGCAGCTTGAGCTTTATCAAATGAAATTAGCGCAAGTCAAAACCATCCCAGTGATTAAAGACACTATTTTAATGCCCCTCAAACATAATGCTAAAGGTCAATTAATTGCTAACTGGGTAGAAGATGCCGGCGCACAAAGAACCTCTCGGGCACTGGCCGACAAGCTTGGTGAAGTGATTAACAATAACGGTAAACCAATACCTATTAGCAGTTATAACCAGCAATATGATTTGCTGCAGCAGCAAGACTTACCGCAGCAATATCGAGGCGTGTTTTATTACGCGACACCGCAATATATCGATTACAGCAATCGACCGCTGCCGCAATACGCTATCCCGCTACGTAAAGGCGTACAAGTTAGAGGTTATAAAACCTCGATTTATCGCGCCCTTGCTAATTAATAAAATCACCAGAACAAGTTAATCGACCTTATGAATAAACCATTAATTATTTTTACCGCATTACTATTGGCTACTCTCTGTAGCGCCAATAGCTACTCACTCGGCAGCTTAAAAAAAGACACTCTTGAACAAGCGTTATATGAGCAACAAAAAGGTCAACAACAAGATTGTGGATTGAATCAATTAAACAGCGTGATCGATTTTGATTCCGCACTCCTCAGCAGAAAGCACGGTAATAGCTCGGCAACATACTATCCAGTGTGCTGGGTGTTGCCACATAATAAAGAGCAAGCGTTACTCTCTTATTTCCAGCCCTACAAAGAAATCGAGCATAACTACACAAGCTATCTATGGCGAGTAATCCTCGTTAACCGCTATAGCAATAAAGTTGAAGCACGCTATACGGGGATCATTCATGAAAGTAGCAACATTAAGGTGCATTCTGACACGAATAGTATCATCCACCGCGAATACGCGCTAAGCGATAATACGATAGCAGTGGGTTTAATGCTCGACCTTGTCAACTACGACAATTCACCACAAAGCCAGCAACATGGTGACTATCAAGCCTTTAAAACCAACCGCTTTATGACCTTGTTTGTACAACAAGGTCATAAGTTACGCCCAGTACTGAAACACCTACCACTGGATTACGAAATTGAAGGCACAGATCTCGCTGGAAGTAACGGTGGGGTATACCTGCACTATGGCGTTGAAGGTGAAGTTGAGGTGTTACCAACAACTAGCCATGGCTACCATGATTTAAAGTTAATAACCCAAGGTCAGCAATACCGTACCGATGGCGAATACGATCAAGTAGAACCAATCAATTTTAACAGCGAGCTTAAATATGATGGCAAGCGTTATCCGTTTGTCACCGAGCGATTACCCTCCCCCGAGTTTTGGCAAATCAACCAAACTGGCGTCAATTTTTTAAGTGACAGCGACGATGAAAGCGCATCGAAAACAGATCCAAACAGCAGTCAATCGGAGAGCCAAAATGCTAACTAACAAGCCTTCAATAACCCCGTTCGGCTGCAGATTAACCGCGCTATTTAACAGCAGCCTTTTAACTTGCGCTATTTTGACTTGCACGCTAGCGTTTTCGCCAGCAAGTCATGCCAAGCAAGCGTGCAACATAGATGCCCTGGAAGCAATGGAAAATGACAGTGGTGATGTTCGAGGGTTCAGCGCTGCTGTATGTAAGCAACTGCCGCACCAAGAACAATTTACCATGGGCGCATACTTACAATGGACAGGCGGAAGCTATGCAGGTGAAAGGCGTTACACCCTACGCACCGTCATTATGGACACTCAAACTCATGAGGTTATCGCTCGTCATACTGGCAGTTTATACGAGGGACCAGGATTAACCATTATTGCAGACTCGCTAGATAACAAAGAGCAAAATTCGGCAGTACAGTCACCACTTTGGATTGATACCGCTAACTACAAGCTTAACAATGATACCCGCGCACTGGGTGTACGAGTACAAGCGCAGCAACACCCTGAGGGCGCAAGTGAGTATCAATCTGATTATTTGAATTTATTTGTTCATCAAGGGCGCTTTTTAATCCCCGTGGTGGAAAAACTGCCCTTGTATTATTGGAAAGTCTGGCAAAACGAGCCAAGTGGCTACCATGTTGCCAGAACACCTGAGGTCATTAAAAGTGAAACTAACGACAAAGCGGGTTTAACAAAGCGCTATATCGTTGAGAGCGGCAAAGGTGCGCTGCATATTGAGCCAAAACAATACAAAGGCTTTGCCGACCTAAAACTGCTCACTAAGACTAAGCTGTCAGGTGCTTTGCCCAAACGCACAGATAGCAGCCAAAGCCGTACCACCATTACCCATTTGCGGTTTAATGGTGAACGTTATTACATTCTAGAGTCCAAATTTAGTGATAAAAGAGACTGGCAACACAGCGAGGCATGGTGGAAGCCTAGGTAAGAGTTTATTGCTACCACATTAAATTCGAATTCAATAGCGGTGAATATTAATACCAAAACGCCTACAGATAGGCGTTTTTACACTGTTGGCGCAACAGCGGTACTAGAAGGAATAAAATGAACCACAATAAACGGGTGAAAGCTAATATTGAGCAAATAAAAGCAAATGTTGAAGCCGCCACCTCCGAGGCGCAACTCATTGAAGTTGTCGAATCAGTTAAGCATCACCCCGGCCCACTTGATTACAATGACAAGCTACCTAATTTACTAAAGTGGTTACTGCTTGCATTTAGCAGCTATGGTATTTTAGTTAATTATGTCTACCCGCAATTTACCAGCGGTCTTACTCGTTTAGTGTTTGATGTTATTGAGAGCTCTGTCTATTGGCTACCGACAATCTCGGCTCCCTTTTTAGTCACTTCTCTCGAACGCAAAGGTAAACCTATACCGCTGTTTCGCTCCATAAGTCGCCCTTGGCTTAGAATGGCAGCCATAGCCGCCTGCCCCTTGCTCATCGCAAATATTTTTCCCCAATGGCATTTGGCTTATTGGTTCGTATTTGAAAAGCTCATTCAACTCATTAGCCTAGATGGGCAAATCAAAATCCCGATTAACCTAGCGCTATTGGCTGGTGTTATTGTTCCTATCCTGTGGGTCTGGTTACGTGTGCGCAAACGTTGGCGCGAGCCAGTATCAGATCGCATCCACCATTTAGACATCCTCCACGACAACAATTTAACTCAGGTCAAGATAACGCCTGAAGCTAAATCCAAAGCACTTGAAGCTCAGTTCAAAGAGTTTCATCGGGGTAATCACCGCCGAACCATCGACGCCTTTTATGAAGGGCAATATCAAGGTAAAGCGCACAGTTTCCAGTTTAATCTGTATCACTTTCATTACGTAATTAAACGCAGACAAACCGATACTGACGCCAATGGTAAAACCACAAGACGCACAGTGTACGACCACTACCATCGTCACGGATTGTTATTTGATTTTCCCTACGTGAAAAGCGTTGCGCTCGATGCAGACGGCGTCCCCGCCATAAAAGGCACCAAATACAAAGATGCCTCCAACGCCTTTAATCAAAGTTATAAAACGGTTTGCCAACATAAAATGCAAGCCGCTAAATTGCTAAAACCCGCTACTGTAGAAAAGTTTCTGGAGCTAAAAGATGCATATCGCCGTTTAGTGTTTGAGGTGAACGCCAACGGCCAGTGCTGCCTAGCTATTGACGATGATGATTTACTTAAACTTAAGCGTCAATACGGATTGGCAACCCCTACAGAATTTGCCGAGGAACTAGCAGGTCGCAGTGAATTGAAAAAGTTAAATCATTTACTCGAAGCTGTAGAGCAACTCATGCGGCTCAGCGACAACAATTTTCGATGATGTATCGCTAAAACTCATCTCTCAGTCTTGCGCGGCACTGAGAGATGAACTCTTCATAAGTGATGTTCTGCTCTAAATGAAGTATTGTTTCAAAGGTACAGCACAAATATCCATGGCAAACACCTTTTCAATCTTGGTGTTGGCATAACAAACTCCTCTATTTAGCCTGAACTAAAGCCTAGTAAAGGAAACCAGCATTCACAATTATGGGTATCTTAATTATTTGATCTCATGAGTTAATTAGCTAAAGTTCTCTAACTTATTTTTGGACAAAAATCATTTAGTGCAAAGTTATCAAAGTAGGTCATGGGATTAGTAAATGTAAGGCAAGCAACGTCAGTTTACACTGACGCCGCACATCTTGATAAAGCTGAACTTTCGTCTCATTTTTTGAATATTGTCAGCCCCATATACTGCAAACACTATTGTTAAGCACTTTTCTGAAGATAAAATTGGACTCTCTTGATACCAACATAATGTTAAATATGAATATTTCCAAATCAACCTTTCTCACTGTAATCTTATTCCTAGTCATGACAGGCTGCACCTCGATAAATGACGCTATGACTCCTTCCCTTTCAGTAACTAAAGATCGATTTGATGACACGTTAATAATTAAGCAACCGATAGTCCCTGCTAATAGTAGCTTCTCTGACCACCAAACAGGCTTAGGTTTTGAATGGAAAAGCAGTATACCAAGCGAAATAATTCTGACTGTAGGCATATCAGGTATAGAGAACATAATGGGGGCTGATTTTAAGATTGATGGCAAAGACATACCAAGCCCCATAACTGTAGGTCATCTGACTCAATATCCCGAAAAAAATCTCAGCTTCGGTGATATGAGCTCAGTCTATTCCACTCGTAGAATGGCTATGCCAATTGAGGACTTCATCAAAATGGCAAATGCCAAACAGGTGAAAATGCGTGTTCAACATATCGACACCTATTCGGTTTCTATTTTTGGGCGAGAAGAAATGGCTATAGTTGGGGCAAAATTCAAGCCATTTCTCTCCAAACTAAAAGAACTAAAGGTTACAAGCTAGCCATAGAATAAGATCTTCCAATAGCATGCATATTTAATGGTTAGTTACGCGTTATACAGAAATTAACCAATAAATAATCCTGAGCAATTTTTGAGTTTTTCCATCACGAATCCATCGCCACAGTGTGCGGATGAATTTTTTTAGCTCTGGGATATCAATTAATAGATTCATGTATCTTATGCCTCATGCAGTTAAAGTATGAGGCCAATATGTCACAAAGAGAGTTTGTGAAGGGGGTGCCGTTATAGCTCAAAACCATTACTTCTCTGATTTTTTACCAAAACATGCTTGTGTTTCTTCATCCATAGCTTTGAACGCATCAAAAATCTCAGTTTTAGTCATTGGTCTGGCATTCCCGTATAGACCGCCATCAAGATCAACAAGGCTTAGATATCCATCCTTAGGTATAGCGTCATACTCTTGAATGTTTGTGGATTCACATAACATAGCCATCAAAATACAATTGAGTTCAGATTCATACTCTTTAGCTAAATCTGTCTGATTTTTACCTTCTGGGGTATCGATATATACCTTTTTTGCTTTCCTCAGAATTTTCTTAACCCTTGAACGTTCGCTATCTACTTCACTCTTTCTCGCCTGATTATCTCCTCCCGCATATACTTTTATAGCAACTTGAGTATGGCTAAAACCATCATGTTTCAGACGTAATACTTTTGCAGCAATTTCAAAGTCTCGGCCATCGCCATTTTTTTTAGACACTTCACTCTCTCTTATTGCGCGACAATTAACCTTGACGGTGATAAAACAATTTTCATTATTATGTATGAATAAGTTCTAACTCTGTTACTAATCATTAGGTATGTTTATGCTATTAGCAATTGCTTGTAACACATTTTGGGGCAAAAATTAGTTACTGAACGTACAGACAACACCAATTCCCCATCGGAGTTGCCGAGGTCATTGAAGAACAATTTCGTGATTGAGGCATGGATGCCGAAATAGCCTTAGGTGAGCCATGAACGGCGAATATGAGGCGATAGAGATTTTCGAAGATGAGTGAGGGAGACAACTCCGTTTGGGGCGTCATGGTGGATGCAAGGGCGAAGTGCATAACCATGGACTCTCTGAGCGAGAGCCATGGACAGCGAGCTGGCTTTTGAACAAGGATGTTCTTGATAAGGACGAACAGTCCTCCTTGCCCGGGTGTGGGATGGAATCCCACGACGTTTATCAAGCGCAGCTTGATTGCTTAAGTTCAGGCGCAGCCTGTTACCCTACGAGGGCTAAAGCCCAGACCAATTGGCTATAAATTAGGTTTATACTCAAACCCAGCTTGGGCTTCGCTATCGCTAAAGCTGGCGATTTTCTGCTTACGTACCAACATGCTGTTAATGAGCGAGCCAGGGAACATCTCAATCGCGTTATTAAAGTCTTCAACGTTGGCGTTGAAAATACGAATCGCTGCGCCAATTTGCTCTTGTTGCTCGCTAATGTCAGCCATTAACTTCATATATACATCAGACGCTTTCAGCTCGGGGTAAGCTTCAACAGTGACTTTAAGGCCTTGCATTAAATCTTGAGTGCGCTGCTCAGCGGCGGCAAGCTTTGCCGTGTCGACACCTGAACTCATTTCTGCAATGGCGCTACGTAGCTCAGTGACTTTCGTTAATACTTCAGACTCATGCAGTTTGTATTGCTCTACTAACTGCTCAACCATTGGAATGATCTTGTTCTTTTGGCGCTCTTGAGTCAGTACCGACGCCCATGCGCGATCAACCGCATTGTGTTTACCAATAATGCCGTTGTACAACATGATGATAGCGGCGACCACTACGGCAACAACAATTAAGCCTATTACTGAACTATCCATTTAACTTTCCTTTTTTATCTTCAATTTATCTTCAATTTAACCCGGGGGTCACTGGGTAAACTGTTTTGGGCTTTTGGCGATTAAGGGCTTTGGCCAACGATTTAAGCACTTGCCTTAAAATTGTTATCGCTATAGCGCATCACCTCGTGCACGATTTCGAGCATCTGTGTCATTTGCTTTAATTCAGTATGACCAGCTAGCTCTTCAGCGAATGCCTTGGGGTTATCTAAGCCATGTACTCGTTTAATCGCTAATAGATCATCGGTTACCGCCAAGCACAACCTTCCTTGCTGGCTGAATTCGAATACTGGCTTTTTTAATTGTTTAGCAAACACCGCGAGCTTTTCTTCAACCGCTGGCGATAGTAAACGCGCAGCCGTCATCAGCTCGGTTGCATGGACTCGATATTGGCGATTAAACTCATTAGAGGCACTTTTATAGCGTTCACCTCGGCGCTTAATACCAAAGTCGTTGCTGATGCTCATGTCCTCTGCAAACGGAAAATCTAATAACAAACCGTGGCGATAATAATGGTCCCTTACCGTGCGTGTAGTCGTTTTACCATTGGCATCGGTCGTTGTTTCAGTGCGTTCTTCAACATAGTGAAAACGATAAAGCTGGTAGTCAAATTGATGTACTTCGCCTTGATAAGTACTTTTGTATAGACTTTCGATTTCGCGTAAATCGTTACCGCGCTTAAACTCTCTAAAACTAGCTTCTAGCTCTTTAGCGAGCTTTTTGCCATCAAACGGCACGGCCTCTAAGTTATTATTAAATAGAGCATCTTTTAAAAATATTTTATCTGATAACTTGTTACGCCACTTCATTCGGCCTCGTAGCCAAAACAGCATTAACACGCCAATCACGCCATTATGCGCCGCGAACCCTGAGCTCGGATACCACAAGCCTAAAAATGACGCCAGCGTATCGAAATACAGATCCCAGTACCAATATGGCCAAGCAGGAATAAGATTTAAGCTCGCACCGACTGCCGCCATTAACGCCATCCGGCCCCATATTGGGCCTGGAATAGGCAAGCGCTTGCCTTTATCCTCACAAAAACGCGTTATTGTGGCCAAGCACAACATTGGATACCAGAACACACTGTAGCCCAGTGCGCTTTTAAGAATGTGCATCACAAAATCAGGGACGACTAATCCCAACTCAAAAGCTATCGGCAACAAGGCGAAAAACAACGAAACTGCGCAGAAAAAACGATACCAATTATCCCGATAATCTAATGGGCCCTGATGGTGCTCGACTCTGCGCACTAATGCTATCAAGTCCTCTTGGCTTTTTGCTGCCTCAACATCGTTGCGGATCGCAGCGATATTGCGAGTGACTTGAGCGTTATAGGCTAACATGAGCATTGTTCTCCGAGTTTTTTATTTGCGTTAATGGGTTTAAATTGACACTTTCTTTAGGATTACGAACAAAATTGTTATCAGATAAACGCATAAGCTCATAGACTGCTGCAAGCAATTTTTGCACCCGCTTTAACTCGGTATGGCCGGCAATTTCTTGATAAAATTCATCTGGCTTTGCCAGTGAATGTTTACGTTTTTCAATAATCAGCTTACTGGTAGAGGCAATACACAAACGGCCATCTGGGGCGATCTCAACCATAGGTGAAATAAAGTTGCGATTAAGGTCAAGTAACGTTTCTATCATTGCAGGCGTTAAAAAGCGTGCCGCGGTGAGTTTATCGCAGGCCTGTACTCGATAAATGTCATTAAATGCATTTGACTCTGTTTGATACTTTTCAGCATAAACCGAGTCTTTAAGCTTTACCTCGTCTTCAGCATCTAGGCACAAACCGTTAGCGAATGGAAAATCGAGCAACATACCGTAACGGTCCCGATGTTCATGAACGGTTTTGGTTTTATAACCGCCATTACCATCTGAACTGGTTTGAGTGCGCTTTATCGTATATTGAAAGTGATAAAGCTTATAGTTAAAGCTGTGCTGCTCACCTTGATATTGCCCGGCAAACATTTGCTCAATATCACGCGTGCCACTACCGCGACGAAACTCTGCAAACTGCTTTACAAGTGCATCTAGTTTGTCTTCGGGTGCGGGCTTAGTTTGTTTTAAGCCATTATTAAATAGCGCGTCACAGAGGAATATTTTATCGGAAAGATGTTTACGCCAATTAGCGCGATAATCTAACCATACCCAGGTGATTGAACTGGTGATGATCAGAATAAACCACAACGCAAACTGCTGGTTGTCAATCTCTCCAACACTAATGACATAGCCAAAAATACGCAGCGCAGTCCAATAGGCTTCTGGCCATTCAGGTACATATATTGTCACCAGAGCCATTGCTGCCACCAGCAGTGTAAAGCTGACTACCATCGGGACAGGCAGCCATCCGCGCTCATGGCAAAAACTGGCTAATAATGTACTCAGCGCGACAGGAAGCCAATAGCAAGAGTCATCGATCACTAACTTAGCTAAAGGCTCTACTTGTTCATACCAGAGGCGCATAAAGATGAAAAAGATACACAAGACACAAGCGCTGATCAGTAACCACTTAACAGAGTGCGTTATCTTATCGCGATAATCTAATGGTCCCGGATGGTGTTTAACTTGAGTGATAACCTCGAGCAGGTCATCTTGAGAGGTAGCGGCATCAACATCACTGCGCAGTTTGGCAATATGTTGTGCAACTTTTTGGTTATGCTGCATTGAAAATCCTTGTACAACCACAGGCAAAGACGGGTAAAACAAGTGAGGCATTATGCAGAAAAACAGCTAAAAATACAGCGGTTTAAGTCACTATTTACAAAGTAGAATCAATATAAGTATTTTATAAAATATAAAACGCTTTATAACGGGCTTTAAAGGTTAGTAAGGACTCACATTATTTTTTTTTGCTTGCTGATTATTCAATATTAGTAATGCTAGTCCGCGATAAACCATAAAAAAAGCCAACACTGATAAGTATTGGCTTTTAAATTCTCAGGGAAAAATACTAGTCCCAGATAAATTCTCTGAAATGCTTACGACACACTGACTCGTAGCTTTCGTTACCACCAATCGCTACCTGCTCACCTTCACGCATTGGCTTACCATTACCATCAAGACGCACCACCATATTGGCTTTACGGCCACAGTGACAAATGGTTTTTAGCTCTACCAGTTTATCCGCCCAAGCAAGTAAATACTGACTACCCGTAAATAATTCACCTTGAAAGTCTGTTTTCAGGCCATAACAAAGTACAGGAATATCAAGTACATCAACCACGTAAGTCAATTGCTTAACTTGCTCTTTGCTTAGAAACTGGGATTCGTCAATCAAGATACAGTGCAGTGCTTGCACTGCAAGACTCGCGCGCACCATTTCAGTGAGGTTGTCGTTGCTACCAAACACTTGTGCGTCGGTTTCAATACCGATACGCGATGCGACTTTACCTACACCATAACGATCGTCAATTGAGGCAGTCATGACTAAGGTATTCATGCCGCGTTCACGATAGTTATAAGAAGACTGTAATAACGAAGTTGATTTACCCGCATTCATTGCTGAGTAATAGAAATAGAGCTGCGCCAAACTAAAATCCTTAAAGGTGAGTTCGGCGCTAGTTTAGCATTAATTTGGTAAAAAAAATCATATTAACGAAACAGGATATTCGTTCAAATCACAAAATTTATGCTCAGCTTTATTTCCCAACAAACCTCTAGATAAGAAGGTGAATTTAGTGAGTCATTCTTCACTTTTTAACTGAACAGCTTATTTTAACTAGTTTTCCTCCGTCAGCACTATGAAAGTCCACAAATAGCAGGGCTACGACTAGAAGGAAATATGTGACAAACACAACAAAACCAACACGAAATCCAGCATTGATACACAAAATGACTCACATTAAGACACGTTTAATGCCAAAGCGTTAAATTAAAAACACAATTATAATAAAGGAAGTCGAAAATCTATGCATAAGTCACTTATTGCTGCAGCAATTGCCGCAACATTAACCCTGAGCGCATGCTCAACCACATCACCTGAAAACACCAATGCTGTTATGGTACAAGCACAGAACCCATTCTTACAGGCAAGCACCTTGCAGTATCAAGCTCCAGACTTTACAAAAATTAAGGATGAGCATTTTCAGCCAGCCTTAACTTTGGGCATGCAGGCGCAATATCAACAGATCCTCGATATTGCTAACAACTCACAAGCGCCTACATTTGCTAACACCATTGTTGCAATGGAAAAAAGTGGTGAGCTACTCAACCGAACTTCGAAGGTGTTTTACAACCTAGCCGGTACTGATAGCAATACCACACTGCGTAAAATTCAAAGCGAAATGGCGCCAAAAATGGCGGCTCACTCAGACAATATTAATTTAAACCCAGAACTATTTAAGCGTATAGAAACCCTATATCAACAAAGAGATAGCTTAAATTTGTCGTCTGAAGAGAACCGCTTAGTTGAGGTTTACTACAAACGTTTTGTACGTGCGGGTGCCAAACTAACTGAAGATCAAAAGCAACAGATCCGTGTGCTTAATGAAGAGCAGTCAACGCTAACTAACGAGTTTGCACAGCGCTTAATGCGCTTAACTAAAGAGATTGCGATAATTGTTGATTCAAAAGCTCAGTTAGCCGGTTTATCGGAGGCTGCTATCAATGCTGCAGCTACTGATGCTGAAGCTAACGGTCACGCAGGTAAGTATCAACTAAACATTACTAACACGACACGTCAGCCAGTACTGACTCAGCTGCAAGACAGAGCCCTGCGTCAGCAAATTTGGCAAGCATCAGCTGAACGTGGTCTTGAAGGTGAGAACGAAACTGCGTCTTTAGTGGCAAGACTGGCACAACTTCGCGCAGAACGCGCTGAGTTACTTGGTTATAAAAACTGGGCTGAATACCGCCTAGAGCCACAAATGGCTAAAACACCGGAAGCGGTTTACAAGATGTTTGGCTCTATGGTGCCAGCGGTGATTAAAAACACCGAAAAAGAAGCGGCTGATATTCAAGCGATGATCAATCAAACTGGTGGCGACTTTGAGCTAGCGCCGTGGGATTGGGCGTATTACGCTGAACTTGTACGTCAAGAAAAATACGACTTAGATGAAAGTGCAATTACGCCGTACTTTGAATTTGACCGTGTACTAGAAGATGGTGTGTTCTTCACCTTACAAGCGCTATATGGCGTGACGCTTAAACCACGCCCAGATCTGCCTGTTTACCATGAAGATGTAAAAGCCTACGAAATGTTCGATGAAGATGGCAGCAGCATGGCTATTTTCTACGCCGATTACTTCTCACGTGAAGGTAAGCGTGGTGGCGCGTGGATGAGTTCATTTGTGGCCCAATCTGAGTTATTAAACAACAAGCCTGTTGTGATTAACGTAATGAACATTAAAAAAGCGCCAGCTGGTGAGCCAACATTTGTTAGCTACGATGAAGTCACCACCATGTTCCATGAAATGGGCCACGGTACTCATGGCATGTTCTCAAAGGTGAAATACCCAACACTGTCTGGCACATCAGTATCACGCGACTTTGTTGAGTTCCCATCAACCTTTGAAGAAGATTGGGCTGCGCACCCTAAAGTGTTAGCCAACTACGCGAAGCACTATGAAACTGGCGAGCCTATTCCAAAAGAGCTACTTGAAAAGTTATTAAAGTCACGCAGCTTTAACCAAGGTTTCGATACCTTAGAGTATATGTCAGCAGCCCTATTGGATCTTGAGTGGCATACTCTTAAAGCCGGCAGCCCGCTGCAAGATGTGGCGAGCTTTGAAGCGGCAGCGCTTAAAAAGCACGGTGTAGATTTACCAGCAGTGCCACCACGTTATAAATCAACTTACTTTGCCCATGCGTTCCCAGGTGGTTACTCAGCAAGTTACTACGCTTATATGTGGAGTGAGATTTTAGCGGCTGATGCGTTTGCTTACGTACAAACTCAAGGCGGGCTTGACCGTGAAATCGGTATGAAGTTTAGAAAAACCATTCGCGAAGTGGGCAACACAGTGGCACCTATGGATGCTTACAAAGCCTTTAGAGGCCAAGAGCCAACAACTGAAGCACTGCTAGAGCGTCGTGGCTTAAACTAACGTTAGAGCCTCGTGGCTTAATCTAATCCGGCTCAAGGTTAGTCAGCAATAAGCAGAGCGAGTGTTAACACTAAAGGTTAAAATGAAAGCTCCCTAATCTGGGAGCTTTTTTTATATCTAATGATTTCTAGCTATCCCTAGCAAGAATTTTAGCCATTAAAAAACCGCTCGATAAAGAGCGGTTTTAATTATCTTTGGAATTAGCCTTTAATCACTAAGCCAATGATAATGTCGCCTTACTGCTTACATGCTGCATCAGGCGAACAGGCTTTAATGCGTAGAACAATAATACTAATCACGAACAATACGCTACAAGCAACCAGACCTGCTGTAACAGACTCAGTGAAACCTAATACTAGGTAACCCACCATGCTGATCCCTGCAACAATCAACGCGTATGGCAGCTGTGTCATTACGTGGTCAATGTGATGACAGTTAGCACCTGTTGACGACAAAATCGTAGTATCTGAAATCGGTGAACAGTGGTCACCAAATACCGCACCAGCAAGCACTGATGCAAGCATTGGTAGCATCATACCGGTGTGACTACCCATCGCCATATCCGCAGCAATTGGTAGCATGATACCAAAGGTCCCCCAGCTAGTGCCGGTTGAGAATGCAGTCAAACCAGCAAGAATAAATAGCACTGCTGGTAGCATAGCAAATGGAATATTACCGGTTGCTAGGCTTGCCATGTACTTACCTGTTTCTAGTTGACCAATCACACCTGCGATTGTCCAAGCAAAAAGTAAGATATAGATAGCTGGTAGCATCGACTTAGCGCCTTCAAATAGGCCTTTTGCGATCATCGATTTAGCAACGCCTTGGTAAATAACTAGCGCTAGTGTTACCGCTAAGCCAATTGCAGCACCAAAGAATAGTGATGAACCGACGTCGGTATTTTCGAAAGCACCAATCAAGCTAAACTCAGCACCTTTTGCTGCTAATGCATCACCGCCGCTACTAACCATAAAGTAGAAAGTAGCAAACACAAGTACTGTGATCGGTAGGAATAAGCCCATGATCTTACCTGTATCCGCTTCTGGTAAGTCTGAGTTAGCTCCAGGTGGCAAACCTTTAGACTCGTCATAAAGCTCACCTTTTTGCGCTCTTAACTCATGTTGACGCATAGGACCAATGTCAAGACCCATTAAGGCAACACAAAGCAATAATAGCAGTGCAAAAATCGCGTAGAAGTTCATTGGGATCATCTGCACGAACACACTTAAGTGGCCAGTATCAGTAAAACCATGAGCAGTTAAGATGCCGCCAATCAAAGCGATAATGTATGCTCCCCAGCTTGATACAGGTGAGATAACACAAATCGGTGCGGCAGTTGAGTCCAGCAAATAAGCCAGTTTACTGCGTGAAATGTAGTATCTGTCAGTAAGTGGTCTTGCCACACTACCTACAACTAAACTATTGAAATAATCATCAATAAACACCACACAACCTAAAAACATAGTTAATAGTTTGGCGTCGCGTTTATTACGAATATGAGTACGAGCCCAATCAGCAAAAGCTCTCGCTGAACCACTTACGGTGATTAGCGCAGTGATCATTCCTAGTAATACTAAGAAGCCAAGAATATAGAGGTTCCAGCTGTTAAAAGCTCCATCATCCCATACTAGAGCTGACACTTTATCTCCAAGATATTGTGCTGTTTGCATGGCAGAAAAATCGGTAAGCAATAAAGCTCCCAATAAAATGCCCACACCTAAGGAGAGTAAAACACGACGCGTTAACATCGCCAGTACGATTGCGACTACCGGAGGTAGTAGCGATAAAGCCGAATCGGCATAGCTTATAATTGTCATTTTTTTAATTTCTTCGCTAAATACGAATGGAGGCCGACTGAACTGGTGGGATATAGCAATAGATATCTGATTACACCTGTCCTATCAGTAGCGCTCCATAGCCATATTAATGGTTCGTCATTAATATAAAAATCTCTTATCTTCCAGATAAGAGATACTATGGCAGTGCTGTCCCTATTTGGTCACAGCCCCAGCAACAAGCCCCGATATGCTATGTCACTTCGGCATCAAATCCTTTCTCGATAGATCAGCGGAATCACCCTACTTATCGATACTGATATTTAATGCACCTCTACTTCTCAGGACGCAATTTAAGACTAGCTCAAAAAGCGTGACGGACATAAAAACATAAGCGGCTTTAGAGATGCTACCCTAAAGCCGCTTATCGTGACACAGATCACACACAATACCAAATAGCACCCACACTGGTTAACACAAACGAAACCGTATATTCACAACCGGCTTGAGATTGCTGTTAACCGCGTTATCGGTATGACCGCGCGAACCGATTAAAGTTGAGCCAATAATTGTGGTACAGCTTCAAACAGATCAGCTTCAAGACCGTAGTCTGCCACCTGGAAAATAGGTGCTTCAGGATCTTTGTTTATCGCCACAATCACTTTAGAGTCTTTCATACCTGCAAGATGTTGAATAGCACCAGAAATACCTACCGCTATATACAAATCAGGTGCAACAATCTTACCCGTTTGACCAACTTGTAAATCGTTTGGCACATAACCGGCATCAACTGCAGCACGAGACGCGCCCAATGCACCACCGAGTTTGTCAGCTAGTTGTTCTAAAATACCGAAGTTTTCGCTGTTACCTAATGCACGACCGCCAGATACCACTACCGATGCGCTACCCAATTCTGGACGCTCCGACTCTGTTAAGCTTTGCTCAACAAATTCAACTTGTGGCGAAATATCTTGTGAAAGCGTAACTAACTCTGCACTACCATCTGTTGCGACGGCATCAAAAGCGCTTGAACGTACTGTCATCACTTTCTTGTCATCTAAGCTTTGCACAGTCGCTAATGCGTTACCCGCATAAACTGGACGAACAAATGTATCGCTACTCACCACTTCAATGACTTCAGATAACTGAGATACATCAAGTAACGCTGCAACACGCGGCAGTACATCTTTACCAAAGCTAGAAGCTGCAGCTAAAACATGCTCGTAATCAGCAGCAATAGCCAACATAAGGTCTGATACGTTTTCAGCAAGATGATTAGCGTAAGATGCAGAGTCAGCGACTAAAACATTACGTACTCCATTTAGTTTTTGTGCTTCTGTGGCTACTGCAGCGCAGTCGTGACCAACAACTAATACATCAATGTCACCACCAATCGCTTGGCCACAAGCCACAACTTTAGCGGTATCGAGTTTTAAGCTAACGTTATCGTGTTCTGCTAATACTAAAATCGCCATTAGATCACCTTCGCTTCATTTTTTAACTTTTCAACTAGCTCTTCAACAGAACCCACCATAATGCCACCGCTGCGTTCTGCTGGCGGAGCCACTTTAATAATGTTTTGATGAGATTTAAGTGTTACGTCAAAATCAGCAGGCGTTAACGACTCAAGTGGCTTGCGCTTAGCTTTCATAATATTAGGTAACTTGGCATAGCGAGGCTCGTTCAAACGTAGATCTGCAGTAACTACCGCAGGCAGTGATAAGTTAACTGTTTGCAGGCCGCCATCTATTTCACGCGTAACGACTAACTTGTCGCCATCGAGCTTTACTTCAGAAGCAAAAGTTGCCTGAGGCATTTTAGCGATAGCTGCAAGCATTTGCCCAGTTTGGTTATTGTCACCATCAATAGACTGCTTACCTAAGATAACCAGTTGCGCTTGCTCTTTTTGTTGTACAGCATGAATCAACTTAGCGATTGAAAGAGGCACTAAATCTTCGTCAGTTTCAATATGGATAGCGCGATCAGCGCCCAATGCTAATGCCGTTCTTAATTGCTCTTGTGACGCTTTAGGTCCAATACTTAATACCACAATTTCAGAGGCGCTTCCGGCTTCCTTTAAACGAACGGCTTCTTCAACAGCGATTTCACAAAATGGGTTAATCGCCATTTTCAAGTTTGCGGTATCAACACCGGTATTGTCAGCGTTAACTCTGACCTTTACGTTGGCATCGACGACACGTTTAACTGGCACCAATACTTTCATAGGGCTTCCTTCTTACGTCTCTTATAATGATTGGGATTAAGCAACCTAACAGCAATATATTACCAAGCTGCGATTACCAAAATTAAGCTCACTTTACGTGCTGTTAACGTTAACGTCAACTAGGTTTCAAACACCTGTTCATTCAGGTTGACACTACATAACATTTGCTTGAATTAAACAGCTATAAAACATTTATTAACCGACCATATTCGTTCTGTTATTCAATTTAACTAATAAAGGTTTTAAATAATGAATATGTATAATTCCAAAATAATATTTGATCCTCAGACAAATAGTTTCTATTATTTACGCAATTAATGTTATTCCCTCTTATTCTTAATCGGACCTAAATAATTATGAGCGATTTTCTTGAAATATTGACGCACGGCCGTCGCTTTAAAGCTGCAGTAAAAGAGTTATCACTTAATGATTTAAAAGAACTAGCAGTTAAGTTAGATAAAATTATTGAAGAAAAAGCTTCTCAGCAAGCAGAAGAACAAGAAGCAATGGCAGAACGTAATGCTAAGATCGAAGAGATCCGTAAGCAAATGGAAGCAATTGGTTTATCTGTAGATGATATTGGTGGTGCTGCAGTTAAAGCTGCTCCTAAAAAGCGTGCTCCACGCCCAGCTAAATACCAAATTGAAGTTGAAGGCGAAATGGTTCAATGGACTGGTCAAGGCCGTATGCCAACAGTATTTAAGAACCAGCTTGAACAAGGCCGTACTATGGAAGACTTCTTGATCTAACTTCAAGTCGACCTATTTATAAAAGCCTCGCTATTTGCGAGGCTTTTTCGTTTATAAGTTAAAATTTCACACTGATAGTTACAAATACTACTTAGTCTTTGCCAATAAGTTAGGGTACCCTGCTTGTATCCCTGTTTATCTAACAATAATAAGTAGAAGAATGCGTAAACATACAATCAAAACTCCTCTCGCTTTATTTAGCTTGTTATGCTCGCCAGCCCTACTTGCTAATGAGCAACTAACCGATAACACGCCAAGACTCACAGCCCTAAGTCATGCCACTCTGATGCTATCTCCTGGAGAAGTCGTAGAGAACGCAACCTTATTGATAGAGAATAATAAAATTAAGGCTATTGTTAAAAATAATGATGTGCCTGAAGATGCGTATATTATTGATTTAAGTGGCCATACTGTTTATCCCGGCTTTATTGATCCCTTTACTGATTATGCTATTGAGTATGAAAGGGAAGTAGAATCAACATCTGGCCCTGTTTATGAAATAAAGCGTATTGGTGGCAATGCCAGCAATGGCGCAATACATTCTGAAATGCAATGGTTTAATTATGTCTATCCAGATAAAGAACAAGCAAAAAAATGGATAGATAATGGCTTTACCAGTGTACAGTCTAGTTATTTAGACGGCATATTTCGTGGCCAAGGTGTTGCATTATCTTTAGCTGATAAAAAAGCAAATGACATTATTTATAAAGCCCAGACAAATCAGTTTATGGCTTTTAACAAAGGATCTTCAATTCAAGATTATCCGCAGTCATTAATGGGGAGTATGGCATTAATTAGACAAACCTTCTCAGATGCTAAATGGTATAACGAAAATAAGAATAAAAAGTCAATTTCTAGCAATATAGTTGAATTTAATATTGCCTTTGAAAGATTAGCTGATGCTAAAAAGCAGACATTCATTTTTGAAACAAAAAATTTGAATAACCAGCTACGAGCAGCAAAGCTATTAAATGAGCATGAATATAATGGCAGTCTTATTGGTAATGGTAGCGAATACACCAGACTTAACGAATTAAAGTCTTACCCTTTTAGCCTTATTCTACCGCTTAATTATCCTGCAGCGCCGGATATTACCGATGGCGATAGTGAGCGCGAAGTCAGTCTATCTTCTTTAAGGCATTGGGAGCGAGCACCAAGTAATTTGGCTATGGTTGCCGATGCTGAGATCCCATTTGCGTTAACTCAGCATGGGATTGACGCTGATAAGTTTTGGCCTAGGCTAAAATTAGCGGTTACTCGTGGTTTATCACAAGAGGCGGCACTAGCTGCGTTAACTACAGATGCAGCTGAAATATCAGGTGTTGAACATATCGCAGGCAAACTAAAATCAGGTTATATGGCCGATTTGGTTATTACCGACGGTAATATCTTTAAAGACGGTAAAATTGTCAGCATGTGGTTACAAGGTAAGGAGCAGCAAGTTGTTAACCGAGACCGCTCGCTGTTAGATACCCCTTACCAAATACAAATTGGTGAGCTAAATTTTGACTTAGCTATTGAGCAATCACCTAAGCTAAGTGGCACATTGTCAAGCGGCGAACAAGATATTAGCCTAGCAAACCTAGACTACCAGTCGGGCCGCCTCACCTTTAGCGCTAATCTATCAGAAGCTGGGATAGAGGGAGTTAGTCGCTTTACTTTATGGCTAGATAAACAGGGAGTTAGAGGCCGATTACTCAATGCCAATAACCAAACTCTACCTTTTGGTGGTATTAAACTAGAGCCTATTGCGACATCAGATGCCGCTAATGATAAGGCACTTGAAAACGTAAATCTGATTTCTAAGCAAACCTCACCAAATGTCGCCTATGGTTTAAGTGCACAACCTAAGCTAGACAAAGTGCATATTAAAAACGCCACTATTTGGACGTCAGATAAAAGTGGAGTACTAGCCAACAGCGACTTAATTATTTCTAAGGGGAAAATTGAAGAAATAGGACAAGATCTTAAAACCCCTTCAGGTTACAGCGCTATTGATGCAACGGGTAAACATGTTACTGCTGGAATTATCGATGAGCATTCACATATTGCATTAAATGGTGGCACCAATGAAGGCACCGATGCCATTACCTCAGAAGTGCGCATTGGCGATGTTATCAACCCTGATGATATTGCTATCTATCGCAGCCTTGCCGGTGGCGTGACGACCGCGCAGTTATTACATGGAAGCGCGAACCCAATTGGTGGTCAAGCACAAACCATTCAACTTAAATGGGGTGATACCGCAGAACAGATGAAGTTCGAAGGTGCGCCAGCCAGCATTAAATTTGCACTTGGTGAAAACGTTAAGCAAAGTAACTGGGGAGATGACTACACCCGCCGCTTCCCGCAAAGCCGCATTGGCGTGAAATCACTCTTTAGTGAAGCCTTTAATGAAGCCCTTGCTTATCGCAAAGCCCAAGTTAACTATAAGAAAATGCGTTCAAGCGAACGCAGGCGCACCGTAGCACCACAATACAATTACCGTTTAGAAGCGATAGCCGAAGTGCTAGAGCAAACTCGTGATGTGCATATTCACTCTTATGTGCAATCTGAGATCTTAATGTTCTTGCGGTTAGCTGAAGCTTATAACTTCAAAGCAGGTACTTTTACCCATATTCTTGAAGGTTACAAAGTTGCTGATGAAATGGCTAAGCATGGCGCCTATGCCTCGACCTTTTCTGATTGGTGGGCCTATAAATTTGAGGTATACGATGCGATTCCTCAAAATACCTGTCTAATGCAAGACAAAGGCGTATTAACCAGTATTAACTCAGATGATTACGAGATGCAGCGTCGTCTTAATCAGGAAGCAGCGAAATCGATGATGTATTGCGGCATGTCGGCAGAAGATGCTTGGAAGATGATCACCATTAACCCAGCTATTCAACTTGGCATTGCAGACAAAGTCGGCTCACTCGTTGAAGGTAAACAAGCCGACATTGTACTTTGGGACAATCAACCACTTTCAGTTTACGCAAAAGTTGATTCAACTTGGATTAGTGGCCGCCGCTACTTTGATCGTGAACAAGATAAAATCGCTCAAATCGAAGTTGCTAAGGAGCGCGCAGCTTTGATCCAAAAGGTGTTACTTAGCGATGACGCCCATAAGCAAGGCGAAACCCCAATCGACTTAACTGAGCCTGAATGGCACTGTGACACCCACTTCAATGCATGGCAGCAGTCAGCGACAGGAGCACTGTAATGAGTATTAACATCTCTTTGAAGCGTACTGCTTTTAAACCTATAACTATAAGCAAAGCAATTGCCCTACTTGGTCTCCCTTTATGTTTTATGGCTAATGGCCATGACATGTTGCCAGCCAAGGTGCAAACTCAGCCAATATTATTTACTAACGCTACTGTGCATACGGTAACAAATGGAGTGATGCAAGACAGTGATGTGCTGATTGCTGATGGTAAAGTGATCGCTGTAGCGCAAGATATTGATGCCGCTTCTGCAGACATAACATCAACAACACCGCAAAAAACGGACTATTCGGAGTTACTAGATAACGCTCAAGTGGTCGATGCCAGTGGTAAGCATCTGTATCCGGGACTTATTGCACTTGATACCACCATGGGTTTAGTTGAAGTAGAAATGATGCGCCCAAGTAATGATGCTTATGAAGTGGGTTTTATCAATCCCCAATTAGAAGCCATTAGCGCCTTTAACCCAGATTCCGAAATTATTCCGACAGTCAGAGTTAACGGTATAACCCATGCTCAAGTTGTGCCGCAAGGAGATGGTTTAGCGGGGCAATCGGCACTGGTTGCTATGGATAGTTGGACTATTGAAGATGCTTTAGTTGCATCTAACAAACAGTTCCACCTGTATTGGCCACATGTTCGTTGGTTGTCCAAAGATGCTGATAAACGTAAAGAACAGCTTGCGGATCTAGACCGCCGAGTAGAGCTCGTTTTCAACGCCTTTGCGGATGGTCAACGTTATTTACTGGCTAAGCAAGCTGGTAAAATCAACAAAATCGATCTTCGCTGGCAAGCTCTTGCCCCGCTTTATGAAGGTAACGGCCAATTGTTTATTCATGCGCAGTCGCAACAGCAAATAGAACAAGCAATTGCTTTAGCCAAACAATACAGTTTTAACATCGTTATTGTTGGCGGTTACGATGCTTGGCGCGTAGCTGATGCATTGGCAGAAGTGAATGCCAAAGTAATCTACAACCAAACGCTTGCCTTACCAAAGCGCAAAGATGAGCCCATTGATTTGGCCTTTAAAATCCCAGCTCTACTGAAGCAAGCACAAGTGCCTTTTGCCATTGGTTTTTCATCTGACTGGAATAGCCGTAATTTGCCCTTTGCCGCAGGGCAAAGTGTGGCTTATGGTTTAACAAAGCAAGAAGCGCTGCAAAGCATAACCTTAGATGCTGCAAAAGTTCTTGATATTGACGATATGGGCGCCATCGCTCCGGGTTTTAAGGCTAATATCATCTTAGCAACGGGTGATATATTAGATCCGATGCAAGCCGGTATCGAATCTATCTATATTGATGGCCGCAAAATTGATTTGAATAATCGTCATCAACAGCTTTATCAAAAGTATCTAAAGCGCTAGAATTTCCAACTTATAGCGCAATAAAAAATAAACCCTTTAAAAAGTGCTCTTAATGAGCACTTTTTTATTTAACGTTTTCAACGACTGCTCCTCAACCAATACAATAATACAGGCCAGCGATAATGAAATATTTACTACCATCAGCTTTACTTTTAGTGCTCAGCGGCTGTGCCGGTGACTATACCTTTAACAGTAACTTAGATAGCGATGCTATTAACGACTACTTTAAAGCGTCTGATGTGACAATGTATGAAGGCGCATTACAACCTGTAGGCCCTTTTGAAATAAAAGGCTTAGTTGAAGGGGAAACCTGTCAGGTTTCAGAAAATGATGCCCCAGCATCAATTGTTGAAGCTCGCACTATTGCTCGCCGTGCCGCAGCAGATAAACAAGCCAATGGGCTCGTTATCAAAAACTGCTTGCTGATTGAGGAAGCCACTCAAAACTGTGTTAGCCGCGCTTTATGCGTAGGCCAAGCAATTGTCACTACCAACCAAAAGTAATCATATTTACTTATTTTAGAAGTAACCTAAATGTCTTTTAACAGTCAGATCCAAGCCGTGGCTTATTGCCGCACGCCATATAAACAAAAATTTGGTATTCCAAGACAACCCGGTCTTGTTAGTGCCGCTCGCGGTTTTGTTGAGCTAGCACCACCATTTAACCAAATTGATGCTGTTAGAGGCCTAGAGCAATACTCACACTTATGGTTACTTTTCTGTTTTCATGAAAATTTAGCCGCTGGCTGGAAAACCACTGTGCGCCCACCAAGGCTTGGCGGTAATGAAAAGCTTGGCGTGTTTGCTACCCGCTCAACATTCAGGCCCAACGGTATTGGTCAGTCAGTGGTTAAGTTGCACGCAGTGCATACCCATAATGGTAAAGTCAGCCTTGAGATCTCTGGCATGGACTTGCTCGATGGCACGCCAATTATTGATATTAAACCTTATATTCCCTTTTCGGATTCGATTAAGAATGCTCAAGGGGGCATTGCTCAAGAAGCGCCAGTGTTAGCCAATGTATACTTTAATGAGCAAGCGCAAATTCAGCTTGAAAAGTATCAGCAAAATCCTGCTTACCCGCGCCTTGCAGAATTGATTGAAGGCGTTTTAGCGCAAGATCCCCGTCCGGCTTATAAAAAGGCCAAAGCCGATCCTAAGCTATACCAAGTGGCACTGTACGATTTGGATATCCTCTGGATTGTTACGGATGCAGGTATAAAGGTTATTGAGTTAAGAGCATCAACCATTAACCAAAAGCTAGCTTCACAGGCGCATGACTAACGATGTCAGAATCAAACGCGCCAGCTAATTTAATGCCAAAGCCTGACTACCGCACTCAACATAAAAAGCGCTTGTCTTATATGCCTTGGCTGTATTTCTCACTTAAAGATAAACATCTTGAGTGGGCAAAGCCTTGGCAAGACGAAGTTCAAGCGTATTTTTGTGCGGTTGAAACCGTCAGTATTGGTGAGCGTTGCTTTGTTGCCCCTGAAGCAAATCTATTTGCCGAGCCGGGCCGCAATATCATTATCGGCGCGCAGTGTATGATTGCCGCTGACAGTTTTCTACATGGGCCGATAACCTTAGGCAATGAAGTAGCGATAAATCATGGTTGCTCTCTTGATGGTGGTCGTCACGGTATCAGCATAGGTAATCAAACTCGGATTGCTAACAATGTCACCATTTATGCCTTTAATCATGGTATGGCGCCTGACACGCCAATCTACCAGCAAGCCTCAAACTCTAAAGGCGTGGTAATTGGTGAAGACGTATGGATTGGTGCCCAAGCAGGTATTGTAGATGGCGTCACCATAGGTAATCATGCGGTTATTGGTATGGGCGCTATCGTGACTAAAGATGTAGCTGATTATGCCATCGTTGCCGGCAACCCAGCCCGTCTCATAGGCGATAGACGCGATAAAAACTAGGCGAAAATCAGCTTAGTTGATGGATATTCAACTTAAGCCCCCCTAAATTAGTACTTTGATGTTGAATATCTCCACTTTTATAAAAGCTTCCCTCGAACTATTTAGTATACAAAATCAACCTTATTGACCTTACAAAAGCTCTATAGCACTCTGCCAAAGCCAATAAAATCGATTAATTCCCTAAATACCTAGGTGACAGAACCTCTACAAGTGATAAAATAGCGCCCATTCAACTCAAATTTGGACACCGGTAATGCGCGTAAGCAAGTACCTGCTATCAACTCAAAAAGAAACTCCTGCAAACGCAGAAGTCGTTAGTCATCAGTTAATGTTACGTGCGGGTATGATCCGTCGTAACGCATCAGGCTTATACAGCTGGTTGCCGACAGGTTTACGTGTACTACGTAAAATCGAAGCGATTGTTCGTGAAGAAATGAACAAAGCGGGCTCGGTTGAAATTCTAATGCCTATGGTTCAGCCTGCCGATCTTTGGGTTGAAACAGGCCGTTTTGAAAAGTTTGGTCCTGAGCTACTTCGTTTCCAAGACCGTCACAACCGTGATTTCGTACTTGGTCCAACTCACGAAGAAGTGATCACTGATATCGTGCGTAAAGAGGTTAACTCATACAAGCAGTTACCGCTTAACCTATACCAAATTCAAACCAAATTCCGTGACGAAGTTCGTCCACGTTTTGGTGTAATGCGTTCACGTGAATTCTTGATGAAAGATGCTTATTCTTTCCATATCGATCAAGAAACCATGAATGAAACTTACGAAGCGATGTTCCAAGCTTATTGCAACATCCTAGAGCGTTTAGGTTTAGCATTCCGTCCAGTTATGGCTGATACCGGTTCTATCGGTGGTAGCTTGTCGCACGAATTCCACGTGTTAGCTAACAGTGGTGAAGACTTAATTGCTTACTCTACTGAAAGCGATTACGCGGCAAACATTGAAAAATGTGAAGCACCAATGCCGACTGAAACTCGTCAAGCCGCTACTAGCGAAATGACGTTAGTCGATACGCCAAACGCTAAAACAATTGCAGAGCTTGTTGAACAACACGGTATTGCGATTGAGAAAACAGTTAAGACTCTTATCGTTAAAGGTTCGACTGAAGAAGCGCCATTAGTGGCTATCGTTATTCGTGGTGACCACGAGCTTAACGAAGTAAAAGCTGAAAAAATTGACGCTGTCTTAGCGCCATTTGAATTTGCTGATGAAGCGGCTATTCGTGATGCAGTAGGTGCTGGTACAGGTTCTATCGGTCCTGTAGGCCTAAACATGCCTGTATTTGTTGATCACAGCGTTAGCATCATGAGCGACTTTGGCGCTGGTGCAAACGAAGATGGTAAGCACTATTTCGGTATCAACTGGGAGCGTGACCTTCCAGAAACGGCAGCATTCGATCTACGTAACATTATCGAAGGTGAGCCTAGCCCATGTGGTAAAGGCACGATAGCACTACTTCGCGGTATCGAAGTGGGTCATATCTTCCAGTTAGGCACCAACTACTCAGAAGCGATGAACGCTAACGTACTAGACCAAAATGGTAAGTCTCAGACATTACTTATGGGTTGTTACGGCGTAGGTGTTAGCCGTATGGTTGCTGCTGCAATTGAGCAGAACAACGATGACCGCGGTATTATCTGGCCAGAAGCTATTGCACCGTTTACTGTTGGTATTTTGCCAATGAACATGCATAAGTCGCACCGCGTTAAAGATATCGCAGAGCAGCTATACCAAGACCTAAATGATGCAGGCATCGAAGTGATGTTTGATGATCGTAAAGAGCGTCCAGGTGTAATGTTTGCTGATATGGAGCTTATCGGTATTCCACATGTAGTGGTTATTGGTGACCGTAATATCGATAATGGCATGTTCGAATATAAGAACCGTCGTACTGGTGAAAAGCAAGATATCCCACTAGACCAAATCGTTGAGTTCTTAAAAGCACAACAAGCTTAATTTGCTAATGTGCTTTAGCTAATGTACGAATAAAAACGCCGATGATTTCATCGGCGTTTTTTTATATCTCAAGCTAAAAACCAGCCAACTTAGTCAGCCTTTCGAACGCGCATTTACGTGATGTTGACGATATAAATGAGTGAATAATTTTTACGCTTTTTCTTGAACAAGCTTGCCGAGTCACATATGCTGAAATTAACGACAATATAATAAATACATTTTATTTTTCAAACGATAAGGAGCGTCGAATTGCCAGAAAAAACGGCGTTAGTACTTGGTGGTGGTGGAGCGCGAGCAGCCTATCAAATAGGGGTACTAAAAGCGATTGTGCAATTTTACCCACGTAACCATGGTATTCCCTTTAAAATTGTCTGTGGCACTTCTGCTGGCGCAATCAATGCTACATCTTTAGCAACTCACGCTTCATGTTTTCATCTTGGAGTGAGAAAACTTGAGTGGGTTTGGCGGCATATCCACGCTAAAAAAGTCTACCATGCATCGATTGGCGGCGTATTAAAACACTTGAGTAAAATGGGTTTAAAAGGCCTACAAAGTAATGGTGTATCCAATACCGCTGGCAGCCTGTTTAATAGCGCTCCTCTGCGAGATCTACTCAATAATCTAATCAGTTTTGAGCGAATTGACCGCAACATCAATAGCGGCGCATTAGAAGCCGTAAGCTTAGACACCTCTTGTTATAATAACTCTCGTTCAGTTACCTTTTTTCAGGCTAATGCCCATATTGATAACTGGCAAAGAGCAAGGCGTCATGGCGTGCGCACTCGGCTTAATACCGACCACCTTTTGGCAAGCTCTGCGATCCCAATGGTGTTTCCCTCGATTAGACTTAATCAAGAGTACTACGGGGATGGTTCAGTGCATCAGTTGGCACCACTTAGCGGCCCTATCCATCTTGGCGCTGACAAAATCATGGTTATTAACCTTGAGAGCCCACATAAGGTTAAAGCCAAAGAATTAGAACATCACCCAAAAACTGCAACCATTGCAGGCCACCTTCTCGACACCATATTTTCTGACACCTTAAATAGCGACTTAGAAAGGTTGGAGCGTATCAACAACACATTAGAGTTGATCCCTGAACAAAGCCGTAAAGGCTTACCTTTGAAGAATATAGAGACCTTAGTGATTAAGCCAAGCGAGGATTTAAGTGCAATGGCGTCTCGTTACTTTGAAGATATGCCTTTCGCCATCAAAATGATGCTTAGAGCACTTGGCATCAATCAGCACTCAGACTCGAGTATCGTTTCTTACCTGCTGTTTGAGCAAGGCTACTGCAGTGCATTAATCGAACTGGGATATGAAGATGCGATGTGTCAGATTGACGATATTAAACAGTTTTTCGATATTCGTTAAGATTTTATTTAACGAGGTCAAACAAGTAATAGCACTTTAATTCAAGCTCTTAATAATCACCTCTGCTGCGCTTTTTCCCCAGTCTTGATATATGGCTTGTCCCGGATGAAAGCCATCTTTTGCCATAGCGCTGGCATCAAGTTGATGGCCAAAATCAAGCAAGGTAAAGCAGCTATTTTCTGCAGCTAACTTTTCTAGATAACGATTAAACTCATTGCTTCGCTTACCTAAAAACCAGCGTAGTGGCTGTGGTAAAACCGGAAAGTCTCCCATAGGCGGGACACGTGTTAACACTAAGCTTTGACAGTTTGCTTTAGTTGCAATCAATTCAATCAATACTTTTTGCTGCTTAATCCAGCGCTTTGCGGACAAAGGACTTAATACATCATTAACGCCAAGCGAAACTATCACTACATCAAACCGCAATGACGGGGTTACGCTCAGTAACTGATCCAACATGCACGTTGCTTTTTCAGTGTTGCTACCAGATTTAGCCAACAACTGCCAATTTACTTGGTATTGGCGAGCAAGCTCTTTGACCACAACGCCTGTAAGTGCCTCTGATTGTTGAGCCACTCCGACACCTGCTGCGGCTGAATCACCCAAAACCAAAACTGATAATGCACTGCCATCACCTGAAACACCGATACGCTCGCCAGCGGCCTCTGGTAGTCTTGGGGTATTTTGTTTGACTCTTTTGCCCTGTAAAAACAGCCAAGGCGCCAAAATGATAAAAACCAAATAATGCATTCTCTCTCCTTGAGCATTTTAGACAGACAAGATCTATCCTTGCAGTAAAAAGATCTCAGCCTTTTCTATGCGTCTAGGCTTACCCAACAATATTAAAATATCACCGGACTTAATCTGCCAATCAAACTCTGGGCTTTCGACCTCTGCCCCAGCCCTTCTAACTGCTCTTAACTCAACTCGTAGTTTTTCCCAAGGAATATCAGCCAATGTAAGCCCAACGGCATTAGCTCCCTTAGGTAAAGCTACAGCGTGCAATAACTCAAGGGTAAAGTCAGTCTCTGCCCCAGAAAAGAAGCCATGTAAGTATTGATAGTGATTACGACGTTCTATCTCAAGCCGCTTTAATATTCGTGCTAACGGCACGCCACATTGATACAAAACTTGGGAAACTAACATCAAGCTACCTTCCAAGGTTTCTGGAATAACCTGGCTTGCCCCAGCCTCTTCTAGCGCTTCCATGCCGGAATCATCACGGGTACGTACTAAAATTTTTGCCTCTGGTGCTAGCTGTCGGCAAAGCGGCAGAACCTCCTCTAAGATCCGTTCACTACTAAAGGTAATGACAATCAACTTAGCATCGCGTACTTTAGCCTGCTTTAGAATGCTTCTTTTACACACATCGCCAAAGTAAACCGGCTCACCTGCAGTTCTCGCTTCAGACACCCTTGTTGGATCAAGGTCCAGCACCAAATAAGGAATAGCCTCTGTTTTCATAAAGCGTGCAATCGTTTGCCCAACGCGGCCATAGCCTAAAATAAGCACGAGATCGTCTTTAGCGTCCACCGTCACATTCAAAGGCTCACTGGTACCTTTTTTAGGTTTGAGACCTTGCAGCCTTCTGGCAATATCCACACTATGACGAACTAACCAAGGTGCAAGTGCCATCGAGAGCACTGCTACCATGACTAAAGTTGTACTGGTTTTGCTATCCAGCAACTGATAGTTAACTGCCAAAGCCAACACAACAAAACTAAATTCACCGACCTGGGCTAAACTCAGCGCTGTGGCGACTGAAGAGCGAAATGACTCTTTAACAATCTTCAGCAAAGAGAAAATAACCAGTGCTTTACCTAGAATGACAGCAATAAGAATAAAGATGATCTGCCACCAGTACTGCGCAACCAACTCAAAGTCGAGCAACATACCAATAGAGATAAAGAAGAGGCCCATCAACAAGTCTCTAAAAGGCCTAATATCAGCCTCAAGTTGACGCCGGTACTGGCTTTCACCTAATAGCATACCCGCCATAAACGCACCTAACGCCATAGACAAACCTAACCATTGAGTAATCGCGCCAGTGACTAAAGCCACAACTAATGTGGATAGTACAAACAGTTCATTGGAACGAGAGCGCGCCACTTCATCGAACAATTTGGGCAAGGCCCATTTACCAAATGCCATTAGCGCGATAAAAGCTAATACCCCTTTGAGCAAGGCGTAAACTACATCATTCCACAACAACGCTTCGCCATCACTGGCAAGTAAGGGGAGTAAGATTAATAACGGTACGACTGCGATATCTTGAAATAACAGCACACTAACTGATAGTTCGCCGTGTCTGCGCCTTAACCAGCCTTGTTCATTAAGGAGTTTAAGCACAATGGCTGTAGAGGACAAAGCAATTGCAGAGCCCACTACGACGGATTCTGTAACCGTAAGATTACATAACAATGCAATCCCCATACTCAGCAATGTGGTTACCACAACTTGTGCACTACCTAAGCCAAATACAGTGCGACGCATTGCCCATAATCGAGGCAAAGAAAACTCAAGGCCTAAGCTAAACATTAATAGTACGACGCCAAGCTCGGCAACCGATTGCATCTGATGTTGAGTAAACCAATGAAAACCGCTAGGGCCACTTATCACACCCGTCACCAAGTAAGCCAAAATTGCGGGTAACCCCGCACGCCTTAAGATCGCAATCGACACGATAGCGATCACCAGCATCAGCAAAATTTGAATGAGAAAGCTGTGTTCCATGGCGACTTGATACTCCTTAATCAAAGGCATTAGTCAAAATGCCGACACTGTTTTATTTCACCGATTTAACTAGAGAGTAACCTAATGACAAATAAAGACAAATATTATTGCCTCTTATAAAGGCACGCTTCTTGCTTGATATTTTTATAAGAAAGTTAAAACACGGTTAAATGCCGCCGTTAAACACTGGGAGTAACTTAGCAATGGAATTTGGTCTTGCTACCGAATCTTTTCCTATTGAATATCGCAAGCCGATGGGAGTCTGTGCACCAGCACCGCAGGAGATTGACCTAGTCAATATTATCCAGCAGCTACACCAACATCTTGATCCGCGGACAGTGTTTGCCTGTTTTGGAAAAATAATGGGGCAACACTTGCCGCTTTATGGTGTCCGTTTAGATTATAAAGATTACCACTTTCATTGGGGGAGCCAAAAAGGGTATGCCATAGAGCAACACTTAATGATTGCCGACTGTCAGTTCACTGTTAACTATAATCTAAAAGCCCCTTTGGTGCCCTCTCAAACCCAGAAGCTCAACCAATTACAATCGCTTGTGCTACAACCACTATTTAACGCCATTCAATACAGAGAAATGTCACTGCAAGCCATGTATGACGCGCTAACTCAACTTGGAAATCGTCATTATTACCAAGAAAGCTTGAAAAAAGAGATCGCTCGCGCTCAACGCCATAACAGCGATTTATCGTTAATTGCATTAGACTTAGATAATTTTAAGCAATTGAATGATGACCATGGTCATCCGCTTGGCGACAAGGCTTTGATTGAATTTGCCAGAATGCTCAATTCAACAATTAGAGATACAGATCAGGCTTTTAGAATAGGAGGAGATGAGTTTACACTGCTTATTCAAGCAAATGCTGAAGATGCTGCAATATTGTGCCAGCGCGTGCTCGATGCAGTTGCCACTCACCAATATTTAGATAATTATCAGGTGCGCACCAGTATGGGGATCAGCCAATGGCGTGCTAATGACTCAGAACAAACATTTTATCAACGTGCAGATAATGCGCTCTACCTGGCTAAAGCTGCAGGTGGACAATGTTATCGAATACACAGTGGCTTATCGGGTTAATAGCACTCTAAACAGTAAATAGTATTCTGATGAATTAAAGGCAGTTTATTGAGTTAATAGTGTTTTAGTGAATGAGGCCAACTCATTAAACCTGTTACAGAACAGGCTATCGACTCTGAATAAACACTGCTCATCAACAGATCCCTGCCAAAATTAAGCTTTGAACGTTAGCCAGTAATATTGCTCAATTATAGATAGCTCAAACAAAAGCACATTTAAGTGTTATTTAAACTCAGTGCTAAGCCTGTCTCACCTGATGTAGCTATGGCAGACTTTTCAATCCAAAACCCTATAGCGGCAACCAGTTTACCGTTATAACACAGCAGTGGTACGTGTCCTCGTTTCCATGGAGGTAATTCTAGCTCTTGCCAGATTTTTTTTAGCTCTCGACCCTTACTGCGAAAATGTGGGTGACTACGAGTACTTCCCGGCAAAGCGTATACAATGGACACCAGCTCTGTTGGCAATGGTAATCTCAACAATGGCTCTAAATCAGCTGCTATATACTTGCCTAATAAGCGTTGACCAGAAGGCAAGTCAATTCCATTATGTATCACCTCATCCAGCTTTATCTCTTCAAGCATTTCAACTTTATGTAAAGGTTTAAGTGAGTGAATACTCTCTGCTAAAAAATAGGCGTTATTTTTAAAACGCCGAATAACCACATCAGCTAAACGCACCTCTATATTGGCATCCTCTTTGGCATCCAATAGTTGAGATAAAATTTGCTCGCCCTGTATTTTTGATGGTGGTGCAAAACCAAGTTGCTCCATGTGCCCACGCAATAGTAGCGATTGCCAAGCATTAGAGAAAGTCGCTAACTTAATGACTTCAAGGACGTTATCCACACCTATTAACTTTTGTACTTGCGGTAAACGTTTTACAGTTTCTTCTTCAAGTACTGATTGTTGCAATGCACATAGTTCGGCGCTGCGGCTGGCAGTAGCAGCTATGGCACTCCAACGTTGCTTAAGTTTGGGGATGATATCTAAACGCAGAAAATTTCTATCGTACTTACCATCAAAGTTACTTTCATCTTGAATATGCCCAATATTATGCTGTGCTGCATAACCTTCGATTTGATCTTTACTGCAGTCAAGCAAAGGCCTTACCAACCATTGCTGTTGATTGACACGCTGCACCTTGCCCATAGCAGACAAGCCTTTTGGACCTAGACCGCGCTTAAGGGCCAGTAATACAGTTTCAAGCTGATCATCTTGATGATGCGCAGTCATTAGAATATCGTTCACTGAAAGCTCGGCTAATAAAGCCTGATAGCGTACATTTCTGGCTTCAGCTTCAATGCTGGTTCTAGGCGCGAGATTAACTTGCACGTACTTAATCACGCATGGCAAGTTGTAGCTTTTAGCTTGTAATAAGCAGTGGTCAACCCAGCTATTTGCATTAGTACTTAGGCCGTGATGGACATGTACCAACAGGCACTCGTAAGCCGAGTTTATTTGGGCAAACTGACCTAAACCATACGCGAGGATCTCAGAATCGACTCCCCCACTATAGGCCAATACCAATTTACGTTTAGGCTGCTTACCAATCGCAACAGACTCAGTCGAACTCACATTTGGGGCCGGCAGCAGTGCTAAGCAATTTTGGATAAGTGAAGTTATATTCATCTTAAAAAGCCATTTACTTAAAAAACAATCTTGACCTGACCAGAACCCGTTAACGACTCAAGTGCTAACATAAGCTCGTCTGTCGGGTTGACTCGCCACTCATCCCCCAGAGTAAACTGAGCTTTTGATTGTGGTTGAGCATAGTTAATCAATACCGGCACGGCACCTGCTTTCCAGGGCTCTACCGCAGATTTGAATTCATTTAACCATTGCTCATTGACCTTGTCTGACTGCATTTCAATCTCAACGGCATTGGCAAAATGGCTACGCGCCTCCCCCATATCAATAATATTACGTGCGGTCATTCGATTACCACCAGAAAAGTCGTCAAAGCTGACTTCGCCTTCGATAATCAAAATACGGTCTTTTTCGAGCAAGTGATTAAATTTCTCGAATGCTTCAGTAAATAACATGATCTCTAAACGCGCACTCTTGTCATCAAGCGTCACAAGCCCCATTTTTGAGCCACGTTTTGTCATCATCACACGTGTCGCAACCACTAGACCTGCGGCTTTCATGGTCTTGCCGCGATCTGTCGGATGTACATCTTTCAATCGACCAGATGTATAATGTTTTAGCTCTTTCAAATACTGATTAATGGGGTGACCCGTGAGGTATAAACCTAGGGTATCTCGCTCACCTTCAAGCCACACTTTATCTGGCCAAGGTGTGCATTCAACAAACTGCTGTTTACTATCTTCTGGCTCACTATTGAGCAAACCAAACATATCGTGCTGACCGATAGCTTCGGCTTTAGCATGTTGATCTGCTGCGCGAATGGCCTCTGGCAAGGTCGCCATCATGGCTGCGCGGTGCGGACCTAAGTTATCCAGCGCACCAGCGCAAATCAGCTTCTCAATCACTCTGCGATTAAGCTTTTTAAGATCGATTCGAGCACAGAAATCAAATAGATCTATAAATGGCCCGTTTTCACGTGCTTTAAGAATAGAATCAACCGGGCCTTCACCCACGCCTTTAACCGCACCAATTCCGTAAACAATATTTAAGTCGTCATCGACGGTAAATCTAAATAAGCCCTTGTTCACATCAGGTGGTAGCAACGGCATTCCCATGCGCTCACATTCATCCACCAAGGTGACAATCTTATCCGTGTTATCCATATCGGCTGACATTACCGCTGCCATAAACTGGGCAGGATAGTGAGTTTTTAGCCAAAGCGTTTGATAGGAAACTAACGCATAAGCAGCTGAGTGAGATTTGTTAAAACCGTAACCCGCGAATTTTTCCACCAAGTCGAAA
The DNA here is from genome assembly GCF_023283845.1 of Shewanella marinintestina. Taxonomy (GTDB): domain Bacteria; phylum Pseudomonadota; class Gammaproteobacteria; order Enterobacterales; family Shewanellaceae; genus Shewanella; species Shewanella marinintestina. The sequence continues at coordinate 103,144 of NZ_JAKILC010000012.1, forward strand.
ATCTTCATCGACAGTGGACCATCTACGCCGTTTTCAATCGCGCCAGCTTCAAACGTACCGCGCTGCTTAGCCATCTCTTCTGGCTTTTTCTTACCCATAGCACGACGAAGCATATCCGCGCCGCCCAAGGTGTAACCAGCAAGTACCTGAGCAATCTGCATCACCTGCTCTTGATACAAGATAATGCCGTAAGTCGGTGACAGTAGCTCTTTTAACGATTCATGCTGATATTCAGCATCTGGATACGATACTTCCTCACGACCGTGCTTACGCTCGATAAAGTTATCTACCATGCCCGATTGCAGTGGACCGGGTCTAAACAGTGCCACTAGTGCAATCATGTCTTCGAAGCAGTCTGGCTGAAGACGCTTAATCAGGTCTTTCATACCGCGAGATTCCAGCTGGAATACCGCAGTTGTTTCATATCGTTGAAGTAACTTAAAGCATTTAGGATCCGTAAGCGAAATAGATTCTATGCGAACCCGCTCTTCTCCATTTTTATCTTTAACGCTATTCACCATCTGTAGCGCCCAGTCAATAATGGTGAGCGTTCGTAGACCCAAGAAATCGAACTTAACCAGGCCTGCGGTTTCAACGTCGTTCTTATCGAACTGAGTGACAGGGTTTAAACCTTCGGTATCACAATAAATTGGCGAAAAGTCTGTGATTTTGGTTGGTGCGATAACCACACCACCGGCGTGCTTACCGGCGTTACGGGTCACACCTTCCAAGATTCGGCACATGTCGATAAGATCTTTTACTTCTTCATCGCCATCGTAAGATTCTTGCAGCCCCGGCTCAACTTCAAACGCCTTAGCCAGAGTCATACCTGGCTCGGCTGGGATCATCTTCGAAATACGGTCAACAAAACCGTATGGATGGCCTAGTACACGACCCACGTCTCGAATTACCGCTTTAGCCGCCATAGTACCGAACGTAATGATCTGTGATACCGCGTCACGGCCGTAAAGCTCTGCTACGTGATCGATCACTTCATCGCGTCTATCCATACAGAAGTCGACGTCGAAGTCGGGCATAGATACACGTTCCGGGTTCAAGAATCGCTCGAACAGTAAGTCATATTCGAGTGGATCCAGATCGGTAATTTTAAGGGCGTAAGCCACCAAGGAACCCGCACCAGAACCACGACCAGGTCCAATTGGGATATCGTTGTCCTTACCCCACTGGATAAACTCCATTACGATGAGGAAGTAACCAGGGAACCCCATTTGGTTGATAACTTTGAGCTCTACATCAAGACGCTCATCATATTCGGGGCGCTTTTCTGCGCGCTCTGCAGGATCTGGGAACAGAAACTCTAAGCGCTCTTCTAGGCCTTTTTCAGACACATCAACCAAGAAGTCTTCAATGGTCAAATCACCTGTCGGAAAGTTAGGTAAGAAGTATTCATGCAAGCGCACAGTTACGTTACAACGCTTAGCAATCTCAACCGTGTTTTGAATGGCTTCAGGAATGTCTTCAAACAGTTCGCACATCTCTTCACTGCTTTTAAAATATTGCTGGTCGCTATATTTTTTGGGACGACGTGGATCGGCAAGGGTAAAACCGTCGTAAATGGCTACGCGGATCTCGTGAGCATCAAACTGCTCAGGCTTATTAAATACCACTTGGTTAGTCGCAACCACCGGGAGGCCTTTTTGCTCTGCAAGTTCAACGGCCATATGCAAATAGCGCTCTTCGTCAGGACGACCGGTGCGTAGCAGCTCTAAATAATATCTATCAGGAAAGTGGGTTTGATAAAACTCAATTAAATTATCAACTTGCGCTTTGTTTTCTTTTAATAGCGCGCGACCAACATCACCGTCTTTAGCACCAGACAGTAAAATCAAACCCTCGCTATATTTTGCCAGCCATTCATGATCGATAACCGCTTTGTCATTGATATTACCGCGTAAGTATGCGTCGCTGATCAATAACGTTAAATTCGAGTAACCAGTATTATCCATCGCAAGTGCGGTGATCGAGCAAAACTCATCAAACCCAGGCACTTGAACCCAAAAGTCAGTACCAATAATTGGCTTGATACCGTTGCCATGACTAGCCTCGTAAAACTTTACTAAACCGCACATATTCGTCTGATCTGTTAGGGCGACGGCAGGCATTCCAAGTTCGGCCACTTTTCCTAGAATAGGCTTAACCTTAGAGAGTCCATCAGACATGGAAAAGTCGCTATGAACGCGTAAATGCACAAAACGTGGATCAGACATAATATGGAGTATCTTTCTTTTTGATAGATGAAGACTGCTAGTCAATCTTACAGGGTAAAACATGGGCCAACAGCAAACAAGTTAAACTATTAGCCCAGATGAGAGATGTGTTAGTTTTCGCCCAAGTTAGCGATTAACTAAGCTAAGTACTAGGTCTTAACGACTAGCCGCCCTGCTTTGCTTCTAAAGCTTCACGAACAGGCCTAAAGCTCTTACGATGCTCTGATAACACGCCGTGCTGAGCAAGTGCTTCAAAGTGCGCTTTAGTTGGATAACCTTTATGCTTATCAAAGCCGTATGCTGGATATTGAGCAGCAAGAGCATCCATCTCACGATCTCGAACCACTTTTGCAATAATCGAAGCCGCACTTATCGCATCAATTAAGCCGTCGCCTTTGATGATAGCGTGACTTTCCACCCCAAAATCTGGCGTGCGATTGCCATCGACTAATACACTGCTAGGTTTAATAGTAAGTCCTGCTACTGCGCGCTGCATCGCCAGCATAGTCGCATGCAAAATATTAAGCTCATCAATCTCAACTGGGCTCGCAGAACCGACACTAACACTCAAGGCTTTTTGCTGAATTTGCTCGAACAATAGTTCGCGCTTTTTCTCCGACAATTTTTTAGAATCATTTAATCCTTCTATCGGATTATTCGGGTCTAAAATAACTGCTGCGGTAACTACATTGCCGATTAGTGGACCACGACCCACTTCATCGACGCCGGCATACTGACCAATACAGATCTCAGCAACCTGCTCAGGAGTAATTCCTTTAATTACAGCCATTACGCAGACTCCTCAATCAATTTAATTACAGCATCTGCCGCACGAGCACTGGCATCACAACGCAATGATTGATGCATTTGCATAAAGCGATCATAAGTCGGTGTGAAATCGTTATCGAGTTGAACACCAACTGCCATAGCAATTTTTTCTGGCGTGCAATCGGCTTGAATAAGCTCTTCAATCACATCGTCATCGGCGAGTAAGTTTGGCAATGAGTAACGCTTGGTCAGCATCATCCCTTTAGCAATCCGGTACGTTATTGGGCTAACGCGGTACGCCACAACCATAGGTCTTTTAACTAACATAGCTTCAAGTGTTGCAGTGCCGGAAGCTAGCAGTATGCAATCGGCAGCACTCATGACTTCACGAGACTGGCCTTCTACTAAATGGATCTCTAGATCTGGAGCATGTTCACGTAATGCTTCCTCAAACTGTTCACGACGCTTTTGATTAACTAACGGCGTGACAAATTTGATATCCGGATAACGCTGCTTTATTAGGCTTGCAGCTTTAACAAAAGGTTCTGCAAGCTGTTTTAACTCCCCACCTCGAGATCCTGGTAAAATCGCCAAGTATTCTGCGCTTTGATCGAGTTCAAGTAGCTTTCGCGCTTGTACCTTATCATTCTCAAGTGGAATATCGTCTGCCAAGGTATGACCTACAAAGGTGCAAGGTACTTGGTGCTCATCATAAAACGCTTTTTCAAAAGGTAATAAAGACAATACCATATCAGTTGCTTTGGCAATTTTGAAAATACGCTTTGGTCGCCATGCCCACACTGACGGACTAACATAATGCACGGTTTTAATGCCGCGTTGCTTTAGTTTAAGCTCAAGGCCAATATTAAAATCTGGAGCATCGATACCAATAAAGCAATCGGGATTAATTTCAGTTAGCTTTACGATCAAAGTTTTGCGAACTTTTAGCAATCTAGGCAAACGAGAAAGCACTTCCACAATCCCCATTACCGCCAATTCTTCATATGAAAAAATAGATTCAAAACCTAGTGCTTCCATACGCGGGCCACCAATGCCAACAAACTTAGCATCAGGATAATTAACTTGCAGCGCTTTAATTAAGCCTGCCCCCAAGATATCGCCTGAGATCTCTCCGGCAACCATAGCAAAAATACGAGGATTGTTTGAACTCATAAAGTGACGTCTATCATTATTGGTAGGATGGAAATAAAGAACCCGCTTTGACACGGGTTCGATAACTTGCTTAGCGGATGATTCCTCGTTGAGAGGAGGCAACAAATTCAATTAACATTTGAACTTGTTCGTCATCAACTGCAGCCTCTTTAAGCTGCTCAATCGCTTCTGCAACGGTTAAGTTGCTACGGTATAGCGTCTTATAGGCTCTGCGGACTGAAAGCTGAGATTCTTTTGAGAATCCACGGCGCTTTAACCCTTCGATGTTCAATCCTCGAGGGATTGCTGGCGAACCAGACGCCATCACAAATGGTGGAACATCATTTAAGATTAGCGAACTACCCGCCGTAAAGGCGTGAGCACCAATGTGAACAAATTGGTGTACACCAGTCATACCGCCCAAAATAGCCCAGTCACCAACGTGCACGTGGCCCGCGATTGACGCGTTATTAGCCATAATCACGTTGCTACCTACAACACAGTCGTGTGCAATATGCACATACGCCATAAATAGGTTGTTTGAGCCAATACGCGTTTCCCACTCATCTTGAGTAGTACCGCGGTGAATGGTTACTGACTCACGAATAACGTTATTGTCACCAATAATTAATCGTGTCGCTTCACCAGCAAACTTCTTGTCTTGGCAATCTTCGCCAACTGAAGCAAATTGGTAAAACTTATTGCCTTTACCGATAACCGTTGGACCTTTCACAACAACGTGTGAGCTAAACCAACAGTCATCACCGATCTCAACATCGGCACCAATGTAAGTCCAAGGACCAATAGTAACATTGTTACCAATTTTGGCATCCGGGTGGATATAAGCTAATTTATCAATCACTTAGAAATCTCTCTACGTGCACACATGATTTCTGCTGAACAAACAATCTCGCCATCCACTTTTGCAACGCCAGTAAACACGCCAATCCCGCGGCGCTCTTTAATCATCTGTACTTCAAAATGAAGTTGGTCACCTGGCTCAACAACACGCTTAAAACGCGCTTTGTCGATACCAGCAAAATAATATAATGCGTCGTTAGACGGCTCATCACTCATTGTTTTAAAAGCAAGTAGACCTGTTGCTTGTGCCATTGCTTCTAAAATCAACACACCAGGCATCACAGGTTGAACCGGGAAATGTCCCTGGAAAAATGGCTCGTTAATTGTGACGTTCTTGATAGCGTGCAAAGTTTCACCCGGAGTGAAATCTAAAACTCTATCGATCAATAAAAATGGATACCTGTGAGGTAAAAATTTTAGGATCTCTTTAATATCCATTGTATTTAATTGATTTGACACTAAACTTTCCTTTATCTGCTCAATGCAGTCATTTACTTTACGTTATTTTCTAGTGCTTTAACGCGCTGAAATAGCGTATCTAGCTGTCTAAAACGTACGGTGTTTTTACGCCACAGTTTATTATCCATTGCAGCTGTCGCCGATGAATAAACGCCTTTCTCACGAATAATGCTGGTGACGTTGGTACTGCCTGTCACATGAACACCATCAGTAATACTCAAATGGCCTGAAATTGCACAGTTACCACCAATAATGCAATACTTACCAATAGTCACACTGCCTGCAACTACTGTGCTGCCCGCAATCGCGGTATTCGCACCAATGATATCGTTATGCGCAATCTGAACTTGATTATCTAAGATAACCCCGTCATGGATTTCAGTGTGATCAATAGCACCACGATCGACTGTTGTATTTGCACCGATTTCAACTCTATCACCAATGCGGACGCCACCAGTTTGTGGGATTTTAATCCATTGACCACGTTCATTGGCGTAACCGAAACCATCAGAACCTAAAATGGCACCAGAATGAATAATACAGTCTTGACCTAAATGCACGTCGTGATACACAGTTACATTTGCCCAAAGAAGTGTATTTGAACCAATCACACTGTCTTGGCCTACCACGCAACCAGCACCGATTTGGACGTCGTTACCTAAAATAACATTCTCGCCAATTACCGCATTAGCACCAATAGCCACGCCTTCACCTAGCATAGCAGAAGCCGCTATTTGTGCAGATGGGTGAATACTGTCAGCCGCCTTTGGCGTTGTATCAAGAAATTGTGCAATGCGTGCGAAACCCACGTATGGATCGTTTAATACGATCGCATTGCCTACAAAATCTTCAGCATCTTTTGGCGTCATTAAGATCGCCGACGCAGCTGAGCTAGCCAACTGCGAACGATACTTAGAATTTGCCAGAAAAGAGATTTGACCTGAACCTGCACCGTCCAAGGTGCCAACAGTTGAAATTTCAACTGTGTCATCACCTTGAACGTCTGCATTTAAATGGTCAGCCAATACTCTTAAAGTATAGCTTTTCATCTATTTACTTGCCTTTACCTAAAGCCTCAACCACCTTGTTACTAATGTCAGCGCTTGGCTTAACATAAATAACGGCACCGCGTTGAAGTACCATGTCATACTGCTCTTTTTCAGCAATAGTGTTAATTGTCTTTTGAACTTCTAACAATAGTTTGTTCTGCTCTTCACCGTTACGACGACGCATGTCTTCATCTAATGCTTTGCCTTTCAATTGTAGCTCAGCTTTCATAGATTCCATTTTACGCATCATTTCAGTCTTCTGAGCTTCGCTCATCAATGCAGCATCACGTTGTTGCTTTTCTAGCAAGCCACGAAGTTCTTCTTGCATCTTTTGCACTGCAGCAACACGATCACCGAACTCAGCTTTTAATGTTTCGTTCACTTGCTCACGCTGTGGCAACTGCTCAAATACAGCTTGCATATCAACTACTGCGATCTTTTCAGCGTGCGCCGCTAACGGTGCGCCTAAAAGAACCAAAACCATCATTGCGCGATTCAACATCTTATTCAAAACAAACTCCTTTATTTCAGCAAAACTTGCCGACTTTTTTCAAATTGATTTTAGAAAGTTTTACCAATATTAAACGAGAAGATTTCGGTTTCATCATCCTCGTATTCCTTGATTGGCCATGCAAGGCTAAATACCATTGGACCCATTGGCGATAACCACTGCACACTCATACCCCAAGAGGCACGAATACGGCTCGGATCGCTATAATCTTCTAGTTTATCAAACTCTTCAACAGGAAGGTAACGATACGAATCATAGTCAAACTCAGTATCCCATACGTTACCGGCATCGACGAAGAAGCTGGTACGAACAGAATTTGTATAGGCCTCATCCAAGAATGGCGTTGGCACAATAAGCTCTAAACTTGCTGTTGCAATGGCATTACCACCGATTGAACGACCAGAGCTCACCTGAATTTGGTTAGGATCACCCGGCAAGTTACAACCTTCACCCGATGGATCTGGCGAACAAGGCTCACTACCACGGTATAAGTAGAATGAACGCGGACCTACAGAGTTCGACTTAAAGCCACGTAGTGAACTACTACCACCTGAGTAATAGTTTTCCCAGAACGGTAAGATTTGGTCGTTATCATTAAATTGACCATAACCATTACCATACCCTAAACGTCCACGAGCCAATACGACGAAGCTATGCTTACGATCGATAGGGAAGTAGAAGTTAGTGTCGAAGTCTGCTTTAAAATACTGTAGATCAGAACCCGGTACCGTCATCTTACCGTTCAGACGTTGTGACGAACCATCTGATGGGAAAGTACCACGGTTTAAGTTACTGCGAGACCAACCTAAACTCAACTCGAAGTTATCAAAACTTAAGCCTGCGTTCGGATCATCACTGTCGCGATAAATATCATAAAAACGAATTGCCTGCTCATAAGCCGAAATTTCAGAAATTTCGTTATGACGGTAACCAATACCACCATTAATACGGTTATATTCGTTGATCGGGAAACCTGAGTTTAATGCGATACCATAAGAGCTATTCTTATAAGCTTCAAGGTTTGCCTCGTCAGCATCAAACTCACTCCAATAGATGCTACCACCTAGACTAACGCCATCTTTAGTAAAGTACGGGTCGGTATAGTTAATATTGATATTCTTAGAGTATTTGTTGGTGTTTAAATTAACACCCGCCTGGTTACCCGTACCTAAGAAGTTACTTTGTTGAACACCAAACTGTAAACTTAAGCCTGATTCTGTACCGTAACCCACGCCCGCGTTGAACGAACCTGATGGCTGCTCTTTAACGTTAAAAGCCACATCAACTAAATCATCAGTGCCAGGAACCTGTACCGTTTCAGTATCAACCGTTTCAAAGTAACCAAGGCGATTAAGATTTGACTTAGACAACTCAACTTGCGCAGAGTTAAGCCATGCACCTTCCATCTGACGCAACTGGCGACGCATCACTTCATCTTTAGTCACTGTGTTACCAGTGAAGTTGATATTACGCACGTATACGCGCTTGCCTGGCTTGATGTTGATATTAAGATTAACTTCTTTAGTCTCATCATCAATTTCAGGGTAAGTCTTAACTTCTGGGTATGCGTAACCGAATCGACCTAGATACTTACCGTACATTTCTTCAGTAAAGGTAACATCACCACCGTTATACATATCGCCCGATTTTAATGGCAAGATGGCTTCTAACACCTCTTCTTTACCCATTAAATCGCCCGTTAGGTTAACGTCTTTAACTTTGTACTGCTCACCTTCATCAACGTTAATAGTGATGTAAAGGCCTTTACGGTCAGGTGTCATAGCAACCTGAGTAGACGTCACATCAAAACGAATATAACCGCGGTTCTGATAGTAGGTCTTGATAGTTTCGAGGTCAGCCTGCAGCTTTTGCTTTTGGTAGCGACGCTCACCAAACAGATCCCACCAAGCAACATAGTCTTTAAGTTCTAGCATGCCGATCAATTCAGCATCGCTAAACTCGGTATTACCCACTACGTTAATTTGACGAATTTCAGCCGCTAAACCTTCAGTAAAGGTGAATTTAAGCTCAACTCGGTTTCGAGGTAAGTTAATAATTTCAGCTTTAACTTTAGCGCCGTATTTACCTACACCATAATAAAAATCTTGTAGACCTTTTTCGATACCAGAAAGCATAGTACGGTCAAGAGACTCGCCGACTTTAACGCCAGAACCATCAAGACTCTCTTGTAACTGCTCATCTTTAATATCTTTGTTACCTTCAAAAGTAACAGAGCTAATAGTTGGTCTTTCAGTCACTTTCACTACCAGAACATTGCCGTCCCGTAGCACTTCGATCTTTTCGAAGTTAGTCGATGCATACAAGCTTTTAATCGCTTGCTGCAATTTTAATTGATCAACGGTATCCCCTACCTTCACAGGTAAGTTAAGCAAAGCCGCACCGAGTGCCACTCGCTGTAAACCTTCAACTTGGATATCAGCTACTTCAAAGGGTTGGAATGTTTCTGCCCAACCGTTCCCTGAAAAAGACGCTCCGACTAATAACATCGAGGCAAAAAGTTTATTCAATCTCATAGAGCACTTCTAATTATTTGTCTGTCCTTGCTCAGAGTCGGGAAAAGTCATTGAAGAGCGCAACACTCATCAACATCAGCAGCATTGCTGCCCCAATTCTGAATCCAATTTCCTGTACCTTCTCCGGTACAGGCCTGCCTGTAATTACCTCAACGAAGTAATACAAAAGGTGTCCTCCATCTAGCACTGGCAAAGGCAATAAATTAATAATACCTAAGTTAACGCTAATCAATGCAAGAAAACCTAAAAAATATACCAGTCCGACGTTAGCACTATTACCCGCACCTTGTGCAATAGAAATAGGGCCACTCAAATTTTTAACCGAAACGTCACCAGTAAATAACTTGCCAATCATCTTAATGCTGACAGAGACAAGTTGCCATGTTTTATCGACTGCAACAGGAAAAGATTCTAAAAATCCATATTCCAACTGCACTTTCATATTCTCTGGCCATGGCTCAGAAGTGGGTGCAACACCAATAACGCCCTCAAGTTTGCCGGCAGCATTCTCACGTGATTTTGGCGTAACATCTATTTTTAACTGTTCACCGTTACGACGTACGGTAATTGAAAGCGGCTTATTAGCTGAGTTTTGCACTATTTCAACAAATCGCGGCCAATCTTTATATTTCTCGCCATCAATCGCGACTAAGGTATCGCCCACTTTAATCCCTGCGATCCCAGCAGCACCGTCTTCGGTTACCATACCAAGTTCAGGCAAAATAGCAGGACGATACATCCCAAGACCAATCGCTGTGATTGGCAATTCTTTCTCAGGATTAAATTTCCAATCTTGCGTATTTAAAGAATAAGTTTTTTCATCGCCTGAAGCACCTTCTAAACGTGACAAAGGAGCAACAGTGACATCAACCTTGCTATCACCAATATGGCCGGCCAATGCAAGGTTCACTTCTTCCCAATCTCTGACCTTTTGGCCACCGACGGCAATGACTTGCATAGGTTCTTTAACGATAATTTGCGCCGCGGGAGTGTCGGCAATCGTTGAATCGATAACAGGCTTAACAGCGGGAACACCAATTAGATACATGGCATAAAGTGCGACTATTGCAAACAGGAAGTTAGCAATTGGTCCAGCACTAACAATCGCAATTCGCTGCCAAACGGTTTTGCGGTTAAAGGCTTGGTCTTTCAGCTCTTCAGGGACTTCATCAACACGCTCATCAAGCATTTTGACGTAACCACCCAATGGGATCATTGCCAACACATACTCTGTGCCGTCTTGCCCCGTCTTACGCCAAATAGCTTTGCCAAAGCCAATTGAAAAGCGTTCGACCTTCACACCACAGCGACGTGCAACCCAAAAGTGCCCATATTCATGGGCAGCAATTAAAATCCCTAAAGCAACAATAAAGGAACCAAGGTTCCATAAAAAATCGATCATTCCTTTCCTCTGAACTAATTCAGCTTATTGATGGCATCTAACGTATATCGACGGCTTTGTGCATCAAGCGCCAAGATATCGTCAATGTTATTTAATGGATGCGTTGCCGTATTCATTAAGCTCTGTTCGTTTATTTTTGCTATATCGGTAAAACGTATTTTGCCGTCTAAAAATGCTTGCACCGAAATCTCATTGGCAGCATTTAATACGGTTGTCGCTTCTTGGCCCTGTTTACATGCTTCAATGGCTAATGCTAAACAAGGAAAACGATTAAAGTCAGGTTCTAAGAAGCTTAACTGTCCGACTTTGAAAAAGTCTAAAGGTTCAACTCCTGATGTAATTCTCTGTGGAAAAGACATGCAATGCGCAATAGGTGTACGCATATCAGGGTTACCTAATTGCGCCAACACAGAACCATCGCGATATTGCACCATCGAATGAATCACGCTTTGCGGATGAATAACCACCTTTAATTGCTCCGAGCTCGCGTTAAACAACCAGCGGGCTTCAATGTATTCTAGGCCTTTGTTCATCATCGTAGCCGAGTCAACGGAGATTTTACGCCCCATAGACCAGTTAGGATGCTTACAAGCTTGATCAGGCGTCATGCCTGACAATGTCGATAGCTCAGATTTTAAAAATGGCCCGCCAGAGCCAGTAAGCAAAATATGCGATACGCCAGCAGCGGTTAAATCACAGCGGCCAATCTCTAATTGTGAACGCTCGGACAAACACTGAAAAATAGCATTGTGTTCACTATCAACAGGTAATACTTGTGCGCCAGACTTTTGCATTGCTTCGATAAACAGTTGGCCAGACATCACCAACGACTCTTTATTAGCCAGCAATACACGCTTACCCGCATTAACCGCAGCTAACGTTGAAGGAAGCCCCGCAGCGCCAACAATAGCAGCCATCACGGTATCGACTTCACTGCTGGCGACCAGTGACAATAACTCATCTTCACCAGTGGTGACCTCGATACCTAAATGAGCTGGCAGCTGTGCTTTTAATGCTCTCGCTGCATTAACATCGACCATATGAACAATTTTAGGTTGATGCAAATTACAAATCTCTAGCATCTTTGCGACATTGGTATTTGCCACTAAAGCAAACACCTTGTATTGCTCTGGATTACGCGCAATAACACTTAAAGTGCTTGCCCCGATAGAGCCTGTCGCGCCTAAAATCACCATGTTTTGCATTTAGTTACATCCAAAAAGCTATATAGATTAGTGTGAATACAGGTAAGGCAGCTGTTAAGCTGTCGATTCTATCTAATACGCCACCATGACCCGGTAGGATCGTGCCAGAGTCTTTAATCTTTGCCACTCGCTTAAACATACTTTCAGATAAATCACCTACTGCTGAAGCTAGTGCAGTAAATAAAGTCACTGCAATCAACAGGCCCATCTCTTGTTCCGGTGAAAAATACATCACACCAGCAACCACAAGCATGGTCGTTAGTAACCCCCCTAATAATCCCTCGATAGTTTTAGCAGGGCTAACATTTGGCATCAGCTTACGCTTACCAAAACGCTTTCCGGCAAAATAAGCACCTGAGTCGGTAGCCCAAACAACCAGCATAACCAAGAATACTAAGGTTGCTCCGTAATATGGAGATGATGGTGTGCTAAGCGCTTTTAGTGATAACAGAGAAACGAAGCAAGGGATAAGAGTTACCTGACCAAACATGGACTTAAGCATGTGGCTGTTCTCCCAAAAGCGAGCGCTTTTAGGGAAAGATAACACCATAATAAAAGAAATGAACCACCAGAAACCGCCAATCAAAATCACCCCAAGAAAAATCGGGTGTAACATGCCACGCAACCAAATTTCATCGGCTGGCACCATAATATTTAAAGCGGTTAGTAACACACCAATAGTGACAGTAAAACTCCACTGCGTCATGTTGCAGCGGCTATCGATGATACGCCCCCACTCCTTGGCGGCAATTAAAAAGACTCCCAATAGTGCCCAAGAAAAATACTCAGTAGGTAAACCGAAGATGGCACCAAAAACTAAGGGGATTAACCATATTGCTGTTATTATTCGTTGTTTTAGCAAAAAACTTCCCTCACAAATTATTACAAAGAGCGGATGGTGTCGATTTGAGTTCCTGTCAAACCGAATCGACGTTGGCGATTTGCAAAAATAGCAATCGCATCTTTAAACGCATCCTCATCAAAATCTGGCCACAAGGTGTCAGTAAAAACTAATTCAGCGTAAGCCGCTTGCCACAGCACAAAATTACTGATGCGGTAGTCACCACCTGTGCGGATCATTAAGTCAACTTCGGCTTGATTTTGCATGCATAAATGTTCGCTTATCGCCTCTTCAGTAAACTGAGCGCTGCTCAATTCACCTGACTCGACTTTAGCAGCAAGCTTTTGCGCAGCTTGCATGATGTCCCAGCGACCACCATAGTTTGCTGCAACATTCAGCACTAAATCATGATTATCAGCTGTTTTCTCTTCTGCCGCTGCAATCTGTTTTTGCAAGCGTGGAGAAAATCGACTTATATCACCGATAATGTTGAGGCGAACCCCGTTGTTATGTAACAGCTTAAGCTCACGCTGCAACACAGTAAAAAATAACTCCATTAACAAGCTAACTTCTTTGTCAGGTCTGCGCCAGTTTTCACTTGAGAACGCAAACAATGTTAATGATTCAACACCTAAATTACGCGCAGTACTTACCGCTCGTCTAACTGCCTTCACACCGGCCTTATGACCAATGACTCGAGGCTTTCCCTGAGCCTGTGCCCAACGGCCGTTACCATCCATAATGATAGCGACATGTTTAGGGATCGACTGTTTTACCAAGGAAGAAATCTCACTTGGTAAGGCCTGTACCACTTCAGTATCAGACTGGGAATCGATTGACATCTATTACAACCCTTAAAAATAGACAAACGCCGTGTAGTATAACTCTACACGGCGTCTGAACTCTAGGGCATGTTGTCCAATCAAGTTTAATTTTTGTTCGAGCTCTTCGCTTTTATTTCAAGGCGTGAGCTATGAAACGTTATTAGTTAGACAAAAAGCCTGTTATCACTCACTAAGAAAGTGAAAAAAACCAATAGCGCCTTTATACAAAAAATCTAAATGACCAACACTCCCTACACTGAGGAGGACTATTTAGAACTCCATCAGCTCCTTTTCTTTCGCTACTAGGATTTCATCAACTAGTTTGATGTGTGCGTCAGTTAACTTCTGCACATCATCTTCACTGCGACGAACATCATCCTCAGTACACTCTTTTTCTTTCTCTAACTCTTTAACACTTGAGTTTGCATCACGACGTACATTTCGGATAGCAATACGGCCGTTTTCAGCTTCTGCACGTACAACCTTGATTAGATCTTTACGACGCTCTTCTGTCAGTGCTGGCAACGGAATACGGATAGTTGCACCAGCAGACATTGGGTTCAAACCAAGATCTGAACTCATGATAGCTTTTTCAACAGCGGCAATCATAGTACGGTCGAATACAGATACAGTCAGTGTACGCGCATCACCAATAGATACACTTGCAACTTGCTTAAGCGGAGTCAGCGAACCGTAGTAAGGTACTTGGATGGTGTCCAATAAGCTTGGGTGTGCACGGCCAGTACGAACTTTTGCCATTTGAGTTTTTGTCGACTCAACACACTTGTCCATGCGAGTTTGCGCATCGCTCTTAATTTCGTTTATCACGTTATATGTCCTTTTCAGTCACTAAATATAGCTTAATCAGCTTTAATCATTGTGCCTTCTTGCTCGCCCATGATTACACGGCGCAGTGCACCGGGCTTATTCATGTTAAATACTAGCAATGGCATATTATGGTCTCTGGCCATAGTGAATGCAGCCAAATCCATTACTTTCAATTCTTTGTCGAGTACTTCATTGTACCCCATAACATCATACTTGACGGCATCTGGGTTTTTAACCGGATCATCTGAATATACGCCGTCAACTTTTGTGCCTTTAATCACAACTTCTGCTTCAATCTCAATACCACGTAAACACGCAGCAGAGTCAGTCGTACAGAACGGGTTACCTGTACCAGCAGCAAAAATAACAACACGGCCTGATTTTAGCAAACTAATTGCTTCTGCCCAGTTGTAGTCATCACACACGCCTTTTAGCGGAATGGCTGACATTAAACGTGCATTTACGTATGCACGGTGCAATGAATCACGCATTGCTAAACCGTTCATCACTGTTGCTAACATGCCCATGTGGTCACCCACTACGCGGTTCATACCCGCTGCAGCTAGACCTTCACCACGGAACAAGTTACCACCGCCAATGACAACACCCACTTGAATACCTAGCTCAACTAGCTCTTTGATCTCCTGTCCCATACGATCAAGTACTTTAGGATCAATGCCGAAGCCTTCTTCGCCCATCAGGGCTTCACCACTTAATTTTAAAAGAACACGACGAAAAGCAGGTTTAGGATTGGTACTCATATTTATTAGTCCTGATTATGGCGATAGGGAGTAGTACACTTAACAAGTTTGTTCGAGCTCAATCTAGTCAAACAAAAACCTGTTGAGTAAATACGATAAGACCGCAGCAATTGCTACGGTCTTATGTTTGCTAAGATAAGGAGATTAACCCTTATTAGTAGCAGCGATTTGTGCAGCTACTTCAGCAGCAAAATCTTCTTCTTTTCTTTCGATACCTTCACCAACTTCTAAACGAATGAAGTTAGTTACTGAAGCGCCTTTCTCTTTAAGAATTTCGCCAACAGTTTTCTTTGGTTCCATGATGAAAGCTTGACCAGTAAGAGAAACCTCACCAGTGAACTTCTTCATACGACCGATAACCATCTTCTCAGCGATTTCAGCAGGCTTGCCTTCGTTCATAGCGATTTCGATTTGTAGAGCTTTTTCTTTCTCTACAACTTCAGCAGGAACGTCAGAAGGGTTAACATACTCTGGCTTAGAAGCAGCAACGTGCATAGCAACGTGCTTTAGAGTCTCTTCGTCAGCTTCACCAGCAACAACAACACCGATACGCTCGCCGTGACGGTATTCAGCTAGGTTAGCGCCATCGATGTACTCAACGCGACGTACATTGATGTTTTCACCGATTTTAGCAACTAGAGCAACACGAGTTTCTTCAAACTGCTCTTTAAGTGCTTCGATAGTAACTTTTGATGCAGCAGCAACGTCTAGAACTTCGTTAGCGAAAGCTAGGAAGTTAGAATCTTTTGCTACGAAGTCAGTTTGGCAGTTAACTTCTAATAGAGCAGCGTAACCTTCGCCTTTCTTGATTAGAATTGTGCCTTCTGCTGCGATGTTACCTGCTTTTTTAGCAGCCTTAGCAGCACCGCTCTTACGCATGTTATCAATCGCTAGCTCGATGTCACCGTTAGTTTCAGTCAGTGCTTTTTTACAGTCCATCATGCCAGCGCCAGTGCGGTCACGAAGTTCTTTAACTTGGGCAGCAGTAATTGCCATTGCTAAATCCTCTACAGATAATTCTTCAAATTCAATAGATATAGAACAGGGGGCCATCACACTAAGTAAAAGCACCCCTGTTCACCAATCATGTATCTTAGTTAATAAGGGTGATGATAATCATCAACCGATATTATTCAGCTTCTACGAAACCGTCTTGCTCAGCTTGTACAGCTAGGTCTTGACCACGGCCAGCTTTTGCAGCAGCAGCAACAGACTGAGTGTAAAGACGGATAGAACGCATAGCATCATCATTACCAGGAATGATGTAGTTGATACCGTCTGGAGAAGAGTTTGTATCAACAACAGCAACAACAGGAATACCTAGGTTGTTAGCTTCTTTAATAGCGATATGCTCGTGGTCAGCACCAATAACGAAAATTACGTCTGGTAGGCCAGCCATGTTCTTGATACCACCTAGAGACTTCTCTAGCTTCTCAAGTTCACGAGTACGCATTAGCGCTTCTTTCTTAGTCAGCTTGTCGAAAGTACCGTCTACAGACTGGCTTTCAAGGTCTTTAAGACGCTTGATTGATTGACGAACTGTTTTCCAGTTAGTCAACATACCACCTAACCAACGGTGATCAACGTAGTACTGATCACAAGAAACAGCAGCTTCTTTGATAGCTTCGCTTGCAGCACGCTTAGTACCAACAAAAAGAACTTTACCTTTCTTAGATGCAACGTTGCTGATGAAAGCAAGTGCTTCGTTGAACATTGGTACAGTGTGCTCTAGGTTGATGATGTGTACACCGTTACGAGCGCCGAAGATGAATGGCTTCATCTTTGGGTTCCAGTAACGTGTCTGGTGACCGAAGTGAACACCGGCTTGTAGCATGTCGCGCATTGAAACTGTAGTCATTTTATTTACCTTAAAAATGGGGGTTAGACCTCCACATATCCCATATCTTCGACCCGATTATGGGCACCCCGAAGAACGTGTCGATATGTGTGTGATTTAGTATTTATCAATAGCCATGTATAATGGCCGCCATCTTAACTCGGGCGAATCACTCAAAGTGATAACGACAAGAGTCAAACATAACGGCGCGCTTTATACCATAATATGAAAAAAAGCACAAATATTTACGTCGTTTTTCGTGCATAATCGTCATATTGAAAGACGACAAATTAAAGACAAAAGAGACATCAGAAATGAGTATAGTAATTAAGACAGCTGAAGAGATTGAAAAAATGCGTGTTGCGGGCAAACTAGCCGCTCAAGTACTCGAGATGATTGCTCCGCATGTAAAAGCGGGTGCGACAACAAACGAATTAAACGATATTTGCGCTAAGTTTACTGAAGAAAATGGCGCGATTTCTGCTCCACTTGATTACCATGGTTTTCCAAAATCAATCTGTACTTCAATCAACGATGTAATTTGTCACGGCATTCCAAGTGATCGCGCGCTCGTTGATGGTGATATTGTTAATATCGATATTACCGTGATTGTTGATGGGTACCACGGTGACACTTCTAAAATGTTCCTTATCGGTGATGTCAGCCCTAAAAACGTTCGCTTGTGTCGCATCGCTCAAGAAGCTTTGTATGTAAGCGTTAAGAAAGTCCGCCCAGGCATGAAACTCGGTGAAATCGGCACATTGATTGAAAAATTCATCAAGTCAAAGAAAACCGGCCTAGAAAAATACAGCATCGTAACCGACTACTGTGGCCATGGCATTGGTGCAGGCTTCCACGAAGAGCCACAAGTTATGCATTATAAAAATAATGACAAAACCGTATTACGCCCAGGTATGTGTTTTACTATCGAACCAATGATCAACGCAGGTCGTCATACTAGTGTTTTAGACAAAAAAGATAACTGGACGGTAACGACTTCTGACGGCAAAAACTCTGCTCAGTGGGAACACACCTTATTGGTTACCCAAACAGGTGTAGAAGTGCTAACTTTGCGCGAAGAAGAAAAAGAGTTATCACGAGTCATCAGTCACTAATTTTTTCGAGCAAATCAAAAAAGGCGTACTTAATGACGCCTTTTTTATTCGCTGTAAATTACCGCTCAAATAGCCAACAAACACCTGCACCAAAATAGAACAACTTACGTTATTCATCGCTTACTCATCATTAATCACCATAAAGCCCTTTAAATTAGCGATTTTTGCATAGATAATCGTTGCCAACGGATCCGTTCTCGGAAAAGAGATTTGATGAATAGTGCTCAAACAGCCAAACAAGCTTTAATCGAATTAAACCAAACGATACTGGAAAGCTTTAATGCTAAATCAGATGTTCGTTCGATAGTGAGTACTCGCTGCAAACATGTGGACCGATTGCTGCAACAGCAATGGCAAGCGCATCATCTTGATAATTTTCCAATCGCCCTACTTGCTGTTGGCGGATATGGCCGTGGCGAACTACATCCACAGTCCGATGTCGACCTGCTTTTTCTTACAGAAAAAGAGCTATCGGTTGAGGCCGAGCAAGCCCTAAGTGCATTTATCGCATTCATCTGGGATGCTGGGCTAGAAGTGGGACATAGCGTACGCAGTATTGAACAAACTTTAGAGCAAGGTCGCGCCGATATTACCGTTGCCACCAATCTACTCGAGTCTCGTTTACTTTGTGGCCCACAAGCATTATTTACTCTACTCTATCGTAATATTCGTCAAGCTGACTTTTGGCCTAGTAGCGAGTTTTACGTTGCAAAACGCGATGAGCAAATTGCCCGACATAGCCGAGCTAGCGCCTTTGATTTAGAGCCTAACCTTAAGAGCTGCCCCGGTGGCCTTAGAGATATTCAGACAGTGGCTTGGGTAGCCATGCGTCATTTCAATGCTGAAAAATTTGAAGAGCTTATCCAACATGGATTTTTAGAGCCAATAGAGCTCGATGAATTGTTAGAAGCACAAGATTTTTTATGGCAATTACGCTGCTCGTTACACTTGATTTCTGGCCGCGATGAAAACCGTTTATTGTTTGACCTTCAGCCTCAAGTTGCCAAGTTAATGGGCTATGAAGATGGTACCCAACTTGCTGTTGAGCAGATGATGAAAAACTATTACCGCACAGTAAGACGGGTAATGGAACTCAATCAGATGCTATTGCAACTATTCAAGCGCGCGACCCTAGGCCATATAAAAGCACTTGAAGTCGTTCCAATTGACGACAACTTTCAGCGCCGCGGTATATTTATTGAAAGCTTATATAGTGATCTATTTGATAATCCAGAAAATATTTTGCAGCTGTTTTTATGTGTGGCTAAAAACTCCAACATACAAGCAATCTATGCGGTGACACTTCGTAGCCTACGCCGCGCAAGACGTGCTCAACCTCAAGCTCTGATGTACCATGAATCATGCCGCAATCTGTTTATGCAAATTTTAAGACACCCACGCGGCATAGTAGCGTTATCGCTCATGCACAAACACGGGGTGTTATCTGCGTATTTACCGGCATGGCGCGCCATTGAAGGACAAATGCAATTTGACCTTTTTCACGCATACACCGTTGATGAGCACACTCATAGATTACTGCTCAATATCGAGCGTTTTTCACAGCCAGAGCAAAAAGAAGAGTTTCCTTTAGGCTCGGTATTGATTAACCAATTACCTAAAAAAGGTTTATTGGTTCTTGCTGCGATTTTCCACGATATTGCTAAAGGTCGCGGCGGCGACCATAGCAAACTCGGCGCTACCGATGCACTCGAATTTTGTAAATTACACGGCATGAATGACCATGATGGCCGCTTAGTGAGTTGGTTAGTTGAAAACCATTTGGTAATGTCGGTAACCGCTCAACGCCGTGATATTTCCGATCCTGATGTTGTTGCTGATTTTGCAGAGCGTGTTCGTGATGCGGTCCACCTGAGCTACCTCTATTGCCTTACCGTTGCCGATATCTGCGCCACCAATGAGCGTACCTGGAACAATTGGAAAGGATCACTGCTCAGGGATCTCTATTTTTCAACCCAGCGCGTGTTAGCTCGTGGCAAAGAAAAGCCCGTTGATATTCGCGCTCGAGTTCGAGAACACCAAGCTAAAGCAAAGAAAGAGTTACTGCGTCGTGGTATTAAGGAAAAAGATATTGATAACCTTTGGCAGCGTTTCAAGGCCGATTACTTTCTGCGCAACCAACCTAATCAAATAGCTTGGCATGCTGAAGCCATTATCAAGCATAAACAAGATGAAACCTTAGTGTTGATCTCTAAGCATGCTACGCGAGGTGGAACTGAACTGTTTGTTTACGGCAAAGACAAGCCCAAACTCTTTGCCACCGTAATGGCAATTCTAGATAACAAAAACATTACGGTGCATGATGCCAGCATCATGACCTCAAAAGACCAGTATGCACTGGACTCTTTTGTTATTTTGGAACAAGATGGCCAACCGGTTAGCCAGCTTTCACGGATCCAAGGGATTAAGAAAACGTTAATCAAAGCCTTGAGTAATGAAACGCCTAAGTTGCCAAAGTTTAGAAATCTTTCAAGAAAGATGAAACCTTTTAAAGTTGCTACTCAAGTCAGTTTCCCTGAGACCCGAAGCCATGGTAAAAGTATGATGGAACTCATTGCACTTGACTCCCCTGGATTACTCGCCAGAGTTGGCGAAGTCTTGTATCGCTGCGAAGTTATTTTACTGGCAGCGAAAATCACCACCATTGGTGAACGGGCAGAAGATTTCTTTTTGCTGCAGACAATCGATGGTCAGCAGCTAAATGACATTCAACAGAATAAATTACGTGACGCACTAACCAGTGCTTTATAGATTTACATTAAACAAAAATATTGGGAGAAGTTAATGGAGGCTTTACGCCAACGTATTGAGGCGGCTTTTGAAGCGCGCGCAGAAATCACTCCAGCAACAGTTGACGCTAGTGTTCGTGCTGATGTTGAGAAAGCCATTGCAATGCTAGACACTGGTGAAGCCAGAGTTGCTGAAAAAATTGATGGTGAGTGGCATGTGCACCAATGGCTAAAGAAAGCAGTTCTGCTTTCATTCCGCATTTTCGATAACCAAGTCATCGACGGCGCAGAAACCAAATACTTCGACAAAGTACCAATGAAATTTGCTGACTACGATGAAGCACGTTTCCGTGAAGAAGCTATCCGTGTTGTACCACCAGCAGCGGTACGTAAAGGCTCATTCATTGGTAAGAACACCGTATTAATGCCATCTTATGTTAATCTTGGAGCCTACGTAGACGAAGGCTCTATGGTTGATACATGGGCTACCGTAGGCTCTTGTGCACAAATCGGTAAGAACGTTCACTTGTCTGGTGGTGTCGGTATCGGTGGTGTTTTAGAGCCATTACAAGCAGGTCCAACAATCATTGAAGACAACTGTTTCATTGGCGCTCGCTCAGAAATCGTTGAAGGCGTTATCGTGGAAGAAGGTTCAGTGATCTCAATGGGTGTTTACATCGGCCAAAGCACACGTATTTTTGACCGTGAGACAGGTGAAGTACATTACGGCCGTGTTCCTGCAGGTTCAGTTGTTGTTGCCGGTAACCTACCATCTAAGTGCGGCACTTACAGCCTATACGCGGCTATCATCGTTAAGAAAGTTGATGAGAAGACCCGTGGTAAAGTCGGTATTAACGAGCTACTGCGCATCGTTGACTAATTTATTTACCAGTACTTAGTTAAATTTAAAAGCCTGCATTAACGCGGGCTTTTTGTTCTTATTTTTTCACAATTGACACACTTTGAAACCTACAGCAACACTCTGCATCTGACTCAATATTTTGATACAACTTAGATAGCTTTATGACGCTACAACCTGCTTAGTAGACTTTAATAAGTGTTGAACCCCAATATTGAGTGTTAGGAGCAAGACATGATTAAATCATTCGCGTTAGCAGGTGCTGCACTAGCCATGTCATTTAGTGTTAGTGCTGCAATGTCACCACAACTAGAGCATACCCTAGTCCAAGTGTGTAAAGCGGGTCTCAGCAATAACCTAATAACGTTTAACCGTACAATGAAAGATTATCGCATCAACAAAAATCGCGTATTTCCGCGATTAGTGTGTAACGGAGAAAGCTTTTACAATTTTACTGTTAATGCCGGTGCAGATAAGACCGCGAGAAAAATCGCCCCATATAACATTGGCTCTGTCACGATTAAAGATCTCGCAATGACAAACAATAATAGTCAATTATATGTGGTCAACTTCTAATTATAGTTGTACAAAAAAAGAGGCTTCAGCCTCTTTTTTAATAGCTAGTTCCAACACACGATTAAAACACTACCGTTTTATTACCGTAAACAATCACATCTTCGTTCACTACTAAGTGAAGCGCCTTACTTAATACGCTTTTTTCGACATCACGACCACAACGCGCTAGCTCTTCAGCACTAAAACTATGATCAACAGGAATAACATCTTGCTTAATAATCGGGCCTTCATCCAAAGAGTCTGTGACGAAATGCGCCGTTGCACCAATAATTTTTACTCCGCGCTCCCAGGCTTGTTTATATGGCGACGCGCCAATAAACGCAGGTAAAAAAGAATGGTGAATATTAATGATTTGGCTCGGATACTGGCAAACAAACTCGGGGGTCAACACCCGCATAAACTTTGCTAGAACAATATAATCGGGGCTGTAATTTGTTATCACTTTTAGCATCATTTCTTCATGCTCAAGACGATTTAAATCTTGATGGCAGATATGGTGAAAAGGAATGTCAAACTTTTCAACTAAAGGTTGTAATACTTGGTGGTTACCTATAACCGCAGCAATTTCAACATCAAGGGCCCCAGAGTATGACTTAATTAATATGTCTCCCAAGCAGTGCGCTTCTTTAGTAACCATGACCACAATGCGCTTTTTACCAGCATCGACTAGCCGAGTGTGATTTCGTTCAGGTAGCACGGCCTGCAATTCGCTTAATAATGAAGGGGAAAAACACTCTCCTTCAAGCTCTGTACGCATAAAAAAACGGCCTTGAGCATTATCAACAAATTCACTATTTTTAATGATGTTTAAGCCATGAGCAAAACATACTCCGGTAATTTTGGTGATAAGTCCTGGTGCATCTGCACAATCAATAATTAATACTTTCCGTTCCATATGCCCTCTACCATCACTAAAGTCGCTTACTATTCATCAAGCTACCTCGCAAAAAAGCGACATACAATCATGCAAGTTAAATTATTGTTAGTTTGGCTTTTTAATTATAGAACCCGTACTTTTTAAGCAGAGATTTTAAAGATACTGTAAAAAAAACAGCGGGATTGAGTCCTAGCTTCACAATAAAAGTAAGCCAAAAGAGAGACACAAAAAAGCGCGTTAACGATACGCGCTTTTTAAATAAGAACTCGATTGCTGCAACTAAGCAGCAAGCTCTTTATCAACCAACTCATTCCAACTTGGCAACCAAGCGAGCGCCTCAACCTCTGGCTCCATCGTCTCACCTGCATCAATCTTTAAAAAATCGCCAAGACGCTTTGCGCCTAACTCCTCGAATAACGAAAGAAACTGCTCACCAGCCCCGCAGAAGGTTTCGTAACTTGAATCGCCCAAGGCTATCAGGCCAAACTTCAATTCGGGTAAATAAGGCGCTTTTGATTGCATTTCATAGAACCAAGGCTGAATGTCATCAGGAATATCACCTTGCCCTGTCGTCGAGCAAATAATTAACAACAATTCGTTTTCAGGCGGAATAAAGCCACCGAGTTGATCTGGTTGGTAAAGTACTGCATCGCGACCAGCATCAATTAATGCTTGCTGTAAGGTCTCTGCCACAAACTGCGCGCCACCATAAACTGTTCCAAAAACTAGATTCACTTTTTTCATGTTTTACTTCGCCTAAAAGCCATTTAGTTATATCCTTAACATACTGTATCAGTGAACATTGCTGCAAGCTTTGTGGCGATAATAAAGTGACCTCAAGAAGGACAGACCCAATGAAGCATTCTTGTAGACAAAGGCACCGTAAACACCTTCAACGCAGTGCTCATATCCGAAGAATGTGTTACTTCAACACAGTACAATGCTTTAAAACCAGTCACAGTCCCCTAAACACAAATACTGCCAACAAGAGCGAACTCACCAACTTCAGCACAGTGTCCACTACAGCTAAACAAATTAAGTCATAATGTATTGAAACTTATCCTTAGCCGACCACAAATAAAAAAGCCGCGGCATAATCAATGCTACGGCTTTTTCTAAGCGTTAAAAATATGCAAAAATTTATGCGATATCTATAGAGACTTTTTCCGTCGCCAATTGTTCATCGTGCCATCCAAGCCCGGTAAATAAATCCAGCCACTCTTGCTCAAGCTCTGTTTCAACACTCATTCGTTCACCGGTTCTTGGGTGATTAAACGTTAGCTTTTTAGCTATTAACCATAAACGATTAACTCCAAAATGAGTTCGGAAAAACTTATTTTGCTTACCATCGCCATGAGTCGTATCGCCAAGAATTGGGTGGCGTAAATGCGCCATATGTCGCCTTAGCTGGTGCTTGCGCCCAGTATGAGGTGACAGTTGTACCAAACCATAACGGCTTGTTGCATAGCGCCCTGACGAAAATGGAATTTCACTGTTTAATAATGGTTTGTAGGAAGTAACCGCATCTTGAGCCGCTTTGTTAGGATCGACATCTTTATCACCTAAATCGTCGAGCTCTTCTTTAAGTGGGTAATCGAGTGTGGCAGCTTCATGCATATTACCGCGAACAAGCGCTAAATACTCTTTATCTACGGTATGAGCAGCAAACTGTTCACATAGAGCATTAGCCATCTCACTGCTCTTAGCAAACAATAAAATCCCCGATGTAGGCCTATCTAGGCGATGTACAGGAAATACATGACAGCCAACGAGATCACGGGTTAATTGCATAGCAAAAAAACGTTCACGGCGAGCAAGATAGCTACGATGAACGAGAAGGCCTGCAGGTTTGTGAATAACAACAATATCGTCATCTTCAAACAACACCTCAATGTGCGGTGCAACCTCTTGCTCTTCATCGTCAACGGGCGCTTGTTCTGTAAAAGCCTTTTCAAGCAATGCTTTGTCAGCCAATCCCCTTTGCGCTGTCTCTGTTATTTTATCACTCATTATAAAAGCTCTCTTGTCACCCTGTTATGATACTGCGCCGACTAATGTATCTAACTCAGTTAGCAGTAAAATAATATTTTTATAACCCAATTTATCGGCCCATACATGCTCCGCCATCGGCGCAATTGACATTGCAGAAGGCAGCGGGATAGCGTTGTCTAGCATAAAGTGCATTTTTGGCAAAAATATAAACTGTAGCCACTGCTCAAATGGCATAACATCACACGCAAACGGCGTGGTGCTGGCAAGTGCCTGTTCACTCGGAGGTGTACGGGCTAACAAACCTTGCAGTTCGAGTTCTTCTGCTAATGCCAGTAACTTTTCCCTTACTTTTACGGCTGTCAAGCTACCCTCTCTCACTGTTGGAAACTGTCGTTGTCACAAGCATTGGAAAATTAACGCGCGATGATACCATCTCAACAGAGTTATCCCTATAATATGCGCTAATTTACCTACACTCGATAACGATATGACACAAATAACGACCCTAAGTGAATTTTTAAAAACTGCTAACACTCAATTCCAAGTTTATGACATGGGCCGTCGAGTACAACATATCGATATGATGGCATTTCATCAGATAGAAGAACTGCATTCTCCTTATCCATCACCTATCCAAGGTCATGCGCAGTTTGCGATTGTCTTTTGGGACGCTAGCCAACAACATTATATTTGGTTTATTAAACTTCCCCTTGATGAACGAGGATTATTATCTTCTGCGCCAAGGATACAGTTTATCAAGATGATAATTGAAGCGCTTGGTCGCGATCCGACTCAGCCGCTCACCGAGCAACAACAAGAGCAAATGGCTAATCACCCATTTAACTTCAAACCGACTCAAGAAAAGCTTGCTGTCTTTAATGCCTTGGTTAGAAAGCAGCTCAGCCAGAAAGCCTCTCCACAATATGAATTTGCCTATCAGTATTTGTCAGGGCAACACCCAAGTGAACAATGGCAAAACATTGGCCTTCAGGGGATTGCCGATGTATGTATCAGGAACAATGAGCTAGACCATCACAATATCTTAGTTGATGGCTTTGACAGCTGGGCCTTAGAAGTGCAAGTCGCTGTTTGCCAGTGTTTAGAACATTTAAATATTGATGAAGCTTTAGCACTGAAACTACAGGCTCAATTATCAATGGTCGATATTGCCCACAAACCCTATTTTCTCAGAGGATTAGCGTCGCAGCCTCAACTAACTCAACAAGCGATCGCTCATTTAGATGAAGCGGACCTATTGGCTGCGGATATGCTAATCTCGATTGCAGCCAGAAATTGGTCTGCCTTAAAAGATGAGCAAACTCTCACTATCTACTTAGAGGCCTTAGCAAAACAACAACAGCACTTCTTTAACCAGATTTTTGCTGATATTGTGGCTATACCATTAATTCGCACTCAGCTGCTTAGCCAACTGCGAAACCCTGATCGCAGTGCACAACTCGCAACTGCCATTGGTGGATTGTTCAAGGTAACAAAGGGATGATGACAGATTTTTTAATTATTGCCGCGGTCGTAATGATCGCCGCATTTTTTTGGCAATTAAGACAAATGGCTGAACTTAGCCGTATATTCACCAACAAAGAATGTCAAAAGCAAAAAGTACAATTGCTCGCGATTGCACAAGAATCAGCGAAACCGAGTTTAGGTGGCACTAGCGGACTCACCTGGAAGGTGAAATATTTATTCGAATTTAGCACCGACGGCATCAATCAATATCGTGGTAGCTTGTGGATGCACGGGAAAAAAATACAAAAGATACAATGGCCTATCTTCCCGGAGCCTGAATGGCATGAAGCCCCTGAAGCTCGTGGTTCTGTTGGCGGCGGATGTGGCGGCCGTTCAAGAGGTAATTGTAGCTCTGGGGGCTGTAAATAAGTGTTAAGAGTGTGCCGGAAAAGGTCGGCATGCCAAGCTAAAATCAACCACTTAATATAACAAATAAAAGCTAAAGCTTTCAGATAGAAGCTCTTAAAGAAGTAAAGGCACGGCCCACAAGGGGTCGTGCCTTTTCTATCATTGTGTAAGCTCATCCTGCTATACGAGTGCTCCCTGCACCATCCATGCGTAACTTAGCTCCTGCTTCGTCCCTGTCCTTTGCTTCCTTGTATCTTACGATACGAATCCATTCTCTTGATTATCCATTTATCAAGCTTACTCAATCCTGAGTGTGTCCAATGTCTTCCTTGAGCGTCCTTTCTTTTACTATCCTTAGTATGTCACCTTCCTAGGTAACAAAATTTCCATCCTGGATTGTCTGGCCAGTCCTTGGTCGTAACTGCAATTAATCCATAATTGCCTCACTCCATGAGCCCTGTAATACACAAGCTTAAACAGTGCAAATCCTGACGCACTTACTTAAGCTTGCTAAACCATGCTTCCTAGCACAGTTAAATAGTAATCTAATATTGCGACTAAATAAGGCCTTAAACATTTATTTAACATGAACGTTTAAGTTTGAAATTCAACCAAAAACCCATAAGTCATTGAATTTAAGAAGTATTAAGTATATTAACTAGCTGAACACTGCATATTTAAGTTTAATTTCTTACGAGCTTGTAAGAGATATCGCACAAACTTACAAGCGAATAATATAAAAACTCCAAAATAGAAGGGGCGCACCTATTGGTGCGCCCCGGGTACCACTTTATTTTAGCTTTCCCGCTATATATGCGCGATCCCTGCATCTTCCTTGGTTAACTTGCTTCCTGCTTCTTCCTTGTAAATCCATTTATATCCCTGTACTCAACGTACTGAATCCTTTCATTAGCTTATCCTAAGCTAAAATCCTCTTCCTAAGGTTGTCCTTATTGCATCCTGCAAAATTGTTTTCAGCTAAAAAATCACTTTATCCATAAAGCATTTAGCTCAATACAATCACAACTTTCTTTCTAAAAAGCGATTTCAGCTAAATCCTTTAAGCCGCGATCTCTTTCTGGTTCCCAGTTTACCTTTAGAGCCAACTCAAGATGGGGACTAATAACAATAACACAAGGAGGCAACATATAGGCAACAACACAAAGCCAGTATAACCTACTGATAAATAACAACTTAAACATCAATAGTAAACAAAGGCTCTCTTTGTAATTATTGATATCCCACAACAAGGTGAGAGATCTCTTACAAAGAAACTATCTCAATATGAATTTATCATTAATTTCTGTTAGTTAACGCTCGAAATAACATGACCCAATCAGCCATAAAGCTATATAAAGGATACTCAAATGTTGCAGGCCGATTTTTTTCAAAAATATAATGTCCTATCCACGCAAATCCATAACCAATCACAGGTAATAGCAGCAACATACCCCACTGCTGACTAAATAGAATATAGATAAAAGTAAGCACAACTAGACTACTACCAATGTAATGTAATATCCTGCATGTCCGATCTTGATGCTGCGATAAATAAAATGGATAAAACTCGGAAAAAGAGCGATAACGTTTATTCATTTACCACTCCTCGGTAAAACATAAGTTCGCCACTAACCTTGCCAACTTGTAACGGTTCAATCGCTTCAAACCCATGTTTAGCAAACAAGCTAATATGCGCTTCATGATTTGCAAAAACTCCCACCCCATCTAAATGAGGTTGCTCATCGCACCAACTAAGAACCGCGTTAACCAATTTTCCACCGTAGCCTTTGCCTTGTTCATTATTTGCTATCGCAATAAATTGCAAAATACCGCATTGATTACTGGGCAAGTTTTCTATAATAGTATTCTCTTTTTTGATAAGCGCTTGTGTTGATTGCCAGCCTGCACTTAATAACATCTTTAAACGCCAATGCCAGTAGCGAGCTTCTCCCAAAGGCACTTGTTGAGTCACGATACAGGCCACGCCAATTAGGCGTTCGTCAACAAATATACCGATTAAAGCTTGTTCTTGCTGCCACAGTTCATTGAGCTCTTCTCGAATAGCCCCACGAAGCTTTTGCTCATACTGTGCTTGATCACCAGTAAACAGTGTTTCTAGAAAGAAAGGATCATCATGATAGGCGTTATAGAGTATTGAGGCAGCAATGCGTAAATCTTCTGCAGTTAGATAAACCGCACGACAGTCTTCCATGGCTTGATTTTCCATTGTTGTTTTCCTTGAGCAAGATCACACAACACCAATGTAACAAGACTATAAATAAGTGCAATTAATAATCAATGAACACTATCGCCGTACGCGTTCATTTTAATGAAAGGGTTAATCGCAGATAAGGATATTAGTCAGGAAAGCTGAGCATCGAAGTAAAATGGTAAAAGTTAACTTTTACCATAAACAATGAACTTATCAACCATACTTAATACTAAACAATTGATATGGAATTGATTATGGATACCACGCCGCAAGATCTATCACACCTCTTCTTACAGCTAGGCTTAGCTGATGATCATTCAGCCATAGAGCAATTTATAAATGATCATCAACTAGCTAACGACATATTGCTCCATAAAGCTCCTTTCTGGACGGCTTCTCAAAAACACTTTTTGGAAGAATCATTTAATGAGGATGCCCAGTGGACCGAGGTCATCGACCACTTAGACACCTTATTAAGAAAAGCTAACTCTAACACCAGCAACAATTAGATTTTGCTATAGGCCATTTCGCCCCAACCAACTACAGCATTGTTGCTAATGACCACAGGAGTGCATTCATCTTTGGTCGTTTTACCGTCACCATGAGTACGCTGAGTTCGATAAAAAAGAACATGTACTTCTTTATCTTGTTGAACATAAGCCTCATTAAAATCAGCGGTTCCCATCAAGGTTGTGACTTGGTCTTTAGACATGCCCAAAGCGATCTTCGATAAATTGTCTCGGTTTTTATTTTGTACCTTTTCCCACGAGCCATTGTTATCCCAATCAGATTCTCCATCACCAACATTGACCACGCAGCCCGTTAGCCCTAAGCTTGCAATCCCAAAAAATGCTAAACCTAATAATTTATTTTTCACTTTAACGTCCTGTATTAACATTGCTTTTTGTTTTGATTAAAAAGCAATTAACATACCAATATTTAACCATATGTTTTTATTGGTTTTATTAGTTATTAGATTATCTGCATTAACGACTAGAGTAATGAACATACTAATGAGTAAGGAATTTGACTAACCATGAGTCCATTAGACCAAGTGCTAGCCGCAGCCAAAAGGATCTGTGATGAAGGCAGAGATCCTAGTTTAGCGCTCATTAAAACAAAACTCGGTACTAGCATCCCAATGCGAGTCTTGATCCAAGGCTTACAACAGTTTAAATCCATGAGTGCTGAAGATAAGCAAGCCATTGCAAGCCATGCTGTTAACGCTGCGAAACAAGAGCAAAAGCCAGGTATTTTATCTCCAACAGAACAAGCTGATAAAATTACCCAACTTGAAAGCGACTTTAGTGAACTAAAAAGCGAATTCGCTTCGCTAAAACAAGAATTTGATCAACTAAAACAATCTCAAACCGCCACCAAAGAGCCTGACAATACATGCATGTAATTGAATTAAGATTTGAATGCTTTGATAACACGACAATTACTGCAGCAGAAAAGGCCATCAACGGCTTACTCGAAGCCTATCGAGCCAATGGTCAGGTTTTAGGTCGCGAATTTGCCGTAGCTTTTAACGATGGTGAATTTAAAGCGCGCATGCTAACGCCAGAAAAAAGCAGCCTTTCTAAGCGTTTCAATAGTCCTTGGGTCAATAGCGCACTAGAAGAATTAACTGAAGCAAAACTGCTGGCACCACGTGAAAAATATATCGGCCAAGATATTAATTCTGAGGTTTCTAGCCAAGACACGCCAAGTTGGCAGCTGCTTTATACCAGTTATGTGCATATGTGTTCACCACTGCGAAATGGCGATACCTTGCAGCCTATTCCGCTTTACCAAATTCCAGCGACAGCCAATGGCGATCACAAACGTTTGATCCGTTGGCAAACAGAGTGGCAAGCCTGTGATGAATTGCAAATGGCTGCCGCAACTAAAGCAGAGTTTGCGGCACTTGAAGAATTGACCAGCCACCAAAGCGACCTGTTTAGGCGCGGCTGGGATTTACGTGGCAGAGTTGAATACTTAACTAAAATACCGACCTATTACTATTTATACCGCGTTGGCGGCGAAAGCTTGGCAGTTGAAAAGCAGCGTCCGTGCCCAAAGTGTGGCAGTAAAGAGTGGTTACTCGATGAACCTTTATTGGATATGTTCCATTTCCGCTGCGATACCTGTCGCATTGTGTCCAATATATCTTGGGATCACTTATAAAAAGTTATCAAAATGGCGCTGATACAATTTTACTAAAAGAAAAATATAAGCGCCATTTTTGCAATCTCTACTGATAGTTCAAGATTATTTACCGCGTAGGTTTGCCCACATCAGCTTCATTCTTTGCCAAATACCAGGATGATCAAGTTCGGGCATTGATTCTTCAATTTGCTTAATCGCTGGTGTTACTCGCGGCGTCAGCAGAGTTATAAATTCAGCTAGGCTATCAGCCAATTTTTGAGTTTGCACTTCACCAGGGATCTCAACCCAAACACTACCATCACTATTATTAACGGTTAGCATTTTATCTTCCCCCTCTAACACACCAATGAACCAGGTTGGTTCTTGCTTAAGCTTTTTCTTCATCATTAGATGACCAATAATATTTTGCTGCAGGTACTCAAAATCAGTTTGATTCCAAACTTGGATCAACTCGCCCATGCCCCACTGTGAATCAAAATATAACGGCGCAGCAAAGTGACTGCCAAAGAAAGCATTTATATCCGCTTGTAAACTTAACTCGAGAGCAGTTTCAACATTATCAAATTGACCAGCTTGTTGGCGTTTAACCGCTTGCCAAAAAACTGCGCCATCACTGTCTAACTCGCCAACAATACAGTCAGACTCTTGCCCTTCAGCATAATATCTAGGCTGTTCACCCAATTTATCCATGTAGGCTTGTTGATATTTAGATAAAAAAAGATCTAAAGCAGGTAAAGAAGACACTTAAGCCAGTTCCAAAATCAGTTATAATAGGGGTCTATTTTGACATGGAAACCGTATTGATGACACAACATCATGATCCCTATAGTAACGCGCCCGAACTTTCTGAACTAACACTTGGAAAGTCGACTGGTTATCAAGAGCAGTATGATGCATCTTTACTACAAGGCGTGCCGCGTAAATTAAACCGTGATGCAATTGGGCTGACAAATGAATTGCCATTTCATGGCTGTGATATTTGGACAGGTTATGAGTTATCTTGGCTAAATGCCAAAGGTAAACCAATGATTGCGATTGCCGACTTTAATCTTAGTTTTGATAGCAAAAACCTCATTGAGTCTAAGTCGTTTAAGCTTTATTTAAATAGCTATAACCAAACTCGGTTCGACAGTCTATTCGATGTACAAGAGCGCTTACGTCAAGATCTAAGTCAGTGTGCAGAAGGTGAAGTAACGGTAAAAGTTATCGAACCTAAGCAATTTCATCACCTACGCGTAGTTGAAATGCCAGGCACTTGCATTGATGATTTAGACATTGAAGTCGATGACTATAGTTTTAATCCAGACTATTTAGTTGATAGCCTTGATAGCAAAGCCATAGTTGCTGAAACACTGACTTCAAACTTATTAAAATCAAACTGCCTTATCACCTCTCAGCCAGACTGGGGCACAGTGATGATCCGTTATCAAGGGCCTAAGATCGATCGTGAAAAGTTACTGAGATATTTGATTTCATTTAGACAACACAATGAGTTTCATGAGCAATGTGTAGAGCGTATTTTCGTTGACCTAAAACGCTTCTGCCAATGTGCAAAACTCACGGTTTATGCTCGCTATACTCGCCGCGGAGGTTTAGACATCAATCCATATCGCAGTGACTTTGAGCATCCTGCAGACAATCAACGTCTCGCTAGACAGTAAAATCAGCATTAGTGATTAACACTAACACCTAAAAATAAAATGCCTATAAGCCTCAGCTTATAGGCATTTTTTATACCTATTCCCATTAAACCGTAACAGCTAGCCCTTTTAGTTTTATTGCTAAGTTCAACTGCTTTCTAAGCCAAATATTGGCAGGGTTCTGCTCAAGCTTGTGGCTCCAAACCATGTAATACTCAATGGGCTCAGCCGCAAAAGGTAAATCAAAAACTTGCAGACCAAAAAGGTCGGCATATTCGTCGGTATAAGCTTTTGATGCGATTGCTAATGCATCACTCTTAGACGCTACAGACATCATACTTAAAATCGATGATTGCTCGCTGTGCATCTTTCGTGCAGGTAAAACATGTTTGGTTAAGAGATCGGCAACACTTAAGTTGTAGCGACGCATTTTAAAAATGATGTGCTTTTCATTAAAGTATTGCTCTGGCGTCAAAGTACCTTGGATCCTGGGGTGCGATTTTCTAGCGACACAAACTAATTTATCCTGCATTACCTTTTGACTCTTAAATGCAGCCGACTCCGGCAGCCAAATATCCAATGCTAAATCAACTTTCTCCAACTGCAGATCCATCTGCAACTCTTCTTCTATTAACGGTGGCTCTCGAAATACGATATTGATAGCCAGATCTTTTAGCACATGCTCTACAGTGCCTTGCAACAATTGTATGGCAGACTCGCTCGCATACACATAAAAGGTGTGCTCACTTGAAGCAGCATCGAATGCCTCAAAACTCGCAGCAACTTGCTCAATCGTTGACATAGCCGGAGCAAGTTGTTGATACAGAGTCATTGCACTCGCAGTGGGCTTTACGCCCCGCCCTACTCGTATAAATAACTCCTGACCAACAACTGTCTTTAATCTGGCAACCGCATTACTGACCGATGACTGGGTTAAGTCGAGTTCTTCTGCAGCTCGACTAAATGATGAAGTTCGATAAACCGCGGTAAAAACCCGAAATAGATTTAAATCAAATGCTTTTTGCTGCGACATAGCTCTTACAGGCCCCGATGCCAAAACCAAGTAACTAAATTAAGTGACTAAATCAAGCGAAAGCTACAGGTGTAATCTTGCAGCTATTACCACTCAATATATTCATATTATAAATAGTAATCTCTAGGTTAGCCCTAATTATTAATCAATTCAAGTTACCTATACTGGCCTCAATTAAGCAGATGTCTCATTAGTGCCCTACAAACTAATTGCAACATTGAGACATAAGGCTTTGAACGAATTCAATCTTATAAGGGTGACTTATGAAAAAGACTCTACTTGCAATCTCAATCGTGTCAATTTTCTCGTTTAATGCACTAGCTGCTCAACACGAGCATGACCACATCACTGTGCATTATGAAGGCAAGGATGCAACAGAGCATACTATTGCTCATAACCAAGCGGTGGCAGAGACATTAAACTTTGCAGATACTCGCGCATTTGAGCAGTCATCTAAAAACTTAGTGGCTAAGTTTGATAAAGCGACCGCCGATATTCTGCGCGCTGAATTTGCTTTTATCAGCGACAACACTCCAGATTCAGTCAATCCATCACTGTATCGCCAAGCGCAGCTCAATATGGTGCCGAATGGTTTGTATAAGGTTAGCGACGGTATTTACCAAGTGCGCGGAACTGACTTATCTAACCTAACGCTTATTCGCAGTGATAATGGGTGGATAGCTTACGATGTGCTATTAACCAAAGAAGCTGCAAAAGCATCACTTGAGTTTGCGTTAAAGAATCTACCTAAAGATGGCGACTTACCTGTTGTCGCCATGATTTACTCCCATAGTCATGCCGATCACTTCGGCGGTTCTCGCGGCATTCAAGAGATGTTCCCTGATGTCAAAGTCTACGGCTCAGATAACATCACCAAAGAAATTGTTGATGAGAACGTACTTGCCGGCAACGCCATGAGCCGCCGCGCAGCGTATCAATACGGGGCAACACTGGGTAAGCATAATCACGGTATTGTCGATGCTGCGTTAGGCAAAGGCCTATCAAAAGGTGAAATAACTTATGTCGCACCAGACTACACCCTAAACGGCGAAGGCAAATGGGAAACCTTAACCATTGATGGTCTAGAGATGGTGTTTATGGACGCATCAGGCACCGAAGCGGAATCAGAAATGATCACTTATATTCCGTCAAAGCAAGCGCTTTGGACCGGTGAACTAACTTATCAAGGTATGCATAATATCTATACGCTGCGCGGAGCAAAAGTACGTGATGCACTTAAGTGGTCGAAAGATATTAATGAGATGATTAATGCCTTTGGCCAAGATGTACAGGTGTTATTTGCCTCACACTCAGCGCCTGTTTGGGGTAACCAAGAGATCAATGAGTTCCTTCGCTTACAGCGCGATAACTATGGCATAGTGCATAACCAAACCTTGAGGCTCGCCAACGATGGTGTCGGCATTCAAGACATTGGCGATGCGATTCAAGACACGATTCCCGAGTCTATCTACAAGACATGGCATACCAATGGCTACCACGGCACTTATAGCCATAACGCTAAGGCGGTTTACAATAAGTATCTAGGTTACTTTGACATGAACCCAGCAAACCTTAATCCACTACCAACAAAGCTTGAATCCGCTAAATTTGTTGAATACATGGGCGGCGCTGATGCTGCAATTAAGCGCGCTAAAGATGATTATGCACAAGGCGAATACCGCTTTGTTGCAACGGCATTAAACAAGGTGGTGATGGCAGAGCCAGAAAATAACGAGGCTCGTCAATTACTAGCCGATACTTATGAGCAACTTGGTTATCAAGCTGAAGGTGCAGGCTGGAGAAACATCTACTTAACTGGCGCCCAAGAGCTCAGAGTTGGCATTCAAGCGGGCGCCCCTAAAACCGCTTCGGCAGATGTTATTAGCGAAATGGATATGCCAACACTATTTGATTTTCTTGCCGTCAAAATTGACAGCCAAATTGCCGCTAAGCACGGTTTAGTTAAGATGAATGTTATCACTCCCGATACCCAAGACATTCTCTATATAGAGCTCAGTAACGGTAACTTAAGCAATGCAGTGGTCGACAAGGAGCAAATCGCAGATGCCAACCTTATCGTTAATAAAGCCGATGTAAACCGTATTCTACTTGGCCAAGTCACCTTAAAAAATCTGCTAGCAAGCGGTGATGCCAAACTTACAGGCGATAA
Source organism: Shewanella marinintestina (assembly GCF_023283845.1). Lineage (GTDB taxonomy): Bacteria > Pseudomonadota > Gammaproteobacteria > Enterobacterales > Shewanellaceae > Shewanella > Shewanella marinintestina. The sequence goes on from NZ_JAKILC010000012.1 coordinate 139,648, forward strand.
ATCAGCCTTTGGAAAAATTGCCGATAGTATGGTCGAGTTTGCCCCTGACTTTGAGATTGTACCAACACCAGTAAAGTGAGCAGTCTGACCCTAGATAACAAAAGCGAGAAATAAAACCGGGGCTATTTATAGCCCCGGTTTTTTATTGTTTATGTAAACTGCTTGGCTTAAAGCCTTAGCTTAAAACCGCCATCAAATAGCCTTATAGTTCAGGCTGTAATAGCGTTTTAAAATCAACTTGCTGTGCCTTAATACTCACTTGCTGACATTGGCCTATGCTCATTGCAAACCGGTAACTGTCATCAAGATGCCCAAGCCAGCAATGCCAATTTTTTGCAGGCTGCATGGTTTGTATCTCTAAAGTTGATGTATCAGCAGCTTGTTTAGCTTGCATAATTGACAGGCTGATATGTTGTTTCAATAGAATATGCCGAGTACTAAGCTTGCTAGTAGGAGCATCACCTGAGCTTGAAATTTTAGTTACATCAAGCTCAAGTGGTGTTTCACTTAGCGAGGAAAAATCAAAAGCAAAAGACTTAAGTGATAATGCAAGGCCTAGCCCTTTGGCTTTAATATAAGATTCCTTAAGTGCCCAAAGATCAAAAAAGCGCTCCCGCTGTAATTCGGCTGGCAGTGCAAGTAACGCTGCTTTTTCAGGTTCAGAAAAGTAATGGCTCAAAATTGAATGAATATTGGTGCTGCTGCGGCAACGCTCAATGTCGACGCCAAATTCTACAGCATCTAGATTATTACGCTTTTCAGCCTTAGGCACACAGATCCCAACCAATAGCCAATCGCCACTGTGACTCAAATTAAAATGAATGCCAGTTTGCTTGAACTGAGTATCACTTAATCTAGGCTTACCTTTTTCACCGTATTCAAAGCGCCATTCATTGGGCAATAAATCACTGTGCTGTGACAGCAAGGCGCGCAAATACCCCCTTACCATCAAGCCTTGAGTTTTAGCCTCTTGCTTAACGTAGCGGTCAACCTTAACTAACTCGTCTTCAGGTAACCATGACTTTAGCAACGAAGAAGTTTGGCTGTCACACTCTTGAATGGTTAACGGGCAAAAGTATAAGCAAATAGAATACGACTCCGACAAAAGATCCTCTATTACAAATTGATATTAATACCATTGTGGCTTTTTTATTTCGAAAAAACAGCTGTCTATTACAAGAAAGTTTTTCAAACATAGCGCAACCCCCTCTTTATTGCCAAAGGGTGCTACAGACCTAAATACAACTAGATACCTAACAGTTATCAACTGGTAAATAAAGTGTAACCAACCTTTAATTCAACCCAGCTCACACTTTTTATTTTCCGCTTGATTTAACTAGCTAAAATAGCACTTTAGCGCACAAGTGTTCTCTCAATCTGGTCGTATCTGTAATTATTCAGTCCCAGGTGATTGTATTGACGTATAAGCTCAGGTAGTCTGCTGTGCCATTAGCTCAACAATATTGACTAAATGATGATGAAATGTGGCTTAGCGCTAAGTTCACAGCTAATTTCATCCTCTTAAAGTCCCAACAGATTATTAACGGATACCCGCTAAACTGATGGCAAAAATAAATAGTGAACACTTAAGTGAAGTCAGTACGACTTCGAATAAGTGTACGCAGATAGAGACTGATAGTCGGCATAGCAATGCCACCACCACACCAGAGATGCGCCGGTTCATACAAGAATCAGATCTCAGTGTCAGTCAACTTTCTAAAATATTGAATATCAGTGAAGCTACCGTGCGTAAGTGGCGTAAACGTGACTCTGTCGAAAACTGCCCGAATACTCCGCACCATCTCAATACCACGTTAACTCCACTGCAAGAATATGTGGTGGTCGGTTTACGTTATCAATTGAAAATGCCGCTAGACACCTTATTAAAAGCAACACAAAAGTTTATTAACCCAAATGTGTCGCGTTCAGGGTTAGCAAGGTGCTTAAAGCGATATGGCGTATCTCGAGTTAGCGACATTGAAAGCCCTAATGTGCCGATGCGTTACTTTAATCAAATCCCAGTGACTCAAGGCAGCGATGTGCAAACCTATACCTTGCACTACGAAACGCTAGCAAAAACCTTAGCGCTGCCTAGCACCGACGGTAACAATGTGGTGCAAGTGGTTTCACTCACGATTCCACCACAATTGACCGAAGAAATACCCAGTTCAATTTTGCTCGGCATCGATCCTCACAGCGACTGGATCTATCTCGACATTTATCAAGATGGCAATACTCAAGCCACAAATCGATATATGGCCTACGTACTCAAACATGGGCCATTCCATTTACGAAAGTTACTCGTGCGTAACTATCACACCTTTTTGCAGCGCTTTCCTGGTGCGACGCCAAATCGCCACACCTCAAAAGAAACGCATACAACAAACAACAAGACGCCTGACTCTCAGGCACCCAGCGGAGACTCATAATGAGCCAGACCTCTAAACCTACAAAATCAGCAAACGCGACTGAGCAAGCACAAGACTCACAAGCTGATTCACGCTTAAATAAGCGCCTTAAAGATATGCCAATTGCCATCGTTGGCATGGCAAGTATTTTTGCTAATTCTCGTTACTTGAATAAGTTTTGGGACTTAATCAGCGAGAAGATTGATGCCATCACCGAATTACCCTCTACTCACTGGCAACCAGAAGAGTATTACGACGCTGATAAAACCGTAGCCGATAAGAGCTACTGTAAGCGCGGTGGTTTCCTGCCAGATGTTGACTTCAACCCAATGGAGTTTGGCCTGCCGCCAAATATCCTAGAGCTTACCGATTCATCACAGCTATTATCGCTGATTGTTGCTAAAGAAGTATTAGCCGATGCCAACCTGCCTGAAGGTTACGACCGAGATAAAATCGGTATTACTTTAGGTGTCGGCGGTGGTCAAAAAATCAGCCATAGCCTAACAGCACGTCTGCAATACCCAGTATTGAAGAAAGTATTCGCCAACAGCGGTATTAGCGACACTGACAGCGAAATGCTGATCAAGAAATTCCAAGACCAATACGTACACTGGGAAGAAAACTCATTCCCGGGATCTTTAGGTAACGTGATTGCTGGTCGTATCGCCAACCGTTTTGACTTTGGTGGCATGAACTGTGTGGTCGATGCAGCCTGTGCAGGCTCACTTGCCGCTATGCGCATGGCGCTTACAGAGCTAACCGAAGGTCGCTCTGAGATGATGATCACCGGTGGTGTATGTACCGATAACTCACCGTCTATGTACATGAGCTTCTCAAAAACACCAGCCTTTACCACTAACGAAACCATTCAGCCATTTGATATCGACTCAAAAGGCATGATGATTGGTGAAGGTATTGGCATGGTAGCCCTTAAACGCCTTGAAGATGCCGAGCGCGATGGCGACCGCATTTACTCTGTGATTAAAGGTGTGGGGGCATCATCTGATGGTAAGTTTAAGTCTATCTACGCCCCTCGCCCATCGGGTCAAGCTAAAGCACTAAACCGCGCCTACGATGACGCTGGTTTTGCGCCGCACACTTTAGGTCTGATTGAAGCTCACGGAACAGGTACTGCAGCAGGTGACGCAGCAGAATTCGCCGGCCTTTGCTCAGTGTTTGCTGATGGCAACGATAGCAAGCAGCACATTGCGCTTGGCTCTGTTAAATCACAAATTGGCCATACTAAATCAACAGCGGGTACCGCTGGTCTAATCAAAGCGGCCCTTGCACTGCATCACAAAGTGCTACCAGCAACGATTAACGTCAGCCAACCAAGTCCTAAGCTTGATATTGAAAACTCGCCATTTTATTTAAACACTGAGACACGTCCATGGTTACCGCGTGTTGATGGTACGCCGCGCCGCGCGGGTATTAGCTCATTTGGTTTTGGTGGCACTAACTTCCACTTTGTACTAGAAGAGTACAACCAAGAACACAGCCGTACTGACAGCGAAAAAGCCAAATATCGTCAACGCCAAGTCGCACAAAGCTTCCTAATAAGCGCAAACGATAAAGCTGCGTTAATTAACGAGCTAAACACACTAGCAGCATCAGCGAACCAAGCAGAATTTATTCTTAAAGATGCAGCGGCAAACCACTCAGTCCGTGAGCTTGATAAAAATGCGCCACGTATCGGTTTAGTTGCAAACACCGCTGAAGAGTTAGCAGGCCTAATTAAACAAGCGCTTGCAAAACTGTCTGCAAGCGATGATAACGCATGGCAACTACCAGGCGGCACAAGTTATCGCACCGCAGCAATCGACGGTAAAGTTGCCGCACTGTTTGCAGGGCAAGGTTCACAATACCTAAATATGGGTCGCGACCTTGCTTGTTATTACCCAGAGATGCGTCAGCAATTTGTGATGGCTGATAAGGTATTTGCTGCAAACGATAAAACACCGTTATCGCAAACCCTTTATCCAAAGCCTGTATTTAATAAAGATGATTTAAAAGCACAAGAAGCCATTTTGACTAATACTGCCAATGCTCAAAGCGCAATTGGTGCCATTTCAATGGGTCAATATGATTTGTTTACTGCGGCTGGTTTTAATGCCGACATGGTAGCTGGCCATAGCTTTGGTGAGCTAAGTGCACTATGTGCAGCAGGTGTTATCAGCCCTGATGATTACTACAAACTAGCCTTTGCCCGTGGCGATGCCATGGCAACTAAAGCCCCGGCTAAAGACGGCGTTGAAGCTGACTCTTCACAGGATAATGGTAGCATGTTTGCAATCATAACCAAGAGTGCTGCAGACCTTGAAACCGTTGAAGCGACTATTGCTAAATTTGCTGGCGTTAAAGTCGCAAACTATAACGCACCAACTCAATCTGTCATTGCAGGCCCAACAGCCACAACTACAGATGCCGCTAAGGCGCTAAGTGAGCTTGGTTATAAAGCAATAAACCTACCAGTATCGGGTGCATTCCACACTGAATTGGTTGGTCATGCTCAAGCACCATTTGCTAAAGCGATTGACGCAGCTAAATTCAATAAAGCTAGCCGCGCACTTTATTCAAATGCCACTGGCGCGCTGTACGATGCTACCGCTGCAAAGATTAAAGCCTCGTTTAAGAAACATATGCTTCAATCAGTACGCTTTACTAGCCAGCTAGAAGCTATGTATGACGCCGGTGCACGCGTATTTGTTGAGTTTGGTCCGAAGAACATCTTACAAAAGCTTGTTCAAGGCACGCTGGCCAATACTGAAAATGAAGTTTGCACAATCTCTATAAACCCTAATCCTAAAGGTGATAGTGATCTGCAGCTTAAGCAAGCAGCAATGCAACTGGCCGTTACCGGTGTTGTATTAAGCGAAATCGACCCATACCAAGCCGATATTGCCGCTCCAGCTAAAAAGTCACCTATGAGTATTTCGCTAAACGCTGCTAACCATATCAGCAAAGCAACTCGCGCTAAGATGGCCAAATCTTTAGAGACTGGCATCGTCACTTCACAAATCGAACATGTGATCGAAGAAAAAATCGTTGAAGTAGAGAAGTTGGTTGAAGTAGAGAAGCTCGTAGAAAAAATCGTAGAAGTCGAAAAGATTGTTGAAGTTGCAGCAGTTACATCAGGTAACGAGCAAGCCACTTATCATTCAACCAATGCAACCCCAGTTGAAGCCCATTCAGCTCAAGAGAATCAAGTAGTGTCTAAAAATAGTAAGCCAGCAGCGCATAATATTAGCAGCGATGCACTCAGCAACTTTTTTGCCGCCCAGCAGCAAACAGCCCAGCTACATCAGCAATTCTTAGCTATTCCACAGCAATATGGTGAGACGTTCACCACATTGATGACAGAGCAAGCTAAGCTGGCAGGTTCAGGAATTGCGATCCCAGAGAGCTTACAACGCTCAATGGAGCAGTTCCACCAGCTACAAGCGCAAACACTACAAAGCCACACGCAATTCCTTGAGATGCAAGCGGGCAGCAATATTGCCGCATTGAACCTGCTAAATGGCAGCCAAGCAACTTACGCTCCAGTCATTCACAATGAAGCAATTCAAACCGAAGTAATTCAAACTGAAGTAATTCAGAGTCAAGTGGTTGCTCAAGCTGCGATTGCTGCGCCAGTTAACACTACGCCAGCTCAAGCTACGCAAGCGCCTGTAGCAGCTCCGGTACAATCAGCTCCAATTCAAACGGCTCCAGTACAAGTTGCTCGTCAAGCTGCGCCTGCTCAAGCGACTATCGTTCCGACCCATACAAGTGTTGCGACTACAACGCCTTCAGCCTTGAGCGCGCAAACAGCCTTGAGCACTGAATCAGCCTTGAGCGCTGCAAAGGTTCAAGCCACTATGCTTGAAGTGGTTGCCGAAAAGACCGGTTACCCAACTGAAATGCTAGAGCTTGAAATGGATATGGAAGCTGACTTAGGCATCGATTCTATCAAGCGCGTTGAAATTCTTGGCACAGTACAAGATGAGCTACCGGGTCTACCTGAGCTTAGCCCTGAAGATTTAGCAGAGTGCCGCACACTGGGCGAAATCGTAGCGTACATGAACAGCAAACTTTCATCTGTTCCAGTTACTGCTTCTGCGACTATTGCACCAGCTGTAAACGGTTTGAGCGCTGAAACAGCCCTGAGCGCAGCAAAAGTGCAAAGCACTATGATGTCAGTGGTTGCTGAAAAGACTGGCTACCCAACTGAAATGCTAGAGCTTGAAATGGATATGGAAGCCGATTTAGGCATCGATTCTATCAAGCGCGTTGAAATTCTTGGCACTGTACAAGATGAGCTACCGGGTTTACCTGAGCTTAGCCCTGAAGATTTAGCAGAGTGCCGCACACTGGGCGAAATCGTAGCGTACATGAACAGCAAACTTTCATCTGTTCCTGTTACAGCTTCTGCGACTGCTGCACCAGCTGCAAATGGTCTTACTGCTGAGACAGCCTTGAGCGCACAAAAGGTACAGGCTACTATGATGTCAGTAGTTGCCGAAAAGACTGGCTACCCAACTGAAATGCTTGAGCTTGAAATGGATATGGAAGCCGATTTAGGCATCGATTCTATCAAGCGCGTTGAAATTCTTGGCACTGTACAAGATGAGCTACCGGGTCTACCTGAGCTTAGCCCAGAAGATCTAGCCGAGTGTCGTACTCTAGGCGAAATCGTTAGCTATATGAACTCTAAGCTTTCTACAAATGCCGCTGCGTCTCTTAATATTAGTGCTGCAGCGCCTCAAGCAGCTGCTATTCCTGCAGCGAATGGTCTAAGTGCTGACAAGGTACAGGCGACTATGATGTCTGTGGTTGCCGAAAAGACTGGCTACCCAACTGAAATGCTTGAACTTGGCATGGATATGGAAGCCGATTTAGGTATCGACTCAATTAAACGCGTTGAAATTCTTGG
>NZ_JAKILC010000013.1 GCF_023283845.1 Shewanella marinintestina
TTTTACCTGAAACAAAACATCTCTACTTATTCGTCACCGATCTGATACTAACGATTGTGATGACAGCATCGCAATGCTCACATACTTTTTAAGAGCCGCGGATTATTATCCGGCTATTTTTTTACCTGAAACAAAACATCTCTACTTATTCGTCACCGATCTGATACTAACGATTGTGATGACAGCATCGCAATGCTCACATACTTTTTAAGAGCCGCGGATTATTATCCCGGCTATTTTTTACCTGAAACAAAACATCTCTACTTATTCGTCACCGATCTGATACTAACGATTGTGATGACAGCATCGCAATGCTCACATACTTTTTAAGAGCCGGGCTTAATTTGCTTCAAATAAGGCGAATCCAGTAAAATTCACTAATCGCTAATGTAAAGACTGCCAATGTATTTGTCACGTAAGCCACTGCTTGTATTTGATTAAATTTTATTTACTCAAATATTAATCACTTTTTTACATTTTGAGCTTGCAAGACCAAATGATAATGATTATTATTTACATGCGTTCCAAGAACTCGGAAATAACTTAAAGGCATCTCATCTCCTGCAAGTTAGAGTTTAATTAAGCACGACATTGCTCACACACTCTTTGTGGCCGGGATTATTATCTCGGCTATTTTTTTGCCTAAAACAAAATAACGATTAGCCTCAACGATTGATGTGGCTGCACCACATTGCCCACATACTTTTTCTTCATAGCCAGAATTATTATCTCGGCATTTTATTGCCTAAAACAAAATAACGATTAGCCTCAACGGTTGATGTGGCTGCACCACATTGCTCACATACTTTTTCTTCATAGCCAGAATTATTATCTCGGCATTTTATTGCCTAAAACAAAATAACGATTAACCTCAATGATTGATGTGGCTGCACCACATTGCTCACATACTTTTTCTTCATAGCCAGAATTATTATCTCGGCATTTTATTGCCTAAAACAAAATAACGATTAGCCTCAATGATTGATGTGGCTGCACCACATTGCTCACATACTTTTTCTTCATAGCCAGAATTATTATCTCGGCTATTTTTTTGCCTAAAACAAAATAACGATTAGCCTCAACGATTGATGTGCCTGCACCACATTGCTCACATACTATTTCTTCATAGCCAGAATTATTATCTCGGCATTTTATTGCCTAAAACAAAATAACGATTAGCCTCAACGGTTGATGTGGCGGCATCACATTGCTCACATACTTTTTCTTCATAGCCAGAATTATTATCTCGGCTATTTTTTTGCCTAAAACAAAATAACGATTAGCCTCAACGGTTGATGTGGCGGCATCACATTGCTCACATACTTTTTCTTCATAGCCAGAATTATTATCTCGGCATTTTTTGCATGAAACAAGGTGTGATAAACAAGGAAAAATAGCCGGGACGAATGCCCAGCTAATGATGAAAAACTTTATTCTCTAGACATGCCCGAGTGCTTGCCATTGAACTGTAGCCCCTCGTATGGCGCGTTGCTCTGGTCTTCAATTGCTTTATGGTACAAACCAATCGTAAATAAGCTGCCCTTACCTACCGTCGAGCTAACTTCAATGGTGCCACCAATACGTTTAATAATACCGTAACTAAGCGATAGGCCTAAGCCGGTACCATCTTTGCGTGTGGTATAAAATGGGTCAAAAATACGGTTAAGTTCCTCTTCAGGAATACCTTTACCTTCATCTTCAACTTCAATTTTTACTCCAACCGGTTCACCCTGCTGTACCCAATCATAAGTACGGATCCAGATTTGGCCCTTACCGTTCATTGCGTGAGCCGCGTTTACTACCAAGTTAATCAATACCTGCAATAACTGCGGACGGTTAACTTGAATAGGATAGCTAGCGTTAAGCTCTTGATTAAGTACTACTTGCTGCTTTTGAATTGAATGACGTACCAACACCAACATCTCTTCGATAATTGGCGTGATCTGGTGCATTTCAAGTGGCGCGTTAAACTCACCAGGACGGCTATATTGCAATAAGCTACGGATAATCGTACTAATACGACCAACCTGCTGAATAACCAGCTCAATCTCTTCTTCTACATCGTCTGCTCGATCGCCTAACTCGTACTTAAGCAGCTCCATATTGCCCAAAATCACCGCCGTTGGGTTATTTATTTCATGGGCAATACCCGCTGTTAACTCACCCAGCGCGGTTAGCTTTTCATTGATCACCAACTGCTGACGGGTCTCGTTAAGCAGTGCTACGTTAGCTTGTAGCTCCTCAGTTTTCTCTTGTAAGCTGCGAGTACGCTCTTCTACTTTAACTTCTAGTTGTTCTGCCGCCGCTTGAATTTGGCTATTGCGACGCTGCAATAGATCTAGCATTCGGTCAAACTGCTCGGCCAAGTTAGATAGTTCATTATCGCTATCTAAACCTAATGAACCGATACGTAAGTTACGTCCAGATTGCACCGCTTTCACTACATGGTGAATACGTTCAATGGGCTGTAATAAGCTGTAAGCACCACGATAAACTAACCAACCCGATACCAGTAGTACCAACATCAAAATGGTGCCAAGCTCGATAATGTTCAGCAGGTAGTTATGGATAAATGGTGACTCAGAAAAGCCAGTGTAGATCATACCAATACGCTTGCCGTTGATATCTTCAAGCGGGGAATAAGCTGAAATAAACCAATCGTTAAATACAAACGCACGATCGACCCAAAGCAGGCCTTGATTAAGTACTTTTTCACGCACCTCTGATGACACTAAGCTACCCAAGGCACGGCCTTGCTGGTCATCACCTTTAGGAAAAAAGTGCAGCGGCACGTTAGTACTAATACGGATATTATCGAGGAAAATAGTCACAGTACCGATAGAGCGTTCAGGTAATGTGCCTTTGTCGTAAACCAAGTCACGAATATGGTCAACAATACGGGTATCGCGGTTTAGCATGATCCCACCGTCGAGATACCAAGCCACATGACCATCTACACCGACGACAGGTAGTAAACTACGGCTAAGTAAACCGCGCTTCTCTTCATGTTTAATCGGCTCTTGCGCCCGCTGAGTTTTCATCACGGTCACTTTAGCTCTGTCGGCAAGTTCAGGATCAATCCGTGCCAAGCGACTAGGCTCAAGTACCATAAGTCCAGAAAAAGGCTCGGTTCCTTCAATATGCGGTAGCATCTGGCGTAAATCAGGATCGGCAGCAGCATCAGATACGTTGATAAGACGTAAGAAGTCTAAATTAAGATCTTTCTTCGCTTTATCTAATACCTGCTGCAGATTAGCCTGCTGCACACTCGAGTCTTTATTTATCTGTCTAAAGTCATTTTGAAATGGCCAAGACTCCATTACCAGCTCAAGCTGCTTTTCTTGGTTGTCTTGTACTGTTATTAGGGTGCTATTTGCCACGGTCAAATCGGCTTTGACCTTCATAAACAGCTGTTTGCCTGTGTAGCTAATATTCCAATAGATAGTAATAAAAACCAAACTCACCAGTGTTAGCAAAATAGGCAACAGGGTTAAAATCAAGATTCGATAGCGCACCTTAGCCTGCATTTGTTGCCAGCTAACACCAAACATATTGGAAAAAAACGACACCTAGACTCCCCTTAGAGTGACTTTGTAATAACTATTCTTCTTTGTCGGCGTCACCGCCAAACCACTCTTTATATTTACGATCCAACGTCTTACGTGAAACCCCTAGGTCTCGTGCTGCCGCAGATTTATTACCACCGTGCAGATCAACGACTCGGGTTACATGGTCACGCTCAACATCTTTAAGCGCCCATTGTAATGGATAACCTGACTCGACTGCCATTTCCGCTTTAGGTTGAACCTTCCAGTACTCTGCAGGCGGCTTACCTAACAAGATGCAACGTTCGATCATATTGCGTAGTTCGCGAATATTACCCGGCCATTCGTGCTGTTGCAGCTTTAATAAATCTTCATGGCTCCAAACAACTTCTTTTACGCCTAACTCTGCCGCTAATTGGCAGGTAAAGTGATGCGTTAGCTCAACAATATCTTCAGGACGTTCGCGCAGTGGCGGAATCACAATGTCGAGTACGTTCAAGCGATAATATAGATCACGTCTAAAGTTACCCGCTTCCACTTCTTCAGATAACTTGCGGTTAGTTGCCGCTAGAACGCGCACATCAATATTGATCTCTTTCTCGCTACCGACAGGGCGAATGGTACGTTGCTCCAGCACACGTAATAATGCCGTTTGCATCTTCAGCGGCATTTCACCGATTTCATCAAGGAAGATTGTACCGCCAGAAGCAAAACTAAATAGACCTTCACGATTACCCTTAGCACCAGTAAACGCACCGGCTGAGTGGCCAAATAGCTCGCTTTCGAGTAACTCTGGGGCAATCGCGCCACAGTTAACCGGTACAAACGGTCCTTGGCGACCACTAAGGATATGCAGCTGGCGAGCCACTAACTCTTTACCTGTACCCGATTCACCTTCTATCAGTACCACAGCATTGGTTGGCGCGACACGTTCAATAACGTGCTTAACCTCGGTCATGGCATCGCTTTGACCGATAATGGTTGAAGATTGATTGAATGACACTTCGCGGCGTAACATCAGGTTTTCACGCTTTAACAGACGGCGTTCAATACAGCGGTCAACCGCTTTCATCATCTGCTCAAGGTGGAATGGTTTCATAATAAAGTCTGACGCACCGGCGCGCAGCGCTTTAATAGCCACATCCATATCAGCGTAACCTGTCATAAAGATGATGTCTGAACGTCTTTCTTGATCGTTCAATGCCTCATGCCATTCAATACCAGAACGGCCTGGCAGACGAATATCGACAATTAGCAGATCAAAATGGCAACGCGAACGTAGCTGCTCAGCATCTTCAACACTCGATGCCGTTTCAACTAAGGCAAACTTCTTGGCTAACGCTTTTTTCAAAAAGCTGCGCATGCCTGGCTCATCATCAACAATCAATACAGATACAGCAGAAGGAAGTGGCTTCATATTATTCATTCTCTGTCCCACCTTGTCTGTCAGGCGGACATTTTGACTCATTATATACAGAGTCTATCATCGAACTCGTCTAAATTGGTCACTATGAACCATGTAATCGCGATCTTGGGACATAATGTCTGTGACTTTTCTGCCACCTACGGGATCTGGATCACACAAGTGATACAAGTGTGAACTCAAATAATGCAATCTAAGTATGGCATCAAACTTGCTTTTAATGGGGGTATTCGATTTTGTTCAGACCCTCAGGTATCGAGAGGTCTATTTTATTTTCCATAGGAGCTAAAATGTTAAACCTTAAACGCGCTATTGGTCTTGCGGTTACCGCAGCACTATTTGTTGGTATGCCAGTTCAAGCTAATGAAGTGATTAAGCTTGCTACAACTACCAGTACTGAAAATTCAGGCCTACTAAAGAACCTATTACCAAAGTTTGAAGCTGAATCAGGCTACAAAGTGCAAGTTATTGCAACAGGTACAGGTAAGGCGCTAAAACTTGCTCGCCAAGGCGACGTTGATGTGGTTATGACTCACGCTCCAGGCGCTGAAGCAAAATTCGTTGAAGAAGGTTACGGCCGTCTACCACGTGGCATTATGGAAAATGACTTCGTAGTTCTTGGTCCTAAGAGCGACCCAGCTAAAATTCGTTCAAGCAAAACTGCTGAAGAAGCCTTTGCTAAAATCGCTAAATCAGGTGTGCCTTTCATTTCACGTGGTGACAATTCAGGCACCAACATGAAAGAACTACTAGTATGGAAGAATGCTAAAATCACTCCTGACTTCAAAGGCTACACTTCAGTTGGTCAAGGTATGGGCAAAACGCTATTAATGGCCAGCGAATTAGAGGCTTATACGCTATCTGACCGTGGTACTTTCGTTGCTTATTCAGGTAAAATAGACCTAGCAGTTGATTTTGATGGCGGCCCAGCACTCGCTAACCCGTACCAAATCATCCTAATCAGCAAAACTAAGTACCCAACGCTAAATCACAAAGGTGCTCAAGCACTAAGTGACTGGCTGATCGGCGCTGAAGCGCAAGGCATGATCAACAATTACAAGGTTCAGGGAGAACAATTGTTCAAGGCAACATATAGCGAATGAATGAAGGCTGGTTAGCCCTTATACAGCAGGCATTAAGCCTGCTGTTTTCATTGGACCCCGAAGTGTGGTCCATTATTTCCGTTTCTTTTGCGGTATCTTTTGCGGCTTTGGCGATTACGCTTCTGCCCTCTATGGTGCTGGGCTTTCTATTGGCCTTTACCCGTTTTCCTGGCCGCTGGTTAGTCACCAACCTTATCCAAACTCTGCAGTCTATCCCCACAGTTGTTATTGGCCTTTTGGTCTACCTTCTACTGACGCGCATGGGTCCGCTAGGCGATTTAAAATGGCTATTTACCCAGCAAGGTATGATATTGGGGCAGATGATGATCTGCGCACCAGTGCTTGTTGCTATGAGCCAAGCCGCCTTTACCAGTGTTGACCGCAGAGCCTGGGAAACCTCTCGCACCCTAGGCGCACCAGCACTCAGCGCTATATGGGCTGTCTGCAGAGAGCTGAAAGTTCCACTATTATTAGCTATTGTTGCTGCCTTTAGTCGTATTCTGACTGAAATTGGTTGTTCTATGATGGTTGGTGGCAACATTGCAGGGGTGACACGAAACATTCCAACAGCTATCGCATTGGAAACCAGTAAAGGTGACTTTGCCCAAGCTATTGCACTCGGGCTAGTACTACTGGTACTTGCACTTATTTTAAACTTTGCTTTAGGTACACTAAGAGGCAAAGCTGAGCCGAGGAGTCATTAACCAATGACGACTATAATGGCAGCGAAAAAAGCCACAAACACAGCAAGAATCATTGCAAAGAATATTGATATGCGCTTTGAAGATAAGCATCTTTTTAGCGCAGAGAAATTAGTGTTTGAACAAAACCGCGTGATCCACCTGCAAGGTGATAATGGCTGCGGCAAAACCACGTTAATGAAGTTACTAGCTGGCTTTAATCAGCCCTCTAAAGGCACAATTTACGCCGAAGGTTTTGCGATGGCTCCTTGGTGGCGCAGTAAGTCTATTACAGGTAAAGCGCTGTATTTGCACCAGCACCCTTACCTGTTTGAAGGCAGTGTGTTGTATAACCTAACGTATCCACTGAGGTTTTTAACCGCAGATAAAGAGCAACTAAAAGCCCGCACAGAGCTAGCAATTGATAAAGCGCAGTTGCGCCATCTATTAAGCCAAGCCGCATCAAGCTTGTCTGGCGGTGAAAAGCAGCGTTTAGCCATTGCTAGAGCTTGGATCATCCAGCCTAAGCTATTAATGCTTGATGAACCCACCTCCAATATGGACAAGCATTCTCAGCATTTAGTGCTGCAAATGATCACCGACTTAAAACAACAAGGCACTGGTATGCTAATTAGTAGCCATCAGACTTGTATGTTAACTAAAGTATGCGATCATGCTTGGCTTGTTAGCAATAAAACCATCACCACCGACAATGTCAGTGCTTTTAACTGCGTTGATGATACTCAGGTTGAACTTTCGACAAGTTTGCACGTATCGGTAGGATAGGTTCATTAGCAATTTTTCAGTAAAAACAGCAACAAATAATTAGGTAACAGTAATGGCAGCACAAGTTGATGCAGTAATCCTTGCTGGCGGTATGGCCAGACGTATGGGTGGAAACGATAAAGGTTTAGTCGAACTGAGAGATCAGCCAATGATTAAACATGCTATTGATCGGATAAAACCTCAAGTTAAGGAGATCCTGATCAACGCAAATCGTAACCAAAACCGTTATTCTGAGTTCGGTTTTAAAGTGTTCAGTGACCAAGATAGCGGCTATTTAGGCCCATTGGCTGGCATGATCACCGCAATGAGCGAGACTAATGCAGAATATTTATTGGTCGTTCCTTGCGATTGCCCACTGTTACCAACTGATTTAGTCGCTAGAATGCTAGCGAAATTAACGGCTGAAGATGCTGAACTTGCAGTAGCAAGTGACGGCAAGCGCGAGCAACCTGTAGTTATGTTGCTAAAGCCGAGTTTACGTGCATCAATGAAAGCCTTTTTAGATGCTGGAGAACGCAAAATCGATTTTTGGTATGCCAAGCACCATTATGTCGTCGCTGAGTTTGCCGATCAGCCCAATGCGTTTGTAAACGTAAACACACCAGAACAAAAACAGCAGCTAGGCGATGCCATAGCTAATGAAGAAAATCACTAGAGGTGTAAATGAGCATACCTTTTACTAATCCGTTACCGATCCCAGTACTCGGATTCTGTGCCTACAGCGGCACAGGCAAGACCACATTATTAAAGCAATTAATCCCAGAGCTTAATCGCCGTGGTGTGCGACTCGCAGTCATTAAGCATGCTCATCATAACTTCGATGTCGATATTCCAGGCAAAGACAGCTACGAAATGCGCAAAGCTGGCGCAAAGCAGATGCTAGTTGCCTCTCATGTGCGCTGGGCGTTAATGACTGAAGATGCCAAAGACGGCGACCCTGAGTTACCGCATTTGCTAAAACAGATCGAAGCCGACAAGGTTGATATCGTCCTTGTTGAAGGTTTTAAAAAGCTCGAACTTCCTAAGATAGAACTGCATCGCGCCGCACACGGCAAGCCTTTCATCCATACTCACGACGATAACATCCAAGCGATTGCTTGCTGTGATGACACCGAATTACCGAGTGAACTGCGCCGTTTAGATATCAACAATGTAGCGCAAATTGCCGACTACGTCGGCGAATACATTGCCACGTGGCAGCCTTGCCCTGTTGATCTGCCTATGGCGCCAACTTGTGGCTGTGAACTCGATACCAGCACTACGCTGTCAGTTCGCCAAGGTATTGATAAAATTCTTTCTTACGTAAAACCAGTAACCGCTATCGAGTCAGTTGATCTCGACGAGTTAGAAAACCGCGTACTGGCAAGCGACGCCATTTCTCCTGTGGATGTGCCGCAGCACACTAACTCAGCGATGGACGGCTACGCATTTAAGCTAAGTGATACCGCAGACGCATCATACAAGATGGTTGGCGAAGTCATGGCAGGCCACGCTTATAACGGCACCATTGCTAATGGTGAAGCCGTGCGCATCATGACAGGCGCGCCACTACCGGCAGGTGCAGACACCATTCAACTACGTGAACTTGCTAACGAGCAAGACGGCGCAGTTAGCTTTGAAGGCGACATGAGCCTAGGTCAACACGTACGCCAAGCCGGTGAAGATATTGCTCAAGGTGCAACCGCCTTAGCCGCGCATTCTCGTCTGCATGCCGCCGAGCAAGGTTTACTAGCCTCATTAGGTTTTGGTGAGTTACCGGTATTTAAGCGTCCAAAAGTCGCCGTATTCTCAACCGGTGATGAAGTTTGCCAGCCAGGCGAGCCCCTAAAAGCCAACTGCATTTTTGACTCAAACCGCTACACCATTAAATCAATGGCGAAAAAGCTAGGTTGTGAAGTCATTGATTTAGGCATTATTCAAGATTCTGAAGCAGCACTGGCGCAAGCGTTAAAAGATGGCGCAGCCAAAGCTGATATCGTGATCAGTTCAGGCGGTGTATCAGTCGGCGATGCCGATTACATTAAAACCGTACTAGAACAAGTTGGGCAAATTAACTTCTGGCGCATCAATATGCGTCCGGGTCGCCCACTGGCCTTTGGTCAAATCGACGATAGCTTATTCTTCGGTTTACCGGGTAACCCAGTCGCGGTAATGGTATCGTTTTTACAGTTTGTACAGCCAGCCATTCGCAAGCTTGCCGGTGAGCAAAACTGGATCCATACCATGGTGCCAGCGATTACCGACAAACCGCTACGTAGCCGCACAGGCCGCACCGAGTTTACACGCGGCGTGTATCACTTAGCGGCAGACGGCAAGTTACATGTAACTACAACAGGTGCTCAGGGCTCAGGGATGCTTAGCTCTATGGTAAAAGGAAACTGTCTCATCGTGATAGGCGAGAAAGATGACCAGTTAAATCCAGGTGACACAGTTTATATTCAACCTTTTGCCGACCTCCTTTAAGAGGTCATGTAGGTAGCCAGTATGAGTTTGATCGTTGACACTTTTGGTCGCACGGTAGAATACCTGCGCCTTTCAGTCACTGACCGCTGTGATTTTCGCTGCGTGTATTGCATGAGCGAAGATCCGTGCTTTTTAAGCCGAGAACATGTTCTTAGTCTTGAAGAGTTAGCTTGGGTCGCACAAGCCTTTACCGAATTAGGTGTAAAGAAAATCCGCCTAACCGGTGGTGAGCCCTTAGTGCGCACCGACTGCGATCAATTGGTCAAACTACTGGGTAAACTCCCCGGACTTGAAGAGTTGTCGATGACCACCAACGGCTCGCGTTTAACCCGCTTCGCCGCAGAGATGCACGACTCAGGCTTAAATCGACTCAATATTAGTCTCGACACTCTAAAACCAGACCTGTTCACCAGCTTAACCCGCAACGGTAAAGTCGACCGCGTCATCGCCGGCATCGACGCCGCCATCGCCGCAGGTTTTAAGAAGATTAAAATCAACGCAGTGATTTTGCGTGGTCAAAACGATGATGAAGTCTTAGATCTCATTGAGTTTTGCCGCGAACGCGACCTCGACATTGCCTTTATCGAAGAGATGCCATTAGGCGTCATCGATGAGCGCAAGCGCAGCCGCCACTGCAGCAGCAAAGAAATTCAAGACATCATCAGCGAGCGTTATGAGCTTATTCAGTCAAACCGCCGCACAGGTGGCCCAGCGCGCTACTTCACCATGCCGGGCAGCGACATCCATGTAGGATTTATCTCGCCCCACAGCAACAACTTCTGCCACGAATGCAACCGCGTCCGCGTCACCGTAGAAGGCAGATTGTTATTGTGTTTAGGCAATGAAAACTCGGTAGATTTAAAAGCGATACTGCGCGAATTCCCCGGCGACATTGAAAAGCTAAAAGTGGCGATTCTAGACGGCATTCAACACAAGCCAAAAGAACACCATTTTGACCCAAATGGGGAAACACAGATCTTGCGGTTTATGAATGCAACTGGTGGTTGAGTTAACTGTTGCTTGAACAGTTTCTTCTTCGCTTGTTGGTGGTCTGGTGTTTTCTGTCACCACAGTGGTTGACTGTTAGCTTGAGCTACATACACAAAACCCGACATTTACGTCGGGTTTTGTTTTATTATAATGTACATCAGCTACTGAAGAAATTAGCTCTAAGTGGATGCGCTTGCTACATTTTACCTTCGTAGATTTTCTTGGCTTTAGTAGCTCTATCCAGCCTTCGATGCACAAGTGAAACCAAAGATAATATGTCCAAGGCATCAATTTCCTCAATACTCCACGTAATTTTGGGAGCGTGTGCGGTCGTATTTCGGAATGTTCCAAATAGGCCCTTAAGTAAATTCATAAACCCTTTCTGTTCACTTTTCTCACTTTCTGATTGCAATGAGTTTAGAGCTAAATGGGGTACACCTTTAAATGAAAAAGCTTCATCAACTAGGTTGGCCCCATCAGACTGGAGATCTGTTAGATTTCTAATTTTATCAGCGACACTTTTCGTTGCTTCAAAGACAGTATGAAAGTAGTTGTCTACTAATAACTCTTCTTTGCAGTACTTCAGAACATCAGGATGAACATTTCTAGTTACCAAATGCTCTTTTAACTTACTTGCTCTAGCTGCTGCCTCACTTATTGTATTGGATCTCTTCACATATCCAACCTTTCCATCATCACCAAGATGTAAGCCTGAAAAACTTAATATCTGATTGATTTTGTATTTAGTATCGTTAAACCATTCTAAATTGTCATAATGTCTTGCTGGATTCATAGCATTTTGTACAAAAACGATTACATTATTTGCACAGCGATCCTTTTCCTGTCTATTTGCTAAAGCTGAGTTGAGCCTTTTCCACTTTGTATTATATGAATCGATATCTTCAATATTAGATTCGTATAATACCTTTGCTATTTCTGCACCAGTAAATCCATTTTCAGTTTCACCAAGAACCTTAGATAAGGACTCGATAACACTGAAATCTAATTTCTCGATTGCTGCCATAATATCCCTTGAAAAATGTAACGGTTTATTGAACTACAGAGCAGATAATATTGTTATCGGTGATGCTTTTTTCAATATTACTAGTATATCTTGAGGGTGTCCTTATTTCGAATATAACCCATTGTTTTCAAAGTTCACATCAAATCTATTCGATTATTATTGATACATATTAATGTGTGCATGGAAGGGCAATTACAACAGCTTAACTGTTTCGATTTCAGTAACTAATATCCCCATAAATCACTGCATCCATGAGGTGCAGCTAATTGCCTGCGGCAAGCGTATGTGCAGATACTGCCGTGACACGCTGCAAGTCCATCCCTGGAGGCTCGACCATGACATCCATGTCATGGATGGTCACGGCCGCATCTACACCTGATTTGAAAAGCACAACCTTCCAACCTCTGCGTTAGACCTATAAAAAGACAAAGAAAAAGAAAAGACCAACAACTCAAAGGTTACAGAAAACACCAATTCCCCCATCGAAGTTGCCGAAGTCATTGAAGAACAATCGTGTGAGCGAGGCATGGATGCCGAGGTAGCCTTAGGTGAGCCATGGATGGCGAATATGAGGCGATAGCGATTTTCGAAAATGACTGAGGATCAACAACTTCGTTAGGGGCGGCAGGGGTGATCCAAGAGGGGATTGCTGTTGATCCCCTCTTGGCCGAGTGTGAGCTGGAAGCTCACGACCTTTATCAAGCGCAGCTTGATTGCTTAAGTTGTTAGACGAAGTCTAACTTAAAACTCAGGCGTAGCCTGATAGGCCAAAAAACTCGTTACTCGAACATTTGATGACTCTTGATCAAAGTACACGACGGATCATCTTCGCGTTTATTGATATTAACCAACTGGTAAGCAGCCTTAATCTCTTTACCAATTTGCTGGTTTACCGATTCAACACCACTAGCCTCAACAGCCTTAAGGTAAGCCTGCATCAATTCACGGTCATTCTGAATGATCAAAAAAATCTCGTTAGATAACTTCTTATTTAGCTTCTGCACAGCCAATTGAGCAATTTCTTTAGGTAACATGATTATTCTCTTCAAGTATCAGCTAGATCGCTGATTTCATAGTTATTAAGCGACTATACACCGAAAAATATGAAATGAGTTAGCAAGCTAGAAGAGCAATAACATTAACTCAGAAGCCACAGAAAACACCAACTCCCCATTGAAGTTGCCGAAGTCATTGAAGAACAATCGCGTGAGCGAGGCATGGATGCCGAGGTAGCCTTAGGTGAGCCATGGATGGCGAATATGAGGCGATAGCGATTTTCGAAAATGACTGAGGATCAACAACTTCGTTAGGGGCGGCAGGGGTGATCCAAGAGGGGATTGCTGTTGATCCCCTCTTGGCCGAGTGTGAGCTGGAAGCTCACGACCTTTATCAAGCGCAGCTTGATTGCCTTTAGCTCAGGCGCAGCCTGACGGAATTATCAAACGAAGTTTGATTGCTTAAGTTGTTAGACGAAGTCTAACTTAGAAGTCAGGCATCGCCTGATAAGAACCAATTGTTAGACAACGTCTAACCCACCACCCCAAGCGGTAGCTTGAAACCAACCATTTGTGGTTAAACCAACTTGCAGATACACTTATAAAATAACCACTCATACAAACAACCACATAAACAATGGCACTCTCACGTAAAAAGTGGAACACCATCATTATCGTCGCCTCCGTGCTGATGATCTCCGTGCTGACTGTGATTGAAAAAAACAGCCAACAAACACCACTGCATACCCAAGCCCTATTTGATAAAGCGGCGCCATTATCACAACTACAATATGCTGAGCATTGGTTGCAGAAACGCCAATCTGGCTGGCAATGCAGTAGCAATGTGCTCAACTGCTTAGAGTGGGCTAACGCTTGGCAGCAAGTACATATCTCCGCACTAACCGATAAACCAGAAACGGCAGGTGAACCGATAGAGTTAGTGATTCAAGTGGATGATCTCGATGATGCGCAGCTGTGGGTATTGTTTCAACAACAAGGTTTATTAAAGTCGCCCGCAGGCAACTGGTATCAAGTGCCACCCAGTCTACGCGAAGCACTCAAACCGATTATTCGCGCGCAAGTAAACTGATCACGCTAAATACTCGTAATGGCAGTTATCAATAGCAGCATAGAAAAATAACAACAAGAGAGAATATAAATGCCGGAACTTCCCGAAGTTGAAGTCACTCGCCAAGGTGTATCACCTTATCTAATTGATAACCAAGTCACCGACTTAATTGTGCGTAATCCGTCACTGCGTTGGCCGGTACCTGAAATTGCTAAGCAGATTGTTGGTCAAACCATACGAAATGTACGCCGCCGCGCTAAATACTTACTTATCGACACTGATGCCGGTACCACTATTGTCCATTTAGGCATGTCGGGTAGCCTGCGTATTTTGCCTGCTTCAACCCCGGTTGAAAAACACGACCATATCGATTTAGTGCTCGCTAGCGGCAAAGCACTGCGCTACAACGATCCAAGACGCTTCGGCGCCTGGCTCTGGTGCGAGTTACCGGAACAAGCACACCCATTATTAGCTAAATTAGGCCCTGAACCGCTGACTGACGCCTTTAATGCCCCATACCTATTAGAGAGTTTGGCTAACAAGAAAAAGGCCATCAAGCTGTGTTTAATGGACAATCACATTGTGGTTGGTGTAGGGAATATTTATGCCAATGAAGCGCTATTTGCGGCAGGGATTCATCCGCAAGCAGAAGCAGGCAAAGTCGATGCGGAGCGGATTGAGATTTTAGTCGCTGAAGTGAAGCAGATCCTTGCTGGTGCGATCAAACAAGGCGGCACCACCCTTAAAGACTTTACCAATGCCGATGGTAAACCGGGATACTTTGCGCAAAAGCTGCACGTTTATGGCCGTGGCGGTGAAACCTGTACTCAATGTGGCCATCTACTCAGTGAAATTAAGCTTGGCCAACGGGCGACGGTGTTCTGTAGTTTATGCCAGCAAAAATAACCCGCTAGCGCATATCAAGTTACAATGGTTAAGCGAGATTACTTCTCTTCTATGATCTCGCTTATCTGCTGCCTTAAGCGAGTTTTATACAAGTAAAAGGCGATGATTGAGGCACACACAAATAATCCCGCGCTGATTAGTAAACTGGTATTGTCTGACAGTCCAAGTCCTGCTCCAGCAAAACTAAACACCATCATTTGCGGAATAAAACCGATACCACTGCCAGTAAAAAAGCGCCAAGCACTAATGTGAGTTGAACCCGCAGCCAGATTGGTCAGAAAATTGCTGCTCAGCGGCAAAATACGGATCATAATCATCTTCAATATCGTGCGCTGAACAATTAAATTCTCTAGGCGAGTCAACTTAGATTGAAAGCGTTTTTTTAAGCTATCCCTAAACACAAATCGAGCAAAATAGAAGGTAAGAACGCAGCCTAGTAGCGCCGATAAGCTCCCCACTAGCGCGCCTTTTATCCCGCCAAGTGCAAAACCAAAAGCAAAAGCCATAAACTGCCTTGGCCCACCAACACTGGTATAAGCCGCGCCAATAAAAAATAGCACCACAAGGCCCTTATCACCCTGCTCAGCTAAATAATCGGCAATCCAATTACTATCAGCAACCGTTGCAAATGCGCCTTGTTGAAACGCGTAGATAACCAGCGATAGCACGGTAATAACTGACAATATTTTCGCAAAACGCTTCATACCCAATCCGCAATCATTGTTTAAACGCCCAAGCTGTCCAGATCTAGTATCAGCAGCAGTAAAAAAGCCAACGTATCAACGTTGGCTTTTTCAATGCTAAGAGGTTAATTAAAACTTATATTCGTATGTACCGAATACCGTTGCATTGGTGTCACTTTCTTGTACCTCAAACTCTGATTGAGATACTGTGCCACCCACACTCATCATGCCGTACCAAATAGGCATTCGATAGCTCAGCTCTAACATCAACAAGTCCTCTTTAAGAGGTTGTGGCGCCCAGCCGTGAGTAGGGCTTTTGCCGTCTTTGTTTAGCTGTGCATAACGTAGTAACGAGGTAAAACCTTTACTATTGGCAAACTGGCCTATTAACCCTAACACGTAGACATTCGCGTCACTGTCGTAAGTGCTGCCTAGTGCGCGACCGTAGTAACGTGAACCACTTCTATACGTTGAGTGCTCATAAAAACAGTTGAAGGCGTTTTCATCTTCGCCACAGAACACCATGGTATCAGTGTATTCGAGGAACAACTTATACTGCTGACCGTCGAAGTTAAAACGTGTATCAGCACCAAACATTGAGCCACAATCTACGATATCCCAAGGGGCAGAGCTCTTAGCGTCTTCACAAGTTCTTTGGTAATAAACCCCAAACGGCACGTTGTACCAAGTGTCGCTAAAGCGAATATCATAACCCGCAATTTGGTTACCATAGTTAGAACAACCGAATTCATCTACGTTATCCGCGCGACAATCGCGTTGACCCGTAATAGACTTAAACGCACTGTCCCAAGTACATTCTTGGCCTTCACCACAAAACTGTGTAGTCCATGACACGCCCATTTCTAATTGCTTAAACGGGCGGATTGAACCTCTAAAGTTCCACAGTAGTGCATTAGGAGCATAGCGCTCCTCTTCAAACATGCTGATGCCAGCACTCAAAGTCCATGGGCCTAACCACGACAACCAAGGTGTTTCAAATGCTTGCGCATTATTGCGGCTCAGCATCAATGATGGCATTGGCCTAGCGTTATTTGACTTGTGCAGTGACGAGTCAAAACCTGGGCCCCACCACTGTTCAACAGTGCCGGCGGTAAACATCCAATTACCCAGTGCCATAGCAAGATATGAATCGTCAAAACGGAATTCTTTATCGTCTAACGGATCATAGTTGGCTGATGCTGAGATCTTGTAAGCAAAACGGTCACCTAGATATTCATAAGAGGCCGTTGCTTCGCCTTGTTCGCGATAGTCTGAACCAAAATGTTGAAAACGTGCAGGGTCGCTAGCGGCAGCAAGCTTAATACTGGCATTGCCACGATTATCGATAGCATTACGGTAATAAAAGTTCACCCGCGAAAAAGCATCAACCAGCGCTGGCGTTAACGTTGATGGCTCTACCTTGGCTAAGTCACCGCCAATACCAGACCACATCAATGGATAAGTATTAACAGGTACTGTGATCACACCGGCATCGGCCAGTGCTTGAATATCGGCACGCAAATAGATATCAGAAGTATCAACCCATGGCGCTGCAGCAGCCATGCTTGAAAACATCAGTGTTGCAGCAGGTAATGTTTGCAGCGTTTTCACTTTAATAAACTTCAACATGGGTCGCTATTTGCCCTTTTTCATTAATGCATTGGCCACTTCGGCGTGAACAAATTGGCTCACATCGCCACCATGCAGCGCAACCTCTTTAACTAAGGTTGATGAAATAAATGAGTTCTCTTCTGCTGGGGTCAGAAACACACTTTCAAGATCTGGGCTTAAACGGCGGTTCATATTGGCAAGCTGAAATTCGTACTCGAAATCAGATACGGCGCGTAGGCCTCGCACTAATACGCTAGCATTTTGATCTTTTGCAAAATCAACTAATAAGCCACTAAAGCCAACGACTTCAACGTTATCAAGATGGGCGGTTACGGTTTTTAATAATTCAACGCGTTCATCAAGCGTAAATCTAGGCTGCTTAGAAGGATTGGCTGCAATACCAATAATCACGTGCTCAAATAGGTTTGCCGCACGCTCAATTAGATCGGCATGACCATTGGTCACCGGATCAAATGTTCCTGGATAAATAGCTCGCTTGTGCACGTTAAATCAGCCCTTAATCTTGTCATCAAGTGAACATGTAGTCACTCAAATTACTGTCCTGAAAGCAGGAGTTTTTAGGGGCTCTATCCTACTCGTTATGGGCTGATTTGTGAATCCAAAAGCAGATATTAGTAAGATGAATTAATACAGATTTAGCTTAGCGGTTAAAATTAGCTAACATTCAGCTTACATCTACGGCTTAGCTGGATTTTTTCAACGATGGCCAAGCTAAATCAGCAGGTTGCGACCATGTCATAAGCTGCTCTTTCACGGCGGCGGAATCAAATAGCTCACCAGATGGTGGCGCTACCGTATAGCGATAGGCTTGATCTAGGTATTGAAAATCTAAACTGTAAGCATGTAAATAACCTCTGTCAGCTGTCACGCCGCCGTATAGGGTATCGCCTAGAATTGGCGTACCTATACTCGCTAATGCCACTCTTAACTGATGCGTCTTTCCGCTATGAGGTTTTAATAGATACAGGCGCTCACCGTCTCCAATTGAGTGCGAGAAAAACTGGGTAATCGCCGGGTTGTCTGTGGTGCGTAGCAACTTATGCATGCTACGACGAGATTTAGCCATATCGCCAATCACCCAGCCTTGCTTCTTTTTAGGTTTACCTTGTGCCAATGCTAGATAATATTTTTGCACTAAATGCGCCGAAAACATCCGCGTAAACTCGGCGGCGGCCTCACTGGATTTAGCTAAAATAATCAGCCCAGAAGTTAAAGTATCAAGTCGGTGAACAGAGTAAAGCTTTATGCCAAGATCGGCTTCTGCTTGGGCGACAACGCCTGCTGTGCCATCTTGGCTATGAAAGTGAACTTCTGCCGATTTATTAATGACAATAAAATCGCGCTCATCGGCAATGACTTGGTACATATTGGGCGTTCTCAAAGATTGGCAAACAGGCGCTAAGGCCTATATTGCTGACTAAAAGGTGATGATCACTTTTAGTCCAGGCTGATTATCGGTTAAGGCTATTTTAGCATTATGGCGCGACAGAATCGCCTTCACCATAGATAAACCTAAACCTGTACCTTTATGATGGCGACTAGGGTCTAAACGCACTAAACGCTCAAACACTTTTTCCCTAGAGGCTTCGGGGATCCCTGGGCCGTTGTCTTGAATAGCAATGACGTTTCGATTTTGCGAAATGCTAATCTCTGCGCCTTCGCCAGAATACTTAATCGCATTATCGACTAAGTTAAATAGGGCTTGGAACAACAAATATTTATCACCGCTAACCTGAAAGCCTTCACCTGTAGTCAGTTTCAATGACTGACCATTAAATTCGGCCATAGCCTCTGCCATTTCAAACAAATCTTGGCTAATGGTTATTAAGCTCACGTCTTGTAATTCAAGGGTTTGTTGCCCCTCTTCAATACGCGTTAACGACAGCATGGCATCGAACGTGGCTAAGCAGTGATCCAGCTCTTCGGTAATAATCGCGCAGCTTTCTTGTAACTCTTCTTGCGGCTTACTCGGTAATTGTTCTAAACCGATACGAAGGTGTGACAAGGGGGTCCGCAAATCATGGGCAATGTTATCGGTGACGCCACGCACTGCAGCTAAGTTCTTCTCTAGTGCATCGAGTACACCATTAAATTGTTTAGCCAACATATCGAATTCGTCTTGGCGCCAACTAACAGGTAGGCGAGTTGAATATTGCCCTTGCTCTATACGCTTACTCAAACGGTTATATTGCACCAGGCGGCGTAAAATCGCTTTGGAAAACAGATAACCCAACGCCAATGTTAGCACCACGGTTAACATCAAGGCGGTTATCGCTGCGTTAGTAAATTTGTCAATTAGGCTGCCGAGCTGATCGACACGAGTTGCAATAAGCATAGGCCCGTAGCGGGTCATCACCATGCCACCGGTTAAGATATGCAGCTTTTCAGGCCCACCAGTAAACACCGGAAACTCGCGTTTTTCCGGTAACATAGGCATATCTTTAGGGATCATGCTCAACGAGCCGACAAGATCGAGCGAGTTGCGCCAAACAATAAGGGCAACTTTAGGATCGGCACTACGCACCTGAGTCGCAAAGCTGCGACGATCAAGCGTTAATGCCATTTGTTGGTAGCGGGTTTTTTCAGCGTCGAGATGCAGGTCCAGCTGATACTCTTGTTCATTGATCAGCTGGCGGTACATCCCCAGTAACAAGGTGCCAATAATGACAGTTACTAGGGCTGAGAAAATAATGGTAATGCGCCAGGCACTACTCTGATAGGGCTTAATGCCCTTGGCGTAACCGATATCCAGCACCTCGAACAGTTTCGATTAATTCGCCATGACCCAGTTCTTCAAACTTACGTCTTAGCTTGGCGATATGTACGTCGATAACATTAGTGCGTGGATCGAAATGGTAATCCCACACAGCTTCAAATAACAGCGTACGGCTAATCACTTGATTCACGTGTTCCATAAGGTATTTAAGTAGCTGAAACTCTTTCGGCTGCAGTAAAATTTCGTGGCCATCTAGGGTCACTTTACGTGTCAGTAATTCAATCGTTAATGGACCAACATTGAGGTCAGTAATCGTTGGTTGTGATTCACCACGTTGCATTAGCTTTTCGGCCCGAACCAATAGCTCAGAAAAAGCAAAAGGCTTAGTCATGTAGTCATCACCACCTGCACGTAGGCCTTTGACTCGCTCATCAACATGGCTCAGAGCTGACAAAATAAGCACCGGCGTTTGGCTGCCGGTAGCGCGCAATGCGGCCAACAGTTTTAAGCCATCAAGCTGTGGCAACATACGATCAAGAATGATCAAGTCGTACTTCATGCTCGTCGCTAACAACAAGCCTTGATGGCCGTCGGTTGCGGTTTCTATATTGTGCCCTTGCTCAACAAATCCTTTTACGACATATTCGATGGTAGTCGCGTCATCTTCAACCATGAGTATTTTCATGTTTAATCCCATTTGAGCAGTGGTAGTAATTGTTTATTTTCAATATCAAAGGCTAGCTTACGCTTACCGTCAATATCAAGGATCTCTAGTTCGATATAACTAATCCCAAGATCATTATCGACTTCGGCCTTAATAATATGGCCTTCACTTTCTTCGGCGACCAAGGTCAGCATTTCCGACAGCGATAGACCATTTTGTTGCAGCATCATCACACCGGACAATTCGTCTTTGTCATCTTTATCAAGACGCTCAACTTCACGCTCTTTTAAGCTGCCATCTATCGCACGGTATTCATATTCGGTAATGGTTTTTGCTTGTGGGTCAATCATCTTAAACTCGTAGATTAACTCCCCGTTTTCGATATCGGCCTCAAATTCAGAGATCACGCCTTCATGCTGCTGCTCAAGTTGCTGCATCATTGCAATTGGCAACGGATACTCTCCCGTTGTCATCAATGAATACAAGCCTTGTCCAGCAAACGAGCTACCAGAAACTAACAACAAACCAATTAGCCAGCGAGCCATGGCTCCTCCGAAAAATAAACGCTAAACCACTTTCAATAAAGGATTATTCAGAAATCAGACGTATGCTGTCAATTTCTATTTCAATACCTTGCCATTCATCGTCAACTTCGCCGACCAATGTCACTTTAGAGTCACTTGAAACTTCAATATCACGCCAAAGCGCATTATCTATTTCAACTTCAACGTCACCGCTATCATCGCGGAAAAGGTACTTTTCATCGCCTAAGCTTTGCACTAAATAACCGGTAAGCTCAACTGGAGTATCGTCTTTTGCTTTAGCCGCATCAGCCGCTGTTTTTACGTGATTTGCAGGGCCAGGACCATTGTAGGCAGCCATAGCTGGAAGCGTTAACACTGCAGACAACATGATTAAACCAGTTAATTTCTTAGACATAAAATAAAACTCCTCACTAATGTAGGAGCACATAGTATGACATTCTATATAACATCTAGATGGAGCAAAGATTAAACTTTGATCATATGCTTAACCTTAGCTTAATTAAGAGTTTGCCAAGCTTGAACAGCCACTAATCCAATATATAGATCAACTCTGATTGTAGAGCGACTGTGATTTCAGTACCAACTGTTAGTGTTAACTTTTTGCACTAAATACAGCTACACTAATCTAAGATATGGATCAGCTCAGATTTCAGCGCGACTGTGGTTTCAATAACAACAGCTAACTCTAGCTTCTCTGCACTAAATCCAGCAGCACTAATCTAAGATATGAATCAATTCTGACTTGAGTGCGACTGTAGTTTCTGTTCCGACTGCCAGTTCTAACTTCTGTGCTAAATGTAACGGAACTTCAGCATGGATCTTATGCTCAACCCCAACCACACTCGCTAACACTCTTACGCTTTCGCCCATCACCAGCATTGAGTCGATGGTAATGTCGAGTTTGTTAAAGCTACGACACAACCTGCCCTTTTTAATCGAATTAAAGCGTATGCCTTGATTAGGAATAACCCAGCGTACTTTGGTGCCCACATCTAAGCTGTCAAAATAAGTACTCGCAATTAAATGCTCACCAAATTTAAGCCAAGTGATCTGCCGTTCTTCTTCTTGCGCTATCACTTCAGCATCAAAGATATTACGCAGACCCATCTGTTTAGCCACAGCTTCATCTCGTGGACGAGTCAGCACTTCACGTGGTCTGCCTTGCTGCAACATCTTACCTTGGCTAATCAAAATCATGCTGTCGGCTAGCAAGAGTGCTTCATTTAAGTCATGAGTCACCATAATAACGGGAATAGCCAACTGCTCTTTAAGTCTAGCTAGCTCTAGGTATAAACGTTCGCGGGTTTCTCTATCAACCGCAGAAAAGGGTTCATCGAGTAGTAAAACCGATGGTTCACGCGCAAGCGCTCTAGCCAGCGCTACACGCTGTCGCTGACCACCTGAAAGGTGCGCTGGCAATCTATCAGGCAATCCATGCAGATTAACTCGCTCTAGCCAATCCTTTGCTCGCGCTTCGCGCTCCGCTTTAGGGATATGGTCTAACGCGGCCACCACATTTTGTAACGCAGTTAAATTAGGGAACAGACCAAAGTGTTGGGGCACATAGCCTAAATGACGTTGCTGCGGCGTGAGTTGCACTTTATCGGTATCACTAAACCATTGGCGATCACCGTAACGGATCTCACCATTTTCTGGCTGTGATAAACCAGCAATCATCCGCAGTAAGGTTGATTTCCCCCCGCCAGATGGGCCAACAACAGCCAGTACTTCACCGGCTTTGCAGCTAAACTCAGCATCCAATTTAATCGGCTTGTTTTGTTTAATCCGGCAATAAAGATCAGCGACGGTTTGCGACATGCTGGCCTCCAACACGGCGCGATAGACTGGTGGTTAATGCCAATACCGTAATCGCAAACAAGAGTAATACCAGCGACATATTACCAGCACTGGCAAAGTCGAATGCTTGTACGCTGTCATAAATAGAAATGGCAATGGTCTTGGTCTCGCCAGCAATGTTACCGCCCATCATCAGTACCACACCAAACTCACCCAACACATGCGAAAAACACAATACAATAGCGGTTAGTACGCCCGGCCACACCATAGGTAGCTCAATCTTGAATAGCACTTTTAAACGGCTCATACCGCAACAGGCCGCCGCATCACGCACGTCTTCAGGTACGGCTTCAAATGCTCGCTGAATTGGCTGAATCGCAAACGGAATATTGACTAAGATGGACGCGACCACCAGCCCAGAGAAATGAAACACCAGTTGATGACCAAGCAATTGCTCTAGCATGCGGCCAATCCAAGATTCACTGCCTAAGCCCACCAGCAAGTAATAACCGATTACTGTAGGTGGCAACACTAAAGGCACCATCACTAGGGCTTCAACCCAAGATTTACCCGGGAAATGGCGATAAGCCAAAAAACGTCCCGCTATAATAGCTAGCGGGATTAAGATAAGCACAGTCACTGTGCTGAGCTTGATTGATAGCAGTAAGGCTTGCCAATCCATTAATGAGTCGCTCTCGCAAAGCCGTAGTCGGCAAATACAGCCTGAGCAGCGTCAGATTGTAGGTAGGTATAAAAGAGTTTAGCGGTTTCACCTGCTTTCAAGGTCAACACCATACGCTGATCTAGCGGCGTATAATATTCTTGCGGGATCACCACGTAATTTGCCCGGGCCTTAAACGGTTTAGCCACCGCTAAAGACAAAGCGACTAAGCCACCTTGCGTTGCGCCGCTCACCGCAAATTGCGCTGCTTGAGAAACGTTTTCGCCAAACACTAAATTCGGCTGAATATCTTGCCAAAGCCCCAGTTTTTGCAGCACTTCTTTAGCGCGCTCGCCATAAGGTGCGTGGTCAGGATTAGCAATCGCAAAACGTTTGAGCTGCTTAGCCTCTAAAAACTGCTTCACTCCCTCTAAATTGGCATCTAGCGGTAAAGGTGAAGACTTAGGTGCGGCAATCGCTAATTGACCTACGGCGTAAATCACACCTTGATCAGGTGTTTGCTGCGCCTTAGCTAACTGAGTGATATAACGCTCGTCAGCCGATAAAAATAACTCAAAAGGCGCGCCATTACGGATTTGCGCTACAAAATTACCCGAAGAACCATAAGAGATCCGCACATTACGGCCAGTCTCATCGGCAAATTGCTTGGCGATATCATCGAGAGCAAATTTAATGCTCGACGCCGCCGCTATAGCGGGAACATCTTGCGCTGCTAAAACCACTTTACTCATTGCTAAAAAGGGCAGCAATAATGCCAGTAACATCACCCTAAACTTCATTTAGCCAATCTCCTTGCGTCCTTTAACAGCGCCAATGTAACGCTTTACTTATCCCACATTTTTGCAGCTTGCTCATCAGCGTCACGGGCTTCAACCCAGTTAGCGCCTTTGTCACCGGCCTCTAATTTCCAAAACGGCGCTTTGGTCTTTAGAAAATCGATTAAGAACTCACAGGCAGCAAATGCCGCTTTACGGTGTGCGCTAGTCACGCCAATAAATACGATTTGCTCACCCAGCGCCATAGCGCCAACACGGTGAATAATAGTGACATTGTTTAGCGGCCAACGCTCACGCGCCTCAGCTTCAATCTGATTAAGCACCGCTTCTGTCATGCCTGGGTAATGCTCAAGCGTTAAATCAGTTACCGCACTACCATCATTAAAATCACGCACTTTGCCAACAAAAGTGACGACTGCGCCATCGCTGTTATCTTGGCTGATTAAGTGATATTCCTCTGGAACATTAAAGTCCTGAGTTTGTACACGGATCATCTTAGCCTCCAGTTACTGGTGGGAAGAATGCCACTTCATCACCATCTACAATAGCGCTGTCCCACTGGCTGATAGTTTGGTTTACCGCAACTAACAGTTTGTCTGATGCCAGTACTTTAGCCCACTTGTCATCTGTTGCAGCTAAAGTGGCACGTAGGCCTTCAGCTGTTTGGGTGTGTTCACCGGCTTCAACTTTAACGCTTGCGGTGCCTAGGAGCTCTCTAACTTGTGCAAAAAATAATACGTTAATCATAATCTTCTCTATACCTTAAAGTGCCCAGACTTACCGCCACGCTTCTCAGTTAAACGTACCTGAGAAATCACCATATCTTTTTGAACTGCTTTACACATATCGTAAATGGTCAAGGCGGCTGTAGAAGCTGCTGTTAATGCTTCCATTTCTACACCCGTTTTGCCAGAAAGTTTACATAAGCTACGGATCCACACACGGTTGTGCTCAGGCTGCGCTTCCAGCTCAACTTCCACCTTGGTCAACATAAGAGGATGACATAGCGGGATCAAATCAGAGGTTTTCTTTGCCGCTTGAATACCAGCGATACGAGCTGTAGCAAATACATCACCTTTGTGGTGGCTGCCACTCATTATCATCTCTAGGGTTTCGCTCGCCATTTCAATGTAGGCTTCTGCACGCGCTTCACGCTCTGTTACAGACTTATCGGTCACATCTACCATGTGAGCATTGCCATCTGCATTAATATGGGTAAAAGCATTGGTCATTAGAGTTACGCCTTTTTCTAAAAATATGGTCAAAGTACCGCAATATAGAGCTCTAACAAGGTCTATTCGGTGATTTTTTTCACGTGCATCACAAAGTTACAAGGGCGATGTGTTGCATCAAGTTGTTCTTTAATCAGCTTATTCCAACCAGTCTTACACGCCCCCGTTGAACCTGGTAAGCAGAAGATTGCCGTTTTATTAGCAAAACCACCCAGCGCGCGCGATTGCACTGTTGAAGTGCCAAGTTCGGTGTAAGTAATATGGCGAAACAACTCACCAAAGCCTTCAATCTCGCGATCAAATAACGGCTTAACTGCTTCAGGTGTGTTATCTCTATCGGTAAAGCCTGTGCCACCAGTGGTAATAATCACTTGCACTTCATTCGATGCTATCCATTGAGATAACACTGAGCGGATCTGGTATTTGTCATCTTTAATAATCTGGCGGTCAGCCAAAGTATGACCCGCTTCTAGCAATGCACTTTCAAGGAAAGCACCAGAAGTATCAGATTCAAAGTTACGGGTGTCAGATAAGGTTAAAACAGCAATGTTTAGCGCAGTAAACTTGCTTTGAGTGCAGTGTCCCATAATGGTCTCTTATTTTACCGAGTCATATTTTACTGAGTCTTGGTGACAATTATACCTAGTTTTTGACGCAACTTACGTTGCGTCAGATCAGAGTTTAATTAGCCGCCAATAGATGCCAAGTGCTGTGTTACACCTGTAATGCCGTCATGTAAGAAGTGAGTTTCTTTTTTCTGGGCAAGTTGGCCATGCAAACGCTCAATCAACTCAGCTTGCTGATCTGGTGTCTGCAGTAAGTCACGTAGATCCACACCATTTTCGGTAAACAGGCAAAGGTGCAATTTACCTTTGGCAGATACTCGCAAACGATTACAGCTAGCACAGAAGTTTTTCGCGTACGGCATAATCAAGCCGATACGACCTTGGTAATCTTGATGACTGAAGTTTTGCGCTGGACCATCGTCAACCGCAGGGGTGTCAAACTGCCAACCCGCATCTTCTAGCTGCAACTTGATATCATTACCGGCTAAGTGATGCGCCTTAAAGTAATCATGGCCTAAGCCCGTTTCCATTAACTCAATAAAACGTAAGTCAATTGGGGTACTTTTAATCCAGTGTAAAAAGCGTGGCAGATCTTTATCGTTCAAGCCTTTTAGCAGCACAGCATTGATTTTTACTCGCTCAAAACCCGCTTCTAATGCCGCATCAACACCACGCATCACTTCATCAAACTTATTCTCACCCGTGATCTGGTAGAACATTTTTGGGTCGAGACTATCGACCGAAATATTGATGCGTCTTAAGCCTGCGTCATACCACTCTTGGGCATGTTTAGCTAAGCGATAGCCGTTAGTGGTCGTCGCAATGGTATTGATCTTATCGTTATCTTTTACGATACGGATAATGTCAGTGAAGTCTTTTCGCAAAGACGGCTCACCACCAGTAATACGGATTTTTTGAGTGCCGACCTGTGAGAAAGCCGAAACTAGATGCTCGATTTCATTGAGATCGAGAAACTTTGGCTTACCATCAGGGCGGTAGCCATCGGGGAGGCAATACGTGCATTTAAAGTTACATACGTCAGTTACCGACATACGTAAATAATGAAACCGTCGACCAAAATTGTCTTGTAGTTGGGACATGATCACCTTTCCAAGTAAGGGGAGGTGAGATCATTTCTTTTCTCACCCCGGTGGCGTTATTGCCACGGCTAAAAACCCGTATCTGTCTCGACGTAGGGTAAGAAGCTCGGAGAACCGTCAACCTTGATTATAGGCGTATTTGTGTGACAAACCATACCCTTTAGGCCACATTTCTCGTCAAAAACCATCACATATAAAGTTTTTGTGACAGTAATCACGCCAAAAAACGCTTAAAATATCTGCATTACAAGCATGGAAACGCTGTGACCTTGCGCGATTTTCAGGTAAGGTGAAACAAAACATTAAAACACCCGTTTATAGTGTGGTTGATTCAATTTGCACTATTGTCATCGGGGGAAAGAAGGAAAGGTGATCTGATGGAACGCGAATCGATGGAATTCGATGTAGTAATCGTGGGTGCAGGCCCCTCAGGATTAGCTGCTGCATGTCGTTTAATGCAAATATCTAAAGACAGTGGCCAAGAGCTGACTGTTTGTGTTGTCGAAAAAGGCTCTGAAGTGGGTGCACACATTTTGTCTGGTGCAGTATTTGAACCCAAAGTACTCGATGAGTTATTTGACGATTGGCGCGATAAAAACGCGCCTTTAAACACCGCTGTGACTGACGATGAAATCTATATGCTTAGCTCAGCAAGCGATGCCCGAGCGATGCCCAACTCGCTTGTTCCTAAGACTATGCACAACCATGGCAACTACATTATCAGTGTCGGTAACCTTTGCCGCTGGCTAGCTGAGCGCGCCGAAGAATTAGGCGTTGAAGTATTTCCTGGATTCCCTGCCAGTGACCTGCTGTTTAACGAAGATGGCAGTGTTAAGGGCATTCAAATTGGCGATATGGGCGTAGGTGAAGATGGCCAGCCTAAAGATGGTTATGAACCAGGTATGGAGCTACACGCTAAATACACAGTATTTGGCGAAGGTTGTCGCGGCCACCTAGGCAAGCAACTGATTGAGAAGTTCCACCTCGATAACGGCAAAACACCGCAGCATTACGGCTTAGGCTTTAAAGAAATTTGGACAGTGCCGAGCGAGCAACATCAACTTGGTAAAGTGGTCCACACCGGCGGCTGGCCATTAACGGAAGGCGCTTCGGGTGGTGGCTTTATGTATCACCTAGAAAACAATCAAATAGCTGTAGGTTTAATTGTTGACCTTAACTATAAAAACCCACATCTAAGCCCGTTTGATGAGTTCCAGCGTTTTAAAACGCATCCAGTGATTGCTAAAACCTTAACTGGCGGCGAGCGCATTGCCTACGGCGCGCGCGCAATCACCAAAGGCGGACTCAACTCTCTACCTAAGCTCACCTTCCCTGGCGGCATGATTATTGGCTGTGATGCAGGCACACTGAACTTTGCCAAAATTAAAGGTACTCATACCGCGATGAAGAGCGGTATGTTAGCCGCAGAAACACTAGCCCAAGCTATGATGGCCGGTGTTGAAGCCGGTAAAGATCTTGATTGTTTGCAAGACCGTTTTGATAAAAGTTGGCTCAAAGAGGAGCTCTATTGCTCTCGCAACTTTGGCCCTGCAATGCATAAATTCGGTACCTATTTAGGCGGTGCATTTAACTTTATCGACCAAAACTGGTTCGGCGGTAAATTTCCTGTCACCCTCCGTGATGAAAAACCGGATTACGCCCAAATGGCAGAGTCCAGTGCTTACAATAAAATTGATTACCCTAAACCCGATGGCAAATTAAGCTTCGATAAGCTGTCATCGGTTTATCTTTCAAATACCTTTCATGAAGAAGATCAACTGTGCCATTTGCGATTAAAGGATGCCCGTATCCCGATTGATGTTAATTTGGTTAAGTTTGATGAGCCAGCGCAGCGCTATTGCCCTGCTGGCGTATATGAAATTGTAGAGGAAGCCGGTGAGAAAACCTTCGTCATCAATGGCCAAAACTGTATCCACTGTAAAACTTGTGACATTAAAGACCCTAGCCAGAATATTACCTGGGTAACACCTGAGGGTGGCGGTGGTCCAAACTACCCGAATATGTAACTTGATATAAACCAAAACTCTGTATTTAAATAATGTAAACGCACACCAAAAGGTGTGCGTTTTGGGTTGCAGAGCAAACAAAAACTCGACATAATCCGCCGCTCTAATAAAAGCGTACAAATTTCAGACTGAAATTCAGATACCTACCTTTAAATCCTACAGTTTATATCCATTTACTCGTCATCGACTTCATGGGCTACATTTAGCTTGTGTGCTTGCTGACAACTCTGCAATTAACAACTTCCGGTCATGTACTTGGCTGTATAGGCAATCACATTTTTATGAAATTGAATATGCTCACCATCAAACAGAAAATTCTGCTTACCGTCGCTCTAGCAGTATTACTCTCGACAGCTCTTGTCGGTATTCTGAGTCAACAAAGCGCTAAACAAGTTATTGAACAGCGCATGCTAACATCTGAAATGCCTAATATCATGGCGCAGATCCGCAATAAGCTTGAGTTGAATATCTCCAGCTTAATGCATGCTGCCGAGCAGTTAGCCAATAACAGAATGCTATTACAGTGGCTCGAAGAAGATCGCCCGCAAAGTCATGAAGCACTGGTAGTCGATCTGCTGGGTGATTTAACTCGTCAATATGGTTTAGCACAAGCCTCTTTTGCTGATAGAGAAACTGCAGCTTATTACACCCAAGATGGCTTCTTACGCATTTTGTCACCAAACCAAGACAACTGGTTTTTTGACTACAAAAATAGCGGCCAAGAAAAGATGCTCAATGTGTTCACTGAAAGCAACGGTGAAGTAAAACTCTTTATCAACTACCAGCAGCCACATGGTCGCGGTTTGGTAGGCCTTGGCAAGTCACTTGATGATATGGTGCAATTACTACGTTCATTTAAAATTGAACAATCGGGTTTTGTTTATCTAGTGGATGCCAAGGGCCAAGTAAAGCTGCATCAAGATACCCGCCAAATTGGCCAAGCTAGCATCAACAGTCTGTATCCGGGACTTAATACTGCCGACTTAATGCAGAAAAACGATTTTAGTCTTATGAAAGCAGAGCTAAATGGCGAATCAATGCTGATCGCCAGTAGCTATATTCCATCAATGGACTGGTACTTGATCGCGCAGGTTCCTGAAGCGGAAATTTTCTCGTTACTTGAAGACTCAGCGTACAAAATCTTAATTTGGACTGCGATTATTGCTGCCACTTTCATCGCGATCGCAAGTTTAGTGGCAAGCTCTGTAAGCCGCCCTATCGCTAACGTCGCCAATATGCTCGACAATATTGGTGATGGTGAAGGCGATCTACGCCAACGCTTACCGGTTGAGGGTAACGATGAGCTGGCGCAATTAGCTAAAGGCTTCAACAGCTTTATCAGCAAAATTCAGGCATCAGTGATAGAAGTCGGTGAGGCTAGCGCTCAGCTGACAGCATCAGCTAACGATGTCTCACGTCAAGCGCAGCGCACATTAGCAGACAGCCAACTGCAAAAAGACCAAACCATTATGGTGGCGACTGCGATTAATGAGATGGGCGCAACAGTTAATGAAATAGCTAGCAATGCCGCCCAAGCAGCAGATACTGCTAGAGCCGCAGATATAGACTCAAATAACGGCCAAGTAGTAGTAACCCGTGCCCGCGAGACGATAAATCAGTTATCTGATGATGTAGAGCAAGTGGGTGAAGTGGTTGAGTCTTTAGCAACACATACCAAGTCTATCGAGTCTATTTTGGATGTGATCCGCGCTGTATCAGAGCAAACCAATTTACTCGCACTGAACGCTGCAATTGAAGCTGCGCGTGCAGGTGAGGCTGGTCGTGGCTTTGCTGTAGTAGCCGATGAAGTGCGTAACTTAGCCTCACGTACAGCAACGTCGACCAACGAAGTACAAGTGATGATCAATAAGCTACAAGCTGAAGCCACCCGCGCAGTAGAGGCAATGGAGCAAAGCCGTGCCCGCTCAGTCGCGGGGGTAACTGCGGTCGATGAAGCTAGCCAATCGCTAACTGGAATTAGTGACCGTATCGGCTCTATCAGCGATATGAACACTCAGGTAGCCGCCGCAACAGAAGAGCAATCAACCGTGGTTGAAGATATCAATCGCAATGTCAGTGATATTAATGATATTACTCAACGCACAGCTGAAACTGCTGAAGATGCAGCACAAGCAAGCCAGACACTTATTCAATTAGCCCGTAGGCTCGACTCACTCGTCGCCAGCTTTAAAGTGTAATTCAAATAAAAAACCGCCTAATGAAAGCTCAATAGGCGGTTTATTTAATGCTGATAACTCGCTTACACTTTATTCAGCTCTTGGCTTAATAAAATTAATCGTCAGCGGATATTTATAGCTTTCGCCTTCGCTGGCTTTAATCGCTGCAATAATGGTAAACACTATGTCAGCTATGGCTAATATTGCTAATAGGATAAAACCGATACCTACCAACATTAAAATCGCGCTAATAGTGACATAGATAAATAGACTAATTTTAAAATTTAGACAGTTACGGCCACATGATTCCACAAATGGAAACTCATCACGCTTCATCAACCACACGATCAATGGTCCCAAAATACTGCCAAATGGCACTAGATACCCAGAAAAGCTTGCTACTTGTACGATGATCCCCATATTTTTTTCATCTTGGGTCATGCATTTCACTCCTTTGAATTATAATATTTAAATCTGTTGAATAACGTTTACCGCAGCCTACTTTGGGCCATATAAGCGCATCTGCCAATCTTCGATTGCTTGATTCTCAATACGGCGTTGTAAGCTATTTACCCATGCCACAGCTAGCCCATCGCAGTCAGCTAAACGCTGATACTCCAGTGCATCAAACTCAGGTAAGAAATAGATATGCATCGCTTCTGCAATGCTGATATCCGTCAAGCGCTTAACTAACACAACCGAGTCATATGCAGATATGGTCCCTGGTGTTAATACACGGTAGAACCAACCGCAGCGTCCACTTTGCTGCATCGCTAGCGCAAACTCTTGATGGCCAAATTGGCGATTAAGCTTAAAGCAGGGGGAGCGCGGCTGAGTCACCTGTAATTCAACATCACCAATTTTGATGATATCGCCAATATGCACTTGGGTTTCATCTAGGCCAACGGTACTAATATTTTCGCCCATAGCTGGTGCATCTTTAAAGCTTGCCATCATATCCCAGCGACGATACTGACCGTAGTGTTCTCTAGGAAAATGATGTAATACCCGGTCAGCGCCACCATGATGCTTAGGATCCGCTTGCACGTCGCCCACGACACCTAACGCCCCAACAGTTAATGCTGTTACTGCGTTTTTATTATTTATTCCTGAGGTAACACCACCAAGATCGACTATCACTTCGCCTTGATATAGGCCTGAGATCTGTTCAGCTAAAGTTTGCACCGGCATCAATTCCACTCTATTGAAAAACTTAAACTATCCTAACATTGCTGGCATAAATTAATGCAGCTACTTTATCAAGATAAATACCAATCAAACTAATACGACAGGACCACTCTATTTCGTCCCTGCTCTTTGGCTTGGTAAAGTGCGATGTCGACTCGGTTAATTAACTCTTCAGCTTTTTCTGCGTGACGATATTCAGCAACGCCACAACTAATCGTCACATTAATCTGACTACCATTAACGCTCAGCTCTCGCTCAGCGACTAATCCCCTAATCCTTTCGGCCAATTCACCACCTTGGCTTAAACTGCACTTAGGTAGCAAAATTAAAAACTCTTCACCTCCCCACCGGCACAATAGCTCTTCTTCACCCAATTGGCCCTTAAGCAGGTGACTTAATGTTTGGATAACTAAATCTCCGACATTATGACCATGACTATCGTTAACCTTTTTAAAGTGGTCAATATCCATCAACAATATCGAGATCGGCGAGCCATCGAGTACCGATTGCGTCAAGACTTTAGCAAAGTGCTCTTCAAAGGCCTGGCGATTTGCCGCGCCGGTAAGCTTATCTGTTGATGCCATCACTTCCAGTTTGCGCTGATACTTTCCAAGGGTCATATTAGCTATGATTAACACACCGATGGTAACTAGCAGGCTCAAACCGATATTAACCCAAAAGGTGGTCAGTAACTTTTGTTCACTTTGGGCATCGTCCTGTTCTACCACCAAATGCCACTTAAACTCTGATACCAAACGACTATTTAGATAAACCGTTTGCCCTTCTTTTTGATAAGCAAAAGAACTGCTTGGGCTGGTAAGAATGCGTGTCGCTAACTTCTCAAGCCCCGGGCTGTCCTGTAAGTTCGAAGCTCCTTGGTACAGCTCACTGTGAAGGGTGATATTACCTTGCCTATCAGTGAAATAAACATTGCGATTATAGCGCTGCTGATATAACTCAATCAGGCGCTTTACACTTTCAACGGCTAAACCAACGCCGGTAACCCCGATAAAATTACCGTCAAAGTCGAATACTTTATAATTCACATAAATCACGGTGCGATTTTGATCAGCACTATCAGGATCGATATTCACTTCATAGTGCTCTGACTTAGGTAGTGATCGCACCCGAAAATACCAAGCATCATCAGGGTTAATA
Source organism: Shewanella marinintestina (assembly GCF_023283845.1). Taxonomy (GTDB): domain Bacteria; phylum Pseudomonadota; class Gammaproteobacteria; order Enterobacterales; family Shewanellaceae; genus Shewanella; species Shewanella marinintestina. The sequence goes on from NZ_JAKILC010000013.1 coordinate 33,928, forward strand.
TCTTCAATTCGTTTAAGTACGCCGCTGGAGTGGTAATAATTACGACTAGACTCAGACACAAAGAAGCTGGTCACTGTTTCATATTTTTCTTGGATCTCTTTCAGATAACGGATCAAATCATCGGGAGTTTGCTCTTGATTAATCGCCCAATCTCGAACGAAAGTATCTTGAGCCATGAGTGAGGAAATAAAAATCGGCCGTAATAAATCTTGTTGGATTTCAGAGTAAATATTATCGCTGGTTAACGGCAGATTATTATCTTTAATTTGTTTACTTAATGAGTCATGAGCAACTTGATAGCTTATGCCACTGGTCACCGCAAAGGCGGTTAATAATAATAACGACAAAATCCAAATAAAACGTTTCTTATCGCTAAAAACTCTATTGCCCATATAACGGCCCTCACTCAACTACAGTGATCTAACTTAGTGAAACACAATGATTGTTAAACTTTTGTGAATAATAACCAAAAAAGATAGCGCTCGCACGACTTTCGATGCAATCGCCTTAGAAACTAAAAAAAATGCCCTGTTAGGGCAACAGGGCATAAATAGACAAATTGGAAGTATTACAGTCAGAGATTATCTGCTTACTATATTAAGCAGCAAAAATGACTGTCATATGACGCCAAGATGACAGAACTAAGTCAGCGTTGAACTTGGAGTCAGCCAAATTAAGGTGTTTCTGTCAGGTAATGCTTTAAACCTTTACCGGGGATTGAGCTATTGCAAGCCACAGCAAAACCGGACCAAACAGCAGCTTCTTGCATAGATCCTAAAATGCTTTGCTGACGAACTAAACCATGAATAAGCCCTGCTGCATAAGCATCGCCCGCGCCTGTGGTATCGATCACATCACTTGGTATGGCAGCAACCCGCTTGGTTTCTTTTTCGCTATAAAGCGTCGCACCATTTTCGCCGTCAGTGACGACAAAATACTTAAGTTTATCGCCAGCTATCGATTGTGCGAATAACCAAGGTTCCCCATCACAGCGCCCCTCCATATCACTGAGCGACGCTATTAATATATGGCAAGGTCGAGAACGCTGATCTTTGGCTAATTGTGCAACTACCCAGCAGTGATTCATCGCCGTTTTCGCCCAGCTAGCCGCACCTTCAGTCGACGAGTTGATATATAGTGCATCGACATCTTGCCAGTTTGGCGGCAATGGCAACTCAAATTTGGGTCGCTCAGGTCTGATAATGGTGCGCTCACCGTCAGGTGTCATCATCAATAACATTTCGCAAGTATTGCCTGCACGCCTTTGGATCAAACTGCAATTGATCCCTTGGGTACTCGCCTCAGCAAGCAACCAGTCTCCGACGTCATCTCGGCCCACTTCTGTTACCAGCGATACCTGATGTCCAGCCCAGACGAGGCCTATGCCCGTATTGGCACCACCACCACCTAAACGCTGACCACCATCTTGATAATGGAATCGTCCACCTGTTTTAAGAGGTTGGTTGAGGTTGAAAATACGATCGCAGTTGAGGTTTGCTACCAACAAGATATTCGCCATAACAGCTCGATATAAACAAGAGTTCATTCGATAGTAAGAGATTTTATTCAGGGTTCCAAGCTCTGCCCTGAAGTAACGACAGGGATAAGGCTTTTATCGTTAACCCTGTAAGCGATCTCTTAAGCTAGTGTAAGAGCTAATACCCAGCGATTAACACCTTGTTTTTGCACTTTATTGGTAACTTATTGAAAATAATATTATCAAAGCAGAGCAATTCGCTAGAAATCAACTACTATTAGCATACACAAGCCGATACAGCGCTACGCAAATAAAAATTTGCGATATAAGATATTGGCAAGCCTACTTACAGGATAGTTGAATGGACTCAATTATTGGCATCCACGACCAAATGGAATTTGGCACGACACCAGAAGCACAATTGGCTCGCTACCAGGCGTGTTTGTTTGAATTTGAGCAACTGCAATACACAGATGACTATGTGTTGCAGATCAAAGAAGACATCAAGAAATTACAGCGCCTAATAGAAACAAAAGGGTGAAGCTTGTTAGCTTCACCCTTTTTTGTATCTAATAACCGCCAACGGTAACTGGCGGCAAATTACGAGTCTTACATATCGCAAGCTTTAAGTGGCTTACGTAGCTGAGCGCGGACGTTATCCATGCCAGAATAGAACTCTTTCATCATCAACAATCCCATCATTTTACCGTTATCGGTGATAATCAGGTTGTCTGGATCAGTTGGGTCATTCTTAATTGCGCCGATGGCTTTCATCGAAGTCATCTCTTTAAATAGCGCAGTGTCTAAGTTAACCCCAAATGTTTCGCGGAAATACTTACGTGATAGGCGACCCGAGAACATGCCTAATAGGAAGCGATACTGCATCACTTCTTTACGACCATAGCGCTTCTGTTGGTCCACACCCATTTTGCCATTCGCAATACGCTCTTGGTAATTACGCAATGAGAAGGTGTTTACATAAAGCGTGTCATTTAAGAAGCTAAATGAGCCCGAGCCTACGCCTAAGTATTCATCAAAATCAATCACATACTCGTCAAACCCTTCATCATTTGCTTTACCGAACGCCCATGCCGATAGCTGGTTATATTGACCGTTAAGGCTGTTTAGGATTTGACGATACTGACGCGCCATATCACCTTGAGGAGCCGCGAGCTTACCTTTAACACTCTTACGAGTTTGGTGAGTGATCATTAATGGGTAAGTGGTGATTTGGCGAGGATCAAGCTTAGATGCCATATCCAAATCATGCTGGATCACTTCGTCAGTTTGACCACGGAAACCAAAGATAAGATCGACATTGATGATTGGAAACAGCTCTTTGGCCGCCATGATCTTATCAAACGTCTGCTGGCCAGTACCGAACTTTTCAATACGGTCTGTCATCGCCAAGATGTCGTCATTAAAGCTTTGTACGCCGATAGACATACGGTCGACTAGGCCTTCAAGCTGCTTAAAGCCTTCGCTATCTAAGTGCTGCGGATCTGACTCACATGAGACTTCTTTAATACTTGGGAACAGCTTTTTAGCATGCTCAATAGTTCGTGCAAGCTCATCTTCTAATACCGTGGTTGTACCGCCACCGATATACATAGATTCAAAGTCATAACCTAAAGCTTTAACCATATCCATCTCTTTACGCAAAGAGATGAAGTAAGCGCGAGCCTTGTCTTCTTTAAATAGGAAGCGATGGAAAGTACAGTACGAGCATAAGGTATGGCAAAACGGTACATGTGCATACAACATATACTTCTTACCTTCGATTGGGTTTGGCATCATTTCAGCCGAAACCGTATCGAGTCGTAAATTACGATCCACGTAAAACTGCATGACTTTTTCCATACCGCTAATCATCCAGTCAGGCGTAGTGATGTTGGCGTTATAAGGTTGAACTGAATCAGGCAGAATAATTGACGACATATAAATTCCTATAAAAGAATGCTAATGGCAAAAGAATCGGAAACATTGGAATGCACTAGCGATGAGCAAAATTAGCACTTTAAATGAGCTTAAAACGTGATTAGGTTACGATTTAGCGTTTCCTATCAATGAAATGTAAGTTTTTTTGTTAAGTAAGTCATACTTTAGCGTTTGCGCATAAAACGTACAATGCTTCACAGATAAAAAAACACCCCAGCTACGAATAGCTGAGGTGTCTAGATGTTAAGTGCTAAAGAGGATTACTCTTTATACTTAAGCGTACCGTTTTCTTTGATCTCATCGAACCAAAGATTGTGGTGCTGGCTTGCCCATGTTTCGTCACAGTAACCAGAAACCATACACTCCATACCACCTTCAGACATAACCGTTGCCATAAAGATATGCACGATTGAGAAAGCAGTAATGATAATAGCACTGACTGAATGAAGAATTAGCGCGATTAAGCTTAGTGTGCGGCTAGGCTCGAACAAGTTCGGGAATAGTAGCAACATACCAGATGCAGAAATTACTAGGCCGAAAGCAGCGAATGCCCAGAACCATAATTTCTCACCCGCGTTAGCGAAACCAGCGTCTGGGTGCTTACCTTTGAATGGACCGAAGTTGATGTAACCACCAACAACCATCATCCACTTAAGGTCATACATCTTAGGCATCTGGTTCTTAGCCCATAACGTCACCATTAGCGCCCAACCTAACATGAACGGAATCGCCATGATGTCGTGGATCTGCTTAGAAGCGTTAACTAGACTAGCCCATAGGCCTTCACCGATGTAAGGCTGAACGAAGTATCGGCCAGCAATTAGCATTAAGCCTGTTAGGATCAATAGCAGACAAGGAATCGCACCTAGCCAGTGAATTGATACGTCAAACTTAGACCAACGGTAAACCAGCTTGCCTGAGTAACCACCGTGAAGCTTAGAAATGCCATTCACTTTGATAAACAGGACAAAAATAATGATCATGCCGAACAAGGCAGCCATTAATGCTGGAGCAAGAATATCACTACGCAATTCAAGTACACGTAAGTCATACGTGTTGATTGCTTGCGTGTGGAATTCACTTGTTGAAGTTGTACGACCTTCTTCGCCCGCTTTTAGCTGAGCCCAGATTTGGCCGTTGTTCACTTCAATAGTGTCACCCACTTTATCAGTAGCGTTAGCAAATACAGACACACTGAAAAACAGTGCAATTGCTACGCCTATGTGTTTTAACCATTTGTTCATAATACGTCCTCTATTACCACTGGGCGGCTCACGTTAATGAGCCACTCAGGGTACGCCAGAAGTTAGTCAACCTAAGTTGATTAACCCCAAGCTGCGTTTTTAGAACCACGGTATGCAACACGCTCACGGAAGATTGAAGAAACAACTTCTGCATCACCCGCTAGTAGCGCTTTAGTCGCACACAACTCAGCACACATAGGTAGCTTGCCTTCAGCGATACGGTTTGCACCGTACTTCTGATGCTCTGCCTCAGAGAAGTTCTCTTCTGGGCCACCCGCACAGAAAGTACACTTATCCATCTTACCGCGAGCACCGAAAGCACCTGATTTAGGGAACTGTGGCGCGCCAAATGGGCAAGCGTATAGGCAGTAACCACAACCGATACACGTATCTTTGTCGTGAAGCACGATGCCGTCTTCTGTCTTGTAGAAACAGTTTGCAGGACAAACTGCCATACAAGGTGCATCATCACAGTGCATACAAGCAACAGAGATAGAGGCTTCGCCTTTAACACCGTCATTGATAGTCACTACGCGACGACGTTGAATTCCCCACTCTAGAGCAGAGTCGTTTTCGTTCTTACATGCTGTGACACAACCGTTACACTCGATGCAGCGCTTGGTATCACATAAAAATTTCATTGTAGCCATTCTGGCAATTCTCCTAGCTAATACAGCAATTAAGCTTTAGCAATCTGACAAAGTGTGGCTTTAGTTTCTTGCATCTGAGTCACAGGGTCATAACCGTAAGTCATTACCGTGTTACAAGATTCACCCACTACGTAAGGCTTAGTGCTAATTCCACCAGATTCTGGATATTGCAGATCTTCACCGTGCATTACACCCGCGAAGTGATAAGGCATCCAAGTGACACCAGCACCAACACGTGGAGTTACCATCGCCTTGATCTTGATGCGTCCGCCTTCTGCGCCTTCAACCCAAACGTCATCACCGTCACGAATGCCGCGATCTGCCGCATCAGCTGGGTTAATTTCGATGAACATTTCTTGTTGAAGTTCAGCCAACCATGGGCAAGAACGAGACTCTTCACCACCACCTTCGTACTCAACCAAACGGCCAGAAGTAGAGATTAGTGGGTACTTCTTGTCTAGATCATCGCTAATAACCTTGTCTTGTAACGTTTTGTACAAGGTTGGTAGACGGTGAACTTGCATGTCGTTATGAGTTGGGTATTTCTCAATTAGATCACGACGTGCTGTGTAGATTGGCTCACGGTGAACAGGCACTTCGTCTGGGAAAGTCCAAACGCGACAACGTGCTTTGGCATTACCGTATGGCACCATGTTGTGTGCTAGCGCAACACGTACGATACCGCCGCCTAAGTCAGTAGCCCAAGTACGGTTTTCAGCTAGTGCTTTCTCTTCAGCAGTTAGCTCATCCCACCAGCCAAGTTGCTTCAGCATCTTGTCATCAAATTGTGGGTAACCGTCTTGAATATCAGCATCAACAGAAGCTGAATCTTCAGCTAGGATGCTCACGCCTTCATGCTCAACACCAAAGCGAGCACGGAAGTTACCACCACCTTGGTTAACGTTCATACCTGTACGGTATAGAATCTGTGTACCAGGGTGCTTCTGCTCTGGAGTACCCCAACATGGCCAAGGTAGACCGTAAGTCTCGCCCTTGTTCACGCCGCCAGCAGCTTCTAGCGTTTCAGAAGAGAAATCGCCCCAGTTCATGGTGTGAGCACGGATACGCTCTGGGCTCCAACCTGTGTAACCCACTGAACGCATACCTTTAGTGTATTCGCGCATGATGTCATCAGGATCAGGCATGTTGCCATTAACCTTGATGTGCTTAGTCCATGTGTCAGCAATGCCTACATGCTTCGCTAAGCGGTACATGATTTCTAGGTCATTCTTAGACTCGAATAACGGCTCAACAACCTGTTGGCGCCACTGTGCACTACGGCCAGAGTTGTTTACAGAACCTTCGCCTTCGTACTGAGTAGCAGCAGGTAGGATGTAAACGCCATCTTGACGACGGTGCATAACACCCGCCATTGTTGGATACGGATCAACAACAACTACAGTTTCTAGCTTGTCCAATGCGTCACGCACTTCCATCTGACGCGTTTCAGTGTTAACTGATTGACCCCAGAAGAATGCTAGACGTAGGTTATCTTTTTGAGCAAGAGTGTCTTTAGCATCTAACACACCATCTTGCCAGCGAGAACATGGCATACCAGGAGTAGTCATAGGGCTACGACCTAAGTAAGACTTTTGGTCGAAACGTGCTTTAACTGAATCGAATGGTAGATCCCATACGCGAGACCAGTGGTGCCATGCGCCTTCACCAACGCCGTAGTAGCCTGGTAAGTTATCGAATAGCAGACCCATATCCGTTGCGCCCTGAACGTTGTCGTGGCCACGGAAAATGTTAGTACCACCACCAGACACACCCATGTTACCTAGCACTAGCTGCAGGATAGAGTACATACGCGTGTTAGCGTTACCAACGTGATGCTGAGTACCACCCATACACCAAATTACAGTACCTGGACGGTTAGTCGCCATTTGTTTAGCAGCAGCATAAACAGCTTCGCGAGATACGCCAGTTACGTTTTCAACTTCTTCAGGAGTCCAACGCGCAGCTTCTTCACGGATCTTGTCCATGCCGTAAGCACGTGTGCGGATAAACTCTTTATCTTCCCAACCATTTTCAAAAATGTGCCACATTAGACCGTAAACCAAAGGAATATCGGTACCTGGACGTAATGGTAGGTGGATATCAGAATGCGCCATAGTGCGAGAGAAACGTGGGTCAGCAACAGTCATTGTTGCGCCGCGCTCTTTGGCGATTAAAATGTGCTGCATCGCTACTGGATGCGCCTCTGCTGGGTTTGCCCCAATCAGGAAGATATTTTTTGCGTTACGAATATCGTTGAAAGAGTTGGTTTGTGCACCGTAACCCCAAGTGTTCGCAACACCAGCAACTGTAGTTGAGTGACAAATACGCGCTGAATGGTCAACGTTGTTTGTTCCCCACATTGCCGCTAACTTACGGTACATGTATGCACCTTCGTTAGAGAACTTCGCACTACCCATGAAGTAAACTGAGTCAGGACCTGATGTTTGATTGATCTCAAGCATCTTATCGCCGATTTCAGAAATAGCTTGTTCCCATGAAAGCTTCTTCCACTTGCCGCCTTCAAGCTTCATTGGGTACTTAACACGCTTATTTGAATGCGTGTGGTAACGTAAGCTCGCGCCTTTAGCACAGTGGCCGCCAGAGTTGAATGGGTGGTCAAATGCAGGCTCTTGACCTGTCCAAACACCATTTTGAACTTCTGCGTATAAACCACAACCTACCGCACAAGCACTACATACAGTACGCTTGATTTCAGTTGGTGCGTCATGAGCAACAGTTTGCACTTTAGCTTCTGCTTTACGCATCATGCCAGTGCCTAATAAAGAAGCTGCTGCGATACCACCAGATGTGATACCTGCTTGCTTCATAAACTGACGACGGCTAATACCTAGAGTCTTTTTCTCTACGGTAGGTGCCGCGTTAGATTGGCGAGTTAACTTCATCGCTGTACTTCTCCTAAACTAGCCGCGTAAGCTATTGTAATAACTGCGAATGTGTGCAGTTTCATGATAGCCATCTACATTTTTGGTGCTAACTTTCGTTTCATTTGCTTGAGCAACACTTACGCCAGTTGCGGCGATAGCAACACTTGCAGTGCCGCCGATAGTTAGTGCTTTCAGCAAAGATCTGCGATTCAGATCAGGCTGTTGCTTTTTCATTTTCACTCCTAGTAGGAAGGAATAGTTTTGTTTATAAACACTTAAGATAGATCCAATAACGCTACGACTTGCAACGCAGGTTAACCGCCTGTTAATCAGTCGGTTAACATTGTAAAAAGTGTATATTTACTAGAGTTATCCCCAATATAGCCGGCGTAATATAAATAATTTCAATGGCCGAAAAGTTGATCTAAATCTGATTAAATATTCGATTTTAGCCAAATCAGAACAAAAGTGTTAAGTAGAGCATGTTTTAATAAGACAACTTAAGCTCAGTAGCAAAATAATCCACAACAAACTATGAAACCAAACCTTGAAAATAACTTAAAGTCATAAACTTAAAGCCCAAAACACCAACAACACCAATAGTTAACACGTGTTTCCTCCAAAGCCGCATTAACTAGCATCTAAAGCTACATTTAGTGTTTTTTAGCATTAGTTTGTTGGTTAACTGTAATACCAAGCAGTGTAATAAGTTGAGCGGTACCAAGAGTTCTGGGCAAACGAATTTAAGACGCAGATAGGCAGGAAATGTGGCTCTGTTAGTAAGCGAGCCTCCGAAGCAGACTGCCTAATGTAACTATGGCTGACGAACTTTCTAGATACTGATGCTCTGCGTGCTAAATACAGCGCTCAGAGAGCACACTCCATGACTAGCAAGTAAGATTTGAGGAAGGCAGAATGACCAAGCGCACATTAGGCGTCGCTATGAGATACATGGATAAGGACTAACAAGCCTTATAGTGGCTTGGTATGTGCAATCGCAGTAAAGCTGGTAGACACTTGGTAGGAATTGCTAATAGCGTTTATAAGTAAGAGCTGTAAGCAAAAAAATGCCCCGACTCAGTCAGGGCATTTAACGACAATATTCAGCGAATACTATTCTTTGTACTTAAGCGTACCGTTTTCTTTGATCTCATCGAACCAAAGGTTATGGTGCTGGCTTGCCCATGTTTCGTCACAGTAACCAGAAACCATACACTCCATACCACCTTCAGACATAACCGTTGCCATAAAGATATGCACGATTGAGAAAGCAGTAATGATAATAGCGCTCACTGAGTGAAGCACTAATGCAATTAGGCTTAGAGTGCGGCTAGGCTCGAATAAGTTCGGGAATAGCAACAACATGCCAGAAGCAGAAATGAGTAGGCCAAAAGCAGCGAATGCCCAGAACCATAATTTCTCACCCGCGTTAGCGAAACCGGCGTCAGGATGCTTACCTTTGAATGGACCGAAGTTGATATAACCACCAACAACCATCATCCACTTAAGGTCATACATCTTAGGCATCTGGTTCTTAGCCCATAACGTCACCATTAGCGCCCAACCTAACATGAACGGAATTGCCATGATGTCGTGGACTTGCTTAGCACCGTTGACTAGACCGGCCCAAAGGCCTTCACCTATGTACGGCTGGAAGAAGAAACGCCCTGCAAGCAAGGTTAAGCCAGTTAAGATCAATAACAGACAAGGAATCGCACCTAGCCAGTGAATTGATACATCAAACTTAGACCAACGATAAACCAGCTTACCTGAATATCCGCCGTGCAGCTTAGAAATGCCGTTCACTTTGATAAACAGCACAAAAATAATGATCATCCCAAAAAGGGCTGCCATTAATGCTGGCGCAAGAATGTCACTGCGCAATTCAAGTACACGTAAGTCATACGTGTTAATTGCTTGGCCGTGGAACTCACTCGTTGAAGTGGTATAGCCTTCTTCGCCCGCTTTTAGCTGAGCCCAGATTTGACCATTATTTACTTCATTAGTGTCACCCACTTTAGGGCCATCGTGGGCAAATACCGACACACTAAATAACAGTGCAATTGCCACGCCTATGTGTTTGAACCATTTGTTCATGTCACCTCCTGATTGCTGCAAGCGATCTCAATGAGATAGCTTGCAGCGATTATGGACTAACTCAATATTTAAGGCTTAGCCCCAAACATTTTTGTTAGAACCACGGTATGCAACACGCTCACGGAAGATGGCAGAAACAACTTCTGCGTCACCCGCTAATAGCGCTTTAGTTGCACACAACTCAGCACACATAGGTAGCTTGCCTTCAGCGATACGGTTTGCACCGTACTTCTGGCGCTCTGCTTCAGAGAAGTTCTCTTCTGGGCCGCCGGCACAGAAAGTACACTTGTCCATCTTGCCGCGAGCACCGAAAGCACCTGATTTAGGGAACTGTGGCGCGCCAAATGGGCAAGCGTATAGGCAGTAACCACAACCGATACAGGTATCTTTGTCGTGAAGTACGATGCCGTCTTCTGTCTTGTAGAAACAGTTTGCAGGGCAAACTGCCATACAAGGTGCATCACTACAGTGCATACATGCTACTGAGATAGATGCTTCGCCTTTAACACCGTCGTTGATTGTCACAACGCGACGACGTTGAATTCCCCACTCTAGAGCAGAGTCGTTTTCGTTCTTACATGCTGTGACACAACCGTTACACTCGATGCAGCGCTTGGTATCACATAAAAATTTCATTGTAGCCATTCTGGCAATTCTCCTAGCTAATTCTGCACTTAGGCTTTAGTGATCTGACAAAGCGATGCTTTGGTTTCCTGCATCTGAGTCACAGGGTCATAACCATAAGTCAATGCAGTGTTAGCTGATTCACCAATAACGTAAGGAACCGTACCTTCTGGGTAGTTAGGCGCTAAGCTTTCGCCGTGCATCTCACCCGCGAAGTGGTAAGGCATCCAAGTAACACCAGGCTTAACGCGTGGAGTGACCATTGCCTTAATCTTAATACGACCACCTTCAGCACCTTCTAGCCATACTGTGTCGCCGTCACGAATGCTGCGATCTGCCGCATCAGCTGGGTTAATCTCAACAAACATCTCTTGTTGAAGTTCTGCCAACCATGGGTTTGAACGCGATTCTTCACCACCACCTTCGTACTCAACTAAACGACCAGAAGTCAGACCTAGCGGATACTTAGCTGCTGAGTCTATATCTTGAATAGTCTTGTACAGTGTTGGTAGACGGTGTACTTGCATGTCAGCATATGTTGGGTACTTAGACACAAGATCACGACGTGGCGTATATAGCGGCTCACGGTGAACAGGTACTTCGTCTGGGAATGTCCAAACAATACAGCGTGCTTTAGCGTTACCGAATGGAATACAACCGTGCTTCATTGCCACACGTTGGATACCACCAGAAATATCGGTCTTCCAGTTCTTACCTTCAGCTTCAGCTTTTTCAGCCGCAGTTAGGTCGTCCCACCAGCCAAGTTGCTTAAGCATGTCAGCTGTGAACTCTGGGTAACCGTCTTGGATTTCAGCGCCTTTAGAGTAGCTACCTTCAGCAAGTAGGTTCTTACCTTTATACTCAACACCGTAACGAGCACGGAAGTTACCGCCACCCTCAAGTACGTGTTTGTTTGTGTTGTAAAGGATCTGGGTACCAGGGTGCTTCTGCTCTGGTGTACCCCAACATGGCCAAGGTAGACCGTAGGTGTCACCCTTAGCAGGGCCGCCAGCAGCTTCAAGCGTCTTGTTGCTGAATGTACCCCAGTTTTGGGTATGTAGTTTCAAGCGCTCAGGGCTTTGACCTGACATACCAATAGTCCACATACCGCGGTTAATTTCGCGGGTAATGTCCTCAATAACTAATACGTCATTTGCATCTTTAGCAATACGCTTAGTGTACTCATCTGCAAAACCAAGCTTTTGCGATAGACGGTACATGATCTCAAGGTCAGTTTTAGATTCGAATAAAGGCTCAATAACCTGCTCACGCCACTGTTGTGAACGGCCAGAGTTAGACACAGAACCTTGGGTTTCGAACTGAGTTGCAGCTGGTAGCAGATAAACACCATTCTTACGACGGTGCATAACACCCGCCATAGTTGGGAATGGATCCACAACCACTACGGTGTCCATTTGGTCAAGTGCATCACGCACATCACGCTGACGGGTTTCAGTGTTAACCGATTGACCCCAGAAGAACGCCATACGCACGCGGTCTTTCTGCGCTAGCTTTTCAGGTGTTTCTAACACACCATCATGCCAACGAGAACAAGGGATACCTGGGGTGTTCATTGGGATGCGACCTAGGTATGAGTTTTGGTCAAAACGATCCTTAACCCAACCGTAATCTAGGTCCCAAACGTTACACCAGTGCTTCCAAGAACCCGTCTTAAGACCGTAGTAACCTGGTAGCGTATCGAACAATAGACCTAAGTCAGTTGCACCCTGTACGTTATCGTGACCACGGAAGATGTTAGTACCACCACCAGACACGCCCATGTTACCTAGCGCTAGCTGCAGGATACAGTAAGCACGAGTGTTAGCATTACCGACGTGATGCTGAGTACCACCCATACACCAAACAACCGTACCAGGACGGTTATCAGCCATCATTTTAGCCGCTTGGTAAACTTCTTCTTCTGTGCAGCCTGTGATGTTCTCAACTTCTTTAGGTGGGAACTTCTTCACTTCTTCACGAATTGTGTCCATTTCGAAGACACGTTGCTCGATAAATGTCTTATCTTCCCAACCGTTTTCGAAGATGTGCCAAAGCATACCGTAGATAAATGGAATATCTGTACCTGGACGTAAACCACAGTGCAGATCGGCGTGAGCAGCTGTACGAGAGAAACGTGGGTCAACCACGATAATCTTAGCGTTATTCTTCTCTTTCGCGATCAAGATATGCTGCATAGCAACAGGATGCGCTTCAGCCGGGTTTGAGCCGATGAAGAAAATTGCGTTTGCATTCTGGATGTCGTTGAAAGAGTTAGTTTGCGCACCGTAACCCCAAGTGTTGGCAACACCGGCTACAGTGGTAGAGTGACAAATACGTGCAGAGTGGTCGACGTTGTTCGTGCCCCACATTGCCGCAAATTTACGGTACATGTAGCAGCCTTCGTTCGAGAACTTAGCACTACCCATAAAGTAAACAGAGTCTGGACCAGATTCTTTACGAATGGTCTGCATTTGGTCGCCAACTTCGTTGTAAGCTTGCTCCCAAGATAGTTTCTTCCACTTGCCATCAACAAGCTTCATTGGGTACTTAAGACGCTTTTCACCGTGACCATGTTCACGCAGTGCAGCACCTTTAGCACAGTGACCGCCGGCGTTGAATGGGTGATCGAAAGCTGGCTCTTGACCTGTCCACACACCGTTTTGTACTTCTGCGTATAAACCACAACCTACCGCACACGCACTACATACAGTACGCTTAATTTCAGTTGGTGCATCATATGGCACGTCTTTGGCTTCTGCACGACGCATCATGCCGGTGCCCAACAAAGAAGCTGCTGCGATACCACCAGATGTAATACCTGCATGCTTCATAAATTGACGACGACTAAGACCTAGAGTTTTTTTCTCTGTGGTTGGTGCCGCATTGGATTTGCGAGTTAACTTCATCGCTTAAATTCTCCTAAACTATCCGCGTAAGCTGTTGTAATAACTACGGATATGCGCAGTTTCATGATAGCCATTGTCATTCTTTGCACTGACTTTAGTTTCACTTGCTTGGGCAACACTGACGCCTGTCGCGGCGATAGCGACACTTGCGGTGCCACCAATGGTCAGTGCTTTCAGCAAAGATCTGCGGTTCAGATCAGGCTGTTGCTTGTTCATTTTTACTCCTGGAAGATAAGGAATACTCTCATTATAAAAATTAAGATAAGTCTAATAATGCTACCGTTTACAGCGACAACCATGCGGTTGTTAAACCAATGTTCCGCATTGTAAAATTTGTTTACTTATTAGAGGTATCCAACAAAATTGCAGGGCTAATATAAAGAAAATTAGCTTAAGAAAAATTGATCTGAGATAGGTTAGATTTCGACTATTAGGAGGGGTAAGGCAAAAGTGTTAACTGGCGCATATTTAAAAGCGAAAAAACTGTGTAGTAAATCAAAATAGCACAAGTGATTAGACGGTTGAGCCTCATTTTGAATTTAACAAATACAGAACATCACAGGATTTGCTTATATAAATGCTAATTATTAACATTTGAAATTAGGCGGGGATATTTTTTATACAAAACCCTATTTAAACTCGCCATGACAGTTCACCCCTTCAGATCCAGCTAACACTTATTTATCACCAATAAGCAACAATTTGAAAAGTGATTAATACGACCTAAGAGATCCTAATGGAGATAGGTCTAATATAAACTACTGATAACCCTGTTTTTATATAAATAGGATAACGTCGGCTCTACGTAATTGACTGGCTTAGTGCGGGTAATCTAACTAATACCAATTACTTGGTTATTGAGCTGCCTCTGAATAGAGCTGAAGGACAATCTGAATGAGAAGAAAACAAAAATGCCCCGACAAAGTCGAGGCATTTTTAGATGAAAGCAAAACTAACGCTAGTCTCTATAAACTATGCTGTTATTTTCTTTAATTTCATCGTACCAAACGTTGTGATGTTGAACAGCCCAGTTTTCATCACAGTAGCCTGATACCATACACTCCATACCACCTTCGCTGAGTACTGTCGCCATCCAAATATGAACGATAGTAAATGCGATAATAATAATGGCACTAATCGAGTGAATTAACAGTGCTGCCATTGACGCTTCACGCGGCAAATCAAGCCCAGGTAACACCAACATTAACCCCGAAGCTGCGATAAATAAGCCAAACAATGCAAGGCTCCAGAACCACAATTTCTCACCGGCGTTAGCAAAACCACTATCAGGGTGCTTGCCTTTAAATGGACCAAAGTTGACGTAACCACCAACTACTAAGAACCATTTTAAGTCATACATCTTAAAGGTCTGCATTGGCATCCACTTAACGATACACAATATCCATGACACGATAAAAATAGGACTGACCCAATCGTGCACAGTTTTGCTACCGTAAATCAGTGCAGCCCAAAGGCCTTCACCTATGTATGGTTGCAATACATACCGACCTAACATGATGTTAAGTCCCGTGAATATTAGCGCTAAACAAGAAGCCGCCATTATCCAGTGGATCCACAAGTCAGCTTTAGACCAACGTAGTACCATCTTGCCTGAAAAGCCCTTACTTAACTTTGAAGGACCATTTACTAGGTAGAAGAATAGGAACGCTGCAAATACGCCAACAACCGTAATCCCCATAACAGGAGTTAAATACTGATTGCGAACGTTTTTACCTTCGTTACCCACTACGTTAATTAATACACCTGGCTCAACACCTTCTGCCACGGTGTAACCTGACTCACCTGCTTTTACTGCACGCCAAAGATCAGCGTCACTGGTTTTAGCCGCCTGCTGTTGACTCGATTGTTCATCTGCAGCCATTGCGGAGGTGCTAAGCCCCAACCCCATTGAAAAAACCAAAGGGATAACTAGCAAAGCAAAAAGGCTGCGCAGTGATTTCATAAACATACTCACTCCTTTATTGGGCTAAAAACCAACGCTTTTAGCCCACTCAGCCCTGCTAACCAGTAGTTGGGGTGTAACCCCAAATAGTACCTGGTGCGCGTCGTGCAGCAGAACGTTCACGGAAGATATCAGATACGACACCTGCATCACCCGCCAACAGTGCTTTAGTTGCACAAAGCTCTGCACACATTGGTAGTTTGCCTTCAGCAATACGGTTTGCACCGTAAAGCTTACGCTCAGCTTCAGAGAAGTCTGGCTCAGGACCACCGGCACAGAAAGTACATTTATCCATCTTACCGCGGCTACCGAACGCATCCTTTTGTGGAAACTGTGGCGCGCCGAAAGGACAAGCATAGAAACAATAACCACAACCAATACAGGTTTCTTTATTGTGTAATACGATGCCATCTTCAGTACGGTAGAAACAATCTGCCGGACAAACTGCCATACAAGGTGCATCCGTACAGTGCATACACGCGACTGAGATTGATGCTTCACCTGGCTCACCGTCATGTAGAGTAACTACGCGACGACGTTGGATCCCCCAGCCAATGGCTGAGGCGTTTTCGTTTTTACATGCTGTGACGCAACCGTTACACTCGATGCAGCGCTTGGTGTCACATAAGAATTTCATGACTGCCATAATGGCTTATCTCCTCATCAAGTTAATTAGGCTTTGCTGACCTGACACAAGCTCGCTTTCGTCTCTTGCATCTGAGTCACAACATCATAACCATAGGTCATTACGGTGTTGGCGGCTTCGCCAATCACGTAAGGAACCGTTCCTTCTGGATAGTTCTTCTCTAGGCTCTTGCCTTCGAATACACCCGCGAAGTGATATGGCATGAAACATTCACCTGGCACAACTCGTGGAATGACCATAGCCTTAACAGTGATCTTGGCACCTTCTGGACTATGAACGAACACATCATCACCATCACGAATACCGCGATCAGCAGCATCTGCTGGGTTGATCTCGATAAACATCTCCTGCTGAAGCTCAGCAAGCCATGGGTTAGAACGTGTTTCTTCACCACCACCTTCGTACTCAACCAAACGGCCAGTAGTAATTACTAATGGGAAGCCTTTAGTGAAATCCTGCTCCTGAATTGTTTTATACAGGGTAGGAAGTCTTGCAACCATACGGTCTTCGTAAGTTGGGTACTTAGCAACCAAGTCACGACGAGGCGTATATAGCGGCTCACGGTGTAGTGGAATATCATCAGGGAAGTTCCAAACAATACAACGCGCTTTCGCGTTACCGTAAGGAATACAACCGTGCTTAATCGCTACACGCTGAATACCACCAGAAATATCGGTCTTCCAGTTCTTACCTTCTGCATGGACTTTCTCTTCTGCAGTAAGGTCGTCCCACCAACCAAGCTGCTTAAGCATCTTGTCGGTAAACTCTGGATAGCCATCTTTGATTTCACTGCCCTTAGAATAAGAACCTTCAGCCAAAATGTTTACGCCATTATGTTCAACACCATAACGGGCACGGAAGTTACCACCACCATTTATGACTTCACGACCAGTGCGATACAAGATCTGTGAACCTGGGTGCTTCATCTCTGGCGTACCCCAACATGGCCAAGGTAGACCATAAGTCTCACCTTTAGCTGGGCCACCTGGTGCCTCAAGCGATTTAATATCGAACGTGCCCCAGTTTTCTTGGTGCATCTTCAAACGCTCAGGGCTTTGACCTGTGTAACCAATGGTCCACATACCTTTGTTAAATTCACGAGTCATATCTTCAATCAACGGCTCATCGCCATTAACCTTGATATGCTTACAGAATTCTTTCTCGATGCCCCACTTCTTGGCTAGCTTGTACATGATCACATGGTCAGGCTTAGACTCGAATAGTGGTTCAATGACTTGAGAACGCCACTGCAGTGAACGGTTTGAAGCCGATACTGAACCATAAGTTTCAAACTGTGTTGCAGCAGGTAGTAAGTAAACGCCATCGGTACGTTCGTGCATAACACCAGCCATTGTTGGGAATGGATCCACAACTACAACTGTCTTCATTTTGTTTAATGCTTCACGCACTTCACGGCCACGGGTTTCAGTGTTAACCGACTGACCCCAGAAGAATGCCATGTGAATATTGTCTTTCTGAGCAATCTTAGACTTGTCTTCAAGTACACCATCGTGCCAACGAGAACACGGAATACCTGTTGATGTCATAGGATCTTGGCCAAGGTGTGGCTGTTGATCAAAGCGGCTCTTAACCCACTCATAATCTAAGTCCCACACATTACACCAGTGCTTCCAAGAACCGGTCTTAAGACCGTAGTAGCCCGGTAGCGTATCGAACAATAAACCGAAGTCCGTTGCACCCTGTACGTTATCGTGACCACGGAAGATGTTAGTACCACCACCAGACACACCCATGTTACCAAGGGCAAGCTGTAGGATGCAGTAAGCACGAGTATTAGCATTACCCACGTGATGCTGAGTACCACCCATACACCAAACAACAGTCCCCGGCTTAGTTTCAGCCAGTAACTTAGCAACGCGGTACATCTGCTCTTCAGTCGCACCAACAATGTTAGCCACTTCAGCTGGAGGATATTTCTTCACCTCTTCGCGGATACGTTCCATACCGTAAACACGCTGGTCGATAAAGGTTTGATCTTCCCAACCGTTTTCGAAGATGTGCCATAACAAACCATAAATGAAAGGAATATCCGTACCTGGACGAATATGCACGAACTCGTCAGACTTAGCTGCAGTTCGGGTGAAACGAGGGTCGACAACGATAATTTTCGCGCCGCGCTCTTTACCTTCCAAGATATGTTGCATCGCAACAGGGTGAGCTTCACAAGGGTTAGAACCAATAAACATCATCGCTTTAGCGTTACGAATATCGTTAAACGAGTTAGTTTGCGCACCATAGCCCCAAGTGTTTGCAACACCGGCTACAGTGGTAGAGTGACAAATACGTGCAGAGTGGTCGACATTGTTGGTGCCCCACATTGCCGCAAACTTGCGGTACATATAAGCTTGTTCGTTAGAGAACTTGGCACTACCCATGAAGAATACTGAGTCAGGACCCGATTCTTTACGAATATCTAGTGCTTGCTGACCAACTTCTTCAATCGCTTGCTCCCATGAAAGACGCTTCCACTTGCCGCCTTCTAACTTCATTGGATACTTAAGACGCTTCTCACCGTGACCGTGTTCACGCAGCGCAGCACCTTTTGCACAGTGTCCACCAGCGTTAAACGGGTGATCGAATGCAGGTTCCTGACCTGTCCATACGCCGTTTTGAACTTCGGCATAAACGCCACAGCCAACAGAGCAATGAGAACAGATAGTACGTTTAGTTTCGGTGGGGGTGTCGTGGGGAATATCTTTTGCTTCAGCTTTGCGCATCATTCCTGCGCCTAGCATTGATGCCGCTGCAATACCGCCTGTCGCGAGGCTCGCGGACTTGAGGAATTGGCGACGGTTTAAACCTAAAACTGCTTTGTTGCTTGCTGCAGCTTGGTCTGTTTTGCGGGTTAATCGCATCACACTCTCCTTTAATTATTTACTGCGCAGTGTGTCGTAATAACTACGAACATGGTCAGACTCTTGGTAGCCGCTGCCTTTTTTAGCAACTGGCGTTGCTTCAGGTTCTGCGGCAAGAGCTTGTCCACTTGCAGTTGCAACTGCGCCAGCCGCACCGCCGATTGCCAATGCTTTAAGCAATTGACGACGGCCCATGTCGGAAGCTTGCTTCTTCATAGTGTCTCCTTAGATTTCCTAAAATTAAGATAAAATGCTTATCACTAAACTCTCTATCCAGTTCTTGTTGGGCTCTTATCAAATAAGACTCCCATTTTTTGTCTATGTCAGCTCAGATCTATCGATTAACAAACTCTGAACTGACATAAATCTAAACCTCTACCTGCGCTTAAGACGCTAACTCATTGGTAGATGGCTCAATCTTTTCTATACTTTCCGCTTCGCTGCCTGGGCAGTTAACCGGAATGTTTAGACTTAACTGTTCAAACTCTTTCGCTTCAATCACGAAGAATGCTTTAGCAAGCTGAGCCACTGTTGCATAGAAAGCAGCACTTGGTGCCTTTGCTAAGCTATCGCAGAAGCGCTCAATCCAGCTACCCATGTGGCGCTGGTAGAAAGCAAGCTGACGGTAGCCAGGAGCTTCTAAAATCAAGGTGCCCATCACTTCGCAAAGTGCAGCAACATGGTCTTCTGGTTCTTTAACTTCTTCTTCACGCTCAAAACCTAATTGCATTAGATCATTACGCAATAAAGCCAATGGCTTATCCATCAATGAGCCAGTCATAAACCAGCTACCGTAAGGCAGGATTTCGCCACAACCTACACCAAGGAACACGTTAAAGTACTCATCTTCAAGTTGTTCATCACTGAATTGCTGTGCGGCCAATTTAAGTCCAACCCAAGCTTTAGTCATGTCGCTGTCGTCGTCAGCGTCAATTTCTAAGCCCGATAAGAACGCAAGCAACTCAGGGCTTGGTTGGCGACGTAATAACGCTGCAAGCAACTGATAAATATCGGCTCTTAGCTCATCGTTTTCTGAAACTTCTCTTACTAATTCGGTCATGGTTAAACTCTTATCGCAGTTGCTTTTCAGGATCTTGAAGAATGTCTTCAAACATGTCTTTAACTCGACAGTCACCACACATCTTTAAACGGTCTGTGTTGGCACTGAAGGCACTGTGGGTTCCAACCACATCTAACATCCGTTTCACCATGGATTGCGTTGCGAACGGTGTGCCGCAAGTAATACATTCGAACGGGGCTTCCTCATGCAGGGTTTGACGCTCCTGACGCGCAGCTTTATCGAGATTAACCTGAGGCGTTAAGCTGATAACTTTCTCAGGACAAGCTGCTTCACATAAACCACACTGTACACAGTCTTGCTCTACAAAGTGTAATGCCGGGCGATCGCCACCATCGGTCAATGCCCAAGTAGGACAAGTCGCCACACAAGACATACACAAGGTACAGTTCTCAGTGTTTACGCTAACTTGGCCGTATGGAATATTGCTTTGAGATAAGCAGGTATCAACCGATGCAGCTTGTTCATTTAGATGATCGATGGCGTTGTAAATAGTTTCACGCTTAGTGGTTGCAGCAAATTCAGCAGGCACTATCACTGGCCAGCTTGCACTGGTATTAAGCAGCTCAGACAACTCACTCGCACCCGCTTCAGTCAAATGCGCTTCATTGATTAAGCTAATGCGTTGTGGCTGACCCATTTCATCAAGAATATCGTTCGCTAATGAAAGCTCACCATTAAGCATCTGCGTCAATGTTGGTGCAGTCACATCTGTTTGCAGAACCAAAATTTGGCGTGCGCCCCATGCTAGAGCAGACAACCAATGATCCATGCTCGCAACCGTGATCTCTTCCATTTCAATTGGAATGATTTCACCAGCAAGTGCGTCAGTCACTAACTGTGCGCCTTTACCCATATCATGGAAAAGAATAACCGGTGCAACCTGCGCTTCTGCGCGGAACTTAGTCACTAGCTTTTGCAAGTAAGTATGCATAGCTTGCGGTGTTGGCAAGTCATAACTAATCGCGCCTGTTGGACAAGCATTAGTACAACTACCAGCGCCATGACAAAGGTATGGGTCTATTTCAATCTTCTTGGCAACGCTAGAAATAGCATCCGCTGGGCAGAAGTTTAAACAACGCGTACAGCCTTCATTACCATTACGGTTATGAGCACAAATATCGCTGTTAATTTTCACGTAACGTGGCTTATCAAATGAACCGATAAGATCTGGTAACTGTTCAAGTGCATCAGCCAGCTTAGCTTCATCCTGACCGACATAGAAATAGCCTGGCGGCAGCATTTCTAGGTTGATGCATGGGCTCATGCTCAAATCAAGGATCAAGTCGAAGTGGGCTTTACGAATAGCCACAGTGCTTAGTTCTGCACTGCCGTTATCGTGCTCAACCTTAACTTGGAACTGGCCTAAGAAACCTTTAATTTCGATTAGCTTGTTATAGTAACTTTCTACGTTTTCAGCAGCATTCATTACTTTTTCAAGGTGATCTTCATCTTGGCTAGTAATTGGCTCGTTGGCTAAAATCGCGCACTGCCCCATGCTGGACAATTTGTCTGCCGCTAGGCGCGCCAAATCTTCCGGGCCGATCACCAAGACGTTGCCTTCGGTGGTGTAGCTAACGGTCGGTGGGATCAGATTTTGAATCACCTGAGTCCCTGCAAGGACCTTTTGACGAACCTCTTTGAGTCCGACTTGCGTTTCACTATTGCTCACATTGCGTTCCTGAACAGTTCTTTGGCTGCTTCCGTATACGAGTATCGCTGTTCTCATCATGCCTATTATTGGCATCAGCTTTTTATTACTCACTAATACAGCAAATCACATACCAAATTTGTGGAATTAAAAACACTCTATAGTGACGTTAAACAACTTTTCCAGTTGGCACATCGCTGCTTTTTGGTTCATTTTGGGACAAGCTATCTTGCTGAGCGTCCAAAATGTCCGATACTGCGTCAGTATCACTTAAAGATTTATTTTCAACAGAATTTTCAGCCGCAATCATCTCATCTGATACGTCTAATTCGTCTTGTTCTAACTTTTCTTCATCTTTGTCTTTAACCATATGACGGAAGACTTTTTTAGCGATTTCTGCCGATACATCTGGTGTTAGAAGAGGCTGATTACTGTAATCAAGAGCGTACTCAAGCAGTCCATCAATCTCATTATAGTGGGGCTGCTTCCAAAGGGCTTTTAGTGCTGCAGACTTAGTCGCTGGATCAACATTGGCGCCCATAAAGCTAGCAAAGCTGCCACCGACTTCGATTTTCTCAGGATCGGGTAGGTCCTCAGCAGTTAGAATTTTGTCAGGATCTGCTTCTACTCGTGTTTCATCAGTCGATTGTTGCAGAGCGTTTTCTGCAACTTGCTCTGATTCAGCTTGCTCTTGTGCTGCTAACGCCTGCTCTTCAGCCAACTTCTGCGCAGCCTCCTCTGCCGCAGCAACTTCTGCTTCTCCCTCAGCTTCTACCTGTTGCTTACGCAGGTTCCAGCGAGATAAAAAGCCGCTCATAGTCTATCTTCCGTATGATTTGTGCTTGGGCCTTCGTTCTTACGGCGGTTAACATGTTTGCGACGGTGTGCGCAAATTTCAACCTCGCCATGACGAGTAATAAAGGCTTCAATCCAGCAAGCAATAGCCTTCGGCATAGGAATGTTTAACACTGGTGTGTCTGCTTCTAAACAACCGGCCGCAACATTCTGATCGGCTGAAATTGCTACAGGCTTCCACTCGCCTTCTTCGTTTTCATCACAAACGATGTAAAGCATAGCGTTATCCATATCAATATTGATACGGTAACTACCGCGCTCATCTTTATGTAGCTCAAGTAGGACTAAGTTGGCACCCTCAGGTGCAGCGTGGGTAGCAGGAAGCATCTGATCGACTTCCCACTGTACTGAGGTCCATCTTCCGACTTGCTTCTCTGTCTTTTTAAGAGAAACGTACATTGGCCATTGGCTTTCGGTATGTTGCATTCAGTCTCCGTCTTGCCTGAGGTGGCTGCCGACATAGCAGTCCCACTAAATAAATTCTCCCTTAAGTTAAAGCAATATATGTGCCATACAATATCAATTAAATAGTTTGAACTAGATCAACTATTCCATCCAAAGACTAGGACATTTTGTCTAAATAGCAATTATAGGTAGGACATAAAAGGGCGACCCTAGCAGTAAAAATGTGATCAACCACTAACTTTAACTCCCTATACATTTAGGTATAGATATTGCTTAGTACTAGGCGCAATTATTTTCTTTATCAGATGATGGGTCATATGACAGCACATAAAAGCAATCCAAAGTTAATTAAAACCGATACTAACGTCCCTCTGACTATTGCGGTAACCGCAGTCAATGAGAATGGCGAAACCGTGGATAAATTCATTGCTTGTGAACGCCCGCTTACTGTTTATCTAAACTGGCAGCCAATTGTCACCTTAATGACATTAGGCGCGCGCGCCGAAGCCTTGTCTCTTGGATACCTTAAAAATCAAGGCTTTATATCTGACATCAATAAGTTAGAGTCTGTCATTGTTGATTGGGATGTAAACTCTGCTGCTATTATTACTGCTGAAAAAATTGAAAACCTAGATGAAAAGCTATCAGAAAAAACCGTAACTACGGGCTGCGGTCAAGGCACTGTTTATGGTGACTTTATGACAGGTCTAGATGATATTGAATTGCCGACACCACAGCTTAAACAAAGCATGATTTATAGCCTGTTAAAAAATATCAGCGCTTACAATGAAACCTATAAAAATGCTGGTGCTGTTCACGGTTGCGGCTTATGCCACCAAGATCAAATTGTTGGTTTTGTTGAAGATGTCGGCCGTCACAATGCAGTTGACACGTTAGCTGGCGAAATGTGGCTCAACCAAGATAGCGGTAACGACAAACTGTTTTATACCACTGGTCGCTTAACCTCTGAGATGGTGATTAAAGTTGCCAAGATGGGCATTCCAGTTGTGCTATCGCGCAGTGGTGCAACCCAAATGGGCTTAGAGCTGGCGCAGAAACTTGGCATCACTATGATCGCTCGTGCCAAAGGTCGCCACTTCTTAATTTATAACGGTGCAGAGAATATTGAATTTGATGCTCTTTCTTAAACCATACAACCTAAAGACAACCATAAATTGCGTGACAAGGATTAACAATGACTGAGCCGACTGAACTGATCTATATGAGTGCCAAACAGGTATCTGAGTACCTAGATCTCAATGAGAAGAAAGTCTACTCAATGGCTAATGATCGCATTCTACCGGCGACTAAAATCACTGGTAAATGGTTGTTCCCAAAGATCTTGATTGATCGATGGGTGATGGACTCATGCCATAGCGGCATGTTGTCAGACCGTATGCATATCACGGGTAGCGATGATCCTTTGTTATCTATGCTTGTGGCAAGAATGATGTCACAAGTGGGCAAAAGTGAGCTAATAAGTTACAGCTCAACCGGCTCACGTTTAGGCTTGGATTTGCTTTCTCGCGGCTACGCTGATGTATGTACTCTGCACTGGGGCAGCGTTGAAGAACGCAGTGTACGTCACCCAGCATTGTTACAAGGCTATGCTAACCACCAACAGTGGGTCATGGTTCACGGCTATACCCGTAAACAAGGCTTGATGATGCGGCCTGATATGCACCATCGCTGCCAAGAGTTAGACAAAGTGTCGCAACAGTCATGGCGCTGGGTAGCACGCCAAGCTGGTGCGGGTAGCCAACAACACCTTGAACAATGGTTAATGAAGCAAGGCGCTTCTTTTGAAGAGTTGAACTCGAGCATTGTTGCGCAAAGTGAGCGAGAACTGGCGGGTTATATTGCTCGTAACAATGCCGATATCGGTTTTGGTTGTCAGTCGGTCGCACTAGAAAGTGGTTTAAGTTTTGTACCGTTAGTCACTGAGTCATTTGATTTTGTTATGCCGCAAGGCATTTACTTTAGACGTCAGCTACAGCGACTATTTAATTTACTGGCAGAGCCACAAACTCAGCAACTTGCAGCAACGTTAGGTGGGTATGACTTAACCGATTGCGGTAAATTACTCTGGAATGGTCAATAAGCTCTGCTTTTAGCCTATCGAGATTAAAAGGGCTTACATTGAGTCCCTTGGTGAAACACTAATTGCCATAAATCTTGCTGCTTACGCCAAATAGAGCTACGAATAGAAAAGCTGATGACATTGTCATCGGCTTTTTTTAATTTAGCACGATAGGTGACTTGGCAAATATCCTCAGCTAACTCTCTCACTACAAACTGACTCGACTCGATAAGTGGTGCCCGTTCATCTGGCAGCCTCGCTAGAATCTCTTGCTTTCCGAAACTACAGCCAGTAGCCGAAAACTCAATAAAGTCTTCGCTCACAAGTCGAGTTAATTCAGAGCAGGAGCTACGTACCTCCGGTTTTTGTAGGTACAGTTCTAGCTCTACAAGTAAGTTCTCTAGTCTGAAATTCACAATAGAATCCAACTATCCCCAATGAGAAGTGCTGATCTTAGTCTAGGATAAGTTTTGGATTTTTTAAAATAGCTCAAACGCTTATTTGGTTTTAAGCTAATCTATTTGTTTTAAAAGCTGTCAGCGCTAGCCCTATGCGTCGCGAAATTTTTGCCATTGGATCCGCTGCTCAGGTTTTAAAAACGTCCAAGCCAACACCCGGGTAATCTTGTTGCCTTGATGCATCTCAATTTCCTTCACTTCTGTCGCTTGGACTTGTTGCAGTAATCTCTTGGCGGGTTTAAGGTTATCCTTTTTAGACACTAAGGTGGTAAACCACAAGCACTGCGCCGCAAATTGACGACTCTCGTTAATCATCAACTTTAAAAATGCTTGCTCGCCTCCCTCACACCATAACTCAGCTTTTTGGCCGCCAAAATTAAGTACTGAATCTGATTTTTTTAAGCTCAATTTAGCAACTGGCTTTGCGGTACCTTTAGCCGCCTTATTTGCGGCAAGGTTTTTAAGCTTACGAGTGGTACCTTCACTAGCCTCGGCTAATGAAGCGTGAAATGGTGGGTTGCATAAAGTCACATCAAAACGTTCATTCGCTTGAATAATGCCACTAAAAACCTGCTGTACATTAGTTTGTAGTCTGGCACTAAACTTATTACTAATCTTATCGTTAGCATTAAAAATCTGCTGCGCATTATCAATTGATAGCGGGTCAACATCACTACCGACAAAATCCCACCCATAAGATTGAATACCTAAAAGCGGATAGATAACATTCGCCCCCGTGCCTATATCTAAAGCGCGAATCCTTGCCCCTGTCGCTAACCGTGTTTTATTACCGCTATCGACTGCTAATAGATCAGCAATGTAATGAATGTAATCAGCTCGTCCGGGGATAGGTGGACACAAGAAACCTGCAGGTATATCCCAATGTTCTACACCGTAATGCAGTTTTAATAGGCCTGCATTAAGCATTTTAACCGCTTGAGGATCAGCGAAATCAATTGATAAGTTGCCATAAGGATTAGGTTTAACGAACGGTGTTAACTTTGGAAATGCAGCGATAAGTGCCACAAAGTCATAACCATTATTATGTAAATTTCTTGGATGTAACGTTTTCGTTGGCTGTGAAGATTTTAACTTAGTATGAGCTGGCACTTGCTTACCCGCTTTAGCTTGAGTTTTAGCTGTAAAGCTCCCAACCTTTGCACGTTTTTTATCGGCAGGCTCACGTTTAGGTGTCGAAGCCTTAGTCGGCTTGTTAACTGCATTAGCAGATTTGTTTTTTTGGTTCATGATTTAACGCACTGACACCTAAAAGAACACAAACACAATCGTATTTGCATCAAAATTAATCGTATAGATACTTAGTAAACAGCAAATTAACCACTAAAGGCTCACCCACTTCTTGCTCTAAAAGACGGTTTATCATTTCATAGCATTCACGACGGATCTCTTCTTTACCCGTTAATGATTTGACCTTGTCTTCGGTTTGGTTACCCAATATTTCAACAATAGCAGCTCGTAAAAGTGGATCGTGTCGCTCAAGGCTCACGAGTTGCTCAGGCTTTTTAACCATAAGTTCAACGCTGATCCTGACATAGCCAAGCTTCTTTCTATTGGCAATATAGTTAGTCACGATCTCAGGCTCAAAGCCATAGTAAGCGTATTCTTCTAGTGCTTTGTCGTCTGCAGCAAATACATTGATACTGCTAGATAGCAGTAAAAGTAATACAGCGATGATTATTTTCATTTTACACTGACTCCCTAGTCTAGATTCGATGAGATAACTTCTGTCCATGTACTTTAACGCCATCATCAACGGCCAAAACTGACAATGTCTACCTGCAACGCTACGGGCATGCTAGACTGCTTCGGTTTGCTGTATTGTACCGAGAATTAGATGACTGTGACTAGGTTAAGCTTTCCTTATGGTGAATCAATCCAATGGTTTTCACCAGAAAAAATCACCAACTTACCCAAGCAGCCCTTTCAAGAGTGGCTATTAAGCACGTGTAGCTTAACCCAAAAACTCAAAAAACAGTGCCAGCACTTTGAAGTCAAAATTCTTGGCGAAGACACTTTGGCTCCATTAGAAGAATCTTTTGGCAACAAAAGTATGTGGGTGAGAGAAGTATTGCTGATTTTAGATGGAACACCTTGGGTCTTTGCCCGTACTTTAATTCCCGGTGAACTACTCGAGAAAAAACAGCAAGAATTTTTAGGCCTAGGCGTTAGACCACTAGGTGAACTTCTCTATTCTGCCGACGAATTTACACCGGGAAAAATCGAAGTCGCCCACTTTGAAGCGTGTTGTAAGATAGCCAAATTAGCCGAGTCACTGCAGCAAGATGTTAGCGGCCCGCTTTGGGGGCGTCGCCGCTACTTTCAATATGAAACCGAACAATTGGTTGTGAGTGAGGTTTTCTTACCTGCCGCGCAACAGGCAATTGAAAAACTATAACTTTACCTATTTAAAACGCCCTAATATGGGCGTTTAGTCAGCATTATCTATATTGTTTAACCATGACTGGTAAATCAGTAATAGCACCGAAGCCGACCAGCTAAAGTTAGTACAATGCAACCCCTCTCCAGTAAGTGGGTGGTAATTCTCTCGAATTGGACTTTGCCCTAATATCCCTTCCCCCTGACTAATCAGTTGGTTTGCCAGTAACCGCGCCTGTGATCGATAACCGTAGCGCTCTATCCCTTGCAACCCAAATAGCGCCTGATCTAACCAAACCGGGCCACGCCAATATTGAGCAGCCGCGAAATTAGGGCTGTCGGCGCTAACGGTCGGAAACGGAATTAGAGTACCAAACTGGTTTTTAGCTAAATGGCGTTCAACAATAATCTTCGCTTGAGCATTACTAGCAGCGCCGGCCCATAAGGGCAACCAGCCTTCAACACCTTTTCCTTGCGCGATCATTAATTGGCTGCCAGTTGCTCTATAACGAATATCATAGAAAAACCCTGACTCAGGATCGTACATTTGCATCTGGATCTGCTTAGCTAACCTAGTCGCTTCAACATCCCACCTCTGCACATCCGCATAATTCAATACTTCTGCTATCTGCTGTAAAAAGCGCTTTTCAGCATACAGATAGGCATTCAGATCAACAGACTCCTGCGACACAGAGTAACCAACCAGCTGATCCGCACGGCTGTTTTGCCATATCGACAACTCACCATCAACATCAAACCTTGGCGCGTTATCCATTCCAGACTCCCATGCAGCAGCCTCAATAACAGCTTCAATATTAACTGTGCCGTCTTGATTCAAATGCATTGGATGTAAATTAGCACCGTACTCAGCAAGACCGTTATTATTGTTGTCTCTGTTGTGATACCACCACTCATGATAAGCCACTAATTTGGGGTACATCTCTTTTAAAAAGGTTAAATCTTTATCTTGCAGATATATTTGCCATACTGCCCAACCGGCTAGTGGAGGCTTGCCGTTACGTTCATTCCAATTGCCGCCTTTGCCACCACGCTCTGCGTCTTTATTATAAAAAATCGCATCGGGTAAATTGCCTGCATCTTGTGGCCTAACTGGATCTTGCGCGGTAAATTGGTAATCAAACATAGCGCGCACATTGGATTTGGCTAAATCAGTATCGAAACGAGCTAAAGCCACAGCCTGCTTCCAGGTGTCCCAAGCCCAAACACCATTAAACCATTTGTAGGTAATTGATGGTGTGACCGCATCATGTAAAATAGCACCAGCAGGACTACGCCAATTATGCAGCAGGGTCATCATACTTTTTACAGCTAGTTGGCGTACATTTTTATCGCCACCTTGCATAAGATTATCAAGCCTTGCCTGCCACTTACTGCGATTATTAATAAGCTGAGTTTCAATCAGCTGCCAATCAGGCTGTTTATGTGCGATACGCTCTGCTTGAGTATGAAAATAGCGCTGAGCCGATAAAAAACTATGCCGTTCTCCTGCTTCGATAACTATAGGCTCTGCAATGGCACCATAACCTGATTTGTCGTTCGGCATAATGTTAATATCACGATCAAACCATAACTCATACTCGGCATCCGCCAATTGGATCTGCCAAGTATCCATTACTGGGTTAAGTTGCCAGCGAATATAGTTTGCAGTGGTTTGTACTTGTTTTACTAAGTCATAACTCGGTAGCGAGGGGGGCGAAACAAAGGGAGTACCATGCCAGACAAGTTGCCAATTTTGTGGCTTATGAGACAGATTTATTAACTCGGTACGGATCACTGCGGTGCGGTTATCACTATAACTTAGGCTTAAATTAACCTGCAGATCTGACCAAGTAAATGACTGAACCAGACCATCAGGCTGGCTGTAGATCTCAACCTTACTAGCACTTTCAAATGCAATAAACTCGTCTTTATCTAAATTAATTAACTGCAAACGCTGCAAGCTATCGCTTAGATGCAGGCTGTATTCTTGTGCAATGAAAAGTGGTCCAGTAAAACTGCCATAATAATCAGCATTATCGGGCAGGTGAAAACCATGCCAAGCCCCCATATCGGTATAGACAGAACCTATTGCTAAATTACCTTTAGCATCTCTAGCTTCCATTGATGCTGGCGTGCCCTGATAAGGCAGTAAATTGTGATAGTCAGGAGAGTCGATACTCGAAAGGCTAGCAATACACAGTAAAAGGCAGTTAAGCATGAGTTTTTATTTTTTTTTGGATATTATATCCAGAGTATTACAGGCTAAATTTTGTTCTGCAAGCTCATTCAGCGCAACCACTGCGCCAATAATCATAGTAACCAAAGCTGACTTGGCGTAGTTACCGAGCCAACTTAAATCGAATTACGCGGTTTAAAGGCCGGTATGGCTAATATAATTGGCCACACCATCAAGGAACATTTGCACCGAAATCATCACTAAAACCATCCCCATCAATCGCTCAACCGCTGTTAGGCCTTTCTCGCCTAAAACTTTGGTAAATAGCTTATAGAATAATAAAATCACCGCACTGGCTCCCCATGCGGATAACAAAGCTATGGTCCAGTCAGTCATTCGGGTGCTGTCGGTGTGTGCCAATAAAATGAGTGCAGCTAACACCGATGGGCCAGCCATCAAAGGAATCGCCATTGGTACAATAAAAGGCTCTTCACCTGCAGCTAAACCAACTACTCCACCGGGTTGCGGGAAGATCATACGGATAGCTATAAGGAATAAAATAATACCGCCCGCAATACTAACGGACTCAGTACGTAGGTTAAGGAAGCTTAAAATGGCTTCACCGGCAAACAGAAATAACATCATAATCACCAGCGCTATCAGCAATTCCCTGATCAACACTCGTCGACGTTTTTTCGGTTCAATATGGCGTAGTATGGACGCGAATATAGGTAAGTTACCTAACGGATCCATAATAAGAAATAACATGACTGCGGCTGAGAAAGTATCCATAGATAAATGATTCTAATCGTCGTAAAAGGTAATGTTCTATACTGCGTTACCGACAAACTAACAAATAACCAGCAACTAACACCATAAAAATTCACAATATACTTTAATTAGCTGTGACTGAATATCAATGTAAATTAAACATTGCGCTCTGCTAATTCGTTACAACACTGGTATACTATGGCGTTTTTTTCGCGCTGCCAGTTTAATTTGGAACTCAATGCTGTATCTCATAGCTAGCTGTATTGCACTATTACTCGGTCCACTGTTTTACCGATTCTTTTCGGAAGGTAATGGACTACAAAAAGGCCTAGACGGATTTATTTTCGTATCTCTGGGCGGCTTAGTGCTGATCCATATACTGCCAGAACTACTAGAGCATGGCGGATTCCTTGCGATTGTCTTTGTGATAATAGGCATGTGGGGGCCAACCCTCAGTGAGAAACTGTTCCATCGTTATTCAGAAGTGACCCATAACCTAACCCTATTTTTAGGTATTGGTGGCTTGCTGCTGCATACCATTACTGATGGTGGCGCAATGATCTTAGCGCAGCAAGAAGGTAACTCGCCTTTGCTAGCGCTAGGTATTATTTTGCACAGGCTACCCGTGGGTGTTGCTATTTGGTGGCTGCTTAAACCGCAACTTGGCAGCCGCTGGGCGATGGCAGTGCTGGCCGCAATGATGCTACTAACTGGCTTTGGTTACTTTGCTGGCGAGCAACTACTGTCTCATTTAAGCCTTGAAAATACTGTTTACTTACAAGCATTTGTAACTGGCTCTATTTTGCACGTAGTGCTGCATCAGCCTCATGGTTCGCCAGATACAGATAAGCAAGGCAAGTTTGAATACCAAGCAGGCATTGGTAGCTTGCTCGGTATTGTATTGCTGGTTTTATTATTGATGATGGATTCAGGTGGCCACGAGCATCACCACCATAGCCATTCTACCGAACATTTACTCGACTGGATGCTGACCATAGCGCCAGTACTATTACTTGCTTATGCCGTAGCAAGCTTGCGTTATCACTTTGGCCTTACGCCGCATAATAAGCAGCTTGGTCGTCTTTGGTTACAACGTCTGCTCGGCCCAGAAGCCATTATTATCACTGGTTTATTACTAGGCCCTATGTTTGCTTTACTACAGGCAGTCTCGGTATTGGCAATTGGTTGGCAGCTAACCCGTTGCAATGTTGAACCTACCGATCCTCACGACCATCTACCCAATTCAGCATGGCGTTTTGGCTTCGCGCATTTAGTCGATAGAAGCGCCCCGTGGATTTTACTAAGCTTAGTGTTAGCTAACTTAATTGGTCACCCAGCAGTACCGTTATCAAGCCCGCTAGTGCAAGTAATCGTACTACTTTTAGTGTTCTTACCAATGCGCTTCTGTAATTTAGGCGCGGCAGTATTATCGCTATCATTAGCTTATAGTGGCTGGACAACAACAGCGGTGATGTTGCCATTAATCGCAGCACCAATATTTAATTTAGCCCAGTTGAAACTGATGAATTGGACACAAAAAGCTAGCCTCTTTGCTCTGCTTATCGCCTTACTAGGTGCAATTGAGTTATTACATCCTAAATGGCAAGCCATGGTGCATTTGCCTGCAATGCTAAACAATATCTGTTTAGTCATAGTGGCTATTTTATTTGCAACTAGCTTGCTTAGATTAGGGCCTCGTAAGTTCTTAAGCCGATTAATGTTGCTTAAGCCAAAAACACATGCCCATTCACATGATCACGGACATTCGCACGCCAACGAGCATAGCCATAGCCATGATGAGCACAAACATAAGCATCATCACTAGTACCAAGTCTCACTATAGGTTCTAGCTTTTCTAAGTCATGGGGATTAGTCTTTAGCCATGACTTAGAATCGAGCAGCCTATATGTGCATACTATTTGTAGCGCTACAAACCCATCCACAATATCCGTTAATCATCTGTGCAAATAGAGACGAATTTCATCATAGACCCACAGAAGCCGCCCATTTTTGGCCAGAACAAGCATCATTATTAGCAGGTAAAGATCTAGAAGCTGGCGGCACTTGGCTAGGAGTTAGTCAACAAGGGAAAATGGCTGGTCTTACTAATATCCGCGCACCTGAATTGAATCAAAATGATATGAAAAGCCGCGGTGAGTTAGTGCTAAAAGCCTTAACGGCCGATGGAATCAACCATCAATGGTTACAAGACTATAGTCGTTTCTATAATCCTTTTAATCTACTTTTTGGTGATGAAAATCTACTACAATGCTTTGACAGCCGCAGCAAAACACTAATACAACTTAGCCCCGGATATCACTCTATTAGCAACGGTGCACTTGATGATATTTGGCCCAAAATGGCCCGTGGTACACAAGCAATAGAGCAACATCTTTCTACTAACCTTACCCCCGATGTTGATGCTCTGCTATCCATTATGACAGACAATACTCAAGCCCCTGATACAGAGCTACCAACTACAGGTGTCAGCCTAGAATGGGAACGCCATCTATCGTCGATTTACATTAAGCATCAAGAATACGGTACCCGCTCAACCAGCATTATTCTAAAAGATCAGCAAGGAAAACTGCATTTCACGGAGGTGAGATATGACGGCAAAGGCCGTAACTTGGGTAGAGAAGAGTTCTTTATCGAACCGAATATTCTCGCTTAATTTAGGTCTTTTCCGTTGGTCTGACGTAGCGAAGCGTTGCCAATCAGCCAAAGTGAACCAACAACCAGTACTGCGGTAGCTAATAGAAATGCCATAACAACTCCTTTTTATTTCAAATCGAGCTAAGCTGGTTCCCGTTATTCAGTCGAACTGGCTTAATCAGAAGTATGGTCATGGGTTATCACCCAGCGGTCATCAATTTTCTCAACGAGTAAAGTAAACACGCCGTTAGGATTATCTTTAGCGCGTTCTAATGACCAGCGGCCAACCACTATCGCGGCGTAATTACTGAGCATTTTAGTTTCTTTAATCGTGAAGGTCAGCGTGCCTAAGGTCGCTTTATCTGGATAGTGTTTCTTATAGGCAGCAAGCGTTTCTTCCCAGCCATAACGAAATTTACCATTAGAAACGAAACGCATTTTTTCGTTATTCCAATAGCCTTGCATATAGGCATCTAAGTCACCGCGGTTCCATGCAGCTTCTTGTTCGGCCAAAATACTCGCAATATCATCTGTTGGTACCGCATTGACGTTAAAAGCTAAGCACAACAATACGACACTAATTGCTTTTTTAAACATTGCCACTCTCCAGTCTGGCTTTATTGGGTGTACTATACCTTAATTAAGCGTCTTACAACCTAACAATTGGCCAAAGCCGCATATAGCAACAATACTCCATAAAAAGGCCGGAAGGTTTCATTATATGTTTCAAATATTTTGTAAAGGGCTGTTTAAGCTCATTGGCTGGAAGATCTCCGGCGACTTACCCAAAGATAAACAGTTTATTGCGATTGTCGCACCACACACGAGTAACTGGGATTTTATTATCGGCGTCATCGCCCGCGGTGTTTTAGGTGCGCAAATTAACTTTTTAGGTAAACACCAACTGTTTATTCCGCCTTGGGGCTGGTTCTTTAAGGCTATTGGTGGCACACCTGTAGATAGACGTAAAAGTAATAACCTCGTTGATGCTGTAGCTGATCTATTTAAAACTAACCCTAAATTTAGTTTAGCCTTAGCCCCTGAAGGCACTCGTAGCCCAGTCACTCGCTGGAAAACAGGTTTTTACCATATCGCTAATAAGGCTCAAGTCCCAATTGTTACCGTCGGCTTGGATTTTGCTAAAAAAACCGTAGTTATTGCTGATGGTAAAATGCCTACTGGTGATATTGAGCAAGATATGAATGAAATCATCGACTTTTATCGCTCGATCGAAGGTCGTCACCCTAAACTCATTCCCGATTTTACCCTTTAGCTACCTACCGAGACAATTGCCTAAATTATGACTGGCGGCTATAGTGCTGCCAGTCTTTTAAAATTGTATAAAATCCTATGAGCTTCGATACCTGGTTACTCTACCTTTTTGCCATCTTATTAATTGCCGTTTCACCGGGTACGATGGCAGTTTTATCTATGGGGCATGGCATTCATTACGGTAAAAGCCGCAGCATAGCTACTGCATTTGGCAGTGTCACTTCAGCGCTAATATTGATGATGGCATCTGCAGCAGGTTTAGGTGCATTACTCAGTGCAACTGAATATGGCTTTACTATTTTAAAATGGTGTGGCGCAGCTTACCTGCTATTTTTAGGGGTAAAACTCTTACTCACTAAAGGCGATGGCAAAGGCTTAGAGCTCAAAAATATTGAAGGGAAAGGTACGCCAAAGCAGCTATTTAAACAGGCTTTTTTCGTCGGTATTAGTAATCCAAAAGATCTACTTTTCTTTGCTGCGCTATTTCCACAGTTTATTGATATCGGTGCGCCACAAGGACCACAGCTAGCCATTTTGGCCACGACTTGGGCCGTGGTTGATTTCAGCTTTGTGATGATTTACGCCAGCATGGCTAACGTATTAGCACCAACACTTAAATCAAGTAATAAACTGCATTGGTTTGATAGAACCAGCGGTGGTGTATTTGTGGCTCTAGCAGCTATTTTAGTTTCTCGAGAAAACTAATACAAAGTTAAGCAGAAAAATAAGCCAGCATTAAGCTGGCTTATTTGTATTGGTTGCGGGCTAACACACCGTTAATGTCTTAAGCTGCGAATATCTGCTCCAGTTGGACCTTGATAAACCCTTAAATCGAACTCTGGCAATATGGCAAAGATATGATCAAAGATATCCGCCTGAATCCCTTCATAAAATTCCCAGCGCGTATCATTAGTAAAAATATACAGTTCAATCGGTACCCCGAGTTCTGTTGGCGCTAGTTGGCGCACCATCAAGGTCATATCTTTACGAATTTTATCATGCTGAGTTAAGTACTCTTGGATATAAGCTCTGAATGTACCTAAGTTAGTTAAATGACGACTATTAACATACATTTCAGCATCTTCAACTTGAGCGTTATAGGTAATGATTTCTGCCGACTTTGATGAGAAATAATCTTTAAGGTAGTTAATCTTACTCAAACTGCGCATGTCGCTTTCAGTTAAAAAACGCACCGATTGAATATCGATCTGCACCGCACGTTTAATACGACGCCCACCAGATTCAGACATACCGCGCCAGTTTCTAAACGAGCCGGACGTTAATGAGTATGCAGGCAACATAGTCAGGGTCTGGTCAAAATTACGCACTTTAACTGTGGTTAACGACACCTCTTCTACCGTACCATTAGCACCGTAATTATCCATTTCAATCCAATCACCAGGGCTAACCATGCGATTAGCCGCTAACTGAATACCTGCGACAAAGCCTAAAATGGTATCTCTAAATACCAACATGACTAAACCGGTCGCGACACCTAAACCACTTAAGAAATACACTGGAGACTGGTCGGCCAACACCGAGATAGAGATGATGATAGCCACAAAGAACATAAACAGCTTAGCCAGCTGCACAAAGCTCTTAATCGGTAGTCGACGGCTCACTAAATTATAATCAGCAATTTCATTGGCAGCGTCCAATGCGCTATAAATCGCGCGGACGAACAACACCACAATAGTCACATCTAGAAATCGGTCACTCAGACTGCTAAGCACCTTATGATCATTTAGTGCCAATGGCAGCAAGATGTTTAGGATAAGAATCGGCACCATAATAGCCATCTTTTCCAGCACCTGGTGGCGCATAAAGATGTCGTCCCAATGGGCTTTTGAACGTTGGATCACCAAGTTCATGGTGGTAACCACACCACGTTTAACAAAAAAATAAGCAGCGAAAGCAATAATTAAACACGCTATCACCATAATAGTGCTTGAGATACCATCTGAAGGCTGGGTATCTATGCCCATATTAGTTAACCACTGAGCAATTCCCGCTCGTAACTCTTGGTCCAAAACCTTTCTCCTACTGCGCTAAATTTTGCGCATCAAACTATTTAAAACCAGCCTACATCATCACAAAGCAATAACAACATAGGTGTTACAAATATCTATTATTTCAGTCATTTTAGCACTGTTGGTTGACTGTAAACCAAAGATTCACAACAATCTATCGCCATAAGTCTGACGTTGGAGAAAGAAGCATGATTAGATTATTGCTAGCTAGCTTAATCGCTTGTTGTAGTGTTAACGCTATGGCCAATAATTTTAGCCTGGAAACAGAAACTAAACCCGCTCCAGTTATGGCTATAACTTTAGACTATATTCCAGCGACTGAAGATATGTATGGCATCACTTTCGCTCCGCGCCACTATGATCGCGACTATGCCAATTGGGGATACTACATTGGTTATGCCCAAAGTCAGAAAGAAGACGTTTATGTTGAGCCACCGGGTGAAGCTTATACTAAAGACTCGCTATGGCGCTTTGGCCTGAGTTATACATTGACTGCAGATTTAAGCATCTACGGCGGTGCTGCAGCTTATACCTCAGAATATTCTTCGACCACTAACATTGTGCCTTATGTTGTCGGTGCAGAACCCGTTTGGGAAACCGATAAAGACACCACTTGGGGCGCGGAAATTGGTCTACGCTACGTCATAGGTAAGCATGTTATGATTGGCGCCGGATATAACTCAGCTACCGAATCAGCCGTAATAAGCATTGGCTACTCAATGTAAGCATGAGTACGACAGCTTCAAGCCCGCATTAAATTACTTCAAATTACTTGCTGTATCACTTTATTAAGATGCAGCAAGTGAAACTTACAGTTAGCCAATTTAAATAAGCGGTATAGCTGCTATCGTTATTTAGCTAAGACTCAGTTAAAGTAATTAAACGTTCTACAATATAGAACTGAACCTTTAGCTTGATATTTCCCCGCTTTAAAAGAAGTGAAAGGTGTATTACCGGAAAAGTTGTGTTGGGTGAAAAAGGGATTATCTACATGAACACATGATTCCGTATAATCTGCGGTTTTAACGGCACCTATAATTAGATTTATAACAACAAAAGATAGACCAAGAAAAATAGTCGTAATGATAATGCAATTTAATACCTTCATGATTCCCTTCTTTAATAACGCTCCAACAATTATAATCACAATATTTTTTATTTTATGATGTTAACTGCAGTTTAAATTTTGCAGGCAGTGTAATCGATAGCATTGCTATCATCCAGCTAGCAAAGGTGCCGTTCAGCGAAAAGACTGTTTGAGCTTATGTTCTGTCTAATCATCAATTTAACACTAGTTGCGCGATAGCTCTCTATATTGGCTTCAAGTTTCACGCTTGCCTTCAGTGCTTTGAATTTCCACTGAATGCATAGATTCTTAATGCAATTGGTATTAATCCCATCGCAGTTTGTCTATGCTAGAGCAATCAACTTAAATAGGTTAATTGCCATGTATAAAGCCCTACGAATCTACGCCTCTATAGCGTTACTAATCAGCTCCATTCCAGCCTTTGCAGCAGAGGTGACAAGAGTCACCCTAGAGAATGGTGCTACCGTAAAGCTCAATGATGATTTCACTTGGGAATACGTTATTTTAGAAAGCCAAGCTAAGCCAGATACCGCACTACCAGTAACTTTACCTGCAACTGTTGCTGCTGCTTCGACGGTAAAAAATACCGCAGCAACAATTACCGAAAATGCTCCAAATTCTGCAACTAAAGAAACACTCACTTCTAGCGCTATCGCTCAATCGGCCCTACTTAAATCCACTGCCAAAAGCGGTGTAAAAATCAGTTTTGCTAATAGCCAGTGGGATGATGATGGCCGTCTAGGACTTACCTTTGAACTCAGTAGCAATAGCCCAGAACACTATGTCATGATCGAACTTGAAATTAGCTTGTTTGCTGACTCAGGTCTTCTGATTAAGAAAGAGGATGTTAAAGCATGGCAGGCCATTTTTAGAATGCCAGACTCCTACTTGCGTAAAGGCCAAACTCGCGAGAGTCGCGTATTTTGGATAGAAGGCATCGACAAGAAGCAGTGGACAAAACAGTTAATGAGCTTAAAAATGGGTGAGATGGATTCACGTATGTAATACCTTTCCAAACACAAGTTCAACCAATAGAACAATAAAAGCCTGCTTAGTTTATCCAAGCAGGCTTTTTTATATTTTACTCCCACACTCTAGTCAGATTATTATTAAATATTTTTATTTTACAAACCAAAATCATGATAAAAATTCATTATAAAAACAAAAAATAAAACCGAATAAAAAAGTAAGCATATCGACACACACCCACTCACACATATCGGATTACAAAGGTTTGCACAGTATATTGCACAACACGACTATCGATATATTATTCACAATATTATACAGATGATTTTGTTTTAATTTAAATTAAAAATAATCCCGAGCTACTTTTCCGTCAGCAACAAATTACTACCAAAGTCAGCTGAAAAAAACACCTAAGCATATTTTCACAGAGAGACAGCCAAAAAAAAAGAGCCCGTAGGCTCTTTTCACTAATGATCTTATAACAGTCAATTAGCCACTTACAGGCTTGGCAAGATATCTGCTGGCAGGTAAGCGTTGTAGCTTGCGGTTAGCAGTAGATCTGTTGCCGCTTCGATATCTGGGCCGAAGAAACGATCCTTATCGTAGTAAGTCACTAGCTCACGTAACTCGGCTTTTGCTTGTGCAACTGCCACACTTGGTTGCAATGGTGCACGGAAATCTAAGCCCTGCGCTGCAGCTAAAACTTCAACCGCCAGCACACCACGAGTGTTTTCCGACATGTCACGTAAACGACGCGCCGCGAAGGTCGCCATCGAGACGTGATCTTCTTGGTTAGCCGAAGTTGGTAAACTATCTACTGATGCTGGATGAGCGTAAGTCTTGTTCTCTGATGCCAATGCTGCGGCAGTCACCTGCGCAATCATAAAGCCTGAGTTTACCCCGCCATTTTCAACCAAGAACGGTGGCAGCTTAGATAGGTTTGAATCGATAAGTAGTGCAATACGACGCTCTGCAATCGAACCTAGCTCGGCAATCGCAATCGCCAAGTTATCTGCAGCCATAGCTACAGGCTCGGCGTGGAAGTTACCGCCCGAAATAATATCGCCTGTGTCTTGGAACACTAACGGGTTATCAGTAACCCCGTTAGCTTCAGTGCCTAGCACTTCTGCCGCATGACGAATTTGAGTCAAACATGCACCCAATACCTGTGGCTGACAACGTAATGAATAC
Organism: Shewanella marinintestina; assembly: GCF_023283845.1. Classification (GTDB taxonomy): domain Bacteria; phylum Pseudomonadota; class Gammaproteobacteria; order Enterobacterales; family Shewanellaceae; genus Shewanella; species Shewanella marinintestina. The sequence goes on from NZ_JAKILC010000013.1 coordinate 74,309, forward strand.
GGATCTTGTACCTTTTCACAGTTAACATGATCTAGGCTGATCTCAGACTCATCACCAAGCAAGTGACGGAACACTGCAGCTGAATCAATCTGACCTTTTTGGCCGCGAGCCGCGTGAATACGTGGATCAAACGGGCTACGACTGCCCATTGCCGCTTCAACGCTCATAGCGCCGATCACAGAGCTTGCTGCAAACAGATCTTCTGCGTTAAACAGGCCTTCCAGTGCCAATGCCGTTGACGCTTGCGTACCGTTAAGCAAGGCTAAGCCTTCTTTTGCAGCAAGTTCGATTGGCTTAAGCCCAGCAATTTCTAGACCTTCAGCCGCAGTGATTAGCTCACCTTGATAGCTCATCTCACCTTCGCCAAGTAGTGGCAAACACATGTGCGATAGCGGCGCTAAGTCACCCGATGCACCAACAGAACCTTTTTCTGGTACACATGGATAAACACCGGCGTTAACCAAGGCGATAAGGAAGTTGATCACCTCTAAACGAATGCCAGAGAAACCACGGCTTAGCGAGTTAATCTTCAATACCATCATCAAGCGCACTGTGGCGTCTTGCATGTATTGGCCGGTACCTGCTGCGTGCGACAATACGATTGAGCGTTGCAGCAGCTGTAAATCATCAGCAGCAATCTTAGTGTTGGCAAGCAGACCAAAGCCGGTGTTAATACCGTAAACCGTACGGCCTTCGTCCAATACTTGCTGCACTAAGCCTGCGCTAGTGTTGATATCGGCGATAGCGCTTTCGGCTAGTTCTAGTGTGACTTTACCGCGGCTAATTTCGCGGATTTGCGCAAGGGTTAAGGTACCCGGAGTTAATACTAAATGACTCATTTAAATGCCTCTTATTCTTATACTGCTCGATGTGAGTGGCTTATAGCATTGGCAGGTCTAGACCCTGCTCTTTTGCACAATTTTTAGCGATATCGTAGCCCGCATCAGCGTGACGCATTACGCCCGTTGCTGGGTCATTCCACAGCACGCGACCCAAGCGCGCAGCAGCGTCATCAGTACCATCAGCCACAATCACCACACCAGAGTGCTGACTAAAGCCCATACCTACACCACCACCGTGATGCAGCGATACCCAAGTTGCGCCACTTGCCGTATTCAGCAGTGCATTCATTAATGGCCAATCTGATACCGCATCAGAGCCATCAAGCATAGATTCTGTTTCACGGTTCGGGCTGGCAACAGAGCCAGAATCTAAGTGATCGCGACCAATGACTATTGGCGCAGAAAGCTCGCCATTTTTAACCATTTCATTAAAGGCGAGTGCCAAACGAGCACGGTCTTTTAGACCTACCCAACAGATGCGCGATGGTAAACCTTGGAACGCAATGCGTTCGCGCGCCATATCCAGCCAGTTATGTAGGTGCGGATTGTCAGGAATAAGCTCTTTCACTTTAGCGTCGGTCTTGTAGATATCTTCAGGGTCGCCAGAAAGTGCCACCCAGCGGAACGGACCAATACCTTCACAGAACAGAGGGCGCACATAAGCTGGCACAAAACCTGGGAAGTCGAATGCGTTTTCAACGCCCTCTTCAAATGCCATTTGGCGAATGTTGTTACCGTAATCGGTTGTTGCAGCGCCTGCTGCTTGCAGAGCTAGCATCGCCTTAACTTGTACAGCCATTGACTGCTTCGCCGCTTTTACCACAGCAGCTTCGTCAGTTTTACGCATCTCGATGGCTTGCTCTAGCGTCCAACCTTGCGGCAAGTAACCGTTTAGCGGATCGTGCGCCGAAGTTTGGTCAGTCACCACATCTGGAGTAATGCCGCGCTCAACCAACTCAGCAAATACGTCAGCCGCGTTAGCTAATAGGCCAACAGAAACAGGCTTACCGCTCTTATTAGCTTCATCGATCATTGCCAAAGCTTCATCAAGGGTGGTGGCTTTTTTATCGACATACTTTGTACGTAGACGGAAATCGATGCGAGTTTCATCCACTTCACAGGTCAATACCGAGTAACCCGCCATAGTGCCTGCTAGCGGCTGTGCGCCGCCCATGCCACCTAAGCCGCCAGTTAAGATCCACTTGCCAGCAGAAGAGCCATTAAAGTGCTGCTTAGCCATAGCCACAAAGGTCTCGTAAGTGCCTTGTACAATGCCTTGCGAGCCGATGTAGATCCAAGAACCCGCCGTCATCTGGCCATACATAGCCAAACCTTTTTTATCTAACTCGTTAAAGTGTTCCCAGTTAGCCCAATGCGGCACTAAGTTTGAGTTAGCAATAATCACTCGCGGTGCATTATTGTGGGTTTTGAATACGCCCACAGGCTTACCCGATTGCACCATCAGCGTTTCATCTTCTTCAAGGCGCTGTAGTACCTCAACGATTTTGTCGTAGCATTCCCAATCACGGGCTGCACGGCCAATACCACCGTAAACCACTAAGTCTTCAGGACGCTCAGCTACATCTGGGTGTAGGTTGTTCATCAACATACGTAGCGGTGCTTCGGTCAGCCAGCTTTTGCAGCTTAGCTCTGTTCCTGTCGGCGCGATAATGCGGCGGCTTGGATCGTGTCTCTTATCCATCGGTACTACCTCGTTCAATTTGTTTTTATGTTTTTCTTATCTGCTTGTGAAGCTTTTATATTTACTGCTTTGCTCTAAGAGCCGTGTGCAACTGGCGCTAACTAAACGTCAGATGACCACCTAATCTAAAACGACTTCCTGGGTGCACTAAACGTGCAAAACTCACCACACCTTGGCGCGACCAAGTGCGGCGAGTGATCTGTAAACAAGGCTCAACAGCGGCAATTTCCAGCAGCGCCAGTTGAGCTATATCAGCCATTTTGGCTTCAATGGTGTGCTTAGCTTCAGTTAGCGGAGCCACCATAGACAAGTATTCGTGGGGAGTTTGCTTGGTAAAATCTTGGTCTAAATATTCAGGCACTAATCTAGGGTTAACGAAACGTTCTTCTAGTTGCAGTGGCGTACCTTGCTCGCAGTGCACTAATACAGATTGGTAAACTTGGCTGCCTTCTTCAAGCCCTAAGGCTATGGCAATCGCGCCGGTTGCAACCGTTTGTGTGAGCAGCACTTGTTGTACGCTATAACCATGGCCACGATCTTTAATTTCATCGGCAATATTGCGAATAGCCATCATTGAGGACTGCGACTTTAAGCCTGCAACAAAAGTCCCCAAGCCTTGAGAGCGTTCTAACACACCCGACTCTGTTAACTCCGTTAATGCACGGCGCGCCGTCATACGACTACAGTCAAACAACTCTGCTAATTGGTTTTCTGATGGCACACGGCTGTCTTCAGCCCATTCGCCTGATTCAATTTGCGTTAAAATGTATTGCTTGATCTCTTCAAATTTTGGCGTTGCCATTGGCCATCCTATTGTCGCTATCTTTAGGTGCTTTTTTGTTTAACGTGCTCAAAAACTCGGCTACAATCCTAGCTTGTATATACAAGTAAATACAAGCTAGCTCACAAATTATTTTTAGTGTTAGTATTCCTATACAGCAAAAAGCAACCAAAAAGAGAACTGCATCATGTCGTGGGATCAAGTCTGGATAGATATCAATATCGCTACAATGTCGCCAAATATTTCAGAGCCTTACGGTGCAATTACCGATGCAGCCCTTGCGGTTCAAGATGGTAAAATTGCTTGGGTCGGTAAACGCAGCGACCTGCCAGAATTTGATGTATTCGCCACGCCAATCTACAAAGGCAAAGGCGGCTGGATCACCCCGGGATTAATTGATGCCCACACTCACTTAGTGTTTGCCGGCAATCGCGCCAATGAATTTGAATTGCGCCTGCAAGGTGCCAGTTATGAAGAGATCGCTCGCAGTGGCGGTGGCATCATTTCAACCGTTAACGCCTGTCGTGAAGCCGACGAAGCTGAGCTATTTGAACTAGGCCGCCAACGCCTAAACGCACTGGCTAAAGAAGGTGTCACCACAGTGGAAATCAAGTCAGGTTATGGCTTAGATATCGAAACCGAACTGAAGATCCTCCGCGTTGCCCGTGAGCTAGGCAAACACCACCATGTGGATGTTAAAACCACCTTTTTAGGCGCGCACGCGATCCCACCAGAATATAAACATGATAGTGATGCTTATGTAGACTTAGTCATCAACGAGATGCTGCCGAAAGTCATTGCCGAAGATCTTGCCGATGCAGTCGATGTATTTTGCGAGAATATCGCCTTTAACCTTGAGCAAACCGAGCGTGTGCTAACCGCAGCAAAAGCTGCAGGGCTACAAATCAAACTGCATGCCGAGCAATTATCTAACATGGGCGGTTCAGCCCTCGCAGCCAAGCTAGGCGCCAAGTCAGTGGATCATATTGAATACCTAGATGAAGACGGCGTAAAAGCCCTCAGCGAGAGTGGCACCTGCGCCACGCTATTGCCCGGCGCATTTTACTTTTTACGTGAAACCCAGCACCCACCTATCGATTTACTGCGTAAATACAAGGTGCCTATGGTGGTTGCCAGCGATTACAACCCCGGCTCATCACCACTTTGTTCAAGCCTATTAATGCTTAATATGGCCTGTACCTTACTGCGTTTAACCCCAGAAGAAGCGTTAGCAGGCATGACCCGCAATGCCGCCAAAGCCTTGGGTATTGAAGATAAGGTCGGCGTTATTGAGGTCGGCATGATCGCCGATTTCTGCATGTGGAATATCAGCACGCCAGCGGAGTTAGCATACACTTATGGTGTGGCCTCGTGTGTGGATGTGGTGAAAAGTGGTCACCTAGTGCACCAGTAGATGGGAATGCCTGAGCGATGAGGCATTTTTCATCGTTTTGGTGTTGCTGTTTATTGTTATTGTGTTTGGAACTTCGGAGTGGCTTCCGGCAGCCGTGGTTCCAATTGCCTGCAGCTGGTGCGGGACAGGGTTTTGTATCTAATAACCTCTGGTGTGGCTTTCTACATCTGATGCACCCAATGACCTGCGGTCGGCGCATGTGCAGACGCTGCCGTGACACGCTGTAAACCCATCCCTGGAAGCTCGGCCATGACGTCCATGTCATGGACGGTCACAGCCGCATCTACACTGGTTAGAAAGCATTACTCTCAGACTATTGCAGATTTAGTACGACTACTTGTTGCATAGGAGCAAATGTACAATGGATATAATCAGCAATCGCACAAGCTCCCAAGGGTTCACTTTAGACTTAAGCAGTTTAATTAGTTTACGCATATCACTTTACCTCTAATCAGCTATTTGATTGTTCTGTCAGTAATTATGCGTAAGGAAAAAAGCGAATAAACAGGGAAAATAAAAACTTTATTTTCCCTTCTTGATATTCTCCTTTAGCCATTTAATCCTATTTACCGAATTATTTTTATCCCACCAGTCATTAAACTGCTTTCTTCCTAGCGTATTTTCAGTTTCAGGACTCGCTATAACACCTTCCATATCGTCATATGCTTTTATCATTCTCAAAGCATCCTCAATTGTTCCTTTTTCTGTCATAGATTTAATGCTATTTCTAAAGTCTGAAGCTTTACCATGAAAAAACTGTTCAGTAACAGCGTGTTCTTTGCCTGTCACATAAAGTGCATATAAAGCAGCCCAATTTCTTTCCGTGTTTCTCTTTCGTCCTTGCTTTTGTTTAAACGGATTCTTACCACCCAAGTATTCTTTCAAGACTAAAGCGACTTCCTTATCTACAGTTGTATATTCAGACTCAAACTCGAAGTTCTGAATGTTGTTATTCAAAAAGGCTTTTACATCTTCTCGATTTTCACCATATTGAAGTGAAATACTATCCGCTAGTTCGCGTATAACCTTATCTCGCAACCCATTTAAATTTTGGTACTTTTTTTGCGTCAGACGATCCGTAACCCAACCTTCAACACGTTGCTTTAACTTGATTTTTTCTCTTTGTTCGTTATTCATTTTGCTCTGTATACCTACAAGGTTTACCGTTATAAATTAAAATCATTCAAAGCGTGTCCAACCTAAGTTCTTGATATTAATTCTTCTAGAATTACTTTTGATATAAAAATCGCACCACACTCACGGGAAACACCTATTCCCCATCGGAGTTGCCGAAGTGCGTAGATAACTCTTCACCTTCAAGAATGCCGTAGAACCATCATGGATGATGGTTCAGGCTCGGAGGGACATGGATGTCCCATCTGAGCCGTTAGGCGATTTTTATTGGAGCATGAGGATCAACAACTTCGTCGGGGCGGCAGGGACTCTTTATGAAAGAAATGGCCAAGAGGGGATTGCTGTTGATCCCCTTTTGGCCGAGTGTGAGCTGGAAGCTCACGACCTTTATCAAACGAAGTTTGATTAGCCGTAAATGTGGGATGGAATCCCACGACTTTGGTTGTTAGACGCAGTCTAACTATAGAGTTCAGGCGTAGCCTGATAGCTCTATCAAAGTTTGAAAAATCAAACCTCAACTATGAGGCGGATAGCAAATACCAATGTATAATCAAAACATACCAACTCTAACCTGCTGATAAATGTCTAAATACTTATCCAAACTACTCATTGCGATCTGCAGCGTAACCGCTATCACCATAGCGAATGTCGCTAGCGCTAATAGTAGTGAATTAGACCTAAACGACTACGAAGACGATGTCGCAGCACTGCTACAGGAATATCAAGGCCAAGACTCTTACTCACGACCTATCGTGCCATCGGTTTTGGTATATAAAGAAAGCGTGCAAGCCTCGACTTATGTCGACTTTAAACGGGGTTTGATCTTGGTAGAAACCCGCACTAAAGCGCAGCTTAAAGAAGCTGTCGTACAAGTATTATTAACCCAAATTGATCCAACTGTTATCGATGCACAAACCGCTGAAGACTTTGGCTTAATCAGCAAAAAGAAAAAGCCCTTCTTTTGGGGGCAGGTACTCGATAAAGACGGCAAAGCCATTGAGTTTGAATGGCGTGCATCACGCTATGCCGACTACCTAGTAAGTAAAAGCAAGCGCAGCAACTCACGCTTTCAAGTGGCTATCCACATGGTGAAAGAGCACACCACTATTGCCGGCAATAAGTATATTAACTATGCCCGCAATGCGAGCCGTAAACATGGTATTAGCACCGATTTGATCATGGCAATTATCGAGACTGAAAGCTCGTTTAACCCACTGGCGCGCTCACGCTCTAATGCGCTTGGTTTAATGCAAATTAAGGCCAATACCGCAGGGCGCGATTACTTCAACTTAATTCAAGGCTATAAGCATACGCCATCGTCGGCGTACCTTTATGATCCGGCGAAGAATATTGAGGTCGGTACAGGTTACTTAAAGATCCTTTCAAGCCGCTACCTTAAGGGCATCACTCACCCTAAAAAACGCGAATATGCGGTGATCTCTAGCTATAACGGCGGTGCGGGTAATCTATGGAAGAGCTTAGACTCACGCGGCAATCGCACCAAAGCGTTAGCGCGGATTAATAAGATGACCGTTAGCGAGTTTTATTGGTTTCTGACTCATCGCCATAACCGCGAAGAGACGCGTAACTACTTGAAAAAAGTCAGCAGTCGACAGAAGAAGTATCTCTAGCCTTACGGCTAAAAACTAAAACGATAGCCGCAGCTATCGTTTTCATTGCAATCAAAAATCAATCTTAGCAACTTACCTATTAAAGCTTGCTCTGCTGCTTATACTTAGCCAGCTTATTGTTGTACTTATTTTGATAAAAAGGATGATCAGTAATATCTAGAGCCAAGGCTTGATACTTAATCGCTAACTCTATTTCTCCTTGCTTGGCATAAGCCCCTGCAACTGCGTCATAGGCTATATAAGCTTGGGGATCATCACTAATCGCTACCTTATATACCGCAACAGCCTTACTTGGCTCTGTCTCCAGAAAAGAATCACCTAACTTAATCAATGAGCTAGTCGCAGGAACTTTAAAGCCATACTTTTGCTCAGAAAGATACTGATAATGAGCTAAAATAGCATTAGTACCTTGCTTAGAAACATCTGAATCTACAGCTAAAACTTTATGATAGTCATCAAATAAAGCTTCAATTGCGTAAGCTGTGGCAAGTACAGGCTGAGTCATATAGTAACTGCCATCAAAACGCTTTATTTGGTAGTCCAATACCTGATTACTGTTCGTTTTGATTATGGTTTCCATTTTAGCAAACGACGCTAGCTGTCGTTGTTCAAAGCCGCTATCACTGGTGCTCATAAACAAGAATCGAGGCTTGCCCTGCATTGCGGCAAGCTTTTTAGGCGCATCTTTAATAACGTAGGCAAAATCTTTACTAAGAACAGGGCTTGCGACAAAATAGGCATTAAATAACTGTGGACGATTGAGCAAAGTGTACAGCCCGAGACCTGCATTACCTGTAAAGCCATTTAGAATTTTAAAGCCGTTAGTGCGGTAATTTTTATCTATAGCTGGCAGTAGATCTTGTTCAAGATAATCTAATAGCTTTTGATTACCTTGCTCTTCAATAGCTAATGTTTTTAACTCTCCTAACCCCTTATGGCCATCAGGCGCAGTAACGATAATAGTCTCTAACCAAGGCCAATCACCGTTATGGCTCATCCAATCATGCATACCAGCGAGCAACGCTTGGCTTCTAGGATGAAAATCAAATAATACGACATACTGCTTATTTGTTTTTTTGCCATAGCTAGGTGGCAAAGTCACTTTAAACTCTGCTGGCTCGATTAAATCGGAAGTCACGTTCAGTGTTACAAATGCAGTATTGTGTTCATCTGCAATTGAAAAAGCAGAAAGACTCAAGCCAACAATTAGAAAAAATATCCGTTTAATCATTAAAAATATCCATATTTGAATTTATCGTATGACTTACCAAGTCGACATAAGGAAGTCTCTTATACGATCTCTGTCAGTTTCTGCATTACACGAAATCATTTCACCACATGATCTTCCTCTCAGCATGGTGCCTGTTCCAGGAGTAGCATCTGGAATATTTCTTCTCAATAAAGCAATATGATAAACAAACACTTCTTCTAGCTCAGGAGCTCTGACTTCTATGACTTCCATTTCACCTGTTGGTGCGAGAATACGACTAGAGTTACCGTCATTATTTTTCTGCTGTTTTTTGGCCAAAGTAGCGCGATTTTTTAACTGCATATCTAACTGAATAGCACTTAAATCTGACAATAGATCTACGGTATCAGGGTGCTCAGCTTCATAAGATTTTGATAAATAGGACTTTGCTTTTGCAATATCTTTTTCAACAATGTCCCCCTCCAAATACAGCATACCAAGTAGGTGGGCCGCCTCCGCCAAATCAGAGCGATTAGCGCTTCGTAAATACCTCATCGCTTTATCTACATCTTGATGTTCACCATCTTGGAGATAAATAATCGCCGCTTTATATTCAGCAAAAGGATTGTTGTATTTAGCCGCACGTCGATACCATTTTGTTGCCAAACGCATGTCGACCTCAGTGCCGTAGCCGAGTCGATACATTTCCGCTAGCGTATACATAGCATCAGAATGCCCATAACGAGATAAGGTTTTATACTCTTGAAAATTCTTTTCACAGTCAGCCATTTCACATGGTTCAACCATAATAGAGATAGAGCTAACCTTTACTTTGGCAACCGCATTAGCCATAAAAAAAGGTAATGTCGATACCGTCATAAAGAAACAAAAATAAGTTATATATCCTAGTCGCATATTAAAACTCCTTCCCTTGAGCTTTTTACGTAAAAAAAAGTATGATATTTAACCAGCCAAGTGTCAAATATCATACTGAATTAACTATGCCAAAATATTCGCCGCATCTATTAGGGTGCATGTGATAATTACACTAGCCAAAGCAAGTAATTCAGCTTAGGATCTGAGCAATAACAGATCTCGACTAATTAGAATAACCAATCAAGTTGAATCAGTATGATTGGTACAATGTACATTGCGGAGTGACCAAATATTATGGGTATCAGAGCCATTGTTGTAGATACAGCCGGTACGACTACTGACCTTAACTTTATTGAAGATGTACTTTTTCCATATTCAGCTAAGGCCTTACCCGCTTTTCTTGAAGAAAATAAAGATAATGTACTTGTAGATAACTGCATTTGTGACGTGCAAGATATTGCGCTTGAGCCTGATGCAAATCTTGCTCGCGTGACTGAAATTTTGCTGCAGTGGATTGAAGAAGATCGTAAAGCCACACCACTGAAAACTTTACAAGGTTTAATCTGGAAGCAAGGCTATGCCAATGGAGAGTTTAAAGGCCATATCTTCCCTGATTTTATCGAAGCACTTGATGGTTATAAACAGCAAGGTCTGCGTGTTTATAGTTTCTCTTCTGGCTCAGTCGAAGCCCAGAAAATGCTATTCAGCCACAGTGATGCGGGCGATTTAACTGACAAGTTTAATGGCCATTTTGATACCCGTACAGGCAACAAACGTTTCAAACAAGCTTACTGTAATATCGTCAATACGATTAGCCTTAGCCCGAAGCAAATCCTATTTGTATCTGACGTGCTCGAAGAGTTAAAAGCCGCTAACGAAGCAGGCTTAAACGTTGTACAAATGGTACGTGATGACAGCCAGCGCACTGGCGACTTTAAAATCATTACTAACTTTGCCGAGTTAAAGATCGACTAATAACTAGCGAATTAACATATAAAAAAGGGCCTCGATGGCCCTTTTTTATTATTTTTTGAAATCAACTATCAGCAGGAAATGCAGGTGAAATACACTTTTTCACCTCAAAGCGAAACCCATCTTGTTGTGCTTCATCTTGATAGATTTCCATTATTTCATAATCGTTTAACTCAACAACTCTTGAATCGACACTTTTTTGGCAACGAGACTTACTGTCAGCTTCAAACTCAAATGCAAACAGAGCAATCATCTGCCGTACAAAGGATTGATATTTATAGCGGGTTTGCAAATATTCATCTTGAAATTCTTGCTCAGCAGTCCCTACATCTGTATTCACCGTAATCAAAGGTTGCTCAACACCTACCGAGATGTCTGAGGTTAAATTTCTCTTTAAAGCTTGGCCATCCAGCTCTGGCACAATATATAAAACTAAATGTACCAACAGACCAGTGGCTAACATCAATCTAAGTAACCAGGTGGTTTTTTGAAAGTGTGCATTTTGAGTTAATTGCGGAAGTGCTATACCGATAGGTTTTAAGAAAATAAATAACACAAAATAAAATGGCACCAGCAGCTGAGCAGCTAGAATCACCAATGCGGTAATAAACACGAACCAAACAGGAATATATAGTAAAATCGCTAAATTATGGGTGTAAGCAAAATGTGTTGCCGACACGCCAATAACATCATTAACGACCCCGCCAGCCCAGCTCAATGCAAAATTAGCAACCACAGCATAAAACAGTAACAACAAAGCCTTACCCATTAAGCTATGCCAAATTCGCTCAAATAGAGGCAACAACTCGATAGCAAGCGCCAATACTGTTATCGCGGCTACCCAAGAAAAAGAGTCAGAAAAAATAGCGAGCAGAAATGCGAATAAATAGAGGTATTGAGCAAAGGTCAATATGGACAGCTTTTGACCCAAGCTCGAGAATTGCTGGTACAAGTCCTTAAACGAAGCACCTATATCCGTCACTACCCTTGGCATTTTTATTATTTTTTTTGTTGCCGTCATTGAAGTTGCTAATCCATGCAAGTGAAATAACGTTCAACAATAAACGCTTTCTAACAATTCACCAACACTAGAGCGAGTCTATCAACCTATTTATTTAGCCGAATTACGACGTATTAACCTATCCCAATTATCGCTTTGACGTGCATATTCTTGTTGGCACATTGCCGCCCTATCCTCTCTCTGGGCAGAATCTTGTAATAGAGCTGCATATTTGGCGGGATCACTGCCATAAATTAAACAAACGGTTGAGTGGTAGCGCTGAGCATCTAAACTATGTTCGCCACTAAAATCATCTTCAACCAACTCATCAATTTCTTCATCTTCTAGTGCAAATAGGTCTGCAGCACTTAACGCGATCTCTGCACCATTTTCAAACGCATTAATGAGTAAAAGAGTTGCTAAGGTATCGACGGCATCCTCTTCACGGCCAAGTATGATTACCTCATTAGCATAGAGATATGCATGACCATATTCATGGCCTAGAGTATGTAGAATGGCATCTTGAGTCGCCTCTTTTGGGCTGACTCCGGTTACTTGATAATTATCATTGGTAAATCGATTAAGCACTTCAGTGACAAAGTGATAAGGAATTTGAATCTGCATCAACTCAGGATCAAATAAAGGTCCATCTTGAGCCCCATAAACAACAGTTAGCTGATGTTCCATAGGCAGTGCTAGATAAAGCTGTTGTAACTGCGGCTCAATCTTTTTAATTAATCGATATGCCTGCACCTCTTGTCGAGTTTCAGTCTCAATAAATCGATTAACGGTAACGGCTTTGCAGCTTTGGCCAAAACAAAGCAATACGCCGACCGCCAACACTTTTAAAATTCTTTCCATATAACCCAAGTTACCCTTACCTTGTTGCCAGCCAAACATGCTGTTATGCTGACTAAAAGTTAAACACTTGTTTAAATATCAATATAAAATCACTAGAGATCATTATGGACAACTTTCTCAAGCAATTCCCAATTAACACTCAAATTGTTGTTGCATGGGGCGAAATGGATGCCCTCCAGCACGTCAATAATGTGGTTTATTTTCGCTACTTTGAAACTGCTCGCATCGATTTTTTCAATCAAATAAACCTACTTGATGAGTTACAAAAAACAGCCGTAGGCCCTGTGATAAGCGAAAATCAGGCTCGCTACAAACGCCCTGTTACTTTTCCAGATACCTTAACCGTAGGCGTCAGTATTAGTGACATTAAAGATGACCGGTTTATGATGCACTACAGTGTGTATAGTCAAAGCCAAAAAGCAGTCACAACAGTGGGTTCATCACAGGTGGTAATGTTTAACTTTAAGACAGGGCAAAAGGCCAAGCTTACGCCAGCATTAATCGATGCTTTGCAAACCTATGAGCAAGCTTAGAGAGCTCATAAACTAAAGCACCGCATATAGGAGTCTTAGATGACTGAAGTGACCCACCTAACTGATGAAAGCCGTTTTGTGATTAATCTTGATGGTGCTCAAGCCGTATTAGCCTATGAGCTTTATGATAATAGCTGTAACTTTAACAACACTTATGTGCCACCAGAGCTTCGGGGCAAAGGCTTAGCAGAAAAGCTAGTTCGCCATGGCTTAAAATGGGCTAAGACACAGCAATTGGAAGTTGAAGCGAGCTGCTGGTATGTACAAAAGTTTTTAAAAACCAGCTAACACTCACTTCCACCTAACAAATACGGTTAACAGCCTTAGACATTTACACCGCGAGCGACTCGCCTGTTAACAGTGCCAATTGCTCACGAATACTCTCGCTCAATGGCTGGCTTTTTTCACTCGAATAGTCGTAATGCACCATAGTAGTTTGTGCTTCTGCGGTCTTTTTACCGTTTTGCCAGCAACTTTGAGTTAGCTCAAAACTGCTATTACCGATCTTGCTAACCCAAGTTTTCACTTCAACATCACTTGCAAAATAAGTCGGTGCATTAAAGCCAATAGTAAAACCTGCCACAATCAGGTTCCACTTCGACAAATCTTGTGTCGGATTAAAGATCTTAAAAATAGGCTCGCGAGCCGCCTCAAACCAAACTGGGATCACTGTGTTATTTATATGACCTAAGGCATCAGTTTCACAGAACCTTGGTTGTAGAGTTAAGTTAAATGCTGTTTCAGACACAGGTAACGGTCCTTATTGTTATTATTATCAATTTGTCTTGTCATCATTCTACCGATAAATGACACACAGAGAAGAGCTTAGCCCTCAATCTATCATGCACAAATGGAAGCTAACTAGTCCACAGGCATAAATACCAACACTATCCGTCCATGGGCTTTTACACAAAGACTGGCATAAATGTTCCAGACATAAAAAAAGGCACGCTAATGCGTGCCTTTTTATTCAAATCTTTTAGCCAGTATTAACGGCTATACATCTTGTCGATTTCACGTGCGTACTTGTTGTAAATCACTTTACGACGAAGCTTCATGGTTGGGGTAATTAGACCCGCTTCCATTGAAAATGCATCCGGCAACAAGGTGAACTTCTTAATCTTTTCAAAGCCTGCTAGCTCGCTCTGTAGTGTCTTAAGACGTTGCTCAAAATGTTCAACCACATGAGTATGACGCAACAGATCTAACTGTGACTCATAGTGGACGCCTTTTTCTTTTGCCCACGCTTCTAGCGACTCAAATGCCGGAACAATAAGCGCTGTTACGTAGTTACGTGCATCAGCAACAATTGCAACTTGTTCGATGAATGGGCAACAACCCACTTTACCTTCAACTCGTTGCGGTGCAATGTACTTACCGTTCGAAGTTTTCATCAGCTCTTTGATACGGTCAGTGATAAACAAGTTGCCATTATCATCGATACGACCTGCATCGCCAGTTTTTAGCCAACCATCTTCAAATGCTTCTGCAGTTTCCTCTGGACGATTGTAATAGCCACGCATCACCGTATCGCCACGAACTAAAATTTCGTTGTCTTTACCCAGTTTAATTTCAACTTCTGGTATTGCCTGACCATTTGAACCCGGTACACGGTTACCTAAAGTATTACAGGTTGCTGTAGCAGTAGTTTCGGTCATACCGTAACCACACAAAACCGGCACATCAATACTTTGGAAGAAAGCGCTAACATTTGGATCCAGTGCAGCACCACCACAAGGCATAAACTTAAGGCGACCACCTAATACTTGCTTAAGCTTACTGAAAACCAGCTTATCGGCTAGTTTCCACTGTAGGCTTAAGCCTAAAGAAGCTTTATGACGACCTTGACCAACTTCAGACTGTTTATGACCAACAGACATCGCCCAAGTGAACATCTTCTGACGCATTTCAGGGGCTTTGATTACTTTATCTTGTACAGCACTGTACACTTTTTCCAAGAAGCGTGGCACCACGCAAAGTGTATGTGGACGCACTTGTACAATCGCTTCTTTAACCGCCATAGGGTTAGACAAGTAAACGTTATGGCCACCACGTGATAATACGTAGAAGCTCCAACCGCGCTCAAAAACATGGCTTAACGGTAAGAAAGCTAAAGACACATCACCAGGTGTGAATGGTAAAAAGTTATCGTGTTGGCGCACCATAGACGCGATGTTACGGTAATCCAGCATCACACCTTTTGGATCGCCTGTCGTGCCTGAGGTATAAATCAGGGTCAGCAGATCATCTAGGTTTGTGTCACCTAAACGCTTAGTTAGCTCAGCATCTGCAGCCTCATCAACTTCACGTTCAAGTAATTCGTCTAAATAGAAATGGTTTTGTGGATCTTGTAGCTCAACAGATTTATTGAACACCACTATTTTGGTCAAGCTGTCACACTGACTCATCAAATCGCAAGCCATTGAGTAATGCTCTGCATCCCCAACAAAAATCAGCTTTGCTGCTGCATCATTAACGATATAAGCCGCCTGCTCCATCGTGCTTGTTGGGTAGATAGGCACAACAACAGCTTTAGCTTTCAATAGGCCTAAGTCGGCACAGGTCCACTGTGGGCAGTTCTGCGACAAAATAATTGCGCGGTCTTGTGATTCAATACCAAATTGGATCAACACTCGTGCAATTTTAGAGGTAATAGTATCAAATTGAGCCCAGCTCACTTGATGCCAAGGCGCTAAAGTTTCGAAGCCTTCAAGTGCAGTCGCATCGCCAAGTGCTTGGCTCTGTTGCTGTATTAATCGTACTACGTGATATTGCTCGAGCGACATAAAATAGCTACCTTTTAGCTTACAAGTGTTCCGCTTTGACGCAAGTTTACTCGAAGAAACTCTAAACACTAAGAGTTTTTGCTCTATTTTTGTTAACTCAAACACAAAAAAAGGCCGTCCTGAGATGTCGACGGCCTATATTTAACAACTATTCTTTTAAGCTAAGTATCTTAATTAAAAAACAAATAATTTATTAACAGCTGTACATTTTAGCTCTGATTACTCACGCAACAAATCAGATTAAATTTTAATCATCTTTATGTTTTTAACCGTTATCATGGCCGTATTAAAACTATGATTGTAGTAAATCACCACGCCATAAACGGTACTTTGCCAAGCCCAAAGCAAATAAAGAAACAGCCAAAAATAGCAAATCCCATTGCACTAAACTCCATACCTGTTGACCAATTTCAACATCGGATAACCCTGCGGAAACCCAGCCCGAAAGTAAGCCAACCAGAAAAATCACCCCAGAGATCTGCAAAGATGTTCGACACATAGAACCAAAAGCTAAAGTTGCGGCACAGCCAAAACATGTCGTTAAAACAATATGCAGCCAAATGGATAGGCTAATCATTGGGTTTAATAAACTCACTAAACTTGCGGTAACCACCATGCTTACAACCAAAATAGCCAGTAATCGATATTGTCCTTGCATAAACGCATTTATCATACCTTGCTTGCCATCAAAGCCTGGTAGTACAAATAAGCTTTCAACCGAACGCCAACGCTGAATACGGGTCCAGTGCAACATGCCACATAGGATACAATTGAACTGCACCAGTAAAATCAAAACTGGAAACGGTGTCTCTAAATAATGCGTAACAACAGCCAGCAACAAGGTAAACAACGGCATGGCTATAATCATGATGCTAAACACCGGACCAATAAAATAGTTAGCTGGGTGCAAGCTGCGTTCAAGACGGTTTAATAAACTAAATGACTGCGGTGAAGGCAACCAAAACCACCCCATCTCTAAGCCATTTAAATACACGGCACGGGCTTTACTATTCCACCCTAAAGCAAACAGCTTACGCCATAAAATTATTGCTGAAGCCACAATAACAAGTAGCATTATCAAGCCTGCCCATGACGGCAGCAAGTCAGTTAAATAGGGCGCCATAGGTAGGGAGATATACAGCAAGAATGACAAATGAAACGCATTGCTCTTAGTTAGGCTTAAGTATAAAAAGCCTAAGCCAAAAAGCAGTGTTAATTGTAACTCGGTTATTTTTTCAAGCGCATTATGTGCGACTAAAAATACTAAGGCGATGATCAGGCTGACAGTCAGTAGCATAGCAGCCTGCAACAACACGCTTTGCCGATACTGTGGTACTAAACTCGCCCATTCCGTTGCCGCTAACCGGTTCATCTGCCAAGCAATTGCGACACAGGTTGAGGCAACAAACATGTTCATCAATAAGATTAAGGTATCGACTTTACGTTCTGCATCGTCCGGCAGCAAAAAAGGTAAGCCGATTGCCATAACTAAACCCAAGAAGCCAACGCCAATAAAGCTGGCACAACCTAGATCAAACACCCATAAACGCAAGCAGCCCTTTAACCATTTACCCGAACGAATAAACGCCCAACTCATGAGTGTAGCTCCATGAAGAGTTGTTCAAGGTTAAGTGACTCAGCACTAATCAGTCCGTCAAACTGCTGCTGATAGTTATCCACCAGCACCTTATTACCATTACGATTCAAAACGCTTAGCTCTGCCGGTAATTGAGTCCCCTCTTCCAAACTCAGTAGTTGCACCTGCTCTCGAAGTTCATCAATCTCTTTAAACAGTACTAATTCACCTTTTTTAATCAATGCTAAATGGCTGGCAACACGTTCAAGATCTGAGGTGATATGAGAAGAGAAGAGCACACAAGAGCCTGATTCGATCGCGAGATCAAACAGATCTGCCATAAATTTACGTCTTGCTATGGGATCTAAACTTGCGACGGGTTCATCTAAGATAAGGAGTTTAGGACGGTAAGACATGGCCATGATGAGCGCCAAGGATTGGCGTTGACCTACAGATAAGCGCTGCACTTGCTGCTTAGGTTCAAGATCGAAACGTTGCAACCACTCCTTCTCTAATGCCATATCCCAATCGGGATAAAAGCTACGGTGTAAATCAAGCGCCTTTGCTACGCTAAAACCTTCGTAACCAAAAGGTTGCTGCGGTACATAGCCTATTTGGGTTTTGAGCTTTGAGCTTAAGTCTTTCACTGAACTCCCGAGCACGCTTACCTCGCCCAAAGAGGGTTCGATAATTCCCAGAGCACAGCGCATTAAGGTCGATTTACCTGCCCCATTTTGGCCGAGTAACCCAACTACCATGCCAGGATATAACTGCAGACTCAGTGACGTTAACGCATTCTGGCCGTCAAAATCTTTGCTAACCTCGGTAAAGGCCAACGTCGGTGCTTGCTTCATTTCCATCGAAAATTGTCCTTTGGTCTTACTTTTCGCTTAGCGAGATCCGGCTTACTTTTGCCAGCGTTCTCCTACTAGGGCTTGCAGCCCATTCAAATCAATCCCCAATTGCTGCGCCTGTTTAATGAGTGCATCTACAGGCGTAATCAATAATTGGTTGCTATTACTAGCTTCATTTTGCGCTTTTAGTGCCACTCGTGTGGGCTGACCACGTCGGCGCTCCAGCCAACCTTGCTCTACAAGTTGCTGAATAGCGCGCGATACCGTCATCGGGTTCACGGTTAGATGCTCAGCCATCTGCCGTACTGATGGCAGTACCTGTTCACTTTGCAGTTGGCCCCCCACAATCAAACGTACAATCTGCTCGCTTAATTGTCGATAAATGGGTTCACCACTACTAGGGTTGACATTTAGTTGTTCTAACATTAGCCTTTAGTCACTGTATTAATACATTGATACACCGATACAGTACAAAGTTAACATAGATACGCTAAATTGCAAAAAGGAATCAGTATCATGCTTCATGGAATGTACTCTCAATTATGCGCTCGGGTAACACCTGCATTATGGCGCCACAAGCCAGCAGTCATTGCTGTGCTACTTGGAGCAGGCTTGGCTATTCCTTCTGCACAAGCTGACACCCAAACGGCGGTAGCAACCTCAAACGACCAACAGGCGTGCTATGTAGACGGTTTATCTGAGCAGATGCAATGCGGCTCTATCTCAGTTCCTGAAAATTATGCCAAACCTAATGGCAAACAGATCCAAATTCATTACGTGGTTATGCCGTCCACCAAGCCCAACAATAAGTCCGAAGCCTTACTCGCTATCGCAGGCGGTCCTGGGCAGTCAGCGATTGAAAATGCTAAAGGCTTCGATCGCATGCTTAGCAAAGTGCGCCAAACAGAAGATGTCATTCTTATTGACCAACGCGGTACTGGCCAATCAAACCCGTTGCAATGCATTGGCGACGGCTTTGAAAGTGCGCTAGCAGTTAACGAAAGTGATTTTGACACCCGAGTTGAAACTCAAAAATGTTTAGATGAACTTGATGCCGATGTGACTCAATATGGCAGTTTAAGTGCACTTAAAGACTTCGAAGCAGTAAGACAGCACCTTGGCTACCAAAAATTGCACCTATATGGCGTATCTTACGGCACACGTATGGCTCAGCTGTATATGCGTCATTATCCACAAAGCCTAGCTACGGTAACTTTGGACGGTGTAGTCCCTATGCAGCAAAGTGTATTAGCCATTGGCAACGCCATCGCTAGAGCATTCGATTTGTTAGTTGAAGATTGCGCTAACAACACTCTTTGCCATACACAATTTCCTGACCTTAAAAGCGATCTTGAAAAAGTCGATGCAGAGCTAGCAATGGCGCCCAAAATTAGCCAAGTACCGGATCCATTAACTGGCGAACTCACTCAATTGACCTTAACCCGCAGCAAGTTTAAAGGCTCGCTACGTATGGCCCTGTATTCTCCAAGTACCCGCTCACTTATTCCCCATGCGATTCATCAAGCAGCTAATGGCAATTTCCAGCCTATTACCGGCCTCTATGCTATGGGGATTGATAACGCCGGTATCGCTATGGGTATGCATGCCTCAGTAGTATGCGGTGAAGATTGGCAACGCATTACCCCAGAATTACGCGCTAAAACCAATGAAAGCTACTTTGGTCAAGAGATGCTAAAAACTTTTGCAGAGTCTTGTGCGGTATGGAATATGCCAGCGGTAGATGCCAGCTTTAGCCAACCCATTGCCAGCGATATTCCAACTTTACTGCTATCAGGTGAGTTAGACCCTGCTACGCCACCAAGCTGGGGGGAACTCGCCATGGAAAAACTCAGTAATGCCAAGCACTTTGTCGCACCTTATGCAACCCACGGTGTGGCATATCAGTCTTGTGGTAATGACTTAATCGCCGAATTAGTTGAACAAGGCTCGGTAGCAGAATTAGACGCTGAATGCCTAAGTGAGGATATTCGCCGCAATTTCTATCTCAATGCCAGCACGGTAGAAGCTATTCCAACTGATGCAGACGAACAAACAGCCCTGAATAAGTAAGGAAACAACCATGATACAAGTATCAAATTTATCAAAACACATCGGAGATGTGCAGGCGCTGAACGATTTAAGTTTCTCTGCGCTTGATGGCCAAATTACGGGGCTACTCGGCCCTAATGGCGCAGGTAAAACCACCTGTTTACGTACCGTATTTGGCCTATTAAAACCTGACCAAGGTAACGCTGAAATTGATGGTATCGATATCGCAGTGTCACCGGTTGCCGCTAAGCAGCAATTAGGCTTGTTCCCTGACCCTTTTGGTTTATATGAGCGTTTAACCCCACGGGAATATATTAGCTATTTTGCCGAGCTCAATGGCTTATCGCGCAAAGAGGCAAAAATCGCCACCAGCAATGTGATTGAACGATTACACCTTGCCGATATTGCCGACAGACAGTGCAAAGGCTTTTCGCAAGGTCAGCGAATGAAAACTGCATTGGCGCAAGCCATAGTGCATCAGCCAACCAATATCATTCTTGACGAGCCAACCCGCGGTTTAGATGTAATGAGCACCCGTGTACTACGTGATATTTTGCGCGACCTTAGAGACCAAGGCCACTGTGTATTATTTTCCAGCCATGTGATGCAAGAAGTTGCTGCGCTTTGTGATCAGGTGATTGTAATGGCTGAAGGGCGTGTCGTAGCAGTAGGTAGCCCTGATGCGCTTTGCCAACAAACAGGAAAAGCATCACTCGAAGATGCCTTTATTCAATTAATTGGCACCGACGAAGGCATTGCAGCCTAATTAAGGCTGATAAAAGGATTTTAATATGAGTAATAAAATAATCACCATGATCCGCAAAGAGCTGATCGATGCCGCTCGCGATAAACGCTCAGTAATGGCGGGTCTATACTATGCAATTGGCACACCGTTATTAATGTGCGGCATGTTCTTTTTGCTAATAGGTCAACTTACCAGCCCTGAAGATCTCAATATCAAAATAGATAATGCTAATGGCGCCCCCGATCTAGTGAAGTTTCTTGCTAGTCGAGGGATCAGCAATGGTGACAGTAATGCCGAAGACACCAAAAATATTCAACTCATCATTAGCGATGACTATGCCGCGAATATGGCTAAGGGCCTGAGCGCCGAAGTGATTTTAGTCGCCGACGCCTCTAATGAGAAACTGCAGAATTCGATCCGTCGCCTAGAGAGAAGCTTGCAGGAATACAGTGGTGAAATGGGCAGTTTACGCCTGATTGCACGCGGCATTGATCCGCGAGTGATGCAACCTATTAAGGTTAATGTAAAAGATGAAGCCACACCGGATTCTAAAGCGGGTATGATCTTAGGTTTAGCCACCATGACGATGATCTATGCAGTATTCATCTCAGGCATGAACCTCGCAATCGACACCAGCGCCGGTGAGCGTGAGCGTAATTCACTGGCATTGTTATTGAGCCACCCAGTCTCGACTTGGGAGATTGTGATTGCCAAGATTACCGCGGTGAGCATTTTTGCCATGGTTGGCTTAGTACTCACCTTGCTCATTTCTAAGCTAGCTTACAGTTTTGTTCCCTGGCAAGAACTAGGCTTTGCGGTCAGTGTAAACGCCAACTTTATTGTAATGATGCTAATCGTTGGCCTGCCTGTAGCAATCATGGCTGCTTGCTTGCAGCTATTTGTTTCCTTTATGGCAAAGAGCTTTAAAGAAGCCCAGTCCTACATCACTATCGTGTTAATGGTACCTATGATGCTCGCCATGGCGGCAAGCTACAACATCGCACCAGACACGATTCAATGGTTGCCTATTTCAGGCCAATTACAGGCGTTAATCGAGTTTATTAAGGGGCGAGAACTACCTCTTACTCAACTTGCCGTATCTTCAACCTTCACTTTAGCAATTGCCTTAGGTTTAGCTATCGGCATGCAAAAATCACTCAAAAGCGAGAAGATTGTATTTGGTTTATAAACCATCTAAAGGGCTTAACGCAAAACCGTTTAGCCCTTGCAAATTTACATCACTCTTTAAGGAATAAGGATATAGATTATGGAATTTATCGATAAGATTTTAGCTAGCGACAATACAGGTTTCATGGCTCTACTCGGTCTAGGTGTGTTAGCTATTTGGTTCCTACCTGCCATGCTTGCTTTGGCATTTAACCGTAAGCATTTCAAACTCATCTTGCTGGCATGCATTCCAGCTGGGTTTTCGTTAATTGCATGGGGCGGCGTAATGGTTTGGGCGACAACGGGTAAAGCCGTTGATAAATATGCCAACCGTGCTAATGCCCAAAGTTAACTATCAGCAATATTTGAATAAAGGAGTACTACAATGGACTTACCTATGATTGTTTTAATTGTCGCTATCGTTGCTATCGCCACAGCAGGTGAAGCGTTTAAGCACTACTTAAAATCACGAAAAATCACCAGTTCAGAGATCACTAACAATGAACTTGAACTGCTGCGTAAACAAAATCGTCATCTTGAACAGCGAGTTGAAGTGCTAGAAAAAATCGTCACAGACAACAGCTACGATCTAAAATCGACCATCAACGCATTGTAAATGTTAGCAACACCGCCTATTACCCATAGGTTAATCAAAACGCGATAAGTAACTGACATCGCCGCATTAACAGCAGTCATGGGTATTGAATTTTTGCCGGTAAGCACTCGGTGATAAGCTCGTCGTTTGTATAAACAACTTTCTGAATGAACTGACATCTTCATAACCCACCTCAACCACGATTTGCTCAATAGCTAACTCTGTGGTCTCCAATAAACGCTTAGCTTCATCAACTCTCAGCCGCTGAATATAACTTGCAGGCGTCTCATCTATCGCCTTTTTAAAACGACGAATAAGCGTGCGTTTTCCTACCGCAAATTTATCGGCTATATCATCTAACAGTAAATTGGATTTAAGGTGCAATTGCATCCAGTCTTGAATGCGATTTACCAGTTCATCTTTATGTAATGGCTCTGCGTCTAAGGTCATAAAAGCTTGCTGTGAAGTTCGATTTGGATCAATTAACAGCACTTTGGCCATTTGAGTGGCAATTTGCTCGCCAACTAAGTTCTGCACTAACAGTAACGCTAAGCTCAAGTTTGCCGTAGTCGCGCCAGCGGTATAGAACTGCCCATCATTAAGAACTACGTGCTCACTACACAAATTCACTCGCGGAAAGCTTCGTTTAAATAGCTCTGCAAGCCACCACTCACAGGTGGCCTTTTTTCCATCTAGCAGGCCTGACGCCGCCAGCAATAAGGTACCTGAACAATAAGCCGCTATCGGTTTTTGACTTTCAGCAAACCTTCTCAAGGTCTGTAAGTGCGGCTTAAACTCTTCCAGATAAGCATCAAACTGCTTACGATTGGTGATAGTCGCAGAAGCAACAACTACCGCGTCAGCGTGGCTAAGGTAGTGCTCAGCTTCATCATAAGTGACCACTGGCAGCTGTACATTATGATCGCTTTTTATCGGCTCTCCATTCGGTGAAATAACCGCGCATTCAAATAAGAGTTCATCGGCATCAGGATGTGTGATCTGCCAGTAGGTATTACAGAAACTAAACACATCCATAAAACTTAAAATGCCACCAGCAACGGCATTGTCTGCGGCTAATACGACTATCCGTTTCATATCACCTCTCTTCACAGTATCACTCAACTGTCACTTATCACCCCAATTGTGTCAATAATGACACTCAAACGAGCTTTGTCTAGTTTTTATACTGTTGGCATACCGTTAGAGTTACAGGAGCGACAAGATGAAAAGAGATGGAGAAATGAATCAACCAACACACCGCCAAGTGAATGGAGTTACGGCTAATCGCCTTGTTAGTAGCGTATATTTAGTCCTCAGCTGGAGCCTATTAATCTGGCTGAATTTCAGCATTGAGCCTAATCTGTTTGGTCACTTTATCGCAATTCCAAGTTTACTGTTATTAAATGGGTATAGTGCCTATACGATTGCGCAAAATCCTAAAAATAAAGCCGCTAGTTTGAACTAGCGGCTTTATATAGATAATGAGTTTTTGGCTAAGTTTAAATTTTAAACTCTTGTACTAATCCAGATAAACGCTGAGCCATATTTGCTAAATTCTCGCTCTCTTGCGAACTTGTATTCGTCCCAACTGCCGTTTGCTCGGCGGCATTGCTAATGTTAACTATATTGGTATTAATCTCTTCTGAGACCGTACTTTGCTCTTCAGCAGCAGTAGCAATTTGGGTGTTCATATCGGTAATTGTAGCAATTGCCTTGGCAATGCTTTGTAGCACCTCACCAGCACTGCGGGCATGGTTAACGCTGTCATCAACATACTGACGGCTGTCGGACATGGCGTCTGCAGCAAGTTTTGCTCCCCCTTGCAGCTTCTCAATCATACGTTGAATTTCTTCAGTCGATTCTTGAGTGCGGCTCGCCAGCGTTCTGACTTCATCTGCCACCACAGCAAAGCCTCGGCCTTGCTCTCCTGCTCGCGCAGCTTCAATTGCCGCGTTCAAGGCTAGTAAGTTAGTTTGCTCAGCAATGCCTTTGATTACATCTAAAATAGAACCAATCTGATGGCTATCATCCTCAAGATCTTTTACCACCTGTGAAGCCCGCTCTATTCCTACGGCTAAATCTTCAATGGTTTGCACTGTATTATTTACCACAGTTAAACCCGCTTGTGACTGAGTGTCGGTTTGTACTGCCGCATCTGCAGCGTCATTAGCATTCTTTGCTACTTCAACCACAGTTGCAGTCATCTCGTTCATCGCCGTAGCAACCATTTCCAGCTCGTCTCGCTGCATTTGCACAGAAACAGCGGCGTCAGCGGTAATACTTGCCATTCCTTGAGAGGACTCTGCCAATGAAGAGGAAGTTTCTGCCACACTATGCAAACTTGTTTGAAATTTATCTAACATCAAGTTAAACGAGCCAGAAAGCAGCCCTAGCTCATCTTTAGAACCAATATCAATTCTACGAGTTAGATCCGAATCTGCTTCGATAGAAACAATGGACTGCTTCATGCTCTCAATAGAGCGCAAAATAGTACGAGAAACAAAAAATAGGATAAAGCCAGCTAAAGAAAATGAACCTAAAGTGATCGCAAATAACTGCTGGCGAGTGCTTGCCAGTGCACTGATGGCTTCAGCCTGAATTTGAACCCGCAGCGACCCTTCCGCTTCGGTTAAATCTCTAAAAGTGCGTCTTGCTTCATTAGCAAACGGACTCGCACCAACACGGTATTCAGCCCAAGCTTGCTGCAACACTTCAGGTCTGCGATCAAGAGATTTAAGCGCCAACATGCGGTTGCGTCCATCTTCTAAAAATGCTTTTGTCGATTGCTGAGATTGCTCTGCCAACTGACGGATATTACGTCTTGCAGTATCATTGACGATAGCACCAATAGCAGTATCTAAACCTTCGAAATGGTTATAAATATCCTGGATACGTGCATCAAGTAAGTTATAGTTTTTACTAAAGTCATCACCTAGCATAATGCTGCGAGATAAGCGTGAGACGTAATTCATATCGCGGTTAATTGATAGTAGATATTTCTGACTACTCACCGCAGCTTGATCATACTCATTAAAACGCTGCTCTACTTCATCTGTGGTATATACAACATCAACTAAAATCGCACACCCTGCCAGACCAAATACCAACATTACCGCCATCAATTTACGTTTAATACTTAATGAAGCTAGCCAATCCATTTTACTACCCTGGGTTAATTATCAGCGCTAAGCGCATTTTTGCTTCAGGATAAAACAAATAAGGTTAACTTATTAAGCTATATACACATTCTAAATGTAAAACGTTGTGAAAAAATGTAAAAAACCAGTAAAAACAAAGCCCAGCAAAAGCTGGGCTCAATAAAACCTAACTAACAAAGTAAATCAATTACTTAGCTTTAGGCCTAAACGGTTTGATCACGGACTCATCACATTCTAAGAATGGACCATCCATCAAGTCGATGCAGTATGGAATCGCTGGGAACACTGCATCCAGACATTCACGGATCGATTTTGGCTTACCTGGTAAATTCACAATCAGTGAATCGCCACGTAAACCTGCAGTTTGGCGTGACAAAATTGCCGTTGGTACAAACTTTAATGATTCTGCACGCATTAGCTCACCAAAGCCTGGCATCATACGATCACAAACAGCCTCAGTCGCTTCTGGGGTCACATCTCGTTTTGCTGGACCAGTGCCGCCAGTAGTCACGATTAAACTACAGTTTTGCTCATCCGCCATCTTAATCAGAGTCGCCGAAATCACATCTTGTTCGTCTGGGATAACCTCATATACAGGTTCCCATTCAGAGGTGAGGTACTCGTTAAGTACATCGATAATTGCCTTACCAGAAAGGTCCTCATAAACGCCCGCACTGGCTCTATCACTTACCGTTACAATACCGATTCTAGCTTTACTCATTTCTCTTCCTTCAATCTGATCTTAGATAAACTACTTAACTAACAGTTTATCGTGAACGTCTCTATAGTGTGGCTTTAAAGTAGCATAAAGTTAACTAATTAGAGTTTGATAAGTACGACGTCTACTAAAAAATAACTGACCAAGTATTTATGATTATTTGCTAACCAACAAACCCTGCCAGCACAAAATAAAAGCTGAACTGAGCCCATTTACTACAAACGAGAGATAGATCTCACTTTTTTTGATATTAGCCCTCGCAACAACACTTGTTTTCGACAAATTCTACCGTACTCTTGCGCTTACTCGAATTCAGCAGAATTGGCACCATGTCAGGGGACTATACTTGAACAGCAAATCAGGCTTATTGCGCGTTATTCTAACGTTAGCAGCTATGCTTTTTTCTACCGTTATACATGCCGAAATCACTTCACAAAATTTGCCAACCAAAAGCAGTGAACAACCATACTTTAATAGCCTAAAAGACGCTGAAGCGCGCAGTTTGGCTTATGATGATGCTATCGAAAAAATCGAGACTCAAGAAGATAACTGTAATACAGATCAAACTTGTGATGCCTTAGACACCGCAAAAACCGATCTTGAATATGGTAAGCACAACCATATCGCTAAAAACGGTCTAGCTATGTTCGATATCTTAGGCGGCCCAGCATTTACCCCTGAAAATGGCCTAATGATGGCTCTAGGCGGTCTTTACTCCTTTAAAACAGAGCGCGATCAAGCCGAGCTGCAACGCTCGAGTGTGTCTTTGTTTGGTATCGTCAATAAAGGTGATGGCGATGTAGGTTATAGCCTACGTTCAAAACAGAATCTATTTTTCGATAATGATGATATTCGTTATAACGGCCTATTTGTTTTAGCTGACCAAAGTGAAAACTTTTGGGGGGTGGGTTATAACGCAGGTAAACAGCAAGCTGCGTCGGACGACACTTTGCTGAATAAAACCGCCTTGACCTATAATGCCAACTTGGATTTTAAGAGCGATTACGGTTTCTATTTTGGGCCTGCATTGCGGATCAATTACTTCAAGCCTGATGAAGACAGCTTGCCGCCTACAGCAATTGACGACGAAAATTTCCAACAATTTAAAGATAAGCCTTTGTCGATAGGTTTAGGTTTTTCAATTAATTACGACTGCCGAGATGTCACTGTAAACGCATGGCAAGGCCAGTACCTTAACTTTGAATACATCAACTATAGCCCAAGCTTTGGCGGCGATAACCAGTACCAAAAAGCACTGATAGATCATCGTTATTACCACACCTTAGCAGTTGGCAAAGTTTTGGCTTTCTATAACGCTTACCAATGGAGCGAAGGCGATGTGCCTTACTATGATCTGCCAACATTAGGAGGTCAATCTTCGCTGCGAGGCTTATATCAAGGACGCTATCGCGACACTGAAGCGATAGAGCATACCCTTGAGTATCGGCATACTTTTTTACGCAATAACGGCGAGTTGTCAGCACACGGCATGACACTATGGGCGGGCATTGGTTCTGTTGCGGGCACCGATACCCACCTTTATGAAAAACTTCTATATAGCTACGGCATAGGCTACCGCTACGAACTACAACCAAGAATGAACGTACGTGTTGATCTTGGCTTTAGCGATGGCGATAGCGGTTTCTACCTCACCTTTACCGAAGCCTTTTAATTTAATCCAGAGACACAGAATAAATGAACAAACATTTAGTGATTGTGATGCTATTGAGCACCTTCACCACACACGTGTGGGCAACTAGCGACACTAGCGATATTGAACGCAAGCAACCGACTCATTGGAGTCATCTACCGATTTGGGGCGATAAAGCGCGTGAACTTGGTTACGAACTGCCGATCCCTGTTGGTTTTAATATTTATTACAACAAGCAGTCGGTAGCTTACGATGCCAAGGACAACTTCAATCTAGGCCTAACAGGCAGTGGTTGGCTGCATAATGTAAATGCCAACGTGGTTATCCCTGCAGATGATGTGATCATTACCGGCGAAGATGAAAGCATTCAGCTCAGAGCTGATGCCTGGGTGCTACCATTTTTAAATATTTACGGCTTAGCGGGTTACACCAAGGGCCATAAAGATATTCTGGCAGATTTAAGCAATGCTGAAGGTTTAGGTAATAGTGGCATTAATATGGTGTTACCTATCCCAATTGAATACACAGCTTACAACTTAGGCTTAGGTGCAGTACTTGCCGGGCAAGCAGAAGTTATTCCTGGGATGCATCCGTTTATTTTTACCGGCGTGGCTGCATTTACTAATTCTTGGACCACCACGACTGACAGCACCATTCAAACCTATATTGGCTCAATCCGTATGGGGCAAAGATATGATGTAGGTGGCGACAAGCTCGCTTTCTTGTTAGGTTATAACTACCAGATGATCAATCAAAAGATTGGTGGCAGTTACGACTTCAACATTCCATTGTTAGGACGCCCAGGTGGTATTGCCATCGATTATGACGTGCACTTAGTCAGTTCAGAAAGCCACAACATGTCAGTTAGCATGGTGTATGACTTTGGCCCTAAAGATGAGTGGAACGTATTTATTGAATACGGCTTCTTAAACTGGGATCAAGTACTGCTATCAGTTGGCCGTCGCTTTTAATCAACAAAATGTACCGTTCAAGGTGCTCGCTAGCACCTTGAATACTTTCAATCACGGTCTTCTCGATAACCAGTATTTTTGCTTCCAATAACTATTCTTTAAACTAGAAATCATCACACCTTGGCTTGTAGAGGCATGCAAAAACTGTGAGTCTCCAATATAAATTCCCACATGGCGGCTGCTCCAGCCAGTTTTAAAGAAAACCAGATCTCCAGCCCTTAACTGACTTTTACTCACGCTCTTACCGATACTTTTCTGCTGCTCAGTGGTTCTTGGCAGCTGGCGACCAAAGTGATTTTGAAAAGTAAGCAATACAAAGCCTGAGCAATCTATACCTGATTTACTCATTCCTCCTAAGCGATATGGAACCCCTTTCCACTCCCGATGCGTTTGTAATAATTGAGTTTTTACTTCAGCTTCATTAGACAAAGATGCCTTTTTTGTTGGCGATACCGACTGAGGCGGTGCGCTTGAACATGCACTCAACAGTACAGCTAAAAGTAAAACAATAAGAAGTTTCATCTGCATCCAATTTTTAAAACGTTCATTTAATTCCAATTTAAAATTATAACAGTCGTTTATTAAGTGAAAATAAATGCTCACAGCAGCTATCAAATTTATTTATTTAAACTATACCTAAATATACGCGCTAGTTAATTAAAGGATTTGCCCATGGAGAAATACTTATTTAGTCACCATCATCATAATCAATTTAATCTTTCTAAACTGGAAGAAGAGGAGTCTACTCTAGTTGAAGAACATGCAAGCACCGAGGAGCAGGAAGACGAAACTTACAGCTACATCCTTGGCTATAACTGATAATGACGCCGTTGCTAATGTTATTGTTATTAGCGCGGCGAAACATCTTAGACCTCTGCAGCACTATTGATATCCCCCCAATAAACCCCTATCAAAAATCATCAGCTTTGATTAAGACGATTAATTACGCCTCTTTCTCAATAATGGCAAAATCTTGCCTTCAATTATCAATAAATACTATCACAGGCTATTTTAAAATAAGTTAAACAGCCTCTTCCAAACCATATTTATTCAAGCAATCGTCTATAAGTTTAATTGTTAAGCAAAAAGTAATGATATAAATTCATTCTATTGCCACTTAGCCTAAATTCTTTTTAAAGCGCATCGAGGCCACAATTAATCCAATGACAGTAAATATAGCGAGCCAAGTAACGTCATAAGTCATATCCATAATTTCAACATCGCGCAGCACAACACCACGGATTAGACGCATAAAGTGCGTCGCAGGCAGCAACTCAGCGATGTATTGAGCCTCAATCGGCATGCCCTCATAAGGAAACATAAACCCTGATAATAGTATTGATGGTAACAGCACGAAAATAGTCATCTGCATCGATTGCAACTGACTTTTAGCTATGGTGGAAATAACTAAACCTAAAGTGAGACTTGCCATAATAAACAGTAAGGTAGCCCCTGCTAGCTGCAGCAAACTGCCGTTAATAGGTACATTAAACACGCTATAGCCAAGACCAAGAATAATGATCACCTGCACGATGCCAATAAGCATGTAAGGGATAATTTTCCCCAGCATCAGCTCAATAGAACGTATCGGTGTGGTAATTAGCATCTCTAAGTTGCCACGCTCACGTTCACGCACAATGGCAGCAGAGGTAAACATGATCATGGTCATCGTGAGGATCACGCCCACCAGCCCAGGCACAATATTCACCGCCGTTCGCTGCTCGGGGTTATAAAAAAGTGCCACCTCAAAGGTCGGAGTAATTCGGTTTGCAGGTAAACCTAATAACTCAGTTAATGGCATTGCACGTAGCCCTTTTATCGCTGCAGCCACCATAGTATCTGAACCATCGACAATCCACTGCGCCACAGGGCGACTCGTTTCTTCATCACTAGATGGAGGCGTTCCAAGGCCAACCGTTTTATGCCGCACTAAGCGCTGGCTAACATCCTGTGGGATCAACATGACTGCGCGAACATCTCCGCGAGCAATTGCCGCCTGAGCAGACTCGATATCATGAAAGTGCTCGGTAAACTGCACCACTTGAGTTGCAGTAACGGTTTGAATTAATACTCTGCTTAACGCTGTCTGGCTTTGATCAACTACGCCAACCGGAATATCACGTATATTGGTGTTAATGGCAAACCCAAACAACATCAACTGAATAAGCGGGATCATAATCACCATGCCAAAAGTCATTCTGTCTCGCTTTAGCTGGGTGAGTTCCTTAATCACAATTGCCTGTAACCGGTAAAGTGCTTTCATTGACGCCCCTTGCCGGTACAAGTAACAAACACATCTTCAAGACTTGGACGAACTAACGTGAACGCATTAGTACTTAAAGCGGTTTGCTGTGCTAAAAATACCAAAGGATCCGAACAACTATTTTTGACCAGCACTCTCAACCTAGAGCCCAGCTGCGCCGCAGTAATGACTTCAGGCAATGCAATTAACGTTTGCTTGAGTTGGCGTAATTGACTCGACTCAATCTCAACCACCTGCGCCCCCATATTTTGCATTAGCTCATCAGGTGAACCATCGGCGCGCTTCACTCCAGCCTCTAAGATGGCTAGTTTATGGCAACGCTCAGCTTCATCCATATAGTGGGTCGACACTAAAATAGTGGTGCCTTGCTCACACAAATCAAACAGTTTCTCCCAAAAATCACGACGATTCTCAGGATCTACAGCAGATGTAGGCTCGTCTAAAAACAATAACTCAGGTTTATGCATCGTGGCCGCAGCCAATGCCAACCGCTGCTTTTGGCCGCCACTCATGCTACCTGCTAACTGATCGGCTTTTTGATCTAAACCATAAGTGTTGAGCAATTCTTGAATTCGCTCGGCTTGATCGCGCCGAGATAGGCCGTATATTTTTGCAATAAAGGTGAGGTTTTCTTTAACCGTTAAATCATCATAGAGTGAAAATTTCTGGGTCATATAACCAATTTTAAGACGTAACTTTTCAGCATCACGTGGCAAGGTGAGCCCGAGAATTTCAATCTCACCAGAGGTGGGTAATAACAACCCTGTTAGCATACGAATAGCCGTGGTTTTACCGCAGCCATTAGGCCCGAGAAAGCCATATATTTGGCCCTTTTCGACTTCAAAATCAAGATTGCTAATCGCTTTTAGGCTACCAAAGTCACGGCACAATTGCGTTGTTTTAATAACAGGTTGATTGCTGTTGAGAATAGTCTGACTCATGGCATAGCAACCTGAGCTGGAACCCCGCTAGGCAAAGATGCCGAACTATCGGGCAGTTGCACTTCAGCTAAATACATTAAACGGGCACGCTCTTCTTGGTTTAGTGCATAGTAAGGGGTGAAAGCAGGTTCGTTAGCAATCCAGGTCACACGCCCTTCTATCGGTTCATCAATGCCATCGACATACACCCATAAGCTATCATCAATATTGATTTTTACACGATATGGTTCAGGCACATATATCCGAGCAAATGGTGCCTTACCCGCAAGCACAACTGCCAATGGGCTGCCTTGAGTCACTCGTTCGCCAAGGTTCCACGGTAAGTTATCTAAAATGCCATCACGGGTTGCTCGAATCGTTAAGTCATCCAGTTTTTTCTGCTCTACCAATAACACCGCTTCAGTAGCTTCAAGGTTTGCAAGCGCAAAACGAATATCCTCTTCGCGAGAACCTGCCACTAACTCACGTAACTGCTCTTGTGTACTTTCAAGGCTAGCAGTATCTGCATCTCGGCCAGCTAATGCTCGGTCAAGATTTGCCTTACTGGCGAGATTATCTTTTGCCATACTGGCAATACGGCGGTAATTGGCTTCACTTTCTTGTAGCCTTGCTTGCGCTCCCGCAACTGTCGCTCTCGCAGAAGCTATTTCCTCTTCACGAGCACCTTTAAGCAGCTTCTGGTAATTAGCGGTAGCTTGGGCAACATCGGCTAGAGCCTTCGCTAAATGAGCTTTTTGCAAAGTGTCATCAAGCTGCACCAATACCGCGCCTTTAGTAACTGCGCTCCCTTGCGCTACAGGCAGTGCAACCACCACTTCGTTAGTCGTCGCAGTGAGCGCAATACGTTGTCTTTCAAGGCTACCAAGCGCCATAGAAGCGTCGCCGTCATCACAACCAACCAGCAAAAATAACACAGATATCATCAATAATACGCGCACAGTTACCATCCTTTAGAGCTTGTACAAAACCGATGTTTATCTAGCCAAGATACGCTTAATCTATAACGAATCAAGTCAGTTAAATCTTATCTAACTATTCATTTTAACGATTGAATGACAACCAAAAAAGAGCACCTAAGTGCTCTTTTTTAGTTGTCATGCAAACGATGAGCTTAAGACTACTTAGCTCGCTCAGAAGTGTAGATATTCCACATCATCGCAGTACCAGACTCTTGCCAGGTAGCT
Source organism: Shewanella marinintestina (assembly GCF_023283845.1). Taxonomy (GTDB): domain Bacteria; phylum Pseudomonadota; class Gammaproteobacteria; order Enterobacterales; family Shewanellaceae; genus Shewanella; species Shewanella marinintestina. The sequence goes on from NZ_JAKILC010000013.1 coordinate 107,902, forward strand.
ACCGCAACCAGGCGGTGCTCTCGACCAGAAACAGCTTGAGGCATATGATTTTGCTTAAAATATACTTCCTCTTTAATCCCACTAGCAGGAAAGCCCTGCTCAACAGCAAGTTGAGTAATATAATCAACTCGGCGCTTAGCTAGCGCATGATTATAGTCCTCGCTACCTTCAACGCTGGTGTCACCCACGAGATATAGCGATGGCGCCTGTTTTTGGGCTAAACGTTCAATAATGCCTCGCCATTTATCAGCCTGTTCCGGCTCGAGCGTGTCTTTATCGAAACCAAACATGATCACTCTAAAGTCTTCTTTTACTGTCACTTCAGGGCTTGGACAGCCATCATTATCAATAATCGCTCCCTTACTCGTTCCTGCGCATTTATCACGAGCATTGATCACTCCATCAATATCGCTATCTAGCAGATCTCTAGTCTGTGGCTCCACAGCAAATGGTTCAGCAGTTTCTGCGCAACCTTGCAAAAACAAACAGCTCAGCAGCATACATTGAGTCATTAAAAGGCGCATATTACTTCTCCTCCGTCCAAGCTTCTGGGGTATCGACACGGAATGACTCCATTAAATAGCCAGTAGCATTTATCAAACGATAAGCCGCAATATTGTAATTATAGTGCGAGGTAATATAGTGTTTACGCGCTAAGAACACTTCAACCTTGGCATCCAGTACATCAAGTAATGAACGGCGACCTAGCTCAAATTGCTTGTTATAGCCTTGCTCAGCTTTTACAGCTTGGTCGACATTCTCACGATAAAATCCTCGCTGCTGACCAATAAACTCATAAGCATTCCACGCCAAGCGCGTGCCTTCTTCAACTTGCTTTTGGGTATTTTTGCGAATTGCTAATGATTGCTGATAACGCCAAGACGCCGCTTCGGTACGATCGGTTGTGGAGCCGCCGCTAAATAGGTCGTAGCTGAGCATTAACATGGCGCGAGCATCTTCATCTGGGCCTTCAATACCGCCAATATTGTCGTTTTTATTGGCCTGTAGCTCTAACGATAAGGTTGGCCAAAAGTCACTTTTCTCTCGCTCATGTTGCGCACTAGCAGCCTGTGTATCTAGGATTGCGGCATCGATTTCAGGATGGTTTTCCAATGCTAAACGAATGGCATCCACCAAATTAGTCGGCACAAAATTAAAATCTGGCTGCGGGTCGTGTAAATCTTTCGGTAACTGGCCGACTAAATCGTAGTATCGCGCCTGCTTATCCATCTGGTTATTACGTGCCGATAGATAACCTGATTGACTGGTGGCTAAACGCGCTCGCACTTGCGCTACATCGGAGTCACTACTCAAGCCTTTGTCTCGGCGTGACTCAATATTTTTTAGCACTTCTTGGTGCTCTTTAATATTGCGCTCAGACAACTCAACAATTTTGTTAGCCATCGACAGCTCAAGGTAGACACGGCTGACTTCTAAACTAAGGTTTTCAGCATCAGACAGCAGACCTAAACGCTCAGCCTCCTTTTCAAAATCGAGTCTATCAATCTCAGATGTGGTTCGAAATCCATCAAACAACAGTTGTGACACTCGTACGCCAATTTCGCTGCGATCAAGTTCGGTATCAACCCGCTGACCACTGTTATAGCGCACGTTTTCATAACCTACGCCGCCGTATAGTTTTACTTGCGGTAAGTAATCACCAACCGCTGCGCGCTTATATCGTACCGCAGCTTCAAAGCTAGCGTATTTTTGCTGAATACTTGGATGATGGTTAATAGCCTCAGCCACAGACTCTTCAAGCGTCAGTGCGTGACTTTGGGCTGACAGTGTCAGTATGGGTATAAGTAGCAGTCGTCGCATCGTATCCTTACCTTATGGTTCGCGAAGTGCATTCGCTTTAGCGCGTAATAGAGGCTTTAGCCAATAATTTAAAACTGTTTTCTCACCGGTTAAGATGTCTGTACTAGCTTGCATTCCCGAGATAATCGGCCAGCCATTGAGTACGTTTTCTTCCGTTTTTACATGAGCCTCAAAATAGGTGGTGCCATCATCTAGTTGTTGAGCATCCGAGCTCACGTAAATGACTTCACCTTTAAGGCCGCCATAAATAACAAAATCATAAGCAGTAAACTTTACCGTCGCCTTTAAGCCTGTGTGCACAAAGGCGATATCTTTAGGCGCAATACGGGTCTCAATGATTAACGCTCCATCCTGGGGGACCACGCCCATTATTGACTCGCCGGGTTCAACTACCGCTCCTATTGAGCGTACTAATATATTGGTTACATTGCCATTTATTGGCGAATTGATTTTAGTTCTGGCTAAACGATCCGCCAAAGCCTTGATGCTTTCGGTTAAAGCATTAAGCTCATTCATCACCTCATTTCGCTCGGTTTCTGCTCGGCTGATAAAGTCCAAGGCCACAGTTAGATACTCAGCTTCAGCCTGACTTTGAGCTGCCTGTAACTGCCGTGCATTTGCCTTAGATGCCGAAAGCTCGCCTTTAAGGCCAATCTCATCACGCTCAAGTTTTAATAGTTCTAGCTCGGCAACCGCTCCTTCTCGCACAGCGGCGCGGGTCATTACTATCTCTTGCTTCACTAATTTCAAACCACTGAGCTGAGCTTGCACAGTAATTTGTGCCTCGGCTATCGCTTGTACCTTTTGTTCGATCACCTGAGTTGCCTGCTCTAACTGTGATGATAATTGCGATAACCGTGAACGAAAAATAGCCTTGGAGCGATTACTGACTCTTCCCTGTTGCGCGCTGATCTCGACTTGAGAAATGTGCACTCTATCTCGCCAGTCATTAGCTTTATCGTCGATAACAACAGAGGCAATTTCAGCATCTAAACGTGCTTCTTGCCGCTTAAGTGCCGAGGCCTGAATATTGGCCTCATCAAATGCTGAGGCGAAACGTAACTCATCTAGGATTAATAGCGGTTGCCCGGCCTTTACAGACTGACCTTCTCTAACTAGCACCTGCTTAAGAATGCCACCATCTAAGCTTTCAATTTGTTGCACGGCTTGCGTCGGCACCACCATACCCTCGCCTACAACCACCTCTTCTAACTTAGCGAAAGAAGCCCATACAACAGTTGTGACAATAAGCGCGGCAACCAGCAAGATAACTTGATTAGCTCGTTTGGCGCCTTCTAAATGTTTGATGTGCAATCGGCCGCTCATTTCAGCTCTCCTTTTTGGCGCACATTCACGGCTTTAATCCGGCTTTTTCCTCGCTGGTTCAATTCGGCAGGCGTCTGCTCTAAAGTGATCCGCCCTTTATCAACAACTAAGATGCGATCGCAAAGGCTAAGTAACTTTGGGTTATGTGAAGCGATAACCATAGAGGTATCACTAACCTGCGATAAACAAGCGATGATTTGATTTTCAGAACGCTCATCCATAGCACTCGTGGGCTCGTCCAGCAGCAGTAACTTGGGCTGGCGTAGCAAGACTCTCGCTAACGCAATTGCCTGACGTTGCCCCCCAGATAATTGCCGACCAAATTCTCCAACTTGGCTATCGAGGCCACTTCCCAAACGGTCCATCAGTTTATCGATACCCGAGCTCGTTATCGTGTTCGCTAGCTGATTCTCATCGACCCTTTTAAGACCAAACAACAAGTTGTCCAACACACTCCCATAAATAAGAGTCGGCTGCTGCGACATCCAACCAATCTGCTCTCGAATATCGCTCACTGCCCACTGGCGAGCCTCTAAATGGTTATAAAACAATTGACCACTGCTCAACTGATATTGCCCAGCTAGGATTGATAACAAACTCGACTTGCCTGCTCCAGCAGGACCAAATAAGCCAATTTTCTCGCCCGGCTTAATATCAAGGTTCACCTCAGTAAATGCAGGTAAGGGGTGGTCTGGGTAGGTAAAGCTAGCGTGGCGTAATGACACAGCCCCATTAAAACCGACAGCTGTACTCGGCTGACTAGCAAAATATTGCTCTTGTGGTAATTCAAGAATAGAACTGACCGCAGTAATTGCTGACTGTGTTTGTTTAAATTTAAGTAGCAACATTGAAATTTGATTGATGGCATTGGCGGCTCGCCCGCTCAGCATCACAATCGCTATCAGCCCCCCCATACTTAAGTTACCGGCATAAATTTGATACACGCCGGAGATAATCAAACCAATAGTCACTAACTGCTGACTATTCATTACACTATGGCTTAAGGTATTTGAGGCAATACGAGACTCATTTTGCCAGTCTGCTAGGCTACTAACCGTGTCATCCCAAATGCGTTGCGCCTTGGCTTCGCCATTATTTTGCTTAGTTTCCACTAGCAAATTAAGGGTTTCGATAAGATGAGCTTGGCGCTGCGTCGACAGCTGTGATGTATGTTCTATGGTCGCCATTAGCTTTTTTTGCATCACGAAACTAATGAGTAGCAGCAACAGCATGCAGGTAAGCGGCACTAAAACCATGTAACCGCCCAGCCAAGCAATCAACGCTAAAAACAATACGGTAAATGGTAGGTCGACCGCCGTCACTAACGTTGCAGAGGTAATAAAGTCGCGAATACTATCGAACTCTTGCAGCTGTTTAGCAAAAGCACCTGCTGAGGCTGGGCGGTTTTCTAAACGCATACCGAGCACTTTAGAGAACAAAATATTCGACATTTTTATATCGACTTGCTTACCCGCTACGTCCGCTAAACGTGTACGTGCTTGCTTCAATAACCAGTCAAATATAATGGCTAAACTGGCACCTGTTGCCAACACCCATAAGGTATCAATAGCTTGATTGGGAACAACGCGATCATATACATTCATGGTGAACAATGGTGTCACTAGCGCTAGAACATTTATCGCCAGCGAGCCCAGTAAAAAACTACCATAAAAAGGTTTCACCTCATCGAAAGCCGCTAACAACCAGTGTCGTTTAACTTTGAGATGATGCTCCTCACTACGAGCATCGGTGAGCAGTTTACGTTGTACATGCCAACTGTCTTGATGATAATTTTGCTTAAACTCCGCTTCGCTAATCACCTGCTCTGAACGAGCCGAAATTAATAACCAGTCACCGCTAACATTTTTATCGAGTAATGCTGGCTCAGTTTGTTTTGAAAAGACAATGGCCGGCAGCGCCATCTTAGTTAACGTTAGGTTCTGCGCTACGGCTTCAATTGCCACATTGTCACAAGCCTGCACTAACTCAGCTGTTGTTAGTCCACCCTTTTTATGCACTATATGGCTAAATAGCATCTGCTCAGAACATTCTAGCCCTAGGCGTTGGCACAAGAGTAGAATGATATTAGCAAGGTTATCTTGTTGCATATTTATCATGGTAATTGACTCAATAGCGCCATCTCATCTTCAATTTTTGAGATAGCATCGTTCACTGAATTGGCATATTCATGATCGGTTGTCGGATTTGCCGTAACTTTACCGTCTTCGCTTTGAGCCATACTCTGCTTAATTGCTTGAGCAAGCGGATTATCTTCAAAACGGACTCTAGAACCGAGCGCTTCCTCATGCCTCATCTCATCTTCTAAACTGTGCCCTGGTCTTAGTTCATTTATCATTTCGGCGGTAGAGTTAAATGAATTAACCATGACTGAAGGTGCAGTAATATCAACAGTTACATTAATCGTTTCAACGGCTCCCTCTGCTGTGTCAGAGCCTAAAGTTGCGGTTGGGTCTAAGGTTAAATTAAATGAGTCTCCGTCGTTTGCACCAATAACTTTTAGCGTCGCAACATCCTCAAAATTGACAAACCATGTACCGTCTCTTTCGCTACCAGCAGATAATGTCATGCCAGCTGGTACGCCATATATGGTTAATACACCAGACTCATTCGCAGCTGGATTTTGCAGTGCAATACCGAGGTTTAAAGCCACATTATTAACATCATTAGCTAACACATCGCCAACCTGAGTCCAGACTGGCGCATCAACTTCAGGGGTTATCTCTACCTCAAAGTTAAGCACCTCAGTAGCGCTTTTATCCGTTTGTAAGCTACCTAATACTAACGCGCTATCAATTGAAGATAACTCTATTTGTACATCTAAGGTACCGAAGGCTAAATCACCCGGGTAAAGTAATAATTGCGAAACCTGCGCCCCCGCATTTATCACAGCAAAGTAACTATTGCTGGCGGCATCAAAACTAAATGACACAAACTCACTACCGATTTTTATTCCCTCTAACCCAACTAAAGCCGATGCATCGTTAGAACTGACAATCACTTTGATGGAAAGCACTTCAGTAGCATCAAATTCTGCGATTTTTGCATTAAAATCGATACTAATAACTTCATCTTCTACGCTGGTATATTGGCTATCAGGCGGTGTTATTACCTCGACACCATCAGCCACTGGCGATACGCCCACCAAGATATCAGCTGATGTCGTCACGAAATCAGACGTACCTAACTCTTGGGTAATAGCCTGAATGGACAATGGAATATCACCACTAAAATCTAGTGGCGGCTGCATCACTAATCCAGACAGTTGCGCCGGAGTGACTGACCAAGAGTATGTTGGCGAGCCATTAAAGCTGCCACCATCGGTACCATCATTAGGAAGTTGAATTAAGTTGCCACCATCTTGGTAATACAACACTGCGCCACTTGGCACACCATGTATGGTTAGATAAATCGCTTCTGATCCATCTAGGTCAATTAAACCTAGCCCAGCGGTATCGAAACCAGACAGTGCAATGAGACTATCCTCTTGACCTTGGACAACCTGTGTCCCAGCAGGTAAATTGGCGGCATCAGTAACAGGTGTCACCTCTATGGTGAAGGTATTTTCAAACGCTGCCTGATCAGTAACATTTACGCCATTAATCATTGCGGTATCGATACTCGTTGCAGAGAACTTTAATCTAAAGTCACCACTTAAATGCTCAGTGGGCGCAAACTCAAGTAAGGCTAATGACGCATTGAGTGCTGCCATATTGCCGCCAGTAAACTCCCAAGTATCAGTTGTACCAGCTTTTAATGACCATAAGCCCGTCACGTCTTGCAAACTGCCACCATCTAACAAGGTAATTGTAATAGGGTTACCACTATCACCAAATAAGATTTGCTCTGAGCCACCGGTTGTAGGCGATGCGTCAGCATCATCAAACACTAAGCTAATCCCTAGCGGAACCGGGCTATCTTCTAACATAACTCTATTAGCAACATTTAGGCTCACGCCATCAGCTACTGGAGTGATCTCTATCGCTAAGCTTTGGCTATCATCAATTTTAGTGTCACCACTTTGGGTATCGGTAGCGATAATGCGGATTGGGATAACTAATTCACCCGCGTAATCCTCACTAATGTTGTGAAGCTTTAAGCTCCCCAGCGAAGCGCTAGTAAATACATACTCAATAACATTCTCACCCGTAGCATCGTAAACCGCTGTCACATCGGCACCGGTAAAATAGCCACCTTCAGGCAGATCAGACGCTAACACTCTGAAACTAATTAAATCATTACTATCAGCGCTCAACACTTGGTTAAGGTGACCGCTAAAGTCAATGGTGGTGTCTTCTATGGCATCCACTATTGTTAGTTGCAATTCGCCTACTGGCGTTGCCTCACTTGGCCCAGCACCTTTAGCAAACTGCACATAAAAGCTGGTACTGATGATTTCAGCGTCATCGCGATCGAGCACTCTGGCTTCAACTGTTATTTGCTCTAACCCGGTAGCTGACTCGCTAATGATGCTTGCCCCTGCTAACAAGTCGAGTGCGTACTCTTGTACTGAATCGCTAGTGAGGTTATTAATTGGAATAATCCAGCGACCGTCGCCATCATCAATCGCACCATTAGGATGCGACACATACCAGCCGTCACCGCTTGGTACGATAATCACTAAGTAATCTAAAACTTCAGACCCGTCGATATCACCATCAAAGAATAAGACTTGCCCAGTTAAACTGATTGCAGATCCATCATTACTGACCAGCCGATTTTGCTCACTTTGTAGGTGAGTTGTGAGGTCTACAACAGCATCTACCACCACGGTTATTTGAGTCGAGACATACTCACTCACAACAGTGCCTGTTGCCGAGGTATCGGTAATTTGGTAACTCACAGCAAAAGAAAAACTACCGTCCGCATCTTGTGGCGGCAAGGCTGCCAAGCGGCCGGAATTAAGTAACGCTTGCAAAGTCGGGCTTGTACTGTCGAGCAAAGAACTCACGTCTAACCCACCTGGTGGAATCGTCACTTTGGAACCATCTAAGGTTAAAGTAAATCCATCGGCACCTTGGAACGGAATGATGAGTCCGGTAACGGTTTCACTTCCATCCAAATCAGCAGTTAAGTTTGGAGTAAAATCGAGCGGAATTGACTGATCTTCAAAACCATAGCTCATTGTGGCTAATGTCGTTGCATTAGCGTCTATCACGGGAGCAATATCGATATTAACTGTCAGCTCATAATCAGCCGTATCACCATCTAACTCTGTGCTTTGCACAAAAATAGTAAGACTGACTAACCCACTAAAGTCCTCAACAGGTTGTAAGCTTAAACTCGCCAATAGTGCAGCGGAAACGCCATACACAGGTTGACCATTAATAAACTCAACTACTGGCAAATTGACTTGTGCACCGGACGAATCAACAAAAATAACGCCATCTGGCACACCGGTAATGCGTAAATCTAACGTCTCCGAACCATCATCATCAGAACTGACTATCGTAAAGTCTAAGGCGATGGTTTGATCTTCATTAAAAGACACCACATTAGAAATAACACCAGTACTACCATCTATCGTCCACACGTTAGGGTCGGCGTTTATCATAGGTTGGTCGTTAGCCACACCCGTTAAAGTAATGGTAATCGTTTGCGAGTCGCTATAACGAGGATTAGGGTGTATCACACCATCTGCAGGGTTAACGCCATCTTGTGCGGTTTCCGTGGCAAAACTTCTCACTGTAATTGAAAAATCACCAAGGTTTGCTGAACTCACATCTTCAGCAGGAATAAGCTTAGCAGTGCCGCTATTTACCTCTGATGCCAACACCGTCCAAACAGTGCCATTAAAACTGGCCGATGGTGAATCAATAGACCAGCCAGCTGGCAAGGTAAACTCAAAACTTAAAAACTCTGAACCTGAGGTATCGGTTAGAGCTCCAGAAACCACAGAGCTTAGTACAATGGGCGCGTCTTCATCGCTGCGAATATTCTGGGTTGCTAGCGTTGGTTTATCGGCAATAGGTACCACTGCAATAGTCACTGTTTCAATGGTACTGAATGCGGTGTCGTTGTTGTCACTTTCTGTAGTCTTAGCTTGTACTGTGAAGTTAAATTCACCCGCTAAATTCTCACCAACGGTAGCAATTAGATTATCTAACTGCATTTGGCTAATACTCATGCCATCGGTAACGGTAACTCCCAAGAAAGTCAGAGTTAAGCCCGCACTAATATTGCTAATCACGTAAGTAATGGTTTCAGAACCCTGAGCGTCAGCGTTAGTCTCATCCTTGGAAGTCGCATTAAGATTAATACTAAAACCATCGGCATCTTCGTTAACCGTATAGTTAAATTCGCTACTAGCATCCCATATAGGAGTGTCTGCTACAGACTCTACAGTAATCGGCACAGTGGTAGTGATTGGCGCTTTACCAGTAATATTAACGCTAATGACAAAAGCTGCACTGGCGGTTGCGTCTGAGCCATCTTCTATTGGTTGATAACTTAAATCGCCATTAGGAATCGCAACGCGAGTAAGTGGGTCGAGTTGTAACAAGCCATTAGCCAAGGACAAAATATAATTGCCATCAGCATCTTTGGGCACCTCGACACCATCGAGCAACAAGATCCCGCCTTGTAGTGCTGCAACATCAAACACCATACTAAGAATAAACTCAGATTCGTCGAGATCACCGGGCGAAGCTTGAATCCCAAAAATGGTTCGGGTGTCTTCGACAAATTCAGTGTTGAAAACTGTTATTGAGCCCACACCATCTTTAGCAATAAGTGTCAGTGTATCGGTAACAACATCGCCGTCAGCATCCGTTACCTGGAGTAAAACATCTTCACTATACAGCAGAGCATCGTAACCAAAAATTAGAGTGGTAACCGTTGCTAGACCGTTTTCATCAATAACTAACTCACCATACTTGACCACATTGGGATTGGCATCAGTAAATAAATCTATCGTTGCTCCAACTGCATACGCGACGCCTTTATAAGTTATCCCGGTGACCTTAGCACCATCAGCTCCCTGCTGCTGTGATGAAAACATTTGCACGCTATAAACGTCATTGTTACCTTCGAAAAACTCTAATGTTTTTGCCGTACTTTCAGGAATATCATCTGTCACGGTGACAGTTATCGTTTGCGCCGCAGACTTATCGTTATCGGCATCAATCGCATTCACTTCAAATTGCAAATCAAGACTGTTCTCACCGTTACCGTTGGCATGGTCAAATGTTCTAAACTGTTTAAACTCAACTTTTCCGTTAGCATTAAAACGGATCTGAAACACTGTTTCGCCGCCCGTCTCCCTTGTTGCCGTATACCAGCCGTTGCCATTTGCTGTGGTATTTAGAATGACTTTCTCACCGCCACTAAAAACCGTACCAAAACTAAAACCATCTGTTAGCGTAATTTCGGTCACTTTATCGCTACCCGATATAGTCGAAAGTACCTGGGACGTTGAAATAGGGTTTGAAGTTGTTAGGTTACCTTCGTTGATATTTAGCTGCAGCGCGTCAGGTAGTAGAGTATTTTGACCATCATAAATATCAACGGTAACTTGCGCAGAAGTTAGCGTATTGTCACTGTCACGAATAGCGACCGTGACATTTAGTGTATCTAATACATCAGCGGCGCCTAAATGATCTATGGCACTGACCAATTTAAAGTCGAGTTCAACCGAGCCAACACTCTCAGCGCCAATATCTATACTGGTTGGCAACCTCATTGTGAAAACCAGCACACCGTCAGCAGTAACTGCATCAATTGAAGCGCCATCATCTTTAACTACCCAATATAACGCGGAGCCATTTTGGGTCAGTGTCACCCCTGCTGCATTTTGTACTTCTGCACCATCGGTAACACTAAAGCTGATATCGACGATTGGGTCTTTACTAGCTGTAATATTAAACGCGCCAGTCGCCTTATTATCAAAAGCTGTCACACTTGGGGTCTCACTCACCACCAAGCTAATGTCATTAATCGTGGCGGCGTTGGCATCTTTTACAGTAACGGTTAACGTCGCTAAAGATGAGTCACCATCAAAATCTGCTATCAACAGTTTAAAGTCGATATCTTCACTTAATGTCTGATCGAACGCTTTATACAAAGTGAAGCTATAAGCTTGATTGATACTGTCACTTGTTGCGCTCCAAGTTTCACTCAGCTCAATAATAAATACTGGCGAATTTATGTCACCAGTGTGGCCAGTAAGCGTTAAACCATCAGCGCTGACTTGGTATTGAATCGGCTCGCCACCAGCAGTTAATTTGGGTTGTGATGACACTGCAGCGAACTCAACAGCTGTAACGGCATCGCTTCCCACTAGCACATCAAAGGTACCATTTTTAACAATTTCGTTCCCCAGCAAGTTATTTTCATCAAAGGTTAACTGAGTGATATTAGCTAATGCAGGAGAGTTACCATCACTGACTTGCCAGGTTAAGTTACCGTGAGTTATCTCTGTACCATCTAGGTCTGTTGCAGTAATTTGAGTGATGATATCAACTACGTCGCCAGACAGATGATCTAGTGGCGCAGATTGAGTGAAGGTGGCATTAACGCTTAAGTCGTCACCGACATTTATCGCCGACAAGGTGATAGTAAACACCAGAGTCTCTGCACCATCATCGGTTTTAGCCGTTAACGTTTTGCCATTGTTTGAAAGCTCAAACTTAAGTGCAATCCCCGTGCTGGTTAAGCCTAGATTTGCGAGCTGAAATGGGGTTAACCCGGTGAATCTAATTGAATCGGCAACAAGCGTATCGGACCCGGCTAACACGGTAAAAGTTTTTAATGTGTTTTGCGCGGCGGCATCAATATCAACTTCAGTATTTGTGCCTATCACATCAGCCATGCTGCCTGCGGCGCCGTCGGCAACAGTAAAGGTGGCATTAGCAGTGCCCACGCTACCGTCAACATCAACCACGGTATATACCAACTCCACCTCTTGTAATAAGGAGTTATCGAGATTGTCGGCAACACTGAAACTCCAACTACCATTCGATTGAATAGTAATAACCCCTTGCGCAGTGTTAATAACCGCGGCGGCGCCGATAGCTACTGGATAATCAGTACCGTTATAGTTAATTGAGGTAACGGTGAGCGGGCCTTCAACCGTGTAGTCATTACCCAGTAATGACCCAACGGCGGAGGTGTCTTCAACAACAGATGCATGATCATCAAAAGCAAACACTCTTGAGTCGCGAATATTAAGTACGGCGTAGGTAAGGATCTCTTCTGTCGTGCCATCTGCATCTGTTTGCAGTGCACTGAGACGGATATAGCTCAGTACGTTTTGATTATTTAGCTCATCCATTGGTTGAAACAAACTCACATTCAAGTTTGTACCCGATAAGCTCGCAGTCATCACAACTTTGCCATCCCCATCACGGGTCAAAATGAATGATTGCCCATCCGCTGCCACACTAATACTTAAGGCTTGCCCTTCAGAGGTCAGTAGCAATAGACGGCTTTGTTCTGCAGTGATACTTAAGCTAGCGTCCGTAATATCAATCGGCACAACCACGCTAGTACTAGCACTCACATTAAGCACGACTTCGTAAAGCGATGCGATATCTGGCACTAGCATTGTTGGCATTGCATCTGTTGCGCTATTACCTGCCAAGTCTATTGTGGCGACTTCTAAGCTCCACGATGCTCGACGATTTAGTCCTGCAACATCAATATCATTAAACTGCCAACTGCCGTCTGCAGCAACAATAGCGCTAAAGGTTAACGTATTCACACCATCAGAGAGGTTTAAGACAACGGTCTGGCCTGCTTCGACTCCGGTGGTTACCCCGCCTAGTGATTTCTGTACACCATAAATAAACAGCGCTGCATCAAAACCATTTGCGCCAGTGTCTATATCAATACTGATCTGGGTATCTAAAATCGCGCTATTATCGGCAGAGGCAGGATTACCAGCAAGATCTGAACTGGTCGCCTGCAGGGATAATTGCCCGTCAGCAAATCCCGATAGATCAACATTAGGCACTTGCCATGCACCGTTTACCACAACAGCATTAAATGTCATGGTTTTACCATTAATATCGGTAACGGTGATCACCACTGGCCGACCATTCTCGATATTAGCCACGGTTCCAGCTAACGTTGCATTGCTGGACTCAGATGCATTAATCAATCCGTTATCATCGACAATTTCAATAGTGATACTGGCTAAACTATCTTTATCTGCACTGGTAGTAGCACCAACAACATTGCCTGCTACATCCGTTGCGCTGGCTGAAAAGGTTAACGCACCATCGCTAAGACTGGATAAATCAGCATCATCAATCTGCCAGCTTGCCCCCACCACCATTGTGGTGAAAGTTAACGTTTTACCATTGATATCAGTGACGATTACCGTAACAGTTTGCCCAGCCTCAATATCAGTAACCGTCCCCGATAAATCAACAATTCGCATCTCGGCGGCATTTATCACCGCATCGGTTCCGGTATCAACATCTATGGTGATCGAGGCTAAAATATCGACCGCAATAATATCCGTCGCACTCGCTTGGTTACCCGCTAGATCTTCAACCGATACCGTCGCGGTTACACTACCATCACCAAAGCCTGTTAAATCAACACCTGATAATTGCCATGCTCCAGCAACAACCACAGTAGTAAAGCTGCGTTCACTCCCTAAGCCGTCACTGAACGTCACCGTTATAGTTTGGCCATTTTCGATATTACTGACCGTGCCACGCACCATAACAGCTTGCTGTTCAGCGCTATTTATCACCTCATCATTATCAACAAACTCGATGGTGACCGAGGCTAAAGTATCCTTAACTACGGTATTGGTACTAGTGCCAATATTGCCTTCAAAATCAGAGGTTATCGCCCGCAGCGTTAACTCACCCTCCGCCAATGAAGACAAATCTAAATCATCTAATAACCAAGTGCCGTTACGGGTAATACTGCTAAAAACGAGGGTTTTACCGTTAATGTCTGTGACAAACACTTCGACAGGACGACCATCTTCAACGTTATAAACAAAACCACCAAGCACTGACTGGCCGACTTCAGTTTGGTTGAGCACACCGTCATTATCTATCGCCGCAATCGTTATTGCGGCTTGGCTTTCTTTGTAAGCATCACCAGTTGCATTAGCGATATTGCCTGCCGCATCACTAGCGGTAGCACTAAATACCAACGGCCCGTCAGCTAGGCTAGATAAATCCTTATCTTCTAACTGCCATTTTCCATTAATAACAATCGCCATAAACTGCAATTGCTTACCGGCACTATCGGTAACCCTGATTGATACTCTTTGGCCGTCTTCAATGTCGGTGACTTCACCAGACATATCAACTCGCAGCATTTCACGGGCGTTAAGTACAGTGTCATTACCCGTATCTACATCTATGGTGATTGAAGCTAAAATATCGACTGCGATAACATCTGTGGCAGTGGCTTGGTTACCCGCTAGATCTGCAACCGATACTGTTGCGGTTAAACTGCCATCGGTAAAACCAGTTAAATCGGTATTGGTTATAAACCATTTCCCGGCCACTACCACTGTTGTGAAACTGCGGCTAGTCCCAGCTTCATCAGTTAAAATAACGGTAATGGTTTGGCCGTCTTCAATGTTACTGACCGTGCCACGCACTGTTACGGATTGCTGCTCTTCACTATTAATAACACCGTTATCATCAATAATTTCAACCGTAATACTGGCTAGGCTGTCTTTATCAGCACTGGTTGTCGCATCAACCACATTGCCTGCCACATCGGTTGCGCTGGCTGAAAAGGTTAACGCACCATCGCTAAGACTCGACAGATCTGCACCTTCAATTTGCCAACCAGAGCCCACGACCATTGTGGTGAAAGTTAACGTTTTACCATTGATATCAGTGACGATTACCGTAACAGTTTGCCCAGCCTCAATATCAGTAACCGCCCCCGATAAATCAACAATTCGCATCTCGGCGGCATTTATCACCGCATCGGTTCCGGTATCAATATCTATGGTGAGCGAGGCTAAAATATCGACCGCAATAATATCCATCGCACTCGCTTGGTTACCCGCTAGATCTTCAACCGATACCGTCGCAGTTACACAACCATCAGCAAAGCCTGTTAAATCAACACCTGATAATTGCCATGCTCCAGCAACAACCACAGTAGTAAAGCTGCGTTCACTCCCTAAGCCGTCACTGAACGTCACCGTTATAGTTTGGCCATTTTCGATATTACTGACCGTGCCACGCACCATAACAGCTTGCTGTTCAGCGCTATTTATCACCTCATCATTATCAACAAACTCGATGGTGACCGAGGCTAAAGTATCCTTAACTACGGTATTGGTACTAGTGCCAATATTGCCTTCAAAATCAGAGGTTATCGCCCGCAGCGTTAACTCACCCTCCGCCAATGAAGACAAATCTAAACCATCTAATAACCAAGTGCCGTTACGGGTAATACTGCTAAAAACGAGGGTTTTACCGTTAATGTCTGTGACAAACACTTCGACAGGACGACCATCTTCAACGTTATAAACAAAACCACCAAGCACTGACTGGCCGACTTCAGTTTGGTTGAGCACACCGTCATTATCTATCGCCGTAATCGTTATTGCGGCTTGGCTTTCTTTGTAAGCGTCATCGGTGGCACTTGCACTATTACCAGCAACATCACTAGCCGTAGCACTAAACACTAATGGTCCGTCTGCTAGGCTGGATAAATCCTTATCTTCTAACTGCCACTTGCCACTTGCCACAATCGCACTGAACTGCAATTGTTTGCCCATATTGTCGGTTACAGTAATAGTAACCACTTGACCATCTTCAATGTCAGTAACTTCACCCGACATATCGACCCGCAGCATTTCACGGGCGTTAAGTACAGTATCATTGCCAGTATCAACATCAATGGTGATTGAGGCTAAGATATCCACCGCGATAGTATCTGTCGCTGTTGCTTGATTGCCCGCAGCATCTGCAACCGATACAGTTGCAGTTAGGCTGCCATCAGCAAAACCGGTTAAATCAATGTCAGTAAGCTGCCACGCTCCTGCAGACACAAGAGTAGTGAAGCTACGCTCGGTCCCAAGACTATCAGTTAAAACAACGGTAATAGTCTGACCATCTTCGATATTGCTGACCGTACCTCGCACTGTTACCGATTGCTGCTCTTGGCTATTAACCACCTGATCATTGTCAACTATCTCAACGGTGACTGAGGCTAAAGTATCTTTCAGTACAGTATTGATACTGGTGCCAATATTGCCCTCAAAGTCTGAGGTTATGGCCCTAAGGGTTAGTTCACCTTCCGCTAGTGACGACAGGTCTAATCCATCAAGCAACCAAGTGCCATTGCGGGTGATACTATTAAATACCAAGGTTTTGCCGTTAATGTCGGTAACAAATACTTCAACTGGGCGACCATCTTCGACATTACGTACAACACCTGCCAACACTGATTGCCCAGCCTCAACTTGATTGAGTACACCATCGTTATCGATCGCGGCGATGGTAATTGCTGCTTGACTCTCTTTATAAGCTTCAGCTAAACCATTTGCAGGGTTACCTGCCACATCAATACTATCGGCAGTAAATTGCAACGGACCTTCTGCTAAGCTAGAAAGGTCTTTATTTTCAAGCTGCCACAAGCCATTTAATACACTTGTGGTAAAGGTGAGCTGCAGTCCATTAATATCAGTTACCGTAATAGTCACGGTTTGCCCATCTTCGATATTTTTGGCAACACCTTCCATATCGACCCGCTTTATCTCGCGAGCATTAAGTACCGTATCTTGACCCGTATCAACCTCAATAGAAATCTCAGCTAAGGTATCTTTTATGCTGTTATCGATGCCATTAGTAACATCACCGGGGTAAGTCATTGCGGTAATAATGGCTGTGAGCTCACCTTCTGCAAAAGTTTGAAAATCAATATCGTTGAGTTGCCACTGCTGATTTAACACCGTCACTTTGTAGCTCTGTGGCTGTCCTAAGCTATCGATAATAGTGAGTTCTAAAACTTGACCGTCAGCAGCGTTAATCGCACTACCAGATAAACTGACTGTAGGGGCTTCAAATTGATTGATATAACCGTCAATATCAATCAATTCAACAGTTAACGTAATCGGAATAAAAGAGTCTTGCTGACTAGAGGAAAAAGGCGTGTCACGTTCGGACGATGGCTTATCGCCCTGAGTATTAAAGCCGGAATCTGCAATTACACTGTCATTATCAGATTGCACCACCTGATAAATCAAGTTTAGGCCTTCTTGCTGCTCACTCGAAGACTCACTTTGGTTACGATTTTCCCGCTGTTCTTGTTCTTGCTGCTCAGCATTATTTTCTATCGTAATTAACTGAGTAACATTCCGGGGGATAATAACTTTTATGCCATCAATAAAGCTATATTCATTGCCGCTAGCATCGACTTGTATAGCTTCAGTCTTCAGGTTATGGACAGGTATACCCGCTAGCATCTGATGCGGCTGAATCAGAATCCACTGTCCATCAGCCATTACCGCCCAAGTTGCAGCGTCAAGCTTTACGTAATAAACAATCTCAGCATTTGGAGTCGGCATCTGAAAATATCCTTTTAACTTCAGTAACCACAATAATTACCAACAGTTCAGTAACTAACCTGCAACCTACACAGTATTGACTAAAGACCAGCCTATTTACAAGTGCTGTATTCTACATAAAAGAGCATCATTTTTAGCATCAACAGGGATTGTACTAACTAACCCAATATGGAGAACTACGCTTTAGGGGAGTTCGATTTTATTAGCGGTTTATTAGCGGATAAAAACAAAGGAAGTTTGGGCGGATAATTGATGAAAACCGCGCTTAAATAAGCAGACTTTTTGCGCTAGCTCTTCCTTGAGCTAGGCATTTAAGGTTTAAAAGTATTTAATCCAAGCTTGGCTGCTCTGGTGCTTATATTGACTAAACCACTTGGTAGGAAAATAAAGCAGTACAGCCAAAACCACTGTTACAAGCCACACATAAGCAATATGCGTAAATCCAAATACATCACCGTAATTGGGGCCGATGAAGGTCATGGCTAATTGATAAAGCACTAATAGCAGGTAGAGGTGGACAATATAAAAGAACATCGGCGCCGAGCCGATAGTCACCAAGGCTTTTCCATAAGACGCATTCACTTTTTCTAAGCCACTTAAACACAATAACGTGCCACCGATAGTGACTAGCAAAAATGCTAATGAAGGAGGATATTTAGTGAGATTAAATATCGACTTTAGTGACATTACTAGTGAGTCGGCTTGCTGCCAATCTAAGGTTTCTCCGTATAAATTAAAACCTCGTAATAATCCAAACAACACCAAGCAACCAACCCCAAGCCCAATAAGAACTTGCTGACGCTTTGGCTCTGCAAAACTAGCGCTATAAATCGGTCCGAGCACATAACCTAATAAGATAACGCCAATCCAAGGCAGTACCGGATAGCTAGCGCGTATACCTATAAAGTCATTAGCAAGAATATTGCCGCGATCATGCAATATTGCCCACAAGGTATAACCCCAATCACCTGGACTAAAGCTTATCGGCGTTAATAAGTTATGCCCAAACACAATCACTAGACCAATTACCGCCAACCACAGCTTTGGTAGTCCAATTAACAAAGCTAACGCCAGCATACTGATGCCGATAGCCCAAATAACCTGTAGCCAGATCATTTCATAATTACCCATCCACTGAAAAGTAATCACGGTGCATTCTAGCGCTATCAAAAATAGGCCACGCTTAATTAAAAACTCTCGTGCAGAACGCTGAGGACCAACTTTGGGGTGGCTATATAGCCATGCAGAAATACCCGTTAAAAATACAAACGTAGGCGCACAAAAATGCGCAGCAAATCGGCTTAAGAACAATCCGGTACTGGTGCTATCTAGCGTCATAGGGTCAGTCACTTGCTCATGAAAAAAGAACCGTTCTCTTACATGATCAAGCAACATGATTAGCATCACGATGCCGCGCATCATATCAATACTATCAATACGCTTTTTTAGTTGTGATGGGGTGTCAGCATTCATTGGTCACACTCTCTTTGAAAGTCTTGATGCTCACCTAAGTAAGTCGCGAGCACATCACCCTTGGCAATTTTGCTCGCATAGTTAGGTTAGCTTAGTCCTTAGAAATCGTATTTCACACTCACTTTGAAATTACGCGGTTCACCAGGTACCACCCATAACGCTGAATAGCTGCTAGCAACATAGTGTTCATCAAACAGATTATCAATATTCACTGCAACGCTTAGCTTGTCGGTGATATAGGCATTAGCAAATAAGCCCACCAGCTGATATGACGGCAATACAAAGCTTGGATCGACCGAATCACCTAAACGTTTATCAATATAACGCCAGTTCATGCCGATATGACCGTCAATTGATAATGCGTAAAGGTCGTGCTTTAACATTACATTGGCAGTATTTTCAGGCACGTTAACTAACGGACTGCCCTCAGGAATAAGTACGCCCCAATCAGGGTTTATCATCTCGTTTGCCGTACGTGTATTTAAGTAGGCATAAGAAAGGCTAGCTTGTAAGTCTTCGGTTAGATCTGCTGTTAGGTCAACTTCAACACCTGTGCTCTTTGCTTCCCCTAAAGTGGCTGAGAAGCCGATATTGACTGGATCTGAAGTTAGAATGTTGCTTTTCTCAGCGTCAAAAACAGCCACGCTGCCGCTAAATGGTAAATCGTCAAACCAACTACCATTAAACTTCATACCAATTTCAGTGGATTTACTCTCTTCAGGATCAAACGGATTACCGGCGTAATCAGTACCAGAGAGTGGCAAAAAGCCTTCTGAATAGGATGAGTAAAAGCTGATATTGTCAGACATTTGGTAAACCAAACCAATTTTAGGGCTCACGCGGCTGTCAGTCTGCTCTGAAAAAGTACCTTTCAGGTTTTCAGCAATACTTTGTTTATACTGATCAAATCGCGCACCTAAATGCAGCTTCCATTTATCAGTTAAATCCATTTGGTCTTGTAGATAAACGCCCCAAGCTTTTTGGGTTTCGTTATTATCGTACATCAAGCTAACTTCTGGCTGCGGACCACCATATTGTGGATTATGAATATCAATTGCATAGTCGCCTTTCTCGCCGCGATAACGATAAAGCGCAGTTTTCAATTCATAATAATAAGCGTCAGCACCCATTAAAATATTATGGGTGATAAAGCCTGTATCAAGGGTGCCACTGAGCTCAAAGCGCACAGTGTTATCAACGGACTCATAATCTCGATAACGATGCTGTCTGGTAAGCGTTGTACCGTCATCATATAAAGATTGGCGACTCTCCGATAACTCAGCGTCAGAAGAGTAGCCTTCTAGTGAAGAATCTCGGTAGTTGTAGCCAGCAACAAACACCCAATCATCGTTCAGCTGATAATCGTAAGTCAGCTGGTGACCAGAGGCTTCAACAACAGTTGGACCATCGTCTGGTTCACCAAGGTAACGAGAGCGTGGCACAGTATTAAAGTCATTGTTTAGCACCACAATACCGCGGTCAAAAAGCTGCTCCTGCTTTAAATACTCCATCTCATAAAGCAATGACGACTTATCATTAATTTGCCATCTTACTGATGGAGTAATGATCTTTTTATCGCTAAACACATGGTCACGAAAACTATCGTACTCTTGCAATGCGCCGTTGATCCTAAATGCTACGTCGTCAGTTAAACCGGTAGTAAAGTCACCTTCTATACGATACTGATCATAGCTACCAGCGCTTGCTTTTAAATAACCACTGGTTTGGTACTGAGGCTTTTTGGTCACAATATTAACGGTGCCACCTGGCTCTGAACGACCATAAACCGCTGAACCTGGGCCCTTTAAAATCTCAACATATTCAACGTTAGATAGGTCACGATGACCGCTAAAGCCTCGACCACCGTTAAAGCCATTAATTAAATAGCCTGACGGCATGTTTTCATTACCAGGGAAACCGCGTAACGAAAAACTGTCCCATAAACCGCCACCGTTATTTTGTCGGCCAATGCTCGATGAGAAATCGAGAACGTCTTGAAAGCGAGTTAAGCCAGCATCTTGAATCAAGTCTTGTTCAAGCATGGTGATAGCTTGAGGCTGTTCTTCACTGGCAATATTGCCACGATAAGCTTGCCTATATTGAATGGTAATGCGTTCAATATTTTCATCAACCTGCACATCGTTGCTGTCAGCTTGAGCTGTTTGAGATCCAGCAGCAACCGCTGAATTTAAAGTAAATAAAAGCGAGGCGGCCATGGTCAACATGGCGCACTTAGGTATAGCAAAAGTCATTTTTACTCCGCACATAGCAGCAGAATCTTGGGCTAGCCAAGAACTATTAAATACCGATCCGTATTAAAGCTAAATTTACTCTGAGCGTTTTTCGGGCAAATCAATCCAAGGTAAAGCAGCCAGAATGATTAACCATTGCCACTTTTTACCGCTGAATAATCCCAAAACGCTTTTATATAGCAAGTTATAGCAGCTCTGTACTGTGACGTTTTTAGTGACAAACGACCCAATACCAGCGCAAGCAAACACTCACCGACGAGCAAATTTTGATACTGACAGGTTATAAATATTCAGTTATAAATTGAAAAGCTATGCGATTAGCGGAGGCGCGCGACTATTGAAAAATGCGCTGAAGGGTTTGTCGTAAGATGTGACACAAACATCAACAACTGTGATGATGCCTTGTCTAACAATATCAAACTTAAAGCCAGCACTTGCCAATGCATTGTGTTGTTGGTGTTTATAAATACACAACACACAAGCTTCGGAATGATGGCTAAACTTTTTATTGAGGTGGGTAAGACCGTGGACAGAAGATGCCACAGACAAAAGCACCATCATGGCAATGAGCCATAATGCGATACTGCGTCTGGTTAGCGCCAACTTTTCCAACATAAATACCCGAAGACTAAATTAAGGCGACCGATTATAAGGCAAACGTAATCTAAAAGTAACTAGAACACAGCAGTAGTGACATCTAGTTACAAATTCAAATTATACTGATTAATAACATGTGAGAGGCATAAAACAAACAGCAACAAACTGTTTATTGAGCGTCAATTACGCCAAGACGCAATACGACTCAGCGTAATCAAAACGACAACATTTTAACGGATGAAAATGGCTATACAGCTTGGCCAGCTGCAACTCCAGAGCTCCACGCCCACTGAAAATTAAACCCGCCTAACCAACCACTTACGTCCATAACCTCGCCAATAAAGTACAAACCTGAAACGGCTTTGGCTTCCATAGTTTTTGAGGATAATTCATTAGTATCTACACCGCCTAAAGTCACTTCTGCAGTGCGGTAACCTTCGGTGCCATTCATGACTAAAGTCCAAGACTCAAGATTCAGCGCCAATTGCTCTAACTCTGCATGAACTAACTGGTTAAGCGCTTTATTCAGCAAAGGCTCTTCAAATAGCACTTCAACTAGACGCTTAGGTAACCATTGCGATAAGGCATTACGTAAGCTTTGCTTTGGGCTGGATTCAAGTGCTTGTTGTAGCTTTGCACGCACATCCTCACCCGGTAGCAAGTTAATGCTGATCGCTTCGCCCGGATTCCAATAATTAGAGATCTGCAAAATTGCAGGGCCAGATAGGCCACGATGGGTAAATAGCAATGCCTCACTAAATTGAGTACCGTCTTTAGCAGTGATAGTGCTTGGTACCGCAATGCCTGATAACGGCTCAAAGCGCTGCTTTTGATCACTGTGCCAAGTAAACGGTACTAAACCAGCATGGGTTGGCAGCACCTTTAAACCAAACTGTTCGGCAATGTGATAACCATAAGGAGATGCGCCCAGTTTTGGCATAGACAAGCCACCAGTGGCAAGCACTAACGACTCACAAGAGTAGTGTTCTTTGTCGGTTATCAGTTCAAACAAGCCATCTGCATTTTTGCTGATCTCACTAATTTCAGTACGCAGTTTAATTTGCGCGCCAGCCCACTCACACTCCGTAAGTAGCATGGTCACAATCTCTTTAGCTGAGTCATTGCAGAACAGCTGGCCATGATCACGTTCGTGATACTCGATGCCATGACGCTCAACCAATTCGATAAAGTCACTTGAACGATAGCGTGCTAAGGCAGATTTAACAAAGTGACCATTACCGCAGATAAAGTTAGCAGGCTCAACTTTCTGATTGGTGAAGTTACAACGACCACCGCCACTGATAAGAATTTTACGACCTGCTTGCTTAGCGTTATCAAGCACTAGCACATCACGGCCACGGTAACCTGCAGAGGCTGCGCACATAAGGCCTGCCGCTCCGGCTCCAATAATGATGACGTCATGATGTTTCACTCGATAACTCCTAAAAACGTAGCTAGCCTCAAAACTGGGATAAGTTTTGAGCATAAAAGGGGGCGCTATTTTAGCATTGTTATTTATACATGGAAGTATTTATACCAGCTTCGCCATGGATGGCATGAAGTGGTAGTTATACATGGAAGTATTTATACCACTATCAACATCTACGCCATGAACAACTTGAAGGGAGCCGATACATGGAAGGGTTAGATTCAACAACTCAATACCGCAAAAACAAAAAACCGAAGCTAAGCTTCGGTTTTCAATCAACTGAACAAATTGTTCAATCTAATAACAGCAAAACTATTCTGCCGACGATGTCTCAGACTTTTGCTCACGGCTGAGTAGCTCTTTAGCTGCATCAACCGGTGACTTACCTTTATACAAGACTTGGTAGACTTGCTCGGTAATCGGCATCTCTACGCCCAAACGCTTCGCTAGCGTATAGACCTCTTTAGTGTTGCGATACCCTTCAACCACTTGACCAATTTCTTGCTGCGCGGTTTCAACATCCGAGCCTTTGCCCAATGCTAAACCAAAGCGACGGTTACGCGACTGGTTATCGGTACAAGTCAGTACCAAGTCACCAAGGCCAGCCATTCCCATAAAGGTTGAGGCTTGTGCCCCCATAGCTTCACCAAGTCGAGTCAATTCAACCAGGCCGCGAGTAATTAGCGCCGTTCTTGCATTCGCACCAAAACCGATACCGTCTGACAGGCCAGCGCCTATCGCAATAACGTTTTTAACTGCGCCGCCAAGCTGTAAACCAATAAAGTCGTCATTAGCGTAAACACGCAGACGCTTAGGACTGTGCAACAGCTCAACCAAATCCTTAGTAAACTGAGGATCCGTGCCTGCAATCGAAATCGCTGTAGGCATACCGGCTGCTAGTTCTTTAGCAAATGTTGGTCCCGATAACACGGCAAGAGGAAACTCATCACCAATAGCTTCACGGGCAACATCTTGTATTAGGCGGCCAGTCTCAGGCTCTAGACCTTTAGTGGCCCACACAATACGCGAATCTTTGCGTAACAGCGGTTTTGCTTGAGTTAGCACTAATCCAAAAACATGGCTAGGCACAACAACGAGCACATTGTTAGATGCCGCTAATGCTGTTGCTAAGTCCGCTTCAGGGATCAGTAAATCTGGTAACGGAATACCTGGTAAAAACGCTTCGTTAGACTTGTCGTTTTTTAGGTTTTCTATGTGCTCGGGTTCATGGCCCCAAAGCATGGTTCTGTGGCCATTGCTCGCTAAAGAAATGGCAAGGGCGGTCCCGTAAGAGCCCGCCCCCAGTACCGTAATGTCGGCAGTGTTTTTCATGCTATTAAGCGTTAGCTTCTTCTGCTGGTGCTTCAGCTGCAGCAGCTTGACGCTGTTGAACATACTGAGCAAATAGTGCGTCAAAGTTAACTGGCGCTAGGTTAAGTTGTGGGAAAGTACCACGGCTTACTAGGCTACCAATTGCTTCACGAGCATATGGGAAAAGAACGTTAGGGCAGTATGCACCTAAAGAGTGAGCTAACTGCTGTTCAGTTAGACCTGAGATAGCGAAGATACCCGCTTGCTGAACTTCACATAGGAATGCAGTTTCTTCACCGTTCTTAGCAGTAACAGTCAAAGAAAGAACAACTTCAAATACGTCATCAGATAGTTTGTTGCTGCGAGTATCTAGATCAAGCTTAACTTCTGGGCTCCACTCTTTTTGGAAAACAGCTGGGCTGTTTGGTGTTTCAAAAGAAATATCTTTTGTGTAAACACGTTGAATGTTGAATTGTGGACCTTGTTGTTCGTTGTTTGCTACTTCAGCCATACTATCCTACCTTTAAAAAATGTTAATGAGGCTACTTCAAAAGAGCCAGTCTCAGGGCTTTGCAAGCTTGGGAGTATCCCAATTCACTGTCCCGGTTTTTGATTTATTTAGTCAACAGACGCTTTTTAGGAGGGAGTCTCTCCCTCATTTCAATGCCGGTAACCACAATAAGTTAAGCGTTAACACTCTAATCAATAACTCAACAAAAAATCAATGGCTACACTAACACTTCTATCTTTTGCTTTTTGAAACAGGCAAGTTATTTGACTGCCATTCACCCATACCACCTTTCAGGTTATTCACGTTTTCAAAACCGTGTTTTACCATCAGTTGAGCAGCTTGAGATGAAGTCATTCCAGCGTTGCATACCATTATAATGGGACTAGCTTTTGCGTTTTCAAGGGTACCAAGCTGATTATTTTTTATATCAGCTAATGGTAAATTTACCGCACCAACGATATGACCCTTCTTAAACTCTTCTTTACCGCGTACATCAACGACTTTAGCGTCTTGTTTGTTCATCATCAGAGTCGCTTCTTGATGATTAACGTTTTTAACTTTAGACACGCTAGACTTGAATACCACAACGATAAGACCAACGAATAAACCAACCCACGCAATGCTTAGCATTGGGTTTGCTTTAAAAAATTCCATATATTCTTGCATCGTTAACTGCCTACTTTTTTAGGGCCAAATATAATGAGGGCACAGAGTATACCATCGGTTACAACAGAATACCGAATGTTAGTCACGCTTGGCGCGCTTCAGTTCCTTAACAAATAACATCAACAAGCAAATTCGATAACAGCAATCTAGGTAAATGTCTTTATGCCTGACGGCAATTGGTAGTAATATTTAACCAATTCCGATTTAAAACTTATTTTTTTAAACTTAAAGGTACTACCATGACGACACGCAAACGCCCGTTGGCATTGCTGATCCTCGATGGCTGGGGTTACCGTGAAAACACACAAAAAAATGCTGTTTTTCATGCAAATACACCAGTATTAGATCAGTTAAATGCAAAATATCCAAACAGTTTAATTTCAGGTTCTGGTATCGACGTTGGTCTGCCTGATGGCCAAATGGGTAACTCAGAAGTCGGACATATCAACATCGGCTCAGGCCGTATTGTCTACCAAGAACTAACGCGTATCGGTAAATCTATCGACGATGGTGAGTTTGATAACAACACAGCACTAACATCTGCTGTAGACGCAGCGATTAAAGCCAATGGTGCAGTACATATTATGGGGCTGTTATCTCCTGGTGGGGTTCACAGCCACCAAGATCATATCGAAGCCATGTGCCGCCTTGCAGTAAAACGTGGTGCAAAAAAAGTGTATCTACACGCATTCCTAGATGGTCGTGATACGCCACCACGCAGCGCCAAACCAGGCTTAGCTCACTTTGAAGAGCTATTCAAAACCTTAGGTACTGGTCAAGTCGCATCAGTGATTGGTCGTTATTATGCAATGGACCGCGATAACCGCTGGGACCGTGTATCTCAAGCTTATGAGCTAATTAGTGAAGGCAAAAGCCTGCACCAAAGTGCTACGGCTGTTCAAGCAGTAGAAGCAGCATATAGTCGTGATGAAAATGATGAGTTTGTTGCCAGTACCGCCATCCCAGATGCACAGGGTAATGTGGCAAAACTAGCCGATAACGACGCGCTAATTTTTATGAACTTCCGTGCTGACCGCGCTCGCCAAATTACTCGTAGCTTCGTAAATGCAGACTTTGACGGTTTCGAACGTGCAGTAACACCAAAGATTAACTTTGTCATGCTGACTGAATATGCCGCTGATATCGACGCAGCAATTGCTTATCCATCAACAGACCTAGTAAACACTCTTGGCGAAACTTTACAAAACCGCGATCTCACGCAATTACGTATTTCAGAAACAGAAAAGTATGCCCACGTGACCTTTTTCTTTAATGGCGGTAAAGAAGAGCCATTTAAAGGGGAAGACCGCATACTGATCCAATCACCAAAAGTCGCGACTTACGACTTACAGCCAGAAATGAGCTCAGCAGAATTGACTGACAAGTTAGTTGCAGCCATTGAATCGACTGAATATGACGTAATCATCTGTAACTACCCAAATGGTGACATGGTCGGCCACACAGGTAACTTCGATGCAGCAGTTAAAGCCTGTGAAGCCGTAGATACTTGCATTGGTCGTGTTGTTAAAGCACTAGATAAAGTGGGTGGAGAGTGTTTAATTACTGCCGACCACGGTAATGCTGAGCAGATGACAGATGAATCAACTGGACAAGCACATACTGCGCACACTAGCGAATTAGTGCCATTAATTTACGTCGGACGTGACGCAGAGATCGAAAAAGGCGGACGTTTAAGTGATTTAGCGCCGACTATGTTAACCTTAATGGGACAACAAGTGCCTGCAGAGATGACAGGTCGCTCGATAATAAAACTCAAAGAGTAAGAGTTAACAATTGAACATTCGATTTTTTATCAAAGCCAGCATTATTGCTGGCTTTCTATCACTCCCTTTAACGGTAAATGCCAGCGATCTCGAGCGTCGCCAGTCTGAGCTGAAATCAATTCAAGCACAGATCAACAAGCAACAGTCGGCGGTGAAAAATACCAATAAACAAAGGGAACGACTGATATCTTTACTTAAAGAAGATGAAAAGGCGATTGCTCTAGCGGCGACTAAGGTTAACCGTACTAAACAAGACTTAACCGTCACAGATAAGAAAATTGCAGAACTCAACGGTAAACAAACCCAGCTGAATAAACTAAAAACTGCACAGCAAAAATCACTTTCTAATCAGTTGGCTAGCGCTTATCTAGCTGGAAATCATGACTACAGCAAGATGCTACTTAACCAGCAATCTCCTGCGAGTATCGAACGCCTACTCGCTTACTACCAGTATTTGAACAATGCCAGAATTGACTCTATAAAGCAGTTACAAACGACCCTGCTAGAGTTAGACGAAGTGCAGGTTGAGCAGCAAAACCAAAAAACACAGCTTAACAAACTCGTGATTGAACAACAGCAGCAAGCTAAAAAGCTCAATCAAGAGCAATCACAACGACAA
Organism: Shewanella marinintestina; assembly: GCF_023283845.1. Classification (GTDB taxonomy): domain Bacteria; phylum Pseudomonadota; class Gammaproteobacteria; order Enterobacterales; family Shewanellaceae; genus Shewanella; species Shewanella marinintestina. The sequence continues at coordinate 136,212 of NZ_JAKILC010000013.1, forward strand.
AACACCCTAACGCAACTGCAGAGAACCTTAAATAGCAGCGGCGCAAAGCTTGAGCAACTTCAAATAGAAGAGGCTAGCCTCAAAAGAGTGGTTGAACAAGCCTTGCTTGCAATGCAAAACAATCCTTCTTATGACGGGCTATCGAGCCGCCATAAACTAAAGTGGCCAACCAAAGGACGAATAAAATCAGCCTTTGGTAGTAAACGATCCGGCCAAGTAAAATGGAAAGGCGTAACTATTTCAGCATCAGAAGGTCAAGATGTGAATGCGATAGCCAATGGCAAGGTAATTTATGCCGACTGGTTACGCGGCTTTGGTATGGTCTTAGTCGTTGATCACGGTAAAGGCTATATGAGTTTATATGGCCATGCACAGGCACTATTGAAAAGCGCTGGCGACACAGTACGCAAAGGTGAATCGATCGCTTTAGTCGGTCGTTCAGGTGGACAGACCCAGCCTGGCCTATACTTTGAAGTACGGCACAAGGGGCAAGCGGTCGATCCTGCAAGGTACTGTAAACGCTAAGACACATAACCCCTTATTATATAGGGGTTTTTATGTCTCAATTTATACGCTATTTTAGTTGTGTTACTTTCGGTCTTGTCTTAGGTTTATCACTAACTCTTGTTGGGCAAGAGCACACTCAGCAATATAAATCTCGTATAAATTATCCTGTTTTGCTCGATGTCATCGATACCGTAGAAACTTACTACGTCGACAAGATGTCTGAAGAGCAGCTTATAGAAGCGGCCATTACAGGGATCTTTAATGAGCTAGACCCATACTCTAGCTTCTTAGATAAGCAAACCTTTACTAGCATGCAAGAAACTAACAATGGTGAATACTTTGGTTTTGGGGTAGAAATTGCCACCGACAATGATCAAATTACCATTATCACTCCCTTTGCCGAGTCCCCAGCAGAAGCTGCAGGTATCAAGCCCGGTGACAGAGTTATTAAGCTCAACAATCAAGTGGTAACTGCAGATAAATTAGAAAACCTGCTCAAAGAAATTAAACAGCATAGCTTTGATAAAGAGCCTATTGAGCTTGAAATGCTACGTGCTAATTCTGAAGATCACTATACAGTAGTGTTAGCCCCGGCACTCATCGCGATTAACTCAGTACAAGCCGAAATTCTTGATAATAAGATTGGCTATATTCGCCTGACAAGTTTCCAAGAAAATACCACTCCCAAACTGGTAAAACAGTTATCAGCTTGGCAGTCAGAACAACTAACTGGCATTATCCTCGATCTGCGTAACAATCCTGGCGGCCTGCTGGATCAAGCGATTACAATTGCAGATCTTTTCCTTGATAAAGGACGCATTGTTTCTACAGAAGGGCGTTTTTTCGATGCCAATTCTGACTATTACGCTTCACCACAGATCATGGCAGCAAATATCCCAATGACAGTCCTAATTAATAAAGGATCTGCATCTGCTTCAGAAGTTCTAGCTGCCGCATTACAAGACAACGGTCGAGCTAAACTTTTAGGTCAAACAAGCTTTGGCAAGGGCACGATACAAAGCTTGATCCCAACCTTATTGGATGGAAGTGCAATTAAACTAACAATCGCCAAGTACACCACACCGAATGGAAGGGATATTCACGCGAAAGGTATTGAACCAGATATAAAAATTGCGCTTGAGGCTATATCAGATCCGGAAAGTATGCCTATAATCGATACAAATTCACTCCATGACACAGTTGAGCAAGACGAATTAGTCAACTCAGCTATTGCTTGGATTAAGGCAGAAAAATAATAACCAGTGCGCTACTTTCTTTTACTGATACTTTTATTGTTACCAAGCGCTAGTGTTTTCGCCAGCAAAATTGCCATCATCATTGACGATATTGGATACCGTCAATCAGATAAAGCAGTGCTGACCTTACCTGCAAGCATCACCCTTTCTATATTGCCGCACACTCCGCTTGGTAAGAACCTAGCAACTAAGGCTTATCAGCAAGGAAACGAAATTTTAGTCCACCTACCTATGCAAGCACTTAATGGCAAAGCAATTGGTGCAGGCGCACTAACCAATGCCATGAGCGAAAACGAGCTAAAAACACAGGTAGCCAACGCTATCAAAAGTGTTCCCCATGTGACCGGTGCAAACAACCATATGGGCAGCTTATTAACCCAATTGGATACACCTATGCGCTGGGTCATGGAGTCGCTGCGACTGCATGACATTTACTTTATAGACAGTAGAACTACGAAATATACCCAAGCAGGCATTATTGCACGTTCAGTGGGTGTACCTTCATTGAAAAGAGAAATATTTTTAGATAACGATAAATCGAAGAGTGGTTTAGAAAAGCAATTTCAACAAGCAATTACACTCGCAAAAACTAAAAAAAAAATAGTAGTGATCGCACACCCTTATCCTGAAACTATTGCGTTTTTAACAACGAATCTTTACAGGCTGGATGCAGAAAATATTCAATTAGTTCCCGCTTCAAGCTTGCTGCCACAACAGGTTGTCGTGACAGCTGCAGAGCAAAGCGAATTACTGCAAGATAGAGATAGAAAGATCTGGTAATAAAGATTTCAGTTCTTGCTTATTAACCACAATCATATCCAACGTGTATGCGTCTAAAACAGCAAGATAGGCATTTACAGCCTCTCCCAAGACACCTTTTAGCTGACAAGCAGGAGTAAGCAAGCAATAAGGCTTACTACAATCAATAGGTGCTAGCGAGTTCTCTAATGAACGTACAACTTGGCCTATATTGATTTCAGAAGCGGGTTTCGCAAGTTTAAAGCCACCACTTTTACCACGGACAGTTTGCAAGTAACCTAGTTTACCCAAGTGATGAACCACTTTAGAAATATGGTTAGCTGACAGATCAAATACTTCAGTTATCTCAGAGATACGAAATAGTGAGTTTCTCTCAGAATTTAACGCTAAATACATCAGCGTTCTTAAACCATAATCTGTATAACGAGTTAACTGCATTAATCACAATCCGTAAAATAAATATCGAGTGAAGCCTACACAATGCTTCTATTAGTTTGTTGCGGCTTCCAATGTACTAATTAGCCATAACGCTTCTGTATCTGTTTTTCCACACACATCGTCAGTTGCGGCGAATAAGCCACATACGGCTGGTCTTTCAGCTTGGCCAAACAGCTTACACAAGTTTTGTTCATTGAGCTGAATACACCTTACTCCAGCAGGTTTACCCTCAGGCATACCAGGAATTGGTGTAGTAATTGAAGGCGCAATGCAACAAGCACCACAGCCTAAACGGCAATCCATCTTAAAAACCTTTTAACATACCAACGATATTATAGCTCTATCAGCCGCTGGAGAGTTGTGCGAAGTCACATACTATACAGCAAGTGCCACATGATATTGTAGAACCGTGATCAGTGTATACAATTCAGATTGAACTTTTTGCATTGAGCTTACCTCAATCATCTCCATCTTCAATCATAAATGCCACGAAAACCATGGATGGTTGAGAGTGACCGCCTCCTTTAGCAAAGCGCTTATGTATATCACTATAATTTTTTAATCACAAACACGAAAAAGCCCTAGCACTCTTTGTTTATAAGAGTTGCTAGGGCTTATCACAACGAAAAAAGCCTCATCTTTCGATGAGGCTTTCGTCTTTATGTTGGCGGAGCGGACGGGACTCGAACCCGCGACCCCCGGCGTGACAGGCCGGTATTCTAACCAACTGAACTACCGCTCCTTTAGCAAAGTGCTTACGCATTATGCTAAATGCTTTTTAAGTCGCTAGCTTGTCAGGGCTAGGAGACTCGATTTTCAATGAAAATCTTAAATTAGCGCCTGGAAATGACCTACTCTCACATGGGGAGACCCCACACTACCATCGGCGATATTGCGTTTCACTTCTGAGTTCGGAATGGATTCAGGTGGTGCCACAACTCTATGGT
>NZ_JAKILC010000014.1 GCF_023283845.1 Shewanella marinintestina
CAACACGCTCAGCTTCAAGACGAGCAGCCTCGATGCGAGCAGCTTCCGCCGCTTGCTCTGCTGCGATTCTTTGCGCTTCAGCTTGCTCAGCGGCAACTCTTTCTAATTCAACACGCTCAGCTTCAAGACGAGCAGCCTCGATGCGAGCAGCTTCCGCCGCTTGCTCTGCTGCGATTCTTTGCGCTTCAGCTTGCTCAGCGGCAACTCTTTCTAATTCAAGACGCTCAGCTTCAAGACGAGCAGCCTCGATGCGAGCAGCTTCCGCCGCTTGCTCTGCTGCGATTCTTTGCGCTTCAGCTTGCTCAGCGGCAACTCTTTCAGACTCAAGGCGCTCAGCTTCAATACGAGCGGCCTCGATACGCTCAGCTTCAGCCTGCTCAGCAGCAACTCTGATACTCTCAGCTTGCTCTGCTAAAATTCGGGCTTCAGTTTCAGCTGCTTGTTCTGCTGCAACTCTTTGCGCTTCAGCTTGCTCAGCGGCAGCTCTTTGAACTTGAGCTTGCACAGCTTCAATACGAGCAGTCTCGATACGCTCAGCTTCAGCCGCTTGCTCTGCAGCAACTCTTTGCGCCTCAACTTGTTCGGCGGCAACTTTTTCAGATTCAAGACGCTCAACTTCAAGGCGAGCTGCTTCAGCTGCTTTTTCTGCTGCAACTCTTTGCGCTTCAACCTGTTCAGCGGCAACTCTTTCTGATTCAAGACGCTCAACTTCAAGGCGAGCAGCCTCGATTCGAGCAGCTTCAGCAGCTTGCTCTGCAGCAATTCTTTGCGCTTCAACCTGTTCGGCGGCAACGCGTTCTGATTCAAGACGCTCAGCTTCAATACGAGTAGCCTCGATTCGAGCTGCTTCAGCAGCTTGCTCTGCAGCAACTCTTTGCGCTTCAACCTGTTCGGCGGCAACTCTTTCTGATTCAAGACACTCAGCTTCAATGCGTGTAGCCTCGATTCGAGCAGCTTCCGCGGCTTGTTCTGCAGCAGCTCTTTCAGATTCAAGACGTTCAGTTTCAATACGTGCTTCTTCGGCTGCTTTTTCAGCTGCGAGCTGTTCCTGCTCCTGCTGTTCTGCTGCTAATTTTGCCGCTTCAGCAGCTTCCGCTTCTTCTTTAGACTTGTCCTTGCGGAACCAGGAAAAAAAACCTTTCTTTGCCATGTGTTATACCGGTGCTCAAATAGCTGTACATAAATGCATTAGGGTGGAAGACGTTATATCAAAATTATGGTCAAATTTCGCTGACAAAAACAGCAAAAAAGCGATTCTAAAAGATTCCGCTTACTGCTTTTTACCTTTTAGCTATGCTTTGATATAAAATAACGGCCTTATTTCAGACGGCATAGTCTACCACTTTCTTTCATCAGGCAAAATCACGAGGATATCATGGTCAAAAAAAGACCTTCTAGCGGTCAAGTTAGGATAATTTCAGGCCAGTGGCGATCGCGAAAATTGCCGATCCATGATCTTGAGGGCTTACGCCCAACAACAGATCGTGTACGCGAAACCTTATTTAACTGGATTGCCAATGATGTACGTGGTTCTCGCGTTCTAGATTGCTTTGCAGGAAGTGGTGCATTAAGCCTAGAGTCACTATCTCGGTATGCGAGCTATGCCAAGATTTTCGAACTACAAACACAAGCGGCTAAACAACTCGTTGCTAACTTAGCCACCCTTAAGTGCGAAAATGCAGATGTGATAAAAGGCGATAGCCTTGCCTTACTGGCTAATACGCCAAACGAAGGTTTTGACATTGCTTTTATCGATCCACCGTTTAGAAAGTCACTCGCCGAGAAAAGTATCGCACTTATCGATAAACACCAATGGCTAAACGATGATGCGCTTATCTATGTAGAAACTGAAAGTGAAATAGCAGTGCTCAACGTACCCGCTAGCTGGGCATTAATAAAAGAGAAAAAAGCCGGCCAAGTGATCTATCGTTTATATCAATATACTGCTGAAGAAAGCTCCGAGGCAGAAACTAACAGTGATTCAGAGGAAATGAGTTAAATGAAAGCCATGCTAGTTTTAGGAAAAGTTGTCACTGGATTTGCTTGGTTAATGATGCTTTATAACTTAGTAGTGCCTTTTGATGGCAGCGTTGCAGTCGTACTGAATATCTTGTTTGCCATGACAATCTTTATGCATTGCTTTCAGACTTTTATTTTTCACAGCCTATTTAGCAAATTGCTCGAACTGAAGAAGAGCGATTATTTGCAGGTGTTCTTATTTGGTGTATTTAGCCTATTGCAGTATCGCAAACAGGTTATGGATAATCAGGCTCAAAACAGTTAATAGCCGGACAAGCCAAGACCACAAAGGCAAAACAGTATCCGCTGTTTTGCCTTTTATTTTGTGCTTTTTTCAGAGTCTAGATCCTAGGACGCTGCGCTGCGAGGATGGGCTACGCCCTGCTAGGAAAATCAAAAGACTTACAGGCTAAAGCCCAACCTACAGCAAAAAAGGCTTTTACGTTTTAGCTTTTTTCGGTAAGCGCAGCGTTCCGTAAGTGACGCAGTCACGTTCTCTAGGCCGCAGGCCGTTCGTCTTAGCTCTAAAAGAAGGACCTAGATCCTAGGACGCTACGCTGCGAGGACGGGCTACGCCCTGCTAGGAACAGCAAAAGCCAAAAGCACCATCTTTTCTGTCTCTTAGCTTTTTCCGTAAGCGCAGCGTTCCGTCAGTGACGCAGTCACGTTCCCTAGGCCGCAGGCCGTTCTTCTTTGCTCTCCCGCCTTAGCTTTCCCTAGAACCTTTCTCAGCCTTTCCTAGGACCTTCTTTTACTTTCCGAAGCTAAAAAACAAAAAAGCCCCAATAAAGGGGCTTTTAGTATTTTGACTTGCAGACGTTAGGTCTGGGTCGCTACGACACTCTAGGCTTTAGCCTGAGACTTATCCTTTTGGATAAACGTGAGCAACGCCTTTGTGACAGTCTACACAAGTCTTACGCTTGTCTTCTTCTTTCTTGAAGTTGTTAGCGTGCATTCTTTTCGCCATCTTCTTCATAGTTTCAGGCTGATTCTCGTAGATGCGAGAGTGACAGTGCTGACAGTTAGCTGAGTCATTGCCTTTGAAGTACTTAAGCGCTAGATCAGCTTGCTCTTTGCGGTTCTCATCCAACCACTCTTGAGTATTAAAGCCGTCAATTGTTAGGTAACCGTATAGATCTTTAGATACGATGATCTTCTTAACTAGGTACTTAACAGGGTTGTGTGGAAGGTGACAATCTTGACATTGAACCACGATACCAGCACTACCGCCGCCGTGAGCAGAAGCTAACACTTCATCTTTCAATGAGTGGTTGCTATGACAGCTCATACAGAACTCATCTGTACTTGTTGCATGTAAAGTTTGTTGTGTAGCAAAGTAGCCAACAACACCGACAACGATACCGACGACTAACAATGCCAGAATCGAATATTTTGCGCTGGGTTTAAATAGTGCTCGCCAGTTCATCACTCTTCTCCAAGTATTTAATTTTTTCTAACGATGAAATTAATCTTCACCTTTAATTTATGTGATCCATTATAAACTAGATTCTACTCATTGATCTGGAACTAAAAGTGCAAAATGAGACATGGCTCTAACTCTCTCATCCGAGTCTAATTCCGCTCACTTTATATGCACTTTCACTAAAGCTACTCTAAAGCCTTGATTATCGCAAGGTTAATAACCTAGAAGCTTGATATTAGAGTGTTTTAAAGCAAATCCTTTGAAATTCTTTTAGATGTAAAAGTGAGGTACAGCACACAGTTGAAATCAAAAAATTTCTGATTTTTGAAACTTTTCCAACAAAACATAGGTCTTTATATTTACATCGACTTGATTCAATAACTAAAAGGCCAAAGATGCGTAAGCAAATTGCATATTTAGCATTTTTCATCACTTTAGTAGCACAATTTGTGTTATCTCCAGCGATGGCTATGCCTAAATTTTTGCATGCAAGCTCACACGCACTGCATCAGCAAGCAATGGCTGTTAACTCAATGACAGGTGTAACTGCCGCGCCAAACCATCTATCTGCTACTACGCCTTTTAATGACAGTTCCTTAGCCGCAGAGCTTCAAGGTGATGATGCAATGAATTGCGCATCTAATACCGTCAACTTAACGTTGCCGAAAATTGACTGTGAAGCACTTTGCGATATTCTAGGCGCTGAAAATTGTGCATCCCATGGTGCCTCCGCACCAGGGATAATAGAGCAACATTTACTCGCATTTAACGAGCCTAGCTCTTTAGCTAGTATCCAAACCCGTTTTTGGTCTCTACAAACTGTCGAGTTAGCATCGACTAATCCCCCTCCAATCCCTCTGTAAGCTTTACATCATCAGCTGATTAAGACCTGTACTTAATCAACATGCTTTATAAAAAACAAAGTTGAGCCTTTGCTATTGAAACAAACAATAGCCGGCGCTAACGATACCGTGCGTTTTATTCATCAGTATCGTTGGTGATGATTTAACAAAAGTTTTGGAGTTTATTATGAAAAAGTTTATTAGCGTAATCGCATTATCACTTGCTAGCTTTATCTCTTCAGCGGCATCAGTGTCATTCCCTGAATCAATTGAAGTCTTAGCCGTTAACGGACTCAGCAAGGTTGATAGCCGCTATTTAGAACTAAACGACGGACAAAACCTTATCGAAGTGCAATATAGAGACTTATTTGAAAGCAACGCAGAAGATTCAAATTGGGTACGTTCAGAGCCACTCTATCTATATGTAGACTTTGATACTGCCGCCAATTACAAAGCAATTACACCAAGTATTCAGTCTGAAGAGGATGCCTATCAGTTTATCGATAACCCAATGATCAAACTCACAGATAATATGGGCGGAGAGCAACACATTAGCCTTATGACCCATGGCCAATTGATGACCAAATTATTGTTATCAAAACAGTAAGATATTTATCTATTCTTAAATAGGAATGGCACATTGAGCCAACAAAATTGTGAAGTTAATCAATGTGCCGCTTAATTCCTATGGTAGACTTAGCACAGTTTATTATTTGGAAACATCATGCTTAGCATAATCCGTCGCCATACATTATTAGCCTTTACGCTACTCGCATTGTTGAGTCAGCTAGTGCTTTCTAATGGGTCGCTGATGGTACCCAATGCTATGGCTGATGATATGCCAATGATGAGCATGCAAGACGGAACAGATTGTCACCCTATGCAAATGGATGAAGACGCTCATTGCTGCGAAGTTGAAACGCAAACGCAAATGCTTCCCGGCAGCGACCAACCTTGCTGCAATGGCAATGGATCATGCCAGAGCGACTGCAGCCATTGCTTGGTAATTTCTGTAACAGGTAGCCTGTTAAGTGCATCACCTTGGCCTGGGTTTAGCACTTCCGAAATTGTAATGGCCACTCCAATGCCTCATTTCCACTCTATTTCATTGCCACAAGATTTAAGACCTCCAATCGCTTAACAGAGACTCTAAGTTTCTGGCGAATATCATTCGCACCTAAAAATCGATATTAATCTTAATCAGCAATTATTTATGCCGTTAATTGTTCTGTTGCTTATGTTAAGCGCAGTCATCCGGCCATCTCTTTGATGGAGTTGAGTTATGAAAACCCTTTTAAGTTTAGCCTTATCTGCCTTGTTAATTTTGTCTTGGGCACCAACAGCGTCAGCCAATGAACACCATCATGGTGCACATAAAGGCCAGCACGCTGCCCAGCATCAAGACTACGCCTGTCCAATGCACCCTGAAGTGACAGGTAGCAAAGATGATTCTTGTCCTAAATGCGGTATGGATTTAGAAGCAACACAAACAGCTTCTAAAACTCATACAAACGACTGTGACTCTTGCCCAAATAAAGAGTCATGCCCTAATAAAGCTGGAAAGCACCACAAACATATGAACAAGCACACCCATGCTTGTCCTATGAACCCAGCTATTACAGGGCAAGCTGGCGACAGCTGCCCTAAATGTGGCATGGATTTAGAACCTATTGCTAAGGCTGACAACGCTAAAAACTGTGACTCTTGCCCAAACAAAGAGTCGTGCCCTAATAAAGCTAAAAAACACCACAAACATATGAGCAAGCATACCCATGCCTGCCCAATGAACCCAGCTATTACAGGTCAAGCAGGCGATAGCTGCCCTAAATGCGGAATGGACTTAGAGCCAATCGCAACCGGCGATACAGCGACTAAATCTGGTCATCAGCATCACTAATATTTAGGGTGGAGATAAGGCATTATGAGTTCACTAAAGTCAAACAAGGCGGCAATACCGCTGATCTGCGCCTTCAGTTTTATGCTTGTGGCTACGCCGCAACAGGCATTTAGCCAAGCGGCAGAAACAGCACATCAGCACGCTCAGGCCCACCAGCATGAGTCCAATAAAGATGGAGCTGAGTATTATTGCCCAATGCATCCAGAGGTCACCAGCCACGAGCCGGGGCGCTGCCCTGAGTGCAAAATGTTCCTCGTTAAAGATGAAGTCACCGATGAACAAACTGAAAAAACATCTACAATCGCGACAGTAGAAAACTATTACTGCCCGATGCACCCAGAAGTCACCAGCCATGAGCCGGGTCGCTGTCCTGAGTGCAAAATGTTCCTCGTTAAAGATGAAGTCACCGATGAACAAACTGAAAAAACATCTACAAGCGCGACAGTAGAAAACTATTACTGCCCGATGCACCCAGAGGTCACCAGCCACGAGCCTGGACGTTGCCCTGAGTGCAAAATGTTCCTCGTTAAAGAAGAGGAAGAAGAGAGTCAAGTCGACGAGCAGAACGTTCATCAACATGCCTCTGAACAATCTCAAGCGGACAAGCTATTAAGTCAGCCTAAACCAACGCTTGTTCCCTCTCCGCAGAGTAACAACGACGGCAATATAAAATACGTATGTCCGATGCATCCCCATGTGGTGTCAGACGTACCAGGCTCATGCCCAATCTGTGGCATGGATTTGGAAAAAGTCACTGTCGGCGGAATTGGTGAAGAAGTGGTAGTCGGCGTATCAGGCGGTATGCAGCAAGCACTCGGCATGCGCAGTGAGCAAGTCACTGAAGGTACGCTATGGAAGTTGGTGAAAACCATCGGCACCGTGGAGTATAACGAAAACGCCATCGGTCACAGCCATACTCGAGTCAACGGCTGGATTGAAACCTTAATGGTGCATAACGTTGGACAGCGGGTTAAAAAAGGCCAGCTGCTCTACGAGCTTTATTCTCCAGAACTTATCAATGCCCAAGATGACTATATGCAAGCGGTTGACTACCTCAAGCAAGACAAGAGCCGTGGCCAAGGTTTATTGCGTAAGGCTCGTCTACGTCTTGAGCTATTAGGGGTCAGCTCCGCAAGCATTAAACAGCTAGAGCGTACAGGTAATACCATCTATCGCGTGCCGTTTTATGCCGAGCAAGATGGCTTTATCAGTAAGCTTACAGTCCGTCACGGCATGTATGTTCAGCCTGGCGATACACTATTTGAAATCGTTGATCTAAGTAGTGTGTGGATCATTGCTGATGTGTTTGAAAATGAGCAAAGCTGGCTTGAACAAGGGCGCCCTGTAGAGGTTACCTCTGCCGCGCAAGGCTTGTTTGACCTTGAATCGACGATTGATTATATCTACCCAGAACTTGACCCCGTCTCGCGCGCGATGCGTGTACGCATCAAACTCGACAATCCGAAAAAGCTCCTGAAACCCGGCACCTTAGTTGATGTAAAACTGTTTGGTGGTCCTAAGCGCGAAGTGCTGTCTGTTCCTACCGAAGCACTGATCCTTACCGGACGGGAAAATCGCGTGGTCGTGCAGCGCGATGATAACCGTTTTGCCTCTGTACCTGTAAAAGTCGGCATGATTGCCCAAGGTAAAGCTGAAATCATTGAAGGCTTACAAGCAGGTGATAAGGTGATTGTGTCGGGACAGTTCTTACTCGACTCTGAAGCCAGCATTCAAGGCAGCTTACAGCGCTTAAGCGGTAGTAATAGCACTGACGATAATAGTGGCGACGCCGCTAGTGATCCGCACGCACATCATTAATCGGGAGGCTGATTATGTTAGAAAGAATTATTAGCGCCTCGATTAAACAGCGGGCGATGGTGTTAGTGCTGACTGCAGTGATAGCCTTAATTGGCTATCAAGCGATGCGCATGACACCACTTGATGCACTGCCAGACTTATCTGACGTGCAAGTAATTGTAAAAACCTCCTACCCAGGACAAGCGCCGCAGTTAGTGGAAGATCAGATAACCTACCCGTTATCGACTGCTATGCTCGCGGTACCGGGTGCTAAAACCGTACGTGGTTTTTCAATGTTTGGTGACTCATACGTCTACATCATTTTTGAAGACGGCACTGACATCTATTGGGCTCGCTCGCGGGTACTTGAGTATTTGTCGCAAACTCAAGGCCAGCTACCAGATAACGTCACCCCCACTCTTGGGCCTGACGCCTCCGGTGTCGGCTGGGTGTTCCAATATGCTTTGGTCGACCGCAAAGGCCAACATGACCTAGCCCAATTGCGCTCATTACAAGATTGGTTCCTCAAGCTTGAGCTACAAAGCGTATCGGGCGTGTCAGAAGTGGCGACCATTGGCGGCATGGAGCAGTCGTATCAAATCATCGTCGACCCACATAAGTTGGCTTTGTATCAAATTGATTTGATGACGGTAAAAAATGCCCTAGATAATTCAAATAGCTCAACCGGTGGCTCTGTAATTGAGATGGCAGAAGCAGAGTATATGATAACCTCCAGTGGTTATCGTCAAACCTTGGCTGACTTTGAAGAGATCCCACTGGGTATTGTGTCTGAATCTGGCACGCCAGTATTAATGAAAGATGTGGCGCAGCTGCGCACAGGTCCAGCGGCACGCCGCGGCATTGCCGAGTTAAATGGTGAAGGCGAAGTGGTTGGAGGCATTGTAGTGATGCGTTACGGTGAAAACGCCCTTGCGACCATTAACAATGTCAAAGACAAACTCAAAGAGGTAGAGAACGGTCTGCCCGATGGCGTAGAGCTAGTGATCACTTACGATCGCTCTGAGCTTATTCTTAACTCGGTCGATAACCTTACCCACAAAGTGCTAGAAGAAATGCTGGTTGTTGGTGTGATCTGTTTGATCTTCTTACTGCATGCACGCTCAACCATGGTGGCAATTATCTCGCTGCCAATCTCGATATTAATCAGCTTTATCGTAATGAACCTTATTGGCGTCAACGCCAATATTATGAGCCTAGGGGGGATTGCAATTGCGATCGGCGCAGTGGTAGACGCCGCCATTGTGATGGTAGAAAACACCCATAAACATCTAGAGCATTATCGTGAGCAGCACAATGGCGAAACACCTACAGGAGAAGCGCATTGGGAGCTAGTACGCAAAGCCTCGGTTGAGGTAGGGCCAGCACTGTTTTTCAGTCTGCTGATCATTACCTTAAGCTTTGTGCCTGTATTTGCTTTAGAAGCGCAAGAAGGCCGCTTATTCCATCCTTTGGCGTACACCAAGACCTTTGCTATGGCAGCCAGTGCGATTCTCGCTATCACATTAATTCCGGTACTACTGGGTTACTTTGTTCGCGGTAAAATTCCCGATGAGCGTAAAAACCCAATTAGCCGTTTTTTAATTGCGATTTATGAGCCGACGTTGCGCTTAGTACTGCGCTTTCCGAAAGTCACCATCTTGTTAGCCATTGTGACCTTGGCAAGTGCGGTGTACCCAATGACCAAGATGGGTAGCGAGTTTATGCCTGAGCTTGAAGAAGGCGACTTGCTCTATATGCCAACGACTTTACCTAGCGTCAGTGCAGGTAAAGCCGCTGAGATCTTGCAGCAAACCGATAGGCTGATCAAAACGGTACCGGAAGTAAAACAGGTATTCGGTAAAGTTGGCCGCGCAATGACAGCAACCGATCCTGCGCCGCTAACCATGTTGGAAACCACGATTATGCTTAACCCAAGAGAAACTTGGCGTGAAGGTATGACCTTGGAAGGCATTATTGCAGAGCTACAGAAAACCGTAAAAGTACCGGGCATGACCAATGCTTGGGTGCAACCAATCAAAACCCGTATCGATATGCTTTCTACTGGCGTGAGAACTCCGGTTGGCATCAAAATATCCGGTGCTGATATTGCAGAGTTACAACGCATAGGTACCGAAATCGAAGCTGTGGTCAGTAAGATCCCCGGCACCGAATCGGCCTTTGCCCAGCGCACCAGTGGTGGCCGCTATATTGATATTGAGCCTAACCTTAAAAATGCCGCCCGTTACGGTATGACCTTAAAGGACATTCAAGATGTGGTGCAAATGGCCATTGGCGGTATGCAAGTAGGACAATCGATTCAGGGGCAAGAACGCTACCCGATTAATATTCGTTATCCGCGAGAGTTACGTGACAGTATTGAAAAGCTGGAAGATTTACCAGTACTGACTAAAACCGGCAAATACCTACCGTTAGGCAACTTAGCTAGCATCACCATTAGTGATGGGGCGCCAATGCTTGCCAGTGAAAACGGCCGCCTAATCAGTTGGGTATTTGTCGATTTAAAAAATATCTCAATTGGTGAATACATAGAAACTGCAAGAGCGGCACTGGACGAGCAAATAACCTTGCCTGCCCGCTACAGCTATACCTTTGCAGGGCAATATGAGTATATGCAGCGGGTTGAAGCCAAAATGAAGTTAGTCGTGCCATTGATGTTGGCGGTGATTTTTATGCTACTCATGATGACCTTTAGCTCATTTATTCAGGCGTCAGTGATCATGTTAAGTCTACCGTTTTCGCTCGTAGGTAGTGCTTGGCTGTTGTACTTGTTAGATTTCAACTTTTCAGTCGCCGTTTCAGTCGGCATGATTGCGCTAGCTGGAGTCGCGGCAGAGTTTGGTGTGGTGATGCAGGTATACCTCAATAACAGCATTAAAGATCGCCAAGCCGCCGGTCAGTACAATGAACGCAACGATTTAAGTGAAGCACTTATTCACGGCGCGGTTATGCGTATTCGCCCTAAAGCGATGACAGTGGCGACCATCTTCTTTGGTCTACTGCCGATTATGTGGGGTAGCGGTACCGGTAATGAAGTGATGCAAAAGATTGCCGCACCTATGGTCGGCGGTATGGTCACTGCACCGCTGCTGTCGCTATTTGTAATTCCAGCAATTTACTTACTTATTTATGGTCGCGGCTTTAATAAAAAGTAATTTTGCTAGAGCAATAAACTCATGACCATCAATAAAAAGGGTAGCAAGCTTGCTACCCTTTTCTTTAGCTCTATCTTTACGTCATTCGGCTTGAATTAGTTTGCCAAAAACGCTCTGAGCAGATCAATTTCTTATACTGATTGCTATTAAACGCCCATGCGTAACTCAATTATAGAAAAGAAGCCACCATCAGGATCGTTAATCACCGCGAAGCGACCCACATTGGCTATATCCGTTGGCGGCACACACACTTTACCGCCTAGTTGCTCAACCTGTGCAGCCTTGTCATCACAGCTTTCCACGGTGAAATACAACATCCAGTGAGCAGGCATATCGCCCCACTCCTCAGTCATCGCCATCATGCCACCCACATCCTGAGCACCGACTTGCCACTCAGTATATTCCATCCCTTCCATATTACTGACTCTTGTGCCCCAACCCAGCACATGGGGGTAAAACTGTTTCGCTTGTTCAGTATCACGGCAAGCTAACTCAACCCAGCATAAAGTATGATTTTCGCCTGCCCGTTTAGCGCCAATATGATTCTTGGCCTGCCATAGTGCAAACCTTGCGCCTTCTGAATCTTTTATCACCGCCATACGCCCAGCCTCACCGACATCATGAGGGCCGACAATCACTGTGCCACCAGAACCAGTGACATCAACTAAAGACGAATCTAAATTCTCCACCGCAAAGTAAATGGTCCATTGGGTCGTTTCACCATTTTCAACCATCTCATCAGGAAGTTGATACATGGCACCTATATCATCATCCTCGATGGTCAACATGCTATAGCTCCCTTCAGGGATCGGCAGATCGACAATGTTCCAGCCAAATAACTTACTATAAAAATGCTTACTACTATCGATCTTTAGCGAAGCAAGCTCCGCCCAACAGGGCTGACCTTGAAAATATTGGTCCACTTTCATTACGTTTATCCTTAATGAGACAATCCTTTGAGTTAAGACCCTGATTGCTGGCCTGTCCAATATCCTACGCCAGTCGCCGTTAAAACACGCATCTGAGAATGAACTATAATCTAGTACCAGCCGTCATCATGGACGATTCAGAGTGCCAGTATTAACACGCAGCCTGCACTACCTCTTTGCGCCGATTATTATTGTTTTTCTTTGTATTGTTGGCATACAACAACTCGCACTCACTTGGCAAAATTGGTTACCTAAAATAGAACAACTCCCCTATTACTTATTTGGTGTTTCCGCCTTACTTGCGCTGCAATTTAACAGTGCCCGCATTACCTATCTCTCGCTATTTCTGCTGATTTTTTACAGTTTAAAGCAGGGTGCTTTTATAGCTGACGATTTAGTTATATTTAGCGACGAGCAAGCTTTTCTTATTGGCACTTTTATCATTGCGTTTTTAGCGATAAGTAAAGATCGTTCCTTGTTTTCAATGCACTTTTTCAAAATAATAATTGGCATGATTTTATGCGCCCTACTGGCTTGGGGCTGGCATGTAGCGATTAACCTACTAGCGAGTTTGCCTCCGAAAAAGATATCCGACTCACTTAGCTTGCTGCTTTCTTTATATGTACCGATTGGAGTCGCTTGTATTGTGGTATGTATCTTCTCGGTATGGCGCTCCACAGGCACAGACTCAACAATTGCCATAACCCTATTTATTTGGTTATTTGGTTACTACATGCCTGATCAACTGCCAATCTCAGTGTTATTCACCCTAATAGGTATAGCCTATATCTATTCTATTTTAGCCAAGTCCTATCACTTAGCTTATCGGGATGAATTAACCGGTTTATCTTCACGGCGAGCGCTTAATACTGTAGCACTGTCGCTCAACAAACATTACAGCCTCGCGATGGTAGATATCGACCACTTTAAGCATTTCAATGACACCTATGGCCACGATGTCGGAGACCAAGTATTACGTCTGGTCGCTGCAAAATTAGTAAAAGTCCAAGGTGGCGGCAAAGTGTATCGCTATGGTGGTGAGGAATTTGCAATAGTATTTGAAAACAAAGATATTGAAGTTGTTTTGCCTCACCTTGAAAAACTAAGAAAAAAGATCAGCCAATACGATATTGTGCTGCGTAATGAAAAAAGAAAACTAACCAGCAAAGCTGATAGAGACGTTGTTGATAGTCAAAATCCGACGGTAAATATTACGATCTCAATAGGTGTAGCGGAGCAACACGGTGAAAACTCATTTGATAACACCTTAAAACGGGCAGACAAGGCCTTATACAAAGCAAAAGATAATGGCAGGAATTGTGTGTTTGCCTGATAACTTACGTTGGCAAACCCAAGCCTAGCCTACAAAGGAATTGGCTTGGGTCGACAATTTAGATTGAGTAAAAGTAGTAGATTTGCGATTTCATGCGAATGACGATTCCTCGGATAACATCTAAGAAAGCTAAAAACTCAATTGGCTTAGTACCAGAGACCCACGCTAATCCAACTGAACCGACAGGAATATCATAACCTTCCGACTCATTAAGTTTCAGCCTAACAAAGTGATGTTTGTTATTGAGATTTTGCCCCGTCGTCTGCCTAACATTATCGTCCAATGCTAATAAGCGTCCTTGAGATTCCCCTGTGGCTTCAACAATACCTTCGACCTCAGCACTAAACACTTTACCCGGATAAACTGCTGATGCAAACTCTGCCTGCTGACCAACTTTAACGTTGCGAATAGCCTGATGGTTTACTCGCATCAATACGTATTTTTCATTGGTATACATTTGCATACGTGGTGCAACACCAACATACTGCCCCTCACGCATAATAAAGTTAGTCACATAGCCATCAGTAGGAGCATAAATCTTGGTGTTATCTATGTTCCATTGAGCCTGTGCTACATTCTCATGCTCACTATACAAATCCGATTGGCGGCTTTCTACAGCTAGACGAGACTTTTCAATATTAAGCAAAGCCGTATGTTCTGCCATTTGCGCCTTTTCAATCTGCGTCGAATAAGTATTGACTTGAGCCTGAGCGAGATCGACAGCAGTTTGCTGTTCATCTAACTGACTCTTAGTAATTGTGTCAGGGACCACTCTATTTTGTTCAATGTAGCGAGCGAGGGTTTTCTGCTTCCAGGCTAAATCTTTGCTAGCAGCATTGAGTTGGTTGTTAGTAATACTGACATCCGCTATCGACACTTCATGTTGCTTCAATGCAAGCTTTACATCTTCATTGGCCAGTGACAATCCAACTTTTGCCGTCTCTTGCGCAACTAAGGCTTTGTTTAACGCTATCTGGTACGGCTCAGCATCAAGATCATAGATTAACTGTCCCGCCTCAACCTTTTGGTTAGGTTGAACATAGATATTTTCAACTTTGCCGCGGATCTGAGAGTTAGCCGGTCGCAGTTGAATATGCGGTGATTGCACCAAAGAACCCCCAGAAAGATCCATTGGGGTGAAATTAAGTAAACCCACCCAAACAAACATTAACCATCCTGTTCCTCCTAAGTAAGCAAAGCCCTTACTGTATAGATTCCAAGGCATACCGACTAAACGTAATAGGTAGATAAATAACGCCCAAACTGCTAAACCCTCAAGCATTATTCTGCTCCTCTTGCGTTATTGACGACTCTATTTCAGGCTCTTTTTCTCGCCACACGTCTCGGATCCTGCGTAGCGCTTTATCGCCATCAACGAAAGCTACCATTACCGCTATCACCCACACCCAATGCCAGACAAAACCTATCCAAGTGAGCGCTGTGATTAAGCCTATTTGTTGATGCTGCTTTTTATGAGCTTTATTAATAGGCATTTCATGGATTTTCCAAAAACCAAAAGCGGCAGCAGCAACTGTAACCACCATCACAACGGCAGCAACACCATGCAGGGCAGTATCTACACCTGAATCGACAAATGGCATGCTAATTAGACTCATAACGACAACCTTAAAACAATGTTTGGATAGCTAGTTTGCCTTACTTAGGGTTAACAACAAGATTGAATACACTTATGTATCAAATAGCATCAACTTATGATTCAATGAGGTATGATGTTTTAGAGGGATAAACTTATGTTACTCAATACAGCCTTTATCCGCTGCTGCTATATATTGCCTGTGCTAAAAGGAGTCGAAGCGCATTATGGCATTAAAGCTCAAGCGTTCGGCGTGCCTGATTTATTGCTGCAAGAAGCAATGACATTAATCCCTTATACTGAAGTATCAACCTGGTTTGAACAGATTGAAGTATTAACTGGGGATGCCGACTTTATGCTAAAGATCCGTCCTCATCTCAGCTTAAGTCATCTTGAGGTTCCCGGAAATTGGTTTTTAAGCGCCCCTGATCTAGCCATTTCTTTTAGGCGAATTAATCATGGTATTTGCTGCTTTCAATCCGGTGCCAGTTACTATGCGCAGCAATCTGGAAAACTATTGAAGTGGTGCTATAACAATCCTTTTGTAAAAGATAAAGCTCGTGCCCATGACTCTTTGCGAGTCGCACTAACTCTATTTAACGCCATCAGGCACTATGTAGGCGACCATTACCAACCTAAAAAAGTAAGACTTAGTGGCCCACCGATTAACCAACAAGCACTTGAAACATTATTTGGCTGCCCTGTGACATGGAATGCACCGCAAACCGAGATTTGGTTAGATATTGATGACTTACTGATGTCGACAGATGATTATATTTATACCCCTGAACCTCTTACAGCTGCCATCCCACTTTCTCAACTAGAAAAATATTTGAATATGCCACAACCAACTGACACCCCTAAGGTGTTATACGAAATGGTTAATTATTCACGTTATTACGGCTTACCAAGTGTTGATACTGTGGCAGCTCTTTTTGATATTTCACGTCAACAGCTGCAAAGGCGACTGCAAAAACTCGGGTTCACTTTCACCTATCTATCAGGCTATATTCTGTGTAATCAAGCAATAAAGTATATGTTGGAAGGCCGAGAGCTTGCGGAAATATCTAAATTACTCGGTTATAGCAACAGTCACAGCTTCAGTCGCTCTTTTACCCGTTTTCGTAGGCAAACACCGACTCAATACCTCGCTAGACTTAATCTAAAAAACAAAAAGCCTCTTTAAAAGAGGCTTTGGATTAATGCTTAATGTTGGCTCAAGACTTAGCCATAAACAGGAAGTAAACCGGCCATTGCTAATAGGTGACAAGCACCTGTAACCAAGCCAAAAATAATCACCAATACAATTAAAGGTGTGCCGCCTGGCACTCTGAAACTGTCATTATCGGCAAACATCTTACGTGACTTATAGGCCATCATTGCGGGGACAATTGCCGCCCAAATCGTTGCCGCTAGCGCCGCAAAACCAATAGCAATTAAGAAGCCATTTGGGAATAACAAACCCAGAATAGTTGGCGGAATAAAAGTCACCGCTGCAGTTTTTAAACGACCTGCACGCGACTCATCAAATCCAAATAGATCTGCTAAATAATCAAATAGGCCTAAGGTCACCCCTAAGAAAGATGACGCTACAGCTAGGTTAGCAAACAAGGTCAACATAGTATTTAACCAGCTACTTGCCATTACCTCAGACAAGGCACCAACTAACACCCCCATATTACCGCCTTGCGCGATAATATCGATAAATTGGCTACGAGGAATGTTCCCCATGGTCGCCATCAACCAGCAACTATAAATGACTAGCGCAATGAAAGTACCAATGAATAGCGCTTTGATAATCGTCTTAGGCTCTTTACCGTAATACTTTACTAAGCTAGGTACGTTGCCGTGGTAACCGAAACTTGCTAAACCGAAAGGTAAAGCAGCAAGCAAATATGACGCAAAACTTTGTTCACCATCAGGCATAAATAGCTTAGAGGTATCGATATCAATCAGCAGATTACCAACCGCTAAGAAGAAAGTGATTATCATACCACCGAGCATTACAGTAGTAATTCTATCAACCGCTTTAGTACTAATGACGACTATTGCTGCCAACACTCCAGCAAACACTAAACCTGCAATACTTTGAGGCAAATTAATACCTAAGCCTGCAAGACTGTGATTTACAATCGAGCCACCGCCACTGATGTAAGCATACGTTAAGATATACAGTACAAATGCGATAGATAGACCATTTACAATACGCCAAAACTGCCCAAGTGTGGTTTTAGTTAACGTATCGAAACTAGCACCTGGCTCAAAATGCAAATTGGTTTCTAGTAGCATCAAACCCGACACCAACATACAAAACCAAATACCCAATAGCATTACCATTGAATAACCAAACCACATGCCAGCACCTACAACAGGTAGCGAGAACATACCCGCTCCTACCGTTGTACCAGCAATGATCATTGCTCCACCTAATAGCGATTTACCAGCAACCTTATTTTTGGCTGCATTCATATGATTTGCCATTAAGCTTTTTGCTCCGCATGTACACTATCGACAATAGTTTGTCTTACGGATGAGCGTAACAATAAGTTCGCTCTCTCTTTTATACGTTTGATATCCGCGCACCCTTCGTTGTCTGCTAGATAGCCTAGCTCTTTCAATTTGACACTCAGCGTAGCGTATAGCTTCTTGTCATAAAACTCTGGCGCAGTAATACCGTGAAGCGCGCCTAATCTTTGTGCTAGACGATGACTGTCTTTTTCAAGCTCAGAGCGTTCCATATTAGGTTTAACTTCAAGTAAGTTAAACAAAATCGCATAACGCTGCATGGTTTCACTAATCGTACCCGATAACAGCAGTAGCTGATTAATGTTGCTATCAACCACTTCAAAGTGCTCAGCTTCAACAACTAATCCTTGAGCGACGAAAATATCTAAGATTTGGTTCGCATATAGACTTGGTTCTTCTATCCCCATGAATAGCTCAGCTTCAAGCAGTGGATAGAAGTCGTTAACGATACTCACTACATCATTACGACTGCAGTTTTCTTTCCGCAATAAACAAGCAGCAATTAACGATGGCAGTACCATTAAATGAATAATGTTATTGCGATAGTAAGTCATTGTGATCGCGATGCTTTGATCGATAGAAATAATATCGCCAAGCGGATCGCTTTCAATTTGCAGCTTCTTAAGCTCTAAGCCTTGAGAAACCAAATCATGTCCAGTGCCTTCAGGTACAGAGGTATATTCCGTATAAGGCTGCTCTTTCAGAATAGTTAGATACAAGTCCAACTGCTTCTCTAGCTGCGAGCGCTCTAGGGCATTTTGCTCAGACGCCAATAGAACCATACTGGTTAAGGTGACAGAGCTTACCGCAGCCGCATCGTTGATATTGGTCATGACTCGATTAGCAAGCGTGTTAACCACTGGGGTTAACCAAGATGGTTTCTGCTCTGGATCTTGAGCAAGATCTTCACGCCAAGTTGGAGCTTGTTCATTTAGGAAATTGTGTAGGGTAATTGGTTTACCAAAGTTCACATAGCCCTGACCGAAGTTACCTAGCTTGCGAATAGCACCAAATACCTGCCACACAGATTCTTTCTTTTTCTTCTTACCACTAAGCTCTTTGTGGTAAGTCGCGACTTCCATTACATGGTCATAGCCCAAATACACTGGCACCAAAGTCACAGGGCGCTCAACACCACGCAGCACGCTGTTCAATGTCATAGCCAACATACCGGTTTTTGGCGCTAATAAACGACCTGTACGCGAACGCCCGCCTTCGGTGAAATACTCAACCGAATAGCCTTTGGTAAATAGCTGATCTAAATACTCACGGAATACTGCGGTATATAGCTTGTTGCCACCAAAACTACGGCGAATAAAGAAAGCACCGCCACGGCGGAACGCTGGGCCTGCAGGCCAGAAGTTAAGGTTAATACCCGCAGCAATATGCGGCGGTACCATGCCTTGATAATAAAGAATATAAGACAGTAACAAGTAATCCATATGGCTACGGTGACAAGGCACATAAACGATTTCATGGCCGTCATGGTGTAACTGTCTTACTTGCTCGGCACCTTTAATGTTGATGCCTTTATATAATTTGTTCCATAACCAAGTTAAGAATCGCTCGGCAATACGCACTAGGCTGTCAGAGTAATCTGCAGCGACTTCGTCCAAGTATTCCATGGCTTTAGCGCGCGCTTCTGCCTCGGAAATCTTTTTGCTCGCAGCTTCTTCTTTAATCGCTTTAGTAATAGATTCTGACTTTAGCAGTGAGTGAAATAGTGCCTGACGCTTTGGCAACTGTGGACCCGTCATCACTTTACGTTGACGTTGGAAATGCACTCGCGCAACACGAGCTAACTTCTGCGCGATACGCTTATCAGTACCATGTTCATCAGCCATGTAACGCAATGAGACAGCATTAGAAAATTGGACAAAGTTATGACGACCTAAGAACAAAATCATCAAGCACTTACGTAACCACGTTGGATTTTGGCGCTCAAGCACTGCCGCGCGCATGGTGTCATCTTCTTTACCAGGAGTACGCCCCCAATAAAGGCTTACCGGCACCAACTGAATATCTAACTCACGATTTTGTTTATGCACGCTGAGTAGACGTTTGAAGCAATCAATATATTGCTCTCCACCTTCTCGTTGGCCAAAAAGTGGCTTACTGCCCTCTAAACAAACAACTCTAGGCGCTTTAACACCATTAACCTCCAAGTCCTCATAAGGGCTTGGTAATCCGAGTTTGGCAGTCATTTCACTCAAAGCCGCAATATCACTAACGGACTCCGTTTTCATGACATAGGCGAGTGGCTTACTCGGATCAAGATTGAGATCGTCAAATGGATCGTGAGGCACAACAACAGTGTGCACCAATTTGCGCTGCAACCAGCGTAAAGATTTAAACCAAAGAGAGTCTTGTTTGGACATGTTTATATGCAATGTTAGTCGCTTCTAATAAGGCGCTAGAATACCAGATATTGAAACGCTTTGCGCGATTGTATTGTTTATACACATAATCCGACTTGTATATTTATAGAACAAAGACTTACAAACAAAAAATGTAAAAACTGCTGATAACACCCAATTAAATTACGTTCATGCTTATTTCATCTTGTTGACCGTCCACTGTGCCATTAATGTCATAGAATCCTTTTGTGGGATCCAGTTGGAAATGAAACTACCTCTAATGTTAAATCAATAGTTTAACGACTAGAATCCGCATAACTACATTGTTTCTTACCGCGATAACATGAAATTATCCGCAGCAATCCGGCGACAATGAAACTGATCTATTCAACCAATTAAGGACGCTAACCGGCATCAAACGGCTGTTAAGCCAATTACCGAGTACCTCTCTAGTGGATATCGGATGAGATAGAAGTTATCAATTTCATATCGCTGGATTTATTTCATTTGAAACTGGATCCCACACCTAGAAAAAAGTTATATCTGGTTATTACTTGCACTCATAAAATTACTGTATATACTGACAGGTACTGTATAGAAAGACAGGGTTAATAATGAGACCACTAACACCACGCCAAGCAGAAATTTTAGAGCTAATTAAACGTAATATTGCTGATACAGGCATGCCACCTACCCGTGCCGAGATAGCACGACGTTTAGGTTTTAAATCTGCCAATGCTGCCGAAGAGCATTTAAAAGCGCTAGCCAAAAAGGGCTGCATTGAAATTATGCCGGGCACTTCGCGTGGTATTAAATTAACCCAAGAAAGCACTGAAGAAGCGGATTTAGGCTTACCACTTATCGGCCAAGTGGCTGCGGGTGAACCTATTCTGGCTCAAGAACATGTTGAACAACATTATCAAGTTGACCCAGCAATGTTCCGTCCTGCTGCAGACTTCTTACTGCGAGTGCGCGGTGACAGCATGAAGAATATCGGTATTCTCGAAGGTGATCTGTTAGCTGTGCATAAGATAGAGCAGGCTCGAAATGGTCAGGTTGTTGTAGCACGAGTCGAAGACGATGTTACCGTTAAGCGTTTTGAGAAAAAGGGCAATAAAGTTTTCTTACACGCTGAAAACGAAGACTACTCACCAATTGAAGTGGATCTAGCAAACCAAAGCTTAAGCATTGAAGGTTTAGCTGTTGGTGTGATCCGCAATGGAGACTGGCAATGAATAAACTAATGGGAACAAGCCCGCGCCACCCAGGTCTTTGGCAAGATATGCCATCGACCACATTGGCAAACAATCCTATCAACGACATCACGACTATGGTTACCCAAACCCAAGGCCGTGATGAACTGAAACAGATTAGTGCACAGCTTTCGCAGCTAAGCCAACAGGGTCGCTGGATTGTACTCATTAGCCCGCCAAATATTGGTTATAAACAAATGTTAGCCGCAGCGGGTGTGCGTATGGACAGAATATTATTAGTCCACGCAAAAGATGAAGTTGAAACCTTATGGGCAATGGAAAAGGCGTTAACTAGCGGCACTTCTAGTGCAGTGATTACTTGGACATCCTCACTTGATGCTCGCGATAGCAGACGATTACAAATTGTAGCAAAAAGTGCTCGTGCAGCAGGCATTATTATCGAGAACACTCTCGATAATAATACTGAAAATGTAAATGGTCACTTACCAAGTAGCGCAATTAACATACAGGATAATGCTTTTTCACAAGCTTCTCTGTTTGGTGGCATCCATTAATAAATTTTGTTGCTAACCTTGCTAATCTATTCTTTCTAGTAAAGAAATACAGTAATAAAAAAGCTCTCATATGAGAGCTTTTTTATTTCCGTTATTCGGTAAATCAATCGAAAAGTGATCTTGATCAATATTTAAACACCAAGTAGTGTAGGAAGTGATAACAACGATATTTTGTTATATCCGAACGATTTAGTCGTCGGTCTTTAGTTTGATAACAAACAAATTATGATTCAAATTGAGACTGAAATCGGCCTGATATATTTCAGCCGTAGGTGCCAATGTGGTGATACAAAGCAGTAGTAAATACTGAATATACAATAGTCGCTGTCGTAATTAAGTTAGTACGACAAGTTTGACAAAACCACTCGCGCACTTTGAAGTCATCGTTGCTTTTTTGGGAACTGAAGAGTTTACATAGAGCAGAGACTTACTGTGTGACTCTTCTTTGTCTTGTTGACAGAGGAGAAGTCTAGTGAAGCAATTGTTGTATAGTGTGCTAGCGCTACTATTTACGCCCGCGCTTGTTGCATCAGAAATGCCGCTTAATATGACAAAAGGTGTTACGGATATCAGTGGTCAGGTCTACAGCCTCCACATGATAATTCTCTACATCTGTTGTGCTATTGGTATCGTGGTATTTGGCGTAATGATTTATGCCATGATCAACCACCGCAAATCTAAAGGCGCTGTTGCCGCCAATTTTCACGAAAGCACTAAAGTCGAGATCTTATGGACTGTTGTGCCTTTCATTATTCTTATCGGTATGGCCATTCCGGCAACCAAAACACTGATTGCTATGGAAGATCCCAGTAATGCCGATCTCACCATTAAAGTGACGGGTTCCCAATGGAAGTGGCATTACAGCTACTTCGATAAAGACATATCATTTTTCAGTTTACTTTCGACTCCGAGGGACCAAATTGAAGGCAATGCAACTAAAGGCGAAAACTACTTACTGGAAGTTGATAAGCCATTAGTGTTGCCTATTAACCGTAAAGTGCGCTTTTTAATGACTTCTGAAGACGTTATTCACTCTTGGTGGGTACCCGCTTTTGCCGTTAAAAAAGATGCTAATCCCGGTTTTATTAATGAAGCATGGACCAAGATTGATAAACCTGGGATCTACCGTGGTCAATGTGCTGAGCTATGCGGTAAAGACCACGGTTTTATGCCCATTGTGGTTGAAGCCTTATCAGAAGAAGACTTTGACGCTTGGCTAATCGCCCAACAGCAAGAAGCCAGTAACGCTGAAGCTGCAGCCCAAGCCGCCTTGTCGCAAACTCTGACAATGGAAGAGCTAATGAGTCAAGGTGAGCAAGTGTATATGGCTCGCTGCGCCGCCTGTCACCAACCTAATGGTGCCGGCCTACCTGGTGTTTTCCCATCACTTATTGGCAGTCCAATGATCAAAGGCGCAGTTTCTGGTCACATTGATATTGTGGTCAACGGTAAGCCTGGTACTGCAATGCAGGCGTTTTCACAACAGCTCACTGCAACTGAAATTGCGGCAGTAGTGACCTTTGAGCGTAACGCCTGGGGCAATGATTCCGGTGAGATGGTGCAAGCTGCCGATATCAATGCAAATGGTAACGCTGCAACTGATGATGCTGCCGATTCAAGTGCTAACGATACAGGCACACCAACAACCCTCCCCGCCACCTTAGATGATACTCAATCGTTAGAGAACGAGGCTGTTGCCGCAACAGCTGCCGCAGTGGTGCTAGATGATTTGACCATGGATGAACTGATGGCCATGGGCGAGAAAGTCTACATGACCAGTTGCGTTGCTTGCCACCAAGCCACAGGTGCAGGCTTACCACCCGCATTCCCATCGCTCGTTGGTAGTCCTGTTATTAAAGGGCCTGTTACCGACCATCTTGAGATTGTGATTAATGGTAAACCGGGCACTGCTATGCAGGCGTTTGCGCAGCAGTTAACGCCACAAGAGATAGCCGCAGTGATTACCTATGAACGAAATGCTTGGGGTAATAACTCAGGTGATGCCGTACAGGCAACTGATGTCGATGGTCACGCTAAGTAGGGGATGTAAATGAGCACAATTACACAAGATTCACCAGCCGCTCACGACGATCACCATGATGACCACCATCATGGGGCGCCGAAAGGCATTATGCGCTGGATATTAACCACTAACCATAAAGATATCGGTACGCTTTATTTATGGTTTAGTTTCATCATGTTCCTCACCGGCGGCGCCATGGCAATGGTGATCCGAGCAGAACTATTTCAACCCGGCTTACAATTAGTCGAGCCTAACTTCTTTAACCAAATGACCACAGTCCATGGTTTGATCATGGTATTTGGCGCGGTAATGCCGGCCTTTACAGGCTTGGCTAACTGGTTAATTCCTATGATGATTGGTGCGCCAGATATGGCGCTACCGCGGATGAATAACTGGAGCTTTTGGATCTTGCCTTTTGCATTTTCGATCCTGCTAAGCTCACTATTTATGGAAGGAGGCGGACCTAACTTTGGCTGGACCTTCTACGCACCTTTGTCGACCACCTATAGTCCAGACAGCACAGCATTGTTTGTATTTGCGGTGCATATTATGGGCATAAGCTCAATTATGGGTGCGATTAACGTAGTCGTAACCATCGTTAATATGCGCGCGCCGGGCATGACATGGATGAAGCTACCGCTATTCGTATGGACTTGGCTTATCACCGCATTCTTATTGATTGCTGTGATGCCAGTACTTGCGGGCGTGGTCACCATGGTACTTACCGACAAATACTTTGGCACCAGCTTTTTTGATGCGGCCGGTGGTGGCGATCCAGTCATGTTCCAGCATATTTTCTGGTTCTTTGGTCACCCAGAAGTGTACATCATGATTTTGCCATCATTCGGTATCATCTCCGCCATTGTGCCCGCCTTTAGCCGTAAACGCTTATTTGGTTATTCGTCGATGGTTTACGCCACCGCCAGTATCGCTATTTTGTCGTTCTTGGTTTGGGCGCACCATATGTTTACCACAGGTATGCCGGTGTTTGCAGAGCTGTTCTTTATGTATTGCACCATGTTGATTGCGGTGCCAACGGGCGTAAAGGTGTTCAACTGGGTAGCCACTATGTGGCGAGGCTCAATTACCTTTGAGACCCCTATGTTATTTGCGGTCGCCTTTATCATCTTGTTCACTATCGGTGGGTTCTCCGGACTCATGTTGGCAATCACCCCTGCGGATTTCCAATACCACGATACTTACTTTGTGGTGGCGCATTTCCACTATGTGCTGGTCACTGGGGCGATATTCTCCATCATGGCTGCAGCCTATTATTGGCTGCCGAAGTGGACCGGGAACATGTACAGCGAAAGCCTAGGCCGCTGGCACTTTTGGTGTTCAGTGATCTCAGTAAACGTATTGTTCTTCCCGATGCATTTCCTCGGGCTTGCCGGTATGCCACGACGGATCCCAGATTATGCGATTCAATTTGCCGACGTTAACCAAATTGTGTCGATTGGTGGGTTTGCCTTTGGTCTGTCACAGCTGATTTTCTTAGCCGTGGTGATTAAATGTATTCGCGGTGGGGAGAAAGCGCCAGCTAAGCCATGGGAAGGAGCAGAAGGTCTGGAATGGACCATTCCAAGTCCTGCGCCTTACCATTCATTTACAACACCGCCAGAGGTGAAGTAAACATGGATAAGTTACAGCGTAAATCTAATAAGAAACTGATCATAGTGCTAATTTTTAGCTCTCTGGGCATGTTCGGCTTTGGGTTTGCGCTTGTTCCTTTATACGATGTGCTGTGCGACGCGCTGGGGATTAATGGCAAAACCCAAAGTACCGCTAGCGTTTATCAGCCCGTCGTCATCGATAAAAGCAGAAGCATAACCGTTGAGTTTGTGTCTCAGGTACAAAGCGACATGCCTTGGACCTTCAAACCTGAGGTCAACACTATGCAAGTTCACCCCGGTGAGCTTATTCGGACCCATTTTGTTGCGACAAATTTGTCTGCTAAACATATTGTTGGCCAAGCAATTCCGTCAGTATCGCCAGGACAAGGCGCCGCCTACTTTAACAAAACGGAATGCTTCTGTTTCAATCAGCAAGTATTAACGGCCCAAGCCGAAGCTGATCTTCCACTGATATTTTTTGTGGATCCCGAGTTACCGGATTCAATATCAACCTTGACCCTCTCTTATACCCTCTACAACATCACCGACAAGGGCTATGTCGCCAGCACTGCTGTAGAGCAAGGAGCCGCAAGATGACTATAGAAAAACATGAAAACTATTATGTTCCCGCCCAGAGCGCTTGGCCGATTATTGGGGCTATCGGCCTATTTCTAATCGCGTTTGGTGCTGGCAGCTATGTATCAGAATTAAAGACCGACAGTACCAGCGGCGGTTATATTCTGCTGGCAGGGATCGCTGTGATCATTTTTATGATCTTTGGCTGGTTTAGAACTGTCATTGCCGAATCGATGGCTGGACTCTATTCAAAGCAGATGGATCGCTCATTTAGACAAGGGATGAGCTGGTTTATTTTCTCTGAAGTGATGTTCTTCGCTGCCTTTTTCGGTGCACTATTTTATGCGCGTATGATTGCAGTGCCTTGGTTAGGTGGCGCTTCAAACAACGCTATGACCAATGAAGTGTTATGGCCCACTTTCGAAGCAGTTTGGCCGCTGGTCACGACACCCGATGGTACCACCACCCAAGCTATGGGCTGGATGGGACTGCCCCTGTATAACACCTTAATCCTGTTAACCTCATCGGTAACCTTACACTTTGCTCATGTCGGGCTTGAACAAGATAAACGTAAGGCGCTAACGGTTTGGCTAGGGCTAACCATTTTACTGGGTATTGGGTTCTTATTTTTACAGGCTGAAGAGTATATCCATGCTTACCAAGAGATGGGACTGACTCTCGATGCGGGCGTTTACGGCAATACATTCTTCCTGTTAACCGGCTTTCACGGCATGCACGTTACCTTGGGGACTGTATTCTTGATTGTGCTGTTCTTTAGAGTGCTCAAGGGGCATTTCACCCCAGATAAGCAGTTTGCCTTCCAAGCTGGCGCTTGGTACTGGCACTTTGTAGATGTGGTTTGGTTATGTCTATTTATCTTTGTTTACGTATTGTAAAAGATAGAACTGAATCTTTAGTAAGGTCTGGCGTTAGGGCTGATTACGCCAGACCCTAATGCCACCAGCAGCAAGACAACAACTAAAACAGAGAACAGTACCCGTCTACCTAAATATTGGCTCATCGGGACTGTCTGTTCTCCTTTCACCATAATAAATAGGGCGCGACCTAGATTAAACAGTATGAATAGCAGTAGTAATACTAAGACGACTTTAAAGATAAACAAAACAGACATGGGTTCTCCTCGTGTTAAGGTGAATCTTGCGTGGTTATTTATTGTGCTTCTTACTGTGATAGTGTTTTCAACTTTGGTCAAGCTAGGTTTTTGGCAACTCGAACGCGCACAATATAAGTCGCAATGGCAGCAACAGCTAAGCCAAAGACAAGCAGCCTCAGTACTCAGCTATTCTCAGATACTTAATTCAGCTAAAGATGAATCTTTAACTGGCTTTAAACTTAGTGTTACAGTCACTCCTGTCTCGAGTGATATTTTTTTACTCGATAACCAAATCTATCAAGGTCGAGTCGGTTACCTTGCACTGCAAGCACTGCAAGTAGAAGAGCTTCAGCCTTGGCTGCTCGTCGAGCTAGGTTTTGTTCCTGCGGGGTTAAATCGTTCACAATTGCCTGACGTAGACTCCATCAGTCAGCCTATCACGCTAGAGGGGCGGGTTTATCAGAAGCAGATAAACCCGATGAGCTCAGAGTTAATGGCTGAAAACGCTTGGCCCAAGCGCATTCAGAATCTCAATATTCCCCAGCTTGCTCAGTTAATTGATAAACCTTTGGCTAATCTGGTTTTGCAGCCCAATAACCTCGACAACCCGTATCCTCACCCTTGGCAGCCAATCCCGTTATCATCGCAAAAACACCACGGCTATGCGGTGCAATGGTTTTCGATGGCCGCTGTGTTTGCATTTTTAATGGGATATCTATTGTTTCGTAAATTAAAACAATCAGATAAATAAGAAAATAAATAGGCTATTGCTAACTATATACAGACACTGTAGGTTAGAAATTAAGCGACCCAGCCGTTCCGGGAAGCTCAATTCTGATCAATTATTTTGATGGATTATTGTCACCATTTTTAGCCATTACAGACTGATAAGGTACGTTAGTCAGTGCGCTAGAAAGGATGAAAGAACAGAAAGAGGAGATGGAATGAACTCCCCCAAAAAGAACGGTAAGAAAACCCTCATACTTTTGTTATTGGCTTTTGTACTGCCAGTAATGGCTGCCAAGATTGTACTCAGCTTTGATTTATACCAAGGTGGAGCGACCAATAAAGGCCAACTATTAGATAGCATCAGCTATACCAATCTCGCCATGGCTAACCCTCAACCTCAAGAGTGGCAGCTGTTGTATCAATTACCTAGCCATTGCGACGCCATCTGTGAAGACAGGCTCTACATCTTGCAGCAGAGCCATGTTGCCCTTGGCCGTAATCAAGATCGCGTACACACCATTATTATGGTTAACCAACACAGCGATACCGCCGCATTAACAGGCTTTGATTTTGTAACTGCAGCTCCCTCTAAACAGCTTAGTAAGCTGCTCAATCAACAAGAGCTAGTGATAGTCGATCCGCTTGGAAGCTTAGTCATGAGCTATCCGATTGCCGAAGACCATCAAGCACAAATCATGCAAGGTAAAGCGCTAGTAGCCGATCTGCGTAAGCTACTCAAGCTTTCACGGATTGGATAAGGGGGACTTTGATGCAGATTAAGTCGTTATTGAAAATCACTTTAGTGTTTACTTTGTGCGTGATTATGATGGGAGCTTATACACGACTCTCTGACGCGGGCCTTGGTTGCCCTGACTGGCCAGGTTGTTACGGCATGCTAAAGGTGCCAACTGAAACCCATGAACTAAATCAAGTTCAGCAAGCGTTTCCTGATCATACAGTTGAAACCGAAAAAGCATGGCTGGAAATGATCCACCGCTATATAGCTGGTGCACTTGGGTTGCTGGTTTTACTGATTTTAATACTCAGCCTCAAAGCCACTGACGCTCCCAAGAAACTGCCGATATTCATTGCTGCTTTGATTATCTTTCAAGCCGCATTAGGCATGTGGACCGTCACCATGAAACTGATGCCTATCATAGTCATGGCGCATCTAATTGGCGGCTTCGCGCTATTTTCACTGCTGTTACTGCTCTACCTTCGCAGTAAGCCCCTAAGGATTCCCGGTGGCGATACAGCAGCGCGTAAACTCGCAGGTTTAGCGGCCATCTGCATCGGAGTGTTGTTATTACAGATTATATTAGGCGGCTGGACGTCATCGAATTATGCTGCCCTCGCCTGTACAACACTGCCAATTTGTGAAGGTAATTGGGTCGACAACCTCAGTTTTGCAAAAGCCTTTTCACCATTTCAAGGCGACCACGCCAGCTTTGAATATGGCGTATTAGATTACCCAGCCAGAATGACCATTCATGTGGCCCACCGTGTTGGTGCAGTAATCACAGCCGCCATACTCTTGTATCTCGCATTTAAACTTATTCGCAATGCCAATTCAAACATTATGCGCAATGCAGCATGGTTACTCGTTGGTTTGGTCGTTTTACAGGTTGCACTCGGCGTCAGCAATGTCGTGCTTAACCTTCCGCTAGGAATTGCAGTCTCCCATAACGCTGGTGCTGCGCTATTGCTGCTCAACCTAGTTTTTATCAATTACGCCTTATGGCGCAAAGCATAGGAAGGCTCGATAAATGACAACAAATAACGCCTTTCTTTTTTGTTACTGAGTACAGTGAGGTACCGAATATGGCCAAACAAATTGCAATCACACGCAGCCAATCAACGCCTATGTTTCAGTGGCGTGCCTATTATGAAATGACCAAGCCTAAAGTAGTCGCACTTATGCTGCTAACGGTGTTAGTCGGCATGTGTCTAGCGGTTCCCGGCGCAGTGCCGATTACGCCATTAATTGCAGGCATGGCAGGGATCGGCATGATGGCAGGTTCTGCGGCAGCCTTTAATCACCTCATTGATCGCCGAATCGATGGTTTAATGGCGCGTACTTACAATAGACCCTTACCCAAAGGCAGAGTCTCTATTGCTAAGGCACTAACCTTTTCGTTTGGTTTAGGTATTTTAGGCTTCGTGCTCCTATACACCCTCGTCAATCCACTCACGGCCTGGCTAACATTTGCCAGCTTAATTGGCTATGCCGTGGTCTATACCGCTTATTTGAAACGTGCGACACCACAAAACATTGTGGTCGGCGGCTTGGCAGGAGCTATGCCACCGTTGCTAGGTTGGACTGCAGTAACGGGTGAATTCCATGGCAATGCATTGCTACTGGTGATCATCATCTTCGCTTGGACACCTCCGCACTTTTGGGCACTGGCTATTCATCGTAAAACGGAATATGCCAAGGTCGATATCCCCATGCTACCTGTAACTCACGGTGTCGAGTTTACTAAAACCTGTATTTTCCTATACACAGTGTTACTGGCAATAGCCTGCTTGCTACCAGTATTAGTGGGGATGTGCGGCCCTGTTTATCTTGTCAGTTCCACCCTACTCAGTGCAGGCTTTATCTATAAAGCATGGCAGCTCAAATACCATGAAACCCCTGGGCTTGCGATGGATGTATTTAAGTTTTCTATCTATCACTTAATGCTGCTATTTATCGCCTTGTTAGTTGACCACTATCTGTGGGTATAGCCAATCTATAATTTATAAACACTGTTTATGGCTTTAACGATGGAAACATAAACCTCTGAGAAGCCACTGTAGTGAAAGGGAGTCAAATATGAAGCTTATTTTGGGTATTGCAGCCATCATATTAATCGCAGCAGGAGCTTATGCTAGCGTGCAGCTTAACCAACCTCAGTCGATTAACTTGCAAACCAGTTTCGAATACCCAACGCCACAGCCCTTAGCCCCGTTCTCACTCACAGATCAACGCGGCAATAGCTTCAGCAATGCAGATTTACAAGGGAAGTGGAGTCTGTTTTTTATCGGTTATACCTCATGTCCTGACGTTTGCCCAACCACTATGGGGAAGTTAACGTCAGCTTATGCAGGGCTAAACCAAGTCGAAGATGTACAAGTGATCTTTCTATCTGTTGATCCACAAAGAGATAACATCGATACCCTGAACAATTACATCAAGTTCTTCAATCCAGAGTTTATGGCGGTAACCGGCGAGCATAAGCAATTGTTTCCAATCACTCGTAGTTTGGGTTTTGTCTATGCCATGGTTGGAGACGGCGATGACTACCAAGTCGACCATAGCGCGTCGTTTGCGTTAGTGTCGCCACAAGGTGAAAAGGTAGCGATTATTAAACCGAAATCTCATTCACCGGGTCAATTACCACAGATTAGAAATAGCGAACTGATCCATGATGTAAACGCCTTAATAGGCAAATATTCAAGCTAAAAAAAGCGCCTAATTAGGCGCTTTTATTTTAGTAATCTAGATTACTCAGCAATCCACTGACCGTTAGATTTGGGGCGAACCCACGGCTGTGAAAACCAGTAATAACTACCTTTGCTTTTACTTGGTGCGGTACAGTTATAACGTGAACGGCCAGCAGGTAGGTCTAGCTCAGCTTGAATACTAAATTGGTTATCACTAATCCAATTAGGCTTCTTAGCGCCCTGTCCTTGAATGAAACACATCACTTGCGACTTATTAATGTCGCTCATATCCAATGTCACTTTTATCTCTGGACGCCATTGCCCCTGTACTAATTGTGGATCACTGTTGGTTTGCGCTATCACCGGCATATTTAGACTATGTAGCTTTACCTTTAAACTATTAAGGTCTGCATACACACCGGCAACAGGAAAACGTGGCAATGCAGTTAATGGTGAATATGGGCCTGCTGCACCAGATTGCTGACCAAATGCCACAAAGCCATGTTTAGCTAGCATATCTTCAACCTGCTGATTGTACTCACCATAAGGGTAAGCCAGCATCTTTAAGTTTTGCCCTGTCGCTCTAGCAATCTCAGCTTCTGTGCGCAAAATATTGTTTTCAATACGTGCTATCCACTGCGCCTCAGTTTCGTTACCTTCTTTACGAATAAGGTGCTCGTGATTCCAGCTGTGGTTAGCAATTTCAGCCCCTTCATTTGAAAGAGTAATTAGCTGTTGCCAACTCATCATTTCGCCATAGCCTTTAAGAATTGGCTCTACTGAGACAAAAAGGGTGTAGGGGAATTTATATTGCTTTAAAATAGGGTGCGCCGTATTTGCAATGCTGCGGTATCCATCATCAAAAGTAATCGCAATAGTTTTTGCTGGCAGTGTCTGTTTTGCCTTAATTGACTCCACAACCGTTGAAAGCGGCACAACATTAAAGTTGTTTTCCGCTAGGTACTGCATTTGCTCTTTAAACTGCGCAGGCGTCACACTGGTGATCGCAGGCGTTGTATCGGACACATGATGATACTGCAGGATCACTGCCGCATGAGCCGAAAAACCTGTCAGCGCCAATAGCGCTAGCAACACGTTTTTAACCATATATATTAGACCTCTAAAATGATTGCCTTATTGTTAAACCCACAAAAAAACCGACAGTTATTCGCCTTGGCGCTGCCGATGATCTTATCAAACATCACTGTGCCGCTATTAGGTTTAGTCGATACCGCCGTTGTTGGACATCTTAGCAACGCCTATTATTTAGGCGGCGTGGCAGTTGGGTCAACGATTATAACCTTAATTTTGTGGTTGCTAGGATTTTTACGCATGGCAACCACTGGATTAGTCGCGCAGGCTTACGGCGCGGATGATACTCAACAGCAATTTAAGCTTTTGGTACAAGCTGCAAGTTTAGCATTAATGTTTGGTATCGCAGCCATTGCGCTGCAGTATCCAATTCTAAACTTAGCCATGGCGATGTCTGATGCCAGCGTAGAAGTAGAGCGCTATTGCCGCGAATATTTTCAAGTCCGTATTTGGTCTACGCCATTTGCGCTAATGAACTTAGTGATGCTCGGTTGGCTACTCGGCCGCCAGCAACCTAAAGCCGCCATGTGGCAGCTAATTGTGGCGAACTTAGTCAATATTATTCTCGACGTGCTGTTTGTACTGGTACTCGGCTGGGGCGTTAAAGGCGCGGCATTAGCCTCTGTATTTGCTGATATTTCAGGTTTCTTAGTCGCACTGACGATGGTGAAAGGCCAGCTTAGTAAACTAGGTGACTTTAAACTATTTACAGTGGCTAAGCAGCTATCACTGCAGAGCTACGGCAAGCTAATGAGCTTAAACACCGATATTTTTATCCGTAGTTTATGCTTACAACTGTCTTTTGCCTTTATGACTTTTTACGGTGCTGGCCTTGGCGACAATACAGTGGCCGCCAATGCGGTGTTACTCAACTTATTAATGCTAATCTCCTACGCCTTAGACGGCATAGCCTACTACGCTGAAGCTGAGGTAGGCCGAGCTTATGGGCAGAAAAATAGCCGTTTAATGCAGGAGTCTGTCACCTTAGCTTGGGCATGGTCAGCGATCGCGGCTCTTGGCTTCACGCTGTTTTTTGCCTTAGCAGGTTCCAACATCATCAGCATGTTGACCAGCTTAACCGAGGTGCAAGCCGT
The DNA here is from genome assembly GCF_023283845.1 of Shewanella marinintestina. Lineage (GTDB taxonomy): Bacteria > Pseudomonadota > Gammaproteobacteria > Enterobacterales > Shewanellaceae > Shewanella > Shewanella marinintestina. Next base: position 33,326 of record NZ_JAKILC010000014.1, read on the forward strand.
TGCTGAGCAGTACTTGTTGTGGGTGGTGTTCCTGCCGTTATTGGCCTTTGGATCTTACTTGTTTGATGGTGTGTATATTGGCGCCGCCAAAGGCAGCATCATGCGTAATAGCATGATCTTATCGACGTTTGGTGTGTTTTTTCCGGTGTGGTACTTACTACAGGCACAAGGCAACCATGCACTTTGGGCGGCAATGAGCTGCTTTATGTTAGCGCGCAGTGTGTCTTTATCGCTGCATTACTGGTTTAGACTAAGACAAGCACTAAGCTAATAGCAGCGCTACCAATATAAAAATCAGACATAAAAAAACGCGACCTAAACTTAAAGCTTAGCGTCGCGTTTTTTATAGCACATAATACAAGAGTATTACTGGTAAGAGTGCTCACCGTGCTGGTGCTCAGTCACGTCTTTAACGCCTGTTAGCTCGCTTGGGAACATATCAAGTAGTTGCTTCTCGATACCATCTTTCAGCGTCACATCAACCATTGAACAACCGTTACAACCACCACCAAACTGCAGAACAGCGATGCCGTCTTCAGTGATCTCAACTAACATGATGTTGCCACCGTGGCTAGCAAGTTGTGGGTTGATTTCAGACTGGATAACGTACTCAATGCGCTCTTGTAGTGACGCATCGTCAGACACTTTACGCATTTTAGCGTTAGGTGCTTTCAATGTTAGTTGTGAACCTAGCTGGTCAGTTACAAAGTCGATTGTCGCTTCTTCAAGGAAAGGAGCGCTCTTTTCGTCAACCATGGCATTAAAGCCATTAAACTCTAGCTCAGTGTCGTCAGCTTCAACAGCATCTGGTGGGCAATAAGATACACCACACTCAGCTTGCGCAGTGCCAGGGCTGATAACAAATACTCGAATGTGAGTTCCTTCAGGCTGATCTGATAACAATTTAACAAAATGCGCCTGAGCTGCTTCGGAAATGGTAATCATGAAAACATGCTCCGTCAGGGATAAACCTGAGTGTTTTAGTAAGAATTAGCCCTATAATACTCTTACTCTGCATTCCTTTGTAGCCCCTAATGCTCACAGATTAAGAATTAACACGAATCAGGTCACAGTTTTTTATCTTCCCCTAGAGTGGTTTTGTCGCCTACGAGCTGTTAATTTAACAACAATATTATAAATATAACGAAAAACTCCATGTTAAGAATCGGTCTTGTTGTTTTGTGCGCTTTTTTGATGTTACCCGCCTTTTTTGCTGAAGCGAAGAAGACGCGTCTAACCGACAATCCACTCTATGGCGTTGCAACGATAAGTCCAGAGGAGTTTCTCGGTTATCCACTTGGCGAGCGCCTATTACGTCACGACCAAATCAATTACTACCTGCAGCAAATCGCTCAACAAAACCCGAGAGTGTCTCTCGAAGATACAGGCGTTAGCCATGAGGTAAGAAAGCAGCTTACCGCAGTGATTACCTCGGTTGAAAACCAAGCCAAACTCGATGATATCTTAGCGCAGCGCCAACAAGTAAAATATGGCGCGAAACAAGGTGGGCCATTAATTATTTGGCTAGCTTACTCAATTCATGGAGATGAAATTAGCGGCGCTCACAGCGCATTAAAACTTAGCCATATGCTCGCCACCAGTGAAGAGAAATGGGTAACCGATCTACTGAATAACGCCGTCGTACTTATCACTCCAAGCCAAAACCCCGATGGACTTGATCGCTTTTCAACGTGGGCTAATGGCTATGCAGGCAAAGTGGCGGTTAGCGATCCCAACCATAAAGAGCATAAACAAGGTTGGCCATCAGGCAGAAGTAACCACTACTTAGCCGATCTTAACCGTGACTGGCTATTTCTGCGTCATCCAGAATCCCAAGGTCGCGTTGCGCTATTTCACCGCTGGCAACCCCATTATGTTGGCGATTTTCATGAAATGGGCCATAACAACACTTACTTTTTCCAACCCGGCGTTCCCGATAGAACGCACCCACTGACGCCCGCTGCAAACCAAAAACTCACTGCCAAGTTAGCTGCATATCATCAAGCTGAACTGGACACCCAAAAGCAGTCTTATTTTAGTCGACAGCTATTCGATGACTTTTTCTATGGCAAAGGCTCTACCTACCCCGACATTAATGGCGCAATAGGCGTGCTGTTTGAACAAGCAAGTGCCCGCGGCCAACAACAAGACTCGGTAAATGGTTTAGTCACTATGCAGGAAGCTATCGACAACCAATACGCAACGTCGATTTCAAGCCTAAAAGGCGCGTTGGCACTAAAATCTGATCTAGAGGAATATCAAGCCGAGTTTTTTGATAAAAAACATCAAAAGGCGATAAAGAAAAAGCCGCGTCAAGCTGGGCTATTAATGAGTACCGAACATGATAGTGGTCGGATAAAAGTACTGACTCAACTGCTCGACCAACACCAAATTGAATATTATTATCTTACTAACCCACTATCTCAAGGTGGTGTTGATTTTGAGGTCAACAGCAGTATTTTTATCCCTAATAATCAAGCACAGTCATCGCTCTTAAAAGCCATGTTTGATGACAGAACTGAGTTTGTCGACCCAACCTTTTATGATATCTCTACCTGGAACTTACAACACGCTTTTGATTTAACTTTACGCCGTAACGTTAAACTCGAATTAAGTGTACTAAGCCAAACTGCGCCAATATTCAGCGCTAATAAATTAGATGACAAAGCCGTCGCTTTATTGGTTGATTGGCGTCAAAGCCAAGCCGTTTTACTGCTGCAACAGCTACTAGAACAGGGCATGCTAGTGAAGTTTGCCGCCAAACCTTTTAGCATCAAACAAGATAGTCAAAACATCGACTTTTCTGCTGGCAGCCTGCAAATTCCACTCAAACAGGATAAATTTTCATCGAGTGAGATTATTAAACGAGTCGCAGAACTTAGTCTACAATTGCAAGTTGAGGTTATCGCCACGAATACCAGCTCAGCAAGCGCAGGAATCGATCTTGGTAGCCCCGATTTCAAACTGATTAAGCCTATTCGTCCGCTTATCATCAGCGGTAAAGGCACCTCAATATCTGAAGTTGGGCAGCTTTGGTATTACCTCGACAACACTTTAGGTGTTGCCACAACTATGGTCGACATTAATCAACTTGAAACCATTAAGCTCAGCGATTATAGCCATGTGCTGCTGGCCGATGGACGCTACCAAACATTAGACGAGCGCTTTGCGCGGAAGCTCGGGCAATTTGCCAGCGAAGGCGGCGTGGTCATCGCGCAGAAAGGTGCGCTCAATTGGCTAAGTCGATCAAACCTGCTCAAAACTAACTTACGTAGCGATCGTTTTTATAAGCAATTGTTTGATGCTGAAGGACTCACATTCGATGAAAAGTCTCAATTCCGCGCAAAACAAGCCATTGGCGGTGCAATTTTGGAGCTTAAACTCGATACTAGCCACCCTATCAATTTTGGTTTACGTAGCGATAGATTACCTGTATTGAAAAATAAGGTGTCTGGGTTTTCGCAAGTCAATAGCGACTTTAGCGTGGCAGCCAAGTATGCATCACAACCCTTATTAAGTGGCTATTTAGCCCGAGAGTATCAAAGTAGTTTTAGCAACAGTGCAGCAATTATTGTTGAGTCACGCAATAACGGCGCTGTCGTCGCACTTGCAGACAATTTGCTGTTTAGAAATATCTGGCTAGGCAGTGAGAAAGTTTACGCCAATGCACTCTACTTTATCCCTGCTTTACATTAAGAGCACAGTTACTTTACGCCCGGTGCCTCAGCCCTAGCGAGGCACCATACCTGCACTTGAACATGCTTGTATTGAAACAGCTTAGCGATCTCCTTAACCGTGGTACCCGTTGTCACCACGTCGTCAATCAAGGCCACTCGCTGCCAGTTAAACTCATCTGTAAGCTCAAATGCACTTTGTAGGTTTTTACGGCGCAATTTACCACTCAGCCCAGCTTGAGGCTTAGTATCTCGGACGCGAAAGAGCATATCGTCGATTAATGGAATATTAAGGCGTTTAGACAGCGCTTTAGCAATAATCCAAGCCTGATTAAAACCTCTTTGTCGCAGCCGATTACGGTGCAGTGGCACGGGTATTAATACTTGTGGTAGCTCAACTAACCCTAACCGCTCTAAGTAAATTAGTCGCAACACAAGTGCCTCAACCAGCACCTCAATCACTGCAAATTGAGCCTGATATTTTATCTGCCCGACCCAGTGGCCAATCCCATCATGATAACGACACGGAGCAATCACTAATATTGGATCTGACAGCATGCATTTTCCGCACAAAGCCATGGGTAATGTTAACTCTTTGCCACAGCCTAAGCAGATCTCCGTTTGATAACAACATGCTTTCAAACATACTGCACATAAACCACTGTGATCCGAGACGATATGTTGATGGCACATCAAACAGCGATTGGGTAACATAGCCGCAAGCCATCTACTGCAAGGTATTTTGTTGATAGGTGAAGTCCTTTTCTATTATCTGTACACCCAGCGAGATCGATATGAATCAAAATCAGCTACACATTGAATCAATTGGCCAAGGCCCTGATCTCGTCATCCTCCATGGTTGGGGTGTTAACAGCGCCGTATTTACACCTTTAAAAGATGCTTTAGCAGAGTATAGAGTCCACTATGTCGATCTGCCGGGATTTGGTAATAGCCAAGTTGTAGCGGGCGATATTCAAAACTGGCTTACAGCCATCATGCAACAGCTGCCCGAGACCGCAATTTGGACTGGCTGGTCGCTCGGTGGCCTAGTGGCAACACTTGCGGCTATTCATTACCCAAAGCGAGTGAGCGCCCTATGTACCATAGCATCGTCACCTTGCTTTATGGCACGGGAAGATTGGCCGGGGATCCCGCCTGAAGTGTTAGGGCAATTTGCCAGCCAATTAACCCAAGATCTCGATAAAACCGTCGAGCGATTCTTAGCGATTCAAGCCATGGGCAGCCAAACAGCCAAAGCAGACATTAAACAACTGCGTGAGTTAGTACTCGCTCGCCCACGAGCACAACACACTGCGCTAGCCCAAGGTTTAGGAATGCTTGAAACCGTTGATCTTCGGGCTGAACTAACTCAAATAAAGCAGCCTTGGTTAAGAGTATGGGGCCGACTGGACGGGTTAGTGCCTCGCCGCGTAATGAAATCCATACCACAACTTGAAAATAGCCAAGATCTGCTAATGCTTAAAGCCTCACATGCACCATTTATTAGCCATACAGCAGAGTTTATTGAAGGCTACTTGCTCTGGCTTAACACTCAAGCAAATAGCATTAACCTAAGCTGATTTAATACAAGTAATTACAGATCGAGTAATACTTTATTTCCAAGCCCAAATTGATTAATATTTAAACGCAAATGTTAATTAGTGAATAGGGCGAGCTTATAAAATGTTAGTGGTCACTAACTATCCTAATGTGCCAATTGCGACATCCAATGCCGCAACTGATTCCGCGCGCACGGATAGCCAACAACGGCCACCGATTATTCCGCCACAACAGCCGACCAAAGGCCATGAAGAACGTGCCTTTAGTCCGCAGCATGAACGTACTGCCGACCAAACCCAAACTCAAGCTAAACTGCGCGAATCAGTGCAAGACAAACAACAGCGTCAGTCACAACAGCAAGAACAATCAGGCCAAGAAAAGCAAAAACAGAATCAAGCTCTAAACCTAAAGCAGCTATTAAGCCAACGCGCACCACTAAAACGTAGTGATATAAAGTTACCCGGGCAAGCAGCACCGAATGCTGAGAAAAACTCTCCCAAGCAGCCAATGCCAAATGAAACTCTACAGTTCTATCAAGCTTTCGGTGTACATATTGAAGCCTTTTATCAACAACGAACCGAGCCAAATTCACAACCTGTTTTTTTAGAAACCGCGTAAAGTTTTACGTTAGCGAACACTATTGGCGTCTTATTGACGACTCTAATTTTTTTAGAAACGGTATAAAAAAACCGACAAGCTTAGTTGTCGGTTTTTTATTTAGCTGAATATTTTATCTGGCAGCTATTGCCATCAATATCGGGCTTTACGCGTTACTTTTTCAATTTAGCGAAAGCGTCAGCAAAGGCGTTACCCATAGCGGCATTCGCTTGCTGCTTAGGTTTGTGGGTCTTTTGCTGCGGGCGTTGATTTGCGCCTTTATTAGGGGCACCTTTACTATGGTTGCTTGCAGGGCGTGGGGCACTCTTAGGCGCATCACTAGCCTTATCTTCAAGACGCATAGTCAGTCCGATACGGCGACGCTCAGCATCCACTTCCATCACTTTAACTTTTACGATGTCACCAGCTTTAACGACCTTGTGCGGATCATCAATAAACTTGTCTGTCATTGACGAAATATGCACTAAACCATCTTGGTGTACACCCACATCAACAAAGGCACCAAAGTTAGTTACGTTAGTCACCACACCTTCTAAGATCATATCCAGCTTAAGATCTTTAATCTCTTCTACGCCTTCTTTAAAGGTCGCAGTCTTAAACTCACCACGAGGATCGCGTCCCGGTTTATCAAGTTCCGTCAAGATATCGGTTACAGTCGGTAAACCAAATTCGCTAGTAATAAAATCTTTGGCTTCAAGTGCTTTTAGTAACTCGGAATTACCGATGATTTCAGCCACTGATACCCCTTTAGCGCTAGCAATTGACTCTACCAATGCATAAGCCTCTGGGTGAACAGATGAGCCATCAAGCGGGTTATCGCCCTCTGTAATACGCAAGAAACCTGCTGCTTGCTCGTAAGCTTTAGGGCCTAAACGTGCAACTTTAAGTAGCGCTTTGCGGTTGTTAAAGCGCCCTTGCTCATCACGGTGAGTCACTATGTTGCGAGCTAAGGTTTTGTTGAGACCTGCAACTTGTGCAAGTAGCGCTGCAGATGCCATATTCACATCAACACCCACGCCGTTTACACAATCTTCTACAACCGCTTCTAGCGAGCTTGATAACTGACTTTGGCTAACGTCATGCTGATACTGGCCAACACCAATCGCTTTTGGCTCGATTTTAACAAGTTCAGCCAATGGATCTTGTAAGCGACGCGCAATTGAAACCGCGCCACGGATCGATACATCGATATCAGGAAATTCTTCAGAGGCTAGTTCAGATGCAGAGTAAACCGATGCACCCGCTTCACTAACCATTATTTTGGTCAATCTTGGCAAATCAGCTTTAACTTGGCTAATCAAATCAGCCGCTAGCTTATCGGTCTCGCGTGATGCTGTGCCGTTACCAATCGCAATTAACTCAACCTTATGCATTTTAACTAGGTTAGATAAAGTTCTTACTGACTTATCCCACTGATTTTGCGGTGCATGCGGGAAAATAGTCGTGTGCGCAACTAACTTACCCGTATCGTTAACGATAGCAACTTTTACGCCTGAGCGTAGACCCGGATCTAAACCTAGCGTTGCTTTGGCACCAGCAGGAGCAGCCATCAGTAAATCGCCTAAGTTGCGAGCAAACACCTTAATCGCTTCTTGTTCAGCAGTTTCACGCATACGACCAAGAAACTCGGTTTCCATCTGTAATGCAATCTTCACCTTCCAAGTCGAAGCAACCACAGTCTTTAACCAAGTATCAACTTTAGAATCACTAAGACCAAGCTTAAAGTGGTCGATAATAATCACTTCACAATAGCTGGCTTGCTTGGCATCTTGATGCGGATCTGCATTGATATTTAAGCTGAGCATACCTTCATTACGGCCACGAAGCATTGCCAATGCGCGGTGCGATGGTACTTTAGTTAGCTTTTCAGAATGCTCAAAGTAATCTCTAAACTTGGCGCCTTCTTTTTCTTTTCCCTTCAACATACGGCTTTCAAGTACTGCATTTTGCTCTACTTGAGTACGAATTTTTTGCAGTAACTCAGCGTCTTCAGCAAAGCGCTCCATTAGAATAAAACGTGCGCCATCAAGCACTGCTTTAGCATCGGCAAATCCCGCAGCTGCATTAATATAGTCAGCCGCGACAGCTTCACAATCAGCTTGACGGTTGGCTAATAAGAAATCTGCTAGTGGTTCAATACCGGCTTCTATCGCAATGAGGCCTTTAGTGCGACGCTTCGGCTTATAAGGAAGGTATAAATCTTCTAGGCGAGTTTTACTATCTGCAGCGTTAATTGCAGCTTTCAGCTCAGGCGTTAACTTACTTTGAGCTTCAATGCTCGACAAAATCACATTACGACGATCATTCAAATCACGTAAGTAACTAAGACGACTGTTCAATGTGCGTAACTGCGCATCATCCAAGCCACCAGTGGCTTCTTTACGGTAACGGGCAATAAACGGCACCGTCGCACCATCGTCGAGTAATGAAATAGTATCGGTAACTTGTTGCTGGCGAACGTTAAGTTCTTCAGCGATGAGCTGTGCAATATTTTGCATAAATAGAGGTCGAGCCTAGTTGATAAAGGGGATTTTGCCAAAGATACCACAGCCTATGGCTTTGGTTAATGCTAATACTAAGACAATTATGCTATTTGCGCCGCGGATCCGCGGCACACGTTTCACAGAAACCAAAGAATCTACTCGAAGCCTTGATAGGAAATGCGATTGATATACCAAACTTGTTCACCGTTTGGCGTCTTGATCACCGCTTCGTCATCGACTTCTTTCTTCAACAAACCCCGCGCCATTGGCGAATCAATTGAGATATAGTCTTTGCGGCCAAAAATTTCATCATAACCAACAATTTTAAACTGCAGTTTATTGCCATCATCGTTTTCGATTTCAACCCAAGCACCAAAAAAGACCTTGCCCTCTTGCGCAGGGGAATAGTCAACAACCTGCACATTTTCTAAGGTTTTACGCAAATATCTAACCCTACGGTCGATTTCACGCAGTTTACGCTTATTAAATGTGTAGTCAGCATTTTCACTTCTATCGCCTAAACTAGCAGCCCAACTAACAATTTTAGTGATTTCAGGTCGATGTTCACGCCAAAGATAATTTAGTTCTTTTTGTAATTTTTCGAAACCTTCACGGGTAACGATTGCGGTTCTCATAGGTTCTACTTTCTATAATTATGGTAACTAAGATAATCGAGGTTTTAGCCGAGGCTATTAGCCCTACTCTAGCGCAATAGCAAGCTCCAGACTATAAACAACAGCATTATCTAACGCTAAATTTCTGTTAGTTTGCTATGTTGCAATGGTCTTATGGCCAATGCACTTTTTTACCCCACAGCTAGCTATAACTAGCATTATTGCATCGATATTCAACAAAGCAGCTAATTTGTTACAATTTAACCGGCAACAATACGCTATAAAAAACATTATAATTCATGAAATTAAAAGTTTTGCATCAATATAGTCATGCTTAGTTACTGAACTAATTGAAATCTAACTAGTCATTTAATTAGCAAAGACGCTATATTAAGCAAGCACATAAGATTAATAACAAATAAGCTAGGTAGCGATTATTTACACGCCTATCGATAGCAATAAGGGACCTAAGCATGGGACAAGAAACCTCTAAAATTCTCGTTGTTGACGATGATATGAGATTACGTGCGTTGTTAGAGCGCTACTTGATGGAGCAAGGTTATCAAGTGCGTAGCGCAGCCAATGCAGAACAAATGGACCGCTTATTAGAACGCGAGAATTTTCACTTACTTGTATTAGATCTTATGCTGCCCGGTGAAGACGGCCTTTCTATTTGTCGTCGACTACGCCAAACCGGTAACCCTATACCTATTGTAATGCTTACAGCCAAGGGCGATGAAGTAGATAGAATTATCGGTCTAGAGTTAGGTGCCGATGACTATTTGCCTAAACCATTTAACCCAAGGGAACTGTTAGCGCGAATTAAGGCAGTAATGCGTCGCCAGACACCTGAGGTCCCAGGCGCACCAACACTGCAAGAAGAAGAGATCACTTTTGGTGAGTATTCTTTAAACTTGGCCACTCGTGAGATGCACCATGGTGAAGAAAGTATTGCATTAACTAGCGGTGAGTTTGCGGTACTCAAGGTCTTAGTGAGCCACCCACGCGAGCCTTTATCACGCGACAAACTAATGAACCTAGCTCGAGGCCGTGACTACTCAGCACTAGAACGCTCTATTGACGTGCAGGTGTCTCGACTGCGTCGACTCATTGAAAAAGATGCAGCCAACCCGCGTTATATTCAAACCGTATGGGGCTTGGGCTATGTATTTGTGCCAGATGGCCAGTCACGTAAGTAATTTTAAGCAAGTAAAATGCCTTTAAACAGACGATGGTGGCAGCGCCTTCTGCCACGCAGTTCTTTCAGCCAAACAGTAATGTTAATTGGCTGTTTGCTGCTGACTAATCAGCTTGTATCTTACATCTCTGTTGCCGTTTATTTTATAAAACCTAGCTACCAACAGATAAACCAACTTATTGCTCGACAAGTAAAATTGCTGTTTGTTGATGGCGTAGATATTGGTCGCGAACACTTAACTATGGTGGACGCATTAAATGCCAAGGTGCGCGATGACACCATGCATTTTTATAATCAAAAACAAGCTCGCCAAGCCGGTATAGAACGCGCAACCTACTACAGCTTTTTATCATCACAAATGTCTGAATACTTAGGCGGCGAAGCTGAAGTACGTATTGCCCAAGGTGAAGAATTTGAAATTTGGATCCGCCCCCCTCAAGCGCCTTCTATTTGGATAAAAGTTCCACTCACCGGGCTTAATGAAAAAAATCTATCTCCGCTAACTTTGTATCTTATGGTAATTGGTGCATTGAGTGTTGCCGGGGGATGGTGGTTTGCTCGTCAGCAAAATCGCCCGCTGCGACGTTTGCAAAAAGCCGCAACGGCGGTATCCCGTGGTGATTACCCTGAACCATTACCTTTAAGTGGATCAACCGAAATTGTTGAAGTAACCAATACTTTCAACCAAATGTCTCACAGCATGAGGCAGCTAGAACAAGATCGCGCACTCTTAATGGCTGGTATTTCTCACGATCTGCGCACGCCACTTACCCGCATTCGGTTAGCCTCTGAAATGATGGTGGAAGAAGATCAGTACCTAAAAGATGGCATTGTGAATGATATCGAAGATATGGACGCCATCATCAATCAGTTCATCTCTTATATTAGACAAGATCAAGAAGGCACCCGCGAGTTAGAGCAGATCAACGACCTGATACAAGATGTGATCCAAGCGGAATCGAACCGAGAAGGCAATATCGATTCTGATTTAAGCCAATGCCCTAACATACCTATGCAAGGTGTCGCCATAAAACGTGTGATTAGCAATTTGGTAGAAAATGCCTACCGCTACGGCAACGGCTGGGTCAAAATCAGTTCACAGTTTAACGGACAGTTTATCGGTTTTAGTGTCGAAGATAATGGTTCAGGCATAAATGAAGAGCAAATTCCTAAACTTTTCCAGCCATTTACACAAGGCGATACTGCACGAGGAAGTGTTGGTTCTGGTCTAGGCTTAGCGATTATCAAACGTATTGTTGATAGACATCAGGGCAAAGTGATTTTAACGAATCGCAGCGAAGGAGGATTACATGCGCAAGTGTGGTTACCGATTGAATAAACCGTTTAAATGATGAATTAATCTATTGTTTGTTGTAATTTTTTTGTAACTCAAGTGCCATATTCTAACGCCACTTTTAAAGATTGGCGTAGAATATGAAAATCTCAACTTTGTCTCTATCTGCCTCGGCGATTCTATTAATTATCGCAGCCTTGCTGGCTGGCGTGGTATTTTGGAGCAGCGAAGAACGTCAGTTTAGCGAACAACAAACCTCTGAATTACAAAAGATCCAAACTAAATTCCTCGTCAAAATCAGACGCGATCTCGACGGCTATTTATCCACAGGAAATGCTGGTCAGCTTGAACAGGCAAAGCTCAACTTAATCGCAATTCAAAGCCAAATCAGCCAGCAAACTGGCGTTAACACTAAAAAGCTACAAGCCACACTTCACCAATTTATCCAAGCACTAGACAATGAATACCGAGCAGCAGGAAAACTCGCCGGTAACCCGCGTCAGCTCTTAGCCCATGCTGAATCAGAAATGATAGATAATAATCGACGCTTAGCTGACTATGCCTTTCAAGGACAGGCAACACACCTACAACTTGCCGATAAATATATTGCATTAACAACTCGCCTACCGCCTATTATTTATGAATTATCGCAAGTCACATCGAACTACTTAATTGATAAAGAGCAGCGTTTAAAATCGATATTAGCTAGCCTGATTAGTGAACTAGAAATATGGCATAATGAGCTTGATTCTTTAGTCTTGTTAGGCATTTATCAGACTATAGAGGCCGATGAATTTGCATTGGGCGACGATGAAGCAGAGCAGATCGAGGTAGGTGAAAATTACCGTAACGAGTTGCTAAGCTTAACTAATCGATACAATAAAGAGGTCGCCAACACGCACACATTATTGATTGAAAACCAGCGTACCCAGCAAGCATTGATTGAAGATGTTGCAATTATCGAAAACTTATTACTCGACCTTGGTGCCCAACAAGATAAACAAAACCAGCTGTTAAAGCAGGAACTCATGCTCGCGATCTACACTATGGTCTCGATCCTTATCCTGTTTGCTATTGGCTATTTCATATTACAACAACGCCGAGTCATTAATCCGTTAAAGCATTTAAATAACGCTTTTTCTAAGCTAAGCGAATCAAATAGCCGTGAACGCTTAGCGATTCAACGCCGTTGCGAAACAGGAGAGATTGCTGGTCACTTCAATCAATTATTGCATCGCTTTGAACAAGAAGATGAACAGCAACGGCAACAGATCACCCAAGTATCGCAATCCCTCTCGCAATTAGTTGACCGGATCTGTCACATCTCCGCCAGCACCGAGCAAACCCAAAGTATTGTGTTAACCGCACAAAATCAAACTGAGCATATTCGGCAATTAGCTAAAGATGTTAGTCAAACCACTGAACAGGTACAGCAAAGTGCACAACAAACTATGCTGCAAATGCAGCAAAGTCAGCAAGAATCACAAGCGGTACTCGATGCTACAACAGAAACACAAGCAGCCGTAAAGCACTGTCATCAGTCGCTTGCCAGCCTGACGACCTCTGTTTCAGATGTTTCGCGAATTATCGATGTAATTGGCAACATTGCCGAGCAAACAAATCTACTCGCACTCAATGCAGCAATTGAGGCAGCCAGAGCTGGTGAGCAAGGTAGAGGATTTGCGGTTGTTGCAGAGGAAGTTCGCAACCTTTCTCAACGTACACAGCTTTCACTTAAAGAAATAATGGAGATCCTTAATCAGCTTACCCAAGCCAATAGCGAGCTTGACGCTAGAGTCAATGGGATTGAGGAAGCAACGCAGGCACAAAGAAGCCGCGCGCAAAGCTTATGGCAAGTAGCCCAAAGTGTACAAACTCAAGCAAGTGCCATGGCGACTACAGCCCAGCAAGGCGCTAATAGTACGCTAGAGCAAGTGTCACACTTAGATGACTTTGTCGTTGCCATGCAAAGCCTTAAAAATCATGCACAGGCTTCATCAGAGCAGAGCGAAGTCATAGCCAATGAAGTGCAGCAAAGCGTTGAGAGTATTGAAGTGAGTTTAGGTATTAGGATGGCTTAATAGCCTAAAAAGGAGCCATAAGGCTCCATGGAACTAGCTAGCATTTAAAGTGTGGCTAAAATAGCTTCAGCAGTACTGACTTCAAACGATTTTGGCGCTTCAACATTTAGCGTTGTAACAACACCGTTATCAACCACCATGGCATAGCGTTGTGAACGCACGCCGCCAAAGCCTGCTGTATCCATTTCCAAGCCTAGCGCTTGAGTGAAACTAGCATCACCATCCGCAAGCATCATCAGCTCAGCTGCATTTTGGGTATCGCCCCAAGCTTTCATCACAAATGCGTCGTTAACCGAAACACAAGCGATTAAGTCAACTCCCTTAGCTTTAAGTTGATCAGCAAATACAATAAAGCCAGGCAGATGCGCTTCAGAGCAAGTGGGGGTAAATGCGCCTGGCACTGCAAATAACACGACTTTTTTATCTGCAAAGAGCTCAGTTATATCATGGTTAAGCATGCCGTCGTTGGTTAGTTCAGAAAGTGTGCCAGCAGGTAATTTTTGGCCTTGTTCAATCATTAGAATATTCCTTCATTATGTGTCTAAGTAGAAAAGTAATTTCCCTAATCCTAGTTGAATTTACGTCAAACAAACACAGAGAGAAAACAAGGTTATCATTACGCTTAGTTAAAACACTCGAGTTTATAAAAATAGAACTTTAATTAACAGTAATTATTGCCATTAAATATATAGCATTAATAATGCGTTTTTAATAATAAACATGCTGCATATAATTAAAACTATAACGTTCCACTTATTACACACTTTCACAAATTGCTTTATTACAAACAACTACATTACCAATTATTGAAATTACATCATCCCTTTCGTACTGACTATTTACATAATCGAAAAATGACTTAAAAATGAATTCAATCAAATAATTTGTTTCTTGAGAACCATAGCGCGTCTTACTAATATACAAACGATAATTACACTCTATTTCATCTATTTGCGGTGGACCTTTCAAAAGGGTCAAGCCAGAGAGATCTTTAGGTAAGGAAACTGCCGAAGTGTAAGTAATAGCATTGCTATTATGCAACGCACTAAAAATACTACTGACATAACCGAGTCTACCAACAAAATTAGGCTCAAGACCATGCTGTTTCAACACTCGCTCAATAAGCGAATTACCATTGTTATTCCATCCAGCAAGATCATTTAAAATTACCGGATACATAGCGAGATCTTCTAAGGTTATTTGTCCCTGTTTACTCAGAGGATGCCCCTCTCTAACTACGCATAATCTGTAACAAGGGACGACTTCAACATCATAAATTCCTTTAGTACCATTTTGCATAATATGAATACCAAAATGAACTGCCCCTTTATCTAAATCCTTCATTGCGTTTAGGTACCAAGGCCTTGCGCACAGCGCTACCTTGGGCAAAGTTTTTTGTAGATCTGTGAATAACTTGCCAAACCAACCACAGGCAGTATCGTCGGCAACCAATGAAAGTTCGCGCTCGATTTGAGACGGTGAAAAATCATTACCGTGAATGAGTTCTTCTTCGACACGATTAATAATATCTTGAGCAAAATGTCCGACTTGCAAACATCGTTCAGTAGGTTTCAACCCTTTACCCGTTCTGATAAACATCTCATCTGAAAATATGCCGCGTAGTCGTCGCAAGTGGTAGCTTATCGTCGACTGGCTCATACCCAGTTCATCAGAAGCAACACAAGCATTACCATGCTTTATAAGACTCACAATTAACTGTAAGTGAGCGATAGATAGATCCTTTACGCTTTCATTGCTATTCATCTAACTTCCTTGAGAACATATTGACATGTTTAGATATTAATCGTTAGCGAACCAGCAAAACACCTTCGTTAGCTGTATCTCATAAGTTGTTCACACATATTAAAAAACTGGGATACAGAGATAAAGTAACCACCTGTTCCGCATCCCATTTCCCTTAAAAGTTATAACCTGCTTCAAAGAGTAATTCACCACCACCGTTCAACGCGCCCCCCCAGCTTTTGCGGTGCTTATATAACGTACTAACAAAGAACTGAGAGTTAAAACGATAGTCGATACCTATAATTGCTTGATGACCATATGAGTCAAAGCCAAATACTTCACGATGTTCATCACTTCTATCAAACTGCGCTTCGTAATAAGCCTTAGCGAACCATTCAGATGTCAAAGGGTAGCCAAGCATAATAGTAGTAGCGCCTCCTGATGCACCATTAAAGGACTTACCCGTAGGCGAAAAAGTGCCATAGGCATACTGCATACCTAAACCTATCGTTCCCTTTAGTTTTCCTAGGGAGACATCGTAAGAACCACCTAAATAAAAATTTTGCTCCATCCAAGGTTTATTGGCGCAAGTGAATGATTGTCCCCAAATATTAAATGGTGAATCACCAAGGTTATAATCCAGCTTCAACCAAGCTTTAGTGGTTGCGCCTGCATCTTTTCCTTGCTGGTTTTCAGCGCTGTCTAGTGGGTTTTCAAACCTTAACCAGCCTGTCGCACTTCCCCAGTCGGCAATTGTGGTATGGCCTAGAATTAGATGAGCCTGATCATAGAGATTTGGGTTTTTATCTTCGGCATCGAGTAAGTATTCATAACCGACAATAATATTATTTTGCTGAAATAGTACTTCTGCATTGGCAGCTGATACCCCGGATAGACTTAATACTACAGCGGCAATTGGCGTTGAAATTTTCATTATTTTCCCCTAAAAAAATAGCGGGCCCATAGGGCCCGATTGGTTATTTCTTTACTGACCAAATTGGCTAGTAGGATTAACAATGATTGCGCGGTAATGAGGTGAATTTGGCTTGTCTGACAATACGTCAATCTCAATCTTCACTTTCTTATCGTCATAACCAATTTCATTAATTCGACCAATGGTGCGCTCACCAGGCGTATAGAGATGAACCGAACCACCAAAACCAAACATGGTGTTCTTATCTTCCATATACTCTACGTTTGATGTGATCGGGCTATACCAGTCATAGCCACGGTCTTTACCGTATTCCCATGTCTGCTGCACAGTCATGTTCTTATCGTCAATTTTGTATTCAACGAAACGAGTGTATTTCATGGTTGGTAAAGCTGGCTGCTCATGAGCACGACCATCACCATTATCTAGCACTGTTAAGTTGCCAGTAGTGTTATTTAGCCATGCAGTATGCTGGGTGTAGGTGAAATCGAAATCGCCTTCACAAACACCTTTCTCAGTACAGTTGATAGGCTTACCATTTTTATCGACTGGCTTAAGTAACTTCTTAGAAAGCTCTTTGTTCCAGCCTTCTGATGGGGCTAAAATCCATTTAACTTCCTTGTCTCGCGTCACTTTTGCTACACCTTGGTGACGGAACGACAGAATAATAGAGTCATCTTTTGGATCGTATTCGATAGAGTTGATATGCGCCCAGTTACGTCCTGCCGCGATGCCAGGAATATCACCGTATGGCGCATTGATTTCCATTTCTGCAGTTTGGCCCATTTGGTCAATATCGACGTTCAAACAAACCGCGCCCATATCTAACGCTTCAAGTAATGCATCACGATATGGATCCATAATTTCATTCAAGTTCCATACATCAACTAGGTTGCCTTGCTGATCAATTTGTAGAATATGATCGCGTACCGTATGCACGATATCGCCTTGTGGGTTTTTGTAGTTAGCTTTAGCTGCACGCACTAAAGAGTGGCCATTTGGCATGATGTTGTGTTCATGGGAAGCGTCGATATAACCACGCGGCAGACGGCGCTGCTCAAAGTTACCGAGT
Organism: Shewanella marinintestina; assembly: GCF_023283845.1. Lineage (GTDB taxonomy): Bacteria > Pseudomonadota > Gammaproteobacteria > Enterobacterales > Shewanellaceae > Shewanella > Shewanella marinintestina. The sequence goes on from NZ_JAKILC010000014.1 coordinate 50,594, forward strand.
AAATCAAACGTACCGTATTGCTGACCCTGAACGAAAGTAATACGACCTTCGCCATTGTCATGTAAGCCCATCAAGTAGCCACGTTTGTTCGCATCAATGCCGACACCATCGTAAACCGCGTCTTGATCAAGCCACCAGCGAATATCACCATTAGTATCGACAACATAAGTCATAGGCGCGTTATCAAAAGTAATAGAGCCCATTGCAGGAGTCGATTCAAAAATACCAGCATCTTTACTCTTTTGACCTGACCAATGTAGATCAGAACCTTGCTGGTTATATGTATGGCTGTTAACTAAATAGAGACGGTTTTCAAAGCCTTTAGCCACCTGCTTCACCTGAACCTCCTGCATAACAGTCACGTTTCTGTTATCCATATATTCATTGGTGATAGGGCCAGTTAGTACTTTATAATCTTCTTTGACCTTTTTACCGTCTAGCTTGTATTTGACTGTCACTTGGTTGTTATGGTCAGCATATAGACCAAATAGTGGGATACCGTCATGGGTATTAATGGTTTGCTGCCCTACAGGGTAGTTAATATCAACGCCCTTCTTACCCTTGCCATGCACGGTTACTGATACATCAGTTGGACGCTTACTGCCTAAATCCAATACTGCTGTTAATGGTGAATTACCATATGGGTTAACTAGAATAGCTCCTAATTGACCAGCCGCAGGTGCAGGTTTAAAACCGGCAGCCTCTGAATCAAAAGCAACTGTTGATTGAAATAATGCAGCCATTACCGCAGCAGCTAAAATATGACGTTTCATCGCATCTCCAAATATATTTTCTATTTATTAAATTAATTAACGGGAACGAAAAAACAATAAACAACCAAAACAAAATTAATTGAGAATAAAGTCACACTATTAATTTAGAAACTAAAATCTTTCATCACAACAAAACATAAAACATGAAATAACGGTCGAATCAAAAAAACATAAATACCGATATTCAATTAATAAAACACAACGTAAAAAATAAAATACTATGACTTTTAAATTTTAAATAGCATCAATTTGAATTTTTAAAATCGGCAAAATAAACACAACCAAGTTAAAAGTATCGAAAAGGAAAGTTAATAGTAAAAATAAAGTGAGATCTTAATCACGATTTTAAATCAGTTTTTATAAATAGAATGCGTCATCAAAAAAACAATAACTGATCTAATTCCAGTAAAAATAATTTTTAATCATCATTTTAAAACTACTATATTTTTGGAGAATCCAATGAAAAAGTCTCTCATCGCCATCGCTGCAACCCTATTCCTATCTTTTGGCGCTAATGCCGCTACTGAAGGGGTTGAATACCAAATATTACCAGAAGCTGCACAGTTCAATGCGCCAAACCAAGTGGTAAAGATCTACTCGATTAACTGCCCTTTCTGCTACAAATATGAAAAAGCCGGTATTCCAAATGAGAAGCTGCTACCTGCAGGCAGCACATTAGATCAATTCCACATCACCAGTAAGCCACCTTTTGGCGTTGAAAAGTCCACTGCTCTCGCTATCGCCAAAGAGATCAAAGGCGACAAAGTATTCAAGCAATTAAAAGACAAATACTACGACCAATACCACGTTAAAAAAGTGAAGTTTAAAGATGCAGACTCGACTATCGCCTTTACGTTAGACACCTTAGGCATGAGTCGTGCTGAGTTTGACAAATATGCTCAAGATCCAAAAGTAAAACAGCTAATGACCAAGTGGGACCAAGGTGTTGAAGTCGCGAAAATCCAAGGGGTTCCTGCAATTACTGTTAACGGTAAATACCTGATTAACACTAAATCAATCCGCTCTATGGATATGTTGAAAGAGCTGATTGCAGAACTGTCGGCTAAGTAAGGAATAATCATGTCAATTAAAGACTATTGGAATCAGTTTAAGGCTGCTCCGGCCGACAACTTGATGACCATGCAGAATCAGCGACCGATTTGGGTCGTTATGGTGGGAGCCGCAGCATTCCTTATTCTATCTGCAATCCTCTACTTCCAGCTATTTCTGGCAATGGATCCTTGTGAGCTCTGTGTTTACATTCGCTTCAGCCAGTGTTGTATCGTCATTGCCGGTTTGATCATCTTGATCGACCCGAAAAACAACATACTCAAGTTCTTAGGTTTATTGCTGGCTTGGTATGCGGTGATCCAAGGTTGGATGTGGTCCTATGAATTAATGAAGATCCACGATGCGGCACATATGGTTGTTGATGAATCGATGGACTTCTTTGCGGCGGCAGGTGATGCAGCAGGTTCAGCGTGCTCTACTGACCCACGCTTCCCACTTAATTTACCTCTTGATGAATGGCTACCATTCGAGTTTGCCCCAACAGGCGGTTGTGGTGAGGACGATTGGACATTACTCGGTATGAACATGGCACATTACTGCATGATCGCTTATACCGTATTTATGGTCTGCTTAGCACCACAAACATTTGGCTGGTTGCGTTCACTCATTAAAAAATAAGATCCCTTTAACCTTTCAAATGGCCATGATATTTCATGGCCATTTTTATTATATTGTGCGCAGCTTTAGGGTTTAATAAGAACGGATAGTGATAAGCTAATAAGAAACAATATGAATATTCCCTTAGTCGGCTTTAGAAACGATCGTCAACCGATAGAGATCCTGTCCTTAGCTAAGTTTTATCAACAGCGTGATAATTACAAACCAAAACCCGATTCGTTTCATCGAGTCGAATTTCACTGCTTACTCCGCTGTCGCTCAGCAGGCGTGCACCATATAGACTTTGACTCCTTCAGCTATAAAGCAGGTGAACTGATTTATATCGCTGCAGGACAAGTTCACGCCTATGACTTTTCTCAGCCCTTATCTGGTGAAATGATTATATTTACGCGAAATATTTACCACAAAATACGAACTCTGCTGCCTGACGACAGCCTTAAGCTATTTCGCCAGCAACCTATATTACGGCCACAGCCAGAAAGTGCATTAGTATTAACCCGCTGTATAGAATTACTCAAACAGCAACAACTCAACCGGCTACCACTGCTTAGCCAAGAGTTAGCACTCGCTAACTTGTTACTTATTGCAACTCAAGGACAGCGCTGCGCGACGGAATCCCCCCTAATACTGCATCAGTATCAACAATTACAGGCCTTGATTCAGGCTAACATGGTCTCTAGCCGCCACGGCATTGATTATTGTCGGTTAATGGCAATGAGCTTTACCAAATTAAACGGCATTTGTGTCAAAGTAAGTGGTTACACACTGAAACGAACTATCGACAACCAAATAATATTGGAAGCTAAGCGCTTACTCGTTACTGAAAAGCTGAATATTAATCAGATATCGGATCGACTCGGCTTTGATGAAACCACTAACTTCTGCAAGTTTTTCAAAAAGCACACAGGAGTCACACCAAAGCAATTTCGCCATCGAGAGTGACAAGATTTACCATTTTACAATCACTTTATACCTGCTCTTAATTATCGAATTTTCATAGCATCTAGCCATAACGATTATTTAATAAGGCTCCTATGAAAAAGTTAATTTTAACCCTATCTTTATGTGCGCTTGCTTGTAGCAATTCACTCTCAGCAACCACCCTCGTCGCTCCAGATAAAGCGGAGCAAATGCTACAGAAACAAGCACAACATTTTAAACAGCGCATTGTACAAGTCTCCCCTAATGTATATACCGCTGTGGGCTATCACGGTGCGACAACCTCTATGATTGTTGGCGACGATGGCGTTATTATCATTGACACCTTAATGGGTCCATCTAGCGCAAAAAATGCGCTTACCGATTTTCGAAAATACTCAAAAAAACCAGTTAAAGCGATAATTTACACTCACAGTCATGGTGATCATGTTGGTGGGACTTCCGCGTTTACTCAAGGTCAAAATGTCACAATTATCGGCCCATCCGGGATGAATAATCATCATGGTACCGATACCACACTAGACAACATCATGAAAAAAAGAGAAATGCGTCAATTTGGTCGCACCCTTCCTACGCATGAGCAAAGCAATCGTGGCGTAGCCCAAGCAAAAACGATAGACCACGACCGAGGTAAGGGCTTTATTCCACCAAATATAAGAGTTGATGACCGCTATAAAACCCAAATTTCTGGCGTTGATATTGAGATTTACCGTGCTGCAGGAGAGACTAATGACACCATGTTTATATGGCTTCCCAAGGAACAAGTACTTTTTAGTGGTGATAACTTCTACCAAGCATTTCCTAACCTTTATGCAATACGTGGTACCCCTTACCGTGATGTTCGAGTATGGGCTAAATCTGTCACGAAAATGGCAGCATTTGAGCCAACAGCTATAGTTGGCGGCCACACTTCACCTATCATTGGTAAAAAACAAGCAACTGCCGCCCTAAAAGATTATAGCGAGGCGATCCAATCTGTTTTCGAACAAACTATTGCTGGTATGAATAACGGGCTCGATCCCATCAGTATTGGCCAAAGTATTAAATTGCCAAGTCATTTACATGACAAACCATACTTAACTGAGTTTTACGGCACAGCCAGCCATGCATCACGAGCCATATACTCAGGCATGCTTGGCTGGTTTGACGGCAACCCTAAAAACCTTAATCCGTTATCAAACCTAGAATTAGCTAAAAAAATGGCTGTACTGGCGGGTGGTAGCCAACAATTACTCAACCAGTTACAACTGGCGGTTTCTACGCAAGAATTTCAATGGGCGCTAGAACTTGCAAGCCACCTAAGTTATTTGCCCGAGATCGATTCACAACAGGTAATCCTAGCGCAAATTAGTAGTCTAAGAGCATTGGCGGCGCGAGAGTACAATGCGCCAAATAGAAACTATTACTTCAGCTATGCTAATGAGCTAGAACAAATATTGATTAAGTAAATACTTGCAATAGGGTGTCTAGGTAAATACCTGATGCCCTATTCACTCACAATGCATTGCGATCTAAGTCCTTGCTTTACGATCAACTCCTGAGCCTGACGTATACAATCAGCAATCAAATGATGCTCAAACCCTGACTGCATAAAACAAAACTCAATGATCCAATCGGTAGTTAAATTTGCCTCTTCACTACAGTTTTTACCCACCTCGGCACATGAAACAACTTCCTGCCCCCGAATGATGACTGAGAGTAATGCGCACAATCTAGCAATGGCTTCATCACTTAACTGGCAACGCCCTTGCTCTCTTGACTGTTTTAATAAAGCAATCGGTGTTTGCCAAAATCCATAGGCATGTTTGTTCAGTTCGCTTATATGCGGATGCACAGAGCGCCCACAAATAAGCGGATTACTTGTTAGCGTTGACATCGAAGAATAGAAAGGCAAGTTCCTCACAAGTTCCAGCTCAAAGATATAATACGCAACCACTTTTGTTAATGCATCAACCTCTAAATCTAGCCACCATTTCTTGTTCTTCGTATTAGAAAAGCTTTTACTAGATAAAGCTACTAATATATCTTCTTTATTACTAAATAACTTATATAAACTAGTCGTAGATATTCCAGCCTCTTTAGCTATAGAACAAAATTTAAATCCAACAACACCATCCCTAGAAATAAGTTTCTCTGAAACATTTAAAATATGCTCTGAAGTCTTACTTTCCATTTTTATGTGAATCCTGTCTCTAAAAAAAATAATTTATTATTTTTTAAGCCTGCAATCAATAATTCGACAATATAAATAGTTCCCAATTTTTTTTTGTGAGCACCATCTAGTTATCAACTTATTCAGATTCGTAACATCCTAATCACTTTCAGTAGAGGTGAGTTATGAATAAAAAAATATTATCAGGAATCGCAGCTTTATCAGTCTGTATTCCCCTTACTTCAAATGCCGCAATGTTATCTGTAGAAGCCGGATTGATGGATTGGAGAAATAGTGCATCAGATTACTTTGGTGAAGCAAAAAACGATAACCCTTACGTTAAAATGATAGGTGCGTATGGCACTGATTTTGGTGATATTTATGCCCATGTATCACTTGAAAATATAGATGATACTGATTTATTTGGTACTGAGATTAATCTAGTTGGGCAGATAAACCTTGGTGATACTGACTTTAACTTGTATGGCCAAGTCTTTGATAAATCTATGCCTGTCTGGGGAGAAACCAATACTTTACTCGGTTTCAGCTGGGATAAATCTTATGACGATACTTACGTTCAACTAGCGTTAGCTGCACATATTGTAAATGCTACATATAAAGCATTTGACTCTAGCTTTGATGAGCAAGGATTTAACGGTGGATACGCATATTTAAATATCAGCCAAGATTTAAATATATTTAATCAAGATTTTAAATTTGTCTGGTGGCAGGAATTCTATTTTGGTCGTAACGAACATTACCTTGCATTAGCAGGAGATATGGAGGATGTGGGCTTTAATGGGCAACTGCGTGCTAACTGGATAATTAATAATAATTGGTCAACCGCTATTAGCTATCGATACGCAGAAAACAATTTAGGTAAAAAAGGCTATCACGATGCATTTTTTTACTCAGTTCAATATAAATTCTAACAAAGAGATTAATTATGAAACTTAATAAAATAATGTCTGCTTTTTTTGCAGCATCAGTATTAACCTGTACCACAATTTCATTATCGGCTAATGCTGCAGGTGATTTACCAGGAACATCTTCTTCAGCTGTTGCACAAGGACAATTAGGCTTTGTTTATGTCGACCCTTATGACTTCAGTCCATTGGTTGCTGTCATTGATTTAGGCGGTAAAACAATTTCAAACGCTAAAGTCACCGTAAAAGGCAAAGGCAAGAAGGGAATTGATATCGATTACCCTGTTAGTACAACGCAACTAAATACCCACAACGGCATTCCTGTATTTGGTCTATATCCAGATCACTTAAATGAAGTAGAGCTGTCTTATAAGCTTGATGGAAAAAAAGTCAAAGAGACTTATAAGATCCGTACTAATGACATCCCACATCAACATATCGATGGCCAAGATAGAACCCAATATGAATATGAGCCAGTTAAAGTTGCAAAAGGATTCGAAGATAGATTTTACCTAGTTGACGGTCAAGTCATTACCCCCAACCTACGTGACAAATGGGATTGGAAGCCAACCCAAAACATTATTGATACCAATGGTGATGTACGCTGGCACCTGAGCGCTGACGTGATTTATGACCGCCCTGGTGGATCCATGTCATTCAAGCAAACTAGAGATGGCAAACTCATTTTTGGTCAGGGATTAATGTTTAACCAACATGATGGTTTCCTTTCACCTTACTACGCCAAGTACGATTTTATCGGTATGCCTATTTTCAAACGCGAACTACCTCGTGGCTATATTGGCTTCTCTCATGAAGTAACAGAAATGCCAAATGGCAACCTGTTACTTCGAGTGGGTAAGAAAGATTACATCACACCAGACGGAACTAAGGTTGATACCATTCGAGATCACGTCATCGAGGTCAATACCAACGGCGATGTAGTTAAGGTCTGGGACTTTAATAAGATCCTTGATCCTTTACGTGACGATGTACTGAGTTCACTCGATATGGGCGCAGTCTGTCTAAACGTGGATATCGATTCTGCTGGTAAAACAATGACAGCTGAGGAATTAGCTAACGAGCCTTATGGAGATGTAGCAGGTATTGATACAGGTCGTAACTGGCTACACATCAACTCAATTGGTTATGACGCAGAAGATGACAGCATCATTATCAGTGCTCGCCACCAATCAGCGGTGATTAAAATTGGTCGAGATAATGAAGTTAAATGGATCTTAGGTACACCTATCGGCTGGGAAGGGGATCTAGCAGATAAAGTGCTGGTGCCAGTAGATAGCAAAGGCAAAAAGTTAAAGTGCGACGCTAAGGACTGTGAAGGCGATTTTGACTGGACTTGGACACAACATACCGCATGGCCTGTTGCTGAACGTGGCACTGTAACAGTGTTTGACAATGGTGACGGACGCTCTCTAGAACAGCCGGCATTACCAACAATGAAATACTCACGTGGCGTTGAATATAAAGTTGATATGGACAAGATGACAGTGCAGCAAACTTGGGAATATGGCAAAGATCGCGGATACGAGTGGTATAGCCCAATTACCTCAATTACTGAATTCCAACCTGATCATAACACCATGTTTATGGCATCAGCTTCTGCTGGTCTGCTAGAAGCTGACAAAGCGCCTGAGCATTGGATTACAGAAGTGGATCCAAAGACCAATGAAGTCAAAGTAGAAATCAAAGTGAAAACGCTAACCAAACATGAACCTGGTTACCGCTCAACCGTCGTGCACCCTGAATCTATGTTTAACCAGTAATAAGCCTAAGTCAGCGCCTTACCCTAGAGGCGCTGACAGCGAAAAATCTTATATTATTTAATGGAACATCCAATGAAAAAGTCTCTCATCGCCATCGCTGCAACCCTATTCCTATCTTTTGGCGCTAATGCCGCTACAGAAGGGGTTGAATACCAAGTACTACCAGAAGCTGCACAATTCAATGCACCAAACCAAGTGGTAAAGATCTACTCGATTAACTGCCCGTTCTGCTACAAGTATGAAAAAGCAGGGATCCCAAACGAAAAACTATTACCTGCAGGCAGCACATTAGATCAATTCCACATCACCAGTAAGCCACCTTTTGGCGTTGAAAAGTCCACTGCTCTCGCTATCGCCAAAGAGATCAAAGGCGACAAAGTATTCAAGCAATTAAAAGACAAATACTACGACCAATACCACGTTAAAAAAGTGAAGTTTAAAGATGCAGACTCGACTATCGCCTTTACGTTAGACACCTTAGGCATGAGTCGTGCTGAGTTTGATACCTACGCTCAAGATCCAAAAGTAAAACAGCTAATGACCAAGTGGGACCAAGGTGTTGAAGTCGCTAAAATTCAGGGCGTGCCAGCGATCACCGTTAACGGTAAATACCTGATTAACACTAAATCAATCCGCTCTATGGATATGTTGAAAGAGCTGATTGCAGAACTGTCGGCTAAGTAAGGAATAATCATGTCAATTAAAGACTATTGGAATCAGTTTAAGGCTGCTCCGGCCGACAACTTAATGACTATGCAGAATCAACGACCGATTTGGGTCGTTATGGTGGGAGCGGCAGCATTCCTTATTCTATCTGCGATCCTCTACTTCCAGCTATTTCTGGCAATGGATCCTTGTGAGCTCTGTGTTTACATCCGTTTCAGCCAGTGCTGTATCGTAATTGCTGGTTTGATCATCTTGATCGACCCGAAAAATAACATACTCAAGTTCTTAGGTTTATTGCTGGCTTGGTATGCGGTGATCCAAGGTTGGATGTGGTCGTATGAATTAATGAAGATCCATGATGCGGCACATATGGTTGTCGATGCGTCTATGGACTTCTTTGCTGCTGCAGGGGATGCAGCAGGTTCAGCTTGTTCTACTGACCCACGCTTCCCACTTAATTTACCTCTTGATGAATGGCTACCATTCGAGTTTGCCCCAACTGGTGGTTGTGGTGAAGACGACTGGACCCTACTCGGTATGAACATGGCTCATTACTGCATGATCGCTTACACCGTATTTATGGTGTGCTTAGCACCACTAACTTTTGGTTGGGTACGTTCACTAAGGCAATTCTTCCCTATTAAGAAGTAAAGATATTAATCTCTTTTCACAAAAAACAGTGGCTGCTCCCCTGCTTGCCACTGTTACTTCTAAAAAAATTTATTGATCTAAAGTTTAGTCAATGTTTCCCTGACCTTATAAATTAATACCAAAAGCCTTTTTAAGCAGGTAGATTAAATTTGAGGCTAAAATACGTTACTAGCGTATTCTTTAATGATCCAGTCAACGATCTTCATAATGCGGGCGTCCCTTTTTCTTGAAGATTTATATGCGATTGAATAGGTCCATCCTGTATAACAATGCGGTAAATCTAATTTGATTAGATTTCCAGAGTCGACTTCAACCTGCAATGTTTGCTCTAGCCCAAGAACGATACCTTGACCAAAAATAGCAGCCTGAACAGCTAGCATATTGTGGTTATAGATAGACTTTCTCTGTAACGGCCCAACACCGACTTTGTTAACTCTAAACCATCCTTCCCAATCTACACCATAATCTTTATGTTTTGAGTAGAGCAATGTTTGCTCATGAAACGTTTCCAACGAAACATTCGGGTGTTTATCTAGGTATTCAGGACTGCAATATGCCACCAGCTTTTCTTCCACTAATGGAATAATGGTGTAACCATCTTGAATCTCACGAGTAATAATAAAAATATCTGCGAGCATGTCACTCATTTCAACATCATCTTGAAACATACCCACGTTAATGTTGAATTCTGGATGCTGCTTTCTAAACTCAGCCATTTTCGGAACTAACCAACGAGCTGCCAATGAGTTATAGGAGTGAACTCTAACCTCGTTGGACATGTCGGGAACTAGACTGGCACAAACACTATTTAAATCATAAAAAACGGGAGCTAATCTTTGACGCAGTTCAAGGCCTGACTCTGTTAGCGTTATCTTACCCGCATTGCGGTGAAATAGCTTTTCTAGGAAATAATCCTCAAGCAGTTTTATTTGTTGCGAAACAGCGCTTTGAGTTATGCACAATTCATTCGCAGCAAGTGAGCAACTTTCTAATCTCGCGCATGATTCAAAAACCTGTAACGCCCTTAATGGGATGTTATTGTTCATAATTTTATATACATAGTTTAAATGCATGAGGTGCCAGATTAGCACAGGGTTTTAAACTAAAAATGTAACTCTGAGCACATAAGGATAGGAATTTCCTGCTGTTTGTAGACTAGTTACCAATAATTCGAATGAGCTCACGAAACTGTCTATTTTGTGAGCACAGCCAAGCAATTCCTTACAATGGTGACACCTAGATCTCTAGTAGATCTTGCTTAAGTTCATTAAGAAATTCATCAGCTTGATCGAATGTGCCTAGCATTTTAATGAATCCATGGATGACACCGTCAAAACAGCGATATTTAACATTAACTCCTGCTCCGCGTAGCTCTCGCGCATATAGAAAGCCGTCATCACATAATGGGTCAAATTCGGCGGTATAAATAAAGGTTGGCGGTAAGTCTTTATGACTTTGAGCATTAAGAGGAGAACAATAGGGATTTAGTGCATCAGCTTCACTACGTACATAGTGTCCCCAATAGTATTTCATACTGGCCCGCTGTAGCAGGTAGCCTTCAGCATTCGCATGAGCAGAAGGCGTATCCCAACCATATTGGACTGCTGGATACACCAAGACTTGATAAGCAAGCCTAGGTCCATTCTCATCACGCAATCTTAGTGTTACAGCCGCCGCAAGGTTACCACCCGCACTGTCACCTAAAATCCCGATCCTCTGAGGATCTAACCCAAGTAATTCTGCATGTTCAAAGATCCACAAAGTTGATGAGTAGCAATCATCCATCGGGATGGGAAACTTATGTTCAGGGGCTTTTTGATAGTTAATAGCCACAACAACAGAACCAGTGCGGTTCGCAAGCGCACGACTAAAATGATCGTTAGTCTCAATATTAGATACAACCCAGCCACTGCCATGTATGAAAATAATTGCAGGTTGCAACTCATCACTATTGGCAGTCGTTGGACGATAGATTCGGACAGGAAGATCGGCTGTGGGACCGGGAATAAAACTATGTTCAATTGCAACAACGGGCTCTAGCACTCGCTCAGTTCGTGTTTTAGTCAGTTCATTCATATCTAGACGCCTAGACTCGGCAGGAGTCATATCCTCATAAGGCTTGGCACCTGAGTCGCTAACTTGCTGCAAATACAGTGCAACTTTTGGATCTAACGGCATACAACTTTCCTTATATATCAATATTTAAACTGCTATTAATGCAAAATAAGGTCTACCGCCTGAGGCGCTAACAAGTTTAAGCTTTTATTGGGGCCGTACTCCCTCTTAAACCTTGAGCCATTAAAGACTCACTCAGGCGGAACCTGATCAATCGAGTTGCGTAAAATTTGCCTGCGAGAGTACTTGAGTCGTCCCTTTTAACCTTGCTCTATCAGGTTCAATCTGAGTCAATGGCACGACTAGCTGCATGCTCTTTGCCGAGCGTCGTGACAACTCCTGATACTCCAGAGTATTGAGTCCTTTCCAATGCAGATCTTGTTCTGTTACCTCACGAACATACTTTGCTGGTTGGCCCATTAATAGCTGCTTGGGCTTACCTTGAAAGCCCGCTTTAACAAAGCTCATCGCAGCTACGATGCTATTCTCTCCAACGACCGCACCATCCATAACGACGGCATTCATCCCCACTAAAGCATTACGCTTAATGACACAGCCATGTAAAATAGCTCCATGTCCAATATGGCCATCAGGCTCAACCACTGTATCCATGTCGCAGTATCCATGCATAATGCAACCATCTTGAAGGTTACTGCCACGCTGTAATATCAGCCGCCCGTAATCTCCACGCAGTGATGCATTAGGCCCAACATATACATCAGCCTCTATGATCACATCACCTATTAGAACCGCTGTGGGATGTATGTAAGCACTGGGATCAACCACTGGTATTAACCCTTCAAATTCATAGCAAGGCATAGACTAATTACTCTAAGAAGTTTGACTGACTCATCACTTAGCAATAACGCCTCAAGCATTAAAATCACTATTGCTAAGTACTGAATCCTTTAAGTGATCTTTAGACAGGAGGCAAACACCTCCTATTTCGACTTACTTCCACTCAACTAATCCAAAGTTAAGATAAAAGGTCTCAGGATCATTCGCATCCATCACTCTAAAATGCACACAGTTATCGCCCCACTTCCAGATCTGGGTTTTCACTCTGCACCCTGGATATAAAGATTTAGTTAACCGAGTTTTAAAGCGCGTAAGACGTTCTGGCTCACCAGTAAACATCGCTTGGATAACATGACGACAAGCGACACCAGCAGTGCTCACACCGTGTAAATTTGGCTTAGGATGGCCAAACTCCTGCGCATAATCCCAATCCACATGCTGTGGATGGTCGTCACCAGATAAACGATAAATTAACGCTTGGTTTAATGGAATGTCTTGCTCGATTTCAAAGTCAGGTGAACGTTCAGGGATCTCGACAATATCAGTAGGAGCCTTAGGTCCGCCAAAACCACCGTCATACAAAGCGCAGTCCCAGCTTTCATTGGTAAACAGCTTTACTCCAGCTTCATCGAACGTTTCACCTATATGTTGAGCTAAACAGCCCCGCCCTTCACCTCGATCAAATAGTCCTTTCAACAGTACCTTAGTGGTCAATTTTCCTGGGTTAGTAGGTAACGGCTGATGGATTTGTAAATCAAAGCCCCAGTGAAGCGAGCCTCCCCAATTAAAGCCGTAATCAATAGTTTTAGTCACTTCAGCATCAACGATCTGAGTGGCTGCAAAGATAGGTAATACCTTTAAATTTTTTTCATACACATAATCGAGATCTGTTTTGCCATCACTAGCTGCACCGCAACCTAATGCAAATAGCATCACATCTCTGGCTGTATATTCATTAATAAATGGGCCATAGGTTTGCCCTTGCATCTCTAAATTCAACGCCATCTGTAAATCCTTTCATTACCGACAAACAGTTAAAGTAAGGCCTGACATTTCAGTGAAACATCAGGCTTTATCGAGAGTCAAAATCTAAGAAAACTATCTACCTTTCCACACAGGATCGCGCTTTTCAGAGAAAGCTAAAGGACCTTCTAGCGCATCTTCAGAGTGCAGCACTGATGGGTAGTTTTTCAGACCACCAGCTCGAATATGGCGATACCCATCTTCAACTGAAAGCTCACTCGTTTCACGGTAGATTTCTTTAATCGCCGCAATAGCTAAAGGGGCACCTTGAGCAATTTGCTGTGCAAGCTCACGAGCACTTGCCATTAATTGATCACTTTCAACTACACGGTTCACAACACCCCAGCGCAGAGCTTCCTCAGCGTCCATACCACGGCCAGTCATCATCAACTCATTAACGATGGCAGGCGGTAACAATTTAGGTAAACGCAACATTCCACCGCTATCAGGAACAATGCCTAGCTTGGCTTCTGGTAGAGCAAAGCTGGCATTTTCAGAGCAAATAATCATATCTGCAGCTAACGCTAGCTCAAACCCGCCACCAAATGCATATCCATTTACAGCTGCAATCACAGGCTTATCAAGATCAAAAATCTCAGTTAAACCTGCAAATCCACCTGGGCCAAAATCTGCATCAGGCGCTTCGCCTTCAGCAGCCGCTTTTAAATCCCAACCTGCTGAGAAGAAACGTTCACCTGCACCAGTGATAATCGCCACACGTAACTCAGGATCTTCACGGAATGCTAAGAAGACCTCACCCATTTCAAAACTTGTTTTAGCGTCAATCGCGTTGGCTTTCGGTCTATCAAGAGTAATTTCTAAAATAGCGCCATTGCGGGTAACGTGTAATGATTCACTCATGCTAATACTCCAATATAGAGCCACTTCAGACTCATTTATTAAAAAGCTAATTAAGTTAACTTCACATCAGAAGTTTTTTTTGTACTTTGCAGGTACAGGTTCTTGGAAAAGATTTTTTTATTTCGATAAAAGATGGAACTTTAAATTTCGCCATATTCTCAGCACAAAATTGTAAAATTTGGTCGACACTTAAAGACACACCCTCATTAAATATTACAAACGCTTTAACAGCTTCATCTCGAATTAAATCAGGCACACCAATAACAGCTGCATCTAAAATAAATGGGTGGGACATTAAAACTTTTTCAATTTCAGAACTTGAAATGTTTTCTCCGGATCTTTTAATCATATTTGTCTTTCTATCGACAAAATAAAATAGACCACTTTCATCCACATAAGCTTTATCACCGGTATATAGCCAACCATCGGCACTTAATACTTCTTCGGTCGACTTTTGGTCTTGATAATAGCCCTTCATAATGGTTCGGCCAGGTACACCTTTAACCCAAAGGTCACCAACCACATTAGCAGCCAACTCTTGGCCATTCTCATCGGCGATTTTGGCTTCATAACCAAGCCCAGGACGACCGATTGACGGCCAATGACGCTCCTCTGCTGGACTATCACCAATCAGGCCAACTAAGGTTTCTGTCATACCGTAAGAGTTAAATAACTGCACATTAAAACGGGTTTCAAAATCAAGTTTTTCTTGATCTGAAATATGCAAAAAAAACAACATGTCACGTAGGCAATGATCTTGCTCAGTGGCTACTTTGGGTTGCAACATCAAGGTGCGAACAATCATTGGCATACTATGTGTTAGTGTTGCTCTATAGTCACAGATTTGCTGCCAAAATTTACGTGCACTATACTTCTCCAGCATCACTAACTTCGCACCAACCGTAAAGGCTGCCATCGCCGCATTACATTGAAAATCAATGTGAAAACTCGGCATCATCGTTAGATAAGTATCATCGCTTCTCAAGCAGGTTTGCCACGCCGTGTAGTAGCCTGCAAATTGCAGATTACAATGAGTTATTTCCACTCCTTTTGGCTGTGACGTTGTCCCTGAGGTAAATAATATTTCGGCCACATCATCACTACTAATCGTGACCTGTTTGGCTAGTTCGGTCTTTTGTTGCTTTACTAGAATATCGAAGTTCATTGAATCAGATATATCTAGACTAGTGGTTCTTGTGACCAAAATATTATTTATTGAGTTACCTAGTTGTTGTTTCATTTTGCTATAAATAGCCAGAAACTCTTCTTCTATAACGACGGCTTTAATATCACACTTATTAATAATGAATTGACTCTCAGAAAATAAGTATTGATTATTGATAGGGACAATAACCGCACCTATTTTTGCGAGACCAAACCAACAGAAAATAAACTGCGGACTGTTATATAACTGCACTGCAACTTTATCGCCTTTATTAATACCTAAACTCAGAAATAAGTTAGCGGTTCTATTAATTTCGTCATTAAGCTGACTATAAGTAAACTCTTGGACATCGCCGGCAGCATCCTCATAAACCAACGCTGTGTTATTACTAAATTTACGAGCACGCTCTTCCCACATGCATCTTAATGTTTTGCTGCCAACGATATCCATTCTTCTAGCCTCACTTACACTCAGATACTTTTGCCAAGCCTTTTTCGCTTAAGCTCTGAATTTGCTCTTGTGAGTAACCTATATCTTCCAAGATTGCTGCGGTATCCATGCCATGCTTTGGCATACCACGCCAGATCTGGCCAGGATTATTCTTGAACTTAGGCATCACGTTCGGACCTCTGTAGGTCTTACCGTCAATGTTCTTCCACTCAGTAATAGACTCGCGTGCAATATATTGCGGATTGCTATCTAACTCAGGAATGGTCAACACTTTTGCACAAGCAACATTTAGCTCTGCAAATCTTGCCAATACTTCTTCAATGCTCTTTTGTGCTAAGTATTCGTCTAATGCATCTTCAATTTGATAGCCAAATGGGCACTCAATACGATGGATTAACTGCGTACCTTGAGGCACCTCCTCGCCACCATATAAATGCATGATATCCATATCCTTGAACATCTCTTCGATCTGCATACCGCCAACAAGTTCCATAACGATATAACCATCATTACACTTGTATAGGCCGCAACCTGCATAGTAAGGATCTTTACCCTTAGTCATACGGGGGCAGACTTCGCCGCCATTAAAGTGATCCATCATGAAGTACTGCCCCATTCGTAGCATCACTTCATACATTGCAACGTCGATACTTTCACCCACACCAGTTTCACGAACACGGTATAAAGCAGCTAGCGCTGAAGTTGTTGCCGTCATACCAGAGAAGTAATCCGCCGTGTATGGGAAGGCTGGCATTGGCTGGTCAACATCGCCGTTTTGAATTAAGTAGCCACTGAATGCTTGAGCAATAGTGTTATATGCCGGCAAATTAGTGTATTCGTCAGTACCGTACTGGCCAAAACCAGACAAGTGAGCAATAACTAACTTTTTGTTTTGTTCCCATAACACTTCATCGGTAATACCACGACGCGCAAAGGCTGGGCCTTTACTTGCTTCAATAAAGATATCAGTTGTTTCCATTAACTTAAGAAACGCATCACGGCCTTCATCTTTAAAGATGTTAAGTGATAATGCATGAAGGTTACGGCGCGATAGTTCAGGGTAATTAGGCTGTACGCGGATGGTGTCAGCATAAGCAACGTTTTCAATCCAAATAACTTCTGCGCCCCACTCAGCAAGCATTTGTGCCGCGAATGGACCCGCAATTTCAATACCAGAAAACACCACTCTTAAACCAGCAAGAGGACCAAACGTAGGTGTGGACAATTTATTTGACATAATACCCATCTCTCAAAATATTCGAATAAAAATTCATCACGGCGCAGCGCCGAGAAGATAGTCTTAATTGGCATTTACCAAGCATTACAGTAGTGAATGGCAGCGTGTTGGAATTTGAGTTGCAGTGTCGATCTGCTGAAAATTAAAGAACCCAAATTCCACACTAAGTACTACCTAGATTAAGTACTCACTAGCGTCAGCACTTAATCTGTTAATCACTACGCTTAACTAGCGGTAGCGTTTTAACACTTCGCGACCTAAGGTCAGGATCTGCATTTCATCAGAACCACCAGAGACACGGTCAACACGGATATCGCGCCACATACGGCTAATACGGTGTTCACCAGCAATCGCATAACCACCTAGCACTTGCATTGCAGAGTCAATCACTTCAAAGCCAGCATTAGCACAGTAGAACTTACACATCGCAGAATCACCCGATGTCATTGTGCCGTTATCACACTTCCAAGCCGCTTCATAAACCATGTTTTTCATGCTGTTAAGCTTGATAGCCATGTGAGCAAACTTGTCTTGGATTAACTGGAAACGACCAATTGCTTCACCGAACTGAACGCGTTGGTTAGCGTATTTAGCCGCATCTTCAAACGCACAGTACGCTGCGCCATAGTTAGTTAACGCCACTAAGAAGCGCTCTGAATCGAACTCTTCTTTAACACGCATGAAACCGTTGCCTTCGATGCCGAAAATGTCTGACTCTTCTAGCTCAAACTCGTCGAATTGAAGCTCACAGCAACTATCCATTTTTAAACCTAACTTTGGTAACTTGCTCATCTTGATGCCAGGCTTTGACATATCGACAAACCACTCACTGAAGATTGGTTTCTCAGAGTCAGCATCTTTGGCCATCACTACTATGTATGGTGTGCCTGCAGCACTGGTAATGAAGCACTTACTACCCGTTAAATACACCTTGCCATCGCGACGCTTATAAGTGGTTAGCAAACTACCCACATCAGAACCCGCACTTGGCTCTGTGATCGCTGAGTTCCACATTTGCTTACCTGTGCCACGTAGCGTCATGATCTTATCGATCTGCTCTGGACTACCATGTCTTAGCATCGTGCTAATCCCTGGTAGTTGATACAAGACGTATGTCGGTGCTCCTAAACGGCCTAACTCTTCCCAGATCACGGCAAGCGTAACCATGCCTTCGTTAAATCCACCGTGCTCTTCTGGTAGCAGCAAGCTATCGATGCCCATTTCAGCCAGCTCTTTTACAAAACGCTCTGGGTACTGACTATTTTCATCACATTCTGCGAAATAGTTTTCCCAGTTTTCCTTAGACATTAAGTCGCGGATACCTGCTACAAAAAGCTCTTGTTCGTCGGTTAATTTAAAATCCATTATTTATTCCTCTAAATTTCAACTGTGGATCCCAGGTGTGGCTAAGCCTCTTCACCGACAGGTTTCCAATTATTTTTACGAGCATCTTTTAAGAAAGAGATGATAATCATGATGTTGACGATAATAAGTGGAGCGCCACCGGCAATAATTGCTGTTTGCAGCGGCTTCAAGCCACCAAGTGATAACAGAACAATACCGATTACACCGACAAGTACAGACCAACCAACACGAACCCAAATTGGTGGCTCGTTATCAGCGTCAGCACCTTTACAGGTAGACATCGCTAATGTGTAAGAACAGGCGTTAACTAAAGTCACAGTGGCAAGGAAACATAGAATGAAGAATCCCCACATTGTGATCGTACTGAAAGGTAATGCTGCCCATGTTTCGATAATGGCGCGAGCAGCACCGTATTGTTCAATGAGTTGTGGCATATTGATGAGGTTTTCATTCATCAAATTCATGGTGTTACTGCCTAGAATGGTCCAAAGGAACCAGGTAGAAGCAGTTAAACCAGCCACCATAGTCAGACAAAGTTCACGAACTGTACGGCCACGAGAAATCTTCGCTAAGAAGATACACATCTGGATGCCATACACTACCCACCAAGCCCAGTAGAACACGGTCCAATCTTGAGGGAAGCTGCCTTCACTCACTGATGCTGTGTAGAACAACATACGAGGAAGTAGCTCTAGCATTACGCCAATAGAGTCAGTGAAATAATTAATAGTGAAACTAGTTGCGCCAATCAGGAACACCCATACCAACATGATGATGCTTAAGTAGCTGCGTAAGTCACTCGCAATCTTCACACCTTTAGTTAGACCAAAGGCAACACAGATAGCATTGAATACAATCCATGCAGAGATAATGATGGTGTCAACTTCAGGGGTACGTGGAATACCAAATAGCCACTGGATACATTCAGTCACTAGCGGAGTAGCCAAACCTAAGCTGGTACCCATAGCAAGGATCAAGGCAACAACATAGACGTTATCGATAAAGATCCCGATAAACCCTTTGTGATGCTTACCTAAAATAGGCTCTAGTGTGCCGCTTGGACGAACTACATCCATTTTCTTAACGAAAAGGAAGTAACCCAAAGCAACGGTAAAGAAGCCATAACCCATCCAAGGAAGCGGTCCCCAATGGAATAGACTGTATGCAAGACCTAACTCTTGAGCTTGAACTGATAGCGGTTCAAGATCGAAAGGTGGATAAGTTACATAATAATAAACTTCTAGTGAGCCCCAGAACAAAACTGCTGCAGAGGTACAAGAGGCAAACATCAGAAAGATCCAACTTCCAGTACTAAACTCGGGTTTTTCCTGGCCTAAACGGTTGTTCGAGTATGGACCCCAAGTAAGCCAAGCCCAGCCAGCCCCCATGAAAATCATATACCACTCAAATGCCCAACCCCATGTATGGGTCAAGTAATGAAATACTTCTTGAATCGCAACGTTCGCCGCATCTAAATCTCTTACGGTAAAGTAAGAAAGTAATACAACGGCGATTAATGAAGGAAAAAAGATAATCGGATCAATAGTGACCTTCCTCTTCCCTGCTTTGGCATCTACATCCATCGTTTTATTGTTCATATTAATACTTCTCCCTCTCTATTTTAGGAGGATAATAGTTAAAGTTTTAAACTGAGTATTTATCTAATTACTTTATTACTTAGAAATAGAAGTTAATAAAAACAAATATAACTAAGGAATTTAATCAATCACCAAACAACAAAATTAATTACTTATAAAACCAAAGGATATATAAACAATTAATAAACTAAAATAAGCCCGCTGATTTGCGTAAGAATCATGCCAGCCAAGATTTTGCTATACAGTGATCGTTATCACGTTCATTTGAAATAGGAATTTAATGAGATAAAAATGGCTATAACTGATTAATAAAAACTAAAAAACATCTTCTAAAAAAATCCATGAAAGCTGATATAAAAAGGGTTGACCACCAAGTGAAAAAAGAAAGAGGATAACGAAATAACCAACTAAAAACAACAAGATACAACCAAACTAAATTATTAACCGCTTCCGATAAATGATAGCGAAAAACCAATGACAAAAATTTATAAAAAATCTAAAAACATAAAAATCTGTAATTCTAATAAGCGTATTAGAATTACTTAACAGGCCCTTTTAAGCTTTACTAATAAGCTTATTAGCTAACCTAAAAACCCCTATTAGCCTGACTAATAACGCTATTAAAAACCTTAAAAGCGGGTTTAAAAAGTATATTAGAGAAACTAATACAGCTGTTAGAAAGACTAACTTTCACCCGTCAATAAGTGTGACCGACATAACATTAGCTTTTTAATTTATCACCATATAATTGTTTCAACTTAGCGAGGTTGCTCAAAAGAAAAGTTTATAGAACTATTCTAAACAATTAATGATTTTATAAGTTATTAAATTAAAACCTATTTAAATAAACGCCATTACTAATAAACAGTGGTGGCGAATGAAATTCCTAATTTAGGTTTTAAAATACTTAGTATTTTAACGGGAGAAATAATGAAAATTATTACGTGTTACAAGTTAGTGCCTGAAGAGCAAGATATCACCGTAACTGCTGATGGTAGCTTAGATACCAACAAAGCTGCACCTAAAATTAACCCATTCGATCTCTGTGCAGTAGAAGCTGGCGTTCAACTCAAAGGTCTTATCGATGGCAGCAGTATTACTGCTATGAGTGTTGGCGGTAAGGCACTAGAAAACCCTAAATCGCGTAAAGATATTCTTTCTCGCGGCCCCGACGAGCTAACCGTTGTTGTTGACGAAAAATTTGAACAATTATTACCACATCAAACTGCACGTGTATTGATGGCAGCAGCCCAGAAAAACGGATTTGACCTAATAATCTGTGGCGATGGCTCTGGCGATTTATATGCACAACAAGTGGGTTTACAACTAGGCGAACTACTTGGCATTGCCAACATTAATGCTGTTAGTAAAATTGTTGCGGCTGAATCAGGAAAGATTACGGTTGAGCGTTCATTAGATGATGAAGTTGAAGTATTAGAAATTTCACTTCCGGCAGTTATCTCGGTATCAGCCGATATTAATGAGCCCACTATCCCTTCAATGAAAACGATTTTAGCGGCAGCTAAAAAGCCTGTAACAAGCCTAAGCGCGACAGATCTTGAACTAACAGAGTTTCCAGCATTAGTTGAATTCGTCTCTGTTATCGCGCCAAAACAAAAGGCTCGCCAAAATATTGTGATCGAAGGTGATGATGAGCAGCAACTTGCCGAATTCGCAGAACACTTACGTAAAGCACTTAACTAATTAAGGATAAATGATGAGCAAACTATCTAATATCTGGGTATTTAGCGATATCGCTTCCCGTTTACCTGAAATGATCGCTGCTGGTGCAGCGTTAGGTGAAAAAGTATCAGCATTTATTATTGGTGCAGAATCTGAAATTACAGCCGCTTACGCACTAGGGGCTACTCATGTGTATTACTTAGGTGATAAAGATAGCCAAAAAATCACAGAAGACTACAGCCACACTATTGCGCAAGTGATAGCAGCAAATAGCGAAAATAGCTTAGTGCTACTTGCACCAACTAAACGTGGCAAAGCTCTTGCCAGCAAGTTAGGTGTCCAATTACAAGCTGGTGTTGTTAATGATGTTACCGAAATCAGCGTTGAAAATGGCATATGTGCAAAGCATATGGCATATGGCGGTTTAGCGATAGCGGAAGAAAAAATTAACAGCCAGGTAGCGATTATCACTTTAAGTAGCGGCGTATATGAGGCATTGCCAGCAGACGCTAGTCGCACAGGTGAAGCTGTTAATGTAACTTTTGTGGAACCGACTACCCAAATTAAGTGTATTGAACGTCGAGTAAAACAAGGTGAGAGCGTTGACTTAGGTAAAGCTAAACGTGTTATCGGCGTTGGTAGCGGTATTGGTACTCAAGAAAATCTACACGTCGCTGGCGAATTAGCTGCGCTAATGGGAGCTGAACTCGGCTGTTCTCGTCCAATAGCTGAAACTGAAAAGTGGATGGAACGTGAGCGTTACATTGGCGTATCAGGCGTAATGTTAAAACCTGAGATTTATTTAGCATTGGGCATTTCTGGTCAAATTCAACATATGGTTGGGGCACTCGGTTCTCAGACTATTTTAGCTGTTAACAAAGATAAGAATGCGCCGATTTTCCAATATGCGGATTACGGCATTGTTGGTGATATCAACAAAGTCATGCCAGCACTGATCAGCGCTTTAAAAGCTTAACTGAAACACAATTTATATTGTTATTTCAATCGCCTCTTCCTCATATGAGAGAGGCGACTAGCCAAATATATGTAGAGAGTGACGAGTATGTCAGAAGAATCATTTGACGCGATTATCGTAGGAGCAGGGCTTGCAGGCTGTGTTGCTGCATACGTTCTTGCGAAAGAAGGCGCAGACGTTCTAGTTATTGAACGCGGCAACTATGCTGGTAGCAAGAATATGACTGGTGGCCGTTTGTATAGCCACAGCTTAGAAAGAATCATCCCTGGTTTTGCTAAAGAAGCGCCAATAGAAAGAAAGGTAACTAAAGAAAAAGTCACCTTTCTAACCGACGATACAGGCGTCACTCTCGACTACCACAACGGCCGAGAACAAACTGCAATTGAAGAATCTTACACCTTGCTTAGAGGTGATTTCGACCAGTGGTTAATGGGCAAAGCTGAAGAAGTGGGCGCTCAGTTTATTAGTGGTATTCGGGTTGATGAAATCTTAACTCAGGACGGAAAAGTCATTGGCGTTAAAGCTGATGGTGATGAGCTAACGGCTAAATCCGTGATTCTAGCGGAAGGAGTTAACCCGGTTTTAGGTGAACAACTTGGCATGGTTAAGCGCGTTAAATCTGATGCTATGGCTGTTGGAGCAAAAGAATTAATCGAACTACCGCAACAGGTAATTCAAGATCGTTTTAACCTTAATGATGACGAAGGTTGTGCATGGTTATTTGCAGGCTCACCCGCTAACGGTTTGATGGGGGGCGGCTTCATTTATACGAATAAAACGTCGGTTTCATTAGGTATCGTCTGTGGTTTACATGATATTGGCAGCTCAGATAAAACTGTACCGCAAATGCTTGAAGACTTTAAAAACCACACCATGATTAAACCTCTCATAGAAGGCGGCAAGCTGATTGAATACTCAGGCCATGTTGTACCTGAAGCTGGTATTCATATGGTGCCAAAACTTGTTGATGACGGCGTATTAATTACCGGTGATGCTGCAGGTTTTTGCCTAAACATAGGCTACACAGTCCGCGGTATGGATCTGGCTATCGCCTCTGGTGAGGCCGCTGCAAAAGCAGTACTAGCAGCACGAGAGAAAAACGATTTTAGTGCACAAGGTTTATCTTCTTACCAAACATTATTAGAAGATAGCTTCATCATGAAGGACCTCAAGTTGTATAAAGAGTTGCCTAAATTCATGGAGAACCCGCGCATCTTCAATCAATACCCCAAGATGGTTGCTGATATTATGCAAAGCATGTTCACTGTGGATGGTAGCCCTTCGCAACCTATTAGAAAAACACTCATGAAGCACTGTAAAGAAGTCGGCTACATGAACTTAATCAAAGATGGCTTTAAAGGAGTGACTTCAATATGAGTAAACTAGTTAATGTCGATGTCAAACTTGGTGCCAATAAGTTCCATGTCGATGAAGGCCATGCACATATTATTTTAAAAGATAATCCAGATTTAAATGAATATCGAAAACTAGTTAATGCATGTCCAGCAGGGCTCTATAAATTAGAAGATGATGGAAGTATTCGATTTGACTCTGCTGGCTGTTTAGAATGTGGAACCTGTAAATTTCTTTGTGGTGAAACCATTTTAGAAAAGTGGGAATACCCAAGAGGAACGTTTGGTATCGAATATAGATACGGATAACACCACACAATTCAATTAAATGTAATTTAGGGTTGGAATATATATTCCGACCCTTTAGTCGTGCATCACAAATATATTTGTCGTCACTTCACAAATGCAAAACCTTTATTAAAAAATATAACAAAACACTATTCATATCACCGTTTTAATATTTTTACAGAGTAATATCTTCGCTGAGCTTATAAAACATACAAATGGAGCTGGCACCTCCAAATAATAAATAAAATCATAATTTTAATTTGTAAATTATATTTGGTGGTAAGTCGCATGAAACCAAGAACTAACTTTGATGATATGGAGTTTACTCCGTTACACAGAAAAATAATGTTGTGGGGAAGTGGAGGCCCTTTTTTAGATGGCTATGTCTTGGTGATTATTGGCCTTGCCCTGCAACAACTCACCCCCGCATTAGAGCTTGATGCCCAATGGATTGGCTTAGTCGGAGCCGCTACGTTAGCGGGTCTATTTATCGGCACTGCACTTTTTGGCTATGTTGCTGATATTTTTGGTCGAAAATTAATGTTTATGATAGATATCATTGCTATCGCCGTGCTCTCTTTTGCCACAATGTTCATCTCCTCGCCTATTGAGCTTGTGGTCATGCGTTTTTTAATCGGTATTGTCATTGGAGCCGACTATCCTATTGCAACGTCAATGGTAGCCGAGTTTTCTCCGACTAAAAAACGTGCTTACACAATGGGCTTTATTGCCGCAATGTGGTACGTCGGCGCGACTGCTGCAAACATGGTTGGTTACCTTCTGTATGATGTAGAAGATGGTTGGCGCTGGATGTTTGGTAGCGCCATAATCCCTTGTTTAATAATACTTCTTGGTAGATTCCATTTGCCAGAGTCACCAAGATGGCTATTAAAAAAAGGACGTATTAAAGAATGTAAAGAAACAATGGAAAAGTACTTCGGTCCCAATGTTGATATTGCACATGAATCTGCAGAGCAAACTAAATACAGTAAATTGTTTGAACCTGTGTATTTAAAAAGAATTCTATTTATCGGCTTCATTTGGACCTGCCAAGTTATTCCTATGTTTGCCATCTACACCTTTGGGCCGCAAATAATTGAACTCCTGGGTTTTACTGATGGAAAAGATGCTGCACTAGGTAATATTGTTATTAGCCTATTTTTTATGGCTGGCTGTATTCCTGCTATGTATTGGCTCAACTCTATTGGTCGTCGACCTTTATTGATCGGTAGCTTTGGCATAATGACTGCTTCGTTAGCTTTATTAGGCGTTGTTCCAGACCCGAGCATTTGGCTAATCATTGGTGCATTTGCGACCTATGCTTTCTTCTCTGGCGGGCCTGGAATACTACAATGGTTATATCCAAATGAACTTTTTCCAACAGAGATCCGCGCATCAGCAGTCGGGGCTGTCATGTCATTCAGCCGTATTGGCACCATAATTTCAACTTACGCATTACCTATTTTCATGGCCAATTATGGTATTTCTCCAACTTTATTAGTGGGTGCTGCTATCTCATTATTTGGTTTGATTATCTCAGTATTTATGGCTCCAGAAACTAAAGGATTAACGTTAGAAACAACCAGTTCTGCTGAATTTAAAAGCAAAGGGATTGCAACTAGCAACTAATAAAGGTTAAGGGCTTAGTTAAAATTAAGTAAACCAAGCCCTAACTGCTACTCCAGTTAATTATTAATTTATTTCCAATAAATCATATTTAAAACTGAAGGAGTTCATATTATTTGAAAACAAAAAAGACAGCGTTATATAAATATTAATTAAGACAATAAACAAAAAATTTAACATGAATTTATAAGATATTGGGATAACATGATCATGAAATCAAATAAAGCTTTTTGCCTTTCTTTGGTTGCAAGTGCGCTAGCGCTTAGCAGCTTTAATACTATTGCAGCAGAACAAGAAAAAGATGGTATCAATATTCACGGTGGAGTACGTGTCAATTATGCCTATAAAGATTACAGCGAAAGCTCAAAGGATAAAGGCGGGGATGCTACTTTTGATATGCTTTCTTTACGCTTTGATGGTAAAAAAGGCAATTGGGGCTTGAAATCTGACTATCGCTTTACGGCTAATACAAACTACATCAAATACGGTTATGGTTTTTACGACTTCAACCCAGATTGGCAGTTACAATTTGGTATAAACAAGGTGCCGTTTGGTAACCTCGGATATATTTCAAATAGTTATTGGTTCGGCCTACCTTACTATCTAGGTTTCGAAGATGACCATGATATAGGTGTAAAGGCTGTTTACCAACATAACGGTTGGCAAACTGATATGGCGTTTTACAAAGGTGCAGAATACGGCCCTACAGAGAACAAACGCTATGCAGCAGATCTTTACAGCGGCACAATTAATGGTACTGAGTATCACAACGAAGAAACCAATCAAGTCAACTTACGCCAAACCTACACAATGGATTACCAAGGCGGCTCAACTACATTCGGTGCATCTGTTGAAGCAGGTCAGATTTATAACTCCGAAACTGGTAATAACGGTGACAGGTATGCCTTCGCAGCCCATTTAGATAGTACGTTTAAAGGCTGGAACTTACAGTTGCAAGCAATGCAATATGAATTTGATGCAGCTGATAGTGCTGATCATAATAAAATCGGTATTTCTGTCGTAAGTTGGCAGTTTGAAGTTGCATCTAAAGGCCAAGTTTACAGTGCCAACATAGCTAAAACTCTGGCTACAGATTGGGGCAGCATCAAGTTTTATAATGACTTTGGCTTAATGACCCCAGATGTAGATGACGACAGCTACGATAATAGTATGCAAAACGTTTTAGGTGCCGCTATCAGTGCTGGCCCAACCTATACCCAAATTGACTTTATCATGGGTAAGAATATGACTTTCTCAACGGCTAACAACGACCATATCGGTCTGCCGGAAGTTGGCGACGATTGGGATAAACGCTTCAATGTCAGCGTTGCTTATTACTTCTAAAGAGTTCCACACTCTATTTGTGGCACTCACATTCTACAAGCCACTCGTAAAATGTTGATTTAACCACGTCACCCATAGCCTTCATCTTTATGAAGGCTTTTTTTGTACGTTACTGCCCTCACCAATTTCACTCTGCAAATTTATTAAACCTATGGAATCGTTTACTCAAACGATAATACCAACCTTGCCTTTTCAGTATGATCTCGCTGTATCGCTTAATATCAGTAAAATGTTATTATTAGCTCCTGCTAGGTTAAACCATGACTAGCAAACTCATTGCGAGTCAGCAATTTAATCAATAAAATTTTTATACTATTTTTATATTAGCTTTTTGTATTTGCTGTATTGCATTAGCATTCAAAAGTCGGTTTTACCTTTTTAAAAGTCTCAGTTTAAGGTCAGATAATCATGTCATTGCCAAAAGATGAACTCCCTATCGATAACAGCCAACATCTAAGCGATTCAGAATATGAAGCGCCTGAGTTAGCTATGGTAGAAGTGAGCCAATCGGTTGAGCAACTGACCAATGCTGAAGGTGACCAGCAAGCTGAGCTGTTCAATGACATGTTAGAAGAGTCAGAACCTGGAACAGTCGCGCTATTGCTAGAGTCATTACCGCTCGATGAGCGTTATGAGCGTTGGTCACAGGTTGATGCCGACGAGCGTATTGCTGTACTCGATTTGATGCGTGCCGATCCACGTAACGGCATTCTAGATGAGATGCCAGAAGCTGAGTTAGACTCGCTATTCTCACAGATCTCACCTGAAGATCTGATTGAGTGGAGTGACACGCTACCTGACGCAATGACTGAGCGTGCGCTGTCACAAATGGGTGAGCGTCAGCGACAGCACTATGACCGTTACGATCAATACTCTGAAAATGAGATTGGTCGTTATGCTGAGCACCAATTTTTAGCGCTTAATCTGACATCGACAGTTTCTCAAGCGCAGCGATTTTTCCGCCGAATCAAACTCGACTGTAACGATCATGTATTCCTGCTCGATGATGATGACAAATACATCGGTAGTGTTCGACGTCACGATGTATTTCGCGCCGCACCAGAATGCACACTTGAAAGCCTATTATGGGAAGATAGTCGCTCAATCTTGGCCGATGCTAGCCTGATTGAAGCCGCAGAGGCCATTGAACACAGTAACGAATTAGAAATCGCTGTTGTTGATACTAGCGGTATTATGATTGGCCGTATGACACTGCGTACCGCCACTGCACTGGTGCGAGAGCACTATGAAGCCCAATTGATGGCAACCGCCGGTATGGACGAGGATGACGATTTGTTCGCGCCGATTACCGTAGGTGCACGCCGCCGCGCAGTATGGCTGGGGATTAATTTGCTCACAGCCTTTTTAGCATCTGCCACCATTGGCCTGTTTGAGAATGTATTAGAGAAAGTTGTCGCCCTAGCGGTATTGATGCCAATCGTCGCCTCAATGGGCGGTATCGCTGGTAGCCAGTCGTTAACTCTGATGATCCGCGGTATGGCCATGGGCCAGATCTCCTCGGGTAACTTCATGTCGTTGCTAAAGAACGAACTCGGTATTGGGATCTTAAATGGGGTGCTGTGGGCAACGGTGATTGGCTTAATTGCAGGCTACTGGTTTAACGACCCAATTATCGGCACTGTAATTGGCGCGGCCATTTTAATTAATATGGCGGTAGCGGCAATTGCGGGTGTGGTTGTACCGATGATTCTACAGAAGATGAATCAAGACGCAGCACTATCAGGCTCGGTGATTTTGACTACAGTGACTGATGTGGTCGGCTTCTTCTGCTTCTTAGGTTTAGCTTCGGTGCTGTACCTATACTAATTGCTGTTACTTACTGCTGTATTTTCCCTCGCGCAGAAACAACAAAGCCTAGCTAAATAGCTAGGCTTTTAACTATTAATGACAACCAATACCTCATCCACTCGCTCTTAAGTGAGTCAATCTACTAGGTTGCAACCTTTGGCTAGTTATCTTGCAGCGCTAACCTTACTGGTAGCCCTAGCTGAACTAAATGATTGAGAATATATCGGCCGCTCCAAGCCCAACCACTTAATGGAATGAGATTATTATCCACTCCAATTAGCTTTATATCACCGTCGATAGATAAACGTAGCGGAGCATTATCTTCGGCTCCAACTTGAACATCGGCGTGACTAATATAAGCGATTTCGGCGGATGATATCTTTCTCGAATAATGGCCATTTATGCCGGGAGTTAGCAGCCAAGTTGCATCTTTAGTGATGCAAACGGACTTAAAGGTTCGAGACTTAACATCACTATAAAAGCTAAATATGTAGGCCAAACAAGGCAGGGCGAGCATAATAAACATGATGACCATCATAAAGACCACGCCCCCATCTGACATTGACTCAGTCCTGTAAATAACATCACCGAACTTATTTCGATAGCGGCCAACAGGAAACATAAACTTAAACAGGCCTGGCAGCCAAAAAACGTAAGCGTATAAACCAGTGAAGCTCAATAAAAATATCTTTACTCCATCACGCCACGACTGTTTAGTGATTGTGTGCCCCGTCATCATGGATAGGTGCTGATTGAGCTGCGCAATAACCGTTTTGGCATCATCGCCATCGAATGGGTTCTCTTCAAGAGAGATCGTGCCAACAAATACAAGCTCACGCTGCTTAGCTTCGCTTTGTTCCACTTCCTCACCAGCTAGCAGCGGGAACACTTCAACAGGCTGTTTTACTAAATAGATATCAAACCTTTGCAGTAGCAAACAGTTAGACTGCTTGTTCTCCAGCAGCATATATTTCTCAGCCAAAGGTAAAACAAGCTCATCTTGCCGATGCAATCGTCTATAAACCAATACAGATAGACAGATTTGATAGGCCACAACACCAACCATTTGCATGGTGATATTCGCCAAAGCATAAAAGTTACTCGCTGCCGCAATCACAATGAAGCAACCAAACACCCATTTATCAAAGGCAGACATTCGCGCCGACTTTGATACCCGCAGTTCGTCATCTTGAAGGTAAATCTGCTGGCGTAACTTAGGTTTAAAAACAAAACTGACAATCACATAAAGCGTTGCGAAAATGGTTAGCACCAGCGAAATAGCCTGAGCATCATAAAAACACGCACCAATTAGAAAACCTAAGCCGATAGCTAAGGAGGCTTTTTGATACATACTTCGAGTAAATGGAATTAATACTGTGTCTTGAATACTGACTGTTGCGCTCACTGTATCTCCATCGCTTTTCCGATTGGCGTTATGGCATCGATTAACTTATTCAAAAATGCTGACTCATCCTGCATAAAGCTATTTTTCTTATGCTCTACCAGCGTCACTTTCGGCAGTTTAGCCATTAAAATCAAATTCATTAGCTCTCGTTCTGGCGGATACTGATAATTAATCTTACCCATTGCATAAGCATTATCACGCTGCCACTCAGCGAACGCTTTCGAAAAAACAGCACCGCTTGGCAAACTGATTTGTACAAATAACTCAGGCTCAACACATCGAGCGAAGTTATAAAGCCCGTGTAGTTCAAGTGCAAAACATTTATCGAGTGCGCCATACATCCGGCTACGCGCAAAGCCAAGACTAGCTTGCTGCAGCTCCTCACTCGCGCGCTTACTATCACCTTGCATCAGCGCCACTAGAAAATTGATAACTGCAGCATCTAAGATTGGCAGCTTTTTTTTCAAAAATTTTTCAGCCAAAGCTAATGCTTCTGCTTGCTTAGCCTGATCTTGATAATACAGAGAGGTCACTAGATTCAGCGCTGGTGCGTTGTAGTAGGGGTACTTGCAAAATGGTAAGTCAGCAGGTGCAAATGACTGAATAATTTCGAAATCATTACAAGCAAAACCTGCCATTATATTGTGATAAAAACTGCTGTGGTCAGTGCCACCAGCAGTGATGGCGCTCGATAATAGTCTTTGCCTTGTGGACTGAAAGATAACGTCATTAAGCATCTGGCAATCCTGAGTCTTGAACGCTTGATAACATCCAAATAGCTCAACCGGCTGAGTATCTTGTAGACATCTCGCTATCGCCTTTGGCAAGTCATCTCGATTTGCAAGTAACTTAACAGTGTCTTCTAGCTCAAGTTCAACGCTATATAATTGCTGCAACTCATCCCATGAACGGATGTAAGGGTATGTCTCAGCAAAACGTTGCAGGCGATCTTCGGCAAGTTTGTTATAAAGGCTTAGATACTTTTGTGCATTTTCCATAATGTTCTCAAGCAACCTCTAAACTTATGCCGATGTAGCGGCGAAATCTGCAGCAATAAAGCCGATCCCACGAACACCGGCTTGCTCTAACGCTAGCTTGACTCGTTCGCTGACATAATAAACCTGTTTGTAATTCGATAAGGTGAAGCAGTCGTGAGCAATTATGCACTGCAAAAACTTCAGAGTATCGAGCTTTTCGCTCGACACCTTAGCATAGCCACCAATCACCTCTTTAAAGCGTTTGGCATTAGATGCTAAAGGGTCAAGTAGATCATAATCCGCGATACAATTCATAAAAGAATAACCGTTGCTAACAGTGTCACAATGCACTTCTACAGGCACAAACTGTATTCCGGTAAATCCGTTTATCTGGAAGATTCTTTGCACTTTTTCGCTAGCTAAAAAGCCAATACCGAGTTTTAAAAAGTCAGACATTGCCCGGCCTTCATAAAAGGCATCTAGGCTAACAACAGGCGGTGTAGCAAATGATTTAGGCTCTGTATGATAAAAGTTAAGCTGCTGAGGTTGATGCTCTGTGAAGCTCGCTTCATCAGGTTCAAATACTGCGGACAACAAATAATAATTCATAGGTAAACATACTCAGCAACAACGACCACAAAGCGGATGGTCTCTGATAATGCCATGTAAATCAATAGCATTTACTAATCAGTTCCGCGCTATCTTGCTATCGAATAATACCGAAAATTGCCTATTTCCTAGCGTTACTGGCGTAGTGAGTAACAAATATGAGGTAACAAAAAGCCCCTTACTATCGAGTTTAATAAGGGGCTATATAGCTGGTACTTGGCAGTTGCGAATAAATGCCAACACAATTAACTGTTTGTTATCTTACGAAGCCGTCATTGCCGCTTTCACGTATACATCGAAACGGTTTTTCTTAGTGGCAATCACCATGCTAGGTTTTACCCCATCTAAATCATCTGCATAATCAGGGCGCTTAACCACTACGCGCTTTGTGGCGAGTGCCATAGCCGGTGCTAATAAGCCATCAGCATCAAGATCGGCGCCAACTAATGACTGAAACACGCGCATCTCTTTTTTAACTAGTGCTGATTTTTCACGGTGCGGATACATAGGATCTAAATACACCACATCCACTTCAGTGTTTGTCGCTTTAGCTGCATCAGCTAATGAGTCAATACTAGAGCCGTGAAACAAGCTCATACGATCCTGCATCCAGCTACCAATTTCAGCGTCTTCATAAGCGCGGCGTAAACCATCTTCTAACAGTGCAGCCACAATCGGATGACGCTCAACCATTAACACCTTGCAACCAAGGCTTGCTAATACAAAGGCGTCACGGCCAAGACCGGCAGTACCATCAACCACGGTAGGCATCACACCCTGCTTAAGACCTACGGCTTTTGCAATCGATTGACCACGACCACCACCAAACTTACGGCGATGCGCCACAGCGCCAGACACGAAATCAACCGAAATACCTTTCAGCTTTGGCTCATCACGCTTGATTAGCGTCAAGATATTATCTTCAAATACCAACTCAAACTCAGCGTCGGCATCATAAACCAGCCCCCAGCGCTCACAGGCTGATTCGATTGTAGGGTAATGTCGATTAAAGAAAATGCTGGTCACAATTAGGCTCTATGTTTGAGTGTTAACCTGCAGATAATACCACTCCTCGCTAAGAAACCATATCAACCGCCAGTGCCTGTTTTACATAAATTAGGCTTATTTCGGGCAATTTATCCCCTCAAAAAGCCTCAAAACAGCTCAAAGCAACTGAAATCTACCTAAAAAACTTCAAGATAACTATAAGTAGGTAGATGTTCACATCCTAGTCGATCTGCTTAAGGCACACTTTTTCTGTCGTTGATAAATCAAACGGCTCTAAAAAGAAATAAGTAGGATAAAAATGATGATGAATCCAAAAACGTTTAATAAGAAGCTGTGCTACGCCACGTTTCTTGCTGCATGCTCAATCGGTATGACCGCATGTTCTGGTGATGACGGAAAAGACGGCGAAGATGGTCAGCCGGGCGGCAACACCAGCACTCAAGCCGAAGTATTAACGCTAACACTGACTAGCACCACTATTACCGATAACGTACTGAGTATCGACTTCAGCGCCGAGAACGAACTTGCTATTCCAGTAATAAAAATTGCTGCAATTAAAGTCAACGCAGCACAATTGTTGCCACAAATTGAAGGCGAGCGCTCACAATGGCAAAAGCTCGCAGGTGAAACCTGTTCACCAGCTAAAGGCTGCGAAGGTACCTTAGTTGATAACATGGACGGTAGCTACCGCTACACCATGAATGCGCCACTTGCCATGGGCGATGTAAGCCATAACAGCGACTTTACCCAGCGCGTCCTATTTAGCGTACTAGCAACTGAAAATGTTCCAGCAACTGAAGTTATCTCAGACTTTAAAGTGGATGGTAGCGAAGTCACAGATAATCGCGGCATTATCGACGGTAGCTCGTGCCTGAGCTGTCACGATGATATCGCCTCGATTAAGCACGGCGGCGCTAACATTGAAAACTGTGCAAGTTGCCACACCAGCAACAATATGGATAACCCAGAGATGGTTTGGCCGGTATTGGCTCACACCGCGCATATTGGTATAACACCTCAGGCGCTAGGCAATTGTGCAAGCTGTCATAGCAAAGAGGTCAGCGAATCAGAGCTTCAAGCGACCAACTGGAACCTAGTACCAACGCGTGAAACCTGTTCTAGCTGTCACGACATGACAACTAACCCTGTTTACGATCACAGCACCCAGCCTGATAATGGCAACTGCTTGACCTGTCACTCGCCTGAAAATACCTACGAGGTACATTTAAGTAAGTCAGAAAACGCGGTAGCAGAAGATCAGCGAAATATTGTTAATATCAGCTTAGAAAAAGCCAAGCTGGTTGAACAAGATGGTGAGCATTACGCTGAAATCAGCTTTGCGCTGCTTGACCGCCAAGGCGAACGCATTAGCGTTGCTAACAACAATCCTGCCGATGCCGATTGGATTAAGAACCTGCAGCTATATGTTAACTGGGGCACCTCTGTAGACTTTACCACCAGCCGTGGTTACAGCATTTTTGTTAAGAGTAACAAGAAAGACATTACCCAAGACGGCAGTGGTAACACACCCGCTGGCGAGCGTGAGCGTACACCGCTACATGGCTCACAAGACAATGTGTTTACTTACTTAATGGGCCCAATTGTTACTCAAGACGCCATCTCAGGCGACTTAATTGATGATGCAGGCTTTATCACTAACCGCTTTATTTACTGCTTCGATAGCGCACAAAACCTAGTGAGCTGTGACCAAGCAGGCCACACTAAAAACGCTGAAGCGAACAAGCGTTGGTTCTTCGATAAAGATGGCCTAACTGATGCACCAGAAGCCAAACGCCCGGTAATTGTTAGCAACAAAACTTGTGGTACTTGCCATGGTTACGATGAGTTTAACGACAACACCGAGCTTGCTTGCCGTAGCTGTCACAGCCGCAAAACGGAGATCAACAAAGAACTAGCCGATACAACTTGCTTCTCAGGTCACGATCACGATGAGTTAGGCGAGCATATTCGTCCGTTTGAAGAGCGCGCTATGATGCCAGGTGGTAAGCCAGGTTTCTTAAGCTCTACAGCTGATATCGTTGACCCATGCTTAGCGTGCCATAACCCGAACACGCCGCCGACTCAGGCGATTCGTGAAATGCACACTAAACCAAGCGATTGGGATTATGTTGAGCAGTTAACCGTGAGCCACCCTGATCACAAAGTATGGATGCACTCACTACATACCAATCAACGAGCGACTCAAGATCGTGACAACGGCGTGCGTAATATCGAGTTCCCAGCAGATAAAGCTAACTGTTACCGCTGCCACGAAGGCGACACCTTTGGCGTTGACCGTCTAACGGCTGTGGGTCGTCCATTAGCACTAGACTTGGACTACGATCCAGATTCACGTGCTCACCCAGCAACCGATATCACGGTTGATGCTTACACCTCCCCCGTTTCAGCGACGTGTTACGCGTGTCATGCCAAACAAGAAGACGCTAACGGTAAGATGGTGATCAACAAAGCCGTACGTGCTCATATGGAGCAAAACGGTGGTCGATTCGGCGTTGCCGCTAACGAGCTGCAAGTTGAAGCGTGCGCCGTTTGTCACTCGCTAGACAACCTTAAACAGGTGCATAACCTTTAAGATGCAACCCAAAAAGTAATTGATGTCCCTGCAAAAGATATCAAGCAGCCCAGCACTTTGTGTTGGGCTGCAACTTTTTAAATGTTCGACAAATATTATTGAGCCAGTCAGCAACCTTTGCATAAAGCTGGAACTGGATCAAAGTTTACGGGCTTCAATTTCCACCGTAATAAAGGTCAGAATATACTGAATTAGATATCTGTTTTATTAGAGAATACCTGTGCAACTAACGTCAACGCTAAGCTTAAACGTGGTTCAGCAACATCTAGTTGATGCTGAAGACTCGTCACGTAT
This sequence comes from Shewanella marinintestina, assembly GCF_023283845.1. Lineage (GTDB taxonomy): Bacteria > Pseudomonadota > Gammaproteobacteria > Enterobacterales > Shewanellaceae > Shewanella > Shewanella marinintestina. Next base: position 86,747 of record NZ_JAKILC010000014.1, read on the forward strand.
CGAACTCAGCTTCGCCGAGACCGCAGTGCTACAGTTGATGCTCAAGCATCAAGGTACTCTAATTACTCGCGAAGCCTTACTAGAAGCGGGATGGCAAGACAGAGTGGTGTCTGCATCATCACTGCAACAGTGTATTAGTGTGCTTAGGAAAAAGCTGGCTAACTACCCTGAAGTTGAATTTAAAACCATTCCTAGGCATGGTTATGTGTTGCATATCGCGGCTCAAAGCAATCACCACTACCGCTTAAAAAAGCCCAAGGCTGCGTTACTGTTTGCCGGTGCGGTTATCGTCTCTGTTATCTTGCTCAGTTACGCTTATCTTAACCACCATCAAGCGCCTTATAACGAAAGCCTAGTAAACAGTAAGCTAAGCAGTATTGCCGGTAATATTCGCGTTTTCACTGCCGTTAAGCAGCCACAATTATCCGCCGACAGCACCAACAAGCGCTTAAAAAACCAAATCAATGACGAGCCTAATTGGCAAGCCCCTTTTAGTAGCTTTACCAGTTTTGCACTCCTCAGCGACAAGATGGACAGCTTTGCCATTTGTCCTGACTATCAACAAAATCAATGCAGTGGCAAGCAACTAATTAATATCAGTAGCGAAACCGAGCACGGTAGCCAACTAGAGTTATCTGACTTTTTAACCACTAAGATCAGGATGGAGCAGAAGACCTATAACAAGTTGGATTTGCCGGAGCTTAAGAAGCATCAAGGGGATTTAAAAGAGCAGATCTATCATGGCGATCTTTACTTCGCTATTGACGATCATCGCCTTGTTCGCAGCGACATTCGCATCTCATTAGTCAACCTTGCACCAGATAATGGTATCTTTTACTTCGCCGCCTGTATCACTGACGAAGACTGTTACACCACACCGATCCGTTACGAAATTCGCGGTCATTTCAAACGTAAGACTGAGAAATGGCAACAACGTACTGTCGAACGTTTTGATATCGAGATTGGTAAAACCACCCTATCGTCACCCAATGCACTGTCTGATACCGCGCAAACTATTTACCTTGCCCTAAGGAAACAGCACTTAACGCAAGAGCAATTAAGTTTCTACCGCATCTACCAAGACGATGGCACTGCGATATGGCAACTGCCACTAGTGAGTGACAATATTATGTGGATGCAGCGCCAAACGCTTAAGTTGTGATCGACTATTTGAGCCAATCAGCTATCAAATAGCCTCTATTGGCCTCAATCTGAACGGTCGGGGACTACTGAATTCTGCACATCTGTGCGGTTTGGGTATATAATCAGCGCTCTGTTCATCTTTGGTTTATACGCAATGTTAAGTTATCGTCACGGCTACCACGCTGGCAATTATGCCGATGTTCTCAAGCACGCTATTTTGCTACAAGTGCTTAAACTCATGCACAAAAAAGATAAGCCTATGGCTTATATCGACACCCATGCAGGCGCTGGCGGTTACGCATTAACTGATGAGTTTTCAAAGAAAACCGGTGAATACCTAGATGGTGTTGCCAGACTGTGGGAAAGAACCGACTTACCAGAGTCTTTAGTGCAATACATCGAAGATGTAAAACACTTCAACCAAGGTAAAGCGGAGTTAGAGTTCTACCCTGGCTCACCTGCTTTTGTTGACATGAACATGCGTGAAAAAGACCGCATGGTACTGCACGAACTGCACGGTACTGACTTCTTAACCCTGGATGAGCAATTTAGCGGTGATCGCGCTGTACGCGTTATCAAAGGCGATGGTCTTAAAGGCCTGATTGCTGCAGTACCGCCACTTGAGCGTCGCGGCGTCATTTTGATTGACCCAAGTTACGAAATCAAAACCGACTACCAAGATGTGGCTAAAGCCATTATTAAAGCCCACAAACGCTTTTCTACCGGTGTGTTTATGTTGTGGTATCCGGTTGTAGATCGCGATCAAACCGAAGGCATGCTGAAGCTATTAGCTGAAAGCGGCATTAAAAACCAATTACGTATCGAGCAAGCGATTAAGCCTGATAGTAATGAGTTTGGCATGACAGCAGCTGGTCTGTGGATCATTAACCCACCTTGGCAGCTAGATACTACCGCTAAAGAGATGCTGGATTATTTAGAGCGTCGCATTGGTCATAACGGCGGTAAAACAACGGTTAAGCAAGAAGTGCCGGAATAAAAGATAGAGCCTAGGAAAGCAAAGAAAGGTCCTAGGTCCTAGGAAAAACTACAATCAAAAGATTACAGCTGCCATGAGTCAGCTTAAGCCTTTGCTTTTAGCTTTTCCTAGTAGCCAACTTGTTAGCGTCCTCGTAGGTGCGTAGCACCATCCTAGCAGTGAGCCTGCGAACGTCCTAGTACCTATCGAACAGTGAGCCTGCGAGCGTCCTAGTACCTGATGCCTATAAACACTCTTCGTCATCATTAGCTTGCCGACTAAACACGCCGAAAATGGCATTGATGATCCCAACCTCAGTATCTCTATTATTCGCTGATGATTCCGAACTGCCGCCAATCACTTGCCGCTGCTCTCTTTGCTCCGCATTGCTATGTGCGCCACTGACAAAGTCACAGCCAGCATTAGTCATTGAGTTTGATGAACACCCTGTTATTGCTGTGCTGATCAACAATATAATCACAGTCCTTTGTACTAGCTCTTTCATAAGCTTTTGCATAAATCCTTGATCTAATTATTCAAAAAACGACTCAATCAGGTCGCTTTAAAATGCGCCTGCAGCGCCGGGGAAAACAACTGGACTTGCATTGCCATTGGCACTCACACTGGCAACCCCATATAGGTAGTTATCGATTACCATATTATTCAAGGTGAATGACTCGACCTTACCAACATAGCGGCTATGGGTCCATTCAGGCTCTGTAGTTAAGCGCCAAAAGACACGGTAACCCACTATGTCTTGCGCATCACTTGGCTGCCAACTTAATGTAGTATTAGCAGAGACTTTACCCGCTATGGTCACTTCAGTTGGCGGCGCTGGCGCCCACGCCATAGAGGCTAAACTAATCGCATTAAGGGCGGTCAGTTTGGCGTTAAAATCAAAATCGACCCCCTCAATCACATCACCATAAGCAATGCCGTTTTCTACACGGATATCCTGATGCTGCCGATCGTAATGTTCGTTGGTTTCCATAATCCGTACCGCTGGAAACCCAGCTTTATTAAACGGTAAATGGTGGCCACCACGGCCAAATCTATCTAAGCGGTATACCAACATAACATCGAGATTTGTCATGTATTGATCAGCTAACGTTTTAATCTTACGAGCGAGATTTCGCGATGCAGAATCGTTCTCGCCACCACTAAAGTAACGTTCTTTAGCTTCATCAGGTGTTTCGGCAATGCGCACTCCCTCTGAAAACACTCGCACTGAACGATTGTCGATAACGCCATTAATTCCGGCAATATTACCTATCATGTCGTTATTAAGAACCGCTTCAACTCGCCAGTCGTTATCTTTAGCATACTGTGCTAGCGTCGCACCGCCATATAAGCCCTGCTCTTCACCAGATAACGCAGCATAAACAATGGTGCCTGCAAATTGATACTGCGATAGCACCCGCGCCGCTTCTATCGCACCCGCAACCCCAGAAGCGTTATCATTAGCACCGGGAGAAATGGATTTAGCGTTCATCACATCAGTCACACGTGAGTCAATGTCACCACTCATCATCACCACGCGTTTTGGGTCAAGCATGCCGCGTTGAATGGCAATAACATTAACCACTTCAGTGGGATTAGGGATACGTTTCCCCGTCACGGTATCACTTAAACTTATCACCTCTAAACAGCCACCGCAGTCTTTAGATATTTGCTCAAATTCAGCATGGATCCAACGCCTTGCCGCGCCAATACCTTGCGTGTCAGACTCGGTTTCAGACAAAGTATGTCGCGTGCCAAAGGTCACCAGTTTAGCCACATCTTTATGCAAACGACTCGCCGAGGCCGCGTTAGCGATATCGTATAAACGCATGTCTTCCATCGAAGGAGCTGCTGAACTTGATGTTCCTTGCTTAGCAATTGCGACTGCAGGCAATAAAAGAGATAACATTGCCACGCTTGATAGCACGCGGCTGTTTATAGAGGAAGTAGGTAGCATAATAGGTGCATTCTTTGTTGTTATTTTAAACAACACAGTAGCAAAATCCTGCAGCTAAACCAGAGCCAAGCAGTAAAGAATTGTTAATAGGTATGTCTGCTAGCTATCACGATATGTCGCTAGTGCAACACCGAATGCAACTCATCAAACAACCAATGCATTACCGGGCCTATTTGTTTATCGCGGCGATTGACTACGCCCATTTCCACCAGCAATGGTTCAGTTATATATTCAGTTGAAAGCTCGCTAAGATCTTCAATATACCAGTCTGATTTAGCTACATGCTCAGGCACCAACGCCCAGCCGACGCCCTGCAATACCAGAGCAACTATGTAATAGTAGCTATCGATATACCAATAATTTGCCGACAAAGGCGGGGTTTGCGATTGCCCAGTAATATCGCAAATAGCTAGCTGCCGATATTGCATGAGTTGTTCTAATGTCGGCGCGGGGCTGGCTGCTAGCGGGTGAGATGGCGCAACCACTAAGCTCTGTTTAAACTGGCCTATCGACATAAAGTCGAGTGAATCAGGTAGCATGGTCGACGAGTGAAACATAATGCCGATATCAGCACGTTTTGCATCAACCCATGCAGCGATGTCCTCTTGCGATCCATTAATAATCGTCAATTTAAGCAGTGGGAATTGCGTCGATATTCGCTGAAATAAAGCTTCAAAAGCGGTCACAGGAACGGCTTCATCCATAGCAACCGTTAGGGTGATTTCCTCACCAGATGTCACCGTCATTGCGCGGGCATTTAAGCGTTGGCATTGAGCGAGTACTGACTGCGCTTCAATATACATCTCTTCACCAAGTGTCGTAAGCAGTGGCAGTCTAGCGCTGCGGTCAAATAACTCAAAGCCTAACCCCGCCTCTAAGTTACTAATTGCCGTACTAATACGCGACTGCGCTTTGCCCATTTTGCGCGCGGCAGCGGAAAATGAGCCGAGCTTTACCGAGTTTACAAATGCATTAAGCTCATCAATCGTCCAGTTCATCGCCTACTCACCTATACCAAAAACAGATAGTAACTAACTTTATTCAATCTCAAATACAGAGTAACTTGCCGAGCTTTATTGTTCAATATTGATATTCCCATGTTAGAAGCAAGCATCGAAAACACCCAAGCTCAGTCCATTAGCCGCACATTTTGGCGTTACACCTTGCCAGCGATTGCCGCCATGCTAGTTAACGGTTTATACCAAATCGTTGACGGTATTTTTATTGGCCATTACATAGGTTTTGAAGGACTAGCGGCTATCAATATGGCTTGGCCAGTGATCTACTTTATGGTGGGTTTTGGCATCATGGTGGGCATGGGTAGCGGTAGCTTACTGTCGATTCAACGCGGTAAGGGTGACACGCGCGCAGCACCAACTATTTTGACTAGCAGCTTAATACTTATGCTTGGTTTAGCTGCCATATCGACTACAATTTTAGCCGTCTTTAGCGATTTCTTCCTTGAAGCTCAAGGCGGTGCTGGCAATACCTTAGTCATGGCGCAGGAATATATTGGCGTATTCACTTGGGGCGCAGTGATTACGGTTATCGCCTCAGCCTTGCCACTACTCATCCGTAATGATGAAAGCCCTAACTTCGCCACCGGCTTAATGGTGTTAGGTGCGTTTATCAATATCGCTCTCGACTATCTATTGATAGGCGTATTCGACTTTGGTTTATTGGGCGCATCAATAGCGACCATTAGTGCCCAAGTCGTAGTTTGTATTTTAGGCCTGATCTATTTTTGCTCAGCCAAAAGCAGCATTAACTGGTCGAGCACATTTAGCTGGTTTAACGCTCCCTTTGCCAAGCAAATCGTACTATTAGGATCTTCAAGCCTATTTATGTACTTGTACACTAGCTTTGTATTCGCGCTGCATAACCGCTTATTCACTGAATATGGCACGCCACTGACAGTTGGTGCTTTTGCCATTGTTGGTTACTTGATGGTGTTGTATTACTTAGTGGCAGAAGGTATCGCTGAGGGTATGCAGCCGCCCGTGAGTTATTACTACGGTGCCGAGCAGCATGAAAATATTAACAAGATGCTTAAGCTATCTGTAAAGGTAACCTTAATTGCCGGTACCAGCTGGGTATTGCTGCTAAACCTGTTACCAGAAACCATGGTTGGGCTATTTAACAATAATGACCCTTTGCTTATAGCCACTGCGATTGATGGCATAAAGATGCACCTATTTGCTATGCCGCTAGATGGTTTTATCGCACTTTCGTCCATCTACTTTATGGCAACCAACCAAGGGGTGAAAGCACTGGTTATTGCCTGTGGCAATATGCTAATCCAGCTTCCATTTCTAATGATATTACCTAAGTTTTTAGGGGTAAATGGCGTGTGGATGGCGATGCCTTTATCTAACATCGCTTTATGTTTAATTGTAGTGCCAATGGTGTGGTTAGATATCCGTTCTCGCGCTAAGCAAGCGCATACCTTGCCGCTAAACCAAGTCGCAGTAGCGTAACACTAGGCACTTCGATAACGTTTAAGCAGTATTTGCACTCGCTCTACATATGCTTGAGTTTCTGGGTAGGGTGGTATGCCTTTATACTGCTCAACCCTAGAGGCTCCAGCGTTGTATGCTGCGCAAGCTAAAGCAATATCGCCATCAAATCTATCCAGTAAGTTGGCTAAATAACGGCTACCAGCAAGGATATTCTCCGCTGGATGAAAGGCATCATTTACGCCGAGCTCTTTAGCCGTTTCAGGCATTAACTGCATCAAGCCTTGTGCACCAACTTTTGATAAAGCTGCGGGCTTAAAGGCCGATTCTGCGTGGATAACGGCACGAATTAATGCCGGATCAAGTTGATACCGTTTGGCCGCAATGGCAATCTGCTGCTGATAAAGAGTGGTAAATAACGGTATAGAGAACCAATTTACATTGGATTTTGGCGAGCAAGCATAGCAATCGAACAACAATACTTGATAATGACCTTCCTCTGGCGCTCTATCAGAAAAAGCCAACCCGCCGTCTGCAGTGCGATAGTGGTAAACTTTATCGCCTTGCTTAGTTTCTTGACTCACATTAGCACTTACCGCTGCTTTACTTGATTCAGACGCTTTACCTAAAACGCTTTTATCTGAAGGCTTAGCAACAAAGTGCGGTTTACTAACCTCAGCGATGACATTTGCCGATAACAATAGTAATCCAACCAAGTATCCTTGTTTAATCATAAACCTGTCGCCCGTTCCAATTGCAACACATCAACTATAGCGAATAACTGCTTCATCTCTTTATTAATCTGACTAAATTCGTATTGAAATGTCGCGGGCTTAAATATAGAGGCCATCTCAAAACGATCATCCTTACTCCCCAACATAATCAGTAGCTGATTACGGTAAAAAGCGCATTGAATTTTATTGTCAAAACTAGCCGATAGTGCCTGCAAACGCTGCATAAAACTCACAGTAAGCAGATAGCGCGCCTCAATTTGATCAGTAGAAAACACATCAAATTGCTTTTCAAAAACCGGATCTTCTAGCCTAACTCGCTCCAAGCCTTTAAATGAATCCGATAGGAAATTAACTAAACCACCACGGGTTTTAACCACCACAGTGTGTCCCCGAAAATCTTTATGACTACTGAGCTCTATCATGACGCCTTTAAATACACTCACCGTATCGGTGGATTTATCACGCCTAATTTGTTTAGTCAGGTGTAATTCATTTAAGGCTATCTCAACTCCGTTATAGGTACCTTGTACATAGTCAAAAAAGTTCGCGTCTTCATAATAGGGTAATAACTTTGAAGCCTTTAGCGCAGACAGGCTCATTTTATGATCGACGCTGAAAATAAAGTCTTGACCGAAGTACTTAAAAATCAGTGGGTAAATCTTGAGTTTTACGTCTTTTTTATAATGTTTTATTGGGTTGTAGAGCCACCATACAAGCGGTAAAGCCAATACAACGAGGCCGATAAAATAAACCATCAATGGCTCAGATAAGTGCATATATGGCATAAACATAAACGCCAAAATAACAATACCAAGGTAGATAGCAGCGCAAAGGTACAAACGCTGACGACAAGCCTTTAAACTCGCGACACGAGCATTTTCAAACTTACTGGTCAGCGGCTCTAAATGCTGCTGATAATATTGTTTGAATTGCGCAATTTCAGCAGGGTCAGCCACTAGATTATTACTATTACGAATAGCCCTAATTGGCGCACCGAACACAAAGGAAAGCAGATGCATAATGTCTATAACCCCTAAGAATTAACACCTTCAAACGGCCAAAAATTAAATAAGTGTTAACGATTATTAATCATTACTTTAGGAAGTCAGCCGCATCTACAGGGGCTTTTGCTGCTTCATCAGCCTCATAGAAAGGCATCACTTTTACATTAGCCATCTTAGCAATAATCGAACCAGGGAAAATTTCTACCGCAGTATTAAGTTCAGATACAGCGGAGTTATAAAAGCGTCGAGCTGCAGATAATTGCGCTTCAACTTCATTGTAAGTCTGCATTGCTTGCAGCATGGTATTGTCAGATTTGAGTTCGGGATAATTTTCTACCGACACCATCAGCTGTGACACCTTTTGGTTGAGCTTTTCAGAAACCTCAAGATGATTTTTTACCGAACGGGGATCGCTTTCATTATATCCCTTGGTAGCAAGGGCTCTTAACTCAGTGATTTCTGTCAGTAAGGACTTTTCATGGTCCATATACTTTTGAGCAATTTTAAGAATATTAGGCACTAAGTTGGAGCGCTTTTTTAGCTGTACATCAATGCCCGATAGAGCCTCACGCCCCGTATTGCGCTTTTTAATTAAACTCACATACCACAGGTAACCGATAATCACGGCAAGGCCTAAGCCTAATAATATCCCTTCCATTTGTACTTCCTGTCTGTTCTTTTTTTATTTATATAGTTTGGAGCGAATCCATGGTTGTAGGATTGAAACTGTCAAATACCTTCTACTTGCCGCCAATACTGTTACTGATTTAAGCCATGAAATCCAGTATCTAACGTATCAGCCAACCTGACTTTTAGCGGTATTTTTTAACCTGGTAAACACAAAACTCATTTAAATAGCCTAGAAAAATGCAGGGAGAAGTCAGACTTTTCTGACTTTAGCCATTGATTTAACCTAAGCAATTGAAAGTCAACCAAGGTGTACACCATTTGCACTGGTGGTTTAATAAAAACGTTAAAAATCAACGACGAAACATCATCACCAAGTAGTGCTTTTTTATACAACTAAATAGTTATCTCTTCGATTTTCTCACTTTATCCTACTAAATACACAAACTAATTGGCACTTTTATTTAACTTTATTACTACTTCTTTGTTTGCATCTATTTGCTACCCAAGCTCGCTTCCAAAAAAACATCACAATCATTTTATCTTGCTAAGTTGTTGATACTTTATTCAGTGTTAGTACAGCTTGCCTTAGCTATATTAATCACATCCCCAACGGACATGTAATTCATATATCCCCTTTGGACTCATTCAAAAATGAGTCCTTTTTTTTGCCTAAAAAACAATAAACCAGATAGAAAAACAAAAGGCTCAAGCTGTATTTATTTATAAAGATAAGCAAGATTAACAAGGGTTAATCTTGCTCATTTCGTCCATTCAGCTTTGATACAGCTAACCCTAGCTATAGTAATTCCACTCCCAACGGAAACAGCGAATCATCCCTTTTGGACTCATTCAATATGAGTCCTTTTTTTTAGCCAAAAATTATCTCCGCTCACTAAGAAAAAAAGCCACAAAGTAGCAGTAAAACCGTACCTATTCAGGTAATGCCAACCCATAGTAAAAACCATAAAACCAACCGATTTAAGGTTTAATTAATTATATCTCGCCATCATGCCACATTGGCTTAACAAGAAGTCCTTATTAGTAGCTACTCTTGCCGCACATAAGTAGAATAAAAATAACAAAATAATAATTATTAAAGGAAGACCCTATGAGCTCCAATAATGGCGACAGCCTGCCTTTGCCAGGTGATGTCCCTTCCGATCCTAATAATCAGCCGAGTGGTTGGTTTGTCCGCTTCCTTAATGTCGTTGAACGCCTAGGTAACTTGCTGCCTCACCCTATTACTCTTTTTGCCATGTTCTGCGCTGCAGTTGTAGTGATTAGCGGAATCGCTGGTTACTTTGAATTAACCGTTGTCGATCCACGCCCAGAAGGTGCATCAGGTCGCAGTGCCGATGGCTTAATTCATGTAGTCAGCTTAATGAATGCCGAAGGCCTTAGAATGATAGTCTCCAATTTGGTGACTAACTTTACCGGCTTTACCCCTCTTGGAACCGTGCTTGTAGCCTTATTGGGTGTAGGTATTGCCGACCGTTCAGGCTTATTATCTGCCGCCATGCGTTTGCTGGTAATGGGCGCATCTAAGCGCTTGGTAACACTCACCTTAGTGTTTGCCGGTATCGTATCAAACACCGCATCTGAACTTGGTTATGTGGTATTGATTCCAATGGCAGCGATGATCTTTCACTCCTTAGGTCGTCACCCTCTAGCGGGTCTTGCAGCCGCATTCGCCGGTGTATCGGGTGGTTACAGCGCCAACTTATTGCTTGGCACAGTGGATCCTCTGCTTTCAGGGATCACCGAAGCAGCAGCGCAAATGATCGATCCAGACTACCTAGTTGGCCCTGAAGTAAACTGGTACTTTATGTTTGTCTCAACCTTCTTAATCACCTTCTTAGGTGCATTCGTTACCGAGAAAATTGTTGAGCCCAAACTAGGTAAATACGATGCTAGCGAAGCAGCGATTGACCTTAGCGAACAGAAGATGGATACAGTAAGTGCCCTTGAGAAAAAGGGCCTTAAAATCGCCGGTTTAACTGTACTTGTGATGTCAGCAATTCTGGCGCTAACCATTATTCCAGAAGGTGCACCACTTCGAAATCAAGAAACCGGTTTAGTTGCCGGCTCGCCTTTCCTTAAAGGAATTGTAGCGTTTATTTTTGTGTGTTTTGCCATTCCAGGCTTAGTCTATGGCCGTGTTGTAGGCAGTATGAAGCGCGATATTGATGTCATTAATGCTATGTCTAGCAGTATGAGTAGCATGGGCATGTATATCGTTTTAGTGTTCTTTGCGTCGCAGTTTGTGGCTTTCTTTAAGTGGACTAACTTAGGTGCTGTGTTGGCTGTATCTGGCGCAGACGCACTAAATGCTGTTGGCCTTACAGGCCCACTGGTATTCGTGTTGTTTATTATGATGTGTGGCTTTATCAACTTAATGCTAGGTAGTGCTTCAGCCCAGTGGGCAGTAACCGCACCTATCTTCGTGCCTATGTTGATGCTAGTGGGTTACGCGCCGGAAACGATTCAGGCTGCTTACCGAATTGGTGACTCAGTAACCAACCTCATCACTCCGATGATGAGTTACTTTGGATTAATTTTGGCCGTTGCTTCGCAGTACAAAAAGAACCTAGGTATTGGTACGCTAGTTGCCACCATGCTGCCTTATTCAATCGTATTCTTTATCGGTTGGACCTGCTTCTTCTTTATCTGGGTATTCGTGATTGGCCTACCAGTTGGCCCAGGTGCAGCGACTTATTACACGCCTTAAAGGTTGAGCTTTATTGCAATAGAAAAAAGGCTTAGCAATTTATTTGCTAAGCCTTTTTAGTCTTATCTCACACTCGCTCTAGGAGTTAGCGACTATAATTAGCAAAATCCACACCGAACAAGGTCGTATTAACCGCCTTGTTACTATTGTCTGTAGAGCTAACCCTCGCTTATGAAACTATTTATCGCTTCTGATTTACACGGAAGTTTGCCAGCAACCCAAGCTATGTTAGCTCGCTTTGAAGCATCCAGTGCTGACCACCTTATTCTGTTAGGTGACTTACTTAATCATGGACCGCGTAACACCATTCCTGACGGTTATAATCCAGTTGCGACAGCAGAAGCGTTAAATGCCTACAGCGCTAAAATCATTGCCGTACGTGGCAACTGCGATAGCGAAGTCGACCAAGCATTACTGCAGTTTCCCATCACTGCTAGCTACGCTCATGTGCTGCTACCACAAATGCGTTTATTCTTAACCCATGGCCATATTTATAACCCAGATAACCTACCACCACTGCAAAGCGGTGACGCCTTACTTTATGGTCATAGCCATATTCCTGTTGCTGAGTATCGCGATGATATTTTGTTATTCAATCCAGGTTCAACCACTATTCCGCGCAATAATGGCCTTGCTGCATACGGCTTAATAACAGCAACAGAATGTCAGGTACGCACATTAGACAACGACGATCTATTACTAAGCTGTCCGATACGTCTTAAAAGATAGGTTCTAGGACCTAGGCAAAGCAACAATCAAAAGATTACAGCCGCCATAAGCCAGCTTAAGCCTTTGCTTTTGGCTTTTCCTAGCAGTGAGCCTGCGAAAGGATTAGAAGATAGATCCTAGGCCCGAGGTTCTAGGACCTAGGAAAGCAACAACCAAAAGATTCCAAGCACTATGAGTAGGCTTTAGCTGTTAAGCTGTTAGCTTTTCCTCGCAGGTGCGTAGCACCGTCCTAGCAGTGAGCCTGCGAACGTCCTAGGTCCTAGGTCCTCCTAGGTGCGTAGCACCGTCCTAGCTCCTATCTTTTAATAACAAAAAGCCCAGCATTTGCTGGGCTTTTTAGTGTTAGCGAGTGAACTCTGTAACCTTTAGGTTATTTGTTCGCTTTAGCGGCTTTAGCTTCTGCCTTTGCTGCTTTCGCTGCATCTCGTTCGCGCTTACTGAACATACGCTCAACAATGACGAAGAAGATTGGGATAAAGAAGATCCCCATAAAGGTCGAGCTCATCATACCGCCAAGTACCGCAGTACCGATGGCGTTCTGGCTACCAGAACCAACACCGCTACTGATAGCAAGTGGTACAACACCTAGGCCGAATGCTAAAGACGTCATCAAGATTGGACGTAAACGTACTCGAACCGCATGTAGCGTCGCTTCAACAAGTCCTGCACCTTTCTCATAGAACTCTTTAGCGAATTCCACAATCAAGATGGCGTTCTTGGTTGCCAGACCCACAGTAGTTAGCAGACCTACTTGGAAGAATACGTCGTTTGGTAAGCCACGACCATTCATCGCAATCAAGGCCCCGATAATACCCAGAGGTACAACGAGTACTACCGCAAATGGTACCGACCAGCTCTCGTAAAGTGCAGCTAGTACTAAGAATACCACCACAATAGACAAGGCATACAACATTGGCGCTTGGTTACCCGATAGACGTTCTTCATAAGAAAGACCGTTCCACTCGATACCAAATCCTGGTGGAAGCTTCTTAGCCATAGCTTCAATGTCATCCATTGCTGCACCGGTACTATAACCAGGTGCCGTACCACCTTGAATGTTCATCGCTGGTAAACCACCGAAACGTTCTAGACGTGGAGAACCATACTGCCAACTACCCGAAGCGAATGCTGAGAATGGAACCATTTCGCCTTTATCGTTACGTACATACCAAGAGTCTAAATCTTCTGGCTGCATACGATATTCGGCTTCACCTTGCACGTAAACTTTCTTCACACGACCACGGTCGATAAAGTCGTTAACGTAGTTACCACCCCAAGCTGTTCCCAGTACGCTGTTCACTGAATCAATATCAATACCTAATGCACGTAATTTACCGTGATCGATATGAACTTGATAAAGTGGCGCATCTTCCTGACCGTTAGGACGTACGCCCACTAGGTTCGGATTCTGTGCAGCCATACCTAGTAACATGTTACGCGCTTCAACCAGCTTTTCATGGCCTTGACCATTCTTGTCCTGCAAGTAGAAGTCGAAACCGTTAGCCGTACCTAACTCAATTACCGCTGGCGGAACAAAGGCGAATACAAAGGCTTCTTTCATCCCCATAAACATGCCCATGGCTCGGTTAGCAACTGACTGTACGTCTTGACCTGGTTCACTACGTTCTGCCCAGTCTTTAAGACCAACGAACGCAATACCCATGTTTTGACCATTACCCGCGAAACTAAAGCCTGATACGCTAAATACTGACTTAACGTTGTTGCCTTCTTCATTCAAGTAAAAATCAGTAACACGCTCTAGTACAGCCTTGGTTTCTTGCTGCGTCGAGTTCACTGGCAAAATAGCCTGCGTAAACAAGATCCCTTGGTCTTCGTCTGGTAAGAATGCTGTAGGCATACGCATGAAGATCCAGCCCACTGCAACCGTAATGGCTAGGTAAACCATCATAGTACGACCAGTGCGCTTAATCATAGCTGCGACACTAGCCTCATAGCGTGAGGTCAATGCATCAAACTTACGGTTAAACCAACCAAAGAAACCGGTTTTAACGTGGCTTTCACCTTTGGCGATTGGCTTAAGCATGGTCGCACAAAGTGCCGGAGTTAGAATAATTGCCACCATTACAGATAGCGCCATTGCTGACACAATCGTAATTGAGAACTGACGATAAATAACACCGGTTGAACCAGACATAAATGCCATCGGTACAAATACAGCTGACAGCGTTAGACCAATACCCACTAGCGCACCAGTGATTTGATCCATCGATTTCTTGGTAGCCTCAATCGGACTGAGGCCCTCCTCCTGCATTACACGTTCGACGTTCTCCACCACAACAATCGCGTCATCTACCAGAAGACCGATTGCCAGTACCATAGCGAACATGGTTAAGGTGTTAATTGAGAAGCCTGCTGCAGCCAAAATCGCAAAAGTACCTAGCAATACAACTGGTACCGCAATTGTTGGGATTAGCGTTGCCCGGAAGTTCTGCAAGAACAGGTACATGATCAAGAATACAAGTACTACAGCTTCGAGTAGCGTATGGACAACACCTTCGATTGATTTCTCAACGAATGGGGTTGTGTCATACGGATAAACCACTTCCATCCCATCAGGGAAGAATGGCTTCATCTCATTGATTTTTGCTCGCACGCCTTCAGCAGTTGCCAATGCGTTAGCACCGGTTGCTAGCTGAATACCAATACCAGCCGCAGGTTTGCCATTGTAAAATGACTCAACCGCGTAGCTTTCTGCACCCAGCTCAACACGCGCTACATCTTCTAGGAATACTTTCGCACCTGAAGTGTCAGCTTTAATGATGATCTTTTTAAACTGCTCAGCGTTTTGTAAACGGCTTTGTGCCGATACCGTTGCGTTTAGCTCTTGGCCTGCAACCGATGGTGCACCACCTAATTGACCTGCTGATACCTGAGCATTTTGCTCACGGATCGATGCAATAATATCTTGGCTTGTCAGGTTATATTGAGTCAGTTTCAGAGGGTCTAGCCAAATACGCATCGCATATTGCGCGCCAAATAGCTCGATAGTACCCACACCAGGTACACGACTTAGCGGATCCTGAATGTTTGAGCCAACATAATCGGCAATATCATTTTTATCGAGAGAGCCATCTTCTGATACGAAACCCGCTACCATCAAGAAGCCTGCACTCGACTTACTTACGTTAACACCTTGAGCCTGTACTTCTTGTGGTAGCAGTGGCATAGCAAGCTGTAGCTTGTTTTGCACCTGTACCTGCGCGATGTCAGGATCAGCCTCAGCGTTAAAGGTAAGTGTAATTTGCGCATTACCAAAGCTATCACTAGTCGATGTAATATAGCGAAGGTGATCTAGACCCGTCATTCGCTGCTCAATAACCTGGGTTACTGAGTCTTCCATCGTCTTGGCTGATGCGCCAGGGTAAACAGCACTGATCACCACTGATGGTGGTGCAATGCTTGGATACTGCGATACTGGTAAGCCCACAATTGAGAGCACACCCGCCAGCATCACAATAATAGCGATCACCCATGCAAAAATTGGGCGATCGATAAAGAAACGTGCCATAACTCTGCCCTATTTCTGTTGTGTTTCTGGTTTCTTGTCAGCGACCAAAGGACCAGCTTTTACCGGAGCGCCTGGACGAATTTTCTGTAAACCTTCAACGATTAGTTGATCGCCTACTTTTAAGCCATCAATAATACGCCATTGGTTATCAATCACTTCAGCAGTTGTCACGATACGTGCAGCCACTTTGCCATCTTCAATCACCATAGCTACCGCTTGACCTTTGGTGTTACGAGTAATGGCTTTTTGTGGTACTAGAATCGCTTCAGGATCAGTTCCCGTATTCAGCACAGCACGTACATACATGCCAGGCATTAACACGCCATCCGGATTAGGAAACTCTGCACGGATAATAACTGAACCCGTGTTTTCATTAACCGTCACTTCAGCAAACTGCAACACACCGGTTTGACCGTATGGCGTACCGTCTTCAAGGATTAGCTCTACATTTGCGTTTGCAGCGGCTTCAATTTGACCACGTTTAAGTTGTGACTTAAGACGTAACATTTGCGCGCTCGATTGAGCAATATCAATGTTAATTGGGTCAAGCTGCTGAATCGTAGCTAATGTTTGGCTTTGATTTGCAGTAACAAGGGCACCAGGAGTGACATCAGACTTACCAACACGACCAGAAATCGGTGCGGTAACTTTAGTGTATTCAAGGTTGATTTTTGCTGTGTTAATTGCCGCTTTAGCAACGGTTACACGCGCCATCGCTTCTTTGTAAGCAGCATCAGCTTCATCATAGTCTTGCTCACTAATAGAATTAAGCTTAACTAGCTTCTCAAAACGCACAGCTTTAGCTTTAGCTGATACTAGACTTGCATTTGCGCTAGTAAGATCTGCTTCTGCGCTAACAAGCGCCGCTTCATATGTAGATGGTTCGATCTGATATAAAGACTGCCCTTTTTCGACATCTCTACCTTCAGTAAACCCACGGGTCATAATGATACCGCTAACCTGTGGACGCACTTCTGCTTCCAAATACGCCTTACTGCGACCTGGTAATTCAACCATAATCGATTGAGGTTTAGCTGTAACTGTCAGAGCACCAACTTCCATAGGTCCACGTTGCTGTGGTCCTTGCTCAGGTTTTTGCTCACAGCCAGTTATCCATAACGCCACACTTAAAACAGAGGCAATTTTCACTATTTGCCGCATGAGAACTCCTAATAAAAGCCATCTACTCGGTAATATTTTTTTTGAAAGCAGAAAGTGCCGTCAAACCCACCTTTGGAAGCATATTTTTTTGTCGAATATATAACGGACCTTTATCTCATAATGGGCGCAAGCCAACAAGAAAAATGCCCGTTAAAATTGTAAGCTAATGAAAATATTTGCATAAAATCAGCCACGTATGTTTCAGTTATGTTAACAGCGGCGTAACTAGCCAAAACATGTTAGCCCTTAGTTTAAGCACAACCTATTAAGATATAGCTTATTAACATTAACTTAGCATTACTTTAAAGCGCTTAGCAGGTTTAAATCACTTAGTTATTTCAGCATTGGTAGTGAACACTAAATTCGGTTGTCTCCAACGCTACATGCCAATACTCTGCTGATGTCTGCCAAGCTTCTTCCAGACTCTTGTTGCCAATGATTAAACACCTCTTGCACCTGCTTCATGCCCGCTTTTGAGCTAAAGCCATAATCCACAAGACCGTGGCTTTTTAGGTATCCTTGCACATCATTGGTTAATAAAAAGGTGTCCTTACCCATTGAGCGCAAAAAGTAAGGCCCGGTGTTTCCTCCTAAGCGCACACCTTTGCGCTTAAGTAGAGCCCACAAGCCGGTAATGTCTTCACTTGGCCAATCAGCAATGAACTTAGCTAGACTGCCATGCTCACGAGCAATATCGTTAACCATGTGCGCATTATCATAAATCGCCATGGTTTTTTTCAGGTGACGGATAAGCTTAGGATCGCTAGCACGCTCTTGTAATTGTTCCGGTGACAGCATCAATACTTTAAAAGGCTCAAAACCAAAAAATGCCTTTTCATATTCGGGCCATTTAGCCTCAACGATGCGCCAAACAAAGCCGCTTTGAAATACCTTTTTGCTGATCTCAGATAACAACTGTGCGTCACTATATTGAGTTAGCTCTTGATCACTCAAGCCACTCGGCAGTAAAGCTTCTAATCCGGCATCACCACCTTTTCGTTCTGCGGCCCTTGTATAAATGGCAGCAAACTTTTCAATTTGACTCATATTCTTTCTCAATCTAAAAAAACACACGCTAATTAAACGCTCAAGGTTAGCAAGTAAGCGTTTGAAGCAAAAAATGATTACCGAATTAGTCAGTCCATTATCTGTACCGCGCATTTTGCGTGGCGTTGAGACTCCTAATATTAACGACTAGAGTTAATAGTAACTACCCAATTTACGAACTGAAATAAGCTATGGATCTGTATTACCACCCGCTGGCACGCCAGTCACAAAAAACATTGATTGCACTCTATGAAAAGCAAGCAAGCTTTTATCCGCATATTATCGATCTTCACAACGCATTCAGTAGGCGTAGTTTTCTGCAAATAAACCGTTCTAGCCGCCTTCCTTTACTCAACATACAAACCGGCGAGTCTTTCAACGATGCCACAATTATTATCGAATATCTCGATAACTACATCAGCTCAGGCACCCAACTTATTCCAATCGAGAAAACCCAAGCCTTATACGTGCGTCAATACGACAGACAATGCGATATGTTGTTAGATCCCAATATTGATTTATGGCTAGCAGCCAAAGCAACTAACAACCAAATTAATACTAAGCAGCTGGAAAAAGACCTGTTATCGATACTAGACAATATAGACCATCGCCTAGCAGATAATCATTGGGTATGTGGTGATAGCTTTTCACTAGCAGATTGCGCATTCATTCCTTGCCTTTACGCACTAGAGCATGAATTACATCTACTTGATTACCAAAATATAGGCCGCTATTGGATCCAAGCTAAGTTAAGGGGATCTGTAAACCAAGTGATAGAAGAAATAGAGCTCACTTTAGCTACAGGTGACCAAAGTGAACAACGCGCACATACCTAACCGATTGTGTCAAAAAAGCTTTAACTCGCAGACTTAAACTCTACAGGCTCTGATGGTACTGGCGGTAAGTTACGTTCTTTTTTAAGCTGTAAAAATGCTTTCCACTTTACGACCTCTGCAGGCATTTCTGGCGCAGCTTGCTCATAGCCAACCTCTGCAAGCATGGTAGGAATTGGTACCTGCTTACGTTTACACACAAACACCCCTCGCACATGGGCAATACAGTGCAAGCCGCGCTCACTGACAAAACGTTGCTCAATATAAAAGTACTTCTCATCCCAACCCACCAACTTAGTTTCAATTTCAAACTGAGCAAATGGTTTAATATCACGGATATAAGTAAATTCAGCAGCATTAACAATTGGCATCCAACCCAGCTTAATGAAACGCTTCAAAAAACCCATTTCAGCCATCATATAGGTACGAGCTAGATCCATAAAAGCGGGGTAGCGAGAATTGGTCAAATGAAAATTAATGTCACAGTCGCTAGGTAAGGCGCGATAAGCCAGTTTGCTGGTACCTAAAAAGCCAATTTTTTTACAGTGGCGTATACGCCATAAGAATAACCATACCAGTCTAAAATACAGATTCATTTACAATACTACCTAACATCCTTGAAAAGAATCGAAAGGCTAACAAAGGTCATACCAGATAACAAGTGTGAAACAGATCAAACAAAAAAGGCGCCTAAGGCGCCTTTCCAATTATAGATAGCAGTCTATGCTAGCCCGTTATACCGCTATGTCTTAGTAATGCATCGGTTTGTGGTTCGCGACCACGGAAGCGTTTAAATAGCTCCATAGGTTCTTCACTACCACCCATTTCTAAAATGTTCTCTAAGAAACGTTGACCAGTTTCACGATTGAATATGCCCTGTTCTTCAAACAGTGAGAAAGCATCTGCAGAAAGCACTTCAGCCCACTTATAGCTGTAGTAACCTGCCGCGTAGCCACCAGCAAAGATATGCGCAAAGCTGTGTTGGAAGCGATTAAACTCAGCCGCCTTAATTACCGCAACTTGGTCACGAACTTCGTCAAGCTTTTGCTGGATCTCTGCGCCCTTAGCTGGGTCATATTCAAGGTGCATTTTAAAATCAAATAGTGAGAACTCAAGCTGACGTAACATCATCATGCCTGACTGGAAGTTCTTCGCCGCTAGCATCTTGTCTAGTAGAGCCTTAGGTAAAGGCTCACCAGTTTCGTAGTGTCCTGAGATCTCCGCTAACGCTTCTTCTTCATAGCACCAGTTTTCCATAAACTGGCTTGGCAACTCTACAGCATCCCAAGGCACACCGCTGATGCCAGATACGCCACCCACATCGATTTTAGTCAGCATATGGTGAATGCCATGGCCAAATTCATGGAATAGTGTGGTCACTTCGTCATGGGTAAACAGTGCAGGCTTACCTGCCACAGGAGCATTAAAGTTACAGGTTAAGTAAGCCACTGGGTCTTGCAAACCGTTAACCGTTGCGCGACGAGCACGGCAATCATCCATCCAAGCACCACCACGCTTACCTTCACGAGCATATAAATCGAGGTAGAAGCTGCCGCGATGCTCATTGTTAGCGTCGGTAATATCAAAGAAACGCACATCTTTATGGTAGGTATCGAACTCTTTTTGCTCGGTAACCGTTAAGCCAAACAGGCGTGATACCGTATAGAACAAACCAGATAACACTTTGTCCTCAGGGAAGTATGGACGCAGGATCTCTTGTGAGATCTCATATCTATGATGCTTTAATTTTTCAGCATAAAAAGACAGATCCCACGATTCTAATTCGCTAACCCCGCATTCTTTGGCAGCAAACTCTTTAAGTTCTGCCAGCTCGGTTTCACCTTGTGTCTTCGAGCGCGCAGCAAGCTCAGTCAAAAAGTCTAAAACTTGTGCTGGAGATTCTGCCATTTTGGTTGCTAATGACTTATCTGCAAAGCTGTCAAAACCAAGTAGATTGGCCAGCTCGTGGCGCACAGCTAAAATCTCATCCATCAATGGACCGTTATCAAACTCACCGGCGTTTGGACCTTGATCAGAAGCACGAGTCACAAATGCACGGTAGCACTCTTCACGCAGTTCACGGTTTTCGCTGTAAGTCATAACAGGCAAGTAAGATGGGAAGTCGAGTGTAAATAGCCAGCCATCTAATTCTTTTGCTTCTGCCATCGCTTTAGCGGCAGCTACAGCAGACTCTGGTAAACCAGCAAGCTCAGTTTCATCGGTAATTAACTTAGTCCAAGCTTGAGTGGCATCAAGTAACTGATTAGAGAAGTTGCTGGTGAGTTCAGACATACGCTTAACTAACTCGCCATAGCGTAGTTTGTCACTATCGCTTAGACCAATACCTGACAATTCAAAATCACGTAGGCTGTTTTCAATAAGCTTTGTCTTAGCTTGCGAATAAGTCGCAAACTCAGCAGATTCAGCCAATGACTTATATGCTTGATACAAACCTTGGTGCTGGCCCACAAACGTGCCGTACTCAGACAACAAAGGTAAACATGCATCGTGTGCCTGACGCCACTCTTCACTGCTGACTACCGAGTTCATATGCGAAATTGGTGACCAGATCTTACCTAGCTCGTCATCCACCTCTTCAAGTGGAGCAATAAGGTTGTCCCAAGTAAATTGGCCTTGGTGCTTTAACACCTCTTCAATTTTTTGGCGGCAATTAGCAATACCTTGCTCAACAGCAGGCTGAATATGTTCAGGTTGAATACTTGAAAAAGGGGGAAGCTTGGCACTGTTTAGCAAAGGATTGCTCATCGATAATTCCTTAACATTCTATGTTGATAAGTAAGAGATAAGGGCGAATCAGCGATTATTCAATATTTAACCCATAATTCTTTGTAAAGAATGTAAGCTCTAGCAGTAAGAAATCGTATTTACTATGATATAAATCAAACTTTAACCGCACAAACTTTGCACACTTTTGGTATTGCAAAGCGGGTCGCAAATAAGAGCCATTATCATTTACATTCTCGTATTAAAAACTAGTATGCACAGGGTCAATTTCTTTCGCCAATATTTGAGTCCTGACATGATAAAAACCTATCAATGCACAGCCTTAGCAGCACTCCTAATGAGCTCAGCCGCAATTGCCGATGAAGCGCCTAACATCGATGATTCTCATAGCACTAAGATCCTTAAAACATTACCTGCTGATAATGACAACCAGCAAGTTCAAGCATTATTCGACTTAGGCTGGGATTCAAAATATATCTCAGAAGGCCGTAATAACTTAGATAAAGGTGGCATCTATTGGGCCACTGCCGCAATACAAAAAGACAACCTCAACGTATATGCCACTGTCGGTCGGGGCGACAGCCAGCACTATACGGAATGGAACTTTGGTATTGAGTATGGCTTTGACCTAACTGAAAATTTAAGCGGTAGCGTAGGTTATCAACGCCTTGAGTTTTACGGCGACGAGCGCGCCCACGACAATGAGCTATTTAGTAGCTTAGAGTACACAGCTGTAGAATGGTTGCTCCCTTCTGTAAGCTACACCTATTCGACCGAAGCCGCTGGTTACTTTATCGAAGTAAGCTTACACAGTAACTGGGAATTGGCTCCAGGGTTTACCGTTAGTCCATACGTCACCCAAGGTTTCGATTTTCAATATGTTACCGAAGAGCACGATGGTGCTAACCACTTTCAATTTGGTGTCGAAGCCGAATATCAACTGCCTAATAATTTAGTGCTTTCAGGCCATATTAGCCAAACCATCGCCCAAGAAGATATCAAACTTGAAGCTCGCAATAACGGTACCGTTGGTGACTTAGACGAGACTTATGCCGGTATCCACTTAAGCTGGAGCTTTTAATCCAAGATCTCTAGTCATCCGTTATAATTAGGCAAATATCGTAATTTGGCACTCGAAAACGCAGAGTCGCTAAACCCAAGCAGAAAACACGGATTGTTTTCTGCATACCGAGGAACAAGGAATGTTATATCTATACCACCTCATGCTGCTTACCTGCATATTGATGTGTATTCCCCTTAATACATCAGCCAATGAGCCTACATCTCTGCCTTTAGGCAGCATCTTGAATGACAAGGGGCAACCTATTACGCCCAGCAACAAAACCCATACAGATCTACGTTTTAGCAATCCTGTTATTAAGAAATCATCAACACAAAAGCCTACAAACAAAAAAACGACTAACCAAAAGACCAAAGCAAAAAGTCGCAAACAAAAACTCGCCAGCCGAGATTCTGTGGCAAATAATCCCAGTTGCCGCTGGTTGAACACCCGTATGACTTCCCTTGAGCGTAACTTAGACTCAGGAGTAAACTCGCGTAATCAACATTATCAGCAAGAGCTCGATATGCGCCAAGATGAATGGCAATGCATGAAATGTGGTGCAGAAGGTCCAGAGCAAGCCGATCATGCAGTTTGTCAGTATCGGCGTTAATGCTTCGCAACAATCTCGCGGCTAGCTCAGTGCAACAAATACTCTAATATCTCGGTCTATTTCGCCAAGCCTTGATGCAGAGTAACGGTTACACCAGTGATTAAGCAAAAGATAATTCACGGCGGTAATTAAACACTTGAACCGAGATGTATTCGTCCCCATTTAATAGTCTACTAAGCAAGCTAATACAGTATTTTTAAACTCATCTAACTCATTCTTGATTGGGCTAGCTGGATTAAAAAATTCCCTCTACAATGGCTTGTTCTTGAGCTGACCGACAAGCCAATCACAGTTTTTGGCGATGGAAGTTCGTCTATTGACAGCTACCTACGTCTTATTGGTATACGGCAAATATATTTGCCTGAGGCTGAAAATGGGTCTCTAACTGCAAGGCATCAACCGCAACTGCGGGCTCGTTAAGCTCATACAGTTAGGCTCAACTAGCTAAGAGCAGATCAATGCTCAAGCTAGTATTCATTATAATGATAAGTTCAAAGGCGCCCTATTTATCTGCCTTTGTTCAGCAGTTCACAACTTTATTGGAGATACACATGGCTCAACATTTTGATTATATCTGTCTTGGCGCAGGAAGCGGCGGCATTGCATCAGCTAACCGAGCTGCCATGCGCGGTGCCAAAGTATTGCTTATCGAAGCCAAAGAGCTTGGCGGTACTTGTGTAAACGTAGGTTGTGTTCCGAAAAAAGTAATGTGGTACGGTGCGCAGGTTGCCGAAGCTATGCACTTATATGCCAAAGATTATGGCTTTGACGTAACCGTTAATAAGTTCGACTGGAGTACGCTTGTTGCTAGCCGCGAAGCCTATATCGACCGTATTCACGGCTCATATGACCGTGGTCTTGAAAGCAATGGTGTAACGCTAGTGCGTGGTTATGGCCGCTTTATCGATAGTAAAACTATTGAAGTGAATGGCGAACACTACACTGCCGATAACATCTTAATTGCCACAGGTGGCGCGGCAACGATTCCAAACATTCCCGGAGCTGAGTACGGCATCGATTCAGACGGGTTCTTTGCTTTAGAAGCACAGCCAAAGCGGGTAGCGGTTGTGGGCGCGGGTTATATTGCTGTTGAGGTTGCTGGCGTATTACAAGCACTAGGTAGCGATACCCACCTATTTGTACGTAAACATGCACCACTGCGTAACTTTGACCCTATGCTAAGCGAAGCATTAATGGAATCGATGGCTACCGATGGCCCAACTCTGCATACTCACAGCACACCAGAGTCGGTCACCAAAAATGACGATGGCAGCTTAACCCTTAAGATTGAAAATGGCGAAAGCTACGATGTTGATTGTTTAATTTGGGCAATTGGTCGTCATCCATCAACGGGCAACATTGGTCTCGAAAACACTAAGGTTGAGCTAGATGCTAAAGGCTACGTGATCACCGACGAGCAGCAAAACACCACAGATGCTGGCATCTACTGTGTTGGCGATATCATGGCTGGCGGCGTTGAGCTAACACCTGTTGCCGTTAAAGCGGGCCGTCTCCTGTCAGAGCGCTTATTCAATGGTATGACTGATGCGAAGATGGATTACAACCTTATTCCAACCGTAGTATTTAGCCACCCAGCAATTGGCACTATGGGTCTGACCCAGCCAGAAGCTATCGCGCAGTACGGCGAAGAAAACGTAACGGTTTACACCTCTGGTTTCACGTCAATGTACACAGCCGTTACTGCACATCGTCAAGCTTGTAAGATGAAGCTAGTTTGTGCTGGCGACGATCAAAAAGTCGTGGGTATTCACGGTATCGGTTACGGTATGGATGAAATTCTACAAGGCTTTGGTGTGGCAATGAAGATGGGCGCAACTAAGGCTGATTTCGATGCCGTTGTAGCGATTCATCCTACTGGCGCAGAAGAGTTTGTTACCATGCGCTAACCTTATGATTAATATAAAAAAGCCGCTTACCAGCGGCTTTTTTGTATCTAGCGTTTGTCGCTTAATGCCTGAAAATCCATGTTCAAGCATTAATCGGCAATTTTACTATTAGCTAGGGGTATTCAAGCGTGCCTGAATAGCCAGCTTAACTTCTTCTTGAGCTAATAATGCCTCTTCTTCTTCCTTGCTGCGCATTAGCGCATCAAAAGCTACACGCGCTTCTTGTGCAAGCTCTGACGCTGCAAGTTTGGCCTCTTTAGCCTTCATTGAATCGTCAGTTAACTGGCGTAGCTGCTCGATGATCTCATCAGGCGCGTCGCCCAAATCAATACTCGATTCGCCGCGTGACAGTGCTTCTTTACGTAACTGCTTCTTAAGCATCCAGATAGCATCGTTAGCTTCACGCTCAAGCTCAGCAGCTTCAATCGCGTTATCACGTAGCCCTTCAAAACGAGCCAATGCCTGACCTTCTTTGCTCCAAGGGTCAACATCAGGAAGATCTGAAATATTAATCACAGGATCGACGTAATCATCTTGATGCGCTAAGTCTAACGTCGCCGCTTTAACGCCAGAGATCATTAGCATTACCGCGATAATCAATAATGGTAAACCACCCACAATTGCCGCTGTTTGCAATGTTGCTAAGCCGCCCATAAACATCAATGCCGATGGCATGAATGATAGGGTAAATGCCCAGAATAAGCGGTTCCAACGCATTGGATCTTCAGTCACGTTAGTCTGTACAACTGACGCTAAAATATAAGAGATCGAGTCAAATGTTGTCGCAGTAAAAATCACACATAACAAAGTAAATACGGCAATAATCAACGTACTAAACGGTAACGTCTCTAAAATAGCGAAGATTGCACGAGTCGCGCCCTCTGCATTAAGAATACTCACCACATCAAGCTCACCAGACAACTGCAATGATAAACCGTAGTTACCCAAGATGATGAAGTACATTGAACAGCCTAGTGAGCCAAAGAATACCGCACCAGACACCATCTGCTTAATCGTTCTACCACGTGAAATACGTGCAACGAATAGACCCATACTTGGCGCAAATACTAACCACCATGCCCAGTAGAAAATCGTCCAATCTTGTGGGAAGTGAGTATCTTCAAAGGTACCCATACCACCGAATGGCTCAGCCCAGGTCGCCATAACAAAGAAGTTAGACAACATACGGCCGATTGAGTCTAAGCCTGTTTCCAACATGAAGATTGTTGGGCCACAAACCAATACAAATAGCAGTAAACCTAACGCACCCCAGAAGTTAATGTTACTTAAAATCTTAATGCCTTTGTCCATACCCATATAAGATGAGTAAGCAAAGATGGCGGTACACACCATTAACACCGCAATTTGGCTACCTGTCGATGCTGGAATACCAAACAGGTAACTAATACCTTCGTTAATCAGTGGTGCAGCCAAACCTAAGGTTGTTGCCGCGCCGCCCAATAGACCGAAGATAAACAGTACATCAATTACTTTGCCTAGCTTACCGAAGCTATTGGCTTCGCCAATAACAGGCATAAGCGCAGCAGATACTTTAAGTACAGGCTGCTTACGTACATAAAAGAAGTAAGCAATTGGGATGGCTGGGATCATATAGATACACCAAGCGATTGGTCCCCAGTGGAACAAACCGTAAGTTGCTGCCCAGCGCACCGCTTCTTCACTGCCAGCTTCTAGCTGGAATGGTGGGTTTTGGTAGTAATAAGCCCACTCAATGGTACCCCAGTAAAGGATACTGGCACCGATACCACCACAAAATAGCATTGCCGCCCAAGACGCCAGTGCGAATTCAGGCTTTTCATCAGGATCGCCTAATTTGATCTGACCGATATCAGAAAAAACGATATAGATCATGAAGAAGAATGCCGCCAAACCTAGGCCTAAATATGCAAAGCCCAGCTTGTCTGTCATAAATGTTTTAGCAACTGCAATCCACTTTGCTCCTTCGTCTGGAAATATCAGCAAAGGGATCACAACTGCACAAAGCAGCATTATTGCGCCGAAAAATGTCGGCTTATCGATAAGCTCGAAGTGTTTTTTCATTTTTTATTGTCCGTAACAACCTAAAAACAAATTTAATTAAGTGCACGCCACAGACTGCTCCCCGTGCTGAAAGGGTCAGACGGGTTTTCTACTAAAAGAAAGAGTATGAATTATGTGTGTGAACGGTTTTTTTTGTGAGTCTTATAACACTCGAAAGTTATCCAGATTACGATTAATATGGACTAAGGATAAAATAATGTTAATTCAACTTGCTGTCGACAAACTTATGTCGCGAATAAACACAATTTGTGACGCAGTCCTCATATACTCCTAACCACTTAAAACCTACTGAACAATAAACACTCGAATGTTAACAAAACCCAGACACAGCGCGCTATGAGGATAGGTAGGAACGATAACAGCCACGAAGAATCCTATGCTAAACATCTATAAATAAGCATTTCACTCAAATATAGGTCGAAGCTAATATAATTAACAAGTTCATGATGGAAAAACTGAAATTAATAGTTTGCTTATGCGGAGATACTCAAGCAAAACTACCTGCAGAGTTTAGCAATTAATACTTTTCAACTCAGGAGGGGGTGTTGACGCCAATTAGCCATAATTAGCATCAACATTATCTACTGTTTAGCGCTTCTTATATACCACGCAGAAATTACCACGTTTAGTACGACACTTTGAACAGCGCTCGCAGTCGACTTCTTTACTACAACCATCCTGCCAACGCTTTACTAAATGCGGTTCAGCTAAAAGTGGTCGTGAAAGAGCAAAATATTGAATATTGGTGGTAGTCGCTATCTCGTCAATGGCAGCAATATCGGCCAAACCACCAACAGTAATAATCGGTACTCCAACCTCTTGGCTAACAACTGCACCATACTCACGGAAGTAACCTTCACTTTGAATGGTATAACCATCAAATTGTTCACCCACTACAGAATTAGCATTACCATGAATGTTGCCAGAGATAATAATCGCATCAACGCCAACCGCTTCCAGCTTTTTACAGATAGCTCGCGTGTCATCGAAGGTTAAGCCACCATCGAAAAACTCAGAGGCGGTTAACTTAACTAAGATCGGATAGTCATCGCCAACCAACTTACGGATCGCAGTATAGATCTCCAGCAAAAATCGCATACGGTTCTCAAGACTGCCGCCGTATTCATCTTGACGTTGGTTGTAATATGGGCTCAAAAATTGATTGATCAGATAAGTGTGCGCCGCATGGATCTCAACGCCATCAAAGCCTGACTCTTTTGCACGGCGGCTCGCCAAAGCAAATGCCTGCACAATATAATCAATCTCAGCTTTGGTCATCGCCTTACCCATAGTTTGGGTACCACGCTCAGCAATAGCGCTCGGAGCGAATATCACTCTCTCACCGACGTTATAAGTAGTCTTAGTGCCACCATAAGCCAGTTGCATCACGATTTTAGAATCATAATCATGGACTAAGCTCGTCAACTTTTGGTATTCAGCAATAAAAGAATCGTCATACATGCCCATCATGCCAGCATTAGGCTTTTCTTCGGCAACAATGTTGGCATAGCCTGTAACAATCAGCCCTACCTCACCTTTAGCCAGCTCTTCATAAACCGCGTACAGTTTATCGGTCATATGGCCAGTATCTGTGGCCATGTTTTCCCAGGTAGCGCTGCGTACAAAACGGTTCTTCAGGGTCATATTGCCAATACGGCTAGGTGAAAACAAAGTGCTCAAGTGCAATCCTCTTAAAAATCATATTCAGTGCTAACTAACAGCCTCAGCAAGCAGCCAAAACAGCAGGCGCAGGATCCTACTCGTAAAATATAAGAAATTCCTTAAGCTAGATTCAATTTTTAAGAATTGCTTTGAACAAGTAGTTAGCCATATGAATGTATATGAAATAAAACAGAGCAAGACACAAGAGTTAAATATAAGTAACAATACAAAACCAATGTTAATAAAACAACAAACACTTAAATTAAACTTAGTATTTTACGGATGTATTTAATATTAAATATCGCAATGATATTTATAGTCAAGACTTAGTATTAGAAGGGGGTTCACAAATAAAAAGCAGGTGTTTTTGACATTGAAATGTATTTAACAAAACCTCTAGTTACTAATGAAAATTCAAAAGTAACTAGAGGGGAAAGCTTTATAAGACTTATAGTAAACCAGTCTTCATTTCAGATTCGCTGCTGCTATAAGTATAATCAGCAACTTTACCGCTCTTATCTAAAGTAATGTATAGCATTTGTGATTCAACATCTGTGCTAGAAAACAGCATACCCACGTATGGAATGAATGAAATAGGGTTTGCACTTGCGTTAGTGTAGCTAAATGTTAGCATTTTAGAGCCGTCAGATGAGAAACCTGAAGAAGTCGGCTTGCCAAGCATACTAACTACTTGAGCTTCAGTTGTTTGACCTTTCTTAACTTTGCTAATGGCCTCTTCGTCAATTTTATTACCCTGTGTAGCACAGCCTACCATTAACAAAGCTAACAATACTGGAGCGATTTTCTTAAACATTATGTAATCCATATTTATAATTAATTATCGAATGACTCATACTGTTATAATTCCAATATAAATCATCGCTATATTAACAATAAATAAATCTCCAATAAATAATAAACAACACAATCAGTCACTGTACGAACAGGAATTAAACAATTGAATCAAACATTAACCAAAGGCAAACCATATAAAAACACAAATTGCATTTAATATAACTAATTTTATTATTACTTAGTATTTTTTCATTTAAAACAGGCATAAACAAAATATAAATATATTTAATCAACAATATCCTATCGTTATTACCATGACTAAATAGCCGCCTAAATAAAGCTTAACAGCTCCATACTTAAAAACCTCAAAGCTTGAGCATCCACGCACACATTGAGCAGCAAGCCGCTAAATAGAACGTCATCACCACAAGCAACTGTGTAAATTTGGAACACTTTGATTTTAAATCACTAAAACGCTAATCTATTGCTTAAAATTCAGACCGATTACTCAGCCTAATTGACGCCTATTGCAGGCATTTTCAGAGACTACCCTATGTATACTCGATTCATGCCCTATATTTTGCTTGCCCTACTCACAAATTTAGCTTTACCAGTGTTTGCCGATGATGAGTTAACTGGCGTATGGCAGGGAACCTTAGGCAAAAGCAACATTCGTGTGTGTTTTAATGAATACGGTACAGGCAGTTATTACTATCAGCGTTACTTAACACCAATTAGACTCGAGCAAGTCGATAACCACTGGCAAGAAGATAAGCAAACCGGCTTCTGGCAGTTTGACAGTATCAACGAGCAACAGCTAACAGGCCGCTGGTTCAAAAAAGAATGGTTTAAGACTGAAGAATCTCAAAATCAGCCAGCTAAATCATTAACCATCACGCTTGAACGCCAAATCAGCCCTGACGGTATCAATGATTGCAGCAGCGACGCCTACAACCTGCCGCTAGAAACAACACCAAAGCTTCGTCGTGGAAAATGGCAGCCGTTTGACAATGCTGACTCTCAGCAAGCCAACTCTAACAAAGCTAACGCTAACCCAATAAGCTATCGTCAACTGACCTATAGCACAGAAATCGGTTTAGAGCTTAAAGGTAAGCAAGCAGGCATACCGACAATTAACCAATGGTTACAGCAGAAGCTAACAAGCAAAACTCAACTTGAAGAAACCTTTGAAACCCGCCGCAGAATGCTAGCGCGAGTCGGCCAAGCAATCGCAGACGAAACCGGAGCTGAAATTGATTTTATTAACCAACATTGGCTTAGCGTACGATTTTACCGCTGGGCTGCAGGTTATGGCGCTGGCGGCATAAGCCGCACCTATACCAGTTTTGATCTGAGTGATGGCAAGCGATTTAATCCATGGCAATGGTTTAGAAGCGACGCCCCTCTTGATGAAATGCAGCATCAACTGCCAGACGCTCTACGCGAAAAGCTGTTTGCCGATATGCAAGTTTATGAGGATTGTGATAACTCTGATGGATCAGGCTATTTCTACCTAACACTCAGCCCAAAAGGCATCGAGATTTGGGAAACACCCAACGGCAGCGGCTGCGAGAATGAGTTCACCCTCAGCCCAACAGACGCCATGCCGTTTGCTACGGAGTTTGGTAAAAGTCAGCTTAAGCTAATGGAGTAAGACTCCATTTCTAGGTCAAATGATGGAACCTTGGGATAGTATTTAAGCCCAGCTTAAATCAACTATCTGTGGTTCCAATGGCCTGCGGCCAGCGCATGTGCAGACACTGCCGAAGCACACTGCAAGCACATCCCTGTGAGCTCTTCGGTTTCATCCCTGAAACCGAAGGCTTCAGCCGTATCTACACGGGTTAGACAAGCGTAATGTTTAGGTTTTTCGGCTCCATTTCAATACCTAAAATATCTAAATGTTTTACTTAGAAGTCAAAGAAAACACCAATTCCCATCGGAGTTGCCGAAGTCATTGAAGAACTCTTACAAACATTAGGCGCGTGAGCGAGTCATGGATGACGAGGTAGCCTTAGGTGAGCCAGGGATGGCGAATATGAGGCGATAGCGATTTTCGAAAATGACTGAGGATCAACAACTTCGTTAGGGGCGTCATGGTGGATGCAAGGGCGAAGTCCATAACCATGGACTCTCTGAGCGAGAGCCATGGATGGAGAACTGGCTTTTGAACAAGGATGTTCTTGATAAGGACGAGCAGTCCTCCTTGCCCGGGTGTGGGATGGAATCCCACGACTTTGGTCAGGCGCAGCCTGATAGAATTATCAAACGAAGTTTGATTGCTTTAAACGTTAGACGAAGTCTAACTCCCACCTTGCGAGCGCTTGCCGCAAAAACCAAGCAACAAAAAAGGCTATAAACCTAAGCTCATAGCCTTAATCTTAACCCTGCTAACTATAGCAAATAGTTTATAACGAACTATTTAGCCAAACACTGTTCTACAAGTGTCTGCCAGTATCTTAGACCAGATACCAAAATATTGTCGTTGAAGTCGTAAGTTGGCTTGTGTAGCGCCACGCTACCACAACCACAGCCAGCGCCGTTACCCACTAGGATGTAACAACCTGGTGCTTCACGTAGCATGAACGAGAAGTCTTCACTGATCGTGAATGGCTGACAGCTACCGTTAACTTTATCTTCGCCAACCACTGTCTCAGCGGCGCGAACAGCATATGCCGTTTCAGCTGGGGTGTTAATCGTAGATAAGAAGCTGTTGTTAAACTTGTAAGTGTAGTCAACGCCTGCAGACATACACTGACCAGCGACAACACGTTCAATGGCTTTTTCAATCTTGTTTAACGCGATATCAGTAAAGCTACGAGTATCACCCGTGATAGTCACTTTAGTTGGGATAACGTTAACTGTACCGTTAGTAGCGAACTCTGTTACCGAAATAACTGCAGTTTCGTCAATTGCGCTTAGGTTACGCGATACGATAGTTTGAATTGCAGTGACGATTTGCGCGCCAACAACGATAGGATCTGTACCCATGTGTGGCATGGCCGCGTGGCCGCCGGTTGCTAGCACTTCGATTTCAAAGCTACTTTCGCTTGCCATTACTGAGTGTGGGCGAGTCACGAAGTGACCTGCTTCAATACCCGGTAGATTGTGCATTGCGTACACGCCGTCGATTTTCCAACGAGTGAATAAGCCATCAGCGATCATCGCTTTAGCGCCTGTTCCGCGCTCTTCATCTGGTTGGAAGATGAAGTAAACAGTACCGTCAAAATTCTTGGTTTGTGCTAGCTCATGCGCTGCAGCCAGTAGCATTGCCGTGTGACCGTCGTGACCACAAGCGTGCATTGCGCCTTCGTTTACAGATGCGTAATCGAAAGTGTTTTCTTCATGAATATGCAGGGCGTCCATGTCAGCACGTAGACCAATTGAACGGTCGCTATCGCCACACTTTAAAATACCTACAACGCCAGTGCCGCCGATACCAGTGTGCACTTCAATGCCAAACTCTTCTAGTTTGCTTGCTACAAATGCTGCAGTCTCGTGCTCTTGGGTACCAAACTCAGGGTGCTGGTGAATGTGATGACGCCACTCAATAACTTTCTGTTCGATATTCATATGCTTTTCTCTTATAACAACAAACCGGTGACTAGGTCACCGGTGATAAAAATTGATTTAATTTGCTAACTGATTACTCAGTTACTGGCTACGACATGGCTTAGGTGCGATAGGCAACTCAACTTCTTCCGCTTTTGCCTTGTTCTTGTTACCCAACTTCATGAAGGCAATCATCGAAGTAATAACCACTGCGATAGCAATCAAACGCATTGGTGTTACCTGCTCACCTAGAGCAAATACCGCTAGGATGAATGAAGATAGTGGCATTAGGTTTAGCGCCATACCGGTACCGTCAACCCCTACACGCTCCATACCGTAGATGTAAACTAGGTAGCTCATACCTGAGATACACACACCTAAGATAACGATACATAGGATACGTAGTGGCGAGCTGAATACGTTCAATGCAGAGCTAAAGTCAGCGCCAACAACGAACAGGTACAAACCAAAACCGAGTGCAGCGAATACAAACTGGTGGAACATAGTCGCAACTGAACCGTACTTGTCAGCCAGTTTGGCACGAGCGTAAGCCATGGTTGCAAAGCTTGCTGCTGAGCCGAAACAGATTAGGTGACCAATGTTGAAACCTTGCGTTTCAGACTGTGGATCCATCACTAGAATCGCCACACCTAGGAAAGCACCTAGTGCACACATGATTTGCATAACAGTGAAACGCTCACCGTGACGCAGGAAACCAACACTTAAGATTAGGATTGGGATCAAACCTTGAATCACGCCGTTTTCAGAGGCGGTAATATAATCCAAAGATAGGAATGATAGGAAGCTGAAAGAACCTTGACCAATGATACCGCAACATGCAGCCCAGAAGATGTCCTTACGGTTTTCCCAGTTAAGCTTGAAATCGGCTTTTTTAGTCATCTTGCCCGTTGCAAGACCAATGTTGAAAATCAAACCTAGTGTAATAAATGCAACCGTGTAACGTAACCAAACAAGTACTTGTGGATCCATCACCTCAAGGATCGGTGTACCCACAATCCACGGGATACCCCATAACAGACCAACGAAAATCGCAGCCATCCAACCTTTTTGTGTATTAGTCATTATTATTCTTCCAACAATTTTGTATCGGTAGTCAACAGCTTAAGCTGTTTGATTATTAAGTAGTTTGCCGTAACCTGGGCATTGAGCCACGTTGCCGGTTAGGTGCATTGCATGCCAGAACATGGCAGAGTTACTGCACACAACTGGAATGCCGAATTTGGCTTCGATCTCTTCGATATAATCAAGTACACGTAAGTTAGTGCATGACATAAATACTAATTCTGCGTCAGAATCTTTTAGCATCTGCTCTAGTGCTGCGAACATAGATTCTTTAGCCACTAAAGTGATGTCGGTATCGCGTTCGATACCTAATGAACCTAGTGTTACTACGTCAAAATCTGCATCAGTTAACTGCTGGTACAGTGGGTAGTTAACGCTAGTTGGGTAAGGAGAAAACACAGCAATCTTTTTCGCGTTCAAATGCTTGAATGACGCTTTTGCTGCTGTCCATGGGTTAGTCGCTGGGATGTCGCCACGGTTTTGAGTCAATAAGTCAGCGACTTTTTCTTCGCCGATAATGATTGAAGCTGATGTGCAGCCAAATGCCATCACATCCATAGGTAAGCCTGTGGCAATCAAGTCAGACGCTTCAACGATACCGCTAGCGATTTGATCAAGTGCTTCAGGAGTCATTTCGCTTGAGTAATACACGCGTGAGCTAAATACGCCTGCTTGAGTACCGAGTAACTTAGCCCAGTCCATTTCTAGACTGTGGTCAGTGCTTAACTGCACTAAACCAATGTGTACGCGGTTAATTCTTGGCGCCTGCTTATGCTCAAGCGGCTGTTCAAACGAGGTAAAGGCTTCAAAACTCATCATAATGAGATTCTCTTTAGTAATGATTTCTCCGGCTCCCTCCGGAGAAATCAAAGGCTATATTAAGTTATTTGATAATCAATAATTCTGGTTCAGCGCGCTTGCTTAACCACTCAGCACCGTTCTCGGTGATCACGATGTTTTCTTCGTGAACCATAGACTTACCTGGTGCGTAAACCATGCCTGGCTCTAGTGTCATCACCATGCCTGGTACTAATAATGTGTTGTCAGTTGCAGTGTTAGATGGACGCTCAGTTAGCTCCATACCTAAGCCGTGACCTAGACGACCTACGTCGTTACCTAGTGCACCGTTTGCTTCTAGTACCTTCCACATTGCGTTGTAAATGTCTGAAGTGGTGTTACCTGGACGTGCAGCGTCAAAACCTGCTGTAGTTGCATCATAAGTTGCGCGGTAAGCGGCTTTAGTTTGCTCACTTGCGTGGCCAAATGCCCAGTTACGGTCGAAGTCTGAGAAGTAACCGTCACGTACTGCACCGGTGTCGATGATTAATACGTCGCCGTCTTCGATTACGCGGTCTGTTGGACCCATGATGATGCTGTCGTAACCGTCTTGGCCTGAACCTGCGATGATGTATGGACATTCATCAGCGCCTTCCATCAGCATGTCGATACCGAACTGCTTACAGATCTCACGCTCAGTCATACCGGCTTTTGCGTAACCTGGGATCTTGTCGAAGCCCACGTTAGTGATGCGACAGATTTCACGTACTTTTTCAATTTCAGCTTCAGACTTAACTTGGCGAAGCTCATGAACAGCTAGTGAAACGTCAACGAATTCTTTGCTTACTAAAGTCGTTAA
This sequence comes from Shewanella marinintestina, assembly GCF_023283845.1. GTDB lineage: Bacteria > Pseudomonadota > Gammaproteobacteria > Enterobacterales > Shewanellaceae > Shewanella > Shewanella marinintestina. The sequence continues at coordinate 122,788 of NZ_JAKILC010000014.1, forward strand.
CTGTAGGTAGTTAGCAACTGGCATACGTAGGTGAGACTCAATACCTAGGGTTGCACCTACACGGCCAAAGCGTGAAGGTAAGCTATTAAGTACGCTAGCTACAATGCTGATACCGTCGTCTTCTGGACGTGGTGAAGCCCAAGTGTGAATATCTTCAACCCAAGTGCCCGCCATGCCGCTGGCGCCGATTTCAGGGATGACAGCAATTGGCTTGCCTTCTGCAGGAAGGATTAGGAACCATGGACGTGTAGGGCTGTGCCAGAACTGAGTGTGGAAGCCTGAAAAGTAACGTACGTTAGGCTCGGTAGTTAATATAATGGCGTCTACTTCTAGCTCACGCATTTTCTGCTGTGCTTTAGTTGCACGCATTTCAAATTCAGCTGTTGTAAATCCGCGCTGTAATATGCTTTTCATTTTTATCTCCACATCCCACAAACTGGCCTATTTGCCAAAAGGTCACTAAAGTGACCGGAAATCAGTTTTAGTCAACTATCGTTAACTTGGTGCGCATCATACTGTTTGCTGGATTTAAAAATGTGATGCATATCTCATAGTCAAAATCTGTTAACTCAGGATATGCTGTTAAACAGAAAAATCATGACCAAAGTCAAATATTTTAAACCATAGTTAAATTTAACTTGCTTAAAACCGCAAAAAAACGTCCCATAGTTACATAAAGTTGATTCAAGGGTTGAATTGTTAACCCAAAAAGTTGACAATAACGGCATCTATAGTTCACAAAAGTAATCTGAAATGATCAAAGCGGCAGAACAGGCATTTAAAACGGAATTTACACCTAGAGATCGTGAGTTACTGCAAAGCTATTTCCATTTAGCTGAAAGCATGGCCGATCTAATAGGGCCTCACTGTGAAGTCGTGATCCATTCATTAGAAAGCTTTGAACAGTCAGTCGTAAAAATAGTTAACGGCCACCATACCGGTCGTAAAGTGGGATCGCCGATCACCGACTTAGGCTTAAAGATGCTGCGCCAGTACGAACAAACGGGCGAGTTAACACCTAAGAGTTATTTTAGTAATAACAAAGGTGGCGAGATGTTGAAGTCGAGCACCTGCATATTACAGGGCGAGAAAGGCCGACCAATTGGCATGTTTTGCGTAAACATGAACTTGTCGTACCCGTTCCCTGAAATCATTAAAACCTTGATGCCAGATACAACCCAGCATCACAGTTTTGATATGACAGAAAACTTCAGCGCATCGGCTGGAGATGTGGTTGAGCAAGCGCTAAACCACGCGATTGCAGAAGTCGAGGCTGATGACAGCGTCAATCTGAAAGGTCGCAATAAAGCTATTACTAAGGTGTTGTTTGATAACGGCATCTTTGAATTAAAAGAAGCAACTAACATAGTTGCTAACCATTTAAGCATTACCAAACATGCGGTGTACAAATACATCCGTGAATTTAAATCCTAATTATCGAGATAACAACGCTATGAAAACTGTAATCCATACTGAAAATGCTCCAGCTGCAATTGGTCCATACTCTCAAGCTCTTGCTTTCGACAAGTTAGTATTCACCTCTGGTCAGCTACCGCTTGATCCAGTGACTATGGCTTTCGTTGAAGGTGGTGTTAAAGAGCAAGCTTACCAATCTCTAAAGAACCTTAAAGCCGTTCTAGAGCAAGCTGGCGCAGGTACTGACACTGTACTTAAAACAACTTGTTTCCTAGCTAACATGGAAGACTTCGCTGTATTTAACGAAGTTTACACTGAAGTATTCGGTACTGAAGCAGCTCCTGCTCGTTCATGTGTACAAGCTGCTCGTCTACCAAAAGACGCACTAGTTGAAGTTGAAGCGATCGCTTTCATCAAATAACTTGAATTTGGCCATTAACGGCTAATTTAGGTCAATCTGACTGTCCATTTACCCATAAGAGTTAAATGGGCAGCAGTTCCCCCAGTTCAAAATATATAGTGGTTACTATGCTAAAGCTGACTCAAAATGATTTCTTTAACGGCGAGACTTCTGACCTTTTCACAGCTGAAGTTGCTGAAAAAACTCGTCAATTCCACCAGCAGATCGAAGCTTACCAGCCAACACCGCTGGTCTCTTTAGAGCAGCTAGCTGCGCGCCTAGGCGTTAAAGCGATTCTGGTTAAAGACGAATCTTACCGTTTCGGTCTAAACGCTTTTAAAGTACTTGGTGGTTCTTACGCATTAGGTAAGCAACTTGCTGAGCACTTAAATGTAGATATCAGTGAAATTGATATGAAAACCGTTGCCGCTAAACTAAGCGCGCCATTGGTTTTCGCTACTGCAACTGCTGGTAACCACGGTACTGGTGTAGCTTGGGCTGCACGTGAAATGGGTCAAAAGGCTGTTGTTTACATGCCAAAAGGTTCATCTCAGGCAAGCGTCACTCGTATTCAAAACTTAGGTGCTGAGTGTATCGTTACTGACTGTAACTACGATGACACCGTACGTATTGCTAACCAAACCGCGACTGAAAACGGTTGGATGCTAGTACAAGATACCGCTTGGGAAGGTTACGACAAGATCCCAACTTGGATCTCGCAAGGCTATATGACTATGGCTGTTGAAGCGCAAGAGCAAGTTGAAGCTATGGGTCTTAAACCAACTCACCTAATGCTACAAGCGGGTGTTGGTGCTATGGCTGGCGGCCTATTAGGCTACTTCGCTGACAAAGTTGGCGCAGCTAACTTCAAGACTATTATTGCAGAGCCTGCAAAAGCTGATTGTATCTACAACTCAGGCATTAAAGGCGAAATGGTTGCTGTTACTGGCGAGCTAAACTCTATCATGGCAGGTCTTGCATGTGGCGAGCCTAACCCTGTGACTTGGCCAATCCTAAAGCAGTGCAGCAGCTTCTTCGCATCAGTTGAAGACGAAGTGACTGCAACAGGTATGCGCGTACTGGGCAACCCACTAACTGGCGACACCAAAGTGGTTAGCGGTGAGTCAGGTGCTCTAACGCTAGGTCTACTTTACATGCTAGCTAGCCGTGAAGAGTACAGCGAATACCGTATTCAACTTGGTCTAGACCAAGATGCAGTTATCATGCTGTTCAGCACTGAAGGTGACACTAACCCAGACCGTTACCGTCAAATCGTTTGGGAAGGCATGCACAGCACTGCTAAATAAGTCTCTGACTTCACCCTCTAAAAAGCCGCTAATTAGCGGCTTTTTTGTTTTTAAAAGAAGGGACGGACGTCGTCCTGATAGGTTATAGGGCGTTCGCATCTCACTGCGAGGACGCCAACAAGTTGGCTGCTAGGAAAAGCATAACAGCACATCAAAAGCTGCCCCACGGAACTTCTTTACTTTTCCTTCTTAGCTTTTCCTAGGACCTAGAACCTCGTACTTAGGATCTATCTTTTCGTAGGGCCTAGGACCTTGCTTCGCCTTATCCTATTACCTTCTTAACATTCAATTTTTATTACCCTAACCGTAAAGCGTATTTAATTTATTAAACACAGTTGCGCAGCTATAATTAAAGGCTGACTAGCAGCCTTTAATTATTAAATTCATGACCAGCGAAAGCCCAAACAAAATCCATTTAGCGCTATTTATCTTAGTTGGCCTACTTTGCCTAATGCCGATGGTATCGTCTCCAGTTGCGCTCATTTTAGGGTTTACGCTTGCCAGCATTGGCTGGGCACCGGATCAAATCCACCTTGGCGCACTGACGAAGAAGTTATTAGCCTACTCTATCGTTGGGTTAGGTTTTGGCATTCAATTAGATGCCGCCGTCAGTATCAGCCTACAAAACTTACCCCTCATTCTAGGCTCGATTGTATTAACCCTTGTTCTAGGCTTTGGCTTAACCAAACTACTTAAGCTCGATGCAAAGACCGGCCATTTGGTTGCCTCAGGCACCGCGATTTGCGGCGGCAGTGCGATTGCGGCAGTTTCACCTGCCATTCGAGCTAACAGCGAACAAACAGCTGTTGCCTTAGCCACAGTATTTATTCTTAACTCGATTGCATTATTTGTATTTCCCGCTATCGGTCATGCGTTATCGCTTAGCCAGCATGACTTTGGCGTGTGGAGCGCAATTGCGATTCACGACACTTCATCAGTTGTCGGCGCGGCTTCAGCCTACGGCAGCGAAGCACTGACAACAGCAACCACCATTAAGCTTGCACGCGCGCTGTGGATTATCCCTATCGCGTTAATCAGTGCCATGCTGTTTAAAGGCAATAAGAACAAGATCGCTATCCCCTACTTTATCGGTTTCTACTGCTTAGCCATTGCCATTGCCCACTGGCTACCCCAAGGGCAAGTGGTATATGAAGCGGTGTTTGAAGTATCAAAGCGCTTATTGGTAGTGTGCTTGTTCTTGATTGGTGCGGGGATCACCATTAAGAAGATGAAATCGACTGGGCCTAAACCACTGATTTTAGGAGTGCTGCTGTGGTTAGCCATCGGCAGTAGCTCGCTAGCGTATATTCTTGCTAGCCATTAGCGATTAACACGTTCTTTTAGCGATAATGCCTATATAAAAACAGCGCCTATGAGCGCTGTTTTTTGTTATTGTTTCGCCAAAATAATAAGCCAAGTAAGCAACTAAATGCGCCTAAATCGATTAACGCGCGCGTAAGCCCACTAGTTAGCAAAGAGGCTGCAATTAACACTGTGCAACACAATAATATTAGCCAGTTATTCAATGTAATCTCCCCTCTAAGGCAGGTGAATGAATAGCTATTATTGGTGTTAGTACTCGATCGCGCCAAGATCCTTTATTACTAATAAATAGCAATATCAGCTAAGGCTAGATGATTTACTTATAAAGCAGTGGCTTCTATGTAAGTTAACTGACTGCGTAAGGATCGTTATTAGGGTCATCATTCCACTGATATTCGGTTAAGGTTTGAATGCGCTTAGCCTCTTTTTCACCATGCAAATGTTTGACCCAAAACAATGCTGCATCCGTACCAGCAGATACCCCAGATGAGGTTAAAAATTTACCATCGAATACCCAGCGTGCGTTTGGTTGCCAATTAGGCTTTGCATTCAATGATGTCACCCACTGGTATGCCATTTTATTGGTGGTAGCTTTACGATCATTAAGCACTGAAGTCATCGCCAGCAAAGCTGTACCGGTACATACAGTAAACACGTTCTGGCTGCGAGCAGTCTGCAAGTTAAGCCATTGACGTAGGCTGATATCACTCACTAAATCACGCGTACCTAAGCCACCAGGAATAAGCAACAGATCGCAGTCATAAGTGTTGCTCGTTAAGCAATCTGCTAGCACTCTTGGGCCTTGATAGCTACGAACAATTTCCTTCGCCGCCACTAGCTTTATCTCAGTGTTCGGCATATGGCCTAACATCTCAACCGGACCATGAAGATCTAAGGTTTCATAGTCATCAAATACTAACGCCAGAATACGGTATTTACCTTGGGTAAAAGGCGTTTCAGTAACTAAAGGATGTGAAACCGTTTTCGCCTGAAGCATAGGTGTCATGACACCCCCGGCCATTAATAGCGAAGCGCCCTTTATAAACTGTCTACGTTGCATTTTTATCCCCATCAATATCAATATGAGGGTTTAGTCAGACTAATTAGTAATTAATTCAATGATTAGTATTATAAAAATAAAATCGTTCATCAAAATAAGAGACAGTTCAAACTCTGTCGCTTAGTGGGATCTTATACCGCTACTAAGGTGGATATTAAGCCTGTCGGTAAACAACAAAAAAGCGCCAAAGAAGGCGCTTTTAATAGAATGAAGCTATGCTAATAAAACGGGGTTGGATCGATATCTAAACTGCGTGGTGAAATGCCCTTTTCAATATTAAAAGACGACCTCAGCAAGTCGACAATCTCAACCTTGGTGTAGCATTTATTTTTAATTGAATAGAAACATTTCACTTTTGGGTGCAAAGCGTCGCGCCCTTTCGCAGCCCAAACAATACCGACTCTGCCGTCAGATAACTGCACTAATGAGCCAACGGGGTAAACACCAACGCAGCGTATAAACTCATACACTAGCTTTTGGTCTAGATGAAATGGCGTCAAACTAATTAAGATTTTAAACGCGGCTGCTGGGCTCATCGCCTCTTTATAACAACGAGTTGCCGTTAACGCATCAAAGATATCAACAATACAACTCATACGGCCATGAATTGGGATCTCATCACCTTTCAAGCCTCTAGGGTAACCATTGCCATCAAGCTTTTCATGGTGCATCAGGCTGATATCTTTACTGATTTGCGACAAGCCTTTAGTTTGAGACATGATCTCAACCGCGTATGTTTGATGCAGCTTTACATGTTCATATTCTTCAGCGGTTAGTTTGCCAGGCTTATTTAAAACCTGACTATCGACCTTGATCTTGCCGATGTCGTGCAAAATGCCACCAATTGCCAACTGTCTTAGCATATCGGTATCAAAATCAAGATAACGGCCAAATGTCACCAACAAAAAAGCGACATTAATCGAGTGTTCAAGCAGGTAAGCATCTTTAGAACGCAGCGCCGACACACACTTTAGTGCATCAGCATCGAGCATTACCGACTCGATCATGTTGTCGGCTAATGCTTCAAAGGGCTGAACCTCAACGGCTTTACCCTCAAAAGTTTCAGACAGCACTTTATGGATGAGATCTTTAGCCTCAACCATTAATTCTTTAGCTTGTTTTTGTGTTGTTTCGCGATCGACAGGTCTTTTTTTAATTACTGGTTTAGCGTCGATAACGCTGCGACCCAAGCCAAGATCTGGTGACGAACGTTCACCGTTCACCCACACATGAGTTATCTGGCTTTTATGTAGCTTGAGTATCGCTTCAGTACTGCGAATTTGTCCGGCATTGGCAATGTTTACTTTGCTGGTGTTTTTATCGATAGCCTCAACAAACATCCCAACTTTAAGCTCAGCCACAGGTATTTTTAATAAGCGAACGGATTCAGATGAATCAGCCATTATCTCTTAGATCCCCGTAAAATTTAGGTCTTAATTACGGCGATAATCTCTCGCCGTTAACCCCACAGTATTATTATCTTATGGCTCAGTTTTACTGAGTCCGTTTTTATTTTCTGTGAGAAGCTGACCATTCTATTCCGTGAACTATAAAATCTCTATAGATAATGTTAATTAATCTTCGCTAATACAACGTATCCATACCGTAAAAATGCTACATTTTAAGCAATTAATTAAACTATTTTACGACTCAGCATACCGCTTGTAGCACTGAAAACTCGTTGGCTGCCATCGGCGATACATGCAGTTATAGCAAGAACGAAAAACATTATCAGTGTGTTCATCTTCATCGTCGCTCATAAATATCGAACATTGTGCCGCCGCCTCACGCGCGGCGGCATAATCAGTACAACCAAACTTAAACTGCCATTGGGTGCCAGCAGGTGTAAACCATTGAAGCATAGGTTCTTCTGGCGACTGCTCGGTATTAGTGTTGTGTATATCTAAGGACTCTTTCATTGCCACCGTTTTAAGCCTCCCTTTATTTAGTAAGACTTCAGCTGTTGCTTACTAGCATTAACCCAAAGACCCGCCTCTTGAGCAACCAGCAATGCAAACTGATATTGGCAATATACGGCTTTAATCTTACCTCTTAGTGTCAGAACCTGATCATCTGCCAAACGTTCGCCATCAACAGAAATTACCGCCTGTAACCCAGTATTTGCTAACACATCAGCCACGTTCATCTGCACTTGCGTAGACTCATCGATATGCAGTCCTAACTGCAATTGACCTTTTACCCGTCCATCTTGACCACTAAGGCGCAAACCTAACCCAGCTAACGAGCCAATAATTCCTTGACCTGTGCCGCCATGCTCTGACAGATCGACCCCTAATTCAGTAGCCAAGCTATAAGCTTGCTCTTTGGTCTTAACCTCAACCTTAGATTGCTGACCAAAAGCGATTAACTGCGGCTGGTTATAATCAGAAGTTAAATCCAAAATGGCTAATCCCGGATCTGCAGCCGCTGCCGACTCTTGCTTTAAATGGGCGACACAGATTTGTTTGATCTGCTCCAAGCCCAACGCGCTATCAATTTGAAAACACATAGCACTGTTATGTGAGGTATAAGGAATATCAGGATGTACAAATAGCTGATGCCTAGTCACAGACTCGGTGATTGCTCGTTTAGATTGGACTGCACCACATTCAGCAGAAATAAGCTTAGCGACAATTTCCTCGGCGATTTCACCTGTGCCTTTAGTGCCAATATCATCGGTATCATCTATACAGATAAGCCACGTTTTCATCTAAAACCCTTATAATTTATTTGCTATCGTTTAATCGTTATTTTTCGTCTGTCAGGCTTCGGTGTAACAAGTCATGGGCATCGAGGCGCCGTAATACCGGAGGCACCAGCAGCGCTGCAGCCACTGCAAACATTGCACCTTGTAAGAAATTGATACCAAATTGCACTAGTGCAACTTGGCCACTCATACCCGCAAGCAAGTTACCTATCCAACCCTTACTCGCCCATGCAAGACAGCCAATTAACGCCAAAATGATGCTCTGCCAACGCAAGCTAAATAGACCAGACATAAATAGTAAAGCAAGATCCATCGCCATAGCTGGCAAACCAAACTTAAGTAAAATCATCGGCCCACCTTTGCCGACGCTCAGCATCATGGCGACTAGACCAGCCAATAAACCACATGCGGTGATACTGCCAACACGACCCACTGCGCCGTAACAGATAAGATAAAAGAAGGTCATTAGAAACATTGAGTGGCCACTTAAGCCAAGCTTGAGTCGCAACATACTTTTCAGTACAACTAATAATGTGGCGCAGAAGCCGATAAATAGGGCATCTTGTAAATCGAATGGTGACTTCATTCATCCTCTCTTGTTGCAGGCCAATGGGTTGGTTGATTAACTTTGCCGAAGTGTCGTAACTTGGCTGCTTTTGCCATCTGTTTAGACAGCTTTAATAATTGAATGAGCACAGGAAGCACTACGCAGTAGATAAGTTCAGGCCAATTTTTAGGGTTGCGTAATGCTTTAGGTGTGATACTTGCGCCGCGAAGGCATTGAATGGCGTAGATCTCTTTTGTCTCTTGCATCATGTAAGGCAGCAGACCAATAGACGCAGCAATAACAAACGCCCATTTAGACGGTAACCCCCAACTCAATACCTCGCCGAGACGCTCAGGGCTTTGAGTGCTCGACAGCCACCAGCCCGGAAGCATGGCTAAGAATACCCGCAGCACCACAATCGCACCGTCGAGTAACTGCGCTTCACCATGCAACAAATAATATAGTGGTAAAGTTAGCGCTAGCTGGATAACACCGACTCTAAGCAGTGCAGTGATCTTATTTTTAAGGTACAAACCATGGATAACCAAAATGCCATCCACCAACAGCAACCAACCTAAACCGCTATTGGGTAAGAAAAAGGCGCAGCTAGACAAAACTAAGCTCAACACTAAAGCAAAAGCGCAATACTGTGTTGCAGTTAATAAGGTCCCAAGGGGCTTTTTAGCCCCTGTCGCTGTGCGTTTAGCCCACATTGAAATGTTCTACCTGCCCGGCACCATCACGTAAGACTGCCGACTCGATTAACCAATAACGATCAACAGCTAAACTGGACGCGCAGCGGTGACTAGTTAGCAAAATAGCGCTACCTTTGGCTTTAAGTTGCTCCAATAGCATCACTACTTTTTCAATATGCTGCTTATCAAGTCCAGCAAATGGATCATCAAGTAGTAACACTTTGGGCTGCAGGCACACCAAAGACGCCAGTGCGATAATGTGCTGTTGACCGTATGACAGTTTATGCGGTGAACATTGGGCTAAATGTGTTAAGCCTAGTCTTTGTAAAATCTGCTCGGCACGGCATAAAGGTAATTTAAAGCGCTTCAAGCTGAACTCTAGTTCTGCCAAAACACTTTGCTCAAACAGCTGCCGATTAGGCCGTTGCATTAATAAGCCCAGATCAGCACCATAAATACCAAGTTGTGGCCGCTTACCTAGAACTGAAATCGGCAATGTGGCAGTGTTTGCCTGAATACCTGCAAGGCTTTTGAGCAAGCTACTTTTACCGGCACCGTTATCACCAACCAAAGCAACTATCTCACCGCTATAAAGCGACAATGTTTGCGGACAATTAAATAGGCATTCTTGCTCTAAGAATCTAAACTGATGGGCCTTTATCTTCACCAGACATGCAGACTGTGCGGTAGCTTTATGCTGGATATTCACAGAAGAGTGCTTTGGTTCTGAATGAGTCAAAGCCAAAGCATCTACAGTTAAGTTTGTTGCGGTTAAATTACCGTTTTCTAGATCCCAGAGATAGTCGACTAAGGACGCAAATGCACTAGGATTATGCTCAACCATAACCACAGCCACACCCTCGTGTAACAAGGTTTTAAGCACTGCTTGTAGCTCAGAAACACCATTGTCATCTAGCTGTGCCCAAGGTTCATCAAGTAGTAATAACGATGGTTTAAACACCAATTGCGCCGCCATCATTAAACGATATTTTTGCCCCAAAGAGAGTACTTCCACAGGGGTATCTAAACTAATGTACAGTCCAACTCGTCTTAGTGATTGTTGTACTTTTTCAACCATCAGCTCGGCAGCAATGCCGAGGTTTTCCAAAGCGAAGGCAATTTCTGCTCCTACGCTTTGACGTAATACTTGCACGTTAGGATCTTGCATGACTAAACCGACCAATAATGAGGGATGGCGATAAACCTCCCCCTCATAGGGCCGACAAAGCTCCCCAGCTAATAAGTGCAACAGGCTGGATTTACCAGAACCTGTTGGCCCATTAATACAGTGGCACTCTCCTCGATTAACCACCAAATTGAGATCGTCCAAGATCTCGCCTTGGTGCGAGCCATAGCCAAAGTGAATCCCTTCTAATGCTATGAGTTTCATAATAGTCCCCGAAAGACCTAGATTTGCCAGTTAATACCGATGAATACCTGACGACCAGCTTGCGGCAACGCCTCACTTTGGTCGTAGTTTTCATCGAGTAGGTTAGTCGCTCTTAAATACACTTCTAGCTTGTCATCCATAAACGGCTGCACAAGGTTAAGATCAACTAAGGTGTAGTCATCTAACTGCTGCTCAACTAATACTTTGTTGCCACCCACTTTATGCTGTGCGTAATACACCTGATCCATAATGCGCTCTACGTTTAAGTTAACGCGCATGCTGAATGGCAAGGTATATTCAGCTTGAAAGCGAACCTGATGCTTCGGACGGTATTCCAAGGTTTGCATCGCTTCTTCAGCACTCTTATCTTCAGTATCTAAGAAGCTATAAGAGAAAGTCATAGATAGATCGTCAAAGCTGTTATTTTCTAGCTGTAGATCAACACCTTTAAAACCGTAGCGCCCCATATTCTGGTAAACGCCATCAAGATCTTTAGCAATATAATCTTCAGCATCAGTGTAATAACCAGCAATATTTAGCTCAGTTGAATAACCAAGTTGCTGCAATAGACCTAGTTCATAGTGCTCAGAAGTCTCGGCTTGTAACTCTGCATTACCTGAAGATTGTGCGTAAAGGTTACGCATCGATGGGAAGCGGACTTTACGAGCCATCCCCATGTTGATTCGCGTATCTTCTAATACTTGCCAGTAACCAGATAATTGTGCTGAATAGTCATTCTCAGACTCATTGACACGGTCTTGATCATGGAAGGCACCACCTAGCGTCACGCCATAGTTATTACCTTGGTACTGGTATTCCAGAGCTGCGGTATATAACCAAGATGAATCATCAAAGTTGCCGCCAGAACCGCCGCCGTTGCCGCCACCTGAACCACCGCCGCTACCGCCACCTGAACCACCGCCGCTACCGCCGCCTGAACCACCGCCGCTACCGCCGCTACCGCCGCCTGAACCACCACCGCTACCGCCGCCTGACTCACCGCCGTTGCCGCCACCTGAACCACCGCCGTTACCGCCACCTGAACCACCGCCGTTGCCGCCACCTGAACCACCGCCATTACCGCCACCTGAACCACCGCCGTTACCGCCACCACTTAAAACAGCAGCATCATTGGTCGTTACTGTATGCGATTCCCAGCTTTGCTTTTCAGCGATTAGCGCTGTGGTCAATATGCCTGCGTCATCAAAGTTAGAGATAAACTGTAGGTTACCGCCTTGTACTGTAGAGCGGCCATCTTGCTGCGCTTTAATCGCTTGGTACGTTTTATCTTTGTATTGAGTTTCTAATACGTCACTTTGGTTGTGATAACCGAAACCACGTAGCGTGAACATATCATTAAATTTATGAGCAACACCTAGCTGGAACGTTTTAGAGTTATAGTCATCAACACGCTCAAACTTAACCGTACCAGTACCACGACCATCACGGCTTGGCTTGCCCCACTCACCGTCACGAATACTCATATTCGCCATTAGCTGAGTATTGTCATTTATCAAGTAGCTACCCTGCGCATAGAAGTTATTCAGGGTCTTGTCAGCGTTTTCACGCATATCGCCTTGCTGATACTCGGTATCTTTGTAGTCGCTAGACATCGGCCAACCGTCTGTCTGTTGACGTGAATAGTTCATTAGGCCTTGCCAGTTATCGCCACTTGCCGCGCCGCTGATATCACCATTAAAGGTGTTATCTTCAGCAGCTTCTAAACGACCAGAAATAGCCGGCGCATTGTCGCCTTGCTTGGTAATAATATTGATTACACCGCCTGCACCACCTGGACCATAAAGCACAGATGAAGGTCCGACTGATACCTCAATAGAAGCAATTTGTGCGGTAGGAATTAGGCTAGGGTCAAATTGGCCATCCTCTGCATCGTTAGCAGGAACACCATTAATGAGGTAAATAACGTGACGAGCTTTAAAACCACGAATATCCACGCGAGGTGTGCCTTGGCCACCAGTTCTCACGTAAATACCTGGTACGCTCTTTAGTACTTGATCTAAGCTCTGAGCACCTGACGCTTTGATCTCTTCTTCGTCTAAGCTCCAGTGAGTGGTTGCAGCTTCAGTAACAGACGCACGCTCACCGTGCACAACAATCACCTCTGTTACATCAAGAATTGGATCACGTTCTATCTCATCAGCCTGCACTTGGTAAGCCAAGCTCATTGCTAGCGCTAATGTGGATACTTTCAGCACTTTTTGTTGTTTTTTCATTGAATCTCATCATCCTAACGACATTATTAAGGCTATTTTCAAAAAGCCGTCGTCAACACTCAAGTAGATAAAACAATAAAACAAACTTAGATCGACTAATTTGAACAATGGGAAAAGAACAGCAACCCACTACGCGACAAAATGACCCACCTAATATCCTCAAAGGACAAAAGGGCCAATTAATCTCACATATTTGACTCAGCTTGATAGCGGATAAAGTTTTGAGATGGTGAGTAATTGAAATTGATTTGGTTAAATCAAAAGCATGTCGATTAAATAGTCAGTGAGAGTTCACATAGGCAGAGCGATCAACTTGACACTCTAATCACAGACTATTACTTTGTGGTAAAGATTCTTATTACCAATGTGCGATGGGTGTATCCCGATTAGAGGCAGCTCCTCTAAGCAAGCCCTAATGATATTTGTTTGGAGTACTTATTGACCATCCCTTTGCTGCCTCAAGCTATTAAGTCCTTAACCGACAAATTAAAATCCTTTACGCTTCAGCCAAACAGCGACCCAATAGTACAGCTGTCAGTGGTCGTTTCACCGATCCCAGTAATTGCTTGGCTCGCAGCGCAAACGACCTATCCGCGCGTATATTGGAAAGGCCGCGATACCGAAGAAGAAGTGGCAGCAATTGGCTGCTGTAAGGACTTTTTCTTTGGCGATGACGTTGATGACATTGCGCTATCGCTTGAGTATCAAAAGCAACGTTCACTCACCAGTAATCAAGATATCCGTTATTACGGTGGCGTGGCGTTTGATCGCCGCAATGAAAGCTGGCAAGAGTTTGGTAAGGCACACTTTGTATTACCTCGCGTTGAATTACGCCGTAGCGGTAATGAATTTAAATTACTGGTTAATCTAAATTTTTACGAAAATGAGTTTAACCAAGAAATAGAAAGTGCACTGCTATCATTGCAGGCATTGGACGCGCCTAAGCCACTAGCACCACCTAACAAGGTCGCACTAATGGGCCGCAGCGATAGACCTGACCGTCATCGCTGGAATGAGCTGGTCAATCGTGTCACCCATCCAAGATTTATTGAAGACACCCCAAAAGTGGTTTTGTCTCGCTTAACTCAGTTAGAAATTAATGAAGAGGTAGATCCATGGATGTTACTTGCCTGCTGGCAGGGACGTAACCCCAATAGTTTTCAATTTGGCTTCCAGTTTAAACCTGGTAGCGCTTTTATCTCTTGTACGCCAGAGCGTTTATATCGTCGTCGCCAACGTGAGCTATTCACTGAAGCACTTGCGGGCACAACAATTCGCGGACTAAACCAAGAAGAAGATAAAGAATTGGCGCAAGCTTTGCTCGACGACACCAAAAATAGCCATGAAAATCAACTTGTTCGACAGCATATCGTTAATGTACTTAACCCATTAAGCAATTATGTTGGCGCAGAAGAAACCCCAACCGTATTTAAGCTGAGCCATATTCAGCATCTACATCGCTCTATTCGAGCCGAGCTTAAAGCGGGTGTGAGTGACTTTCAGCTGATCCAAGCGTTGCACCCAACTCCTGCAGTAGGCGGGCTACCTAAAGATTCAGCAATGAACTTTATTCGCCAACAAGAAGGCTATGTAAGAGGCTGGTATGCTGGTGCCTGCGGTTATTTTAATAAGCATGAAAGTGAGTTTGCTGTCGCGATTCGCAGTGCATTAATTGAACCTGGTCGTATCAACTTATTTGCCGGTGCAGGTATTGTTGCAGGCTCTGAAGCTGATAAAGAATGGACAGAACTTGAAAATAAGCTCAGAACTATCTTGTCGATTTTAACTGAACTCTAGTTTTCACCTCAGCCAAATAAAATCAATAACTTAATAATTATCGACGGCAAAAGTTTACTAGCCGTCGAGATTTCCACTTGCTCAAATATAAATCTTCTCTATAATTTGCCGCCCCCAAGCTTGGGGATAAATACCCTGTTATTAACCAAAATTGCAAAATTATAGCGCTAGTCGCTATTGCGGGTTCCCTAACCCCGCCCGATTTATTTAAAAAGGCCACAAGATGTTGATGTTATCGCCAGCACAGCTTCGCCGTGCACTGCTGCTTTTAGCCAGCTTTCATATTGTTATTATTTGCGCAAGCAACTACCTAGTACAACTCCCGTTTCAGATCTTCGGTTTCCATACCACTTGGGGCGCCTTTAGCTTTCCATTTGTGTACCTAGCAACCGACCTAACAGTGCGCATATTTGGCCAACAAGCCGCTAGAAAGATTATCTTCCTTGCGATGCTGCCTGCATTAGTGATCTCTTACTTGATGGGCGCTATCTTTCACCAAGGCAGCTTCCAAGGTGCAGACGCTCTACTGGAATTCAATAGCTTTGTATTCAGAATCGCATTCGCCAGCTTTGCCGCTTACTTAGTCGGCCAACTAATGGATATTTTTGTGTTTGCTAAGCTTAGAGAAACTAAGTCATGGTGGGTTGCACCTTCTGCGTCGACCATAGTGGGGAACCTTATCGACACTATCGTATTCTTCGCCTTAGCTTTCTATGCCTCAACAGATGAATTTATGGCTGCACACTGGCCTGAAATCGCTACTGTTGATTACGGATTCAAACTAATTGTCAGTTTAGGTCTGTTCTTGCCAGCTTACGGCCTGCTGCTAAAGTTCTTACAAGATAAGATCTTACATAACAGCACTCGTGAAACCGCTATTTAACGCTTAACAACAACTGGACTGACCTGTTATAATTTCGCCAATTCGTTCACCTTTCAGTCAATGGTTTGGCTGCTCTATAGGGTGAACCGGCGAAGTTATTGAGAGTTTGAAAATGTACACCATTGAAATTGAAGCCGTAACTGAGTTTACGCCAGAAGTGCTTGAGTTAATCCAAACTGTTTACACCGCGATTCCTGAGTTTGAACAAGGTTACGCTAAGCAAGAGATCAGCCAACGCCTATTGGCAGGCCCAGCATTACTGCTTGTTGCTAAAGTGGAAGGCGAAATAGCAGGCTTTAAACTTGGCTATCAGACTGATGCTCAGGTGTTTTACAGCTGGTTAGGTGGTATTACACCTGATTTCCGTGGTCTGGGTTTAGCTAAAAGCTTACTTGAATACCAAGAGAAGTGGGCTAAAGAGCAAGGTTACCAACGCATTGACGTTAAAACCCGTAACTGCTTCCCTAGCATGCTGAATATGCTTATTAGCAATCAATACCAGATCACCGCTATGGTTAGCGATGCGCAAAACCACAGCCAGAATAAGCTACACCTGCAAAAGCACGTGTAATCATGCAGCTTTGTTGCCTGAGACAAATCTCCAAGTAAATAAAA
This sequence comes from Shewanella marinintestina, assembly GCF_023283845.1. GTDB lineage: Bacteria > Pseudomonadota > Gammaproteobacteria > Enterobacterales > Shewanellaceae > Shewanella > Shewanella marinintestina. Next base: position 139,162 of record NZ_JAKILC010000014.1, read on the forward strand.
TAAGCAAAATGTGAAAAAGTTGTACGATAAAGCTTGCAAACCTAAATGAGAATGATTATTGTTAACACGCGTTCCAGAACTCGGATTAACAAATAAAGTTCTCATCATCTTTGTTTGCCAATGAGTTTTACTTACAGCACGACATTGCTCACACACTCTTTGTGGCCGGGATTATTATCCCGGCTATTTTTTTACCTGGAACAAAGCATCTCTACTTCTTCGTCACCGATCTGATACTAACGATTGTGATGACAGCATCGCAATGCTCACATACTTTTTAATAGCCGCGGATTATTATCCGGCTATTTTTTTACCTGAAACAAAACATCTCTACTTATTCGTCACCGATCTGATACTAACGATTGTGATGACAGCATCGCAATGCTCACATAC
>NZ_JAKILC010000015.1 GCF_023283845.1 Shewanella marinintestina
GAGTGTCCACACAGATTTGCTTGTCATATTGTTAAAGAGCGTGAAGTCGTCTTTCAGACTTCGCCTTAGACGCTTAGGTCGTTTGGCTGAGGAGGCGTATTCTACACTTCCTAGTGTCGGCGTCAAGCGCTTATTTTAAGAAGTTTTTCAAGCGATGATTCTTTATACAAGTCACATCAATCGAAGCTCTTAAAGCGATTGTCACCTGAGGTCAATTTCCGTAGAAGTTAATCTCTCTAACTCTGCTGCAAGTCCCATTCTATCTAGCCTAACGCTTGGTAGGTGGCCTGCTTCGCCGTGTCAGTGGGGTCGCATTATAGGGAGATTTTAAAAGAGCGCAAGCGCTTTTTTAAAGAAAATTAAGGTTTTTTCAATGTTTTTATTTAAGCACAACTTAATCACTAGTTACCCTCAGACTTATCCACAAAACTCACTTTTGACGTGGATTTTATAACCAATAAGGGCTTTACCTCTGTTCTGCAAAAGAACTTCGTACTATGCAACACATACTAGGCACCTTCTTAATAGCCATTCTATTCTTTCCTTCTGTGCTACTTATCCAATTATCCCTTGCTTATTTTCATTACTCACTGCGAGTCGCTATTATTTCGATACCTTATACAAGCAACAAAAAAGGGTGACTCAATGAGTCACCCTTTCTGTATACAACAGTACTTTTACTTACTAGCTTTAATCTAGCTTAGTTTACCGTGGCATTGCTTATACTTCTTACCTGAACCACAAGGGCATGGATCGTTGCGACCAACTTTCTCGCCATCACGTACAGTTGGTTGAGTAGCAGCTAGAGCTGCACTCTCTTCAGCACCAACGATAGCTTCAGCTTCTGCATGTTGGTAATCGCGACGGATCTTGGCATCTTCTTGACGACGACGTTCTTCCATCTCTTCAACATCTGATTGTGCCTGTACTTGTACTTTAGACAAAATACTGATCACATCATGCTTTAATGACTCAAGCATTTGCTGGAATAACTCGAATGATTCGCGCTTATACTCTTGCTTAGGATTCTTCTGTGCGTAACCACGTAAGTGAATACCTTGGCGTAAGTGATCCATTGCAGAAAGGTGTTCTTTCCATAAACCATCAAGCGTTTGTAGCATTACTGCTTTTTCGAATTGACGTAGTACTTGCTCGCCTACCATCTCTTCTTTAGCTTTGTAGGCGTTAACCCAAGTTTCAACGATACGCTCGCGTAATGTTTCTTCGTGCAAGTCATCTTCTTTATCTAACCACTCTTGGATAGGAAGGTTCATTGCGTACTCTTGTTGTAGACGCTTCTCTAGACCTTCAACATCCCAAAGCTCTTCTACTGACTGACGAGGAATGTATTGGTCAACTAAACCATTTACTACGTCTTCTTGAATGTTAGTAATGGTGTCTTGAATACTTTCAGCATCCATTAGCTCATTACGCTGTGCATAGACAACCTGACGCTGATCGTTAGCAACATCATCAAACTCAAGCAATTGCTTACGAATATCGAAGTTACGTGCTTCTACTTTACGCTGTGCGTTTTCAATAGCACGCGATACCCATGGATGCTCAATTGCTTCACCTTCTTCCATACCTAATTTCTTCATCATTGAAGAAACACGGTCTGAAGCGAAGATGCGCATTAAGCTATCTTCCATAGATAAGTAGAAACGAGATGAACCTGAGTCACCTTGACGTCCAGAACGACCACGTAGCTGGTTATCGATACGACGAGATTCATGACGTTCTGTACCTAAGATATGCAGGCCACCAGCGTCAACCACTTCATCGTGTCGAATTTTCCAGTCAGCTTTAATCTTAGCTTTCTGTTCATCAGTTGCATCAGCTAATGCTTCGATTTCCATGTTCCAGTTACCGCCTAACACGATATCTGTACCACGACCCGCCATGTTAGTAGCAACAGTTACCGCACCTGTACGACCAGCTTGCGCAACAATATCCGCTTCACGTTCGTGGAATTTAGCATTCAAGATCTCATGTGGGATCTTTTCTTTCTTTAATAAGCTGTGCAGTAGCTCTGATTGTTCAATCGAAACAGTACCAACCAATACTGGCTGGCCACGCTCACGACAACCGACGATATCTTTAACGATTGCGGCGTACTTTTCATCAGCTGTAAGATAAACAAGATCCGGATGGTCTTTACGAACCATTGGACGGTTTGTCGGAACAACAACCGTGTCTAAACCATAGATGTGTTGGAATTCGAACGCTTCAGTGTCAGCTGTACCCGTCATACCGGCAAGCTTTTGGTATTGGCGGAAGAAGTTCTGGAAAGTGATCGATGCTAATGTTTGGTTTTCATTTTGAATATGAACCCCTTCTTTAGCTTCTACCGCTTGATGTAAACCTTCAGACCAACGACGACCCGGCATAGTACGGCCAGTGTGCTCATCAACAATAACCACTTCGTTGTCTTGCACAATATAGTCGACGTCTTTTTCGAATAATGTATGTGCGCGCAGTGCCGCGTTCACATGGTGCAACAGAGATATGTTAGCTGCTGAGTAAAGTGAATCACCTTCGGCTAGCATGCCGCGCTCAGTCAATAAGACTTCAACTTTTTCTTGACCGCGCTCAGTCATATGAACTTGCTTTGACTTCTCATCAACTGAGTAATCACCTTCACCTACATACTCTTCAGTATCTTCTTTATCTTGAGCAATAAGGTTAGGGATTAGAGTGTTGATCTTGATGTATAGCTCTGAGCTATCTTCAGCCGCACCGGAAATAATAAGTGGCGTACGTGCTTCATCGATTAGAATCGAGTCAACTTCGTCGATTAGAGCGTAATGCAATGGACGTTGTACGCGCTCAGCTGGAGAGAACGCCATATTGTCACGTAGGTAGTCGAAACCGAATTCGTTGTTAGTACCGTAAGTAATATCGGCATCATAAGCCGCTTTCTTTTCTACTTGCCCAAGACCCGCAACGTTAATACCAACAGTTAAGCCTAGGAATTCAAAAAGAGGACGGTTATTTTCAGCATCACGACCCGCTAAGTAGTCATTCACGGTAATTACGTGAACACCTTTACCAGTTAAACCATTCAAATAAGCAGGCAGAGTTGCCGTTAAGGTTTTACCTTCACCAGTACGCATTTCTGCAATACGGTTACTATCGAGGATCATGCCACCAATCATCTGCACATCAAAGTGACGCATTTCGAAAACACGTTTTGATGCTTCACGTACCGTAGCAAATGCTTCAGGTAATACGCCATCTAATGATTCACCACCGTCTAAACGCTCGCGGAAGTGGGCGGTTTTTGCTTTTAATTCTTCATCCGATAGTTTTTCGTACTCAGCTTCTAGTGCATTAATTTTATTAACCACTTTACCGAATGCTTTAAGTGTACGATCGTTGCGACTACCAAATACTTTTGTCAGTAATTTACCAAACATCTGAACCACTTCTATGTTGTTGGCCAAGTCCCTTTGAGAGCCTGAAAGCCTATTTTACGATTAACCTGCCTTGCGGTAGACATACTTTTGCGGATCGATCTGCTGTCCACCACGCAACACTTCATAGTGTACATGAGGCCCGGTTGAGCGCCCAGTACTTCCCATCACAGCGATTTTATCGCCTTTAGCGACCACGTCGCCCACATTTACTGACAAAGCTTTATTATGACCATAGCGTGTACTTAGACCATTTCCATGATCAATTTCAACTAAATTACCATAGCCAAACATCTTGTCCGCCCATGTAACCACACCACCTGCGGTAGCGATTACATCGACGCCCTCTTTTCCTGCAAAGTCGATACCTTTATGCATCGTTCTTTTGCCATTAAAAGGATCATTTCGTAAACCGTAGGGCGAGGATAACCAACCTTTTTGAATTGGTCGCCCAGATATATAACGTTCTTCATCTATATGGAGATTAGATGCTACTGTTTCAAGTAGTGAAAGCTGAACATTATTATTATCTATTCGAGACACCAACTCATCCATATCTGCGATAAGCTGGTCGAGTTCGATGTTAGTACCTAATTCACTGATACCGCCAACACCGACTTCAGAAGAGAAATCAAATTGATCTTCTAATTGATTATTGAGAGCAACTTGCTGACCCAAGGCTTCTATGCGCGTGAGTTTAGCTTGCATACGTGCAACGTGGGCAACCAACATCGAAAGCTGAGTTTCAGTCGCACTTTTAAGTGCAATTAACTCATCCTTTTGTTCTTCGCGAGCCATTCGCTCACTATCGACATTAGCTTGTTGCTGTGTAAGTTGCTTTGCATTGTGCTGATATAGACCTGTACCTGCTGCAATCAGCAGTATTGGTAATAGCAGCCAACGCTTTCCTGGTTGCCAGCGTGTGGCACCATTTCGACCTTGAATAAAAACTGTTACACTCATAGCCTAATTAAGCCATTTTATTATCATATGAAAAAGCCCCCTCAGGATCTCAGTCAGTTACTGCACCAGCAAGGCACTATGCCTAATCTGGCTGAAAAAGCAGAACTGTTATTACACTTAGATCACTACGTGAAACAAGTGCTAACTGGTCCAGTGACAGAGCAACTAAAGGTTGCCAATTTACGCCAAGGGATCTTGGTGATTGAAACAACCACGGCTGCTTGGGCGGCAAGAATTAACTTCCAAAAACCCAAAATACTACAATTGCTACAAGCCGAAACGCTACCCATGCTTACCGCAATCGAGGTTAAAGTCAACCCAAGCTTGTTAATGTATGAAACAAAATCCAAGCCTGCTCACAACCTAATTAGTGAAAACGCCGCCGCTCACATTGAAGCTTTAGCTGAACATACAGAGGGGACATTAGCGGTAAAACTAAAACGGCTGGCTGCATTGGCCAGCCGTTCAAGGCAATCTTAATTCGCGATTAAGCGAATACAGCACCGGCTGGTACTGAGAAGCTGACAGGTGCATCGGCTTCTTTTTCAAAACTCACGATTTCCCAAGCATCTTGCTGTGCAAGCATGGCGCGCACTAACTGGTTGTTAAGTGCATGCCCTGTTTTATATGCACAGAACTCACCAACTATGGCGTGTCCCGCGACATATAAATCACCAAAAGCATCAAGGATCTTGTGCTTAACGAACTCGTCCTCATAACGCAGGCCATCGGGGTTGAGGACGCGGTATTCGTCAAGTACAACAGCATTTTCCATGCTGCCGCCTAGTGCTAGATTATTGGCTCTTAGGTATTCGATATCTCGCATAAAACCGAAAGTTCTTGCGCGGCTGATATCTTTAACAAAAGCAGATGATGAAAAATCCATAACCATATGCTGTTGACTACGTGCGATCTCTGGGTGGTTAAAGTCAATTGCGAAATCAACTCGAAAGCCTTTAAATGGCTTTAACTCAGCCCACTTATCACCGTCTTCAACGCGAATAGGTTTTGTGATTTTGATATATTTTTTAGCTGCGCTTTGCTCTTGAATACCTACTGATTGCAGTAGGAATACAAAAGGACTCGCACTACCATCCATAATTGGAATTTCAGGCGCGTCAACTTCAATAACTGCGTTATCAATACCTAGTCCGGCTAGCGCTGCAAATAGATGCTCAATTGTTGAGATACGAACACCATCATCATTAACCAAAGCAGTACACATTGTTGTTTCACGTACTTGGTCGGCTACAGCTGGAATTTCCACTGCAGGCGACAAGTCAGTACGAACAAGTTTAATGCCGGTATTAACTGGTGCGGGTTTAATGATCAAAGTCACCTTGTTGCCGGAATGCAATCCAACACCAGTAGTCTTAACCATTTCTTTTACAGTTCTTTGAAAAATCATGTACTTACCCGTTTATCATCTCAACATAAAGAGCACTAACCACACACTTTTTGGCCGTGTGTAGGCTATGCTGGTCGGATATCTTAGCATATCTTTGCAAATTAACCAAAATTCACTCAGCTTTAAGACAACATTTAAGTATTGCCTTACACCTGTTAACTATCTATTAACACTTATATTAATCAGCTTGCTTACGCAAAAATGCTGGAATATCTAAGTAGTCTAGTTCGTTCTTCTTCTCGGTTACAGGTGTCGCCACTTGTGGTTGAGCTGCGGTAGCAGTGTTGCCGTGCGACATAGTTGGCGCAATTGCATCTTCAGCTGCAAAACTCTCAACACGAGGTTCTGCTGGAACGATTGGCTCAGGACGTGGAGCAGGCTTAGACACTAACTGGATATCAGGCTTTTTCTCAGCACCAATACCGGTAGCAACAACCGTTACACGTAGCTCATCAGACATTTCAGGATCAATGACCGCACCAACAACCACTGTTGCGTTGTCAGAAGCATAAGCCTTAACGTGGTTACCCACAGTCTCGAACTCTTCGATACTCATATCCATGCCAGCTGTAATGTTCACTAGAACACCACGAGCGCCTGCAAGATCGATATCCTCAAGTAGTGGACTTGCCACAGCAGCCTCAGCCGCTTCTTCAGCACGATCTTCACCACTGGCAACACCGGTGCCCATCATGGCATTACCCATTTCAGACATAACGGTTTTCACGTCGGCGAAATCGACGTTGATTAGACCAGGACGAGTAATTAGCTCTGCAATACCTTGAACAGCACCAAGCAGTACGTTGTTTGCTGCTGCAAAGGCATCTAATAAAGAGGTGCCACGACCAAGAACTTTAAGCAGTTTTTCGTTCGGAATCGTGATCAATGAGTCAACATGTTTAGCAAGCTGCTCGATACCTTGGTCCGCGTAAGTCATACGCTTTTTGCCTTCGAATGGGAAAGGCTTAGTGACTACTGCAACGGTAAGAATACCTTCTTCACGTGCAATCTCAGCAACAACAGGTGCAGCACCAGTACCTGTACCACCGCCCATACCTGCAGCGATAAAGATCATGTCTGAACCTTTAATCGCATTACGAATGCTTTCTTTATCTTCTTCAGCCGCTAGACGACCAATTTCAGGGTTTGCGCCAGCGCCCAAACCTTTGGTCACATCGCGACCTAATTGAATTGTGGTTGATGCAGCAGACTTACGCAGTGCTTGTGCGTCAGTATTTGTTGCTACAAACTCAACACCTTCGATGTTGTGTTTAACCATATGCTCGACAGCATTACCACCGCCGCCACCGACACCGATGACCTTAATCACCGCTTCGTCTGTATGACTATCCATGATCTCAAACATGGTCTTCTCTCCGTTATGCCTGCGTTATTAACTAAAACTCGCCTTTAAACCAACTTTGGACCCGATTCCAAAGACTGGTGACCCCTTGTCGCTCAGGACGTTCGAACTGACGTTCAATCACTCTGCGCGCACCATAGTGAAGCAACCCAACTCCGGTAGAGTAAATAGGTTGGTCCACATATTCATGTAAACCTTTAACTGGTAGCGGCTGTGCCATTCTTACTGGCATACCAAAGGTTGCCTCAGCGATGTCCACAGCACCTTCAATTGATGCTGTACCACCAGTAATGACAATACCCGCTGCCACTTGATCTTCTAGCCCGCTGTCATGCAGCTGCTTTAGGATTAATTCAAATAATTCTTGGTATCTTGGCTCAACGACTTCTGCCAATGTATGACGCGACATACTACGTGACGGACGACCGCCTACAGATGGCACCTCAATACTGTCTTCACGACTCACCATTGAACTGCGAGCACTCGCATGTTCAACTTTAATTTGTTCTGCATGTGACAAAGGCGTGCGGAATATCTTAGCTATGTCGTTAGTCACCTGATTGCCCGCAACTGGCACAACAGCACAATGACGCAGTGCACCATTAGTATAAACCGCGATATCTGTGGTGCCGCCACCGATGTCAACTAAACAAACACCTAAGTCTTTTTCATCATCAGTTAGTACTGAGTCTGCTGACGCGATTGCTGAAAACACTAAGTCATCAACTTTTAAACCGCAGCGCTCAACACTCTTAGTGATATTCTTCGCCATATCGTTAGCACAAGTGACGATATGGACTTTCGCTTCCATACGCATACCTGACATACCAATAGGGCTCTTAATGCCGTCTTGTACATCAATGGCGTACTCTTGCGGTAACACATGCAGAATACGGCGCTCTGTCGGTATTTTTACCGAGCGTGCGGTATGAATAACGTTATCAACGTCTTCTTGTGTCACTTCTTCATCATTAATCGATACCATGCCATTTTCATTTTGGCATTCGATATGTTTACCCGAAATGCTCAGGTATACAGATGAGACTTGGCAATCAGCCATTAGTTCTGCTTGGTCTAATGCTCTTTGCACACTACGAACGATAGAGTCGAGGTCGTTAACGCCCCCTTTGTCCATCCCTCTTGAGGGGTGGTTACCCAGGCCGACAATACTGATCTCACCGTCAGGCAATACTTCACCAATGATCACAGCGACTTTTGACGTCCCTATGTCCAATCCCACAATCAGATTTCTATCTAGATTCTTGGTCATTAATTAACGGCTCTCTTTTGTGCATCATCCCAACCTACGGCCAAACCTGTGTCGTAGCGCAAATCCACGATAGCTACCTGTTTATCTTGCTTTGCAAGTTGCGGGTAGACGTGAATAAATCTTTGTATCCTTGCCATCTTGTCTTCTCGGCCAAGCTCCAGCTTAATGCCATTATTGAGCTCAGCATGCCAAGCATGTCTAGGGCTTAAACTTAAGCTTTGTAAGTTAAAGCCATTAATTCTTAAAAGTTCGCCTAACTGTTGGTAAGTAGTTAGCACCGACTTACCTTGCTCTTCAGGTCCCGTCAAGAAAGGTAAGTTAGGTATACCTTCTTTCATTGGGGCATCAAACACTTCGCCATAAATATTGAGCCAAGCATCACCATTCCAATGTGCAACTGGCTTTTGTTCAACCAAATAGATTTTTAATTTGGCTGGCCACTCACGACGTACTGAAGCTTGATAAACCCAAGGTAGTGCTTCTAGGGCATCTTGCACTTGGTTTACATCCGCAGAAAAAAAGCTTCGTTGCATCAAATCTTGTAATGCAAGTTGGATCTCTTCATCTTCGGTGTAAATCCTTTCACCCTTTACCGCAACAGCTTCAATAGGCAGCGCATCTGCGTCATTTAGCAAGGTGTCTAGCTTCATTGCAGCCATACCGAAACCTATCAGTACACATAGCAAAAACACCAAGCCGAAGCACAAATACCAATCGGCTTCTAATAGCAAAACTCGAACACGCTGACCTTTCTTGCGCCAAGACACCTTTAGGCTTCCTTTTGCAACCGTAAACTCAGAAAATCGGCCATTATATAGCCCTTATTCCAAGCGTCAAAATTTGATGGATAAATTAAGCTATATCGCTCTAAATTACACATTTTTTTCGTCAATCACGGTATTGAACCCTAGATTTGACTCCGCCAAGGTACGCGAAACAACACCGATATTTCCTGCGCCTTGAGTCAGCAACAAATCGCCGCCTTGTAAAATCTCAGGTAAAAGTGTTTCAAGTTGCTCGCTGCTAGCAACAAACACCGGCTCAACTTGACCACGAACTCGAATCGAGCGGCATAATGCTCGGCTATCAGCGCCAGGAATTGGTGCTTCGCCTGCCGAATAAACATCTAGCATTAGTAGGCAGTCAACTTGTGATAGAACTTCAACAAAATCTTCATACAAGTCACGAGTTCGGCTATAGCGATGTGGCTGGTATATCATGACTAAGCGACGTTCAGGCCAGCCTAGTCTCGCAGCTTTAATCGTGGCAGCAACTTCGCTCGGGTGATGACCATAGTCATCAACTAGCTTAATTTCGCCTTTAGATGTGTTGAACTCACCAATCTGTTGGAAACGGCGACCAATGCCTTGGAACTCCGCTAACGCCTTAATAATCGCTTCATCTGCGATTTCATCTTCAGTCGCCACTGCAATAGCAGCCAATGAATTAAGTACGTTATGTTCGCCCGGTAAATTAACCGACAACTGCAAGTCATCCATACCCGCACGGCGAACCGTAAATTCACAGCTGTAACCTGTTTGCTTAAAGCTTACTGCTCGTACATCTGCATCTTCACTAAATCCGTAAGTCACTACTTTGCGACTTATACGTGGAATAAGCTCACGTACAATTGGATCATCGATACAAACAACTGCTACACCATAGAAAGGCAGATTATGTAAGAAGTCGACAAACGTCGTTTTTAGCTTCTCTAAGTCGCCTTCATAAGTATCCATATGATCGGCTTCAATATTGGTCACCACACTAACCATAGGCTGCAAATGCAAGAAGCTCGCATCACTCTCATCCGCCTCGGCGATAAGGTAACGGCTATGGCCTAAACGAGCATTGGTACCTGCACTGTTAAGCAAGCCACCAATAACAAATGTTGGATCGCGCTCAGCTTCACCATAAACACTAGCGATTAAGCTGGTTGTAGTGGTCTTGCCGTGTGTGCCCGCTACAGCAACGCCATGACGATAACGCATTAACTCTGCCAGCATCTCGGCGCGGCGCACTACAGGAATACGTAATTCTTTAGCGGCAACCAATTCTGGGTTATCTGCACTAATTGCTGTAGAGACAACAACCACATCAACATCTTTGACCTGGCTTGCATCATGGCCAAGGTAAATTGTTGCGCCTAACTGTTCTAGTCGTTCAGTTACTGGGCTTGCCGCAATGTCTGAACCACTTAACTTGTAACCTTCGTTCACAAGGACTTCTGCGATGCCGCCCATACCAGCGCCACCGATGCCAACAAAATAAATATGTTTAACCCTACGCATTTCAGGGATCATCGATCTTAGCTGTGAATGCTTTTCTGCTTTGTTACTCATTTCAACCCTTCTCAGCTAATCGAATACAGACGTTAGCCACTCTTTGTGTGGCGTCTAATATCGCTACGTCTCGGGCACGTTGCCCCATATTGCATAATTCTTGTTTGTCCGATGCCAACATAGACAACTTAGTCATTAACTTGCTGGTATCGACAATTGGCTGTGGCAATAAGAAAGCTGCCCCAGCATTAACCAGTACTTTAGCGTTCTTAGTTTGATGATCGTCAACAGCATGTGGGTAAGGCACCAATAGGCTTGGTAAGCCAACAGCTGCAAGCTCTGAAACCGTCAATGCACCTGAACGACAAACCACCACATCAGCCCAACGATAAGCAGCTTCCATATCATCAATAAACTCAGCAACACTGACGCTGCCATCTTGACCTAAACGCTGGTATTCAGCTTTAACTGAACTTAGATTATCGCGACCAACTTGATGCCATACAGTCATAGAGTGAGTCTTACTCACACCTTCTAATACACTTGGCATAACATCATTAAAAATCTTGGCGCCTAAACTTCCGCCAACAACGAGCACTTTAAGTGAGTCATCATCACAACAAGCCTCCCGCTTATCACCTAGAGCAATCAGCTCTTTGCGGATAGGATTGCCAACTGTTTGCGCTTTAACATCAGTAAAGGTACCTTCAAAGGCACACAAGACTTCTGATGCAATGCGTGACAACAGTTTATTCGTCATTCCAGGAATGGCATTTTGTTCGTGCAATACTAATGGAATACCGCATAACTTGGCTGCTACGCCACCAGGCCCACTAGCAAATCCGCCCATTCCCATCACCACATCAGGCTTAAAGCTTTTAATCACTGCCCGCGCCTGCATGACCGAACGTAAAATCTTAAATGGCGCGGCCAATTTGCGCATCAAGCCATTACCACGTACACCTTTGATATCAATAAAGTCGATATCAAAGCCATGTTGTGGGACTAATCTCGCTTCCATTCGCTCAGCGGTACCTAACCAGCGTACTTTCCATCCTTGCTGGCTTAAATATTTAGCTACGGCTAACGCAGGAAATACATGACCACCAGTTCCACCGGCCATGATTAAAATGCGCTTTTCTTCAGCTTGGTCAGTCATTAATTTACTCATTGTTTGTTTGCCCTGCCTTCTACGGCCTGAACAACACTTAATCTTCTTTCATAATCGATACGGATAAGTAGCATCACTGCTGCCGTCATTACCCATAAACTACTGCCGCCATAACTAATAAAAGGCAGTGTTAAACCTTTAGTCGGCAACATACCGATACTTGCACCGACGTTAACCACGGTCTGAAAACAGATCCAAATACCAATGCCGTAGGCAAGGTAACCTTCAAAGGCACGATCGAGTGCTAAACACATGTTGCCAAGCTTTATTGCCCTCAGCGCAACAAATAACAGTACCGCTAATACTGCGATAATTCCGATAAAACCAAGCTCTTCACCAATCACAGCAAAGATAAAGTCGGTATGTGCCTCGGGCAAATATTCTAACTTCTGGATACTGTTGCCTAAGCCTTGGCCAAACCAATCACCACGACCATAAGCCATTAACGATTGGGTAAGCTGATAACCACTACCAAATGGGTCTTGCCAAGGGTCAAGAAACGACGTCACTCGGCGCATTCGATAAGGCTCCAATAACACCAAGGCGACAAACGCTAAAATGCCTGCCAGTATCAGTGCAAAGAAATCAAATAAGCGCGCCCCTGCTAAAAATAACAAACCAACTGTGCCAACAAACAGCACCACAACGGTACCTAAGTCAGGCTGCATCAAAATTAAAATTGCGTAAGCTGCAAATACTGCAATCGGCTTATAAAACCCTTTAGCATTTTCTCTAATCTCTTGATGTCGGCGAACTAAATACCCTGCCATATAAATCGCAAAAGCAAACTTTGCAATCTCAGCAACCTGAATACGAATAGGCCCTATAGACAGCCAACGCGTAGCACCATTTACCGTTGTACCAACAAGAAGCACGGCAAATAACATCAAGCCGACAACAAGCAATAATAAGGGGCTAAAGCGCTGCCAATATTGCATCTCTATCTGCAATACCACCACCGCAATAATCACGCATCCAACCAGGTATGCACCATGGCGCCATACAAAGTGAAACGGGTTGCCTGTTAATGTCTGTGCTTCTGGCATCGAAGCAGACATCACCATAACAAAGCCAAAACTAATCAGAGCTAATACTGCAAAGAGCAATGATCTGTCATACAGCAACTGGCTCGGCGTTAAGCTATCGCTAAATAGATTCGGCATTGACCATTTAAAATGCTCGCCAAAAAAACTCGATAACTTCGCTTTAGTTATCATCTAACGCTTCAACCAAGCCACGAAATTCATCTCCGCGCGCCATATAGTTAGGGTACATATCTAAACTTGCACAAGCTGGCGACAAGATAACGATATCACCAGCAGTAGCGACTTCATGCGCTGCAGCTACAGCTTCCGCCATAGTTGCAACCCTAATAGCATCCGGTTTTAGCGCTGCAATTTTGTCACCGTCACGACCCAAAGTAATTAATTGGCTGACTTTAGCTAGTACAGGTTCGAGACTGGTTAAATCAGCCCCTTTGCTATCGCCACCAGCAATAAGAATTAACTCACCTAAGTGGTCAGTTAATCCATCAATAGCGGCAACGGTTGCACCAACGTTAGTCGCTTTAGAGTCGTTGATATAAATAACTCCAGCGATATCTGCAACGGTCTCACAACGGTGAGCTAAACCGTTAAACGTTTTGGCGATCTGTACTTGAAATTCACGCTTGATACCCACTGCAGTGGTTAATGCCATAGCAGCTAAAACATTGGCATGATTGTGACTGCCGACAAGCGCTACATCACTAACAGCCATGATAGGACTGTCACCCTGTACTAGCATCCCTGATGAAATACCCCATGCATCAACTTCAGGCATATCTAGCCCAAAACTATTCTGATTCGCAGGGTTATTAGGAACTGTAAGTAAGTCTTCGCGGTTAAACAGCACCATCTTGGTCTGATCATATAGCTTTAACTTTGCTTGGCGGTAAGACTCCAAATCGCTATAGCGATCCATGTGATCTTCACTGATATTCAAACAAGTCGCTACGGTGCAGCGCAAGCTGTGAGTTGTCTCTAATTGAAAGCTTGATAGCTCAAGAATGTATAGGTCTTTTGGCGCTAAAAGTAAGTCCAGTGCTGGTACACCAATATTACCGCCAACAGCATAAGAGCAACCACTAGCTTGAGCAATTTCACCAACCAAAGTTGTCACTGTTGTCTTGCCATTTGAGCCTGTAATACCAATGACTTTGGCATCAGTTTTACTCACTTCTCTAGCAAACAGCTCAACATCGCCAATCACCTCAATCCCCATATCAAATGCAACTCTCACCTCGGGAGTTTCACATGCGATACCAGGGCTAATCACAATCTGCTGCGCTTGCACTAAATAGCGGCAATCAAAACCACCAGCAATTAATTCAACCTGCGGAAATTCGCTCGCTAACGTATCAGCTCCAGGAGGTTGAACACGGCTGTCCATCACAAGAGGGGTAATGCCTTGCGCACACAGGTAACGCACAACAGACAGACCTGTTGCACCTAAACCTAAAACTATGTGTGTATATTGCTGCGCCATATCAGACCTATCTCAATCTAAGTTATTTTACTTATATCAATTATCTAAGTTTCAGTGTCGCTAGGCCTAACAGCACTAGGAACAATGAAATAATCCAAAAACGTACAATCACTCGTGGCTCAGGCCAGCCCTTCAACTCATAATGGTGATGAATAGGTGCCATGCGGAAAATCCGCTGACCACGTAACTTGTATGAGCCGACTTGCAGGATTACTGAAACCGTTTCCATTACAAATACGCCGCCCATAATCACCAGTAAAATCTCTTGGCGAACCAATACAGCAATTGCACCTAATGCGGCGCCAAGAGCTAATGAGCCGACATCGCCCATAAAAACTTGTGCTGGATAGGTGTTAAACCATAAGAAGCCAAGACCCGCACCAACAATTGCGGTACAAACAATCACTAACTCACCTGCACCAGGCAAATAAGGTAGGTGTAAATAATTAGCAAACTGCACGTGACCAGAAAGATAAGCGATGAGTGCAAAGGCTGCTGCGACCATCACGGTTGGCATAATCGCCAAACCATCTAAGCCGTCAGTTAAGTTAACCGCGTTGCTTGAACCCACAATAGTGAAGTAAACCAATACGATAAAGAAACCACCAAGTTGCGGCATAATATCTTTAAAGAAAGGTACTACAAGTTGGGTTTCATCTGGGCTTGCCGCAGATGCATACAGGTATACAGCTATGGTCAATGCGGCCGCTGATTGCCAAAAGTATTTCCAGCGAGCAATCAAACCTTTAGTGTCTTTGCGAACTACTTTACGGTAATCATCAATAAAGCCGATCAAGCCAAAACTACCTAAAACAAATAGCACGACCCATACATAACGACTGCCTAGGTCACCCCACAGCAATACACTGATAAATACACCTGCAAGGATCAGCAAACCGCCCATAGTCGGCGTACCACGCTTACTAAAGTGTGACTCAGGACCATCATTACGTACCACCTGGCCAATTTGCATTAACTGCAAACGCTCAATCATCTTTGGTCCTAACCAAAGACTTAACACCATAGCGGTCATCAAGCCTAAAATAGCTCGAAATGTGACATACGAAAATACGTTAAACCCACTGTAAAATTGGGTTAAATACTCAGCCAGGTAAACCAGCATTAAACAAACTCCCCGCGACCAAAGGCCATTGTTAAAGCTTCAACTACACGTTCCATTCTTGCACTGCGAGAACCTTTCACTAACACAGTGACTTCAGCAGGCAATTCATTGATATATTGAATTAGGCCTGCAACCAAATTCTCTATATCTTGGTAATGTTTGGAACCAAAAGCATGACTAGCACCCGCGCTTAGCGTGCCAACACAAAATAACGAATTAACGCCCTTTGCCTTAGCTAATTCACCAAGCTCACGATGCAAAAGGGCGGCATTGTCGCCTAATTCCCCTAAATCGCCCAGTACTAAACAGCGATTTCCTTTAATTTCTTGAAGCCAGTCAATTGCTGCGCCAACAGAAGCAGGGTTCGCGTTATAACTATCGTCAACCACAGTGACTCGACCAAGCTGGCTCGGCAACATACGCCCTTTTACAGGTTTAAGCAGACTAAGTCCTTGGCATATTTCAGCTAAAGATAAATTCAATGCTAAGCACATGCTTGTTGCTGCTAACGCATTTGACACCTGATGACGCCCAGCCAACGGCAACTCCACTCTATGCACTTCTGCACCATAGCAAAGGCTAAAGGCATATCGCCCATAGGCATCAGCAATTAAATCTGTAGCAAAAATATCGAGATCTCTCGATGCTTCATTTTTAATACCAAAACATAACTGCTTAACGTGGCTAGAGGCCTGAAGCATTACATCAGCAAATGCATCATCAGCATTAATAACGGCTGTGCCACCGATGCTAATATGGTTAAAAATCTCCGATTTAGCTTTGGCTACGCCCTCTAAAGAACCAAAACCCTCAAGGTGGGCTGACGCTACGTTATTCACCATGGCAACGCTTGGCTTAACTAAGCTTGAGGTGTAATCGATCTCACCCGCGTGATTGGCACCTAATTCAAAGACACCAAATTCATCGCCCGCTTGCAGTCTTAACAAGGTTAACGGCACGCCAATTTCATTATTAAAATTACCCGCGGTGTAAAGCACCTGATGATGCTGAGACAAGATGGTTGCAATCATCTCTTTAACGCTAGTTTTACCGTTTGAACCTGTTAAGGCTATACAAGTAGGAGCTATTTGCTCACGCACATAAGCACCTATTTCACCCATCGCCTTTTGGCTGTTTTCAACAACCAATTGCGTCGCAATTATTGGTAATTCACGTTCAACCAGTAATGCATTAGCGCCAGCATCAACCGCAGCTTGAGCGAAACAATGGCCATCAAATTTTTCGCCTTTTATCGCCACAAACAGGGTCTGACTATTAACGGCTCGGCTATCGCTCGAAACGCTATCGATTTGTAGGTCATTGCCAATCAACTGACCATTTATTCGCTTTGCTAGCTCAGCCAAAGATACGCTAATCATAGGGCACCTTCAGCAATAGCCTTAGTAAAGGCTCTTTCGTCATAATTCAATTTTTCACCATTAACTTCTTGATAAGTCTCGTGGCCCTTACCGGCCAACAGCACCATGTCTCCCGCTCTGGCCTGTGCAACTATCTCTTTAATTGCGAGCTGACGGTCTATTTGAGTTAATGCCTGCTGTGGGTAAGTTAATCCCGCTAGAATGTCATTTATAATGGCTTGTGGATCTTCAGTGCGGCAATTGTCGCTAGTCACCATGACTTTATCGGCAAATTGTTCAGCACTTGCTGCCATCATAGGTCGCTTACCTTTATCTCTATCGCCACCACAGCCAAACAGACACCAAAGCGTGCCATTGCAATGCACGCGTAGCGCTTTTAACGCTTGCTCAATTGCATCTGGCGTATGTGCATAGTCCACAACTAAGGTAACGTCATTAGCAGTAGTAAAGCGTTCCATCCGTCCAGCAACAGGCTCTAATTGCTTCGCTAAAGCCACCAACGCTGGCATATCTTCACCGAGTAAATAAAGCGCCCCAAGTGCCGCAACTAAATTAGCTAGGTTAAAGTCTCCCAATAACGGCGACTCCAGCTGCGCTTCACCTTGCGGCCACACTAGAGTGCAAGACACGCCGGCATCATGGAAATGACACTCTTTAGTATAAATATCCGCGCTTAAATCACCTTTAACGCTGTAAGCTAATAACTTGTTTGACGCCAGCTCATTCAACCATTCACGCCCAACGGCATCATCACAATTAATAAGACCTGCACGTAAGCTAGTAAATTGAAATAAACGCTTTTTAGCAGCGCCGTAAGCCTCCATCGTATGATGGTAATCGAGGTGGTCACGGCTTAAGTTGGTAAACACGCCAACATCAAACGGCACTGCCTCTACACGGCCTTGTACTAAACCATGACTAGAGACTTCCATCGCGCAGGTTTGTGCACCTGCTCGTTCAAATTCTTGTAGTTGTTTAACAAGAGTCACTGGATCAGCAGTAGTATTGCCACTGTCGACAAGCTCGCCCCATAGACCATTGCCTAATGTGCCCATTACTGCAGTTTGTTTACCCTGCAACAACTGTAATTGTGCTACCAGTTGAGTGACAGAAGTTTTACCGTTAGTACCGGTTACGCCTATGATTTGGGGTCGTGATGCAGTTAACGGATAAGCTTGCGCGGCCAAAGCTGAGATCTGACGATTTAATTGGAAAAACAAAACCTGTAAGCCAGCTTCATTAGTGACTTTACCGTGTTCATCTGGCAAGTCCGTATGGACTAAAGCTGCTACAGCGCCGCGCTCAAATGCGGCGGCTATAAATTTACGGCCATCAGCCTGATAACCAGGGATAGCAACAAACAGATCCCCCACTTGCACAGCTCGGCTGTCCAGCGTAAGTTCTTGGAAGCTTTCAGCTCCCGAATAATGAAACCATGGCGCCAATAAATCACGTATTAGCATCATTCTACACTCCTAGAATTTGCAGCTAAGCGGACTTTTTCACGGTTTGAAATAGGCTCAACATTTAGCATCTGCAAGGCACCAGACATAACGGCAGCAAAAACAGGTGCGGCAATATCACCACCATAGTAACGATCACCCTTTGGCTCGTTAACGACCACAGCAATTGCTAGCTTTGGATTATGCACTGGTGCTACGCCGGCAAATAGCGCAACGTAGTCTTCACCATAGCCACCAGCAACAGCTTTACGTGCTGTACCTGTCTTACCCGCTACGGGATAACCTTCAATATGTGCCTTTAATGCAGTGCCGCCTTTTTCAGTTACTCCCACCAGCATTTCCATGACGTTCTGCGCCACTTCAGGTGAAAGTACTTGCGTCCCTTCAGGCTCTTGCTTGAGCTTTAAAATCGAAACCGGATAAAGAACGCCTTTGTTGCCTAAAATTGAATACATTCTGGCTAACTGTAATGGGGTTGCCATTAAGCCATAACCAAAGGAAAGTGTGGCCCGCTCAAACTCAGACCAGCGGCGACGGTCGTGAATTAGACCTGCACTTTCGCCTTCTAAATTGATACCGGAATAGTTACCCAACCCCATGGTTTGGTATGCGCCAAGTAGCTCTTGAACTGGCATAGACAAAGCTATCTTAGTCATACCTACGTTACTTGAGTGCACCAAAATACCGCTAAGCGATAAGTCGCCATAGTTACGACCATCACGGACAATCTTGCCACCAATACGCATACGGCCAGGGTGAGTTTTAATAATCTCGTCAGCTTTGATGGTGCCAGCTTCTAGTGCTGCAGCAACCACGAATGGTTTAATCGTAGAACCGGGCTCGTAAGAGTCTGTCAGTGCACGATTACGCATACGATAACTTTGCAGATTCTCACGGGAGTTGGGATTGTAAGATGGCGTATTTGCCATCGCTAAGACTTCGCCAGTGTGTACATCAAGCACCACAATAGAACCTGATGTCGCTTGGTTAACTTCTGTCGCCTTTTTCAGCTCACGATAAGCGAGCTGTTGAATACGTTGGTCGATACTAAGTACTAAATCATTTGGGCTTTCACCCTCTTGCACCATATCGAGACGCTCAACCACGTGCCCGTCTCGAGATTTACGCACTTTTTGCTTACTCGGTGTACCGGTTAACCAGTCGTTATAGGTATTCTCAATGCCCTCAATACCTTTATCATCGATATTAGTAATCCCCACTAACTGCGCAGAAATCTCACCCGTAGGGTAATAACGGCGCGACTCAGGTTTAAGATAAACACCTGGCAGTTTTAACTGACGGATATAATCGGCAACGGCCGGAGTAACCTGACGCTTAAGGTAAGTAAATCGTTTACGAGGGTTAGATTGAACACGCTTTAGAATATCTTCTTTAGGTTCATGCAACACATCAGCTAGCGCTTGCCAGCGACGCATATCCGCAAAACCGTTTTTATCGTGTACGACTTTAGGGTCTGCATACACAGCTTTTACCGGTACGCTCACCGCGAGCATCTCTCCATTACGATCGGTGATCAGGCCGCGCTGCACTTCACGACTGGTAGTACGTAATGTACGCATATCACTTTCGTGACGAAGCTTTTCAGGCTCGATGATTTGAATATAAGCCGCACGACCAATAAGACTGGTAAACATCAGGCAAACAAACGCCACAACAACGTAAAGACGCCATTGGATTAACTGCGGTTTTTGTTTGCGTTTTGCCTGTTTACTCATGGCACTCTCACCACAACTTCGTCTTTGGGTAGCGGTCGATTCATATTCAGCTCTTTAGTCGCTATCCGGGTTATACGGCTATGCTCTGAACGTGACTGCTCCTCTAACAACAGGTTACGCCACTCAATATCAAGCCGGTCTCGTTCTTGTAATAACTGGTCCCACTGACTGGTATACTTACGCCCTTCATGGCTGGTGTACACCACCGCAATTGCATTCAACATCACTAGCAACGCTAAAATCATTACCCACTTGTGATGCCAAAGATCTAGCAACACGATGCGAGTTAAATTCAATTGCGATTTATTCACTTAAACCTCTAAATCGCTTCAACGTCATACGGCAGACGCTGGGCAATTCGCAATACTGAACTACGCGCCCTAGCGTTACGCTCAATCTCTTCAACTGAAGGTTTAATCGCTTTACCAATACCTTTTAACTTGCGTGACTTATTAATTTCTTCCTCAGTAATAGGTAAACCATGTGGCACACTTTCACCTTGGCTATTACGACGAATAAAACGCTTAACCATACGATCTTCAAGTGAATGGAAGCTGATAACCGACAAACGTCCTTCAGGCGCTAATACGGTTAATGCACCTTCTAATGCTTGGTCAATTTGCTCTAGCTCACTATTGATATAAATACGAATAGCTTGGAATACGCGTGTTGCTGGGTGCTTATTGCGTTCTTTATTCTTGGTAATGCGCGCAATGAGCTCTGCAAGCTCAGTAGTGCGTAAGAAAGGCGCTTTTTCGCGGTCAGCAGCAATACAACGGGCAATATGACGGGCATTTTTCTCTTCGCCGTAGGTTTTAAACACCCATGCCATATCTTCAATTTCAGCACGGGCAATCCACTGCGCCGCCGTTTGACCTTGAGAGTTATCCATACGCATATCCAATGGACCATCTCTTAAAAAGCTAAAACCACGCTCAGCATCATCAAGCTGCGGCGAAGACACACCAAAATCTAATAGCACGCCATCTATTTGGCCTTTTAAACCTAAGTCTTCAACGTAGTCAGCCAGCTGACCAAAACCACCGTGAACAATTTGAAAACGGCTATCGTCTTTAAATTGCTCTGCTGCAGCAATCGCTTGTGGGTCTCGATCAATGGCAATTAATCGACCATTAGGCCCAAGCTGCTCAAGCACTTTTCGAGAATGACCACCACGACCAAATGTGCCATCGATATAGATGCCATCTGGTTTAATATTTAAGCCTGCAACCGTTTCCGTTAACAGCACTGATAGGTGTTCAAATTCTTGTGTCATGGTTGTCTTCTACTTTTAAGTATCACTCGCTAAAGTGAAAAATCCGCTAAACGTTCGTTAGCAGCCAAATCTTCATTAAGAATCGCTAAGCGACTCTGCTCAATCTGTTGTTGCCATGTAGCTTCATCCCACAGCTCAAATTTATTAAGCTGGCCAACCAACATTGCCCGCTTATCTAAATTGGCATATTGGCGTAAAGGAGGAGGTAGCAGCATACGGCCGTTACCATCGAGTTCACACTCATGGGCGTATCCGAGCAGCAATCGCTTGATTGCTCTTTCGGTAGGTTGTGTATCGGAAAGTGATGCGAGTTTAGCTGCAACCAGCTCCCACTCTTGAATGGGGTACAGCAATAAACAAGTTGATTGGATATCCACAGTAACGACTAGTTGGCTATTATGGCGGGCACTCAGAGGCTCACGGTATCGCTTTGGTATGGCGATCCGTCCTTTGGTATCAAGATTTATAGCGCTTGCCCCAGAAAACACCTTATTGTCATCCCTGTTGTTCTATAAATTACCCACAAATATCCACATTTCCCCACAACAGCTAAGTTTAGGGATAGAACGCAAGGGTTGTCAAGGAAAGGCGCTGATTTAAAATCCAGTAACCAAGCGGGTTAGCAGCTAGTTAGCTCACATTTTTAATGAAAGCTTAGATAGGGATTCATGTGGAGTTTTTATACGGTTGCAGCCCATCAAAGTAGGAAAAACACACAGAAAACATGGGGGAATCATTATCTTAAATACATTGTTGTGGATAATTTTCCCAGAAACGACTTTTTCAAAATGACTTTAACAACCTCAATTAAGCTGCGATTCAAGCTGTTATGCTCAATAAAACGCTTTAAAAATTAATCATAATTAACCTGTAGCTTAAACAATTCGCAATATCGGCATGAAATAACCAAAGCAATTAAAAGTCTAAATTTTAATCACTTTCGGCCGATATATAAGTTAAAGGACATAAAATACGGAGGATTGTGATGATAAGCCTAGATAGCGTATATGCCATGCTTGCTAAGCCGGTAACAGCCAAAGTGAAAGCCAAAAAGAAAATTAAACCTATGGATGCCAGCAGCGCTATCAACGCAGATAGCCAAGAACAACCGCAAGCACAACTGCCCGACCACCTTGAACGACGTTCGGCGACCAATGATAGACGCCAAGCAGCACTACCAGAACTCCCTCTAGAGCCAAGACTTGAAAGACGAAAAGGCTCAAGAAGAGATAGGCGCCAACCTCTAGAGCCTCAAACTATTGAGGCTGCTCAAGACAACTACACTGAAGATACGCACACTAAGATTGATATCAACATTTAGCTTCTGCCAATGAACTGCTTGATAATTAATGAGCAGAAAAAGGTGTAAACTTTATGGTTAGCAATTAAAGCAATAGTAAACAAAATTAGCGCCAACTATTACCGCTAGAGTCAATCGCCACAATTAACGAGTGCGTGCAACAGCCTGCTGCCAACCCAGGTACAAGCCATCGCGCTTGGCTGCCGTTATTTGCGGTGTAAAACTGCGCTCAACTCCAGCTTTTAACTTCAACTCGTCAGTAGATTGCCAAAAACCAACCGCTAGACCTGCCAAGAAAGCAGCCCCCATTGCCGTGGTTTCAGTTAGCTCAGGGCGTTGCACTTCAACATTGGTAATATCCGCTTGAAACTGCATAAGGAAATCGTTAGCCACTGCGCCACCATCAACTTTAATTTGTTTAAGATCTACAGAACTGTCTTTAGCCATGGCATCGAGTAGATCGCGACTTTGATAAGCTATCGCCTCTAGAGCTGCGCGAATAATATGATTACGGTTAGCCCCTCGCGTTAACCCCACCAACGCGCCCCTTGCATCGGGATCCCAATAGGGTGCACCAAGGCCAACAAATGCAGGAATAAGATAAACACCATTGGTATCTTCTACTTTAGATGCAAAGTACTCAGTATCTTGTGCGTCTCGAATTAGGCCCAGTTCATCTCTCAACCATTGAACCGTCGCGCCGCCCATAAAGACTGAGCCTTCTAGCGCATAGTTCACTTCACCATTAGCACCAATCGCGATAGTCGTTAATAAGCCATGCTTAGACTTTACGGCTTCAAGCCCTGTGTTCATTAATAAGAAACAGCCTGTACCATAGGTATTTTTCGCCATACCTTCTTCGATACACAATTGGCCAAACAACGCCGCTTGCTGATCGCCAGCCATTCCTGCAATTGCAATATGACTGCCTTCACCGGCAATACGTGTATGGCCATACACCGCTGATGAGGGTTTAACCTCGGGCAAAATAGAGCGTGGAATATCTAACGCTTGCAGTAATTTGTCATCCCACTCTTGGGTATGAATATTAAACAGCATGGTACGAGATGCGTTAGTTGGATCAGTGACATGAGCCTTTCCTTCCGTTAGCTTCCACACTAACCAAGTATCAATGGTGCCAAATAGCAACTCACCTTTTTGGGCACGCTCTCGCACGCCTTCGACGTTATCTAAAATCCATTTAATTTTTGTACCTGAAAAATAAGGGTCTAGCACTAAACCTGTGGTTTGCTTAATGTAATCTTCAAATCCAGATACCTTTAACTGCTCACAAATATCCTTACTACGTCGGCATTGCCAAACAATAGCGTTATATACAGGCTTACCTGTGGCTTTATCCCAAATTACAGTGGTCTCACGTTGGTTGGCGATCCCGATAGCAGCTACATCTTCACTGTGGATGTCAGCGCGAGCGAGTACTTCAATTAACGTTGAGCTCTGCGACGCCCAGATCTCCATTGCGTCATGCTCTACCCAACCTGGCTTGGGATACATTTGGCTAAATTCACGCTGAGAGCTAGCAACCATATTGGTATTATGGTCAAACACAATAGCCCTAGAACTCGTTGTTCCCTGATCCAACGCAATGATGTATTTCTTTGACACTGATTCTTTCCTTATTGTCGCGTTTCTTTTAGCAAACCAATTTCAGGCTCAACATACTGTGGCGAAGTCACCTGATCGCAAGTATGAGCAGGGTAATACCAAACCGCGCTAATTTTATTGCCTTTTAACTGATAGACACCAAGGCTACATTGGCTACTTTGTTCACCGTCATGGCTCCAAGTCACCTCCTCTACTGTACTAACATAATTGGCAGACACTACAATTTGGCGCAATCTTGCTTTAGCATCATTAAGGCTAGCAAAATAGTCGCTCATTGCAGCAGCGAGCTCATGTTGAGTCGAGGTTTCAATATCCATCTTTAACCCCGATAAATTAAACCAATGGACATTTTCAGTTGTATGCTGAATCAACTGTTCAACACTCTGAGCATTAAAACCTTCAATAAACTGTTTTACGACCTTCACAGCCTCAGGGTCTTGATCCGTGATTGTCTGAAATTGACTCGTATTTGCCTGCACTAAAAAACTACTAAAACTCGCGCTAAGCGCTAATAACCAAATATAGGGTTTCATGATAAACCTCTTGTTTATTTCGATATTTTAGAGTGGATAATCTTAATTTTATACGCTAGCGGAGTCAGTAACTGCCACTAACTTAGCATTGTTTATCTTTTTTACCATGAAACCAACATGACAAGCCAACCCCCTAAAGTAGGTCTCAAATTTCTTTATAAGTTGTCCTTAATCTGAAGTTATGACCTAGAGTGGGATACAAAAAAGCCTCGCTAATGCGAGGCTTTTTCTAACAAACTTAATTGATTAGCTGACGGCAATATTCTAGTCGCTAACTAAAGCATTAAGTTATTAGAAGCGATAAGTCGCCTGAACACCCACTAGGATGATGTTGCCACTGACTTGACCTTCGAAAGTACCACCAAACATAGCAGAATCTTCATCATGTTCATGGATTGGAGACTCATCAGCAAAAATGTAAGTCGCGCCAAAGTCAAAGTCTAGGTTATCGCTATACTGGTAGCCGTAGCCCACGCTCAACCATAGACGATCAACTTCAGGAATTGTGGTTGTGCGATTAGCATCAGACACTGCAGCTTGGTCGTAAGCAACACCAGTTCTTAGCGTCGACTTTTCTGATAGCTGGTAAGTTGCACCCACTGCAAAGCGGTAGTTGTCTTCCCAGTTCTCTTGCTTAACTAGGATTGGATCAGCAGAAATCTCTGGGATCATCGCTTCTAGCTTTTCAAATGAACTCCAATCAGTCCAGTTAACACTCGCGTGAATAGCAAGCTTATCTGTCAATTGATGGAAACTCGCGATTTCAGCTGTCGCTGGTAACGCTAATTCCATAGAGCCATCGTAATGACTTGAAGGAGCTTTTCCTTGCATGATCATTGCAACGTCAAAGCCTAAACCTCTGGCTTCACCTTCTAGGTTTTGCTCAACTTCAGAGCGATAATTAAAACCAATGCGGTTGTTGGCGTTAATCTGCCAAGCACCGCCTAGTTGCCAACCCCAAGAGATATCATCGCCTTCCATGTACTTAAGCGTTTTCCCTTGTAAAGGACCCGTTGAAGTCGGTGCTTGAGCACCAAAGCTACCTTCACCTAGCACTAAGCGAACACCAGCACCAACACTGAACTGTTCATTAATACGGTAAGCCACGTTTGGATTAATTTCGATTGCAGTAATAGATGCTTCGTTACCAAACTGGGTACCAAGGAAGTCATCGTCCAGCTCTGTAGCCATACCAAAATTACTACCAAGAGCTACACCAAGGAACCATTGGTCGTTTAGCTGATGTGACACATAAAAATTCGGCACTACTGCATCGCCAGCAATATCTTTAGCCGATGAAGGCGTAGCTGTACCACCTGATGTCACAACACCGTCAACATCAATGTTTGGCATAACTAAAATAGCACCAGTTGTAACTTGAGTACCTTCTAGGTAAGTCAGCATTGCTGGGTTACGGAACTGCGCAGCGGCGTTATCAGCCATTGCAGCTTCACCCGCGTAAGCACGGCCCAGACCTGTTGCTGAATATTCAGCTAATTGAAAGCCTGCAGCTTGAACCTGTGTAACCGTCCCCAAAAGTGCTGTACTCACAGCAAGTGTAATTAAACGCTTATTCATGTGTCATCTCTAATTATGTTAACAAAAAGTAGAGTATTAACTCCACTTTCTAATGGCGGCGATTCTACAACTGCAGAATATCTTTACAAGTACTTTATAAAAAACAGCACAAAACACTACCAATACAATCAAATCTTAGACAAAAAACGGTTAAGATCACACTTTAAAACAGCGAAAGTATGCACAAACCAAGTAAAAACGTCGCTGAATAGATTAAAAATAAAAGCAGAAATACAACTTAAACAATTAAAAAATAACAGTAAAAACCACAAAAACACTAAAAACACCTGTTCACTCAAAAAACAAAGCAATTACAGCATAAATCACTACCCAAGATTGCAATAATAAAATCTCATATCAGCAAAGAAGTTAAACACCAATAAAAACAACAACTAAAATAAATTAGAAGAGGCTAAATAAAACAAAGCCATTTAGATAAATATCTAAATGGCTTAGCGAAAACTAATTGTTGGTACGACTGTACGCCAATATTAATCACCTAAATTAAGCGATTTCAACCTCTCCAACTCGGTATATGGGCTTCATAGTTAGCAATTGTATCGCCATGTGACAGCGTCAAACCTATCGCATCCAGCCCATTTAATAGGTTATGCCTAGCGGATGGGGCAATATCAAATTTGAACTCCGAGCCTGAAGGCGATGTCACCGTAAGCGCCTCTAGATCAACACAGATCTCCGCCCCCTCACTCGCGTCGACCTCTGCCATCAATTGTTTGACTTCAGCGTCAGTCAACTTAACTGGCAATAAACCGTTATTAATCGAGTTACCATAAAAGATGTCTGCAAAAGTCGGCGCTATAATGACCTTAAAACCAAAGTCCGCTAAAGCCCATGGCGCATGCTCACGACTTGATCCACAACCAAAGTTTTCTTGTGACACTAAAATAGAAGCACCTTTATAGCGCGGCTTGTTCAGATTAAAGCTTGGGTTAGGCTGATCGCCCGCATCATCTAAATAGCGCCAATCATGAAAAAGGTGCACGCCAAAGCCATCACGGGTGACTTTTGACAAAAATTGCTTAGGAATAATTTGGTCGGTATCGACATTGGCACTATCTAAGATAACGGCAAGCCCTGTGTGTAAGATAAATGGTTGCATGCTGTGCTCCTAGTATGGCTTACGAATATCAACAAAATGACCAGCAACGGCTGCTGCAGCTGCCATTGCTGGACTCACCAAGTGAGTTCGGCTACCGCGTCCCTGTCGTCCTTCAAAATTACGATTACTCGTCGATGCGCAGCGATCGCCCGCTTCCAGCTTGTCATCATTCATAGCTAAACACATAGAGCAACCAGGTAAGCGCCACTCAAAGCCCGCTTCCAAAAACACCTTATCTAAGCCTTCGGCTTCAGCTTGTTCTTTAACTAAACCAGAACCTGGAACCACAATCGCTTTGACACCATCGGCGACCTTACGACCTTTAGCGTGCTCCGCTGCTGCACGTAAATCTTCAATACGAGAATTTGTGCATGATCCAATAAACACTTTATTAATACTGACATCTGTCATCAGTGTGCCAGCACGTAAATCAACATACTCTAGGGCTTTCTCAATACTGGTTTTAACTGTCGAGTTAGTTTCTTCTGCTGGGTTTGGCACTACCTGGTCAATTGCAACAACTTGTCCTGGATTTGTCCCCCAAGTTAATTGCGGCGCAATATCTTTTGCTTCAAGTACAACCTCTGTGTCAAATACGGCATCGGCATCAGTTTTTAATAACTCCCATGCAGCAAGCGCTTGCTGCCAATCTGCACCCTTTGGCGCAAATTCTCGGCCTTTAAGATATTCTGCCGTAGTAGCGTCTGGTGCAATCATGCCCGCTTTCGCTCCCATTTCAATTGCCATATTACAAACAGTCATTCGGCCTTCCATGGTCAAGGCTTCAATCGCCTCACCGCAAAACTCGACCACATAACCTGTACCGCCATCCATGCCAATCTTACCGATAATGGCTAGCACAATATCTTTAGCTGTAATGCCGCTTGCTACATTGCCACGCACTTCAATTTTCATTGTCTTAGCTTTTAGCTGACGCAAAGTCTGGGTTGCCATGACATGCTCAACCTCAGACGTACCAATACCAAACGCTAGCGCACCAAATGCACCATGAGTCGCAGTGTGTGAGTCACCACATACAATCACTGTACCCGGCAGAGTGATACCTAATTCAGGTCCCATCACATGCACAATACCCTGGTTTTTATGATGAATATCATAAAGACGGACGCCAAACTCCTTACAGTTTTGTTCTAGCGTCTCAACTTGAATTCTCGCCATAGGACTAAGTGCATCTAAACTAGCACTAATCGTTGAGGTGTTGTGATCCATCGTCGCAAAGGTTTTTTCGGGCGCACGTAGTTTACGGCCCGCAGCCTTTAAACCACTAAAAGCTTGTGGTGAAGTCACTTCGTGAACTAGATGCCTATCAACATAGATAATCGGCGCTTCACCCTCAGCAGCCACAACTACGTGACTATCCCAGACTTTTTCATATAGTGTTTTAGCCATGACTACGCCCCTTCTCTAATCAATTTGGCAATGTAATCACCCATTTCACTGGTCGACTTAGCTTTGTGGCGCTCGTCACTAGAAAGCAACTCCCCAGTTAAGTAACCATCACTTAAAGCT
The DNA here is from genome assembly GCF_023283845.1 of Shewanella marinintestina. Taxonomy (GTDB): domain Bacteria; phylum Pseudomonadota; class Gammaproteobacteria; order Enterobacterales; family Shewanellaceae; genus Shewanella; species Shewanella marinintestina. Next base: position 29,061 of record NZ_JAKILC010000015.1, read on the forward strand.
TGGCCAACAGCTTTTTCAATCGCAGCTGCGGCAGCGTCTTGTTTAAGACTATGGCGCAGCAATAAAGCAGCTGAAAGGATTTGCGCCACAGGGTTTGCAATGCCTTGGCCCGCGATATCTGGCGCACTACCACCAGCAGGCTCATACAAACCAAAGCCAGAACTATTCATGCTGATTGAAGACAATAAGCCCATAGAGCCTGTTAGCATGGCGATTTCATCTGAAATGATGTCACCAAACAAATTAGAACACAGCATAACGTCGAACTCATCTGGACGACGCAATAGCTGCATAGTCGCATTGTCGATATAAATATGTTCGAGCTCAACATCGGGGAAGTCTTTAGCGACCTCCTCAACTACTTCACGCCAAAGTACTGAACAAGCCAGCACGTTAGCTTTATCAACTGAAGTCACCTTCTTGCGACGACCTTGAGCCGTTTCAAAAGCAATTTTTGCAATACGACGGATCTCTTTGCGGCTATAACGCATGGTATCGAAGGCTTCTTCGTTTTCGCCTTCACCTTGACGACCTTTTGGCTTACCAAAGTAAATGCCACTGGTTAGCTCACGCACACAAAGCACATCAAAACCACGAGATGAGATATCACTGCGCAGTGGTGACATATGCTCAAGGCCGGCATGCAACTTAGCCGGGCGCATATTACAGAACAGCTCAAAGTGACCACGAAGCGGCAATAAGGCACCACGCTCTGGCTGATCATTTGGCGCTAGGTGCTCCCATTTGGGGCCACCCACAGAACCAAATAAAATCGCGTCTGATGCTTCACAACCTTTTAGAGTTGCTTCAGGGAGTGGGCAACCATGATTATCAATTGCCGCACCACCAACATCGTATTCACTATATTCGATAGAAAGTGCAAAGCGTTCTTCGGTTGCCTTTAGCACTTTGCGCGCTTCAGCCATCACTTCTGGCCCAATACCATCTCCTGCCAGTACTGCAATCTGATAACTCATACTTCAGCTAACTCCTGTAATTGATTCTACAATTTGTATTTATCTTTAAACTTGCCGACACACAAAGAGGGGGGGGGTTACACCCCGCCTAGCGCTTGTTTTGTTTGCTGGATACGCTGCTTACAATCAGCGACTTTATCTGCGCGCCATGTTAGGTTCATTACGTGAATTAATGCTTTTGCCGATGCTTCAACCACGTCGGTGGCTAAGCCCACACCATGGAAATTCTGCTCACGATATTTGGCGGTAATGTCAACCTGGCCTAATGCGTTTTGACCTTCACCTTTAGCGCTTAACTGGTAGCTAGTAATATTGGTTTCACAACCACTTGCTCTTGCAACAGCTTTATAAGCGGCATCAACAGGACCGTTACCTGTTGCGGCCTCGGTAATCATCTCACCATTTACCGCAACCTTTACAGTGGCAGTAGCGCTGCCTTCTGTTGAATCAGAGTGCACAACTAATTGCTGCAACTTATAATGATCGTCCGATTCGGCTTGAGCCTCCATAAAGGCTAATGCTTCTAAGTCATAATCAAAGACTTGGCCTTTCTTATCCGCTAGCGCCAAAAACTCTTCGTAAAGCACATCCATATCGTAATCTTGCTCACCATAGCCAAGCTCAGTCATACGGTGCTTAATCACGTGGCGGCCTGAGCGTGATGTCATGTTCAAGTTGTTGCGGTTCAGACCAATACTTTCTGGGGTCATGATCTCGTAAGTATTCTGCGCTTTAAGCATGCCATCTTGGTGAATGCCAGAAGAGTGAGTAAATGCGTTGGCGCCAACAATCGCTTTATTTGCTTGCACTGGCATATTACAAAGCTGACTCACTAAACTTGATGTACGATGGATCTCTTTAGCGTTAATCCCTGTTTCAAGCCCTAACTCCGCTTTACGAGTCGACAAGATCATTGCGATCTCTTCTAGCGAACAGTTACCCGCACGCTCACCAATACCATTTACTGTACATTCGATTTGGCGAGCGCCATGCTGCACTGCTGTAATAGAGTTAGCGACAGACAAGCCTAAATCATCGTGGCAATGCACAGAGATTACTGCTTGGTCGATATTCGGAACACGATTGAATAGTGTTTGAATAATGCCGCCAAACTCGCTTGGTACGGTGTAACCCACAGTATCAGGGATGTTAATGGTACGAGCCCCGGCCTTAATAGCCTCCTCTACCATGCGACAAAGGTTATCAATCGGTGTACGACCCGCATCTTCACATGAGAACTCAACATCGTCAGTAAAGCGACGGGCATACTTAACTGCGCCAACAGCCATCTCTAACACTTGATCAAATGAGCGCTTAAGTTTGCTTTCAACATGGATCGTTGAAGTCGAAATAAAGGTATGGATGCGAAACTGCTCAGCAACTGACATCGCCTGCGCTGCGGCATCAATGTCTTTTTCTAATGCTCTTGATAACGCACACACTCGACTGTTTTTAACAGTTCTAGCAATCGTCTGTACCGACTCAAAGTCTCCAGGGGAAGATACAGGGAAGCCGACTTCCATCACATCAACGCCTAAACGTTCTAACGCGAGTGCAATTTGAAGTTTTTCCTTAACCGTTAAGCTAGCTGCTAGTGCTTGTTCACCATCTCGTAGTGTGGTGTCAAATATAATTACTCGGTTAGACATCTATCTTCTCCATCGAACATCATTGTTCAGTTATGCGTTGACGTTGCTATTTGGTCGGTTCGAATACAAAAAACCCCGCGTTATCAGCGGGGTTAATTAATGCAAGCTTACTTTCAAGCGTATAACACTAAGTCCTCCGCGCAGAGTCTGCGAGAATGAGAATAAGGAGTCCTAGTTGCGCACGGTTACATTTCTTCACTTTTTATTCAGCCTGTTCACATAAATATTCCCACAACTTATCGCTGGGACGGTTAATTTTTAACTTGCATTAAGTTCAGTGTCAACCATGAATTAGCTTACTTCAGTTATTTTCAGGCTGATAATCGCTCAAAAAAAACCAAAAAAAGATAGATAACGGCGTATATGTAAGCATTGTTGATTTTTAATCGCATCAACCTCTACATTTGTATAAGCCATCGCAATATTCTCTCGCCACCAGCTTTTTTATGCATATTTTATTTATATTCGCTATAATGCCGATCTTAGTCAGATACATAGCGGATAAGGATCCACCCTGGAGCGCTTTAAAATGGATTTTCGTATCATAATCCTCAGCTTTTTGCTGTGGCTTTCGCCTGCGCATTCATTAACGCTGGAGCAATTTGAGCAACTCAATACTGCTGTTTTCCAATATCCCAGTAAAACGCTAAATGACATCCATGATATCGAAAAAGATGTTTATACCTTCTTAGATCCTCAAGTATTGCAATTACGCTTAAGTGCACTTAAATGTCAGGCTTATTTGCAGCTTGGCGAAAATGCCGCAGCTATCAACCTTGCTAGACTCAACGAGGCTAAAGCCAAGCAATTAAAATTGCACGAAGCACGTCCATACTTCTATAACTGTATGGCTCAAGCTTATGTAAACTATGGTAACTACCAAGAAGCCCTACCTTTAATTCATTCATCTATTGGCTTATCGCGCCAACTTGAACAACCCCAAGCACTTATTAACGGCTTATGGTTAAGAAGCCAACTAGATGCAAAAGTGCTCCATAACAATACTGCAATTGAAGATCTTCGTCTTGCTCTCGACCTTTACCCGCAAGTAGCCCAACAAGAACAACAGTGGCTGCTCACACCAAGTGCTTATTTAAAAGTCGCAATGGCCAAACTATTATTGGACGAGAATGAGCCCAAAGAAGCAAAAGCTTTTATTAATGAAGCATTAGATGATGAGCTAGCTGAAGGTAAGATTGCGCTAAACTTATTAATTGAAGCAGCTAATTTGTCGCAACAGAGTAATCAGCCAGAATTAAGAGATAGATATATTCAAGGAGCAAGAAGCCAGCTAGCAGAGTTAGGTAGCCCATTTGAGCTCGCGGTTGCCTATAAAGAAATTGGCTATATCGACTTTCTAAGCGGCAAATACAGCAGCGCCAATCAACTATTACATTTGAGTCTCAACACGTTTAAGAAACAGTCTAATTCTAGCGAAACAATTAGTGCGTTATATCTACTTGGGCAGATTAACCTTGCTCAAGGTGAGGAAAGTTTAGGCTTAGGGCAGCTGAATCAAGCCATTGATTTAGCTAAACAGAAACAACGTTATACAGACCAAAAGCTCGCTTACGCAGTTTTAGCAAACTACTTTGCCAATAAGCAAGACTATGCCTTAGCCTATGACTATCAACTACTGCGCTTTAAAGCGGCTGAAAACGATACCTTATTTATCCAAAACATATGGTTATCACACTTAAAGTCAGACTTAAGCCGACAAAAGCAAGTATCCAAAGAGAAGCAAAGTACTAAAGCCACGCTTATGCCGGGACAGCTTATCCCGACCTCCATATTACCAATACTATTCATTTTATTTAGCTTAATTATCTTTATTGCTTGGTACCATAGGCAGGGAGCGACTCGTATTTCAGTACCAAAAGAGCCTACACCGGTTAAACCAAATGCAACGGGTAAACAGAGGCTGGAAGATATGCTGAGCGTTAGCCGTCACGCCAACTACCCACTGTCACTTTTAGTATTGGATCCTAGCGTAGTATTAAGCGATGATATTCCGATAATGATTGAACAGCTTAAAACGAAGTTAAGAGAGCAGGACTTAGTATTTTTGCAATCTGAGCAGCAGCTATTGATCATGCTACCGCATACCTCAGAGGCAGGTGCGATTAACGTTATTGAGCAGTTATCAGGAACCATCGCTATGTGGCAAAATGACAGCAAGGTCAATATTGGCCTTGCCTGTATGCAGCAGTTTGATAATTTACAATCAATGATTAAACGCGCCAACGTTAGTCAGTTAAGAAGGCTTAAACCAATTAACCAGAATCAATAGTTGCCGCTTAACCTTCTGCTAGGTAATCGGCAATTTCATCTAAGAACTCGCCACCGAAACGCTCAAGTTTACGTTCACCAACCCCGTTAACTGCCAACATTTCACCTGGGCTGGTCGGCAAAATCGCCGCCATTTCCGCTAGCGTTGCATCGTTAAATACTAAGTAAGGTGGCACATCTAACTCTTCCGCCAATGTACGACGTAGTAGTTTCAGTCTCGCAAACAACTTACGATCATAATTAAGCGGCGCGCGAGGATTATTACTGCGACGCTTGGTGGTTTGAATAACGATTCTTGGCTCTGCCAATAACAGCTCCACTTCACCCTTTAATACTGCGCGCGCAGACGGGTTAAGGGTAACTGAGGAACCACGGGTAATATCTTGAGTTGCTAAGCCTAAATGGATCAATTGGCGGATCACACTTAACCAGTGCTCATGACTCTTCTCTTTACCAATGCCCCAAGTAGAAAGCTTATCGTGGCCACGCTCAATCACACTGGCAGACTTTGAACCACGCAACACTTCAATCAAATGATTAATGCCAAAGCGCTGACCTATACGGTATACACAAGACAGCACCTTTTGTGCATCCTGAATACCGTTGTACTTTTTAGGTGGGTCTAGGCAGATATCACAGTTACCACAAGCCTGCAGCGCTGGTTCATCAAAGTAATGTAATAGCACTTGGCGACGACAGGTTTGCGCTTCAGCAAACGCCGCCATGGTATTAAGCTTATGAAACTCAACTTGCTGTTGTGGTCCGGGTTCCGATTGCTCAATAAGATGACGCACTCTACCGATATCGGCAGGGTCAAATAACATTAACGCCTCAGAGTCTAAACCATCACGGCCAGCACGCCCGGTTTCTTGATAGTAAGCTTCAACACTTTTAGGGATGTCGTAGTGCACCACATAGCGTACGTTAGACTTGTTAATGCCCATACCAAATGCGACGGTGGCGACTACGATATCGAGCTGATCTTTTAAAAATCTATCTTGAACGTCAGCGCGCTCTTCTTGGGTTTTCCCAGCATGGTAAGCTTCAGCTTGATGACCTTGTAGACGTAAACGCTCAGCCACCTCATCAACTCGGCGACGACTACTGCAATATACAATACCACTCGTGCCATTTTGCGCATCAACGAACTGACGCAACTGATTAGCCGCATTGAGCTTTTCAGCCACGGTATAGCGGATATTGGGCCTATCAAAGCTGGTTAACAGCGAGTGTGGCGTAATCGTAAGCCGCTCACAAATATCCGCACGAGTGGCTTTATCGGCCGTGGCGGTTAACGCCATAATCGGCACTTGTGGAAACTGTTGGCGTAATTGACCTAGAGCTGCATATTCAGGTCTAAAGTCATGGCCCCACTGCGAGATACAGTGCGCTTCGTCAATCGCAAATAAAGAAACATTAAGCTCATGCAGTCTATCGATAAAGCTACCTTGCAGTAATCGCTCTGGCGATACATACAACAGCTTTAGCTCGCCATAACGCATCTTTTGTAAGATCTGAAGGCTCTCTTCTCTAGGTTGAGATGAGTTTAAGTAAGCTGCTGCCACGCCGGTTTGAATAAGGCTATCGACCTGATCTTTCATTAACGAGATCAGCGGTGACACCACCACGGTCAATCCAGGCATTAATAAAGCGGGTAATTGATAACACAGGCTTTTACCGCCACCCGTAGGCATGATCACTAAGCAATCTTGTCCTGCGCAGATCTGCTCAATCACCTCCTGCTGCCCCTCTCTAAAAGTACGGTAACCAAATACCGACTGAAGGGTGGAAGATAACTGATCGATCGGATTCTCGAGCGCCGCCTGATCCATAGTGAACCTGTGTTAAAAATAGGGCTGACTATTCTAATGTAGGCGGAGGTCATTGTCTCTCTCGATTGTCACTAGTGGATAAAATTTAAGCTTGCGTCGCGGCAACCATTAGCGATAGATTAAATACTCTAAAGCGAATAATCCGATGTCTAATCAGCAAAAAGGAAGCAAGATGAGTCATGTTATTCAACAAGAAACTCTACGCAGAGTCGCCGAAATTTTTGATCAACATGTACCGTTTCATAACCTGCTCGGTATGGATATCAAGCGTTATGATATGCACGGCGTCGAGATTGAAGTGAAAATGAAACCTGAGCTCATTGGCAACATCCATCAACAAATACTCCATGGCGGCGTCACAGCCACAGTGCTCGATGTAGTGGGTGGCCTTACCGCTTTCTCAGGGCTAGTTGCCAGCCGCGACGATTGGACACTAGAAGAGTTAGAGCAACGCATTAAGACCCTAGGTACCATCGACATGCGAGTCGACTATTTACGCCCTGGCCGCGGTGAAATTTTTACAGGTACAGGCACAGTGATAAGAGCAGGCAACCGCGTATCAGTATCAAGGATGGAGCTGCATAATGAAAAAGGCGACCATATTGCCTTTGGCACTGGTACATACATGGTTGGATAATCGCTATCGATAAAACATTCAACAAGCTCTACAGGCGATTTATCGCCACATTTAGCATCCCGCAGTCGATAATATAGAGAGTAAAAGTGGCAGCAAAAGTTTCCTCGGCGTCACTTTTAGATAACAGCAGACTGTTTTACTAAAATAGCCTACCGACTTGAGTCTGAATAAGAGCAAGACTACAATTCGCAATTACCTTTCTATTTAGCACATTCCAATGCAAGAAATTGAATACCGCAAAGGCATACTATACGCCGTTTGCGCTTATACCCTTTGGGGATTTGCCCCGATTTATTTTAAGTTACTTGATAACGTTCCTGCTGCAGAAATTTTGCTGCACCGAGTCATCTGGTCATTTTTCTTTGTGACGATTTTAATCGCACTATTTGGTGGCTTTGCACGTTTACGCCATCTACTTAAACAGCCAAAGCAGCTTGCCGTGCTATGCGTAACATCGGTGCTAATCGCAGGTAACTGGTTACTGTTTATCTGGGCGGTCAATAACGACCATATGCTGGATGCCAGCTTAGGTTACTTTATTAACCCGCTAGTGAACGTCAGTTTGGCGATGATCTTTCTAGGTGAACGCCTACGTAAATTACAGTGGGCAGCAGTGGCATTAGCGGCAACAGGCGTAATGATCCAGCTGATCTCTTTTGGCTCAATCCCATTAGTCTCACTCGGCCTAGCGTGTTCATTTGCCTTTTACGGTTTACTGCGTAAGAAGGTCAATGTCGACGCGAAAACCGGACTATTAGTTGAAACCGCTATTTTGCTGCCAGTAGCATTGGTTTACCTGTTTACCAACACTGGCGACTCATTAACTCACTTATTGGCTAATGATCTGCACCATAACTTATTATTAGTTGCTGCTGGTGTTGTCACTACAGTGCCATTACTGTGCTTTGCTTCTGCAGCGGTGAGAATTCCATTTTCCATGCTGGGCTTTTTCCAATACATCGGCCCAAGTATTATGTTTATTCTGGCTATCGCACTATTCAATGAACCTTTTGATGCAGAGAAAGGCATTACCTTTGCGTTTATCTGGGCGGCATTATTCCTATTTACTTTGGATATGCTTTATAAGCGTAAAGCGAAAAAGTAACAGATCGATATAACTAAAAAAGCGAACCTTATGGTTCGCTTTTTTGTTTACGATTAAGGGTCGTTTCGTGTCAGCTTTTCAGGGTTCTGTAGACTCAAAATCAACGGGTAATTTCGCTTTGTCGGAATAGAGACAATGTTGTCGGTACTGGTTGTCGCCACAAAAGCCTTTTGCTCATTGGCTAACCTAAACCAACCTAATTGAAACCCCGGCATGCCAATACCGTTAGCTCTTAAATTAGGTTTTAATTCTGGGCTTTTACCCCAATCGACACGGGTAATCTCGTCCAAATCGATTTCAGTTAAGGGTATGCTAAAACCATAAAAAGGCACGTCCAAGGTCAAGCTATCAGCACTAATCACCAACTTGGAATCATTCACTTTATAGAACATCCAACTAAAGGCCAGAACCATAGGCAGTAATACACCAATGCTAACGGCCTTGCTCACTTTGGGCATATTCTTGCAGTAGATAAATACACCCAATCCAATCAAAATTGCCAACAGTGCCACAAAGCTCCAATGGCCAGTAGAGGTAAGTGGTGCTAGCGGGTAAACCTGAGACATAAGCGAACCTAATAACGACTGTTGTCAGCATTGTTACACACCGACATAAACTGTCAAACTTTGGCTTGATTCAAGTTTGCTTTACAAGTCCAGCGCTAAAATCTTAGATTTACGTTGGTAGTTATACAGCTGCTTTTTCTTTTCAGGTAATTCATCGACCTCAACCATATTAAAGCCATGCTCTAAGAACCAATGAATACTGCGAGTCGTCAATGCAAATAAACGTGAATAACCGCGTACCCGAGCCTGCCCAATAATATTTTGCAGCAGTAAACTACCTCTGTCGGCATCGCGATAGTCTGGGTGTACCACCAAACAAGCAAACTCGCCGGCGTTATCTTCTTCAAACGGGTAAAAGGCGGCGCAGCCAATAACTAAACTGTCGCGTTCAATCAGCATAAACTGTTCGATTTCCATCTCTAGTTGTTCACGAGAACGTCTAACTAAAATGCCTTTTTGCTCTAATGGACGGATCAAATCCAATATGCCACCAATATCGCGGATTGATGCTCTACGCAAACGCTCAGCACTTTCGGTAACAATCTGGGTACCAATACCATCACGAGAGAACAGTTCCTGTAGCAGTGCACCGTCATCAAGATAACTGACAAAGTGACAACGACTTACCCCATTGCGGCAAGCATCAATACTCGCCTGCAAAAATGCTTTAGTGCCCACACAAAACGGCGTCACTTCAGGTAAATCATTAAGAATTTTTTGTGCATCCGTTGGCATCAACTCAGCAAGAACCTGCCCTGTGCTATCTAAAATACCTTTCTGCGAGCTAAACCCTATCATCTTGTCAGCTTTAAGCTTTATCGCAATTTGGGTAGCCACTTCCTCTGCCGTAAGGTTGAAGCTCTCACCAGTCACTGACGCGGCCACAGGGCCTAATAATACAATACCGCTATTGTCTAACTGACGCTTCAAGCCTTGACTGTCAATTCGACGTACCTTGCCAGTCAGGCAGTAATCAACGCCATCTTCCACCCCTAAGGGTTGGGCAATAACGAAATTACCACTGACAACATTGATTTGCGCGCCCTGCATAGGGGTATTACTTAAGCTCATTGATAAACGCGCAGTAATATCAAGGTGCAACCCACCAACAACTTGCTTAATCACTCGCAGAGACTCTTCTTCGGTGATCCTCACGCCATTGTAATATTCGGCTGGCAGACTGTGCTCAGCTAACGCTTGGTCTATTTGCGGTCTCGCGCCATGAACCAATACAATTTTGATCCCTAGGCTATGCAGCAAAGCGATGTCGTTAATGATCGAGCGAAACTGTTGCTGCGCCAAGGCTTCTCCGCCAAGCATAACAACAAAAGTCTTGCCTCTATGGGCATTAACATAGGAAGCAGAATGACGAAATCCATCAACAAGTTCAGTGGTTCGCACGTTAACATCACCTTTAAAATAGAGAGAAAGATACCCGAAGCGCCATACTTGATGATGAGCTCAGTTACACCCAAAGATGATAGTGCATTTATATTCAATAAAAAAGCATTAATTTTCAATCCGGATTATTAATTAACATACAAAGTTATTGTTAAAAAAGCCTAATTACAGACCTTACTACTCCCCCTGCAACGCCACTAAATATGCGTTTAAACCATTACATATAGCAGAATACAAAAGCTATTCACTATCGATAACAGTGGGTCTAGCTAGTAAGTAGTAATCATAATTAGCCAAGTGAAAGCAGTGAATGGTTAAGCAAAAGAGAGTATTAACGGCAAAGATGAAGTATAACGATACAAAAGCAAGGTAAAAAATGTAGATTGGACACTGGGTAAAATGACGCTTGTGGGCAAATTTCAGGCAAAAAAAAGCCTCTATAAATAGAGGCTTTTTCCAAGATGCTTAAACAAGTAATTACTTGATTTTAGCTTCTTTGTACATAACGTGCTGACGAACAACTGGATCAAATTTCTTGATTTCCATTTTTTCAGGCATGTTACGTTTGTTTTTTTCAGTCGTGTAGAAGTGACCAGTGTTAGCGCTAGAAACTAGCTTGATCTTCTCACGATTACCTTTAGCTTTAGCCATGGTTTATTACACCTTCTCGCCGCGGGCACGAAGTTCAGCAATAACAACTTCAATACCTTTCTTATCGATGATACGCATACCTTTAGTAGATATACGTAGCTGTACGAAACGCTTCTCGTCTTCTAACCAGAAACGGTGGTTCTGTAGGTTAGGTAAAAAACGACGACGCGTAGCATTCTTCGCGTGCGAACGGTTGTTACCAACCATTGGTCGCTTGCCAGTTACTTGGCATACTCTTGACATGTCAATCTCTCCAAAACAATATTTAACGCTCGAGCATTAATGCACCTCGAACACGGCCGTCGCCTGAGGCACACAACAGAGGGCGCATTTTATACAGGATCTAAAATCAAAGATCAAGGAATAGATTAATCAATCCATCCCCTTTCAGCGAAAGAAACTATCTCTCGATCGCCCACAACCATGTGATCCAGTAAGGAAACATCAATAGTTTGAAGGGCTTGTTTCAATCGCTCAGTAATTCGTCTATCGGCTGTACTTGGCTCTGCAATCCCTGAAGGATGATTGTGACACACGATCACAGCCGCAGCCTTTTTTTCAAGCACCAAGCTCACCACTTCTCGTGGATAAACTGACGCTGAATTGATTGTACCTCTAAATAACTCAACGAATTGAATTACTCGATGTTGGCTATCTAATAACAAAATAGCGAACACTTCATAGGCACGATCAGACAATTGTCTCATTAAATAGTCCCGAGTTAAATCAGGATCAGACAAAATTTTACCTCTTTTTAGATTTTCTTGCGAAATTCGTGCGCCTAATTCCACTGCAGCCTGCATTTGAGCAAATTTTACCGGGCCAATTCCATCTAATCGACAAACTTGTGCTTGAGAAGCGCTAAGCAAGCTTCTAAGGCCACCAAACTCATTAATCATCAACTTGGCCAACTCAACTGCACTTAAGCCTTTTAAACCCACCCTAAGCAACACTGCCAATAATTCAGCATCTGATAATTGTTTTACACCACAAGATAATAATTTTTCTCGCGGTGCCTCACCATCCGGCCAATCCTTTATCGCCATAACAACCTCCCTGTTGTTTCTGTTCTTTGAGTATGGTCTAGATTTTCTGAAGTTGTTCATCACCATTTAGAGGTTTGTGATATCTTAGGCCAACTTCTGCTGTGCGACCGCAAACTTGGTCCACAAAGTGATTATCAAAAAGAGTTAACTATGGGTCTCACTAACAAAAAAGTACTACTTGGAATTGGTGGCGGTATTGCCGCATACAAATCAGCTGATCTAGTACGTAAATTAAAAGAACGCGGCGCTGACGTGCGTGTTGTTATGAGTCAAAGTGCGCAGGAATTTATTACCCCGCTCACTCTGCAGGCGCTATCTGGCTACCCAGTTGCTACCGACTTACTCGACCCAACTGCTGAAGCATCAATGGGTCACATCGAGCTAGCAAGATGGGCAGACTTAGTCATTATCGCACCAGCGACAGCTAATCTAATTGCCCGCGTTAATGCCGGCATGGCAGACGAGTTAATCACCACCACATGTTTGGCTACCGAGGCACCTGTAGTACTTTGCCCAGCAATGAACCAGCAGATGTATCGCAACGCCGCCACTCAAGCTAACTTAAAACAAGTCGGCAAGCGCGGCATCCATATTTGGGGCCCAGATTCCGGCTCACAAGCTTGCGGTGAAGTAGGCCCTGGCAGAATGCTTGAACCTGTAGCGATTGCAGAAAAAGCCGTTGAATTCTTTGGTCCTAAACTTCTGCAAGGCATGTCGGTACTGCTCACCGCGGGTCCAACGCGTGAAGCCATCGACCCGGTACGCTATATCTCTAACCACAGCTCAGGCAAGATGGGCTTTGCCCTTGCCAGAGCCGCAGCAGAAATGGGCGCAGAAGTCACACTTGTCGCCGGTCCTGTTAATCTAGCAACGCCAAATGGCGTGACACGCGTAAACGTTGAGTCTGCGCAGCAAATGTTAGATGCAGTTATGCCACAGGTTGAACAACATCAAATTTTCATTGGCTGCGCCGCAGTAGCCGATTATCGAATCGCTGAAGTCGCAGAAAGCAAAATTAAAAAATCAGCAGAGCAGATGCAACTTGCGCTAGTTCGAAATCCTGATATCTTAGCCAGCGTTGCCAGCCATGCTAACCGACCTTTTACCGTTGGATTTGCAGCTGAAACCAATGACGTAGAGCAATATGCTCGCGGAAAGTTGAGCCGTAAAAAGCTCGATATGATTGCCGCTAACGATGTATCGAATACCGACATTGGTTTTAATAGCGACGCGAATGCATTGAGCGTGTTTTGGAGCGATGGTAGTCAAGAGCTACCGGCAGTTGATAAAGACACGTTAGCAAAGCAATTGCTCACCCTAATAGCGAATAAAATAAAAAACTAATGAAGACACCAATCGAATTAAAAATCCTCGATTCACGGATTGGCACAGAGTTTCCGCTACCAGCTTACGCCACATCAGGCAGTGCGGGTATGGATCTTCGTGCCATTACCGATACCCAATTGACCATTGCGCCAGGTGAAACCGTTTTAATCCCAACAGGGATAGCGATTCACGTTGCCGACCCAAGTTTAGCGGCGATTATTTTACCGCGTTCAGGGTTAGGGCATAAGCATGGCATTGTGTTAGGTAACCTAGTGGGGCTTATCGATTCGGACTATCAAGGTCCGCTAATGGTGTCTTGCTGGAACCGCGGTAGCGAGCCATTCACCATTGAGATTGGCGACAGACTCGCGCAGCTGGTTTTTGTGCCGGTTGTTCAGGCTGAATTTAAACTTGTCGACGAGTTTAACCAGTCAGATCGCGGCACAGGTGGATTTGGCCACTCAGGAACCAAATAACGATTAATGCGATAACCGTATAATCAATTTTAATGGATAGCATGGAGCTTCGTTTCCTTGCCGTCTCGCTCAGTAGTAATCGAGTGAAGGACAGATAAATGGCTGCAAGCCCAAAAATAAACCGTCGTGAGCATATCCTACAGTGCTTAGCGACCATGCTAGAAACAAGCCCAGGACAACGCATAACTACAGCCAAATTAGCCGCTGAAGTAGGCGTATCTGAAGCGGCACTTTACCGTCACTTTCCAAGTAAAGCTCGCATGTTTGAAGGGCTTATTGAGTTTATCGAAGAGTCGCTATTGTCGCGCATAAACTTAATCATGGATGAAGAAAAAGACACCATGAAGCGCTGCCAATTACTGCTGCAGCTATTGCTAGTATTTGCTGAACGTAACCCAGGCATTTCACGCGTATTAAATGGTGACGCTCTTTTGGGTGAAAACGAACGTTTACGCAGCCGTATTAGCCAGCTATTTGCCAAAATTGAAACCCATCTAAAGCAAATTCTGCGTGAAAAAAGTCTACGTGAAGGCAAAGCCTTTAATCTAGACGAAGCCGTGCTAGCAAACTTATTGCTTGCTGTAGCTGAAGGCCGTATCGCCCAGTTTGTGCGTAGCGAATTTAAACTTAAGCCGACTAAGCACTTTAATGAGCAGTGGGACTTCATTCAGCAGCAACTACTGCAAAGCTAACGCTACACAATATAAAGTAGCCCTAAACAAGGGCTACGCCATCTATTTACAAAGCTGCAACCTTTCACTTACAATCCAATTCTCAAAAAATAACTACAACGTTGATCTATACAAGGAAGTTGTATGAGAATTATTTCTGCAATTGTAAGCGCTGCAATACTCAGCAGTAGCTTCTTAGTCCAAGCCAGCAGTATCGAACAGGCTGAACTTTTTAGCCGTTCAGCAGAGTTCACCGCAGTAAAAATATCCCCTAAAGGCGATTATCTAAGCGGTATTAGCATCGATAAAGAAAGCGATAAACGCGCACTTATCATTTTAGATTTGGAAACCATGAAGCCCTCTTATATCGTTAATTTTAAGGGTAAAGGCGAAGTGGGCAGCTACTATTGGGTCAATGATGAACGTGTTGTTTTACAAAAGAGCTATAAGCAAGCGCGCATAGAAACTTCGGCTTATTACGGAGAGATGCTGGCGGTCAATGCTGATGGCAGTAAGCCGAAATATATTTTTGGCTACAAAGGCAGTGGTGGAGGAACCAGCAGCGGTAATATTAAAAAGTCTTCTTCCATTCAAGCAACAAGCTACATGCTCGATACGCTCCCAGAAGAGGAAGATGACATCCTCGTCATGGCCTATCCTTGGACAGGAACAAACCATGCCATAACCCAAGTTTATAAAGTTGACGTTTACTCAGGTAAGCGTAAAAAACTAACCTCGTCTCCAGTTCAAAATGCTAATTTCTTAGTCGATCATGACCAAAATGTTCGTCTCAGTTTTAGCCAAGACGAAAAACAAAACGATCTACTTTATTATTTTGATGAAGATAAAAATAAGTGGATTGATGCTGATAGCCTTCGTGGTGATCTCACAGAATTTAGACCGCTTTCGTTTACCAAAGATGATAAATCAATCTACGCCATTGGTGCTAAAGGCGTTGAAACTCACGCTATCTATAAAATTAATTTAAAAACTAAAGTACAAGAAAAGGTGATTCAGCACCCTGTTGTTGACCCAAGCCAGCTATGGATAGATGACCAAACTAAAGTGCTCTATGCCGTTGAGTTTGAAAATGGTTTTCCTGAATACCAATTTATCGATGACAAAAATAGCAAAGCCAAGGCACTCAATCAGCTAATGGTAGCCATTCCAGATCATCGTATCCGCATCATTAGCGAAACGAACGACGGCAACACGATGATCGTTCTTGCCATGAATGATAAAAACCCTGGAGATTACTACCTTTTTGATAGCAAAAAGATGAAGCTTAAATATCTGTTCGCAGAAAAAAGTTGGCTTAATCCAGACAAAATGGCTGAAGTTAAACCAATTGAATTTACCAGCAGAGACGGCAAGCAGTTACACGGCTACATCACGCTTCCTAACGGCATAGAGCACAAAAACATGCCGCTAGTCGTTAATCCGCACGGCGGCCCACATGGCCCAAGAGACAACTGGGTATTTAATACAGAAAACCAACTTCTCGCTCAACATGGTATTGCCGTTCTGCAGGTGAACTTCAGAGGCTCTGGTGGTTACGGGCCTTCATTTGAACAAGATGGTTATCGCAAGTGGGGAGCTGAAATTCAGTACGATATTATCGACGCGACTCAATTTGCAATTGATCAAGGTTGGGCAAATAAAGATAAAATTTGTATCTCAGGAGCCAGTTTTGGCGGCTATTCAGCACTAATGGCTCCAACCATTGCCCCAGATATGTATAAATGTGCCGTAGGTACCGTTGGTGTGTACGATCTTGAAGAACTGCACGATAGCGGCGATATTCCAAGATCCTATTCAGGTGGAGCATTCCTAAACGAAGTACTTGGCAATGACACAGCATCTTTACGCGCTATGTCACCAACACACAACGTTCATAAGCTTAAGGCAAGCGTATTACTGCTTCACGGTGAAGAAGATGAGCGTGCGCCAATGGAGCAGTTTGATGCGATGGAAAAAGCATTGAAAAAAGCCAATTATCCTTATGAAAAGAAAATCTGGGATAAATCAGGTCACGGCTTCTATACCCCTGAAAGCCGAGAGCTCTATTACGACACTATGGTTAGCTTTATTAAGAAAAACTTAGAGCTTTAATGTTTTAAAACAACAGCAAAATGCTGAGTTGTTTAAAAACAATCTAAGATTGTAATACTGCGAATTGAAAAACCGACTAATTTAGTCGGTTTTTCTTATCTTCAATGCGTTTTTCGGTGTATATTTACAGCAAATAGCGGTATCCTCCCGTCCTCTCTCAATACAAAGCCAATAGCTAGCGCTATAATTTTCATTTTGTAAGAGATTACTGAGTCTCTTCCCGAGACCGACGGCCCTAGTACACAGGATACGAATATCACCACTCATTTTTTATGGTGAAGGAGGAACTTATGACATCAAAAGAAGCAATCCTCAGTGAATCTGCTCAAATCGTAAAGTCTGCACTGATCGAGCGCGGTCTTGAAACGCCAATGCTACCAAATGAGCTAAGCGCTGAAGTACGTAAAGACAAGATTGAACACCACATGCGTGAGATCTTGACCTTAATGTCACTGGACTTGAGCGACGATAGCTTAGCGGATACTCCGCGCCGTATCGCCAAAATGTACGTCGATGAAATATTCTCAGGCCTAGACTACGCCAATTTCCCAAAGATCACCGTTATCGAAAACAAAATGGGCTTTGATGAAATGGTTAAGGTTAACGACATTAGCTTAACCAGTACCTGTGAGCATCACTTAGTCACTATCGATGGTGTAGCAACCGTGGCTTACTTGCCACGTAAGAACATTATCGGCTTATCTAAGATTAACCGTATCGTGCGTTTCTTTGCGCAGCGACCGCAAGTGCAAGAGCGTTTGACCCAGCAGGTTCTAGTGGCACTACAGGCGTTATTAGGCACTAAAGATGTTGCAGTTAAGATGGACGCGGTACATTACTGCGTAAAATCACGCGGTGTGATGGACTCAACCAGTTCAACCACAACCACAGCACTTGGCGGCATCTTTAAGTCGAACCCAGCGACTAGAGCTGAATTCTTAAGTAATTAAAGTAAAAGAAGGTTCTAGGGCGCTTCGCTTCTAGGTCCTAGGTCCTAGGTCCTAGGTCCTAAAAGATTAAAACACTAAAACAAAAACGCTGCGTCATAAACGCAGCGTTTTTTCGTTTTCGGCGAAGCTAAAGACCGAAAACGGAACACTCGCAGGCTCGTTAACAGATAACAGAACGGCCTTCGGCCTTACGGAAATTAAAAGCAGATTCAAACGCGTCGCTACTGTATACAGAACGTTCGCAGGCCAACTTCCCTCCCCCCCTTATCGCTAACGATAAAAAGTCAGAAAAAAATGCCGCGATTTTAGTTAACTATAATCGCGGCATTTATCTTTTCCGTAAGCGTAGCGTTCGGTTATCCGTGAGCGCAGCGTTCCGTCATCCTAAAACCTTAAATCCCGTACTGGTCGCGGTAAGCGCTTACAGTTGCAAGCTCTGCTTCCATACCTGACTTTTCAGACAAGTAGTTAATCAAGTCTTCAAGCTTGATGATAGATACGATGTCACAGCCAAAATCGCGCTCAACTTCTTGAATCGCAGAAAGCTCGCCCTTGCCCTTCTCTTGGCGGTCTAGTGCAATCAACACACCAGCCAATGCTGCTTTATGCGCTTCAATGATTTCCATTGATTCACGAATCGCGGTACCGGCTGTGATCACATCATCAACCAACATGACGCGGCCTTGCAGCTCGCTACCCACCAAGCTGCCACCTTCACCGTGATCTTTCTTCTCTTTACGGTTAAAGCAGTAAGGCATGTCGATATCGTGGTGATCGCACAGAGCAACTGCAGTTGTAGTCGCGATTGGAATACCTTTGTATGCAGGGCCAAATAGCAAGTCATACTCAATACCTGAGTCAACTAGCGCCGCAGCATAAAAACGACCTAGACGCGCTAAGTCACGACCTGTATTAAACAGGCCAGCGTTAAAGAAATAAGGGCTAGTGCGGCCTGACTTTAACGTAAATTCGCCAAATCGAAGTACCTGACGTTCTAGGGCAAATTCAATAAACTCACGTTGATAGGCTTTCACAATCTCTCCTTAAAAATGTAGGGGTAATACTTTGCGTATTATTTATATACCAATCAGTATAAAGATTTGATCGCTCAGCGAGAGTTTAGCGGCACTGAGACAAGGCAACGAGTGAAGAGCATAGTTGTTCTACGTTTAAGCTCGTTAACACAGTATCAGAGCCGCTAAAACTCGCCATTCTGGAGCGTTTTTGGCTGCCTACTTCTGCGTTAAAAAGCTTCACAAGGGAATAACCATTCTTTCAGCTATTTGCCTTGAATTAGTTTGCCAAAAAACGCTCTGAGTAGATCCACTTCTTATACTGATTGGTATTACTTTACTTACAAAAAGGACCCCGTAGGGCCCTAATAACAAAAACGATGATTAGCTCAATGAAGCTTTCTGGATATCAACGATTTCGCGAATACCGTGCTTAGCCAAATCAAGTAGGCTCAATAGCTCTTCATGGCTAAATGGCTCACCTTCTGCAGTACCTTGGATCTCGATGATCTTACCGGTCTCAGTCATTACCACGTTCATGTCAGTTTCAGCAGCGCTGTCTTCGATATATTCTAAATCGCAGATTGGCTCGCCTTTATAAATACCAACACTTACCGCAGCAATAAGGAACTTAAGCGGGTTAGTCTTCAAGATCCCTTTACCGCGAGCCCAGTTTAGTGCGTCAACTAACGCAACACATGCGCCAGTAATCGCAGCAGTACGAGTACCACCGTCCGCTTGGATCACGTCACAGTCGATAACAATGGTGTTTTCGCCTAGCAGCTTCATGTCTACAGCAGCACGTAGTGAACGGCCGATTAGACGTTGGATTTCTTGAGTACGACCAGACTGCTTACCGCGAGCGGCTTCACGCTGCATACGGCTATGAGTAGAACGTGGCAGCATGCCATATTCAGCAGTTACCCAACCTTGGCCTTGGCCTTTAAGGAAACGCGGTACGCCTTCTTCAAAACTAGCGGTACACAGTACTTTGGTGTCACCAAATTCTACTAAAACCGAACCTTCGGCATGAGCAGTAAACTGGCGAGTAATAGTCACAGGGCGAGACTGTGCTGGAGTTCTGTTGCTTGGGCGCATGATGAATTCCTGTATTTAAGGGCATGGGGTAATTTGGCTGCATATTATAGGGATATGTGCGCCACTATGCTATCTGAATCCGTAAACTCAGCAGAAAACAGCCTTCTGATTTTGCGCATAAGCTCGCAATAACCGCAATCGATGAATAAAAGTCGACAACAGCGCCTTGTTATCACGCCTGCATGAGCAAATTTACCACTAAAGCCTGCACCTTAAATTTGTTTGGGTATATAATCACAATTCACTTAGACGAATCACACTGGAAATCATCAATGATCCAAAGCATGACAGCCTACGCTCGCATTGAGCACAAAGCAGATTGGGGCACAGCCTCATGGGAAATCCGTTCAGTTAATCAGCGCTACCTAGAAACTTACCTGCGCCTACCAGAACATTTCCGCAGCTTGGAGCCTGTTCTTAGAGATCGTCTACGTAAACGCTTAAACCGCGGTAAAATCGAAGTAAACCTTCGCTATGACCTAAACGAAAAGAGCGACAGCGAGTTACAGCTAAACCAAGATCTAGCTAAGCAAATTATCAATGCCGCTAACTGGGTGAAGAACGAAGCTGGCCAAGGCGAGCTAAACGTGGTTGACGTACTACGCTGGCCAGGTGTGATGTCAGGCTCAGAGCAAGACATGGACGCACTAGGTAAAGAGTTGTTAGTGGCTTTTGATGCGGCAATCGATCAGTTTATCGAAGCCCGTGGCCGTGAAGGTGACGCAATCAACACCATGCTACAAACTCGCTTAGACCAAATCGTTGAGCAAGTAGCCGTAGTACGTGGCCACATGCCAACAGTTATGCAATGGCAGCGTGACAAGCTAACTAACCGTTTAGCTGAAATCACCGGTGAACTTGACCCTGCTCGTATGGAGCAAGAGATGGTTCTGCTAGCGCAGAAGATGGACGTTGCCGAAGAGATGGACCGTCTTGACGCCCACGTCGCAGAAACGCGCCGTATTCTTAAGAAAGGTGGCGCACAAGGCCGCCGTCTAGACTTTATGATGCAAGAGTTTAACCGTGAGTCAAACACCCTAGCGTCTAAGTCAATCAGCAACGACGTCACTGCAGCAGCGGTAGAACTTAAAGTATTGATTGAGCAAATGCGTGAGCAAATTCAGAACGTAGAGTAAGTCTCTATCGATTCAAATTAGTGCTTTTAAGCCCAGTTTATCGCTGGGCTTTTGTTTGCCTTTTTCGAGAGAATTAGGCTCTTTGACTGGAACGTTGACCTCTAATTATTCAGCCGTCAGTCGTTTTGCTCTATCCTTTAAACCATCGAGAATCGAATTTCTTATATGTACAGGAAAGTCACCCGGCAGCTGAGCCTTTACCCTCATAATCACATCATCGACTGAATCAGCAACCTCTCGTAAAATGGCAGTCATAGTCTGGGTATCAAACCCAATAGCCTTTGCAGTTTGCATAAAGTGTCTTGGGAAAATTTGGGCTATTTGATACTTCTTGCCTTTAGTCGCTTTAAGTCCCATCGCAAGCTTAGCATCACGAATATTTAGGCCCTTACCACCAATAACTGGATACATGGATATAATGTCGTAAAAGGGAGTAAGTCGATACCCGCCACCGGCCTCAATGAAGAGTGAGAAGTTCTTAGCATGCCCGTCTGTCGCCGCTAAAAGCCAGAACAGCACTTGCGATTTCATAAAGTTATACCTGTCTGCTTCTGAGTTCATAGAGCCCAATAAATAAGGCATGATGTGCTCAATACCAGGGCCACCATGACTTTCATACTTCTTAGCCGATGGAATATTTAATGTTTGGCAAAAGTCCTCTTGTGGCAATCGCATAATCCATTGGCTATCACTGGATAATTTACGATCAAAACGTGCGACTGCCAGCGCCTTAATATCACCCACCTTAATTATTGAGCAATGCGGCACATCTAAGCCAAACTCCCTCACAATCATCATGCACAGGTATTCGTTTTCAACGCTATCAGCCATATCAATAGTAAATGAATGGCTCTGTATCTCACCAATAGGCAACTTAATGATATGTGTAGTCGGTGTCGCTTTGATTGGAAGCTGCCATCGGCCATCTAAATTAAGTAAAGCCGTCTTCTCTTGAGCCCCCGCAATTGAGATCCGAAAATCATCCTCACCGGCTAACATGCCAAGCGGGATATCTGACTGATAGCCCTTAAGCACCTTTTCCAATGCCTCATCAGATAAAGGTTTAGCGTCAATCTTTTTAACCTCAAAGGGTTGTTGTTCATGGGGTACTAACTGCAATGCTCCAACACTGTCTTGACCGACTTTAGCAAGTAGATCGAACGCTTGAGTCGATTGCGCATTATGGCGAGCCACAATCCTGTTTCTCACCTCCATGTTATCTGGCAATAAATTATCAAAGAAGTTATAAACTTCGTCACCTTTATACACTTGCGAACGCAATGGCATAGACAGTGAAATTGGTCGACTTCCTGAAGTATCAAGCCACTGGCGGGTGTACTTGAACAAATGAGAACCAGTGGTCGACTTAGTCAATTGCCCAACCAAATAGCCATTCATATAAACATCAAGAACAGCCATTACCACTCCTCCTTCCACTCTTGCTCGGGGGCAGTGCTTTTATCATCGTTCAGGCGTTCCGCGAGTTCTGAATTTCTAACCTTTATATCCAACTCTAGATTAAGTGCTGACAGAATTTTAAACAGCGTCTCTAGTTTGGTCGAGTCTGGGTTCTGCTCAAAGCTTGAAACGGTATCCTGACGAATGCCAACTTTACTACCTACCTTGCTTTGCGAGAGCTTCATATTCAGCCGTGCATCTTTAAGATATGCGCTAAGCTGCTTTGAGTTTGTCACCTTCATGAACACTACCTATAGAGTTAACCTTAACTCTACTTTACACGCTAAAACAGGTAAATCAAGTTTCACACGCTGTAACCGTTAAACAGGGTTTTACACGCTATAAGCGTTAAACCACTAACTACACGCTATAGCGTGTACTCATAATGTAATTGAGTTTAGGTTTATTACTAGGCTTTTCGTATGGAGCAAGAGATGGCATTGCTAGTGCCGAAGTTACCGCTGCTGCGGTAGAGCTAAAAGTATTGATAGAGCAAATGCGTGAGAAGATCCTGAACGTAGAGTAATCCTTTCTGAGATTGTGAAAGTCGCTTTACAAAGATAAGCTGTAAAATATTAGTAGAGCCCAGCTAAATGCTGGGCTTATTATTGGCTGTGGATCAGTATTTTAAGTTCAGGGGATAAGTTTTAACATCACTACTTATTTCTATTAATCAATTCAGTTATTCTTAGCTAACTTCAAATAATCAAAGCACTTTTAATGAATCAAACCGGCATCTACGAGCAACTGATAACTCAGTTAGTCGAGCAGAAATTAGATCGAAAAGCTTTCTATGTTGGCGAACGTTCATTAGAGAATGGTGAAGCCGCCTCTTGGCTCTCTCGCTTTTTAACTCGAATTATCGAAATAGCGATAGACTCAGTACCTAGTAGCGATAACCGTGTTTTTGAGCAAATAAGTTTAGCCAATAAAGTCATCGAATGGCTTAGTGCTAACATTGCAGATAGTGAGCTCATCACCGAAAATCTGATTGATAGCCAAGGCAAGATCCTGACTGCATTGCTAGACAAGCAAAATCCAATATCCTCAGATTTGCCAAAGTATATTGAAGGCATCATGCCGCTAACAGGACTCACTCAGAGTGAATTATTTTGTGGGAGCAATGCAGGCGTATCTCTTGAAACTGAGATTAAGCGTGAGATCCAGTCATCCGATAAGATCTATTGGCTAGTCTCATTTATCAAATGGGCTGGGATCAGAATCTTTAAAAAAGAGCTCGAAGAATTTACTCGCAGCGGTAAACAACTAAAGATTATCACCACCTCCTATATGGGCGCGACAGATGCCAAAGCTGTTGAGTTCTTGGCATCTTTGCCAAATACGCAAGTGAAGCTGAGCTACAACACCAATAGAGAACGCTTACACGCAAAATCCTATTTATTTATGCGTAACTCGAGCTTTCATACTGGTTATATCGGTTCATCTAACCTGTCACACTCTGCCTTAACTAGTGGGCTAGAGTGGAACTTAAAGATCACCTCACAAGAGATCCCACATATTATTGAAAAATCTCTCAGTACATTTGAAACCTACTGGGAATCTCCTGATTTTGAATATTTTGATGGTAAGACCCAAAGCAAAGAGCGCTTAGTTAACGCCTTGCAAGAAGCCAGAGGCACCTATGACACATCCGCGCAAAACTTTTATTTTGATATCAAACCTCACTCCCATCAGCGAGCTATTTTAGACAAAATAAAAGTAGAACGTGAGCTACACGGTAGGTATCGTAACCTTGTTGTTGCAGCGACAGGCACAGGAAAAACTATCATTTCAGCGTTTGATTTCGCTGAATTTTATGCAGCTAATCCTGAGGCAAAGTTTTTATTTTTAGCGCATAGAGAGGAGATCTTAAAGCAAGCGAGAAGTGCCTATCGGGGCGTTTTGAAAAATAACCAGTTTGGTGAATTACTCGTAGGACAAAACAAACCACAAAAGTTTAATCAGTTATTCGCGTCAATCCAAAGCTTAAACAATCAACTTGCGACGATTCAATTAACTGAAGATTACTTTGATTACATTGTTATCGATGAAGTCCATCACATAGCTGCAAACAGCTATCGAGCTATTCTAAAACACTTTACACCACAAGTTTTACTCGGTTTAACAGCCACACCAGAGCGCCATGATGGAGCCGATATTCTTAAAGACTTTTGTAATGTCATTGCAGCAGAAATCAGATTACCTGAAGCGATTAATCAACGGCATTTATCACCGTTCCAATACTTTACTGTTGATGATGACACCGATCTGACAAAGGTTTCATGGGCAAAAGGCCGTTATGATATCGCCGAGCTAACTAAGCTCTACACACACAATGACCAAAGAGTCTTGCGAATACTGCAAAGCTTAGAAGAGATTGTTACTGACATATCGCAAATGCGCGCATTGGCGTTTTGCGTAAGTAAAGATCACGCTAGATTCATGGCGCAAAAGTTCACTTTAAGCAATATCCCTTGCGGCGTACTCACCAGTGACAATTCAAAAGAACGAGACATTCAGCTGCAACGTTTAAAATCGAAAGAAATTAACGTGCTATTTGTGGTT
Organism: Shewanella marinintestina; assembly: GCF_023283845.1. Classification (GTDB taxonomy): domain Bacteria; phylum Pseudomonadota; class Gammaproteobacteria; order Enterobacterales; family Shewanellaceae; genus Shewanella; species Shewanella marinintestina. Next base: position 54,019 of record NZ_JAKILC010000015.1, read on the forward strand.
GATATATTCAACGAAGGTGTCGATATTCCAGAACTGGACACATTACTATTTTTAAGACCAACAGAAAGTCTGACTATCTTTCTTCAACAATTAGGTCGCGGCTTACGACTGACTAAAGATAAAGAGTGCTGCACCGTCATTGATTTCGTTGGTAACTCTCGTCCTGAGTATGACTTTTCGCATAAGTTTAGAGCGCTTATCGGCAAAACTAACCAATCTATTTCAAAGGAGATCAAACAAGGGTTTCCACATTTACCTTTAGGCTGCCGAATAGAACTGCAAGAAAAAACGCAGCAAATGATCTTAAGGAACATATCACTAGCAACCTTAAACAAAAACAGACTGCTTGGCTTACTTTCAAACTACCCTAACGTGACAGATTTACCTCTTACGCTAGCAAACTTTCTGCATATCTATCCTGACTTGTCACTAGAGGATATCTATAAAGTAAAAGTAGGTAAGTTTGGTGGTTGGCGAGCACTTGTAGAAACAAGCCGCGGTGAAGAAATAAAGCAGAACGAACTAGACATTTATGCCGCTTACTATCGTGCAATCAACAATCGATTATTAAGCTGCACTTCTATCTCTTATTTGCGGTTCATCAAAGCATTATGTGGAAACAACTTATCAGTGACCACTCAAGCTGCTACAGGGTCTGATGCAGAACAACACCGTCCAGTTTTCTCGACCATGTGTCATTATGACTTTTGGGATAAAACGGGTAAGCAAGCCGGATTTGATACCATTGAGCAGAGTTTACTTGCGCTAAAACATAAGAAACTACAAGACGAGCTTAATGACGTTATTTCACTGCTTATTGAACGCTTAGCCACACAAGAATTTAAGATGCCTGCCGTAGGTAATATTGTGGTGGATGGCTCGCCATTAAAGATGCATGTGCGCTACGCCAAAGAACACATATTGGTCGCGTTTGGCGATAGTACATTTGATAAGAAATCATCCAGTAGAGAAGGTGTACTTAATATTGCTAGTGCCAATACTGAACTGCTGTTTGTTACCTTAGATAAATGCGAAAAGCAGTTTTCAGCAACAACCATGTACCATGACTACGCGATCAGCCCCACGCTATTTCATTGGCAAACCCAGAACAGTGCCAAGCCAACCTCAGGTAGAGGATTAGGCTATATAACGCAGCAAGAAAACAACAAGACGTTCATCTTATTTGTTAGAGAACAAGCTAAAGATGAATATGGGAAAACCATGGGATTTGTCAATTTTGGTCCAGTAGACTTTGTTAAGTATGAAGGCTCTCAACCAATGAATATTACATGGAAGCTAAAACAAGCTATGCCTGCATATATGTGGCATGACACAGCTAAGCTAGCTGTTGGCTGATAGGTCGCTTTGCTAAACACACCACCAGCCTATTCCCAATGATAAAATCAGTGGCCCTTTCTCAAAGTAAAAGTGCGCCACTCGCTCATCTTAGCAAGCGAAAAGTCTCCTTTTTTGACCCTTTCTGAGCCCCATCAATCCGCGGCTTTCTCACTTTCCAGCCTCGCCACAGCTCCAACTCAACCCCATTCCAGCCCCACTAACTAGCCTGTTTTCTTAAACACTGTTTTCTAATTTAAAGTCATTGCCAAACGCGACGCGTTCAACAAATAAACACTTTTTGAAATATCCTTACAAAATAAGTGGTTACAGCTGCATAAATTTAGCTGCAAAAGCTAAAAACTGAGCACTTTTTAGGCCACCGAAACAGCAACAAGTATTTTACTTTTCATTTCGTTGTTTGGCCTATATCGCATTGCTACTATCCGCGCACTTTCCATTTGAAGTTATTTGTCATGCCAACTTGCGAGCAGCCAACAGCTGAAAAGTTAGACCCTGAACACGTAAACTCTGAACAGTCACACAATGAAAAGTTACCCTCAAAAATGCTAAATCCTATCTTAGTTCAAGGCGCGATGGACGTTGAAGTCGAAACGCTTGTTGCCGCCCTTAGTGATGTAAAACAACAAACATTTGGTGCGTGGACGTTCTGGCAAGGCCTATTAGATGGCTACCCAGTTGTGGTGTCTCGTACCGAGATTGGTTTGGCTAACGCCGCCGCCTCAACCACCCTCGGCATTGCGCATTACCAGCCAAAAGTGATCATCAATCAGGGCACCTCTGGTGGCCACGATCCAAAGCTATTTCGCTCTGACATCGTGATTGGTGAAACCAGCTTTAATATGGGCGCTTACAAAATTGAGTTCGTAGAAAAAGGCCAAGGCATACACCCAACTACTTGGCAGAACTTCGATATGCCAATGTACCTGCGTGAAAACGGTGTTGTGGTTGAGCATAACCACTTTAAAGCCGACCCAAAGCTTGTTGAAATCGCCCTTTCGCAAGCAAGCAGCTACACCCAAGGCAAAGTGGTTGTGGGTAGAATTGGTAGCTGTGACGAATGGAACCGTGAAGTTGACCGTATTAACTGGTTCCACGAGACCATGGGCACTTCAGTTGAAGAGATGGAAACTTCAGCGGCTGCGCAAGTTGCCGAAGCTTACAAACTCCCTTTTGTGAGTATTCGCGTGCTATCTAATACCGACCAACATAAGCAAGACTTTGAGCCGCAAACCGCGATTGATTGTCAGGTTTATGTGCTTGATGTCATCAAGGCATTAATCAAAACCTTTTAACGACTTATAAGTTTTGTACTAGGTACTCAATGATGGGAATGCCTGCGGTATTTCCATCAGTTAAGACTCGCCTGTTTTAAGCCGAGCCTTAACTCACCTCCCTTTAAATTTAGATAGTAATAGACAAAATAAATGCAAATTTTAATCAGTATTGTTGGCATCATCGCCATACTTTTAGTGGCTTTTCTTGCCTCTGAAAACCGTAAAGCCATTAATTACCGCACTGTCGGACTGGCGTTTTTACTGCAACTTATTATGGGTGCGTTTGTCATCTATTCATCGTTTGGCCAAGCTATTATCTTTAATATGGCAGAAGCGGTTTCGACCGTGATTGGCTACAGCAACGAAGGTATGTCGTTTATGTTTGGCGGCCTTGTTAGCGATAAGATGTATGAACTGTTTGGCCCAGGCGGCTTTGTTATCGCCTTTAAAGTGCTACCGATTATCGTGTTTTTCTCGGCAATTTCAGCAGTACTATATTACCTAGGTATTATGCAGTGGGTGGTTCGTATTGTGGGCGGCGCACTGCAGAAAATCCTTAATACCAGCAAAGCAGAATCTATGTCTGCCAGTGCCAACATCTTCTTAGGTGTGACTGAAGCGCCACTGCTAATTAAGCCTTATATTCCTAAGATGAGCCGCGCCGAGCTGTTTGCAGTAATGTGTGGTGGTTTGGCATCTATTGCTGGCACCATGCTAGCGGGCTATGCCCAGTTGGGTATTAAGATGGAATATCTGCTCGCGGCTTCGTTTATGGCGGCGCCGGGTGGCTTACTGTTTGCTAAGTTATTAATTCCGCAAACTGAGAAAGTAAACGACCAAGATCTAACAGTTGTAGAAGAAAATCCACCAGCCAACATTATTGACGCAGCGACAACGGGCACCATGAATGGTCTATCGTTAGCTATGGCCGTGGGCGCTATGCTATTTGCCTTTGTCAGCTTAGTGGCATTAATGAATGGCATGTTAGGTGGTATTGGTAATTGGTTTGGTTTTGACGGCCTCACTTTACAGCTAATTTTAGGTTATGTGTTTGCCCCTATCGCTTGGTTGATGGGTGTGGCATGGGACGAAGCGTTATTAGCGGGTTCGTTCATCGGCCAGAAGATTGTGATCAACGAGTTCTTTGCTTATATCAACCTTGCACCATACCTAAGCGGCGACATGATTGTTGAATCAACTGGCTTGCCGATGTCTGAGCGTACTCAAGTGATTCTATCGTTTGCACTGTGTGGCTTTGCTAACCTGGGTACTGTTGCGATTGCAATTGCCGGTATTGGTGGCTTAGTACCAGAGCGTCGCTCAGAAATTGCATCACTTGGTTTGAAGGCATTATTTGCAGGTATCTTGTCTAACTTGATGGCGGCAACCATTGCCGGTTTATTTATGAGCTTTGTTTAAGCTGCTCATTGTTAGTCGCTAGTTAGCAAACAGGCCCATATGGCATGACGTCATATGGGCCTGTTTTGTCTGCAGTATACACCGCTATTACACTTGATAAATTATCCGTTCAGCATGCCACTTGCTGCTTATTGGTGTCATTCAAGCCAGCATATATTTTACCTACTGAAAACTCGGCAATAAGAATAGTAAACACAACGGCAAAGAAAGCAACGACACCGTTGAACGGCCCGCTAAATGAGACCTTTTCGCCAAACATCACATTTATCGCTTCAAGGATCATAAACTTGCTACCTACCAAGATAATGTAGGTGCTGATGCCTCGATAGACTTTTGCCGCCCTGCCGGGTTTAGCCTTAAAAAAGGCGGCGACTTTATGCTCGGTTTTAATCGACAACTTAAGTAGCGTCAGCAAAAGTAATGCTGCAACTAGTGAAATGCTAAAGGACTCAATGGAAACCCAGTGCCAATACTCATTAAAGAAATTGAGCACAGTTAAATAAACCAATACAGCTAGGCTATAACCTACAAATCGTTGCTGAGTCATACTTCCTCCACTCTCTTTGCTCGTTGAATTAATTACGTTAAACCGACTTAGGTAGTAGCGCTTTTTCGATATTAAATGCTTCGATGATCTTGTTTGCTGAAATATCAATATCCGCTATCGATGTGTGATAATTCAGCACTGAAAACAGCATGGTCTTTAAGCCTTTATAGCCTGATGTTGATGGATAAAGATATCCATCCTGCTGCAGTCTATGTACCACGCGTGCGGTAAGCTCATTGCGATATTCCACATCACCTGTGCCAAATTGCGCTGAGAATCGATTCGACACCACATCATTAAGAATGGTAATGCCGTCCACTTCTCGCAAAATATCAGCCATGCGTTTGGCCAAGGCGCAGCAGTTATCTAAATGATTTACGATGCCTTGCTTACCCAGCGACTTAAACGCGGCGTAGACAGGCAGACCACGGGCACGCCTTGATGCGGCTATTCCAAAGTTAATTGCATTACGGTCTGGCTTATCCATGGCATCATTTAGGTAGTCGCCCATATTGCCACCGCCCATTGCCGAAGTGATTTTGGCTGGGTCTTTCACTATCACCATGCCGCAGTCATATGGCATGTTGAACCACTTATGGCCATCGGTATCTATGGAGTCTGCTCGCTCAATGCCTTTTAATAAGTGTTTTTGTTTATCGCTGGCCGCAGCCCAAATCCCGATTGCGCCATCCACATGTAGCCAAGCGTTACCATGATTAGTGACGGCATCAGCAATCTCGTCGAAAGGATCGAATGCTCCCGAATCGATACAACCCGCTTGAGCACAAACCAGTGTGGGGCCGTTTATATCGGCCAACACACGCGCAAGCTCCTCGGGGATAAGGCGAAGATTATCGTCTGTTGGCACTTTCACTATGGTTTCAATACCCAAACCTATCATTGAAAGTGCACGCTTAATGGTTGAGTGAATTTGGTCACTCACAACCACATTCACCTGCGGCGCGCCATATAAACCTTTAGTGGCCACATCCCAGCCTGCATTTTCTAACAGTGAATTACGCGCGGTGATTAACGAGGTATAAATCGCTTCTTGAGCGCCTGAGGTAAAACCAACCGCTGAGCCTTTGGTTAAGCCAAGCAGTTCTACCATCCATTCAGCGGCTGTTTCTTCGGCAGCTGCCATGGCCGGGCTAGACACGTAATACGGCACATTTTGATCCCATGCGCTCACTAACCAGTCTGCCGCTAATGCCGCAGGAAAAGTGCCGCCTATGGCATAGCCAAAAAATCTTGGGCCACCAGAAGCTACCAGACCTGCGTCGAGTGACTTTGCCATTTGATCAATTACTAATTCTGGCGCCGTCGGTTGTTGCGGTAACTCACCAGCAATCAATTCGCGTAGCCGCGCAGAGGTGATCTCTTCGGCTACTGGACGTTCATCTAGCGACTCAAGGTAAGAGACTGCGTGATCTAAAGAACGCTCTAGTGAACCGCGGTATTCATTAAAATGGTGTGACATATTTAGTACTCTTCAAGTAGGAATTTGAGTCTAATATACCAGCGATATTTTTATAAAATGGCCATTTGGTGACAGTCAAAACAAAAGCTCTACAGTGGCGCTGAACAGTCAGATCTTTGATAGCAAAACGGCGCCTAGTTATATCAACTAAGCGCCGTTTTACTGCAGTAGCAGTCGCGATTATGGCAGCGATTACAACGTGTTTTTGTAGACGATTCCGTCTTTCATAATCATCTTTTGCTTATTGGTATCAGCAACACAGGCAATACCTGCAAGTGGATTGCCCTCAATGATCAATAGGTCAGCGTAAGCACCTTCAACCACTTTACCTAAACACCCTTGTTGGTACGGATGTTGATAAGTCGACATTTCAAATAAGCGTCCGCAGTTTGAGGTCGCCATTCGCAAAGCGGTTATTGTGTCGAAGGTCTGTTCAATCGCTGCGAGCTCATTGAGTTGAGTGACGTGTACGCTGGCTTCACCTACGCAGTCGGTACCAAATGCAATATTGTCGATCTGATATTGCTTAATCAGTTCGGCGGATTTGAGCATCGCCTTACCTACCCGTTCAGTTTTACGGTAGGTCTCTTCATTTGGTAGCGGGATCTTACGCTCTGCAATCAAAGACGCGGTAAAGTAAGACGGGATCACCCAAATACCTTTGTCTTTAATGGTTTGGGCAATGTCATCATCCATAATGGTGGCATGTTCAAACGACATCACTCCCGCCTCTGCGGCTCGGCGCATCGCGTCTGCCGTATGGATATGCGCTGCAACATAAGTGCCGTAATCAGTTGCCGCCTCAACAGCCGCTTTCATCTCATCAAGAGTAAATTGCAACGTATCGAGCGGGTCAAACGTGGATGATGCGCCGCCGCCAGCCATGATCTTAATTTGCGATGCGCCCATAAACAATTGCTCACGCACCGCTTTTAATACTTCTGATCTGCCATCTGCTACTTTCATTGCGCCAAGCTTCATCATCGGTGAGTCTTCGTGTTGGCCGATCCGCTCCTGCGCTTGATTTTGGCGGTAATCAGAATGACCACAGGTTTGAGAAACTGCGGCCATCGATGGCAAAATGCGTGGCCCCTTGGCGTAACCTTTGTCGATACTGTTTTTAAGGCCGAGGGTGTTACCTGCAACATCGCGAATGGTGGTAAAGCCACGCATCAACATCTCTTCTGAAATATGCGCTGAACGAATCGCCACCTCTTCACGGGTCATAGTGTCGATAACATTAAATGGTGCTGACAAGGTAATATGCACATGTGCGTCCATTAAACCTGGCATCACGGTGCCACCTTTAGCGTCAATCACCTCATCAGCAATCGACAAATCGATGTCATCTTGATGGCTAATTTTACGAATCAAGTTATCTTCAATCAGCACAGCAACATTCTCTAATAATTGGTTGTCGGTGCCGTTAAAAACATTGGCGTTGATAATAAGTTTTTTCATCGTTGAACCCTCGGTAGCATTGCTTTACTAAAATGGTTTCGTCTAACTGATAAGCAAATATTACCAACGTCACCGCCAGCATAATGGCCATTTGATGACACCAAATTAAACAGGGAATTTAACGTAATAATATGAGGGTAGCTCGAACTTAACGCCTTAATGTCGCGCTAGGATATTCGCCAAAAAGATGGGCATAATGTTGACTAAAACGGCCCGCATTTATCACGCCATATTTACGCATAACTTCAGCGACACTGGCATAACATGCAGATTTCAATTCTTCACGGATCAGATGCATGCGCCGAATGGTTAAATACTGTTTTGGCGTGATTGAATAGACTTTATTAAAGGCATATTCCAAGGTTCTTACGCTACAAAAACAGTGTTGAGCTAGCTCGGATATTGAGATGCGTAATCTACCGCTATTATTGATGTAATCAGACGCTCTCGCAGCTACTGCAAAGCGTTTGTTAAAGGGCATTGAATGGTTTTTAATCCCACTAGAAAGTTCAAACAATATTCTTAGGTTATTGGCGATGTATTCCTGAATATCAAAAGCCAAGATTGGCGAAATGCTGTGATGATTAGCAAGGGTCAAGTCGATAATATAACTCAGTTCTGATTGGAATTTATCGAAAGAATAAAGCTTAACGTTACCGCTTCTTATCCCCTCTGATTGTGCAATCACGGCATCGAGTAATTCATGGCCTAACACTCGTTTCAAGTAACTGATCTCAACGGCTAAGTGATAGCCATCAAAAGAGGAAGGATATACTGCGATAATCTCCTGTGATGGAGGGATCACATACAAACTCTGGTTGAGTAGCTCGATGCCATTCACTTTTAGCCGCTGTTTGTTCTTCGGCACGGTAAAACTAATAAAATCGGCATCACACTGACCGTGGAACATGATGGACTGCTCGAAGCCTAGACGGGAAATATAAAGGTTAGGAAAATGAACCATCTCACTTGAGAAGTGCATTTTCCCTGATGAAAGCTGACGTGCAAATTGATCTAGATGAGTAAATGATTTAACCAGTTCTTCTATTTCGTTATGAACAATAACTACTCTCTCTAGCATAGCTTTGCTCTCACGGCTCAGTTGCGTAACTCGAAAAATGATAACTCGCCGAAACACCAAAATGCTCTTTTGCTCGATACATCGCTTTATCGGCCAAACTCAACTCTTGGGTACAATCAAATTGCTTAACCCTAAAAATGATTGCACCTATGCTTGCGCCAACCTCCAATAAAAGATCACCTACACAAAATGGCTGTCTAAGCACTTGCTCAACCTTGTGTACCATTTTTCGGCCGAGCTCTTCTGTGGCGATATTGGAAAACACTATCGAGAATTCATCACCACCAAGGCGAGATAAGCAATCTTGATTGCGGCAACAGCCCTGCAGCCGCTTTCCGACAATATAGAGCACCTCATCGCCGACGGCGTGACCATACTTGTCATTAATGCGTTTAAACCAATCAAGGTCGATATACAGCATGGCTAAGTGCTCATCTTTCTCTTTGGTTTTTTTGGCTGCATTTTTTAAGTCACTATAAAAAATCCGTCGATTAGGTAAACCAGTCAAAGGATCTAGATTGGCACGCCTCCAAGCACTCTTTTCATACTCCTTACGTGCCGTAATATCTCTCGCAATAGCGATAAAATATTCCACACCTTGGTAAGTCGAAATTGAGACACTGTTCTCGACAGGGAAAATACTGCCGTCTAGCTTTTTATGGTAGGTTTCATACACGCTGTTGTGTTCATTTTTAATTCTTAATGCGACGTCTTTCCATTCATTTAAATCATGGATGTTAATATCGATATCAAAGATTTTAATCCCATTAAAATCACCTGAAGAATATTGCAATCGGCGGTACGCTGAATAATTACAGCTTAAAATAGTTCCGCTATCCGGCTCTATAATGTAAATCGCGTCATTGGAATGTTTCACTAAGGTATCCAACATATCAAACTACCTTCATAGCCTGTAAAATCAACAACATAAGACTAGCAATGGATAATATTGAAATCCTTGAACTTAAAAGCTGCCAGACTTTTAAGTAATATCTATATCTCACTCTCAATTTGAAGCTTCATTGCTCAAAAATAATTAATCTAAAATTCTAACCTAAGATTTAACATCCTCTTTTTAATAATGTTCCTTACGCAGCTACGTGTATAAAAACAAAGTTACCCATATCTGTTAACTTTTGAAACCCAACCGCCGAATATTTGCGTAAAGCGTATAAAGCGCTCACAAAACAAACTAACTTGCTAAAGCTTGTTATATTCGTAACACAATCATGAAGTCTTATTCGTTTAGCGCTCTTTGCGAATTTCTTTAGTCGCTATACTCAATTTAAAATCATTCATATACTGAATAATGTGGTTTAATTTTGGGATAATTTATGTGCGGTCGGCTAAACATCATTGATGACATGTTTGTACAAGCATTGATGGAAGATTTGCGGATTAAAAACCAGCAAGAGATGCTGTTTGGGCGCTTTAAAATGCCAACTAATGACATCAGTATTGTGCGCGAAATTGATGGCGAGCGTAGGTTACAAACGGCGACCTGGTGGTTACTACTTGAAACAGCTTACGAAGGCTTTAAGCCTAGCCGTTATACCTCATTTAACACCCGGTTCGATAAACTAAACACACCCAATAGCGCTGGTTTTACGGCCTTTAGAGAGAATCGTTGCTTAGTGCTAGCCAGTGGTTTTGGTGAAACAGAAAAGCAGGGAAAAGACACTTACTATCATGACTTTATTGCCGAAAATTCAGCAATGGTATTTGGCGGGTTATATCGAGACTGGCTGCATCCTAAAACGGGGGAAATCACCACATCTTGCTCCATTATCACTAACCCACCGCATCCCGATTTAATGCCATACCACAGTAAAGCGAGTCCGATGATTTTGCCACAAAATGATGACGTGTTCGATGCCTGGTTAAACCCAGCAAACCAGCAAGTAGAGATGTTTGATGACTTACTTAAACCTGCTCTTAGGCATGATTTTACGGTACAGCAAATAAACAAGCCGAGCCAGTATCAACCTATTGGTCAAACTGCTCGGCTTATTCCTAACGACTACTCTAGCTAATCGTTAGCTGAAAGACTTAGTTTAGGTAAGCGCTTAATGTGTCTTGCTGATTTAGTAAACTTTGATACATAGTAAACTGGTTTGCAGCCCGCTCTAGGTTATGGCCTTGATGGTGAATTTGGAAATACACATCGCCATTTAGATGATCGGTTAGGAACCGTACGCCAATCATTAAACACATCACTCTGGCACCTAACCACAAGCTCTTGCGCTCATCATCATTAAGCACATCACCCAGCTCACTTAAGTACCCTTTACAGATAGCGCCAAATATAGACTCGCGTACCTGCACTTTATCAAGCGCTGTAGAGTCCTCTTCTTCTGGGCTGCAAAAAGTACGAACCATGTCACCAAAGTCATACATTAAATAGCCTTTCATGCAGGTATCTAAGTCGATAATAGCTAAGCTCGACATGTCACGCTTATCAAAAAGCATGTTGTTGATTTTGGTGTCGTTATGACAAATTCTATGCGGAAGTTTAGTTTCTACCGCAGCTAACTCTTGCAGTAAATCTTGCTGCGATAATACAAAATCAACCCAGTCACGGCACTGATTGACTCGACCATGACTGTCTGTCTGAACCGCTTGCTCAAGCAGCTCAATACGCCCTGGAAGGTGATGAAAGTTAGGGATCACATCTTCTATCGTGTCTGCATCAAGCTCTGTTAACGCGGCAGAGAAATGACCAAAAGCTTTTGCTGCCATTTCGGCATCCGCTTCACAGCCGACAACATCAATACTGTGGCTATGTGGTAAATAATTGATACCGCGCCAAAAACCGTGTTCGCCTAAATCAACGAATAGATCTTTGTTTGTTGTGACTTCAGGTGACACGACTTGCAAACCGTATTGGCCTGACGCCACTTTAGCATGCAAATGTTGGCTGATTTTGTCAGCGTTATACACTAAAGCTGTTGGTGTTTTAAATACCTCAGTATTTATTTTCTGCAGCACAAAATCGCTATCAGGGCCGCGCACTAAAAACGTATAGTTAATATGGCCATTTCCCAAAGGGGATATTTTGGCGTCATCTGCTGCAACACCAAAATGCGACAAAACATTTTGTCTTATAAAATCTATCACCCAACACTCCAGTTATTTTCTGTATCACTTCTGCTATCTGGGCTTTTTCCAGACTTTCCCTGCAAAGGCTTTATTAAAAATGGTTTTATTTTAATTGTGTAAGCTACCTCTAGGGCTAAATTGCCGTTAGAGTTTCCTGTAGCTTTGATCTCACCCACTGTACATCTTCAGGGTAAGTCACCCCATACCAAGACTCTTGCGCCACACTGACGTTAACGCCCCAATCAGATGTACTTTGGAGCTCTGCATCGATCCGTGCTTGCACCACGTTAGGCAAATAGCATTCAGTTTTTGGCTGCTTGCCATGCTGCTTTAAAAATTCACTAAACTGCTGTTCTATCACACCAAAAATGTCAGGTTTAAATCCCCAACAAGTCATAGAAACCACAGCATCATCGGTCAGAGCAAACTGTTGCTCGTTAAGCGTACCGGTAAGCTCTGCGCCATCTTTGCGGATATCTAACCATTCAGCGACATCGATAAGCTTACCGTTTTCAACCTGGCATAGACCACGGTTAACGCCGCCATTATCTGATAAGGTCAACCCAATTGGGTATCCGACCATCATCCAGTTGTCATCAGCTGTTGATAATCCTTCGGCTAATAAGCTAAACGCACTGTCGCCATAAAAATCATCGGCATTAATCACTGCCATAGGCCCATCTACATGGGCTCTAGCGCTCCAAAGTGCATGCGCTGTCCCCCAAGGCTTTTGGCGTTGTGCGATATCTGCAAAAGCTTGTGCTTCTAAAGGCAGATCATCAATCGACTGCAAGCAATATACGCAGCTAAAATCATCGCTTAACTTACCTGCTAGCGCTTGGTCTAGCATAGGCGCTAATTCTGGCCTAATCACCAAAACCGCTTTGGTAAACCCAGCTTTGTACGCACTCTTTAATGAGAGTTCCAACATCGTTTCGCCATTAGGTCCAAGTTCTGCCAGCTGTTTATCACCGCCAAATCGGCTACCTAAACCTGCCGCAAGGATCACTAAGGTCAATTGTTGTGCGTTGTTACTCATGAAGTCTTTCATCTCTCAAACAGATGCAATTTAGCATCACAATAAGGCGACGCAGTTTAAAGATACTACAAAGCAATATCCAGCGATAATAGCCATATAACAATAATGCTTGGGCGCATTTGCTTATAAATAACGCCTAAACTCTGCCACTTTACCAAGCGCAGCCTGACTCCCTTTCAAGCTGAAGTTGTAGCCACAGACACTAACGTTACCGCGTCTTGCCATATCAATAATAATCGCTTCGGTATCTAATGGTGAGAATCGTGCTTCTGTAGCGCTATCAGCCAATAAATCAACCACCATTGGACGATACTCAGTGCCATTGTTAAACCTTAAGCCTGAACAGGTTTTATCACCTTTGGCCGTGGCGAGGGACCAAAGTTGTTCTGCCGCCCCCGTTTCTCCTAACCAGCGCATAATCAGCACTTCATCTTCTAATACTAAGCTAAAGCCGTCTGGCATAGCAGTAAGCACTCGAGTCGCTTGCGGCTTGGTTGCGGGTTCAGTTTGTATTTGTTCTGCGCTTTCATCGTCAGGCGTACTTTCAGGGATGAGCGACCAAATGCTTGTAACTAGCATAACAACCACAAGACTGGCTGCGGTGATCAATAATGGCTTTTTATTGGTCAGCAAAACCTTTTGCAATTGGCTTGCATCAAATGCATTGCGATCTCGCACTCGGCGCTGATCAATACTGGTATCTCTCGTCTGTTCGCTTTGTTCGCTGCGATGAATTGGCTCTGGATTGTCACTAAGGTTTGCAGCAACATCTTCACCGCCCAATGTAGGCTCAACACGCACTCGATGATTAGCTTTTGCCGTTGCTGGCTGAACACTACGCATATCCACTGGGCCAGAGTAACCTTGTACGTAGTTAACGCTGGTTACTGCGGGCAGTATGGCCAAATAACCAACAGCGAGAGCCGCAACTAGCACAAATGTTAATAACAACATCACGCTATGGATATGCACTAAAGTAACCAACACCAATAAAAACGGCAGTAATGTTAGCGCCAATAGTTGCGGCCCTTTGCCGCTATCTCGCAATCTACGCAATGTGGTTAATGCTAATACTGGCGCCAATAAAAGGGCGACAAAATACAAAGCAGCAGTCGGGCCGACCAAGGCTACAGATAACAATAAAGCTAAATAAGTCAGACCACTAATTGAAGCGAAACGCTTACTATTGTCTAACCCTACGAGGCATAAAAACGATTTCAACTGCATATATTTATCAACCTTAATTAACATCCGATAACTCGGCAGCCTCAATTTTAGAGTGACTGCACACCCGAATTTCATGCTCAGGCGAAAGCACAAAACGAAACAAGTAGCCTACCGAATTTAGCCGCATCTGTCAGTGTTTTCGGGCTATTTATCGCAGTTGATATTAGCGGTAACGCTTGCTTTAACGAATACAACAACGCAATTAGCCTACTAATTAATGCATCTGTGACTAGCACAAATATCACCCTAGGCTGTATAATGGCTCGCTTAATCTTTTACCCGCACAATTTGGGCTATCGCTCCAATTGAGTGCACACATCGGATATAGCAGCTAATGACCGCTCGCGGAAACCTATTTATCGTCTCGGCGCCAAGTGGCGCAGGTAAATCATCGCTTATTTCAGCCCTATTAAGGGATCAACCTGTAGATATGCAAGTTTCAGTTTCGCACACCACCAGACAACCGCGTCCAGGTGAAGAGAATGGTCAACATTATCATTTCGTTTCTCAAGATGAGTTCAAAAGCTTAATCGCTGATAACGCATTTTTTGAATGGGCTGAAGTATTCGGTAACTATTATGGCACTTCTCGTGTCACGATTGAGCAAACGCTAGAGAAAGGTATCGATGTATTTTTAGATATCGACTGGCAAGGCGCGCAGCAAGTTAAAGAACTAATGCCTGAATCTATTGGTGTTTTTATCTTACCGCCATCAAAAGCTGAACTAGAACGCCGCCTAACAGGCCGCGGACAAGACAGCGAAGAAGTGATTGCAGGCCGCATGGCTCAAGCAGTTTCAGAAATGTCACACTACAATGAATATGACTTCGTAATAGTGAATGATGATTTCGATAAAGCATTGGCTGATCTTTTAGCGATCATTCGCAGTCAAAGATTAACCTCTGCTAGCCAAATTCATACGCAGAATGGTATGATTAAAGATCTGTTGGCAGGCTAACTGTCTTCATGTACAATTTTGCGTCATTTTTTCAATCGATAAAACACTGGAGTTTCCAAACATGGCTCGCGTAACTGTAGAAGATGCCGTAAACCAAATCGGCAACCGTTTTGATATGATTCTGGTTGCAGCGCGTCGTGCTCGCCAAATCGCTGTTCAGGGTAAAGACCCTATGGTTGAAGAAGAGAACGACAAGCCAACGGTTATCGCCCTGCGCGAAATCGAGCTAGGTTTAGTCACAGCTGATACTTTGGATGCTGATGAGCGCCAAACAGTTCGTGAACGTGAAGCAGCTGAAATTGCTGCTGTTGCTGCCATCGCTGAAGGCCGCAACGCTATATAAGGAGTAGAGTCACTTGTATCTGTTTGAAGGTCTCAAGGAGTCTGCTTCAGGTTATTTAGAACCTGAGCAGGTAGAATTACTCAAGCAGGCCTATCAGGTGGCGCGCGATGCCCATGAAGGTCAGATGCGCACGAGTGGCGAACCTTATATTACCCATCCGGTTGCGGTCGCCCGCATCCTGGCCGATATGCGTCTCGATCATGAGACGCTTATGGCCGCTCTCTTGCACGACACTATCGAAGACACCCCTGTAACCAAAGAAGAACTAGCTGAACTATTCAGCGAGTCAATTGCTGAATTGGTTGAAGGCGTTTCTAAGCTAGATAAGCTAAAATTCCGCGACAAGAAAGAAGCCCAAGCTGAAAACTTCCGCAAAATGATGATGGCGATGACCCAAGATATTCGTGTCATCCTAATCAAGCTTGCCGATAGAACCCACAATATGCGCACTTTAGGTGCTCTGCGCCCTGATAAGCGTCGCCGTATTGCCCGTGAAACCCTCGAAATTTACGCACCAATCGCCAACCGTCTTGGTATTCACAATATTAAGAGCGAGTTAGAAGAACTAGGCTTCCAAGCCTACTATCCGATGCGACATCGCGTACTTAAAGAGGTGGTTAAATCCGCTCGTGGCAATCGTAAAGAAATTATCCAAAGTATCGAAGCCGCTATTACCACACGCCTTGAAGATACTGGCCTAGAAGGCACGGTTAAAGGACGTGAGAAGAACCTTTATTCCATCTATAACAAGATGTGTAATAAAGAGTTGCAATTCCAAGAAGTCATGGATATCTATGCCTTCCGAGTCATCGTTGACTCTATCGATACCTGTTACCGCGTTATGGGTGCCATGCATGGCCTTTATAAGCCGCATCCAGGTCGCTTTAAAGATTATATTGCTATCCCTAAAGCTAACGGCTATCAGTCACTGCATACTTCACTTTTTGGCCCTCACGGTGTACCTGTGGAGATCCAAATTCGTACTGAAGATATGGACCAAATGGCTGATAAAGGGGTCGCGGCTCACTGGCTGTACAAGAAAGGCAGCTCAGCAGAGCAAGGCACGACAACCCAAGTTCGTGCCCGTAAGTGGATGCAAAGCTTGCTGGAACTGCAGCAAAGCGCCAGCACCTCTTTTGAATTTGTTGAAAACTTTAAGACTGAACTCTTCCCTGAAGAGATCTATGTGTTTACCCCTGAAGGCCGTATTTTAGAGCTACCAGTGGGCGCAACACCTGTCGACTTTGCTTACGAAGTCCACACTGACGTGGGTAACACCTGCGTCGGCGCTAAAGTTAACCGTCAAGCATATCCATTAAGTCAGCCACTTATCTCCGGTCAAACCGTTGAGATTATTACCGCTAACGGCGCACGCCCGAATGCAGCATGGCTTAACTTTGTGGTTACTGGTAAAGCGCGCGCTAAAATCCGCCAGTTGCTTAAGAGCTTGAAAGAAGACGATGCCATTTTATTAGGTAAGCGCCTACTTAATCACGCTCTAGGTGAGACTAAGCTCGATAGCATGTCACCTGAACAGATTGAAAAAGTCGTTAAAGATACCAAGCACGACACCTTGGATGCACTGCTTGCTGATATTGGCTTAGGCAACGCGATGAGTATTGTTATTGCTCAGCGTCTGCGTGGCGATCAAGTTGATGCCGAAGAGCATAAAGAAGATCACACCATGCCTATTCGTGGTGCCGACGGCATGTTGGTCACCTTTGCTAATTGCTGTCGCCCAATTCCTGGTGACGCAGTAATTGCCCACGTTAGCCCAGGTAAAGGCCTTGTGGTTCACATGGAAAGCTGCGCAAATATTCGTGGTTATCAGGGTGAGCCAGACAAGTATATTCCTGTTCAATGGGATAGCGCTGACGGTGTTGAATACCAAGCTAACTTGCGAGTTGAAATCGTTAACCACCAAGGTGCGTTAGCGAAGATTACTTCAATTGTCGCGGCTGAAGGTTCGAATATTCATAACTTAACCACAGAAGAACGCGATGGACGAGTATTCCTCATTAATCTGCGTATTTCTGTGCGTGACCGTATTCATTTAGCTAACGTAATGCGTCGTATTAGGGTATTACCTGAAGTATTACGTACATCTAGGAATCGTTAACAAACTCAATATTGCACTCAGTAAAAACAAGGACAGATCATGGCAGAGAAAATTATCATCGCGACCGCTAAAGCGCCACAAGCAATTGGCACATACTCTCAAGCAGTAAAAGTAGGTAGCACGGTTTATTTATCAGGCCAGATCCCACTCGTTCCAGAAACAATGCAGATTGTTAGCGATGAGTTTGAAGCACAAGTAGTGCAGGTATTTGACAACCTTACAGCGGTTTGTGAAGCTGCTGGCGGCTCATTAGGCGATATCGTAAAGCTAAATATCTTTATGACTGATCTAAGCAACTTCGCTACGGTAAATGAAATTATGGGTCGCTACTTTGAGCAGCCTTATCCAGCTCGTGCTGCCATTGGCGTTAAGCAACTGCCAAAAGACTCACTAGTTGAGATGGACGGAGTGATGGAGATTTAATCTCCCATCACTTTATCGATTGGGCGCTACGGCGCCCATTTTATTTTTTAGCGTTCGCAGGCTAAGGCTTTGCGGCAAAATACAGATCCCAATTAACAGTACAGAATAGAAGCCTATCATGAGTCCTGAACGTTTCGCCCGCATCAATGAGATGTTAGATAATCGCCAACCCGATCTCACCGTCTGCTTAGATACCGTGCATAAAGGCAATAACATTGCCGCCGTACTGCGTACTGCCGATGCTGCAGGAATTCATGAAGTGCATGCTGTTTGGTCTGATCTAGAAATGCGCGTATCGGGCAACACGGCCTCAGGTAGCCAACAATGGGTTAAGACTCGCGTGCATCAGAGTATGGCGCAAGCAGTTGAAGAGTTTCGCGCTAAAGACATGCAAATTTTAGCGACCACGTTTTCAGATACGGCCGTCGATTTCAGAGAGATTGATTACACCAAGCCCACTGTGATAATTATGGGTAACGAGCGCGATGGCGTAAGCCCAGAAGGAATAGCCGCTGCAGACCAGCACATCATTATCCCTATGATAGGCATGGTGCAGTCGCTAAACGTATCAGTAGCGTCCGCACTGATCATGTATGAAGCTCAGCGTCAACGCACTGAAGCAGGCATGTATGGCACCCGCAAGCTCGATGAAGCTTATTGCCAAATAAAGCTATTCGAGCAAGGCCACCCGATTTATGCCAAAGCTTGTCGCCGTAAAAAGCTACCTTACCCAGCCGTTGATGAAAGCGGACAAATTGTTGCCGATGAAGACTGGTGGCAGAAAATGCGCGCCCCTTCAGAGTAGCTTTTTAGCTTTCTTCTAAGTGCCAATCTTTGAATAATCGCAAAGGTACATCAATACCAGCTTCTGCTGGTATTTTTATATTGATACCTCTACAGACCCCTCAAGCTAATTTTTCGGCCTGCGTAAGTCGAATCCAACAAAATTGTAACACCCGTTTGAAAAAGTTTGTCTTAGATCACATTTTTCGCCATACTCAATATTGCAACATCAGCTTATTAAACGAACGATTAAAACAAATATAAAGCAATAAGCTGAATTGGAATCAACAATAATCAATATGGAAATGCGATGGAATCTTCTATGAAAACCCCAATTGAGATGCTTGAACATTGGGTTGAAAAACAAGGCGATCAAGTTTATCTAAAGCAGCCAATTGATGGTCAGTATAAGACTTTTACTTGGCGCGATGTGCAAACAAAAATGCAGCAGATTGCTGGCGCATTAAGACACCTTGGCCTCAACCCTGGCGACAAAGTTGCTGTTCTTTCTAAAAACTGTGCCGAATGGTTTATTACCGACTTAGCGCTAATGCATGGCGGCTATATTAGCGTCCCTATCTACCCAACGGCTAACGCTGATACTATTCGCTACACCCTAGAGCACAGTGAAGCCAAAGCCATTTTTATCGGTAAACTCGATTACTGGGCCGACCAAGAAGCC
This sequence comes from Shewanella marinintestina, assembly GCF_023283845.1. Lineage (GTDB taxonomy): Bacteria > Pseudomonadota > Gammaproteobacteria > Enterobacterales > Shewanellaceae > Shewanella > Shewanella marinintestina. The sequence continues at coordinate 73,313 of NZ_JAKILC010000015.1, forward strand.
GGTGTCGGCGGCGATATTTTGCGCCTTGCCATGCCATACGACACCATGCCGTCACAGTATCACTGGGATAAAATGCTCAATATGGGTCAACCTCTCATTGATGCTCCGCTGCCAACACCAGAGCAGATCATGACCATTATCTACACCTCTGGATCGACTGGTAAGCCAAAAGGTGCAATTCAGAATTTTGCCAGCTACGCCTGGACCTGTACTGCGGTAGTCCGCGATCTAAAAACGGATGTTGAAGACAGATTACTGTCTTACTTGCCACTAGCACATATTACCGAACGTGTGGCGATTCAAGGCTCATCATTCTATTCAGGCAGTAGCGTTGCTTTTGTTGAAAGCTTAGATAGCTTTGTTGCTGACGTGCAGCGCGCCAGACCAACAGTATTCTTCTCTGTACCGCGCCTGTGGAGCCTATTCCAGAAAAATATTATCGACAAAATTGGCTACAGCAAGCTTAACTTGCTGCTTAAAGTACCCATTGTTAGTGGTATCGTTAAGCGTAAAATCCATCAAGGGCTAGGTTTAGAGCATTGTCATCTACTGGGTTCTGGCTCTGCACCAATCCCGCCATCATTGGTTGAGTGGTATCACAAGATTGGTTTAAACATCTCAGAAGCCTGGGGCATGACAGAAAACTGCGCTTACTCGATTATTAACCATCCGTTTGATCCTCGTAAAATTGGCTCAGTTGGTCGCGCCGTTGAAGGTTGTGAGGCTAAGCAGTCTGACGTAGGTGAATTACTGGTTAAGAGCCCTGGCTTAATGCAAGGCTATTACAAACAGGAAGAAGAAAGCGCGAAGTGCTTTGATGCAGAAGGCTTCTTCCATACAGGCGATCTTTGTTCTATTGATGATGAGGGTAATGTAAGCATTACTGGCCGCGTTAAAGACAACTTTAAAACGGCTAAGGGTAAATATGTTGCTCCAGTGCCAATCGAGCGTAAGCTTGCACAAGATCCCCATGTAGAGATGATCTGTGTGATTGGCTCAGGTCTGCCGCATCCTATCGCATTAGTACAACTGTCAGAAGGTGCTGCGCTGCAACCTAGAGAAGAAGTGCGAGCTTCTTTAAAAGGGACTGTCGATGCGGTGAATCCACATCTTGAGTCACATGAAACTGTCGATGCTATTGTCATTGTCAGTGAGCCTTGGGACGTTGAAAACGACGTATTAACCCCAACACTGAAGATTAAACGTCATGTGCTTGAGAAGAAGTTTAGCGAAAAGGTTGATGGTACTCGCGGCGGCAAAGTTTGCTGGGAAGACGAAATTTAAGCATTAGTTAGCGCTTCCAAACCGTTATAACGGCACACTTCAAAGTGTGCCGTTTTGTTTTTGTGACAAATAATCAGCAATTAACTAAATTTAATGAGTAACAAGCAGTTTTTTATTGCGCAATTTTTGAAAGAAACTATTCTTGCCATCCTTTCAAAGAAACCCAAATTATAGAGTCAACCATGTTTATTTTTTTGTCGATACTCGGCGGCTTTTTAATTCTTACTGTTGGTGCTGAAGCCTTAGTAAGAGGAGCAAGCCAAATAGCCCTAAGATTAGGGCTTACACCACTTATTATTGGTTTAACCATTGTTGCCTTTGGTACCAGTGCGCCAGAACTTGCTGTAAGCGTAAAATCTGCGATTGCCGGTAATAGTGGCATCGCTTTAGGTAACGTCATTGGCTCTAACATTGCCAATATCGGCCTAATTTTAGGTATTACCGCGCTTATCCGTCCGATCAAAATTGAATCGCAAATGGTACGTCGTGACATTCCAATCATGATTGCTGCGTCACTACTATTCTGGAGCTTACTACTTGATGGTGGTTTAAGCTTCTGGGACGGCGCAATTTTATTCGCATTACTAGTGGCTTACTTAACTTTCAGCTATTTCACTGCTGAAAAGCAAACTGACGATGATGTGGAAGACACTAAGCAAAACCCAATGCTATCAGTGCTATTTATCGTTATCGGTATCAGCATGTTAGTGGGTGGCGGCATTTTATTCGTTGATGGCGCTGTTGCTATGGCGCAGTCATTTGGCATTAGCGAAGTGATTATCGGTTTAACAATTGTTGCTATCGGCACCAGTATGCCTGAGCTTGTGACTTCTATTGTGGCAGCACTTAAAGGTCAAAGCGACATCGCAATTGGTAACGTTGTTGGCTCAAACCTATTCAATATTTTGGGTATTTTAGGTGTGACTGCACTTATTCACCCAATTGTTGGCAGTGAAATTAGCAACCTCGACTGGAGTGCGATGATTGCCTTTGCGGTTATCTTACTACCGTTTGCTTACACAGGTCTGCGTATTGGTCGTCGTGAAGCTGCAATACTGGTATTAAGCTATCTAGGCTACATTGGCTACCTAGTGGCTCAAGTTTAAGCGATAAGCCTTCGGCTTCAAGTTAAATAGAAATGGCCTAAAGTGCACTGCACCTTAGGCCATTTTTTTGTCCCTAATTCCCATCAGCACAAACTGCCTCTTTATAAAAAGTGACAAATGTCACCCTTAACTGGTGACGTTTGTGTCTGCATTTATCCTTCGCAATCTTCAATACTAGAACCGTACCCAAACATACCAGCCGCAACAAAAGCGGGTATGACACTCAAATGGAGATTGATATGAAAACACTATTATTCGTTACATCACTTGGTATCTCATCTGCTTTAGGTAGCCAAATTGCTAATGCAGAAAGCATTGAAAATATTGATGCCGCAGCTAACCATATGGACGTAAAAGCTCTGACAGATTACGCCCAACAGGGCAATGACTATAGCCAAGCTTATGCTAATTATCGTCTAGCAATCAGTGCCAACATCTTAGGCCAACCAAAACTTGCCGTTAGCGCACTAGAAGACGCCAAAGAGACTCTCGAAAGCCTAACCAGTGCCAGTAGTAATGCAGACAATCTTGCACTGCTATCATCTGTCTACGGCATGCTTATCGCGTTTGATAACACCAAAGCAGCCACTTATGGCCCTAAAGCTGGGCAAGCGATGGAACAAGCCAAGCAGCTTGATGCTGGCAACCCAAGAGTTGTGCTAGTACAGGCGATTACCGCTTTTAATACCCCCACAATGTACGGCGGTAGCATGCAGCGCGCAGCAGAGTTAGCCAGCCAAGCTATTGAACTTTATGCCAATCCTTGCGATAACATCTGTTGGGGACATGCAGAGGCTTATACTTGGCGCGGCCTAGCAAAGCAAAATCTAGGTGATTTAGAGGGCGCTATCGCTGATTGGAATGCGGCATTAACGGTTGAATCTGACTACGCTTGGGCACAGTTTCTTTTACAGCAAAACACTCAACAAAACGCTAAAAGATAACCGTATATTTGAGTCAAAAGATGACAAATCGTAAATGGAGAGCGCCGCGAACACAGCGCTCTCCAGCTAAAAGGAATTAATTATGGCGCAAGACATACCAAACCGTGCAAGCAAAACAGAAGACAAGTATGCATGGGTCTATTTAATCAATTTAGTTTTCTACTTTATTCCCTATTTCATTATCGATATGCCACTGTGGAAAATTCTGCTTAGCTTAGCCGCATTAATCCCTTTTGTTTATTGCTACTACTGGGCTTACCGTAGTACTAGTAGCAGAGCACATCTGCCGATATTAGCGATAATAGCCATTGCTATTGCTGTAACGCCAATAAACACCGGCTCGTTATCCCTGTTTACTTTTGCCGGATTTTTTATTGGTTTCTTTTACCCGTTACGTAAAGCAGTACTCTGTATCATAGCGCTTATTGCGACCCTATTTTTGCTCAATATAAGTCTTCACTTCGATCATTACTATTGGGCTATTTATGGCGCAGCGCTGCTCGCAGGTGTCAGTCTTTTTGGAGTCGTGGAGCGTAACCGTATTGAAAATAAATGTAAGCAGCAAAAAAGCCAAGATGAAATCCACCAATTAGCGACTATGTTAGAGCGAGAGAGGATCGCCCGCGATCTGCATGACATCATGGGTCATAGCTTATCGTCTATTTCACTCAAAGCTGAGCTTGCAGAAAAACTACTTGCAAAAGACGATATTGAACAAGCCAAACTACAACTTGCCGAACTCAATAGCATAGCCCGCGATAGTCTAAGCCAAATTCGTCAAACCGTATCCGGTTATAAACATAAAGGCCTCGCAGCCAGCGTAACCGGCTTATGCCAAACTTTACGTGATAAAGGCTTAAGCGTCACGTTAGAGGGCGAAATACCAAGCCTAAGCACTGAACTTGAAACCCATTTAATTCTCAGTTTAACCGAGCTGTGCAATAACATTATTCGCCATAGCCAAGCTCAAGAATGTAGTTTACGGTTTAGCCAGAATCAACAACAAACTATTATTCAAATCACTGACAATGGCCAACCAGACAGTGTTAACCAAGGCAATGGATTAAGTGGTATTCGTGAGCGTTTGCAACAGTTTCAAGGTACGCTCACTTGGGACTTAAGCCAGCAATGCCAATTTACCATCACCCTGCCACAGCAAGGATTGCAGTAATAATGAAAATACTATTAGCCGAAGATCAAGCCATGGTAAGGGGAGCGTTAAGTGCACTGCTGGGCTTAAGTGGCGAATTTGATGTGGTACAAGCTTCCGATGGAGACGCTGCATTATCCTTACTAAAACAACACCAATTTGATCTGTTACTCACAGATATTGAGATGCCAGGTCTCACAGGGCTAGAACTAGCAACTTGGTGCCAAACCAATAAGCCTGAATTAAAAATCGTCATCATCACTACTTTTGGCCGTGCAGGTTACATTAAGCGTGCAATAGAATCTGGAGTTGGTGGATTCTTACTAAAAGATGCCCCATCAGATACCTTGATTGCCGCCATCAACCAAGTCATGGCAGGCAAGCGGGTAATCGACCCCGAACTTGCGATTATGGCGATAGGCGAGCAAGATCCACTGAATGATAAAGAGCGCCGTGCCCTAAGGTTAGCCGCAGAAGGCAAAAGTACAGCAGATATAGCAAGCACACTGTTTATTGCCGAAGGCACCGTAAGAAATTATCTTAGTGAGGCCATGAGTAAGTTACATGCCACTAACCGCATTGACGCGGCAAGAATTGCCAAACAAAAGGGTTGGTTATAATAAGAAACTATCTAATTTGCGTAAACCAATATCTCTGATAATATATGTATAAATTTACAGTGTTTGAGTGCTAACCTTTTGCAAAGACTCGATCTTGTCCCTATTACAGCTCTCAAAGGCGTCGCTAAAAAGATGGCCGAGAGATTAGCAAAGCTGAGCATAACAACAGTGCAAGACCTGTTGTTTCATTTGCCGCTGCGCTATGAGGACCGCACTCAAGTCTACCCTATTGCCTCGCTTTACCCTGGCAGTTACGGCACTATCGAAGCCGTTATTCAATCAAGCCAAATTATTCAAGGTCGCAAGCGCATGCTCACTTGCACCGTGCGCGATGATACCGGCAGCTTAACCCTCAGATTTTTCAACTTTTCAGTTGCTCAGCGTAACGGCTTAGAGATAGGCATGACTATTCGTGCCTATGGTGAGATCCGTCGCAGTAATCACGGCATTGAAATCATTCACCCTGAATATAAATTGATTGCTGCGGGCGAAAATCTGCAGTTAAGCGATACACTGACGCCAGTCTATCCAACCACTGAAGGCTTGAAGCAAGCCAGCTGGATAAAGCTCACCGAGCAAGCATTGGCAATGCTAGGTGATGGCGGCTTACCTGAGCTATTACCGCCTAACCTGCAACCGAACAATTTGGATTTGAAGCAAGCCTTGTACATTTTGCATCGCCCCAATAATCAAGTATCGCTATTTGATTTAGAGCAAGGCACCCATCCTGCTCAACAGCGATTAATTCAAGAAGAACTACTGGCACATAATCTAAGCATGCTGCGCCTGCGTCAGCGCAGTAATCGCGACCATGCTGTGAGCATGAATGCCACAGGTCAATTACTTAATCCGTTTCTCGCATCGCTGCCATTTAAACCGACCGGTGCGCAGCAACGAGTGGTTGCTGATATTGGCCGCGACCTAGAAAAAGCAGAGCCGATGATGCGTCTAGTGCAAGGTGATGTAGGCTCAGGCAAAACCTTAGTCGCCGCACTTGCAGCCTTGCAAGCCATTGAAAGCGGCTATCAGGTAGCCATGATGGCGCCGACTGAACTATTAGCCGAGCAGCACGCTATTAACTTTGCCGCGTGGTTTGAACCACTCGGGCTAAAAGTGGGCTGGCTGGCGGGTAAACTAAAAGGTAAAGCCAGAGCGCAATCACTGGCTGATATTGAGTCCGGTGATGCACATATTGTGATTGGTACCCATGCTATATTTCAAGAGCAGGTGGTATTCAATAAGCTGGCTTTAATCATTATCGATGAGCAGCACAGATTTGGCGTACATCAGCGCTTAGGACTGCGTGAAAAAGGCATCAACCAAGGCTTTCATCCACATCAATTGATTATGACAGCTACGCCAATCCCAAGAACGCTGGCGATGACTGCCTATGCTGATTTAGATACCTCGATTATCGATGAGCTGCCGCCGGGAAGAACGCCAGTTACAACCGTCGCTATTGCCGATCAACGTCGTAACGATGTGATTGAGCGCGTTAGACAAGCAGCAATTAACGATAAACGCCAGACCTACTGGGTATGTACCTTAATTGAAGAGTCTGAAGTACTCGAATGCCAAGCAGCGGAAGATACTGCAGAAGAGCTAAAGCGTGCGCTACCTGAGCTAAAAATTGGCTTAGTTCATGGGCGAATGAAACCTGCTGAAAAACAACAGATCATGGCTGACTTTAAAGCAGGCGAACTCAACCTATTGGTTGCCACTACTGTAATTGAAGTCGGTGTGGATGTACCTAACGCCAGCTTAATGATTATCGAAAACCCTGAACGTTTAGGCTTAGCGCAACTGCATCAGTTACGCGGACGTGTTGGCCGTGGCGCGGTAGCAAGCCACTGTGTATTGCTCTACAAGGCACCACTATCAGCAACGGCAACCAAGCGTCTTGGCGTATTAAGACAAAGCAATGATGGCTTTGTGATTGCCCAACAAGATCTAGAGATCCGCGGACCAGGTGAAGTGCTTGGCACCAAACAAACTGGTATTGCCGATATGAAGATAGCCGACTTAATGCGCGATCAAGCACTTATTCCTCATGTACAAAAACTTGCAGCCCATGTTATGCAGCAAGCGCCTGAATGTGCCGACGCTATTATTGAGCGTTGGCTAGGCGATCGTGAGCAGTTTGTACAAGCGTAAACCACTGCTTTAGCCTACTGCTGAAATTAAATATCCTTAATAGAGCCTTAGCCTATAGACAATCTGTTGGAATTTTGCAGAATGGGTTAGAGCTATAATTTATCATTAGTCGTATCACTGCACGGTAGCAGAGGAGTTAAAATGCAACTCAGTCAAGAAGATAGAATTTCCCCACAGGAAAAGAGTTCAGGTACCAATGGGCTAGCAATTTTGGCAATTATTGCCGTTGTTGCGCTATCAGCGGGCGGCTACTACTACCTCAGCGGTAATGAAAAAACCGAAGAGCCTCAAATAATTGCACCAGTAGTGATCCCCGATCCACTACCAGCAGAGCCGCTTGAAACGGAAGCTGTGCCTGAGCCTGAAGTTGTTGAAGTTGAGCCGGTTCAGTTACCTGAAGTCGACCCAGTGCCAGAAGTTGAACCATTGCCTGCACTCGCAGATAGCGATGAATATGTTCATCAGAAAGTCACCGCTGTAGCTGACGGTATGGCGATTGAACCGTTATTGATTGAAGATAACGTTGTGCGCCAATTTGTTGTTTTTGTTGATAACCTTGCACAAGGTGAGCTAGCTCGTAAAGTTAGTCCGCTACAAGCACCAAGCAACAGCTTTACGGTGTCAGATATTGCCAACAAGACTTATATCAACCCTGATAGTTACCATAGATATGATTTATACGCTGACTTTTTAGCTAGCCTTAACGATGAAGAACTAGCAAAAACCTATAAAGAAATGACTCCGCTACTGAGCGAAGCATTTACCGAATTAGGCTACAGCAAAACATCTTTTGATGAGCGTTTACAACAAGCCATTGAAGTGATGCTAGATGCGCCAATCATTGAGCAGCCTATAGAGTTAGATGGCGTTAGTGTTAACTATCAGTTTGTTGATCCAAAACTTGAAGCCCTACCAAATGCGCAGAAACTAATGATCCGTATGGGTCCAGAGAACTCTCGCAAGGTGAAATCAGCACTACGTAAGCTACAAAAACAGCTTAACTGATCACTAAAGCGATGCTTATTCTTTTAAAGGAGCCCTTCAAGGGCTCTTTTTCAATCTAATACCTTCTACACAGTAAGCCTCTGATAACAATTACGCTCGATTAATAACCTCATATTGAGCAACCAAGCTCTCATAAACAGAACGCATCACTATTTTGTCCCCTATTAGTAACACCTGTATCCCAAAAGGGCTTATGGCGGCTGGGATTTTTGATGTAGAATAATGCCATCAATAAGCTTTTATTTAACCAGAGACTACGCTTAATAGTCATACCGTCGGTATTAGCTTTCCACTAGTCGGGTAATACGAAGGGAAATTCGTATCAGAGGCAATGCATTTGAAGTTCAGCATTCTTTCGTGGGGCGCATGGTCGCCGCAGTACCAACAAGCCGATAATTGGCGCCATTGGCCTGTAAATACTACTGCGCCAGAGCAAATGAGCACTGCGCCTAAACTGGCCCATGTCCCTGCTATGCAGCGACGCCGACTAAGTAAGCTGACCAAAATTGTGCTTGAAGCGGTGCACCAATGTGACCCTACTGAGCAGTGTCGCAGCATTTTTGCCTCTCAACACGGCGAGATAAATCGCACGATTGGCTTATTAAACGATATTGTTGACGAGTCTCCGCTATCTCCGACGGGCTTTAGCCAATCGGTCCACAACACTGCTAGCGGCATCTTCAGTATTTTCAGTAATAACCGGGCCTCTTCGACTTCCATTGCTGCTGGTAAAAACACCTTTTCCCAAGCCTTTATTGAAGCTTATGGTCAGCTACATGCTGATGCAGAACCTTTACTATTGGTGTATGCCGACGAACCCGTGCCACAAATCTATAGTCAATTCAGTTCTGAGCCAGAATGGCCTATTGCTATTGCTTTTATGCTTGCACCAGCGAGTGATTCAGCACAGTCTATTGCCAGTTTGACCCTAACCCCAATTACTTCACAAAATCAGTACAAGCTAAATTATGGCGAACTACTGGCATGTATTGCCAATAAGCGCAATATCAGCGGGACCTTATCAGGTTGGCACTGGGAGCTAACTTGTGATTAATCCGCCAGCACACCCTCAGCCTGTAGCGCCTAAACTTACTGGTCTTGCCTATATTCCTCGCTGGATTGGCGGTACCGCTTGTTACATGGCCTTTGGTTTAGGTGGTCTACTAAGTTCATTAACGATTTTGCCTATTCTGAGGTTTTGGCCAGGCACGCCTCAACAACGTATACAGCGGGTCCAGCGCGCCGTGCATATTATGTTTAAAGGCTTTGTGCGCATGATGACCTGGGTAGGACTTATCAATGTCACCCATAGTGATTTGAGTCGTCTCAGCAATGCTAAAGGTATGATAGTCACCGCCAACCACCCTACCCTTATCGACGTGGTGGTATTAATCAGCTTAATGCCGAATGCCGGCTGCATTGTAAAACAAGGGCTTTGGCGTAATCCTTTTTTGCGCGGTGTGGTTTCGTGTGCAGGCTATATCCCTAATCGCGGCGCTGAGTTGCTGCTAAAAGACTGCAAAGATGTTCTCGATCGCGGCACCAATTTAATTATCTTCCCTGAAGGTACCCGCACCGTTATAGGCGAAAAAATTAATGACTTTGCCCGCGGAGCAGCCAATATTACTCTGCGTACTCAGAGCGATCTATTGCCCATATTTTTAAAAACCAATACTGTCGGATTTAGCAAGCAGCAAAAGTGGTATCAATTGCCGAGAAGAACAATTGGGATGCATGTGGAAGTAGGCGAAATACAAGCCTACTTGCGCTATGATGCTGAAGCCGGCGGTGATGCTAAAATGGCACGAAAACTCACTCGTGATTTAGAAAACTATTATAAACAACAATTAGATAGATACTTATGAGCTTAGATAACGAAATAAAACAACTGATCATCGACTGTCTCGACCTTGAAGACGTTAGTATTGATGATATCGATTCTGAAGCTGCGCTATTTGGCGAAGGCTTAGGTCTTGACTCAATTGACGCACTAGAGTTGGGCTTGGCGATTAAAAAGCAGTTTGATGTAAAAATAGAAGCTAACTCTGAAGCGACAAAGCAGCACTTTTACAGCGTTGCCAGCCTAGTAAGCTTTATTGAGTCACAGCGCGCCTAGGGGGCATTATGCAAAGTCGTGAACAGATCCTAGAAATGCTGACCCAAATCTTGGTCGATGAGTTTGAAATCGATGCAGATGATATCACTTTAGAAGCTTCACTGTATGAAGAGCTCGATCTCGACAGCATCGATGCTGTTGATCTGGTGATTAAACTGCAGCAAATGACTGGCAAAAAGATTAAGCCAGAAGAATTTAAAGCGGTTAGAACCGTTGATGATGTGGTTTCAGCAATTGAAGGCTTAGTTAAAGACTAATGCGGCTTTTTCTGCAAATAGTGACAAGCTTGGTGGTTATCGCCTATCCACTGGCAGTTTACTTTGGTTTGCACTATTTGCCAGCTGGCAGCATAGCTCTCGCGTTGTGTGCCATTTTAATTATCAGGCTGTTACTGCAGCAGCAAAAAGTAAAAGCTTTGATGTTACCAATTATCGTAGGGATTGGGCTTACTGCTGGCAGTTTTATTGCTAAACAGAACGATTGGCTATTGTTTTACCCCGTAGTGATAAACCTCACTATGCTGGCTTTATTTGCTTATTCGTTAAAGCATGGTCCCAGTATGATTGAAAGGCTCGCCAGATTAAAAGAGCCAGATCTACCAGATGAGGCAATTAGTTACCTCAACAAGGTCACTCTAATTTGGTGTGGGCTATTTATTTTTAATGGCCTGATGGCGCTGTATACCGCGCTTTATACCAGTATCGAAACATGGACGCTTTATAACGGGCTCATTGCGTATCTGCTTATCGGATCGTTACTGGGTGGTGAATGGTTATATCGAACAATTTGGTTAAAAAAGTCATGACGAATCTACTTAAATCTTGGCTACGCCAAGGCCCGGCGGTGCAGCAGTTAATCAGCTTTAATCATCACGATATTGTCACGGGTGGAGTCTTTACCGCGCAAGTCGCTCAGCTCTATCAACAACTCAAAGATTCAGATGCCAAGCGCTGGTTACTCAGCAGCGAAAGCAGCGATCTATTTGCTGTAGGCCTTTGCGCCGGCTTATTGGCTGGAAAACAGATTATTCTACCTGCCAATACCCAAGCGGGCACCTTAAGTGAATTGACCCATGAGTTCGATGGCATCATTGCCAATATGCCCATCTGTGAAGGCAAAGCTTTTTTACGCCTAGATAAAGATCTCTACCCACCAGCTAGCACTTGGCCGCAAACCGAGACTTGGGGCGAATTAGTTTTATTTACTTCTGGTAGCAGCGGAAAACCTAAACGTGTCGCGAAATCAATAGAGCAGCTTGATGCCGAAGTCAGTGTACTTGAGCATACTTTTGCTCAACACCTGCCCCATTGCAGCGTAATATCGACTGTATCGCATCAGCATATCTACGGTTTACTGTTTAAAGTACTTTGGCCATTGGCGGCTAGCCGCCCATTTTTAAGCGATTTAGTCGAGTACCCTGAAACCCTAAGCTACTACGCAAACCTGTTTCCAAACTTATGTTTGATCAGTAGTCCTGCACAACTTTCTCGTCTACCCGACGCACTAGACAATGAACCGCAATTACGCGCGCCAAGCCTAGTCTTTAGCTCTGGTGGTCCATTGAGCTTTGAAGCGTCTAAAGCGGTAGCAAACTGTTATGGTGAGCCACCGATTGAAGTCTTTGGCAGTACTGAAACCGGTGGCATAGCCTACCGTAGCCAACATCAGAAAAATGCCAGTTGGCAGACTTTTGCATCTATCGCTATCGAGCAAGACCAAGTAGATGGCGCGCTGCTACTCAAGTCGCCGTATCTGCCGGATAATGATTGGTTAAAATGTGATGACAAAATTAGCTTGAATTCAGATGGCACTTTCTCATTGCAAGGTCGCTTAGATCGCATTATTAAAGTCGAAGAAAAGCGTTTGTCACTGGTGCAGATGGAGTCATTACTTGAGAGCCATCCTTTTGTGGCTAAAGCGGCTTTGCTAATGCTAGAGCAACCACGAGTCCAACTTGGCGCAGCCATTGAGCTGTCTCAAGAGGGCATTCTGCAATTAGAGCAACACGGCAAGCTAGCACTCAATAACCAACTGAAAAATCACTTACTCAGCCAATTTGAACGCGTGACTTTACCAAGACGTTGGCGTTACACAGAAGCCTTACCGTTAGATCAACAAGGTAAACGGGTACACGCCACCATGCTTGCTCTGTTCGACATAGATAAGTTTAAAAGCAAATGATTATATCGACTCTGCCGACCATTATTAGCCAGAGCAGCGATACAGATAGCGCCACTTGGCGTCTGGATATCGCCGCAGACCTTAATTATTTCAACGGTCACTTCCCCGAGCAACCAGTATTGCCCGGTGTAACCCAACTCGACTGGGCGATAAAGCTCGGCTGCGCACATTTTGGCTATAGCGTAGATGTCGCCACGTTAGAAGTACTCAAATTTCAGCAGTTAATGCTGCCTGGCACTCAAGTTGATTTAAGCATTAGCCATAATGCCGCAAAAGCTAAACTGGTATTTGCCTACAGCGATGGCGACAAACGCTTCGCCTCAGGCCGCATAGCCTTAAATACTGTGCTAGACACAGACCAAACAACAGGCGCAAGCTAATGCGTATTGCTCTAGTGGTCCCCAACTATAATCATCGCGGCGCTATCGAGAAAACCCTTGAGCGCTTAGCGAGTTTTGAGCTGCCTTGCTATTTAGTTAACGATGGCAGCGATGATGAAACTCGATTCTTACTGATTGAACTCGCTGAAAAGTACGATTGGGTAACTCTACTGCACCATCCGTTCAATCGTGGCAAAGGCGCGGCGGTTATGACTGGTCTGCGCACTGCTTATGCCGATGGCTTTACTCATGCTTTGCAAGTTGACGCTGATGGCCAGCACGACTTAGATGATATTCCGGCAATGATTAAGCAAGCTGAATCGGCGCCAGAAGCCTTGATTTCAGGTTTACCACAATACGATGAGTCTGTACCCAAAGGCCGTTTATATGGCCGCTATATCACCCACTTTTGGGTGTGGATAGAAACCCTAAGTTTTGACATTCAAGACTCCATGTGCGGCTTTCGCATTTACCCCTTAGCCGCCACTGAAAAGCTGTTTCTAAGCCATGCCTTAGGCGAACGTATGGACTTTGATATCGAAGTGCTCGTGCGCCTTTACTGGCAAGGCGTAAAAGTTATCCACCTCCCAACTAGAGTTATTTACCCTGAAGATGGCGTTAGTCACTTTCAAGGTTTGAAGGATAACGTGCGTATTTCTGTCATGCACAGCAAACTGTTCTTTGGCATGTTACTGCGTCAACCTAAAAACTTGTTTCAGAAATTAAAGCAATCGTTCGCAGGCTCTAACCAAAATAAACATTGGTCTAGCATGACTGAGCGTGGCAGTTATTGGGGCATAAAGCTAATCGCTGAAAGCTATCGCTTAGGCGGACATTGGTTATGTCGTGCCATTATGTATCCAGTGATCGTGTATTTCTATTTAACCGGCACAACGGCTCGCAGTGCTTCGAAGCAATTTTTAACTCACGTCAAAGCCAAGCAGCCTAATCATCCACAGCTAGGTGAACCAATTAGCTGGCGCGATAGCCTTAAGCACTTTTTTGCCTTCGGTAATGCAGCCCTCGATAGAATCGATGCATGGTGCGATCGCATCAAACTCGAACAAGTCGACTTTCCTAATCGAGAGATGCTCGCTAACCAATTGTTAGCAGGTCAGGGCGCGGTGTTACTGGTCTCGCACTTAGGTAATTTAGAGCTGTGCAGAGCGATTTCGATCCACCAGCGCCAAGTCAAAGTTAACGTCATGGTGCTGACTCAAAATGCCGAGAATTTCAATAGAGTCCTCAAGCAACTCAACCCAGATAGCTCACTTAATTTGATTCAAGTTACAGAGCTGGGCCCAAGCACATCAATGTTGCTGCAGCAAAAAATTGAAAATGGTGAGTTAGTGGTGATTGCGGGTGACAGAACCTCATCACAAACCGCTGGAAGAGTGATTTATCAAGACTTTTTAGGCGAGCAAGCACCGTTCCCGCAAGGGCCATTTATTCTTGCAGGTCTATTAGATTGCCCGGTTTATACCATGTTTTGTTTGCGCCAAAATGGCCGTTATCACGTACATTTAGAACACTTTGCCAGTACCTTAAAAGGCCCAAGATCAGGTCGAAGCGAACGACTCGAACTCGCCGTTAAAGAATTTAGCAGCCGCTTGGAGCGTTTTGCGCTTAATGAGCCACTGCAATGGTTTAATTTTTACGATTTTTGGCGCAAAGACGAAGAGTTCCAGCGCGCTAATGCACAAAATAGTGATTGCAGTAGTAATACAGGTGATCCCAAAGGACAAGCAAGAAAATGACCCAACAAACGACCCATAACGCTAATCTTAAAACGGTTGAATTTGGCTACAACAGTCTCTCTCTTGAAGATGTGGTCGCAATTGCTAAAGGCGCTACCGCCAAGTTGAATCAAACTGCCGAATACCAAACCTACATTCAAAAGGGTGCGCTGTTTATTGACAGCCTGTTAAAAGAAGAAGGCGTAGTGTACGGCGTTACCACAGGTTATGGCGACTCTTGTACCGTTACTGTAGGTTTAGATTTAGTCCATGAGCTCCCGCTGCATTTGACTCGTTTTCATGGCTGCGGCATGGGTGAAATCCTATCGCCAATGCAAGCGCGCGCGGTAATGGCTTGCCGACTGAGCTCACTGGCAGTCGGTAAGTCTGGTGTCACTTATGAATTACTTAAGCGTATAGAAACCTTACTAAACCTGAATATCACTCCGGTGATCCCTGAAGAGGGTTCTGTTGGCGCAAGCGGTGATTTAACGCCGCTGTCTTACCTAGCCGCAGTATTAATCGGCGAGCGCGATGTGATTTATCAAGGTGAGCGACGTGCCACTAGCGACGTTTATAAACAACTTAATATCGTGCCGCTTAAGCTACGTCCTAAAGAAGGTCTAGCACTGATGAACGGCACAGCCGTTATGACGGCCCTTGCCTGCTTAGCTTATGATCGTGCCCAATATATGACACGCCTTGCTAGCCGTATTACCGCCATGGCATCACTTACCCTAAAAGGTAACTCAAATCATTTTGACGATATCTTGTTTGCCGCGAAGCCTCACCCAGGGCAAAACCAGATAGCAGCTTGGATCCGTGAAGACTTAAATCACCATATCCATCCGCGTAACTCTGACAGACTGCAAGACAGATACTCGATCCGCTGCGCCCCGCACGTCATTGGTGTACTGCAAGATGCCCTGCCGTTTATGCGCCAGTTTATTGAAACTGAGCTAAACAGCGCCAACGACAATCCGATTGTTGATGGTGAAGGCGAACATATTCTGCATGGTGGTCACTTCTACGGTGGTCATATTGCTTTCGCGATGGATGCGATGAAAAATGCCGTTGCCAATATTGCCGATCTTATTGACCGCCAAATGGCGTTGGTAATGGATCAAAAGTTCAATAATGGCTTACCCGCTAACTTGTCTGGTGCAACGGGCAGCCGTAAAGCGATTAACCATGGCTTTAAAGCGGTACAAATCGGTGTATCGGCATGGACAGCTGAAGCGCTGAAAAACACTATGCCAGCCAGTGTATTTTCACGCTCTACCGAATGCCACAACCAGGATAAGGTAAGCATGGGGACTATCTCTGCTCGCGACTGTATGCGCGTATTACAGCTTACTGAACAAGTTGCTGCCGCAGCGTTACTGGCCATGTCTCAAGGTATTCGCTTACGCATCGCCCAGCAGGAGTTAGTCGAGAGCTCTATCACCCCTTCTTTAGCCAATACGCTGGCTCAAGTTGAAGCCGATTTTGAACTACTGACCGAAGACAGACCCCTAGAGCAAACACTGCGCTCAACCGTGGACAAGATCCAAAGCGGTTATTGGGAAGTATGCGGAAAGTAATTAAGAACTTTCCCTTACATAGCTATGACCAGGGAGCAAAGAAATGAAAGGCATTTTACATGCAGAGATGGAAGTTGAAATACCATTTCACGATGTCGATTCGATGGGCTATATCGGTTGGCATGGTAACGCTTTGTTTATAGAACATCATCAAGATATCAGTCGAGGACTCTGCTAATGAAAGGTATCTTACATGCTGAAATGGAAGTTGAAATTCCATTTCACGATGTCGATTCGATGGGGATCACTTGGCATGGTAACTACCTGCGCTATTTTGAATTAGTACGCTGTAAACTGCTGGATAAAATCGACTATGGTTACCGCGCCATGCAAGACTCGGGTTATAGCTGGCCGATTGTCGACGTGCAGATAAAGTACGTGCAGTCGAGTACCTTCGAGCAGCTTGTCACCGTTAAGGCATCCTTAGTTGAGTGGGAGAACCGCATTAAGATCAACTACCAAGTACTTGATGTTAAAACAGGTAAACGTATTACTAAGGGTTACACCATACAGGCCGCCGTCGATATGCAAACTCAAGAGTTATGCTTTGTTACCCCTGATATATTCCAGCAAAAAATAGCCCATTTAATTGCCGCTAAAAGTCAGCAATCAGAGCAGCCTTAATGAAGTATATATTCAGCCTAATATTAGCCCTGCTGCCTCTATTAATAAGTGGCAGCGGCTTTGCAGCAGATAGCGCAGAAGCTAGCTATAGCGAACTTTTTAATAAGCCTGCTAATAACGCTGATTTACTTAACTTGAGTCAGCAATTATCGCCAAGCGCGCAAACCAAAGGTAGCTTTAGCCAATACCGCTATTTAAAGGTGCTCAAAAAGCCGTTAGTTAGCCAAGGCGAGTTTATCTTCTCTAAAGATCTTGGAATTATTTGGCAGCAAAACAGTCCTTTTGCTAGCACATTGATCTTGAAAGATAAGCAGCTTATTCAAATTGATAGCCAAGGTAACATTAACGTTAACCATGCAGAACAAGCCGGTAGCGCGAATATGATGAGTGATATCATGCCCAAGCTATTAAGTGCATTACTCAGTGGTGACATTAATCAACTGCAACAACACTTTGAATTAAGTCTTAATCTTGATGGCAAACCTCTAGCAACCGAAGCGGGTATAGACTTAAATACGACCGTTGAGCCAACTGCGCAATGGCAACTTGGGCTAAAGCCCATCGACCCAATGCTCGCAAAAGCTCTACCTAAAATGGTGCTAGCTGGTAAACAACAAATTCAAACTCTGGTGTTATATAGTGCCAACGGTGATCGCAGTCAGATCGAGTTTTCAGCGCTGGACGAAAGCCCATTAAGCTCTCAAGACAAAGCGCGTTATGAGCCTAGTTCTGTGGGCACCGCGCCATAATGAATCTAAGCCTGTGTGCCTTATTAAGCCAAAAGACCGCCAAGTTAAGATTTATACTGTGGCTTGCATTAATCCTCGCCTCGATCGCAACTGGCTTTAGCCTATGGCAAAGCGGTGCTCGGGTACAAAGTGATATTTTAGCTATGCTGCCTAAGGTTAGCGAAAGCCCCATCACTCAGCGCGCAATGGATCAGGTCGAGCAACAATTAGCTAATCGCGTTTATTTAGGCCTCATCAGTAACAATGAACAATCTGCCATTAACGCAGCCAAGCTAACAATTCAAACCCTCAAACAGCTTGATAGCAAAGATCCCGCATTTATCAATATCAGCAGCGCCGATATGGCGCAAGCTGACGCGCTAAACCAGTATTACTTTAACCACAGGTTTCAGCTATTAACTCTCTCTCAGCAACAGCTATTGCAACAGGGGCAATGGCAACAACTGACTCAAGCCGCACTAGAAAAGCTCTATAACGCTTTTAGTTACGCCAACAGTGAACTACTGAGCCGCGATCCATTACTATTATACCCTGATTCTTTGTTAGCCCTTGCCCCATCGCAACAACTGACAGTCAAGCAAGGCGTGCTCATCGCAACAATAGCGCCAAGCAACAATCAACCACTACGTTATGCGGCAATTGTTATGGCTAAGGGCAGTGACAGCGCGTTTAATCCTAATGCTCAGCAACAACAGTTAAGCGCACTAACGTTGGCCTTCAATACCACTAAATCGCAATTTAAAGAAATTGAAATCATCAAAGCTGGCGCACTGTTTCATGCCATAGCCGCAACCGATAACGCGAAAAAAGAAGTGTCCAGCATAGGGCTATTATCACTCGTTGGGGTCATTAGCTTAGTGTGGCTAGCATTTCGCTCTTTAATGCCACTGACGATAGCCGTTGTCACCGTCAGTACCAGCTTACTATTTGCCGTGGTTAGCACAGCCCTGATATTTGGTGAGCTGCACCTACTGACCTTGGTCTTTGGTACTAGCCTTATCGGGATCTCTATCGACTACTGTTTTCACTATTACTGTGAACGCTTAACTCACCCAAGTGATACTAGTGAGCAGGTGATTAAGCGTATCTTTGCCGCAATAACTCTGGCTCTAATTACCAGCGCTATCGCCTATAGTGCCATGGGGTTCGCACCTTTCCCTGGGATGCAACAAGTTGCCGTCTTCTGCGCAGCTGGGCTACTCGGCGCATACTTAACCTTAGTATTGGCCTACCCAACACTTGCTAGTCAGCCGTTAAACAATGCTAATCAAGCATTAAATCTAGCGAGTCGCTATCAAGGCTTTATGCTTAACCGCTTTACACCTAGAAGCCTAATCGCAAAAATGGGTCTCTCTCTTGGCGTCACTATCTTCATTTTAACGGGCTTGCTAAGGCTCACTGCCAATGATGATATTCGCCAGCTGCAACACACGCCCACTGATATTCAAGCAGAAGAAAATCAGCTTCGCACCTTACTCAGTGGTGGCACTGATAATCAGTTTCTACTGGTTACGGCAGCAACAGAAGAGCAAGTAAAACAGCATTTAGCAGAGCTTGAGCCGATACTAGAACAAGCTAAGCAAGATAACCTTATTGGTAACCATTTAAGCTTAAGTCGATTCTTGCCTAGTCAGAAACAGCAGCAGCTAAACTATCAGTTGCAAGGGCAGATTTATCTGCAACATTTAGATGAAATCATTGCCACGTTAGGCTTAGATGACAACATAAAACCAGAATTGATATACGCCTATCAGGCGGCTGGTTCAGAGTTTATTAGCGCCGCCAGCTTCTTAAACCATCAAGCAGGAGTAAGCTTTAAACCACTTTGGCTTGCCGCTGATATAAAAGATGATTCAGGCTATGGTGCAATCGTGCTGCTTGGCGGTATCAAACAACTTAATCGTGTCGCCGCACTATTTACAGATAATGCCAATGTTCAGCTAGTCGATAAAGTTGATGACATATCAAGAGTGATGGGCCATTACCGCCAACTCACTTTAGCCTTACTCGCCATCGCCTTAGTGGTTGCAGGTGTTATATTTAGCTTTAGATTTGGCTTGAAGCTCGCAGCAGTAGTGGTTGCTGTGCCCGCATTAGCCGCATTACTGACGCTGGCAAGCTTAGGCTTACTCAATAACCCACTCACGCTTTTTCATGCTTTAGCACTTATTTTGGTGTTTGGTATTGGCGTGGATTACAGCTTATTTTTTGCCGAATCGACCCAACAATCTAAAGGCGTAATGATGGCGGTCTTTATGTCGGCTATATCAACAATACTTGCCTTTGGCTTACTGGCTTTTAGCCAAACACCTGCGATAAATGCCTTCGGGCTGACACTGTTATTCGGTATTAGCTTTACCTTTTTACTGGCGCCATTTATTCAAAATTTCACAAGGAATCCCCTTTAATGTCGAGTGCAACCTCAGTTCAGAATGACGTCGAACAATGCACTACCGAAACGGTAGATGTTGCGATTATAGGGGCTGGACCATCGGGTAGTATTGTCGCTAGTCTGCTACACGCCCAAGGCAAGAAGGTTCTGGTATTAGAGAAGCAGCACTTCCCGCGCTTTTCGATTGGTGAAAGCTTGCTGCCTTGTTGTATGCAGGTCATTACCGAGGCCAATATGCTTGAAGCGGTCAATCAAGCAGGGTTCCAATTTAAAAATGGCGCCGCATTTAGATACCAAGACAAATACACAACCTTTGACTTTACCGATAAATTTAGCCCAGGCCCAGGCACTACGTTTCAAGTTGAGCGCGCCACATTTGATAAATTGCTCGCCGATGAAGCCTGTAAGCAAGGCGTAGATATTCGTTATGGCCACACAGTTCACTCGGTCGCATTAAGCGGCGAACCGAGTCTTGAAATCAGCAATGAACAAGGCCAAACACAGACTATTAAGGCTAAGTTTATCCTCGATGCCAGTGGTTTTGGCCGAGTACTGCCACGCCTACTCGACCTAGAAAAACCATCGACACTGCCGACCCGTAGCGCTGTGTTTAATCATGTTCGCGACAACATTAGCGACCCAAACTTTGATCGTAATAAGATATTAATTAGTGTCCACCCAGATAACCAAGATATTTGGTACTGGCTGATCCCATTTAGCGATGGTCGTTGCTCGGTTGGCGTAGTCGGTGAGCCTCATCAATTAGCCGTGGTAGAAAACGGCCTCGATGGCGACTTAGATCAGCTACTTAAAATCATGATTGACCAGGAGCCAGGCTTAAAGAAACTGCTAGCGAATGCAGAGTTAATTAATCAATCTGGCTTATTAAAAGGCTACTCAGCCAACGTCAAAACCCTAGCGACTGACAAATTCGCCCTACTGGGTAATGCCGGCGAATTTCTTGACCCGGTGTTTTCATCTGGTGTCACCATCGCTATGCAGTCAGCATCAATGGCGGCTAAAACACTGCTTAAGCAGTTAAATGGCGAGACAGTGGATTGGCAACAGGATTACGCTACACCATTAATGAAGGGAGTCGACACATTTAGAACCTACGTTGAAGCTTGGTACGATTGCCGCTTTCAAGATACGATCTTTTTTGACGATCCAGATCCAAAGATCAAACAGATGATCTGCTCTATTCTGGCGGGTTATGCTTGGGATGATCAAAACCCTTTTGTCAGTGAGTCTAAGCGTCGTTTAGATATGGTTGTTGAACTATGTCGCAGCTAAATCGCCATTTTGGCATCATAGTTTTTGCACTATTACTCAGTGCTTGCAGCCACACGTTGGAGCGTAAAACCTGCGTTGAGCTGGCAAGCGATGTCAGATATTGCTTAGCGCCTGTTGCAGACTCACTACCTCAACAGCAAACAGTCAGCGCAACCCAAAAAGCGACCATTCGCACTCAGGACCAGCAACATGAACTGCTCACTCAGCTAGAGTTAACTCAGGAAAACCTAACATTGGTGGGTCTAGCTCCGTTAGGGCAAGCGCTATTTACGCTGACCTATGATGATTATACGCTGGTAAGCGAGCAGAGTACTTTTATGGGCGAGCAATTTAAAGCTGAGTATCTGCTCGCGATAATGCAATTAATTTACTGGCCCGATGATAGCGTCAATCGCCATTTACAAGGTGCGGTTATACGTCCGTATCAGTGCGATGCAAACTTATGCCGTGGCCTTTTTACAGAGCAAAGTGATAGCAAAAATAGCCCAGATGCCGATAAGAACAGCAATAACAACCTACCGATTATTGCCATTCGCTATCACGCTAGCGACAATAGTAAACAAGATAAGTGGCAAACCAATGTTGAGCTAACGATTGATGCAGCC
This sequence comes from Shewanella marinintestina, assembly GCF_023283845.1. Lineage (GTDB taxonomy): Bacteria > Pseudomonadota > Gammaproteobacteria > Enterobacterales > Shewanellaceae > Shewanella > Shewanella marinintestina. Next base: position 95,235 of record NZ_JAKILC010000015.1, read on the forward strand.
GACTTTAAACTCAATATCAGCCCGATATAACTCTTACGTGGTGGACATTTAAGTGAACTCAACAACGCCAATTGCGATAACCCATTTAGGCTTATGCACGCCGATAGGGCAAACTCCGCAAGCTGTGCTCGACAACTTAGTTGCCGGTAATATCGATGGCATGCAATGGCGTGATGACTTGCTATTTGAACGCTCTGTATTAGTCGGCCAAATTCCTTTTGAATTACCTCAAATACCTAAACAACTCGCGCAGTTCGACACCCGTAATAATCAGTTAGCCTTGCTTATTGCGCAGCAGATTGAGTCTAGCGTTAAACAAGCCAAGCAAGATTATGGTAGCCAGCGGGTAGGTATTGTTATTGGTACTAGTACCTCGGGTATTTCCACCGGAGAACAGGCACTTAGTGTGCACCAGAGTCAGGGCGAATTTCCCCAAGATTATGACTATGCCAAACAAGAGCTCGGCGATACTAGTCAATTCTTGCAGGCTTATTTAGATCTAACTGGCCCTTGCTATACCGTATCAACTGCGTGCTCATCGAGTGCAAAAGTGTTTGCCAGCGCGACTCGCTTAATTAACGCGGACGTATGCGATATGGTGATCGTTGGTGGCGTTGATACTCTTTGTCAGCTCACTCTGAACGGCTTTCACTCACTGGAATCAATATCTAGCGGCCATTGCCAGCCTTTCAGCCAAAACCGTGATGGGATAAATATTGGTGAAGGCGGCGCGTTGTTTACCTTGGAAAGGGTGTGCCTAGATAAAGCGGCTACTGAACATGCTGCTATCGTACTCAGCGGCTTTGGTGAGTCGAGCGATGCGCACCATATTTCGGCGCCACACCCTGAAGGGCGCGGCGCGATTGCAGCCATGCAAGCCGCACTAACGATGGCAGGCTTATCACCTTCGCAGATTGATTACCTCAACCTGCATGGCACTGCGACGCCTAAAAACGACGCTATGGAGAGCCGCGCGGTACAGCAAGTATTTGGTAAAAATCTGCCAGCTTGTAGCTCGACCAAGCCGCTTACCGGCCATACACTGGGCGCAGCAGGGGCAATAGAAGCGGCATTTTGCTATTTGCTACTTAGCGACTACAACCGCCAGCAATATTTACCGCCCCAAGTATGGGATAATCAACGCGATACTAACGATCCTAACTTACCTTTAGTCAGCTCAGCTACGCAGACCAAGATACGGCATGTAATGAGTAACTCGTTTGCCTTTGGTGGCAGCAATGCCAGCCTGATCTTAAGTCGCAAGCTCAGTGCCGCAGAATCTCAATTAGCTAATGACCCACAAGGGATAAACCAAAATGTTTGATCCAACCAAACTTTCTGAGTGTGATGTTGCTGAGTTTATCCCTCATCGCGACCCAATGATTTTGATTAGCCAATTGCTTGAGTACAGCCAAGATAGCTTACTCACGCAAACTGATGTATCGACGGCCAGCCCATACTTTGATCCTCGCTTAAATGGTGTCCCCAACTACGTAGGTATTGAATATATGGCGCAGAGCATTGCCGCGCTAGCTGGCGTTGAAGCACATTTACGCAATGATATAATTCGAGTCGGATTTTTGCTTGGCAGCCGTAAACTTAAGATGCATATCAGCCAATTTAAACTGGGCCAGAGTTACCAAACAAAAGTGACTCGTTTATATCAAGAAGAGTCTGGTTTAGCTGTGTTTGATTGCCAAATCCTCCACAATCAAGAGGTGGTTGCTGAAGCCAACGTCAATGTGTTTCAGCCACAAGATACCCAAGCCTATATCGCCGATGCAGCGCAATAGCTAGCAACGACATATCAATAGAATATACAAACGTAGCCCGCTAATACATCTTAACGGATGACGAATAATAATCAGGCTGCGTAGGGAGCAACAAGATGTCAAAAAGAGTATTAATAACCGGTTCGAGCCGTGGTATTGGTAAAGCCATCGCCCTCAGATTAGCGGCTTCTGGTTTTGATATTGCTATGCATTTTCATAGTAATCAAGACGCCGCCAACGCCACTAAAGCCGAACTCGAGCAGCACGGTATTCACGTTAGTTGCTTGCAGTTTGATATCGCTAATCGCGCTGTTGTTAAACAAGCTATCGAACAAGATATTGAGCAACACGGTGCTTATTATGGCGTCGTTCTCAATGCGGGTATTAATGCCGACACAGCATTCCCTGCGATGACTGAAAGTGAGTGGGACAGAGTAGTCCACACTAACCTTGATGGCTTTTATAACGTGATTCATCCAACCGTAATGCCTATGGTGCAAGGTCGCCAAGGCGGACGCATTATTACGCTTGCGTCAGTATCTGGCATTGCTGGTAACCGCGGTCAAGTAAACTACAGCGCTTCTAAAGCCGGAATTATCGGTGCAACCAAGGCACTGTCTTTAGAACTCGCTAAGCGCAAAATCACCGTAAACTGTATTGCACCGGGTTTAATCGAAACGGATATGGTCAGCGATATCCCTAAAGATATGGTCAACACCTTAGTGCCGATGCGCCGCATGGGTAAGCCATCAGAAATTGCCGGCTTAGCTAACTATTTAATGTCTGAAGATGCCGCCTATGTCACGCGTCAGGTGATCTCGGTAAACGGAGGCATGATATGAGCCAAGCCGCTTTTCCGCGCCGCGTAGTCATCACTGGAGTAGGTGGTATTTCAGCACTTGGTCATGACTGGCCAACAATAGCTGCAAGTTTAAAAGCACAAAAGAACTGCGTAGTACGCATGGACGAATGGGATCGATTTGCCGATTTGCATACCCGTTTAGCCGCACCAGTGACCGACTTCGAAGTGCCCAGCCATTACAAGCGTAAGAAGATCCGCTCAATGGGACGAGTATCGATTATGGCGACTCGCGCCAGTGAACTTGCACTTATCGATGCCAATTTACTTGATGATCCTGTTGTTACATCTGGGGCCATGGGCATCGCCTATGGCTCATCAACGGGCAGTACCGATCCTATTATCGCCTTTGGTGACATGCTCAAAGACGGTGATATGTCTGGCGTAACTGCCACTAGCTATATCCGTATGATGGCCCATACCACAGCTGTTAACGTGGGCGTCTTCTTTGGCCTTAAAGGCCGCGTGCACACCACCAGCAGCGCCTGTACCTCAGGCAGTCAAGGCATAGGCTACGCCTATGAAGCGATCAAATATGGTCAGCAAGATCTGATGCTGGCAGGTGGCGGCGAAGAGCTGTGCCCAACCGAAGCTGTGGTGTTTGATACCTTATTCGCCACCAGCACTCAAAACGATGCCCCAACAGCAAACCCACGCCCGTTTGATAAAGAACGCGACGGTCTAGTCATTGGCGAAGGCGCTTGCACCTTAGTGCTAGAAGAACTAGAACATGCAAAAGCTCGCGGTGCAAAAATCTATGCAGAAATCGTTGGCTTTGGTACTAATGCCGATGGTCTGCACGTGACGCAACCCAACAGCGCAACCATGGAAACCGCGATTCGCTTAGCGTTAAAAGATGCGGCTATTGATGCCGATAAAGTCGGTTATGTGAATGCTCACGGCACGGCAACAGATCGCGGCGATATTGCTGAAACACAGGCGACTCATGCGGTATTTGGCGCTAAGCAACCTATCTCATCGCTTAAGAGCTACACCGGCCATACACTCGGAGCCTGCGGCGCACTAGAAGCTTGGGTGAGCATTGAGATGATGAATGCAGGTTGGTTTGCGCCAACACTGAATTTAACTGAAATTGACCCAGAATGCGCTGAGCTAGACTACATCAAAGATGATATTCGCTTGCTTGAAACTGACTATGTGATGAGTAATAACTTTGCCTTTGGCGGTATTAATACTTCACTTATCTTTAAAAAATGGCACGACTAATCAATATTACGTCCCCAAACAAAAAGCCCCCATCTAGGAGGCTTTTTTAGTATTTGTAGCTAGATATTAGCTTTTAGGTACACTGACATAAAGCCCAGAAAAACACGCACACAGCTTGTCGTTACAATAAAGCTCTACCTCTAAACGTACTTTCACTCGACGTCCTTGTGCTAACGAAGTTAAATCTACATCAGGCCAGCAAACCTTAGCGACAGGCTGGCTATCAATTGGGGCGATATAGCGCACATTAGCATCCGCCAATACAATGTCACCATCTACATCAGCTAACTTTTGCTGCAGCCATAACATCCCCCAGCCAGTTAAGGTCATTAACGTATAGATGCTGCCAGCAAACATGGTCTGGTGTAGATTGATATTGGGCTCTAGTGGCGCTGAGACTTTGAAAGCAGCACCATTAAACACCTTAGGCACAATCTGCATAAATTTACTAACAGGTATGGTTTGATGCCAAGTCTGCTGCAGCTCAATAAGCAAGTATTGGTGATTTAACTCTGTCATTTATTGATCCTAATACTGGCAAATACAAACTCTACGCCTGCGTTATAAACACTAAACTTGTAAGTTAAATGTCACTGGGCCATCGTTAACTAATGACACTTTCATGTCTGCAGCAAATTGACCGGTTTGAGTGTTGACCCCTTTTGATTGACAGAAATCAACAAACGCATCATATAGCTCGCGAGCCATATCAGGAGTGCCTGCACCAGAAAAGCTCGGACGTAGTCCGCGGCTAGTGTCAGCAGCTAGAGTAAACTGAGACACGACAAGCAGACTGCCACCAACCTGCTCAAGATTTAGGTTGGTTTTACCGTTTTCATCGGCAAAAACACGATAGCTCATCACTTTTGTGGCCAGCTTTTGCATTTTTTCAATGTCATCGCCTTGCTCTACCCCTAGCAGGACTAGCAAACCTTTGCCAATTTCTCCAATAGTCTCACCATCAACGACCACTTTTGCTTCACTTACACGTTGAATTAAGCCAATCACGTTACGCTTATCTCCGATAAAAAATTAAATATTAAAAAGAAGGACCTAGATCCTAGGGCGCTTCGCTTTGAGGACGGGCTTTGCCCTGCTAGGAGCAGCAAAAACCAAAAGCCCCCCCGCAGTCTTTGTTGAATTTTCGCTTTTCAGTTTTTCCGGCTTTACCTAAGACCTGCTTTTCCGTAAGCGTAGCGGCCGCAGGCTGTTATCGTCTTAGCTTTTCCTAGGACCTTCTTTAAATCGACTGAATATTCTGCATTACCGGAATAGGCTTAATCACATCTTGTGAGCCTTCAGGCAGAGACTCCGCAACCTGACGTAAACCTTCGTCAGTCCATAAAATAAATCGGCGTAACTCTTCCATAGTAATGGTATCAACAAAGGTTGCCGCACCTTGCACTTGAATCACCGCACCTTTGTCGCGAATAACAAACTTAGCAAAGTTAAGCTTTTGGTTTAGAGTGCCTATCATAAACAGCATCTCTTTACTGCCCACATACTTAGGATGAATCGCATAAAAACGATTCATCATAATACGGTCGATGCCGTCAGGGTTCATACTCGGTTGTAGGATAAACTGGGTTCGGTCAAAATCAACAGCTACACCATTAGGGCCGGCACGAGATGCTAAATAACTTTTATTTAGTAGAGCTTCCAGCAATTTAGTCGTTGCCTCTTCATTAGAAAGGCCACCTAAATTAACACTGTCAGGTGCCTTTGTAGCAGCTTCCACAGCAGTAGTGTTTTCTGTTGCCGCACATGCGCTCAGGCTCATAATTAGGCCTGCAATAATCAATTTTTTCATAGCGTCTATATTTCCTTTTTATTGTTTGGCCATTTCCCGTATGGCGTTTATTACTGCTTTCGCCATCTTTACGTCAGCTAAAGCGTGATACGCGCCTTTAATCTCAGTCACTTTAATTAGCTGACTTGCCCGCCCTTTAAAGAAGCTATTCACAACATTAAAGGGACAAACCCAATCTAACTCGCCCTGCAAGACGTATGTTTGCGACTGAATTAACGGCAACTTTTGAGACAACTTTTCAAATGCACCAAAGTAATCATTAGCAACATAATAAAGCTCAATGCTTGCTAGAGACTGACTGGAATGTGCATTTAACAACTCGTGTCCATAGCTAGGATAAGCTAACGCCATTTCCCAACGATTCCATTTTTGAGCAAAGTGTTGCCTTACTTCATGGCAAGGGTTATCTATCCCGTTGCGATAATGCGTAAATAATTCAGCAAGTGAGTTAGCTCTAACTGCAGTAATTTGAAATTGCGCATAATCATCTGCAAATAATCGCGCCGCACCACTATCCCCATAAAGCCACTTAATGCCTTCTTTATTAGGGATAAACAATCCCCAGAGCACTTGCGAAACCACTCGATTTGGATAACACGCCGAATACAATAGCGCCAAAGTGGCACCAAATGAGCCCCCAGCTAACATCCATTGTGGGATATCAAGCCAGCATCTGACTCGCTCAATATCACCTAGCAATAGCATTAAACTATTACCCTGTAACTCTCCTCGTGGACGAGAGCGTCCCGCCCCACGCTGGTCGAGCAAAATGACCCGATAAACTGACAAGTCGAATAAACTTAAATCTTCAATACAACAGCCGGCGCCAGGCCCACCATGTAAATACAACAGTGATATCCCCTTCGGGTTACCATACTGAGCCACATATAACTCATGCCCTTGGCCGACCTCCAACCATCCACTTTTAAATGGTTTAGGTTGTTGAGCCTGCATTAATCTGTTTGCTTATCAGCTGCAGGTTGAGAAGTTGCAGCTAAATTTTCCTGTTCAGCTTGCGTATCCGTTTGGCTAGCACTTGCAAGGCTTTCGTTAGCAGCGCTTGCATCCACTACAGAGTCGGCATCTACAGCAACGGCAGCATCAAGTGCTGATTGCTTATCTCTCAATTGCTGACACTCGTGCAAATACTCAGGCAAACCTGCAGTGATCTCGGCGCCCACTAACACGATAACCCACGATACATAAACCCAAACGAACAAAATAGGTATAGTCGCTAGCGCACCGTAGATCGCCTCGTAACTCGGAAACTGAGTCACGTAATAAGCAAAGCCTTTTTTGCCCAGCTCAAATAACATCGCAGCGACTAATGCACCTAACAGCGCATGTAAAAACTTAACCTTTTTAATCGGCACAACCATGTACAGCAATAAGAAAGCAGCGACCGAAAACAACATAGGCAGGCGTTCTATCAATAAAGGAACGACACCGGAAAGTTCTGTATCGCTAAATAACTTTAATGACACGATATAAGACGTCGCCACTAAGCTTGCACCAACAAGCACTGGCCCTAAGGTTAGTACCATCCAATACATCGAAAAAGAGACTGCAGCTTGACGCTTTTCTTCGGTACGCCAAATACTATTGAGTGCCTTATCGATAGCTGAGATCAACATCAAGGCAACGATCATTAATGCTGCGATACCGACGCTCGTCCCCTTTGAGGCATTAGCGACAAATTCATTAATGTAAATCTGTACCGTATCACCAGCTGCAGGTAAAAAGTTGTCATATACAAAGGCTTCTAACTTTTCACGAATACCGGAAAATACTGGGAATGCCGACAACATAGAAAACATAACCGCGACAATCGGCACCAGAGACAACAAGGTCACATATGCTAAGTGTCCAGCCTTTATATTGACTTGGTCCTCTTTAAAACGGCTAAGCAAGTGTAAAAAAAATGCCCAAATACTCAACAAAAAAGAACGAACCTGATTTATCACCATCTTATTTTTCACTTGTTACTCTTGATTCTGTTAAAGTTAGTCTTACGTTCTAAGACAATAAATGATTTGCCAATCACTATCTTGGTACAATAAAGCTTATAACCTTCTCTTTACAAGCATAAGGATTGAATTGATGTCTCAACAAGGATCTGCCGGCAATGTAATTGCCGCTATTGCTAGCTTTTTCTTCCCAGGTCTTGGACAGCTCGTTCAAGGGCGAATTCTAGCCGCCTTAATTTTTTGTATTGTTGCCGTTGTCGGCTACGCCCTATGGTGGTTGATTGTGCCAGCTATTATCGGCGGTATTGCTCACCTATGGAGCATTATCGACGCAGCTAAATACCGCTCAGAGTAACTCAACGAATTTTCAGGGATATAAGAAAATGAAAAAACTAATTACAACAGCTGTGTTAACAACGAGCCTTTTACTGACAGGTTGTCAAAGTGCTTATTACGGCGCAATGGAAAAAGTGGGTTATCACAAACGCGAAATCATGGTTGACCGAGTTGAAGATGCGAAAGAATCTCAAGAGGAAGCACAAGAGCAGTTCAGCTCTGCCCTTGAAGAGATGCAGGCGTTACTAAACCACGATGGCGGAGACTTAGAAAGCGCCTATAACAAGGCTAAAGATGAATACGAATCTGCGCAAGATTCAGCTGATGATGTGACTAATCGTATCGACAAAGTTGAAGATGTAGCTGAAGCGCTATTTGACGAGTGGCAAACTGAGATTGGTGAAATTAGCAAAGCTAGCCTACGCCGCAACAGTGAGTCTAAGCTAAAAGAAACTCGCCGCTCATATACTCAGTTGGTTAAAAGCATGCGCCGCGCCGAAAGTAAGATGGAGCCCGTGCTAACAGCAATGAAAGACAATATGCTGTATTTAAAACATAACCTTAATGCACAGGCTATTGGTGCAATTAAAGGTGAGTTCGCTAGTCTACAGACTGATATATCGGGCTTAATCAAAGAGATGAATAAGTCTATTGATGAGTCGAACAAGTTTATTGCCTCGTTAGAAAGCAAATAAGTCTTAGCTAAAGTTGGGTTCCTGAGCACAACTGCTCAGGGATCAACTTTGTGAACTGCCCCATTATTTTTCATATCCCAGTTTCAAATTGTCGATCTTCCCCACAAGCTGAAAACCCTTTAAGAACTTCTGATTTAAAAAGCTTTCACAATAGTATCAATCATCATTGAACTGATACATCTATGAGCTTTATTGAATCATTAACCCTTGCTATAGCATTGACCTACAGTGTCAGCCTACTTTATTGGAGCGGTAAAAAGTGGGGTGCATTAGCGAGTGGAGGACTCGTTGTTGGCGCAATCGTGTCCAGCCTCTATTGGCCGCTTATTGCTGCATTGGCAATTGCCACTATCACAATAGGTTTAGTGAATAAGTTACAGCCAGCTATCGCACAGGGCGATATGCGAGCCAACAACTTTCGAGAAGGCGTACAACACCTGCTGGCACTATCAATGCTCGTTGTTGGTGTGCAATTTGCTGTTAATTCGGCTCTCTTAAAAGCAGGAATTACCCCTTGGTTAATGCGTCCAGACGTTGGTGATGCCTTTTTACCGATTGCAGGGGGTATTGAATTAAAGGCTATTATCACTTTAGGAATTTGGGATCAGAACCATCCTGCTGCAGCGGTTATGCTAACAGTCGTTTTACTAACTGGCCTACTTTGTAAGCGTGCCTTTTGTGGCTGGGCTTGTCCACTTGGGCTTGCAGGTGAATACCTCTATAAACTCAGAACCCGTTTTATCAAGCAAGAACTATTGCCACCAGCCTGGATTGACTGGCCACTGCGCATGCTCAAGTATCTGTTATTGCTGGCGCTGCTGTATATTATTATTGGTATGCCAACCATGAGCATTCCGGGTTATTTAAACAGTAACTATCATAAGATTGCCGATCTTAAAATGGCGCTGTTTTTCGTAACCCCAGGGCTAGTCACTATCATCTGCTTTAGCATTATTCTCGGGCTAGCAGCTTGGCGCAGACAAGGCTTCTGCCGTTATATCTGCCCTTATGGCGCGCTACTAGGGATAATAAGCTTTTTAAGTCCGTTTAAGATCCGCCGTAATACCGAGCACTGCTTAATTGACGCCAAAGGTATGAGCTGTGATAAATGCAGCCGTGCCTGTCCGGCTAATATCTCGGTACATAAACAGATAAACATCCGCTCAGATGAATGTCAGGCTTGCATGCGCTGCGTGTCGGCTTGCCCAAAGAAAGAAGCATTACATTTTAGCACTCGTAATGGCTGGAAACTGTCTGCTCGTGGACTCACTATTATGCTACTAACGATAATGTTCTTATTACCGCTAGTCGCCTATTTAGGTGGCTTCTGGCACAGCGAAACGCCTGTAGAGGCAAGAATGTATCTGATCCAGCATTTGGATAGGATTGGGCATTGATAGAAGGGTCTAGAAAAAGCAGAGACTGACTAGATATCAACTCCCTGAGAAACAGTTTAATAAGTTGATACCTAATGCGGGACTGGCGGTGGTTATAATGTCGAGCTTAGGCGTGGTTTTCACTTCTGCAGAGAGCTAAACACTCTATTAGCTACACCCAATAAGCAAAAGCCCTGAATCAATGTCAAATTCAGGGCTTTTTCGTGTTCATCGGTGAGCACATTTAGCGACAAGTTAACACTAGCTAACTTTTTGCGCCTGTTGCTTAATCAAAGGGGCTGCTATGGCATCTTGAGCGCGGATTAATTGCAGCTCGTATGCACCTTGCTTGAAGGTTTCTAGCAATACTGTATCAACTGACGCATTAGTACGCTCAAAAGCTTCCACTGGGTCGCAACCCGCTTGCAGATTAGCTAACATCAAGCCACTGATTAAGTCGCCCACACCCACTGGCTGCTTTTCAAATTCGTATAATGGACGCGAGATTAAATAGCTGCCACCTTCAGTCACTAACAGCATCTCAAACTGATCTTTATTAGTGGCCGCTTTTGCAAGGTGCTTAACCACAACCATTTTCAGGCCTTTCGCGAGTAGGCTTTGGCAAGCCTGAATCACTTCATCTAGATTATGCAGCTCAGTGTCAGTTAGGGTTTCTAGCTCTAATAGATTTGGCGCAATAATGTCTGCTACTGCTAAAGCTTGAGTTTTTAAAAACTCCTGCACACCCGGCGACACAATACAGCCCTTTTCAGGGTGACCCATTACTGGATCACAAAAATAGATAGCATTAGGGTTAAGCGCTTTCATCTTCTTCACTGCAGCGGCAATTTCAGCACCTTGTTCAGCACTGCCCAAGTAGCCACTTAATAGTGCATCGCAGTTTTTCAGCTCGCCGATATTATCTAAGCCTTGCACCAACTCGGTGATCTGACCCGCTGGCATGATCATTCCAGCCCAACCTTGTGCATACTGCGTATGGTTTGAGAACTGCACCGTATTAATCGGCCATACCTCCATACCAAGACGACGCATTGGGAATACAGCGCTGCTGTTACCAGCACAGCCAAATACCACATGGGATTGAATGGATAAGATCCGCTTCATTGCTCACTACCTTTAATTTTATTAGCGATGTTGATTGAGGGTGCTCTATTGCCGTTGATTGACAGCTAGCAGAGATTTTTATCGATTATACCAATTAGGCTAAATTAGTATTCTCAAACTTAATCAAGCTGTGAGCTATTACACTGATATTTGTAGTGAGATAGATACGACAAGTGAGCATTAGCCAGTCTTTAAGCGCTATGTAGGCTAACTTCTGACGTAAAAAAAGCCCTTAACGATTAATTAAGGGCTGGGTATTCTCAACGCAATTTAATGCTTAGCTTTAACAGATTAATGCTGAACTTGATAGAAGTTAACGCGGTTATTACCTTCTGTCGCATCCAGTACTGCAAAGTTATTATTTACAACAGTCATCGCTTGTGGGTTATTAAGGCCCACAATATCACTCGCTGTAACAACGGCATTTGAAGCTAAATCCATGGTTAACATTTGCTGACCCGAATGGCTAAGCAAGTAAGCTTTATCGCCCGCTACGCTAATACCGGTTACATTCGGGTACTGCTCAACGTCAATGCTAATAATCGCTTCACTGTTAAGTTCATAGTCTTTGCCACTTAAACGCGAAACCACAAAGTTATTACGCTTCAGATCAGGCAAGGTCACCATTAAGTACTCTTGAGTGTTCGCGTCCCACCCCACGTTAGCAACGTAGTTGTACTTAGCTCGCACTGTCGCAAAACGACTACGCTTTAGCTCACGCACGCCATCTGTGCCCTCAATGAAACGACCATAAGTATTATCAAACTTCACGCTTGGATCGTACTCAACGCGTACAAAGCTCTTGTGATCCGCTGTAACTAATACCGATGTTTCGCCGTCAAAAGTCACACCCGCAAGGTTAGAGATCTCAGCAGAGAAAGCAGCATCAATCTGCACTTTTGCTAAAATACTTGTCAGCGTGTCATCTAAGAAATAAACCCAATTATTGCTAGTCACTACTGCGTATAACTTGCTTTGAGGGTTGTAGCTCATACCCGTTGCTAAGCCGAAGATGTCACTTGGTAGCTCAACGCTTTTAAGCAATTGAAGCTCGTCGCTTGTGGCAACTTTAGTCGCATCATTTTGAGTCATGCTTGCAAAATCAGGTTTCTCGATTGAGTAAGCACCACGGGCTGACAGCTTAGAAAGCGTTGGCCAGTTAGCCGTAGACCAAATGGTTTTCTCTGAATCAAAGGTCATACGCACAGGATCGCTTTGACCGATATATGGGAATGGGCCTGTTTGCGTAAAGGCTTGTACGATGTTGAAGCCAATAATGACTAGGAACACGTTGACCGTGATCTTGTTCAGTAGGCTCCATTCACTGCTATCGCTCTTCTCTACTAGCTTGTCGCCTTGTAGCAGCATTAATACGCCGGCAAACAATAAGATAATCGCAAAGACCACAATCACCCATACATAGGTGTGAACGCCAAAAATCGCTGGGCCAAAACCTTGGCCAATATCACGAAGAATATGCGCTGAACTATGACGATAGCCTGCCCATAAGCCGTATACCGCAGTGATAATCAGTGCGCCAATATACTTTGGCTTTAAACCGTAACGCATGATAAAAATCGCGATTAGCGAGACCAGCACCATAGCGGTGCGCTCTTGCCAACAAAGAATACAAGGGGTGTCACCCATGGCAAAGCCCAAGATGATACAAGCGATACCGACTGGTAAAGCGATTAGCGCTAATGCCGCTAACGATATAATTCTGTTTACTGTTAATTCATTCATCATAGTGTTCTCACAAGTTACCAGCAGGCACTAACATGCCCCAAGTGGCGATCAACCAAATTCCCATGCTCATTAAAATGCTCAGAGCCAAAAAAATATGCGCCATTTTTTGTTTGTGAGGTTTAAAGGCAACCAAGAAACAAGCAATAAAAATTAGGCAAAAAAGTAGAAATTCCACAACTTTCTCCAATAGAGTTCACTAGAACTCAATTCAAAAATGCGCTTAGCAATAAGCCAAATATAGGCTAAAAATGTCGACAGCAATCGCTGTAATACTTGGTAATTTGTAGTGCAAGTTACTCAAGCTGAGACTAAATTACGGTAAATCGAACTAAAATAATGTGCCGCAACCGCCATACCTCCAAATGAGTATTAGCGTATTCTGATTTTTGCTAAGCAGGTTCATTTATCACTAAATTAGTGAGCGCTAGCGCTTATAGCTAGCAGACTGGCGAGTAGAGATTCACACTCTAAAGCGAGTTGTGACTCTAGGCTAAAAGCCTGAATTAATGGGATTTAAAACAAAAATCTGCAAATAGGGTGAGCAATGCCACTCAAAATGTATAACGGCAAATAACAAAAAAGCCCCCAACATTTACATGTTGAGGGCTTTTTAAATACTTAACCTAATTAAAGGTTGAAGCTAAACGCGGTCATTACTTACGGTTATGACGCTTACGCTCGTTTTCAGTCAAGAAACGCTTACGAACACGGATGTTCAGTGGCGTTACTTCTACTAATTCGTCATCATCGATGAACTCAAGAGCTTGCTCTAGTGTCATTTCGATATGCGGAGTTAGTACCTGCGCTTCGTCAGTACCAGATGCACGCATGTTAGTTAGCTGCTTACCTTTCAAACAGTTAACTGTAAGGTCGTTAGCACGTGCGTGAAGACCAACTACTTGACCTTCGTATACTTCTGCAGCGTGAGTAATAAACAGACGACCACGCTCTTGCAGACCGAATAGTGCGAATGTTAGTGCCTTACCAGTTGCGTTAGAGATCAATACACCACGTGCACGTTGACCAATATCGCCGCCTTTCAGAGGACCGTAATGGTCGAATGAATGGTAAATTAGACCAGTACCAGAAGTCGCTGTCATGAATTCAGTTTGGAAACCGATTAGACCACGGCTAGGGATAACGAAGTCGATACGTACACGACCCTTACCGTCTAACTGCATGTCCTTCATGTCACCCTTACGAGTACCAAGCTTCTCGATTACTGCACCTTGATGTTCTTCTTGAACGTCAACAGTTAGTGTTTCGAACGGCTCACACATCTCGCCATCAATCTCTTTGATGATAACTTCTGGACGAGATACTGCTAGCTCGTAACCTTCACGACGCATGTTTTCAATCAAGATTGAAAGGTGAAGTTCACCACGGCCTGATACGCGGAAACGATCTGGGCTGTCAGTTTCTTCAACACGAAGTGCTACGTTGTGTACTAGCTCTTGTTGTAGACGCTCAAGAATGTTACGTGAAGTAACGAACTTACCTTCTTTACCAGCGAACGGAGAAGTGTTCACCTGGAAAGTCATGGTTAGAGTTGGTTCATCAACAGATAGAGCTGGTAGTGCTTCTACAGTAGTAGGGGCACAAATGGTGTCAGAAATCTGTAGCTGGCCAAGACCAGTAATTGCAACGATGTCACCAGCATTAGCATCAGATACTTCGTGACGCTCTAGACCCATGTAACCTAATACTTGGCCAATCTTACCGTTACGTTTCTTGCCGTCAGCGCCAAGAACTGTAACTTGTTGGTTAGTTTTAACACTACCACGCTTGATGCGGCCAATACCGATAACACCCACGTATGAGTTGTAGTCGATTTGCGAAATTTGCATCTGGAAATCACCTTCAGCATCAGCATCTGGTGAAGAAACTTTTTCAACGATCGTTTCGAATAGCGGCGTCATGTCAGCGCTAACTTCGTCTGGATCCAATGTTGCAAAACCGTTTAGTGCAGAAGCATAAACGATTGGGAAATCTAGCTGCTCATCAGTAGCGCCTAGGTTGTCGAACAAGTCAAATACTTGGTCAATAACCCAATCTGGACGTGCGCCTGGACGGTCAATCTTGTTAATAACAACGATTGGCTTTAGGCCTTGAGCGAAAGCTTTCTTAGTTACGAAACGAGTTTGTGGCATTGGACCATCAACTGCGTCAACTAGTAGTAATACTGAGTCAACCATAGATAGAACACGCTCAACCTCACCACCGAAATCGGCGTGACCTGGGGTGTCTACGATGTTGATGCGGTAATCGTTCCACTTGATGGCAGTGTTCTTGGCCAGAATCGTGATACCACGTTCCTTTTCAAGATCATTTGAATCCATCACCCGCTCAGTGGCTTCTCCTCGAGACTCAAGGGTTCCTGACTGCGCCAGCATCTTATCAACCAAGGTAGTCTTACCATGGTCAACGTGTGCAATAATGGCGATGTTACGTAAATTCTCTAACACGGCTAAACCTCTTACCATCGGTATAAAATATAGGGGGGTTACTGACAACGACTAAAACCAATCTAGTATAGTAGTTGCAATAAAAAGCGTGACATTCTACTCTAGCTCGGCGTTATCTCACAGGATTATTTTTAACCAATCGTTAAAAATAACTCTTTCGCATTGATTTTTTTCACTCTAACGCCCGCTTTTTATACACTTTTTTATACTTTCCTTGTGTGACACTATTAGTATCTGCTTCCTAGATAAATTCAATATTTAGCGATTTAAAAGTAATTTCAGCCATATTAACCAATAGATTTACGCCTTTTATTCTCTCGCTGTTGACTGTTTTTAATCGCAATAACACTTATTGAAATACAGATGCTATTTCCTTGAGCTACACCCTATAAAATTCGATTTAGCTTAGCTATTCTGTCCGCTCGTTTAAAACGCAAGAGCAAGCCAGCCATAATCTAGTTCACAGGCTGCCTGCACCGTAATAGCGCGTGCACCATATAGATCCATTGCACGCACCAAAATAGTGCAAAACGCGTTAACCTGAATTATTACGAAAACAAACAACTATTATTATTCAATAAGTTATAATGTTGGCACGACTCTCGCTATACAAATATCAGAATCGCGTTAAGCGCTAAATATTTAAAGATAAAACAAAGGGACAACCCTTTACCCTACTCGGAGATTTGAGAATGTCTGCAGAATCAGTTTTACAACAACTAAAAGAACTAGAAGTTAAATTTGTTGATTTGCGTTTTACCGACACCATAGGTAAAGAGCAACACGTTTCAATTCCTACTCACCAAGTTGACGCTGACTTCTTCGAAGATGGTAAAATGTTCGACGGTTCTTCAATCCAAGGTTGGAAAGGCATTAACGAATCAGACATGGTATTGATGCCTGATCCAGCAAGTTTCGTACTTGACCCTTTCACTGCTGAAACGACAGCTAACATCCGTTGTGACATTCTAAATCCAGGCACAATGACAGGTTACAACCGTGACCCACGCTCTATTGCTAAGAAAGCAGAAGATTATTTACGTTCAACAGGTATTGCTGACACAGTGCTGATTGGTCCAGAGCCAGAATTCTTCCTATTTGACGATGTGAAGTTCAGTGCTGACATGTCAGGTTGTTTCTACAAAGTTGACGCAGAAGAAGCAGCTTGGAATTCAGGTACCAGCTACGAAGATGGTAACAAAGGTCACCGTCCAGGGGTTAAAGGTGGTTACTTCCCTGTAGCACCAGTTGATTCTTCACAAGATATCCGTAGTGCTATGTGTTTAGTACTAGAAGAGATGGGTCAGGTTGTTGAAGCGCATCACCACGAAGTGGCGACTGCTGGTCAGAACGAAATCGCAACACGTTTCAATACGCTAACCCTTAAGGCTGATGAAGTTCAGGTGCTTAAGTATGTAGTACATAACGTTGCTCACGCTTATAACAAGACCGCGACATTCATGCCTAAGCCAATCGTTGGTGACAACGGTAGCGGTATGCACGTGCATCAGTCTCTAGCTAAAGACGGCGTAAACCTATTTGCTGGTGACAAATACGGCGGATTGAGTGAAACAGCATTGTTCTACATCGGTGGTGTAATTAAGCATGCTCGTGCTATTAACGCATTTGCTAACCCATCAACTAACTCTTACAAGCGTCTTGTACCACACTTTGAAGCGCCAGTGATGCTAGCTTACTCAGCAGCTAACCGCTCTGCTTCTATCCGTATCCCAGTGGTACCAAGTGCAAAAGGTCGTCGTATCGAAGTTCGTTTTGGTGACCCAGTAGCTAACCCATACTTAGCGTTCTCTGCAATGCTAATGGCAGGCCTTGACGGTATCCAAAACAAGATCCACCCAGGTGAAGCAATGGATAAAGATCTATACGATCTTCCAGCTGAAGAAGCTGCAGAAATCCCAACAGTTGCAACTTCACTAGAAAACGCACTTGAGTGTCTAGATGCTGACCGTGAGTTCCTAACTCGTGGCGACGTATTCACTAACGACTTTATCGATTCTTACATCGCCCTTAAGTCTGCAGACGTTGAGCGCATTAACCAAACAACTCACCCAGTAGAATTCGAGCTTTACTACAGCTTGTAATCCTTGAGTTGAGCCGCTAACCAAGCATTTGGTTAGCCTTTAAGCCCTAAACAGCAATGTTTAGGGCTTTTTTATTAGATCATAATTCCTCTTACACTCTCTCAACCCACTATAGTTATATCAGCGCCATACAAAACTAAATATACCTAATACCAATTGACATAAAGGTGCTGCAAAAACAAGCAACTATGTTAGCTTGTACTTAACTGTAATAGAGGGAGCTATCATGTCTGCACGCATTTCAATCTTAACCAAAACTGTGATTTGGTTGTCATTGCTATTAACGCTCGGCATCTTGCCCGCTAAAGCCATTGAATGGCCACAAGATGTCACCGCCAAAGAAGGCACCATTGTGGTGTATCAGCCACAACCTGAATCATTAAATGGCAATATCTTACAAGGCCGCGCGGCGATGTCACTTGAGTTAATCGACAGAGACGAGCCTATTTTCGGTGCTTTCTGGTTTAGTGCCCGCATCGATACTAACCAAGACGTTGCTACGGTGCGCAATATTGAAGTCACCAAGGTACGCTGGCCAGACTCTCAACCCGCTGATGAGCAGCGATTTACAGAAGTGGTTGAAAAGGAACTTGAAAATAGTCAGTTTGAAATCTCTATGCAGCGTTTATCTGCAAGTCTTGCTAACGCTAAACAAGAAAAACAAAGTCTGGCGGAAATCAAAAGCGATGCCCCCGATATTTTATTTCGTCAACAGCTAGCGGTACTACTTGCTTTTGATGGCACGCCACAATTTAGAGATATTGAAAATAGTCCGTATGAACGCGCACTTAACACCCCTTTTGCCGTTGCACGTAATAAGCAAACCAAAAAACTCTTCCTTAGCAATGGTACGTATTGGTACACGGCTGATAACCCTATGGGGCCATGGCAAGCGACCGAATATCCGCCTGAAGACTTAGTTAAGATGCTCCCTGACTCCAACAACGGCAACGCAGCTACGGCAGATGCCCCCGCTGTCATTGCCGTCGATAAACCAACAGAGTTAGTATCTACCGATGGTAAACCGCAATGGAAAAGCTTAACCGCAGGCAAGCTGCTGTATGTCAGTAATACTGAAACGGCATGGATCCGTGAAACTTCAAGCGGTGAAATGTATCTGCTACTCTCTGGTCGTTGGTTTAAATCTAAAAAAGAAGCAGGTCCTTGGAGTTTCGTCCGCGCAGACAAACTGCCTACGAGCTTTAATGATATTCCGCCAGAATCAGATATCGGTGGCTTACGCGTGTCGGTGGCAGGCACCACTGAAGCCGACCAAGCTATGCTTGATGCACAAATTCCACAAACTGCCGCCATTAAACGTGATGCGGCAAAGCTCAGTGTGCAATATGATGGTGAGCCTAAGTTTGATGCCATTCCCGGCACTAAAGTCGCCTACGCAGTCAACACTGCTACTCAAGTATTAAAAATTAACAACCAATATTATGCTGTTGATAACGGCGTTTGGTTTACAGCATCCAATGCCAAAGGGCCTTGGCAAGTTGCTGATAACATTCCTAATGATGAAATCGCCAAAATCCCGCCAAGCTCACCTGTGTATAACACCACTTACGTTGAAATCTACGACTCAACACCTGAAGTAGTGTATGTCGGTTATACCCCAGGTTATATGTGGTCATACCCTTATTATGGCGTGCCCGTTTATGGCACAGGCTGGTATTACCCTCCGTATTGGGGACGTTACTATTATCCACGACCACCGACTTGGGGTTTACACGTGGGTTATAACCCATGGACAGGCTGGAACGCGGGCGTAAGTTGGAGCAATGGTTTCTTTAGTGTAGGCATAGGTTGGAGTGCCGGATGGGGCAATCACTATTATCCGGGTCGCTGCTGTGGCGGCTACTATGGAGGTGGCTATCGTCGCCCAGTGGTGATTAATACGGGTGATATCAATATTGGTAACAGCGTGAGTATTGGTAATCGCACCAACATCTCTAATAAACTCGCTAATACCAATATTTCCGGCAACAAGCTCACTGGCAACCGAGTCGGTAAAAACAATCTTTATAACCGTCCAGAAACCCGTAATCGCAATGCTGATCCAGCAAAGATTAATAATAAGTTTAAACAAGCCAATCACAACAATGCTCGCACAAATAACGTCTTTGCCGATAAAAATGGCAATGTAGCTAGAGACTTAGATGGAAAATGGCAAAGCCGTGATAAAGGTAGCTGGACACCTGCACCTGAAACACGTCAGAAAATTGAAACAGGGATAAACAATCGTGAAATATCTCAGCCTAAATCTCTGTCTAATCCTCAACCTGCAAGGCCTAACAACCCAGTAAATCGGCCCAACAGTATCAATCGGCCAGTGAATAATCACAACTTTGACCGAGAAGGCCTAAATCGTGCCCGTAACGCCCGTCAGCATGGTTCCATGCGTGAAGGAAGACGCGGACGTTAACAGTCATGGTACTCAAATAGGCCTGCCACACGCAGGCCTCTTTATTTGCTGATTACTGGCTTAACCCATGTCTTGAATATCATCAGACATCATTCACGGAATAATAATCATGTGGCAAAAACTCGCGCCTTATCGCAGCTCATTTATTTTACTTTCAGCATTAATGCTAGGCGGCATAATCGGGATCTTTGCGCCTGAATTTGCCTTAAAACTAAAACCATTAGGCCAGATATTTTTAAACCTATTGTTTATGATTATCGTGCCGTTAGTGGCTATTAGCGTAACCTCATCTATTGCACGCATGACAGACTTAAAACGTCTCGGCGCAATACTAATAACTATTTTTTTAGTATCAATTGTCATGGCTATTATCCCCACACTCGGCATTATCGGTTTAGCATCAATTTACGATCCCGCTCAAGGCGTGACCTTAGATCTACAGCAGCAAATCACTGCTGGCTCTGGGGATATGGATTTTGTCAGCCTACTCACCACTAATGACTTTGTCGGTCTATTATCAAAATCCAACATTTTAGCGTTGATTATTATGTCGGTAATTAGCGGTATCGCGATTGGCCAATCAGGTAAAGATGGTGAGAAAGTCTCAGCCATGCTCGATAGCCTCAATACTGTAATAATGAAAATCGTATCAATCTTAATGGTTGCTGCACCTATTGGTCTTGGGGCTTACTTTGCGTCAACCATGGCCAGTCAAGACAGCGAGCTATTAAGCACCTTTGCCCGCGCAATTGGCTTATTCTTTATCGCAGCAGCGATTTATTACACCTTAGGCAGCACTTTCTATGCATGGCTAGGCGGTGGCTTTAATGGGGTTAAACAGTTTTGGCGTAACGCTATTGAGCCTTCAGCAACGGCTTTAGGCACCAGCTCTTCATTGGCTTCGTTACCGGTAAATATTCGAGCCGCCAATAAAATGGGGCTGCGAGAAGACATCGCCGACATCAGTTTGCCTTTGCTAGTCAATCTTAATAAGGGCGGCGCAGCCATGACCACAGCGCTTAAGATTGTGTTTATCTATTCGATTCTAGGCTTAGATTTTAGCGCCGATGTTTTTGCGCTCACAATATTGATTTCAGTGCTGTCAGCCTTTGTGATTGGCGGCGTCCCCGGCGGTGCGTTTCTTGGTGAGATTTTCATTGTCACCACCTTAGGCTTGCCGATTGAAGCTATCCCTATTCTAGTGATTATTGGTGCTGTTACCGATGCTCCTGCAACCGTCATCAACGTGATCCATGATCTTAATGCCACCCAAATTATCCAGCGGATCAGTGGTCGCCACTATGTAAAGCAGTAGAGGCTTGGATAGTACCTAAAAGTCAGTTTTTTCACCCAAACAAATTAAAGTCATAAATAACAAGCACGTAGTCATATGACAGCCTCACTGTCATATGACTTTTTAATGCCTGTCATATCCATGACGCAGAGAAAACCATCTATTCATGCTGAACTTGCTCTCGTCAACTTCTACTGTCAACATAGCAAGGAGCAAGTATGGAACACTCAATCAATCGCCATAAAATGGATAGCCAAATGGAACAAGTAACAATCAGCAATGGATACTGGTATTACTTCAACGATCAAGATGTGCGCATCACAGCTCATGGTTCGGGATATTCAGGTAAAGAAACCATTTACCTCAACGATGAAGTTATCACTGAGAAGCGCAGTTTCGGCATGCGTAGTTCACATCAATTTTGCCATTTAGGTAGT
This sequence comes from Shewanella marinintestina, assembly GCF_023283845.1. GTDB lineage: Bacteria > Pseudomonadota > Gammaproteobacteria > Enterobacterales > Shewanellaceae > Shewanella > Shewanella marinintestina. The sequence goes on from NZ_JAKILC010000015.1 coordinate 116,874, forward strand.
GACTATGAAGTCAGGTTTAAAGTCACTAGCCTGTTCAAAGGCACGGTTGAATGCAGTTTGTATCGCAGCGGTGAACATCTAGCCACTGAAACCAAAGCCTTTCTCGACAAGGATAATAAATCCGCTCGTAAGCAAATATTTATGTGCTTTGTAGCAGGATTGATTTTTGGCGGTTTATTTGCCTTATTTACCCACTATTTTATAGGGTAAGTAGATACATGTTGCCACTTTACAAGGAAGCTAGCGGAGTCAGATATGGAAATTAACCCCTTCGCGATCAGGACATTACGACAGGAAAAAGGCTGGACGCAGCAGCACTTGGCAGATGCATGCGCCATTAGCCTACGGACAGTGCAGCGAGTAGAGAAGGAAGGTAGCGCATCGAATGACACGCTATTGGGTTTATGTGCAGTTTTTGAAGTGGAACAAAAGCAATTACTTGTACTCCCCAAACCAACTCATGAGCAGATGCAACAGGTGTCGTTATACCAACAACGAATATTGCTCACTGTTACCACTTTATTTGGCGGCTGCATTGGCGCATTAATTATGTATCTAGTCATAAAATAACAGCTAACAATAAACTAAAACTGATGCACTACAACGCGACCATTATGCCCTGCTGCAACTAATGTATTTCCATCAATAGCTAAGGTAAAGAAACCTTGTGATTCACCGTTGATCAGCAGTGGCTGCCAGCTATAACCATGATCATGGGAAATATCCGTCGACAGCTTACCCGTTGCAATGCAAGTTTCTTGATAACACGCCATCGCAGTGCGCAACCCCGGTGTTGCCCCCGGAGGCTTATGCCAAACATAGCCCTTTCGATACACCATATTGGCATCATGTTTGTCGCGCTGTTGGTAATCACCACCAAATACAAATAAATCGCCTAAGGTATTAAAAGCTAAGCCATAACCACCAGCAGTTTGAGTATCATCATAAAGTGCCACTGGCCGTCTGCGCCAATGGGCACCTGAATCTGCGCTACTGTAAACTGAGCTACTAAAGCCGCCAGAGGTAAACCAAGCTCTACTACGCTTATCAACAATTAACGTATTACCGCTAGCCGCAAAAGCCACCTCTTTATCGAGCATTTCAGGTAGCTCAGCTTGTGCGATACGCTGCCAAGTTTTACCGCCATCACTTGTACGTAAAATCACATAGCAGCCACCAACGGGATCACCAAGTAATAAGCCATTATTACGATCCCAAAAAGCAATGGAATTGAAAAAACCAAGATCATCAGGGTTATCAAATAAAAGCTCCCAGCTGAGCCCTTGATTTTTAGTGATGTAGAGTTTTGATAAACCGCCCGCGCCAGCGCCCATTACTATGGCAGTATTGGCATCAAATACCTCAATATCGCGAAAATCCGTTAACGGCTGGCCTTTAACTGAAATATCTTGCCACGATTGGCCGCCATCTTTAGAGATAAACACTCGATTGCCGCTACCAGTCACCCAAGCGATATCTTCAAATACCGCACTACCACGAAATGACGCGCCTGACGCGATAGACTCTATGCGCCATTCCATTGCTGAAACACTGAAACAGCAGATGCTAATTAACAGCATGAATAGTTTCATAAAATTCCTTTTATAGTGCAGTACTAATCTTAACTATCGGCCAATCATGTGTGATAGGCAAGCTAAAATAACATAATTAACTTAGTTACTTAGATCAAAAAACTGCCGGAAACAACAATTAGAACAAACTAAATAACACATTACGAAACAACAAGTTAATAACATTTAAGCTGGACATTTCCTAACCTATCCCCTAAATTAAAAGCGTGACCAAGATCACCTTTATGTAATAAGGAACTTACAATGAAAAAGAAAATTACCCAGATAACACTGCTTAGCGCAGGACTATTGTTTTCCAGCGTTAGTCTTGCTGCTATGAGCCCTATTACTAAGTGTAATGATTGCTCTGACAAAGATGCCGTTGCCACAGCTAAAGCCCAAAATGATGATAGTGTTTATGTCGTCGACTTTGTTAATCTCACTGCAAAGAAGTTTGTTACCGATGCGCAAGGTACAACCTTACTTTCGAAGATCTCTGTTGGAGAGCTAAACAGAATTAATCAGCAATTTGATTATAGAAAAGTAAATTTAAGAGCTGTTAAGCCTTAACCCAGATAGGCAATTTAGTATAGAAAAGGTCTTTGATAAGACCTTTTCTATACTTGTTTAGCTTATAGCAATAACCGTTAATAACTGCTCAATATCATTCATATCATTGTAAATATGTGGTGACACTCGTATACCTTCACAGCGCACATCTACGCTAATATTTGCAGTATTTAGAGACTTCAGTACTTGCTGTTGTCTAGCCCCAAAATGCAGCACTATGGTTCCACTACGTGCATACCGCTCTCTTGGAGATATCAGGACATCTTCTAATTGCTTGGCAACTATCTCAATCAACATCTGATTGTGCTCCCTAAGCTTCAATGAGCCAATATTGGCAAAATAGTCGATGCTATGGGCTGCAATCGCATAAGGTGCAATTGATGGCGTTCCGCCCCAAAACTTTAATGCTGTTTGATGATAGCGAAACTCATGAATATCAAACTCAAAAGGGTTTTCATGGCTAAACCAACCGACATCTTTTGGCTGACACTTGCTTATATGCACTGAATCAATCCATAAGTATGCCGCTCCTGGGCCACCGCACAACCACTTCACACTTGAACCAATAACAAAATCAGCCTGTAGCTGACTCAGATCGAGTGGAATGATCCCTGCGGATTGCGCAACATCAATCAAAGTCAATGTACCTTGCGACTTAGCAGCGCTAACAATCTCATTTAAAGGGGCTTGTTGTCCGGTATTAGAATACACATGACTGACAAAGACTAAATCAACATCCTCACTAATATATTGCTGCCACACAGCAGCATCAGTTACGTCTAATTCTTTTGGAATAAAGCGTAATTCACAGGTAACTGGTAGAGCTTTTTGCAACACGAAACCCATACTCGGAAAATCAACCTCACTCATCAACACTACAGCATTAGGTCGCTCTAATCGTTCAAGCGACATTATCAGCTTGGTCAACGCACTCGACAGATTCACTTGCGGGCAAAATTCAGTGACTTTGGCATTAAACAACTTAGCCAAACTTTGATTAAACTTCTCAATAACCTGCAACCAATCTTGCCAAGGTTCTCTTCCAGATGTCTGCCACGGCGTGAAAAACTGAGTGCTAAACGCCTGCTCAGCTGTTTTCAATGGGCGACCTACGGAGTGGTTAAGCAAGTAACTGCCAGACGCTAAGATAAAATCATCTTTAAATGAACTCATATTAGCGCACCTCCAGACTAGCCTTAAGTACCTTTATATCCTCAAAACGGGTATTAATATCATCGCGTTTTGCCGCAGATCTTCTATCACGCAATTTTTCTAGTGAGTTGAGTAATACAGGTAAAGGAGGACCGCTCGCAGTCACTTTTGACATATGCTGTTCAGCCATCTCTTTTGATGGCAGCGCAATATATTTAGTAACCAGTTCGTTATGATGCTGAATCGCGGTTTCACCATGAAGATCACATACTTCAAGAAATGCGCCGACGTTTTGCTGGTACCAATCCTGCTTGCTTAAGTGCGTCATGTTTAATAACTCATCCATAAAGCTAGTGCGGCGCATACAGTCACGTAAAATACTTTGATCTTCCGGCATCATATAAAGAAACTTATCTACCAACATCTGCGAATAACCTGGCTCGTTTGCCGCGCAAAGGCCCAGTAGCATATCGATGACGTTAATCCCGGCAAAGTCACCAGCATTCGCTCCTCGATAAACCTGACTACCGACTCGGTAGGGCTTGTAATAAGGCCTCACACAATAGAAAAAGTCATCAGCATTCAGTTGCTGAAACAGGATTCGGTTAGATTCAATCACATCCTGTAAAGCGTGTTTAGCAACACGCAATAAGTCATAGGCAATAGGATGGTCGATTCCCAATGGTTGGATCTTAAGTAAGGCATCAGCGGCGCGCTTATAAGCCAAAATACCTTTGGTATTGTAATCAACAAACAACTTTTCAGCGTCTAAGTTGGTAAAGCGTTTATACACGCCTTGCTGCGAACGGTTATGAGTCGTGAGATGAGCTGTTGCAAACCTTGGCGTCACTCCAATAGACGCACCAATATGCATAGCTAAGGTCGATGCTTCGACAAGTGGTGAAGTCGTTTCTCTAGAAGGTTCAGTAATTTCATGGCGCCGACAAGCTGCCATATACAAACCTACATTACCAAGCAAATCAAATGCATGATCAAAACCTTCATCAGTATTCCCTTCTAGAAGTAAGCAGCTGATAAGTTCACGACCTTCCGTTTCTAACTGCACTTTCAAGTGCTCACCGATACCTTCAACATTTGCTCTATCGTCTTGTTTTGCATATAAAGATTCAAGCTCACTATTAAGCTCAACAAAACGGGTACGGATCCAATGGTCGAACGCCTGAGTATTGTGCGTCATCTGCCAGTCCTTATTATTATCTAGCTAATTAGCCTAGCAGCTTAAGGTCAGTGTAAATCGGCAAATTCGCTTCAATAACTTCCAATTAAGATCGAAATCCCCTATAAATTGAATAGTAGTTACTGATTTTCACCATAAAAATAAAAAGGCTGTACCCATGGATAATAAGGACCGCAACATACTAGCAATACTGCAACGTCAAGGGCGTATCGCTATTAGCGAACTAGCAGCAAGGCTAAATATGTCAGACACGCCCTGTCTACGCCGAGTTAGAAAGCTAGAGCAAAGTGGTGTCATTAGCGGCTATGCAGCGCAAATAGATCCTAAAGAAGTGGGGCTCAATGTTGTGGTATATGCCTTTGTTAGGCTGAAAGAAAATTCAGACCAACACGCCATTATGTTTGAAGAAAGCATGCAAAACTTAGAACAAGTAATGGAGTGCTCAGTGGTAACTGGCGCCCATGATTATGTCCTAAAAATCGTCGCTAGCGATCTGTTAAGCTATGAAAGCTTCGTGAAAAAATCTCTTGGCAGTTTAAACTGCATCGCAGGTATTGAGTCAACTGTGGTACTAAAGCAAAACTTTTCCCGCAATACATTACCGCTATAGCGGCGCTTCAATCTTATATATCAGGTCTGTAGCCAGTCAAATCTAGCCCTTAGTTCTACGATGATTCATTTTTGTTCAAAAACCACTAGACGACCGGTCTAATTGTGTTAAGGTATGCATTATGAAAACAGAACCTCAACAAACAAGACAACACATCATCGACTCAGGTTATGGCCTAATCTCCAGCAAAGGCTTCTCTAATGTTGGTTTGTCGCAGATCCTTAAATTTGCCGATGTGCCTAAAGGTTCTTTTTACCACTACTTCAAATCTAAAGAGCAGTTTGGTGAAGAGATCATTAACAATTACTTTAAGTCTTACCTAGCCAATATTGATGCCTTGTTTGCTTCAGAAGGATCAGGATTAGACAGGCTAATGAATTACTGGTTACGCTGGCAGAGTACTCAAAGTGAGACTTGCGCAGACCAAAAATGCCTAGTGGTTAAGCTTAGCGCCGAAGTTGCAGATCTTTCTGAATCAATGCGTCTTGCGTTGGATAAAGGTTCGACAGCAGTTATTGCGAGGCTTGCCGATTGTATTGAAGTTGGCATTGCTGACGGATCAATAGCACCAATGCATGCAGCCCATACTGCAGAGACTTTATATCAACTCTGGTTAGGTGCAAGCTTAAGAAAAAAATTAAGCCGTGATCCAAAAGTTATTGAGCGCGTATTGCTGGTAACCAAAGCTATGTTGGCCACCCCAGTATCGGCCTTAACAATGCCCGAAAAAGTAACTTAACAAGTTTATCTCCCCCGCCTATGCTTATACGAGCTTATGGCGGGTATTTTTTAACTATTAACTAGACGACTGGTCTACTTATACCAGGCCGGAGTTTCATTCGACACATCCGTCGATTAAAGGATTTAATTATGTATAGCTTTGAATACTACAACCCAACTCACATTAGCTTTGGTGAAGGCAAGATTGCTGAACTAGATAACCTCGTACCACAAGACGCTAAAGTGTTAGTGCTATTTGGCGGCAACAGTGCCAAAAGCACCGGCACCCTTGATGAAGTAAAAACAGCACTCAAGCAACGCCCTGTAGTAGAGTTTGGCGGTATCGAGGCCAACCCAACTTACGAAACCTTAATGCAAGCAGTAGATGTCATTAAACAACAAGATATCGACTTCCTACTTGCTGTAGGCGGTGGGTCAGTCATCGATGGTACTAAGTTTGTGGCTGCTGCGGCTCTATTTGAAGGTGAACCATGGGATATCCTATTAAGCTGGGGCGCTAAGGTAACCCAAGCTATGCCTTTTGGTAGCGTGTTAACCTTGCCAGCAACAGGCTCAGAAATGAACAGCGGTAGCGTAATCACTCGTAAAGAATTTAAAGCGAAACTGGCCTTTATGAGTGACCATGTATTCCCTAAGTTCTCGGTATTAGACCCAAGTAAAACCTTCACATTACCTGAACGCCAAGTGGCCAACGGTGTGGTTGATGCGTTTGTACACATTACTGAGCAATATCTTACTTTCCCAGTTAATGCACCAGTACAAGATAGATTTGCTGAAGGCTTGCTGCAAACCTTAGTCGAGCTTGGTCCTAAAGCACTATCTGAACCACAAGATTTTGATGTCCGCGCTAACCTTATGTGGGTCGCAACCATGGCATTAAATGGTCTTATCGGTAAAGGTGTTCCGCACGACTGGGCAACCCATATGATTGGTCATGAAATCACGGCTTTATATGACGTTGACCACGCCCGTACGCTAGCGATGATCTTACCAGGTTTACTCGACGTTCGTCGCCAAGGCAAAAAAGACAAGTTAGTACAGTATGCCAGCCGAGTATGGGGCATTACTCAAGGCTCTGAAGACGAGATTATTGATCAGGTGATCGAGAAAACTCGTCAATTCTTCGAACAAATGGGCATACAGACGCGCCTGTCAGATTACGGCTTAGACAACAGCAGCATAGATACTATTCTTGCCCAGCTTGAAGCTCACGGCATGACAGCGCTTGGTGAAAACCAAGATGTTGATCTGGCGATGAGCCGCAAGATTTTAGAACGTAATTTATAAACACATATCAGAAAAAACGTAAAAAGAGACCTCGGCTAACTAGCTGACATCGGATAATAAAGATGTCACTAGTTGGCAAACCAACAGATAAAAAGGACAACAATATGAACGTATTAATGGTACTGACTTCACATGACAAACTAGGCGACACAGGTCTAAAAACCGGCTTTTGGTTAGAGGAGTTTGCCAGTCCTTTTTATCGCTTTAAAGACCAAGATTTTACAATCACTTTAGCCTCGCCAGCAGGCGGTCAACCACCGCTCGATCCAAGCAGCGAACAGCCAGATTTTCAAACTGCCGCAACTGAACGTTTTAACCAAGATGAGCAAGCTAAACAACAACTCGCTACCACTCATGTGTTAGCTGACATTAACCAAGCCGATTACGATGCTATTTTCTACCCTGGTGGCCATGGCCCACTATGGGATTTAACTAACGACGCTCATTCCATTGCACTGATTGAAGCTTTCCATCAAGCAAACAAGCCGGTCGGTTTGGTATGTCATGCTCCAGGCGCTCTGAAGAACGTTAAGTCTGCCGATGGCACCCCATTAGTGGCAGGGAAACAAGTGACAGGCTTTACTAACGGCGAAGAAGCCGCCGTGCAACTTACTGATATAGTGCCTTTTCTAGTTGAGGATATGCTGCAACAAAATGGCGCATACTACCGTAAAGGTGATGACTGGGGCAGTTTCCTTGCCGTTGACGGCAACCTTATTACAGGTCAAAACCCTGCATCTTCTGAAGTTGTCGCCGATGAAATTATCAAGCAACTCAAATAGCTCTGCTACCTAGTATGATTTCTGGCGAGCTCCACAGTGCTTGTCAGATGTAATCTTTTGAATATTAAAGGACCGCCAATGATCACTCTACATCACCTCAACAAATCACGCTCAAAGCGCATAATCTGGCTACTTGAAGAATTAGGACTAGACTATCAAATAAAAGCCTACCAGCGTGACAGCCAAACCTTTTTAGCGCCACCAGAGCTTAAAGCGATTCATCCATTGGGTAAGTCACCTGTCATTGAATATGACCAACAGGTTATCGCCGAATCAGGTGCCATTACCGAGTACTTAATCGATACACATGCAGCGGGGATCTTGGCACCAGAAAAAGGCACTGCTGAATACGTTGAGTATTTACAATGGATGCATTTTGCTGAAAGCTCCGCGATTTTGCCATTATTGCTAAGAATGTTTGTTGCGAAAGATGGCTGCCTAACTAACTTCTTAGAGGGCTACGCTGCCGCAGAAACAGAAAAGGTACTGAGCTATGTCAATCAGTCTCTTGAGGGCAAACGCTATCTAGTAGCAGACAAACTCACTGGCGCCGATATTATGATGTCGTTTATTGTTGAACTACTTAGTCAGAGCGGCGAAGTGAAAAAGTACCCACATATTGCCGCTTATGCTCAACAACTCAGTCAACATGAAAACAGCACCAAAGCCAGCCAGATTGAGCAAGAATACGACAACAGCTAATCAACACATACCGTACCTACCACGGTTATTCGTCTTATGACGATAGATAAACAAAAAAGCAGCTCATTGGCTGCTTTTTGTTTATGGTCTCGCTTTGCTTACGGTCGTAATTGACACTGATAACTATCACCTAAAAACTGCACACTGGCCTCACCATGATGCTCCCAAAACTCAAAATTGCGTCCTTGATATTTAGCGCCGCTACCACTGCGTACATTATTCGCTAAAATCTTCTGCTCAGCAAAAGTAAAGACGCCTACAACAGGGTCGAGCTGAGTGTAAAAAACCGCAGTTATGGCTGGATACTCTCCACAATCAAAAGTGGCGCTATTAAGAGGTTTAATTAACTGCCCTTCGATTTGTAATTCACGAATTCGGTCTTGATAATTATCTAGGGTGCACTGACGTACATCTTGTGATTTCCAGCAATCATTACGGCCTTTTACCCACCCTCTTTGCATCGCTTTCGGCTGTGCCGATGCAGGGATATTTACCAGCGCAGCCTGATAAACCTCTGACATTTGTCTATCTAACGCCGCCAGCTCTTGGTCATTACAGATCAGTATTTCCACTTGACCTTGCGCCTTTTGACAGTCAAAGCTCGGCTCTATCACTTCAGTTGCAGCAGGCTCTGACTCACTCGTCGCCTGACAAGCCGTCAATAGAAACAAACAACTCATAAACGCTAATTTTTGCATGACACAACCTCTAATATAGATAGAAATAGAAAGTAAATTTTAAGCTAGCCCAGTGGATTATTGACCACACTCAGACAGATCCAGCGCAACCACAGGCAAAGTGCCCTTTTGGGTTAGATTGTTGTCATTAGGCGTGAAGTAGTACAAATAGCAGCGATCTCTATTAACGTTATTACCACGAGGAAAAATGATAAAACCCCGACCATCAGTCGCTGTTGTATACCCTCTTTGAGTGAACCAGCCCAAATTGCGATTTCGGGCACACCAAACCGTATCAGAGTTAGCATCGGTACATTGATTTGAAGTGATATAAGTGACTGAGTCGAAGTCGACTAAATAAGCAAAGGTATTGTTCCAGCGACCATCAGGATAATGACCCCGAACCCTAATGCTTTGACCATCTTCCAGTGTGAAACGGGTTTGGGCATTATTTAGATTTTCAGGCCTTAGCTCAATTTGCGCGGCAACAAGATCGCGGGCAGACTTCAAACTTGCTTGCATACCTTTTAACACTGCCGTGTCGGCGTCATTTCTAAAATCAATAAATTTGGGTAGCGCAATAACAGCTAAAATACCGAGCACAATAATCACAACAACCAGCTCGATTAGCGTAAAACCGGTCAATTTCCTATTTTGCATCATGCTTGTACACCTATTCCTTTTGGCTGCGCTAAATAAACAACTTTTAGGTAAATTCAATTCAGTCTACCTTAACATCAAAGATAGCAATATTTTTGAAGACACACTTTTTTCTGTAGCTTATCACCAGAAACTTCATGATTTATTAATCAAAAACAGCTAATCTTCAGAGCATCACAACCCTGTAACATAGGATGTCACAATGCGTGTTAGCTTAATACTGCTTTTACTACTGTGCACTGCGTTCGCTCACGCCACAGTATATAAATGGGTCGATGAAAAAGGAAACGTGCACTTCTCCGATAAGCCAGTGAAAAATGCCGAAGAAGTCGAATTCAAAGAAAATACTCAAAACAACATTAAGCTACCAGAGATCGTTGCGCTCCCCGGCAGTGATCAAGCTCCTGCGGCAGACAAACCTAATTATAAAATGAGCATCGCCTCGCCCAGCGAAGAAGCGACCATTCGCAGCAATGAAGGTGACATTACCATTATCACCAATATCACCCCGCAACTCGCAGCCAACCACGAATTAGCCCTATATATGGATGGCAAACAAATAGGCAGCAAACAAACCCTCGGCCTATTCAAACTCACCAATATCGATCGCGGTGAACACATCTTTGTTGTAAAAGCCTTGGCTAACAACGGCAAACAACTTGCATCTACTCCTCCACGCAAGGTATTTCTTCATCGAACAAATTTGAATCAACCTAAGTATATAAGGCCTCAACCTAGAACCAACTAGTAAAACCCTATAAATAGAGAAACTTAGGATTATATTGATTTAGCTTACATTCCGATGATGTCGAGTTGCAGCCTGCACCACTTTGGTGCACCATAGTAGTGCAAGCAACTAAAATGCCCAATCTGGTGCAAGTGCATATTTCGGAGTAACTGATGGATACAAGTTTATTGCTCAATCATTTAGTAACGGCAGTGCTCGTTATCAATGACGAGCTAGAGTTACTCTATGTTAATGCGGCAACCGAGCAATTACTCGGTGTGGGAAGCAACCGCCTAACAGAACAACCATTGCCAGAACATTACCAACTCTTAGGCGTCGATCCACAAGTACTTAAGCTGGCTATTTGTGATGGCCAAGGGCTCAGTATTAATACTGTGCCGCTAGTAACAATCGACGGACAACAACATACGGTAGATGTCACGCTGACACCGCTTGAAAATGAGCAAAACCTAGCACTAATCGAGTTACGCCAAGTAGACCAACAGCGCCGGATCCACCAGCAATTAACCCAAGATGCCCAGCAACAAGCTGCGCAATACCTAGTGCGTAATCTTGCTCATGAAATCAAAAATCCACTCGGGGGATTACGAGGTGCTGCGCAGTTATTGTCTCGCGAGCTAAAAGAACCAGAGCTTAACGAGTTTACCGACCTGATTATTGAACAAGCCGATCGCTTGCGTAATTTAGTCGACCGTCTACTTGGCCCACAAAAGCCTACTCTGCATAGTTTGTACAACATTCACGAAGTGATTCAAAAAGTGGTTAAGCTTGTGAATGTCACCTTGCCTGCCAACATTGCGCTGACTCAAGACTACGATCCGTCTATCCCTGATATAGAGATGGATCCCGATCAACTGCAGCAAGCCATTTTAAATATCGTGCAAAATGCGATTCAAGCGCTTGAACCCGCTGGCGGTAATGTGCGACTAAAGACCCGCACTCAACACCAAGTCACCATAGGTACAACTCGCCATAAATTGGTGCTAATGCTGTCAGTAATTGACGACGGACCGGGCATTCAGCCAGAGCTAATGGATACCTTGTTTTATCCTATGGTTACAGGCCGTGAACAGGGATCAGGACTAGGTTTATCTATCGCCCATAACTTTGCCCGTTTGCATGGTGGCCGCATTGAGTGTGACTCAACACGCGGCCATACCGAATTTACTATCACTTTACCCATCAATAGTTAATAAGAGGAATACATATAATGACTGAACAAGTTTGGATCCTCGATGACGATAGCTCGATACGCTGGGTATTAGAAAAAGCCTTACAAAGCGCCAAATTTAGCAGTGCGAGCTTTGCTGCTGCTGAGTCACTTTGGCAAGCACTAGAGATGGCGCAGCCGCAAGTCATCGTGTCCGACATTCGAATGCCAGGCACTGATGGCTTGACCTTACTCGAACGCCTACAAAACCATTATCCGCATATCCCGGTTATTATCATGACTGCGCATTCCGACCTCGATAGCGCAGTGAGTGCCTATCAAGCCGGTGCTTTTGAGTACTTACCTAAACCTTTTGATATCGATGAAGCTATCTCTCTGGTCGACCGCGCACTAACCCATGCAAAAGAACAATCATCGGGCGTCACCGTCACCGAACCATTAATTGCTACACCAGAAATTATTGGTGAAGCACCTGCAATGCAAGAAGTGTTTCGCGCCATTGGCCGTTTATCACGCTCATCTATCAGCGTGTTAATTAACGGTCAATCTGGTACAGGTAAAGAATTAGTAGCAAGCGCACTGCATAAACACAGCCCGCGTAAAGGTAAGCCCTTTATTGCCATCAATATGGCGGCAATCCCTAAAGACTTAATCGAGTCAGAGCTATTTGGTCACGAAAAAGGTGCCTTTACCGGAGCTGGGAGTGTACGCCAAGGCCGTTTCGAGCAAGCTAATGGCGGCACCCTATTTTTAGATGAAATCGGCGATATGCCTCTTGATGTACAAACCCGATTATTACGAGTATTAGCCGACGGTCAGTTTTACCGCGTCGGTGGTCACTCACCAGTACAAGTCGATGTACGTATTATTGCCGCGACCCACCAAGATCTTGAGCAGCTGGTACACCAAGGTGATTTTCGTGAAGACCTGTTTCATCGCTTAAATGTGATTCGAGTGCACTTGCCGCCGCTGTCACAGCGCCGCGAAGATATTCCGCAACTTGCTCGTCACTTTCTACAAATTGCAGCCAAAGAAATTGCCGTAGAGCCCAAGGTGCTAACCAAAGAAACCGCCACTAAGCTGTCACAACTGCCTTGGCCGGGCAACGTGCGCCAGCTTGAAAACACCTGTAGATGGTTAACCGTTATGGCCTCAGGCCAAGAAATTCTGCCCTTAGATTTACCGCCTGAATTATTGCAAGAGCCTAAGATTAATAGTCATTCTGTTGGTGATAGCAGTGATTGGCAAAGTGCATTAAAGCACTTTATTGACCAGCGTCTTAGCGATGGCGATAGCGATCTACTAACTGAAGTGCAGCCAGCCTTTGAGCGTATTTTGTTAGAAACTGCACTCAAACATACTCATGGTCACAAACAAGAAGCGGCTAAGCGATTAGGTTGGGGGCGTAACACTTTAACTCGTAAGCTCAAAGAACTTGAAATGGACTAATCAATGACATAGAACAAAAAAGGATATCTCATTGATATCCTTTTTTGTGCCACTTAGAACTGGTAATGCATGCCCAAAGTGAATCGCGATAAATCGACGTCAAAGTCAGCTGCGCCAAAGTCGTCAGAATCAAGGTCGACATTGGTATAGTCATAACCTAAACGTAGATTCAAACTCTCAGTTAATGCAGCGTTTACACCAGCACCAACAGTCACGCCATAGCCCGAATAATCAACGTCTCTAAAAGCGCTATCAATCACGACTGCAACAGAAGATACGCCGACTTTACCGTATAGTGAAAAAGTATCGTTTAATACAACTGTGAACTTAGGTGCTACTGAAAATGCCGCCGCATTAACGCTAGCAAAATCGTTGTCGGCTAAATCATTTGTGCCATATAACGTGGCCTCTAAACCGAACCAGTCATTAAAGTTATAGCCACCGTAAGCACCAAAGCTTTGTCCAGACTCTGACTCACCGCCTTCTTTTGCTTCAATCGCACCAATTTCGCCACCCACATAAAAACCGGTACGGTCAGTGGTAGCAAACGCATTTGCAGAGCTAGTTATTGCAGCTATACCGAGCGCTAGTATCGATAGTTTATTCATCATTATTCCCTTAAATTATTTTTGATGAACGAACGCTATCATATTCAAAACCACCATCGATACATTCTGATGCAATTAAAGCCAAATATTACACTGAGCGATCTAAATCATAACAATGTCATAAACATTTGAGCGGGCTGGGCACTAAACATTGACCTGTACTTCGTTAAATTACACTGTAACTATTTCAATTTAATTAGACTGGGTCTTGGTGAATAATCACCTCAGATTCAACAAACTCTTGCCGCACTCTTTCAGAGGTGGCCACCGCAATCTTATGCGCTTGATGTAAGCTCAAGTCACCATCTAGCTCCAGATGGAACTGAATAAACATGGTTTTACCTGACTCACGTGTACGTAAATCGTGAATACCCTTCACCTGCGGATCTTGCACAGCGATCTCAGTGATTTTAGTGCGAGTTTCATCATCGAGTTCTCTGTCTAGCAGTGATTGGACCGAACGATAAGCCAAGCCAATAGCCTGTTGACCAATAAATAAAGCGATTAACAGGGCAAATAAACCGTCAGCCCACCACCAACCGTATTGCGATAACACTAACGCTAACAATACCGCCGCATTTAAGAATAAATCCGACTTATAGTGCAGCGAATCAGCCTCAACCACTGTACTTGATGTGGCCGCCAACGCTCTTTTTTGCAGCATCACTAAAGCAAATGTCAGTGCAATGGCAATAACCGATACCACCACACCTAAAGTGGCATGCTTAACTTCAACGGGGTTAATTAAACGTTCACCACCATGGAAAAATAGCAAGAATGCAGAACCGAGAATAAATGCCGATTGCGCCAGAGCCGCTAATGGCTCAGCCTTACCATGACCATAACGGTGATCTTGGTCTGCTGGCACGATGGCATAACGAATCGCGATAAAATTGACGATTGATGCTAATGCATCAGCAAAGGAGTCAGTCAAAGAAGCCAACATACTGGCAGAGCCAGAATACATCCACGCGGCTAACTTGATGACAATAAGGGTTAATGCAGTCGCAACCGCAGCGCGGCTAGCGAGCTTAACCCAGAAATCATATTGGGAAGTGTCATTCATAAAATCTGTTTACTGATAAAGTAAGGGAAGCACAGATCTTAAGTTTATAACAACTTGAGGGAGAATCGGATGATTTCCCTCAAGTTAATAGCAATCGACTTAATAGAACAACACGATTAAGCGTGTTGTCATTTTTAGTCTCAAAGCTGTTATCTTTTATGGTGCTTAGCAAAACGTTTTTTGAATTTCTCTTGCTGCTCTGGAGTTAGCAGCTGGTAAGCTTGGTTTTGTAACTTCAGCATATCAACAGCTTTTTGCTGACGCGCTTCTTGTTTAGCCGCTAAAGCTTGCTTAACCGCCTCTTCACTGAAGTTAGTTGTGGTGATGAAATCTAGCATCTTGGCTTTTTGCGCCGCACGTTCTTCTTTTGAAGGACGGTTTTGCTTCATCTCATCACGATGCGCACTAAATAGTGCTTTCATTTCAGTTTTTTGCTCAGCAGTTAAATCTAAACCACGGAACATTTTGCGCATGTCATGGTGACCACCATGCTTACCTTTCATCTGGTGATAACCGCTTTTGCCTTCGTTTGAACCTTGGTGGTTTTCGCCAGCGCTAACACCAGCGGTTAGTAATGCACTGCTGGCCACTATGGCAAGCAAACCTGCTTTTAACGTATTCTTTTTCATCATGGTAGCCTCAATTTAATTTGCCTAGCCCTGCTAAGCTTCATTTGACGGTTACCAGTGTAGCTAGCCCAATGTAATGTTGAGTTTATTTAGCGTAAAGCTCTGTAAAGCAGTTTAAATTAACTTCGATTATGCTAACGCTTATCTATCTTTACTTAGCATTACACTCCTAAACTGCAATTGACATCAAAAAGGGTATACTCCCTCCAGTGAGATTATTTTTGAAGGGTAAATATGAGCCGTATATTATTGATAGATGATGACTTAGGTCTATCTGAGTTGCTTGCACAACTGCTAGAGCTTGAAGGTTTTGAACTGACACTGGCCCATGATGGCCAAACAGGACTCGATCTCGCGATTGCGCAGCAATTTGATCTCATTTTACTCGACGTAATGCTGCCAAAACTTAATGGCTTTGAAGTATTACGTGCACTGCGCAGTAAAAAGCAAACACCAGTATTAATGCTCACCGCTCGTGGGGATGAAATTGACCGTGTGGTAGGATTGGAAATTGGTGCCGATGATTATCTACCAAAGCCGTTTAACGACCGTGAATTAGTTGCACGCATTCGCGCTATTATTCGGCGCACTCACAGCCAAGCAAACGATGCTCCACAATCCACTCACCAATATGGCGACATTAATTTAGATCCAGCGCGTCAAGAAGTGCACTGCCAAGAGCAGTTAATCATTCTAACGGGCACCGAGTTTAGCCTTCTATTTGAGCTGGTTAAAAATACCGGAGAACTGGCAAGCAAAGAAACTTTAAGTGAGAAAGTCTTAGGCAAAAAGTTGATGCCTTTTGACCGTAGCTTAGATATGCACCTTTCTAACTTGCGAAAAAAGATGCCTGAGCGCAGCGACGGTCGCCCACGCGTAAAAACAATACGCGGCAAAGGTTATATCTGGTTACCGTAAATGCAGCTCAGAAAAAACCCCAACAATATATTCGTAAAATTACTATTGGGCTTTTGGCTCTGTAGCTCGTTGATCATTGCTCTTATTGGTTTACTACCTCTGATGCAGCAAAATCATGATCAGTCGGCCATCCCCTATCCACTTGAACGCTTGTTAGAAAAAAGCGCTAAACGCATAAGCCAGAATCCACAAATTTTAGAGTCAGATAAGCTCAAACATTGGAGCCGCTTTAAAGAATTTAAAGGCCGACCTGCGCGCATCTATTTAGTCGATGAATACGGAAAGGTGCTTAACAGTCATAAGTCATCACGCTCACTTAGACGCTTTATGTTACTCGCTGACGAAGCGGGTGAGCCGATTAAACATCAATTTAGAGACGAGCTAATTTTCGGCCCCTATAATTTTGAAATTAGTGGTAAACCCTATAGCTTATTTGGACGCTTACCCGAGCATCATCCGCGCCCTTGGTTTTTCTTCTTTATCGACAATAAGATTTTAACTCTGAGCATTGCCATTTTGCTTTCAGGCCTATTGTGCGGCTTATTTGCCTGGCACTTAGGTAAACCGTTACGCTCACTAAAACGCAGTGCTGATGCGTTAGCTGATGGCGACTTAAGTAGCCGTGTCGATATGGCAACGGTTAAACGCAATGACGAAATAGGTCAATTGGCTCAAGCATTTAACAGTATGGCTGACTCGGTTGAAGATATGGTCAAGAGCCAACAAAGACTGATTAGCGATATTTCTCATGAGCTGCGCACGCCCTTAACTCGACTTAAATTGTCTTTAGCTTTGAGTCGTAAAAAGGGCCAAGAGACCGCCGAAACCGAGCGTATTGAATACGAAGCAGACCAGCTCGAGCAGATGATTGCTGAACT
Organism: Shewanella marinintestina; assembly: GCF_023283845.1. Classification (GTDB taxonomy): domain Bacteria; phylum Pseudomonadota; class Gammaproteobacteria; order Enterobacterales; family Shewanellaceae; genus Shewanella; species Shewanella marinintestina. The sequence goes on from NZ_JAKILC010000015.1 coordinate 134,291, forward strand.
ATTAGAGCTGTCACGCGTAAAGCTGAATGCCAACGACAATAAGCCTAAGCTTGAGCTCGCTGAGATCTTAAGTCAGATCTTAGATGACGCAGACTTTGAAGCCCAACAACAGCAAAAGCAGTTGCACATCGACATTGATGAATCAATTGTATTACCACTCTATCCGCGACCACTTTGCCGCGCGGTAGAGAACTTGCTGCGCAACGCGATTCGCTACGCCAATACTCAAGTATCCATTCAAGCAATGATGGATACCACAGCAGTACAGATAGAAATTATTGATGATGGTCCAGGGATCAGCAATGAAGCCGATCTTGAGGCGATTTTCAAACCTTTCTACCGACCGCAATCAGCCCGAGAAAGAGAATCCGGCGGCTGGGGATTGGGATTAGCAATCGCTAAGGCAGCCGTACAGGCGCACCAGGGTAAAATTAGCGCAGAGAATAATCAGCAAGCTGGCCTAAAAATTACTATTTCGCTGCCGCTGCAATAGCGATCGGGTAGCCGGAGGTATCTAGCCTCCAGCCCCCACACCACCCTGCATGCGGCTCCGCACAGGGCGGTTCATTTAGAACACCTAATTCATTTTCTGATTAGGATATTGAA